>NZ_LR732817.1:2406759-3744611 GCF_902506195.1 Citricoccus sp. K5
GGCGCCAGGAGGTAGCTGAGCACCAGGACCGGCCGTCGGGGGTCTCGAGAGCACAGGGCCCCGACGGCGGCCGCGACCCGGGGTTGCGCGGCCGAGAGGTAGGCCTCGGCCACGGGCGTGCCGAGCCGTTCGGCCAGGCGGTACGCGACGGTGCGGCAGTCGGCGACGGCGCCGGCGTCGGTGGATCCGGCCGCGCCGAGGACCACCTGGTGGTGCCCGCGCACGAACCCGGCGTCCACGGCCCGGCGCGCGAGAAGGTCGACGAGGAGCTCGTCCGGACCCAGCGCGGGGGCCACGGGGATGCCCTGGGCGGCACGCCTGAGGTCCACCTTGACGTGGTAGCCGCCGGACAACAGCACGGGCACGACGACGGCGCTCCGGTCCGCCGGCAGGCCCGCCAGGACCTCCCCCACCTGCGGCGTCTGGACGTCCACATGCGTCAGCAGGACCTCGACCTCGGCTTCGCTCTGCTCCCGGACGGCCAGGGCGAGCGCGGAGATCCGCGCCTGTCCTACCGGGTCCGCGGTCCCGTGGGAGACGGCGACGAGGGTGAGCGGTTGGTCATGATTCTGCTCCGTCATGCGGCCTGCTCATGGCGTCCGACAGCGACGATCCCGTCCCGCACCCGCACGGGAAAGGTGGCCAGTCTCAGCGCCGGGTCGGTGAGGCACTCCCCCGTGGCCAGGTCGTAGACCTGCTTGTGCAGGGGCGAGGTCAGGGTGGGGCGGCCGCCCCGGGAGCCGACGATCCCGCGGGCCATCACGTGCGCCTTCGCATACGGGTCCCAGTGTGAGACGGCGACCACCTCGTCCGAGGGCAGCCGCACCACGGCGACCTGCACGTGGTCCACGAGTGCTGCCTCCGCCCACAGGGGCTCGAGCGCCTCGAGCGGGCAGACCGGCTGCCAGTCGGTGGTGGCGTGGGTGGCGGAGGTGGCGGGTTGGGTCGCGGGGTGCACAGCCGTGAGTGTCATGGACCCACCGTACGAATCGGTTGTTTCCGTGAGTCTCGCGGGATGTTTCACGCGTGCAACGTTGTGCTCTCCCCGCCCCTGGCCACCGGTGTGAGAGCCACGTCATGCAGCCGTTACACGAGGGACACGGCCGGGAAACCGCCGGCTCGTAGCGTCGATGGCCTACGACGCAAGGGGATGGACTCATGACCGTGCAACCCGACCAGCAGCCCGACCAACCGCCCGCAGGGCGATCCGCGGAGCACCACACAGGGCGAACCACCGAGCGGCCGGCCCTCCGGACGATCGCCGTGATCGGCGGTGGCCCGGCTGCCCATCGGCTGGTCGAGGCGCTGTTGGCCCGCAGCGGGGACGACCTCCGGATCGAGGTCTTCGCCGAGGAACCCTGGGCTCCCTATGACCGGGTGGCGCTGTCCCGGCGGTTCACGGATCCCCAGGACCCACTGGCCCTGGAGCCCCTGCCGGCCGGGGACTCCCGCCTCAAGCTGCACGTCGGTTGCCGGGTCACCGGGATCGACCCTGAGGCGCGGACCCTCACGGCCCTCAACGTCGGCAGTACCGGGAATGCCGCCGGAGACGAATCCATCCTGCCCTGGGACGAGCTGGTCCTGGCCACCGGCAGTGACGCCGCCCGGCCGGCGATCCCCGGGGCCGGGGACATGACCGTCTACCGGACCATCGAGGACGTGGACCGGTTGCGGCAGCACGTGGCGGACTTGGCCGAGCGGCTCGGGCGCACTCCACGCGCGGCCGTGATCGGCGGCGGCCTGTTGGGACTGGAGGCGGCCGGTGGCTTGCGGGTGCTCGGCGCGGACGTCACCGTCGTCCACTCCCGGCCCTGGGTCATGAACGCCCAGCTGGACGAGTTCGGCGGACGGACGCTGAACCGCCTGCTGCGCGGTCAGGGATACGTCCTGCGGCTCGGCGAACGCCCCAGCGCCCTCGAGAGGTCGGCCCGGGGAGATGTCCTGCGCTTCCCCTCCGGCGAGGACCTCGAGGTGGACCTGGTGGTCGCGGCCACGGGGATCACAGCGCGGGACGAACTCGGAGCGGGGATCCTCGAACTCGGTCCACGGGGCGGGTTCGCCATCGACGAGCGGTGCGCCACCTCGGCACCGCACGTGTGGGCCATCGGCGAGGCCGCCAGTTTCGAGGGCGAGTGCATGGGCCTGGTCGCACCGGCCAACACGATGGCAGAGGTGGTCGCCGACCGACTGTGCGGCGGGACCGGCACGTTCCCCGGCTTCGACACGGCGGCCAAGCTCAAGCTCTCCGGGCTGGACGTGGCCAGCTTCGGCGACGGCTTCGCCTCAGCCCCCGGCGCCCTCGAGGTCGTCTACGCGGATCCCACCGGCGGCCTCTACCAGAAGCTCGTGGTGTCCGAGGATGCCCGCACGCTGCTCGGGGGGATCTTCGTGGGCGATGCCACCCCCTATGCGTCCTTGCGGCCGTTGCTGGGGCGGGAGCTTCCCGGGGAGGCGGGGGCCTTCCTGTCCGCCGCCGGCAACGGGGCGCCCGTGGACCTGCAGATGCCGGACGACGCCCAGATCTGCTCCTGCCGGGACGTCAGTGCCGGCGATCTGCGCGCCGCCGTGTGCGGCGGCTGCCCGGACCTCGGGGCACTCAAGGCGTGCACCGGCGTCGGGACCCAGTGTGGTTCCTGCCTGCCCGCGGCCCAGAAGGTCATGGAGCAGCAGATGGCCGAGCTGGGAATGGAGGTCTCCACGGCGCTGTGTGAGCACTTCGCCCTGTCCCGGTCCGAGATGTTCGAGGCCGTCCGCACCACGCGGCTGACCACGTTCAGCGAGATCGTCGCCCGTTTCGGCACCCCGGCGGACCCGTCCGTGAACCTCGGCTGTGATCTCTGCAAGCCCGTGGCGGCCTCGGTTCTGGCCACCCTCCATGGGGAGTACATCCTCGGCGGGGACCGCGGCGGCCTGCAGGACACCAATGACCGTGCGCTGGCGAACATGCAGAAGGACGGCACCTACTCGGTGGTCCCCCGCATCCCGGCCGGCGAGATCACGCCCGCCAAGCTCGCGGTGATCGCCGAGGTCGCCGGGGACTATGGGCTCTACACCAAGATCACCGGCGCCCAGCGGATCGACCTGTTCGGGGCCCGCCTGGATCAGCTGCCTGGCATCTGGGAGCGCCTGGTGGCGGCCGGGTTCGAGTCCGGCCAGGCCTACGGCAAGGCATTGCGCAACGTGAAGTCCTGCGTGGGCTCCACGTGGTGCCGCTTCGGCGTGCAGGATTCCGTGGCCATGGCCATCACGCTCGAGGAGCGGTACCGGGGCCTGCGCTCCCCCCACAAGATGAAGTTCGGCGTCTCCGGCTGCGCCCGTGAGTGTGCCGAGGCCCGCGGGAAGGACGTCGGCGTCATCGCCACGAGTGAGGGCTGGAACATGTACGTGGGCGGCAACGGCGGAGCCACCCCGGCCCACGCCCAGCTGCTGGCCAAGGACCTCGACGACGAGACGCTGCTGCGGTACATCGACCGGTACGTGGTCTACTACATCCGCACCGCCGAACGGCTCCAGCGCACCGCCCGGTGGATGGAGGAACTGCCCGGGGGCCTCGACCACGTCCATGATGTGGTGGTCAAGGACTCCCTGGGGATCGCCTCTGACCTGGAGCAGGTCGTGGCCGAACACCTGGAGACCTACCGGGACGAGTGGGCGGCGACCCTCGAGGACCCCGAACGGCTGCGTCGCTTCCGCGGCTTCGTCAACGCACCGGAATCACCGGGCCTGCCAGACGCACCGGAGGCCGGCCCCGTCGTGGTGGCAGGCCCACGGATCCCGGTGCGGGGAGGCCAGCGATGAGCCCGGCAACGGACATGGAATTGGCCCCCGGGAGCGTGGCCCTCGTCGGTGGGGGGCCGGGTGCGGCCGACCTCCTGACGGTGCGGGCGATGCGCCTGCTGCGGCAGGCCGACGTCGTGTACTTCGATCGGCTGGCCCCGAGCGATGACCTGGCCGTCTGGGCCCCCCGGGCCCGGCTGGAGGACGTCGGCAAGCGGCCCGGGCACCACAGGGTCCCGCAGCCGGAGATCAACCGGCTGCTCGTGGCCTCGGCACTGGCCGGGCTGCGCGTGGTCCGCCTCAAGGGCGGGGACCCCTTCGTGTTCGGCCGCGGCAGTGAGGAGGCCGCCGCCTGCGAGCAGGCCGGGGTGCCCGTGACCGTGGTCCCGGGCATCACCTCGGCCGTGTCCGTGCCGGCCGCGGCGGGGATCCCGGTCACCGCTCGCGGGATCAGCAAGTCCTTCACGGTCGTCTCCGGCCACGACCCCCTCAGCGAGGAGGAACTGGCCGGGTTGGCCCAGCTGGGCGGGCAGGGAGGGACGGTGGTGGTGCTCATGGGCATCGGCACCCTGGGCCACACCGCCGCCGGCCTGATGCGGCACGGGTTGGACGCCCGGACGCCGGCAGGCCTCGTGGAACGCGGTTGCACCCCTCAGCAGCGGGTCTGCCTGGCCCCGCTCGAGACGATCCTGCTGGCCTCGGCGGTGGAGGGCATCGCCTCACCGGCCGTGCTGGTCATCGGCGAGGTGGTGCGGCTGGCCCCCGGTGCAGAACTGCCCTGGTCCGGGCTGACAAGTTTGGCGGGGCTCACTGGGCTGACCGGTCTCGTGGACAACGCATGAGTGAGCCGACCACCGTGGCCTCCGTGGCTCCGGCCCTGCCCCCGACGCTCGCCGGCTTCCGGATCGGCGTCACCTCGGACCGGCGCAGCGAGGAGCTCATCAGTGCCTTCGAACGCCGCGGTGCCGAGGTGATGCACGCCCCGGCCCTGCGGATCGCCCCGCTGACGGAATCCGTGACCCTGCACCGGGACACCCGCCGTGTCATCGGGGCCCTGCCGGACTATGCCGTCATCACCACCGCGTATGGGATGCGCCGGTGGATGGAGGCCGCGGACGCCTACGGTCTCGGCACGGACCTGCACCGCACCCTCGCTGCCGCCGCCATCCTCGTCCGGGGTTCCAAGGCCCGCGGTGCCGTCCGGGCCGCTGGACTCGACGACGTCGGCTCACCCGAGGACGAGCGAACGGCGTCCGTGGTGGACCTGCTCCTGGCACGGAACCTGTCCGGTCGCACCGTGGCCTTCCAGCTGCACGGGATGCTGGACCATCACCAGATCGCCCGGCTGGAGAAGGCCGGCGCCCGGGTGCTGACGGTGATGCCCTACACGTGGGCCCGGCCCACGGAGGACTCGGCGCTCCTGCGGATGATCGAGGCCGCCATCGACCGCCAGCTCGATGTGCTCACCTTCACGGCGGCCCCGGCGGTGGAGGCCTTCCTCGCCGTGGCCCAGCAGTACGGACGGCTGGACCCCCTCCTCGAGGCGTTGCGGACGGATGTGGCGACGGCCGTCGTCGGGAAGGTCACCGCCGGGCCGCTGCACGAGGCAGGACTCCAACCGCTGATTCCCTCCCGGTGGCGCCTCGGCGCGATGATCCGGTTGGTGTGCGATCACCTGGAGCAGCAGCAGGTCCTGCGCATCCGGACCCAGTGGGGTCCCGTGGAGATCCGCGGCGCGCAGGTGCACCTGGTGGATCACGCGGCCGATCCCGTTCAGCTCGCCCCGGGGCCGATGGCCCTGCTGCGTGAACTGGTGGGCGCCCAGGGAGCCGTGCTCTCACGCGGGCACCTGCTGGAGGCCCTGCGCCACTGCGAATCCGAGCATGCCCTGGAGATGCTGGTGTGGCGGCTGCGCCAGCAGTTGCCGGTTCCTGGACTGGTGGCCACCGTGGTCAAGCGAGGCTACCGGCTGGCAGTCTGACCGGCGGTCCCGCCAGCAGCGCCTCGATCCGGCCCCGGCACGTCCCACAGCCGGTTCCCGCGCCGCAACGGCCGCCGACCTCGTCCACGGTGGCGCACTCCATGGCCGCCTCGTGGACCTGTCCGGCGGTAGCCCCCGAACACCGGCACAGCACGTCCTCCGGTCCCAGCTCGCGGTCAGCGGCGGCGTGCTCCGTCGCCAGTAACGCGGAGCGATCCGCCACGGGCAGGGTCCCGGTGAGGGCGTGCCGGGAGAGTTCCGCGGCCGAGCGGGGCAGGCCGATGGCCACGAAGCCCAGCAACCGGGACCCCTGCGTGACGATACGCAGGTACTGTCCCGCCACCGGGTCCGCCCAGGTGGACACGCTCGGGCCCTGCGGATCCCATGGGTCTGCGGTGAGATCACCCGCGCAGGCCACGGACAGCGTGTGGGACTTCACCACGATGGGGTCCAGGCGGCTGGTCGAGGCCGGGGTGCCGGGAGTGGGCCTGGGGACGGGGCGGCCAGCGGCATCGCGTTCCACCGCCTCCGGGACGCCGGCCTCGGTCCGGAGGGCACCGGCGGCGGCACGGGCCTGGTCCCAGCCTGGCCCGATGAGTCCACTCGACCGGGCCCCCAGGACCGCGGCACAGTCGCCCACCGCGAAGACGGACGGATCATCCGGGCAGCGCCCGTTCCGGTCCACCACGATTCCGCCGCGGGGCAGTGTGTCCAGTCCGGCGGCCGCGGCGAGCTCGTCACGGGGGCGAACCCCCGTGCAGGCCACGAGCAGGGTGGCCGGGATCCGGCGCCCCTGGGTGGTGCGGATCGCGGTGAGGTGGGGGACGCCGTCGTGCACGGTGGCCCGGTCCTGTGCTCGGGCGGCGACCACGAGTTCCTGCACCCCGCAGTCCGGCCGGACCTGGATGCCGGCGGCGAGGAGCTGGCGCAGCAGCAGCCGGCCGGAGTCGGGATCGAGCTGACCGCCCAGGGGAACGTGGCCGCGGTGCAGCAGGGTGACCGCGGCACCGACCTCGGCGAGCGCCAGGGCCGCCTCCACGCCGAGGACGCCGCCACCGAGCACCACCACCGGCTCGGCGTCCCGCACCGCCTGGTGCAGGCGCCGGGCCTCGGCCAGGTCCCGCAGCGCCATGACGCCGACCGGACGGACCCCGGCAGCCGCCGGGACGGAGATGCCCCGTCCCACGGAGCCGGAGACCGGGAAGTCCGGGATGACGGCCTGGGCGCCGGTCGCCAGCACGAGCCGGTCATAGGGAACTGAGGCGCCAGGGGTCCCGTCGAGAATCGCGGTCTTCCGGTCCCGGTCGAGGGCCACCACCTTGACCCCGCACCGGACCACGACGCCGGCCAGCTCCCCGTCCTGCGCGTCGAGCAGGGACAGGGCGGCGCCGTCGACGCGGCCGCTGGCCACGTCCCCCAGGCGGATCCGCTGGTAGGCCGGGACGGGCTCCTCCCCCAGGATCGTCACGTGGGCCGCGCCCGCCTCCAGGGCCGGGCGCAGCTCCTGGACGAGCCGGGCCGCCACCGGCCCGCCACCCACCACGACGATCCGCAGGGGCCCGCGGCTCATGACGGTGCCCCGTCCACGGATGGCGCAGGGTGCAAGGTCACGGGGGTGTTCTTGAACTCCGGCATCTGGCTCTGGGGATCCAGTAAGCCGGCCGTCAGCCGGTTCGCGGCGCCCCGGCCAGCGAAGTGGAAGGGGACGAACACGGTGTCCGTGCGCAGGCCGGCATCGAACACCACGCGGGCCTGCATGCTCCCCAACGTACTGCGCAGTTCGGCGTGGGCGCCCTCGACCAGCCGGAGCCCGCCAGCCGTGGCGGGGTGGACGCTGACGGTGGCCTCGGGGTGCACGCTGAGCAGGTCCGGCACCCGGCGCGTCTGGGTCCCGGACTGGTAGTGCTCCATCAGCCGTCCGGTGGTCAAAGTGATTCCCTGGGCCGAGGGAGGCTGCGGGTCCCGGACAAGGATCGGCCCGAGATGTGCTTTGCCGTCCGGGTGGCCGAAGGACTCGGTGAAGACTCGCGGGGTGCCGATCACCGGTTCGCCGCTGACGGTGACCTCCTGGGTGCCGGGGTGGGTGCCGGGGTCGTGATCGTCGAGGGGCCAGTAGGCGGCGACCTCGCCGAGACGATCCCAGGCCACGCCGGAGTAGTCGGCCCGGGAGCCCGCCGTCACCCGGCGGATCTCCTCGAAGACCTCGGTGGGTTCCGAGGCCAGCGGCACGGCACTGCCCAGGCGGCGGGCGAGTTCGGCGAGGATCCAGAGCTCGGAGCGGGCCCCCTCCGGTCCGTCCACGGCCCGGGAGCGACGCAGTAGGCGGCCCTCGAGGTTGGTCAGGGTGCCGTCCTCCTCAGCCCACTGCAGGACGGGCAGGACGACGTCCGCGAACTCCGCCGTCTCGGACCGGAAGAAGTCGCAGACCACCAGCAGCTCCAGGGCCCGCAGCCCCTCCTGGACGTGCTGGACGTCCGGGGCGGAGACCGCCACGTTGGCACCGTGCACCAGAAGGGCCTTCACGCCGTGCTCGGTCCCGAGGGTGTGGAGCAGTTGGGTGGCCGCCAGGCCGGGTCCGGGCAGGGCATCCGCCGGGAGGCCCCAGTGCCGGGCCGTGACCTCGCGGTCGGCCGGGTCGGTGATGGAGCGCAGGCCGGGCAGCTGGTCCGCCTTCTGGCCCATCTCCCGTCCGCCCTGGCCGTTGCCCTGACCGGTGAGGGTGCCGTAGCCGCCGTGCCGGGTGCCGGGCAGGCCGAGGAGCAGGGCCAGACTGATGGCCGCCTTGGCGGTGTCCGTCCCGTCCCGGTGCTGTTCCACGCCGCGGCCGGTGAGGATGAAGACCGGATCCCCACCGGACTTCGACGCGCGGGCGGCCGCCGCCAGGTGCCTCGCCAGCCAGCGGATGCGCCCGGCCGATACCCCGGAGACGCTCTGGCCCCGCTCCGGCCACCAGTCAGCGACAGAGCGGCGGAAGGATGACAGTCCCGTGGTCCGGCGGGACAGGTAGTCCTCGTCCGCGAGTCCCTCGGCGAGGAGCACGTGGGCCACGGACAGCAAGAGGGGCAGATCCCCGCCGGGGGCCGGGGCCAGGTGGTGCCCGGCGCCATCCCCGGTGAGCTGCGCGGTGGCCGAGCGGCGGGGGTCCACCACGATCAGTCCGCCGTGGCTGCGGGCCTTCTCCAGGTGCTGAACGAAGGGCGGCATGGTGTCCGCCACGTTGGATCCCAGGAGCAGCACGGTGCAGGCCGTATCCAGGTCGGTCAGCGGGAACGGCAGGCCGCGGTCCAGGCCGAGGACCTCGGTGGCGGCCTTGGCGGCGGAGGCCATGCAGAACCGCCCGTTGTAGTCGATCCGGGAGGTGCGCAGCGCGGTCCTCGCGAACTTGCCCAGGGTGTAGGCCTTCTCATTGGTCAGCGAGCCTGAGCCGAAGACCCCGATGGCGTCCCGGCCGTGGCGCTGCTGGAGGGCCGTGATCCGGGAGGCCACGAGGTCCAGGGCCTCGTCCCAGGTGGCCTCGCGCAGGGGTGCACTGTCCCGGTTCGCTCTGCCGCGAGGGACGCGGTCCCGGATCAGCGGGGTGGTGAGCCGGTCCGGTCGGTCCCCCAGCAGCACGGCGGAGGTGGCACCCTTGCGGCAGAGCCGGCCACGGTTGGTCGGGAACTCGGCGCCCGTGACGGTGATGGGGCTGGCGGCGGGACTGGCGGCGGGCTCGACGGTCAGGGTCATCGAGCACTGGAGCGCGCAGTACGGGCAGTGCGTCCGGGTGGCTGTGGCTGTGGCTGCAGGGGCGGGCGAGGGGGGTGGGCGAGGGGGTGGCCAGCTCAGACATTGGCTCGGGCCAGGGCCGTGCCGGGGCGGCGGTAGACGAGGTAGGTGAACACGGCCAGTCCCAGGTACACGGCGGCGAGGACCCAGAAGGCGGCGTCGAAGGAACCGTTCGCGGTGTGGGAGGCCCGGAGTACCTGCGGGATCATGAAGCCGCCGAAGCCGCCGACGGCCCCGATCAGGCCGAGGGCGGCGGAGGCCTTGCGCTCATGGCCGACCGGGTCCCCGGCGGGGACGGTCAGGCGGAACACCAGCGGGATCATCCGGTAGCTGGAGCCGTTGGCGATGCCGGTGAGGGTGAACAACGCCAGGAACAGGCCCAGGTAGAGCCAGAAGTTCTGCCACGGCAGGGTGAGCACCACGGCGGCGGTCACGGCGGACATCGCGATGAAGCAGCCCAGGGTGACGCGGGCCCCGCCGCGGCGGTCGGCCAGCCTGCCGCCGAAGGGCCGGGCCAGGGAACCGACGAGCGGCCCCAGGAAGGCCATCGAGATGGCGGCACCCCAGAGTTCCAGACTCGTGAACGCGGGGAACATGAGCGAGATGAGGGTGGGGAACACGGAACCGAAGCCCATGAACGAACCGAACGTCCCGATGTAGATCACGGAGATCAGCCACAGGTGCGGCTCGCGCAGGGTGGACAGCGAGCCCCTCAGGTCGTTGCGGGCGTGGGAGAGGTTGTGCATGTAGCGGTGCGCGCCCCACGCGGCGAGCAGGATGAACGGGATCCAGATCAGCCCGGCCATGGGCAGGTTCGGCCCGAAGGTCCCGAAGGCCAGCAGGGTGACGGCGAGGGGGACGAGGAACTGGGCCACTGCCACGCCGATGTTGCCGCCGGCCGCATTGAGCCCGAGGGCGGCCCCCTTCTCGCGGGCCGGGAAGAAGAAGGTGATGTTGGCCATGGAGCTGGCGAAGTTGCCGCCGCCGAAACCGGCCAGGGCGGCCACGAGGTAGAGCACCCACACCGGGGTCTCGGGGGTGGACAGCGCGAAGGCGAGGGCCGTCGTCGGGATCAAGAGCAACAGCGCGGAGATGACGGTCCAGTTGCGGCCGCCGAACAGGGCCACGGTGAAGCTGTAGGGCACCCGCAGCACCGCGCCGACGAGCGGTGGCAGGGAGACGAGCCAGAACTGCTGGGAGGTGCTCAGGTCGAAGCCGGCGGCAGGCAGGAAGACGACGGTGACGGACCAGAGCTGCCAGACGGCGAACCCGAGGAACTCGCAGAACACGGACCAGTGGAGGTTACGCCGGGCGGCAGACCGTCCGGGGCCGTTCCAGAAGTCTGGGTGTTCCGGTTGCCAGTTGCTGATCCAGCGGCCGGGGCCCATGACGAGCCGGTCCGTGGGTGGTGCCTCGGTGGTGCTCGGGGTGCTGTCCGTGCCGGCTGGTGTGCTGGTGATGGCCATGACGTCACCCTGCCAAGAGGGTGTTTCCGTCAGCGTCGCCGGAAGATTTCCGCGAGGGAAAAGGTATCTCACCGGGTGCCGGGAACGGGGTGAGACGAGGGTGAGACGAAAGAGGACCCGGATCCTCGCCGAGGGTCCAGGTCCTGTTCCGTAGCGGCGGGGGGACTCGATCCCCCGACCTCACGATTATGAGTCGTGCGCTCTAACCAGCTGAGCTACGCCGCCATGGAATGAGTCAGCCCGTGGCCGCGACATCTCGCAACGCACGGGCTCTCATTCAGAGCCCCGACCGGGAATCGATCCCGGGACCTCAGTCTTACCAAGACTGCGCTCTACCACTGAGCTATCGGGGCAACGACGTGAAACTCTACCAGCGATTTCCGTACGAATGAAATCGAGGTGGTTCCACGGTCGTTCGGCCGATTTTCACCGACCTCTTACCAGTCAGTACCCGTCAGTACCGGTCGCGTGAGGGCTTCTCGAAGGACTTTCGACCGCCCTTGAATCCAGCCTTGCCGCCGCCCTTGTGACCGCCGTAGCCGCCCTTGTGGCCACCCTTGTAGCCTCCGCCACCGGAGCGGAAGGGCTTGCCCTCGCGCTCGGCGTTCGTCGGACGGCCGGAGTCCTTCTGGATCTCGATCGGGCGGCCGTTGATGGTGGTGTTGCCCAGGGCGTCCCACTGCTGGCTGGTCAGGTCCGCCGGCAACTCCACGAGGGCGTGGTTGGAGCGGATGTCGATGTGGCCGATCTGGTTGGAACGCAGTCCGGCCTCGTTGGCGAGGGCGCCCACGATGTTGCCCGGCTGCACGCGGTCCTGACGGCCCAGGGAGATCCGGTAGGTGGCATTGCCCTCGGCCGGGCCGCGCTGCGGACCGCGGGAGCCGCGTCCGTCACGATCGCCACGGTCCTCACGTCCACCGCGCTCCGTCCTGGCCGGGGGCATGTCCTGCTCCTCGGCCAGCAGCGGGCGGCCGCCCTGGGCCATCTTGGCGAGCGCCGCGGCCACGTCCTCGGCGTTGACGTCGTTCTCCTCCACGTAGGAGTCGATGAGTCCGCGGAACACGTCCAGGTCGCCCGCCGAGAGAGTCTCGGTGATCTGGGCGCTGAAACGGCCCAGACGTGAGTTGTTGACGTCTGCCACGGAGGGCATGTTCATCTGCTCCACGGTCTGGCGGGTGGCCTTCTCGATGGCTCGCAGCAGGTACTTCTCGCGAGGGGTCATGAACAGCACGGCATCTCCGGAGCGCCCGGCGCGGCCGGTACGGCCGATGCGGTGGACGTAGCCCTCGGTGTCATGCGGGATGTCGTAGTTGATGACGTGGCTGATCCGCTCCACGTCGAGGCCGCGGGCCGCCACGTCGGTGGCGACCAGGATGTCGATGCGGCCCGAACGCAGGTTGTCCACGGTCTTCTCGCGCTGGTTCTGCGCCACGTCGCCGGAGATCGCCGCGGCCCGGAAGCCACGGGCGTTGAGCTTGGTGGTGAGCTCCTCGGTGGCGTTGCGGGTGCGGACGAAGGCGATGACGCCGTCATGCTCCTCGGTCTCGAGGATGCGCGTCATGGCCTCGAGCTTCCAGGAGCCGGTGACCTGCATGAAGCGCTGGCGGATGTTGCCGGCCGTGGTGTTCTTCGCGGCGACCGAGACCTCGACGGGGTTGTTGAGGTACTTGCCGGAGATCCGCTGGATGGCGCGCGGCATGGTGGCGGAGAACAGGGCGGTCTGCTTCTGGTCCGGGGTGGCGGACAGGATCTGGTCCACTTCCTCGGCGAAGCCCATGCGGAGCATCTCGTCGGCCTCGTCCAGGACCATGTACTGCAGGTTGGACAGGTCCAGGGAGCCCTTGGACAGGTGGTCGATCACGCGGCCGGGGGTGCCGACGACCACCTGGGCGCCACGGCGCAGGCCGGAGAGCTGGGGGCCGTAGGGGGCGCCGCCGTACACGGGGAGCACGGTCACGCCCTTGATGTGCTTGGCGTAGGTGGTGAAGGCCTCGGCGACCTGCAGGGCCAGCTCGCGGGTCGGGGCCAGCACGAGGATCTGCGGGGTGTTGGCCGGGCCGTTGACGTCAGCGGTCTCGGCCAGGCGGGACAGGGCCGGAACGGCGAACGCGGCGGTCTTGCCCGTGCCGGTCTGGGCCAGGCCCACCACGTCACGGCCGCTGAGCAGCAGCGGGATGGTCTGGGCCTGGATCGGCGAGGGGTTCTCATAGCCGAGGTCGGAGATGGCGGCGAGGACGCGGCCATCGATGCCGAGATCAGCGAACGCGGGGATGCCCGACTCTGCCGACTCTGCCGACTCGGTGTTCTCGGCGTTCTCGGTGTTTTCCGAGTTCTCGGCGTTCTGGATGGTTTCGTTTTGGGCGTGTTCAGACACGGTATTTCCTCACGGGGATCGGTGATTGCGGCCGGTTGGGTGCCGCAACGCATCGGATTGGTTCTCTCCGGTGCTCCCCGTGGCGTGGTCCAACATCACGCCCGTTCCATTTCTCCTGGCGGTCCCCGCCCTGCCGGTTCCGTTGGCGTTCCGGGCCGCAGGGGCGGCACAGTTCAACAGCGGAGGAACGGAAGGGGGTTCGGGACCGGCCGCCCGCGCAGCCGACACGTTGCCGAAAGCGGGCCACACAACTTGATGCCTTGCTGCCGTATTCAACAGCGGGGCATGCACAGGGGATTTGACCGGAATGGTCCCCCAAGTCTAACGCATCACGGCGGCCGAGGGATCGGGCCGAACAGTTAGGCTCGTCACGTGCCCGAGCAGACCCCTGGACAGCAATCCCCTGGCCCACAGCCCCACCATCGTTTCGCCCGTGCCGCAGGCCGTGCGACCCGTTCCTTCCTCGATGCTTCCCGGGACGACGCCGAACGCGTCCGCGCAGAGCGCCGGGAACAGGAGGACCGCCGCGCGGCCGAACAGCACGCTGCGGCTGAACGCCAAGCCGCCACACCCACCACCTTGAAGGTGGCCCGCTGGTGGTGGGTCATAGCCACCGTGCTCTTCGCCCTCGTGGCCACGGCCTTCCTCCTGTCCGGACTCAACGCCCCGGCCGGCGCCGCCGGCGGGCTCGACCTCGCCGCGCCGGAGGCCACCGCCACGGGACAGTTCGTCCTGGCGGGGCTGGCCGGCGTCCTGGCCCTCGCCACCGGCACCGGCGCCGTTCAGCTGCTGCGGTCCCGGCGCAGTGCGGTCGGCCTGCTGACCGGTGTGGCCGTGATCGTCGGGATTCCCCTGATCGTCCGCGGCCACCCCCTGCTCCTGACCCTCGCCCTGGTGCTGTTGGCCGGCGCCGCCCTGCTGTGGTTCCCACCGCTACGGCGATTCCTGCGCTGAACTGATGAGCCACTGAGCCACTGAGCCGCTGGCGATCAGCCCTCGGCGTCACGGAGCAGCAGGACGTCGGAGACGACGTCGATATGACGCTGCATCGCCCGGGCGGCTCCGTCCGAATCACCTCGGCGAATGCCCTCGGCAATAGCGCGGTGCGCTTCGAGGGAGACTTCCGGGCGCCCGGGCTGCCCCAAGGACTCAATGCGGGTCTCCCGGATCCTCTCACTCAGGAAGTCCATCATCTGCGCCAGGACCCCGGAATGCGCAGCCTGCGTGATGGCCCCGTGGAATCTCTCGTCGCCACCCACTCCCCGGTCACCCTGCTCGATCTCGCCCGCCATCACCTCGATGGCCGCGTCAATCGCCGCCAGGTCCTGCTCCGTCCGCCGCTCGGCCGCCAGGGCCGCGAGCTTGACCTCGATGGTGCTCCTGGCCTCCACGATCTCCGGCAGCAGGCTCCGATGGTCACTCAGCTGCCGCAGCAGCGTTGCCGCATTCGGGCGGTAGACCAGGACGGCTCCGGTGCCATGGCGGACATCGATGACGCCGAGCACCTCCAGCGCCACGAGGGCCTGGGCCAGGGTCGCCCGGGAGACGCCGAACTGTTCGGCCAGGTCGCGCTCCGAGGGGAGCCGGTCGCCGGGCGCCAGTCCCTCCTCATCGATGTACTCGAGGATCCGCTCCATCAGCTGCTCATACAGCCGAGCACGCGTGACACGGCGCGTCCCGTGGCCCCTGCCCTGTTCCGTCATCTGCAGCCTCCCGCGTCCTCGTCCGTGAGTTCGTCACAGCATATTGACAACTTGTTCATGAGTCTAGGAGGCTAGGCCACTAGCAGAGTGATCCACCTCACCCGCACCCTGGAAGGCATCCCTATGTCAGAACCCATCATCGCGATCATCATCCTGGCCGCCATGTTCATCCTCGCCACCGTGCTGCCCATCAACATGGGCGCGTTGGCGTTCGTGGGTGCCTTCGTTCTCGGGGCACTCTTCCTGGGGATGGAGGCCGATGACATCATGGCCAACTTCCCGGGGGGCCTCTTCCTCACCCTCGTGGGCGTGACCTATCTCTTCGCCATCGCCCAGAACAACGGCACGATCGACCTGCTGGTCAGACGGGCCGTGAAACTCGTGGACAACCGTGTCGCCCTCATCCCGTGGGTCATGTTCACCCTCACCGCGATCATCACGGCCGTGGGCGCGCTCGGCCCGGCCGCAGTGGCCATCATGGCCCCCATCGGCCTCAACTTCGCCGCCAAGTACAAGATCAACCCCCTGATGATGGGCATGCTGATCGTCCACGGCGCCCAGGCCGGAAGCTTCTCCCCCATCGCCGTCTACGGCGTGATCGTCAACGGCCTGATCGCCGACGCGGGCTTCGCGTTCAGCCCGACGGCCTTGTTCCTCAGCTCCCTGATCTTCAACGCGGTCATCGCCGTCGTCCTGTTCTTGGTCCTCGGCGGCAGGTCCCTCGTAGGAACCCGGGTGTCACAGTTCGCCGAGTCCGTCTCGGACGCCCGCCTCCACGCTTCTGTGGGCGCCCGCGCGGCCGGCGTCGACTTCAAGGGTTCCGGCAGTGGCACCTACGGCCCCCGGGACCCGGCCGGCGACGGCCCGTCCACCTCCCCCTCGCAGACGGTCACGTTCCCCCAGGTCGCCACCATGCTCGGCCTGGTGGCCCTGGCCGTGGTGGCGCTCGGATTCCAGGTGGACATCGGCTTTGTGTCCATCACCATCGCGGTCATCCTGGCGCTGCTCTCGCCGAAGGCCCAGAAGGGCGCGGTCAACAAGATCAGCTGGCCGACCGTCCTGCTGATCTGCGGCATGCTGACCTTCGTCGGCACACTCCAGGAGGCCGGAACCATCACCTACGTCTCCGACGCCGTCGCCCAGATGGGCATGCCGCTGCTCGCCGCCCTGATGATCTGCTATATCGGCGCCGTGGTCTCCGCCTTCGCCTCCTCCACCGCCATCCTCGCGGCCCTGATCCCCCTGGCCGTCCCCTTCCTCGACTCCGGCTCCGTCAGCGCCATCGGCGTCGTCTGCGCCCTGGCGGTCGCCTCCACGGTGGTGGACGTGTCCCCGTTCTCCACGAACGGCGCCCTGGTGCTCGCCAATTCACCGGAGGGGACGGACCCTGACCGCTTCTACAAGCAGATCCTCACCTACGGGGCGATCGTGGTGGTCGCCGCCCCGCCGCTCGCCTGGCTGACCATGGTGGTCCCCGGATGGATGTGAGCCGGCACCGCCCCGAGCCACGGGCGGATCCACAGACCGACCGCGAGAGGACACCATGACCACCACCGCAGGACCGCTCAGCGGCTACACCGTCCTCGACCTCACCCGCGCCCTGGCCGGCCCCCACGCCGGGATGATGCTCGGCGACCTCGGTGCCCGGGTGATCAAGGTCGAGACCCCCGGCACCGGCGACGACACCCGGTCCTGGGGCCCGCCGTTCGTGGGCCCGGAGGACGACCCGCAGGCCACCTACTACCTCTCCTGCAACCGCAACAAGGAGTCCATCGCCCTGGACCTCAAGAGCGAGGACGGCCGGGCCACCCTGGCCGAGCTCATCCGGAGGTCCGACGCCCTGCTGGAGAACTTCCGGACCGGCGTGCTGGACCGGCTTGGTTTCCCGGTGGAGACCCTGCATGAGATCAACCCCCGGCTCGTCATCCTCTCCATCACCGGGTTCGGCCATGACGGCCCTGAGGCCACCCGCAGCGGGTACGACCAGATCGTGCAGGGCGAGGCCGGACTGATGTCCCTCACCGGCTCCGGTCCGGACGACCCCCAGCGCGTGGGCGTCCCGATCGCCGACCTGCTCTCGGGGATGTACGGGGCCTATGGCCTGCTGGCGGCGCTGCTGGAACGCGAGCGGACCGGGCGGGGACAGGTGGTGAGGACCTCGCTGCTCGCCGCGGTGGTCGGCGTCCACGCCTTCCAGGGGACCCGCCAGACCGTGGCCGGGCAGACCCCGCAGGCCCAGGGCAACCACCATCCCTCGATCGCCCCCTACGGCCTCTTCCACTGTCAGGGCGGCAGCGTTCAGATCAGCGTCGGCAATGAGCGGCTCTGGAGGACGTTCTGCACCACCGTCGGCCTCGATCCCGAGGACCCGGACTTCGCCACGAACGCGCTGCGGGTGGAACACCGGGACCGGCTCATCCAGGTGATCGAACAGGCCTTCAGCACCCATCCACCCGCCGAACTGCTGACACGGCTGGATGCGGCCGGCATCCCCGCCGGAAAGGTGCGGTCCCTGGACGAGGTCTATGCCTGGGACCAAGTCGAGTCCCAGGGTCTGCGCGTGACCGTGGACCACCCCCTCCTCGGTGGCATCGACCTCCCCGGACCCCCGCTGCGGTTCTTCGACGCGTCCTCGGGGCAGGAGACCACCAAGCGGTCCCACACGGCCCCGCCGCTGCTGGACCGGGACGCCGAGGCCATCCGGTCGTGGCTGGCATGACGGGCACCGAGGTGAGGCTGCGGCGGTCCGCGGCACAGCTCCTGGACCTGGTGCTGGACAAGGGCACCTTCACGCCGTGGGATCGTCCGGCCGAGCAACCTCCCACCAGCCCCCGGTATGCCGCCGAGTTGGAGAAGGCCCGCCGCGTCACCGGGGCGGACGAGGCCGTCACGACCGGCCGGGGACTGATCCGTGGCCGCCCGGTGGCCGTGATCGCCTCCGAGTTCGGCTTCCTGGCGGGATCCATCGGCCGTGCCGCATCGCGCCGCATCACGGACGCCGTCCGACGCGCCACCGAGGAAGGCCTGCCCCTGCTCGCCTGCCCGGCCTCCGGCGGCACCAGGATGCAGGAGGGGACCCCCGCCTTCCTGTCCATGGTGGACATCACCCAGGCCATCCACCGGCACAAGGACCGGGGCCTGCCCTACCTGGTCTACCTCCGGCACCCCACCACCGGCGGCGTGATGGCCTCCTGGGGGTCCCTGGGCCACGTGACCCTCGCCGAGCCTGGCGCCCTGCTCGGCTTCCTCGGGCCCCGGGTCTTCGAGGCCCTCAACTCGGAGCCGTTCCCCAGCGGGGTGCAGACGGCGGAGAATCTCCACCGCCTGGGGATCATCGACGGGGTCGCCGCCCCCGAGGACCTTCCGGACCTGCTCGACCGGGTGCTGCGCATCGTCGCCCCGGCTCCCCAGTCCAGCCAGTCCGGCCAGTCCAACCAGTCCAATTCGGCCTGCCCGACGCCGGCCCCGGCCAGCGCCGCTGCCGGCCCCGGCACCACCTCCACCTGGCACTCCATCGAGCGATCCCGCCACCCCGGGCGGCCTGACCTGCAGCGCCTGCTGGAAGAAGGCGCGGATGACGCCGTGATCCTGCACGGCACGGGGCAGGGCGAGGCCGATCCGGGGCTGACCCTCGCGTTGGCCCGCTTCGGCACCCAGCCGTGCGTCGTCGTCGGGCATCAACGGCCCGGTCCCGGGGAGCGGGAGATGGGCCCGGCCTCCCTCCGTCAGGCCCGGCGGGGCGTCCAGGTGGCGCAGGAGCTGCGCCTGCCCCTGCTCACCGTCATCGACACGGCCGGAGCGGAGCTGTCCCGCGAGGCCGAGGAGGGCGGGCTGGCCGGCGAGATCGCCCGGACCCTCGCCGACCTGATCGGGACGCCGGCGCCCAGCGTGTCCGTCCTCTGGGGACAGGGCGCGGGCGGCGGTGCCCTGGCCCTGGTGCCCGCCGACCGGGTCATCGCCGCCGAGCATGCGTGGCTCTCGCCCCTGCCCCCGGAGGGTGCCAGCGCGATCGTGCACCGGGACACCCTCCACGCCCCCGAGCTGGCGGAGGCACAGGACGTCAACGTCGCCGCACTGCACCAGATCGGGCTCGTGGACCACGTGGTACCGGAGGAACCGCCAGCCGAGCTCGACCCGCACGGCTTCTGCACGGCCATGGCCTCGGCCATAGAGTACGAGCTGTCACGGGCGGTCTGCGTCCCGGACGCCGACCGGCTCGGCTTGAGGGCCGCCAGATTCCATCAACTGGGCTGCTGACGCGGCCGGAGGGAGGCGCCGGTGGACGTGCTGACGGCACTCGCGATCCTCGCCGCCGGACTCGGCGGGGGCCTGGTCGTCACCGCCATCGGGGCGGGCTCCCTGGTGACCTTCCCCGTCCTGCTGGCCGTCGGCCTGCCGCCGGTGGCGGCAAACGTCTCCAACACCATCGGACTCGTGCCGGGGAACATCACCGGCACCTGGGGGTACCGACACGAGCTCGTGGGTCAGCGCGGCCTCGTCATCGGCGTCGCCGTGACCACCGCCGTCGGCGCGGTGGGCGGGGCGCTGCTGCTCCTCTCCCTGCCCTCGGAGGCCTTCTCTCTGCTGGCACCCTGGCTGATCCTGCTCGCCGCCACCCTGGTCGGCGCCCAGCCCATCATCTCCGGGGCGTTGCGGCGGCGGGCGCGGCGCCGTGGGGATGCGCCCCGCGGCACCAGCGCCCGCCTACCGGCGCCCCTGGCCTGGGTGTCAGCGGCCATCGGCGTCTACGGCGGCTACTTCGGGGCAGGCCAGGGAGTCATGCTCGTGGCCTGCCTCGCCCTGGGACTGGAGCAACGGCTCCAGACCGTCAACGCCCTGAAGAACGTGGCCGTGCTGGCGGCCAACGTCGTGGCAGCCCTGATCTTCGTGTGGATCGCCCCCGTCGACTGGGCCGCCGTCGGCCTCCTGGCAATCGGATCCATGGTCGGGGGCTGGCTCGGCGCCCTCATCGGGCGACGACTGCCCGGACCGGTCTTCCGGGTCCTCGTGGTCCTCTTCGGCTACGTCGTCGCCCTCCGGCTCCTGCTGGACACGGCCTAGAGCGAGGCGATGGCGCGGTCCAGGTCGTCGATGAGGTCGGCCACGTCCTCGATGCCCACGGACAGGCGCACCAGATTGTCCGGCACCGCGAGCTCCGTGCCGGCCACGGAGGCGTGGGTCATCTCGGCCGGGTAATTCATCAGCGACTCGATCCCGCCCAGGGACTCCGCCAGCTGGAACAGCCGGGTGGTCTCGGCGACCTGCTTGGCGGCCGCCGCCCCGCCGGTGAACTGCACCGAGACCATGCCGCCATAGCCTCGCATCTGGCGGGAGGCGAGCTCATGGCCCGGGTGGTCGGACAGGCCCGGGTACAGCACCCGTTCCACGCCGGGGACACCCTGCAGGTGCTGGGCGATCGTGGCGGCGTTCGCATTGTGGCGGTCCATGCGCACCCCGAGCGTCTTGAGCCCCCGGGTGGTCAGATAGGCGTCCAGCGGCCCGTTGACGGCGCCGGCGGCGAACTGCTGGAACTTCACCTTCTCGGCCAGTTCCGGGTCGTTGACCACCACGGCACCGCCGATCACATCGGAGTGCCCGCCGATGTACTTGGTCGTGGAATGGACCACGACGTCGGCGCCCAGTTCCAGCGGCAGCTGCAGGTACGGCGTCGCGAAGGTGTTGTCCACCACCAGCAGCGCCCCGGCAGCGTGCGCCGCCCCCGCCAGTGCGGCGATGTCCGAGACCTTCATCATCGGGTTGGACGGCGTCTCCAGCCACAGGATCCGGGCACCGGAGGCGTCGGTGCTCGCCAGTGCCTGTTCCACAGCGGAGACGTCTGCCATGTCCACCACGGTGTGGGTGACGCCCCAGGGGCCCAGGATCTTGTTGATCAGGCGGTAGGTGCCGCCGTAGACGTCGTTGCCCATGACGATGTGGGCGCCGGGGCCGGCCACGGCATGGATCAGGGCGTTCTCAGCGGCCAGGCCGGAGCCGAAGGTGAAGGCGCGGGCCCTGCCATCCACGCCGCCTTCCAGGGCGGCCAGCTGCTCCTGGAGGGAGTCGCGGGTGGGGTTGGTGCCGCGGCCGTAGTCATAGCCGTGGCGCAGCTCGCCCACCTTCACGGGCGCGTAGGTGGTGGAGAGGTGCACGGGCGGGACCACCGCCCCGTAGACCTCCTCGTGGGCCTGGCCGGCGTGGATGGCGCGGGTGTTGAAGCCCTCGTAGCGGGGGGTCTCGTTGGTCATGTCCAGTCCTTTCAGCGGGCCACGCGGGCCAGCAGGTCGTGCAGGGTCACGATGCCGGTGACCACGCCGTGGTGGGTGGCCATCACGGCGGGGGCGGAGCGCAGAGCCTCGCGCACCGCGGAGAGCGGGGCGTTGACGTTGACCTTCGGCAGTGGGGCACCGACGTGGTCGAACACGGTGTCCGCGGCGGTCGCCCGCCCGGTGGCCAGCAGATCGGTGAGCGTGGCCACGTCCACGGCGCCCAGGATCTCGCCGACGCGCAGGTCCTCCCGGGGCGCGCCGACCACGGGCAGAGCGTCCACTCCGTAGCGGTTCATGGTGGAGATGGCCTCGGCCAGGGTGGCGTCCTTCGGGGCGGTGACCACGGACGGCAGGGCGCCGGGCAGCCAGGCGGACTTCTCCCGCAGGAGGTCGGCGACCGTCGCGTTCCAGGCCGCCGGAGCCGAAGACACCGCGGAGGGTGAGGAACCCGCGGTGCCCGAGGGGCCGGCGTCGTGCGCGGGTTGCAGGTCCACCGGCAACACCGACTCCGGTGTGGAGGCCTCGAAGCCCATCTCGTCCATCCAGCCCTCGTTGAAGATCTTGCCGAGGTAGCCGCGGCCGGAGTCCGGCAGGATGATGACCATCACGTCGTCCTCACCGAGGTCCTGCGCGGCCCGGAGGCCCGCGACGACGGCCATGCCGGAGGATCCGCCCACGAGCAGGCCCTCCTCTGCGGCGAGGCGGCGGGTCATCTCGAAGGAGGCGGCGTCCTCCACGGCGAGGACCTCGTCCGGCACCGACTTGTCATAGTTGCCGGGCCACATGTCCTCCCCCACGCCCTCCACGGAGTAGGGCCGGCCGGTGCCGCCGGAGTAGACGGAACCGTCCGGATCGGCCGCGATGACCTTGACGGGACCGGAGGCGCGGTCGGCGGAGACCTCCTTGAGGTAGCGGCCCGTGCCCGTGATGGTGCCGCCGGTGCCCGCACCGATGACCACGTGGGTGAGCCGGCCGGCGGTGTCCCGCCAGATCTCCGGGCCAGTGGTCTCGTAGTGGGACTCCGGGGCGGAGGGGTTGAAGAACTGGTTGGGCTGGTAGGCGCCAGGGATGTCCCGCTCCAGGCGGTTGGCCACCCCGTAGTAGGACTCCTCGGACTCGGGGGCCACGGAGGACTTGGTGACCACCACCTCGGCACCGTAGGCCCTGAGGACATCCCGCTTCTCCTCGCCGACCTTGTCCGGGGTGACGAACACGGAGCGGTAGCCCTTGAGCTGGGCGACCATGGCCAGGCCCACGCCCGTGTTCCCGGAGGTCGGCTCCACCACGGTGCCACCGGCGGTGAGTCTGCCCTCGGACTCGGCGTTCTCGATCATCTTCAGCGCGATGCGGTCCTTCACCGAGCCGCCGGGGTTCAGGTACTCGGGCTTGACCAGGATGGTGGCCTTGAGCCCCTCGGTGACCCTGTTCAGCTTTACCAGCGGGGTGTTGCCGATGAGGCCGAGGACATTCTCGGCGTAGGTCATGCCGTCCTGGTGGCCGGATGGGGTCTCTGGAGTGCCGGCGTTCTCGGGCTGCGCGTTCATGGGCTCAACGGTACCGCCGGGGCCGCCTCGAGCGGCAAGAGCATGAATCCGCATGACCACTCGACGCGGGACAATGGCAGGGTGTTAGGTTCCCTGCCCACCCCGGACGCCACCATGGTCTTGGAGCCCGGCGTCCCCGTGGACGTGCGCCTGACCCTGGGCGTCCTGCAGCGCGGACATGCCGATCCCACCGTGCAGTCCCGCCCCGATGGCGTCTGGCTCTGCTACCGCGTACCGGGCTCGGGTGATCCGGTGACGGTGCTCGTCCGGCCGGCGCCCTCGGCGCTGGTCCCGGGTCCGGTCCCAGTGCTCGCGTGGGGCCCTGGAGCCCCGGCCGCGGTGGCGGACGCACACCGGCTGCTGGGGCTCGACGACGACTGGTCGGCCTTCGATGCGCTCCTCGCCCCGCGCTCAGCAGGGGTCTCGGGGGCAGCCGCTCTTCCGCATGCGGTGGCACAGGCCCGCCGTGCGAACCCCGGGCTGCGGCTGCCGGCCACCGGGAGGATGGTGGACCAGCTGCTGACCGTGGTCCTGGAGCAGAAGGTCACCCATGACCAGGCCCGGTCCGGGTGGCGCTGGCTGGTGCGGGGCTTCGGCGAGGCGGCCCCGGCTCCGGCGCCACCGGGCATGTTGTTGCCGCCGACCGCCCACGCCGTCCGGCGCATCCCCAGTTGGGCGTGGCACGCCGGCTGGGTCCAGCCCGCACAGTCGAGGGCGATGCTGCGGGTGGCCGAGCGGGCGAGCGCCCTGGAACGGCTGGCCGGCCAACCCGCGGGAGTCGCCGCCGAGACGTTGACCACCGTACCGGGGATCGGCGTCTGGACGGCCGCGGAGACCGTCCAGCGGACCCATGGGGCCCCGGACACGGTGGCCGTGGGTGACTACCACCTGGCCCATCATGTGGGCGAGGCGCTGACCGGCCGGCGCACGGATGATGCCGGGATGCTGCGGCTGCTGGAGCCGTGGGCCGGCCACCGGCAGCGCGTGGTCCGGCTCGTCGGCCTGTCCGGCATCCGGTTCCGCCGGTTCGGTCCGCGGCTGGCACCGGCGGACCACCGGCGGCGATAGTCAGTTCTGATCGGTGTTCTGGTCGGGATTCTGGTTCTGGGCGACCTTCTCCCGGACCTCGTCCATGTCCAGTCCCTTGACTGCCGTGACGAGCTCCTGCAGCTGGGTGGCGTTGACGGCGCCGGGCTGGGCGTAGACCAGGACCTTGTCCCGGAATGCCATGAGGGTCGGGATCGAGGTGATGTTCGCGGCGGCGGCGAGGCCCCGCTCGGCCTCGGTGTCGACCTTGCCGAACACGATGTCCGGGTGCTCGCCGGACACCTGCTCGTAGACCGGGGCGAATTGCTTGCAGGGTCCGCACCAGCCGGCCCAGAAGTCGACGAAGACGATGTCATTCTCGGTGATGGTCTGTTCGAATCCGGCTTCGGTGATCTCGGTGGTTGCCATGCCTTCCACCCTAACGGCCGACGGCCGGGCCGCGGGAGCCGGATCCACAGACGACGGATCACTCCTCCACAGCGTCCGACTGCCTCGCGCGTTGCCCACGGTTGGCCCCCGGGCCCCTGATGCGGGGCCGGCCGGCTTCCTAGCGTCGGATCATCCGGTCAGCAGAAGACCTGCCCATTGGACCGACCAGCCGAGGAGAACCCGATGTCACACGACGTCCCGCAGCAACCGCGCCGTTCCGAACGGCGCCCATCCCCACAACGGCCGAGATCGGCGCCCCACCCCAAACACGGCCCGTCCGGCCCGGGGCGCATGGCGCCCGGCCGGCGTACGACCGTCATGGTGGTGGTGGACCGAGAGGAGCCGGAGCACGCCCTGCGCGAGTCCATGGAGTGGGTGCAGGCGTTCGAGCGGGACTGCGGGCTGGTCCTGGACACGGATGCCACGGAGCTCTACGGGGTGGCACTGGCGGCGGACCTCAAGGACTCACTCCAGCCGCCCCGGGACGGTTCCGTGGCCGACTATCTCGATTTCATCTGCGTGGACGGCCGCTGGTTGAATCCTGGTGACTGCCCGGTTGCCCCACCCGATTCGAACGAGGCCCCGGCCTGGGCGTGGGCTTACTACGAGTCCGTCATGGGGGCCCCGGATCACGCCTATTGCACCATCTGGGACCTGATGCCCCTGCCCATGGCGGCGTGAGTCACACTGAGGCGGAATAATCCTCAGGGAGATCCGGTTGCGCGAGTTATGCGAGCCATTGGAATCCATGAACCAGGAACACCGGACGCCCTGCAGGTCGTTGACCTGCACCAACCTGCCGTTGCGGAGGGAGAGGTACGGATCCGCGTCCATGCGGCCGCCGTCAATCCGACGGACACCCTGCTCCGATCCGGACAACGGGACCTGTCCGGGCAGCCTCGACCCCTGGTCCCCGGAATGGATGTCGCCGGGGTACTGGAGGAGATCGGGCCCGGCACCGAGACCCCGCTCCGCGTGGGTGACGCGGTCATGGCGATCGTCGTGCCGCGCGGCACCCACGGCGCCTACGCGGAACAGGTGGTCGTGCCCGCCGAGTCCGTGGCCGCCGCTCCACGGGACACCAGCCACCTGGAGGCCAGCACCCTGCCCATGAACGGGCTCACCGCACGGTTGGCCTTGGACACCCTCGATCTGCCGTCCGGCAGCGTCATCGCCGTCACCGGGGCGGCGGGTGCCATGGGCGGATACGCGGTCCAACTGGCGAAGGCGGACGGGCTGACCGTCGTCGCCGATGCCGCCGAGAAGGACCAGGAGCTGGTCGCCAGCCTGGGGGCCGACGTCGTGCTGTCCCGCGGCGATGGATTCGCCGGCCGCGTTCGTGAGCGGTACCCCGACGGCGTGGACGGAGCCGTCGACGGAGCGATGCTGCACGCCGCCGTCGCCCCCGCCGTCCGGGATGATGGCACCGTCATCACCATCCGGGGCTACGACGAGCCGGGCGAACGCGGTGTCAGGTTCCAGCCGATCCTGGTCGCGGACTATGCCCGGGAACAGCAGAAGCTGGACACGCTCAGGCAACAGGTGGAGGACGGCCTGGTGAGCCTGCGGGTGGCCGCGTCCCTGCCGAAGGAACAGGCCCCGGAGGCCCATCGACGGCTGGAGGCCGGCGGCGTCCGTGGGCGACTGGTACTGAGCTTCTGAAGATCCCGGAAACGAGAAAACCGCGGGAGTCTGGTGACTCCCGCGGTTTTCCGCGGTGTGGCAGATACTGGATTCGAACCAGTGAAGGCAATGCCAGCTGATTTACAGTCAGCCCCCTTTGGCCGCTCGGGTAATCTGCCGCGGCCCCTCCCGTACGAAAGTGGTCTGAACCAGTCCGTTCGGTCGGCGACAACTCACTTTACCGGAGCTGGGCCAGGATTTCGAATCGGCGCTTTCGTCCCACCGTCATGTCCGCTCTCGCCCGGGCACCGGCCCGGTATGCCACGGCACCCGGGCCCACCGGTAGGCTGTCCGCGAGGAACGTCCCACCCAAGTCCACCGCCCTCTCATCGCGGCGGACACAACAGTGAAGAGGAGCCATGGCCAGCGATTCGACGTTTGATGTGGTCAGCAAGGTCGACAAGCAGGAGATCAGCAATGCCCTGAACCAGGCCCAGAAGGAGATAGCCCAGCGCTATGACTTCAAGGGCGTGGGCGCGGAGGTCGATTTCAGCGGCGAGTCCATCCTGATGAAGGCCGCCTCCGAGGAGCGCGTCAAGGCCGTCCTGGACGTCTTCCAGTCCAAGCTGGTCAAGCGCGGCATCTCCCTGAAATCCCTGGAGGCCGGCGAACCCTACGCCTCGGGCAAGGAGTACCGCATGGAGGCGACCATCAAGGAGGGCATCGACCAGCCCACCGCCAAGAAGATCACCAAGCTGATCCGCGATGAGGGCCCGAAATCCGTCAAGGCCGCCATCCAGGGCGACGAGCTCCGCGTCTCCTCCAAGTCCCGCGACGACCTGCAGGCCACCATGGCCATGCTCAAGGACTTCGAGGACGCCGACCTGCAGTTCATCAACTTCCGCTGAGAAGCCCGCTCGACCGACCGAGGACACCATGCTCTACCTGATCACCCCCGACGGCTTCGTCAGCACCCTGCAGGCATCCCTCGGCGACGTGCTCGTGGACGCCCGCCGTGGCCGACCCCTGGCCCGGCAGGCCTGGGTGGCACAGGACCCCGGCCTGGCGGGCGTCTCCGCGGAGACCGTCCTGGCCGTGGCCCTGCGCCACGGCCTGGACGGGGGCATCGGCCTCGTCGTGCACGGCGGCTTCATCGACCAGGTCCTGGAACCCGAGCGATTGCGGGCCGTGGAACGAAACCAGAACCGTATCGCGGCGCAATTGGCCGCGATCGCGCCGGAACCGCGCTTTGAGGACCGCGACTGGCACCGCCAGCAGCGGTCCATCGCCGAGGAGGCACGGCAGGCGGCCGGCGGTTCGATCCGTCAGGCCGAGAAGACGGCCGACGAGGTGCTGTCCGCCTCAGTGAAGGACCATCTGGCTCGCGCCTGGGAACGCGCTGGCGGGCTCCTGCCCACATCCTGAGGCGGGCTGGCGGCCTGCCACGTCAAGCGGTCAGGCCTGGCCCAGCTCCCGAGCCATGCCCTCGAGGCGCTTGACCCGCTCGTTCATGGGCGGGTGCGTGGAGAACATCTTCTTCACGTTCCGGAACGGGTTGGCAATCATCAGGTGCGCGGTGTTCTGCAGCCGCTGTTCGGACGGCAGCGGAGCGGCCTGGATGCCATTCTGCAGTTTGTAGAGGGCCGAGGCCAGGGCAAGCGGATCTCCGGTGAGCCGGGCGCCGTCCTCATCCGCGTCGTACTCCCGGGTCCGGGAGATCGACATCTGGATGAGCGAGGCCGCGAGCGGGGCCAGCAGTGCCAGCGCGATCATCGCCAGGGGGTTCGCCCCGCGATTGTCCCGTCCAGCTCCGAAGAACAGCATGAACTGGGCCACCGAGGTGATGACGCCGGCCACGGCGGCCGCCATGGAGGACGTCAGGATGTCCCGGTTGTAGACGTGCATCAGCTCATGTCCCAGCACCCCGCGCAGTTCACGCGCATTGAGCATCTGCAGGATCCCCTCGGTGCAGCACACGGCGGAATTCTGTGGATTGCGGCCCGTGGCGAAGGCGTTGGGCGAGGCACTCGGAGCCACGTAGAGCCGCGGCATCGGCTGCTGGGCCGCCTCGGAGAGTTCGCGGACGATCCGGTACATCTCCGGCTGCTCCTGCTCGGTGACCGGATAGGCGCGCATGGAACGGATCGCGATCTTGTCACTGTTCCAGTAGCTGTACGCCGTGGTCGCCACACCGATGACGGCGAAGACCCCGATCCACACGGCCCGACCGGTCCCGGCCGCGATGACACCGCCGATGGCCAACAGCACGGCGAACAGGCCGGCGAACAGCAGGGTGGTCTTCAGTCCGTTGTAATGCCGGTGCATCCGGGGGCGGTCCTTCCATGGGGCGCAGAAAACTGAGGGACGGTCGATCAGACGTCAGTGGGTACAACGTACGGCACTGGCCGGACATTCCGGGCGCGAGGTGCTCAGGGAACGGGGTGGCGGGAGTCGTACTTCAGGAAGCCGGGCTGCCAGCGCATCAGGGCGCTGACCCCGAGCACGCAGAGCACCCCGCCGGCCATGAGCGTCACCGGCTCGGTCAGCAGCTCGGCGGCGCCCCCGGTCAGCATCTCCCCCACCCGCGGCCCGCCGGCCACCACCACGATGAAGACGCCCTGGAGCCGCCCTCGCAGATGGTCCGGGGTGGCCGACTGCAGGATGGTGTTGCGGAAGACCGAGGAGACGGAGTCGGCGCAGCCGGCCAGGGCCAGGAAGGCCGCGGCGCCCCACAGGTAGTGCTGGGGCTCGCCGCCGGAGGCCCCGGAACGGGCCGCCAGATAGACCACCACGCCGAACCCGGCCACGGAAAGCCCCCAGGCGACGATGGCCCAGTACACCGCCGCCCCGTGCCGGACGATGCGCGTCAGGGGCCCGGAGAACAGCCCCGTGAGGAAGGCGCCGAGGGCCATGGCCGCCAGCAGGATCCCGACGGCGGCCTCCCCGCCGCCCAGCACCACCGCGCCGATCGCAGGCAGCAACGCCCGCGGGAAGGCGGTGGCCATCGCGACGATGTCGGCGATGAAGGTCATCCTCAGGTTCGGGCGGGAGCCCAGGAAGCGGAACCCCTCCACCACGGAGCCCCAGCCGACCCGGCGCCTAACCCCGGCCGAGCCAGCCGAGCCAGCACCGTCCTGCCGCTGCGGTGGCAGGGAGGGCAAGCGCCAGACGGCATAGAGAGCAGCCAGGAAGGTCACCACGTCCACGGAGTACGTCCAGGCGTAGCCGACCTGGGCCACCAGAACGCCGGCGAACAGCGGCCCGACCATCATGGCCACCGAGAACGTCATCATGTTCAGGGCGTTGGCGGCCGGCAGCAGCTTGAGGCCCACGAGGGCGGGGATGATGGCCCCACGGGTGGGTTGGTTGATGCCGGAGGCCCCGGAATGGACAGCCACCAACACGTACAGCACCCACACGCTCTCCAGCCCCAGCCAGGCCTGGGCCGCGATCAGGAGGGCGGTCAGCCACAGCACGGAGGAGGAGGCCAGGGCGAGCTTGCGCCGGTCCATGTGGTCGGCCACAGCCCCGCCGTAGAGCCCGGCCACCACCAGCGGCACCAGGGCGAACGCGCCCAGCATCCCGACGGCCAGCGACGAGCCGGTGAGGTGGAAGACCTCGAGGCTGACCGCCACCAGGGTCAGCTGGGTGCCGATCGCGGACAGCGAGTTGCCGATCCACAGCCGGCGGTAGGCGGGGCTGACCCGCAGAGGGGTGAGATCTGCGAGCAGCCGCGCCATCAGCCGCGGCTGATGCGGGTCATGTCCTCACGGGGAACCACCTTGACGCGCTCACGCTGCACGGGACCGGAGCCGGTGGCGGTGGCACCGAGGCCGAGCTCATGCTCGTCCAGCTTCAGCCAGCCCTCCCAGGTGGTGTATTCGATGCCGCGCGATTCCAGCAGGTCGAGGACCGCCTGCTCATCCGGGTTCGCCGCGGACCACAGGTCCGGCTGGTCCTCGAGCATGCAGCCGATGGTCTCCAGGGCGTCGCCCTTGGTGTGGCCGATCAGGCCCACCGGGCCGCGCTTGATCCAGCCGGAGGCGTACAGGCCGGGCACCGGGGCGCCGTGCTCGTCCAGGATGCGGCCGGCGTCGTTGGGGATGACACCCTTGCGCTCGTCGTAGCCGAGCCCGGGCACGGGGGAACCGTGGTAGCCGATGGCCCGGTACACGGCCTGGACCGGGTAGTCGATGTACTCGCCCGTGCCCTTGACGTTGCCGGTGCCGTCCAGCTCCATGCGCTCCATCCGCAGGCCGGCGACCTGGCCGGCGTCGTCCCCCTCACCGGCGAGGATCTCCACCGGCTGCTGCAGGAAATGCAGGTGCAGGCGGCGCGAGGCGCCGGAGTCCTGGTCCTCGACGAGCCAATTGGTGAGGGTGCCGACCATGGTCTTGACCTGGTTGTTCGTCGCTGCCAACTGCTCCGAGGCCTCATCGAACTCGAAGTCCTCCGGGTACAGCACGATGTCCACGTCCTTGGAGTGCGCCAGCTCGCGCAGCTCGAGTGGCGTGAACTTCACCTGGGCGGGTCCGCGGCGGCCGAAGACGTGCACGTCCGTGACCGGGGAGGACTTGAGACCCTCGTAGACGTTCTCCGGGATCTCGGTGACCAGCAGGTCGTCGGCGTGCTTGGAGAGCATGCGGGCCACATCCAGGGCCACGTTGCCGTTGCCGATCACCGCGACCTCCTTCGCGGTCAGCGGCCACTGGCGCGGCACGTCCGGATGGCCGTCATACCAGGAGACGAAGTCGGCGCCGCCGAAGGAGCCCTCGAGGTCCACGCCGGGGACGGACAGGTCTGCGTCCCGGACAGCGCCGGTGGAGAAGACGATGGCGTCATAGTGCTCGCGCAGGTCCTCCAGGGTGAGGTCCGCGCCGAAGTCCACGCCACCGATGAAGCGGATGTCCCCGCGGTCCATGACCTTGTGCAGGGCCTTGACGATTCCCTTGATCCTCGGGTGGTCCGGAGCCACTCCATAGCGGATGAGTCCGTAGGGGGCCGGGTAGCGGTCGAAGAGGTCGATGCTGACCTCGAAGTCCCGCTCGGCCTTGGTCAGCAGGTCTGCCGTATACACGCCGGCCGGTCCGGCACCGATGATGGCGAGGCGGAGGGGGCGGGTGGGGGCAGAGGTCACTGGTCGTCCAATCGGCTGGGCTCGGCGGTGGCGGGCAGGCCACCAGCGGACCATTCTACCGATGCCTTCGGAATACGCATGAGGGGCGTGATGGAATGCACGTTCTCCGGTGAACGCGTGACCTGCCCTGGACGTCATGTCGACTCGTTGCCGACTCGTCGCCGACTCGTTAAAGTCCAGAGGACCGGCCCCACGCGGGCCGGCCCCCTGATGGTACGCCGCGAGGGGCGCGTCAGCTGTGGTCAGCCGCCCATGCCGCCGACGGCGACACCGGCCGCTCGAGCGGCTTCCGAAGCGGTGACGTCGTTCTTCTCCATGAGGTCCTTGGCCTCGCGGACGAGGTCGCGAACCTGCTCGCAGGCGTTGAGCCACTTGGCCTCCACGCCGGAGAGTTCCTCCGAGGTGTTGGTGGCCTCGTAGTTCTCCTCCACGTAGGCCTTCTGCTGCTCGCGGTCGCCCAGGATGCCCTCGATGCGGTCGGCGATCTGGCCGACCTCCCACTCGTAGGCGGCTGATGCTCCGGCGTCATACTTGATAACCATGGTCTAGTCCTTTCGGGGTCCGGGTGTCCCGGCAAATCTGAAGGGCGAAATCTGAAATGGGTGTGGCAGGGAAGATCAGGCCATGGAGCCGCCGCCACCGCCACCGGTGCCGCCCCAGGAGAGCTCGAGGTTGTCGCCGCCGGCGGCGTTGGCGTCGTCCACCGTGGTCTCCTCGGAGATGTTGTACGCCTTGTAGAGTTCGCCCTGGCCGGCGTTGATCAGGGACAGGGCCTCGACCAGGGTGCCCTGGCACTCGTTGACCTTGACCATGAAGTTGTTGTAGGCGGTAGCGCCGGAGCCCTTGAAGGTCTCCTTCAGCGAGACGACCGCCTTCTCGAGGTTCTGCACCTCGATGACCAGCAGCTCTCCGGAGTCACCGGAGTCACGGGCGGCCTTCTCGAACGTCTCCAGGCCCTCTGTGAGCTCTAGCTTGTCATTCATGTTCATCCCCTTGTGGTGATCAGTCTCGGACCGGTGGTCCGCGGTTGGTGTGCCTGACGTGTGCCCTGTTCGGCAACCCGCCGGCCCGATGACTCCATAGTTCTGCCTGGGACGGACTCCGGTCAACCGGATCAGATGGGTAGAACTCCCCATGCACATCCGGTGCCGTTGTTTCCGCCGCCGTCCAAACACTGGAATGATGTGGGAGGTCACGGCGCCGGGATGCGCCGCACCAGGACGAGCCCGGCGCGTACCGGGGAAAGGGGGACCGCCCATGGCCATGGATTTCGACTCGCAGCTCATCGAGTCGGTCGAGGTTCGGCGCAATCGGCTCAACGCGTCCTTCCTGTTCGGGCTGAACCCCACCGAGCGCCGGTGGAAGGACCGCACCAACTCCTTCGTCTACGGACTGATCATCGCGGCCCTGATCTGCGCCTTCTGCGTGGCACTCTCCTTCGTCATCAACATCCTCACGAACTACATCAACGATCGCAACGAACGCGACCAGCAACGCGAGCAACAGGAGCTGGAGCGTCAGCAGATGGAGCAGGACGGACAGCCCCAGGGCACCAGCCGGCACCCCGAGTTCTCGGGTGCCCCGGTCTCCCCCGCTGCCACGGCGATGCTCATGTCCCTGCCCGTCTCACAATCTTCCGCTCCGCAGGCTGACACCCTTCCGCCGACCCCCTGGAGGTCCTGACGTGCCCAGCCCCTACACGCGAGTCTCCCTGGTCGGTCAGCGGCGCAACGCGGACCTCCTGCTGCCCTCGGACACTCCGCTCGGAGCCCTGATGCCCCAGATCCTGGACGTGCTGGACGACCGTCCGGACGACTCCCTCGGGGCCAAGCTGCTGGTCCGGCCCGATGGCGGGGAGCTGCCCGCGGGGCAGACCCTGGGCGAGACCGGCGTGCTCGACGGCGAGCGGCTGCGTCTGGTCTCCCGCACCGAGGCCCCGCCCTCCCCGATCGTCTACGACCTCAATGACACCGTGTCAGACCACACGGAGGCCGTTCCGGGCCGGTGGTCCCCGGTGTACCGCTTCATCATCTGCGGCTTCCTGGCCGCCGTGGGATCCTGGCTCGCCATCACCGGGCTGCTGGAGGCGTTTGCGCCGGAGCAGCAGCACTGGATCGCACTCGGACTGGCCGCTGTGGCCTTCGTGGTGGCAACCACGGTCTCCGCCCCGGGGCGCCAGCAGGCGGTAGCGGCCACCCTCGCTGGAGCCGGGACCCTCTTCGCCATCACCGGTCTGGTGGGACTGGAGCTGCCGGAGCCGTGGTCCTTCATCGCGCTCGCCGGACTGGCCGCCGTCGTGCAGGGGGTCCTGGGCTTCATCGTCAACCGGCCCCTGTCCATGTTCATCTCCGCCGCGGTGACCGGCGTGCTGGTGGCCGTCTGGGCCGTGGCCCCGGCGATCTCCGTGTGGGCGATCGGAGATCGGAGCGCCGATCCGTTGGTCGGCGCGGCAGCCATCGCCGGCATCGTCACCCTGCTGGTGCTGGGAATGCTCCCCCAGATCGCCCTCGGCGTCTCCGGCCTGGCCGGGATGGACGACCGGCATGCCAACGGGGCCGCCGTACTGCGCCGCGACGTGGCGACCGCCATCGACTCCGCGCACGGGGGCCTCGTCTCCAGCGCCATCGTCTGTGCCGGCTCGGCCGCCCTGTCCGTGTGGCTGGTGGGCGGGGACACCCTGGCCTACCCCTTCTCCCTGCCGCTGCTCGCCTGCCTCGTCCTCGCGCTGGGCCTGCGTGCCCGCTCCTTCCCCCTGGCCGCCGAGCGCATCCCGCTGTACCTGGCCACCGGGCTCGGCGTCCTCGCCCTGATCCGGGTGGCCACGGGCTTCCTCCCGGACTACGAGAGCGCCTTCCTGGCCGCGCTCCTCGTGCTGGCCCTCGTGATCGGGGCCGGCCTGTCCGTCGACCTGCCCGAACACTCGCAGGCCCGGATGCGCAAGACCGGGGACACCATCGAGGCCATCGCCCTGCTCGCCCCCATCCCGCTGCTCATCGGCTACTACGGGATCTACGCCACCCTGTTGGAGACCTTCTGATGTCCTCTGCACCCCTGGACCCCTGGAACGACGCCGGCCCCGCCCCCTCCCGGCCCCGTCCCGGTTCCGGCTCCGGCCGAACGGACGGCGGCGAGGTGCAGTGGTCCAGCCGGTCCGATCTGCGGCGGGACGTCCACCGCGCCCAGGACGATCCCGACACCGGGTTCGAGTCCGTGGCCTCCCGGGTGCAGCGTGACTACTCGCGCCGGCCGGCCCTGTCCCTATGGACCCGCGGCTGGCGGGCCCTCGGCGGCCTGTGGGGCCACGACCGCAGCGGTGAGCGGCTGGCGGCCTCGGGGAAGATCGTCCAGTCCCCCGTCACCACGGGGCGCCGCCTGGCCGTGGTCTCCCTGCGTGGCGGTGCGGGCAAGACCACGGTGGCGGCCCTGGCCGCTTCGACCTTCGCCGCCCTGCGCCCCGAGCCCGTGGCCGCCCTCGACCTGGACCCGGCCTGTGGATCCCTGGCGTTGCGCCTCGGCAACGCTCCCGCCCGAGGAGCGGACCAACTCGCCGCCGACCTGACGGCCTTGGACTCCACCACCTTCGACGCCGTGGCCTCCCGGATGGCCCTGGGCCGGAACGACCTGTACTACACCGGGCCCCGGGTCGCCGGCGGACCCCTGGGCGAGGCGGCCGCCACCACGCTGCTGTCCGGGTTGTCCCGGTACTTCCCGGTCACCGTGATCGACTGCCCCACCGGACCGGAGCACCCGGACACGGCGGCTACCCTCACCCGGGCGCACGCCGCCGTCTTCGTGGTGCCGGCCACGGCCGCGGCCGTCGACGAGGCCGCCGGCTACCTGCGCCACTGGCAGGCCGATCCGTTCCTCTCCGCCATCCCGGTGGTCGCCGCCGTCGTCGGTACCGACCGTGACGCGGTGCTGGACCCGCTGGCCCAGGCCGCGGCCCTGACCCGCACCGGTGTGGGTGCCGTGGCCCTCCGTCACGACCGCCACATCGCCGGCGGGGTGGGGATCTCCCTGCCGCTGATCCGGCCGGAGAACCGGCTGGCCGCCGCCGAACTGACGGCACAGGCGCTCGCAGCGGCGAACTCCTCCGGTGCCCCGGCACCGGCGGCGAGGGGACTGGTCTGGTGACGCAGAGGATCATCCACCGCCCGGCCCGCACCTCGGCACCGGCCCGCCTGTACCGGCCCTTCCGGATCGAGGGCCCCCAGCCACTGGACCCGGCGGCAGCTGAGGGCGAGAGCAACGCGGGCTTCCTGCGCATCATGCCGATGTTCGCTGCGGGCGCGTCCATGATGGTCATGATGACCTTCCGCCAGAGCCCGTTCGCGGCCGTCGGGGCCATCGCCATGATGCTCTCCCTCATCGTGGCCGTGGTGATGATGTTCTCGCAGCGGGGTAAGGCCGGCCGGCTGCGGAAGACGGTGCGGGACACCTATGCCCGGTACCTGGAGCGGACGCGGGTCAGGCTGCGGGATGACGAGCAGCGGGCCCAGCTGGCGGCCCGGGCCTCCTCCCCGCCCCCGGCCGCCCTGTTCGACATCGTCCGTGACCCCGCCCGGGTGTGGGAGCGGCGGCGCTACCACGAGGATTTCCTGCGGATGCGCCTCGGCTCGGGACGCCGCCCCACCCGGGAGATCGACATCTCCCTGACCGAGACCTCCACCGCGCTGCAGGACGAGTTCATGCTGCGTGAGGCCGAGGCCCTCAAGAGCAGGTTCGAGGTGGCCCCGGACATGCCGGTGACCGTTCCCCTCGACTCGGCGGGCAACATCTCCCTGGTGGGCCCCCGGGACCTGACCGTCCAGGTGGTCCGCTCGCTGGTGGCCGGTGCGGCCGCCCTGCAGTCCCCGGAGGACGTGCGGATCGCCCTCATCACGCCACGGGCCACCCGCGCGGACTGGGACTGGCTCGAGCTGCTCCCCCACTTGGATGACAACGCGGCCAAGCACTTCACCGGTCCGGTCAAGCTGATCGCCCCGGACCCCGAGGCCCTGGTGGACCTGCTGAACGAGGACCTGCAGTACCGCTCCAAGGTGGCCGGTGAGCACACCAAGTTCGGCGAGGAGACGCTCAAGGGCCCGGCCCTGCTCTCACGGCTCATCGTGATCGTGGACCGCTACGGCCACACCTCCGCGGACCTGACCTTCGGCGACTCGCACTTCAGCCTGCAGTCCCGCGGGATCACCGCCGTCCACCTGTGCGAGAACCGTCTCCACGAGCCCTCCGAGGTCTCCTACCGGATCACCGTGCACGACGGCTTGGAAGGCCGGCAGGACGACGGACGACCCAGATTCCTGCTGGAGGACCGCACCCGGGACCAGGGCAACCCGGTGCGCACCGAGGGTGTCCTGGACCCGCTGGACACCAGCACCGCCTCGGGGCTGGTCCGCGAGCTGGCACCGCTGCGCCTGGCCCTGGACTCCCTGGAGCACACCGGCGCCGAGGCGGCGTCCTCCTCCTCGTTCCTGCAGATGCTGCACCTCTCCCCGGCACTGGACCGGGCCGACGTCGAGCGCAATTGGCGGCCGCGCTCCCAGGCCGACTTCCTCCGGGTCCCGCTGGGGCCGGACGACAAGGGCAAGCCGGTGCTGCTGGACCTCAAGGAGGCCGCCCAGCTCGGGATGGGTCCGCACGGGCTCTGCGTCGGCGCCACCGGCTCCGGCAAGTCCGAGATGCTGCGCTCGCTGGTGTTCGGCCTGTTGACCACCCACTCCCCGGACAGCCTGGCCATGGTGCTGGTGGACTTCAAGGGCGGCGCCACCTTCGCCCCGTTCGAGGGCGCTCCTCATGTCACCGGCATCATCACGAACCTCTCCGACGACCTGACCCTGATCGAACGCGTCTACGCGTCGCTGAACGGCGAGATCCTGCGCCGGCAGGAGGTCCTCAAGGCCGCCGGCAACATCGCCAACATCACCGATTACCAGATCCACCGTGACGAGGAGCGGTCCAAGGGCAGGGACATCGAGCCCCTGCCGCATCTGGTCGTCATCATCGACGAGTTCGGCGAGTTGCTCACCGCCCGTCCGGACTTCATCGACCTGTTCCTCTCGATCGGTCGCATCGGCCGCTCCATCGGCGTGCACCTGCTGCTGAGCTCGCAACGCGTGGAGTCCGGCAAGCTCCGCGGCCTGGAGACATACCTGTCCTACCGGATCGGCCTGCGCACCCTCTCCGAGTCCGAGTCCCGCACCGTGCTGGACACCCCGGACGCCTTCCACCTGCCGCCGCTGCCCGGCTACGGCTATCTCAAGGTGGACACCACCGTCTACTCCCGCTTCAAGTCCGGCTACGTCTCCGGCCCGCTGGAGGACGAGGTCATCGAGGAGCACGAGGTGACGCCGCAGGACGAGATCCCCGAGGTGCTCTCCGCGCCCGAGTACTCCCTCCTCCTGGAGGAGCGCTCGACGGCCCCCGGCCAGGATCAGGCTCCGGCCCCGAAGAAGGACGGCCCGGCCCGGCGCACCACGGGACCGACCGTGATGTCCACGATGATGGACACCCTGCGGACCTACCCGCCGTCCGTGAAGCCGATCTGGCTGCCGCCGCTGCCGATGGAGACCACCCTGGACCGGGTCGTCGGCGAGCCGAAGAACACCGAGGGCGGCCTGCGGCTGCCCGCCGGCGGGAACCTCACCGTGCCGGTCGGACTGCTGGATGACCCGGCGCGGCAGTGGCAGGGCCTGTGGGAGATCGACTTCACGTCTGGTTCGGGGAACATGATCGTCCACGGCGGCCCCCAGTCCGGCAAGTCGACGGCCCTGCGGACCATCGTGGCCTCCTTGGCGCTGACCCACTCGCCCCAGCAGGTCGGCATCTACTGCATCGACCTGCTCGGTTCCGGCCTGCTGCCGCTGCAGGGTCTGCCCCACGTGGGCGGGGTGGCCATCCGGACCAACACCGAGGTCATCTCCCGGACCGTGGACGAGATCCTGGGGATGCTCTCCCACCGCGAACGCGTCTTCGAGAAGCACGCCATCGACTCACTGCAGACCATGCGCCGGATGCACGCCGAGGGACGGCTGCCCGAGCTGCCCAGCGCGGACATCTTCCTGGTGGTGGACGGCCACGGTCAGTTCCAGGAGGAGTTCGACGACCTGCTGCCCAAGATCGTCTCGATCATGACCCGTGGCGCCGGCTACGGCATCCACATCATCTCCTCCGTGAACCGGAACAACGAGATCCGGGCCACCCATCAGACCTACTTCACACACCGGATCGAGTTGGCCCTCGCGGAGCCGGGCGACTCACAGGTCGACCGCAAGCTGGCTGCCAACGTCCACCCGGAGGCCCCCGGCCGCGGCCTGACTCCCCTGAAGCTCCAGGGCCACCTGGCCCTGCCGCGGATCGACGGCCAGGCCGAGAGGGAGTCGGCCACGGACGGCTTGAAGGACCTCGTGGAGCAGGTGGGCCGGTTCTCCACCGGTGCCGCCATGAAGGTCCGCGTCCTGCCGCCCGTGGTGGAGGCCTCCTCGGTCCCCACCTCGGAGCAGAAGGGCCTGTTCCCGCTGGGGTTGCGTGAGCTGGACCTGGGCGTCCAGCAGCTGGACCTGGAGCGAGCGGACCGGAACCTGATCGTCATGGGAGACGAGGAGGCCGGCAAGACCAACCTCCTGCGCCAGGTGGTCCAGAGCTTCACCGCGAACCACCGGGACGACGAGCTGATGTTCGTGGTGTTCGATCCGCGCCGCGGGCTGGGGGACGTCGTCCCGGACGACTACCTGGGCGGCTACGCCACCAATGCCGAGGTGGCGAAGAACCTGGTGGGAGCCGTGGTCAACGAACTCCGCAAGCGGCAGGACCCCAAAGAGGACCAGAAGACGGTGCAGCGCCAGACGCGCATCGTGGCTCTGATCGACGACTACGACGTCCTGACGGTCGGCGGCGGCCAGTCTCCCCTCGGCGGATTCGTCCCGTTCATCCCCATGGCCGCCGAGCTGCGGCTGAACTTCGTCCTGACCCGCCGCGTGCGGGGCGCCTCCCGCGGCATGTATGAGACGTTCTTCTCCACCCTGCGGGACAACGGGACCTCGGCGCTGATCATGTCCGGTGACAAGCGCGAGGGCAACCTCATCAACGGCCTCAAGGCCCGCAAGATGCCCCCCGGCCGCGGGCAGCTGATGATGACGGGCAAGCCGGTGATGACGGTGCAGACGTTCTTCGGCGAGCTCGGCGACCTGCCGGCGTGACCGCCTCCGCTCCCGCCGCCGGTCGCACCCCACGCCCCGTCACCCCGGCCGGGCTCGCCTACGGTGCCGGGGCGTACACGTTCTGGGGCGGGCTGCCGCTGTACATGGCGGCCACGGCCCCTGCCTCCGCCCTCGAGGTGGTCTTCGCCCGGATCGCCTTCACGCTCGTCACCTGCGCCGTGCTGCTCTTCGCCCTGCGGCGCTGGCGCGACGTCGGCCGGCAGTTGGGCAGCGGGCGGCGCCTGGGCGCCACCGCCCTGGCCTCCGTGCTCATCACCGGCAACTGGGCGATCTACACCTACGCCGTGATCTCCGGCCAGACCCTTGAGGCGGCCCTGGGGTACTTCATCAACCCGCTGGTCTCCGTGCTGGCCGGCGTCGTCCTGTTCGGGGAGCGGCTCCGGCGGGCCCAATGGGCGGCCGTCGCCCTGTCCGTCACGGCCGTGGTGGTCATGGTGGTCGGGCACGGGGCGTTCCCGTGGCTCGCGATCCTGCTCGCCCTCACCTTCGGCGGCTACGGCGTGGTCAAGAGCCGGCTGTCCACCGCGGTCAGCCCGGTTGCCTCCCTGGGGGCCGAGACGATCCTGCTGATGCCGGTGAGCCTGGCCGGGATGTGGTGGCTGGCGACCTCGGACCAGATGACGCTGCTCTCCCACGGGGCCGGGCACTTCTGGATCCTGGCCCTGTCCGGGGTGGTGACGGCCATTCCGCTGATCCTTTTCGGGGCGGGCGCCAGCCGGTTGCCCCTGACCCTGCTGGGGCTGCTGCAGTACATCAACCCGCTGATCCAGTTCCTCATCGGCCTGCTGCTGTTCCAGGAGGCCATGAGCACCGGCCGGTGGATCGGCTTCATCCTCATCTGGTGTGCCCTGGTGGTGCTCATGGTGGACTCATTGCGGGCGGCCCGGCGGAATCCCCGGCCGCGCCACGGCCCGTAGGAGGGGACCCTAGACTGGAGGCATGCCCGCAGACTCCTCCGCTCCCGCCGTCTTCCTCCCGACCTTTCAGAAGCTCGTCCCCACCCACCTGGAAACGCCGTGGACTGCCGAGGACGGACTCGGCGCCGGGGAACTGGAGGCCCTGCTGGAGGCCTCGCCCGCTGCCGAGGCCGCACGGGAGGCCAACGGTGAATCCGACGGCGTGCCGATCCCACTCTCCCTCTACGAGTTCCACCGTGCCCTGGGCAACTGCCCGGACCTGCTGGAGACCGACCACTTCTTCTTCGACGCCGATGAGCTGGAGATCCGGGACGGCTTCCTGATGTTCCTCGAGGACGCCGGGGAGAGCACCGTCTGGGGCCTGCCCGTGGCGGATGCCGAGCTGCCGGACCCGCTGGTCTGGCGCCGCTCCACCGGGGCGGACGCCGAACACGGCGTGTGGACGTGTGAGGGCGGGACCTTCAGCGAGTTCGCGGTGGACCTGCTCGCCTGGACCTTCGAAGACCCCGAGGATCCCGAGAACCCCGGGAACGAATGATCGCCTCCCACGCCCCCGAGGGCTATGTGTGCCCCTTCTGCGGCCTGGTGGCCGGTGACGTCTCCGATCCGGAGAACCGCTGCGAGCTCGCCGACCTCGTCTACCAGGACGAGGACGTCATCGTCTTCATCGCGGTGGACGGCTTCGGCGACCACGAGGGCCACGCCATGATCTCCCCCAGCGGGCACTACGAGACGTTGTACGACCTCCCCGACCGGGTGCTGCAGCGGATCGGGCTGATGGCCCGCCAGGTGGCGCTGGCCATGAAGCAGGCGTGGTCCCCGGATGGCGTCTCCACCCGCCAGCACAACGAGCCCGCCGGGAACCAGCACGTGTGGCACTACCACCTGCACGTGTTCCCGCGCTGGCACGAGGACCAGCTCTACCGGCACCTGCGCCACCCGGTGGCCCCGGAGGTGCGGGCGGCCAAGGCCCGAGAACTGGCGGCCGTGCTCGACGCCGGCCCCACCCGCCTGCCCTAGACCACGAGCGGGGCGTCTGGTCGGTCGTCCGGTCGGTCGCTCGTTCGGTCAGTTGTCGCGGTCGACCACGTAGTCGGCGAAGGCCACGAGGGCGCTCTTGACCGGTGAGGCCGGCAGCGGCGCCAGGGCCTCCACGGCGTCCGCGGACCAGCCACGGGTGATGTCCCAGGCCTGCGCGATCACCGGGTGCGCGGAGACGGCGGCCACCGCTGCGGCCAGCTGCTCCTCGGTGTCCAGGGGGCCGTCCACCAGTTCGAGGACGGCGGCCGCCGTCGCATCGGCCGGGGCTGCCTGGCGCAGCAGCAGCACCGGCAGCGTGGGCACCCGTTCCTTGAGGTCGGTGCCCGGGGTCTTGCCGGAGGCGTGGGAGCTGCTGGTGAGGTCGATGACGTCGTCCGCCAGCTGGAAGGCCATGCCGACCTTCTCGCCGTAGTCCTCGAGGATCCGCACGGTGGTCTCGTCGCAGCCGCCGAAGTGGGCGCCCAGGCGCCCGGCGGAGGCGATCAGCGAACCGGTCTTGCCGCCGATCACGCGCAGGTAGTGCTCCAGGTGGTCGTCCTGTTCCTCCGGGCCCACGGTCTCCCAGAGCTGGCCCATGACCAGCCGCTCGAAGGTGCGCGCCTGGATGGCCACGGCTTCGGGGCCGAGCGAGGCCATCAGCAGTGAGGCCCGCGCGAAGATCAGGTCGCCGGCCAGGATGGCCACCGAGTTGCCCCACACCTGGTGGGCGGCGGGGGCGCCACGGCGCACGGGGGCCTCGTCCATGACATCGTCGTGGTACAGGGTCGCCAGGTGCGTCAGCTCCATCACGACGGCGGCCGAGCGGACCTCCGCGGCCACCTCGCCGACCTGCCCCGTGCCGACCCCGGGCTCACCCAGCAGCGAGGACAGGATGGTCAGCAGGGGGCGGATCCGCTTGCCACCGGCCTCCAGCAGGTGCCGAGAGGTGTGATCCGCCAGCTGGTCCGCGTTGGTGACGGCCTCGGACAGCTCGAGTTCAACGCGCTCAAGGGCGGTGGTGACCACGTCGAGCAGGTCGCCGTGCTCCGCGAGGTTCTCGAAACCGGCGGGCAGGGCCAGGCCGCCGACGGGGTCACCGGGGATGCCGGAGGAGACGCCGGTGGAGACGTCAGCGCGGGATACGGGCTCGGGTGAAGTCACCGGGCCAGCCTAACCAACGTTGGCCGGGGTCGGCGCATCCGGATCGGACCGCATGCCGGTGGCGGACGCTGTCACCGGCCCTGACCCCGGTGCCGCCCCCGGTGCCGCCCCCATCGTCGTGGCGGTGGGGACCACGGACTCCAGCAGCCGCACCACCCGGTCCACCGGTGCGGTGCCGCGCTCGTCCACGAGGTTGGCCATCACCTGCACCACGGAGCGCAGCAGCGGCCTGACCCGCATTCCCGTGGCCAGGGCTGCCTTCAGTACGGCGGGGTGACCGATGAGCTCGGCGAATCGGCTGCCGATCGCGAAGTGCCCGCCCCAGGTCTCCTGCGTGAGCACCGGGTAGCGGGCCAACTCGGCCTCCCGGCCGGCCGCCGTCGGGCGCTTCAGGGCCGTGACGGCCAAGTCCGCTGCGATGCGGGCCGCCTCCATGGCGAACGAGATCCCCTCGCCGTTGAACGGGGAGACCATGCCGGCCGAGTCCCCGACGAGCAGCATGCCGGGCACATGCTGCGGGGTGCGGTTGAAGCCCATGGGCAGGGCGGCTCCGAGGATCCTCGAGGTGCGGGTGTCCTCGGACAGTCCCCAGGTGGCGGTCAGCGCACCGGACCAGTCCTTGAGGATGGAGCGGTAGTCGAGCTTGCCGAACTGCGGGGACGTGTCCAGGATGCCGAGGCCCACGTTCACCGTGCCGTCCCCCAGCGGGAACAGCCAGCCGTAGCCGGGCAGCAGGTTGCCCGCGGCGTCCGGCAGCTGCAGCCAGGACTCCATCCAGTCGTCGCCGTGGCGCGGGGCACCCTCGGGGATCGAGTAGTAGGCGCGGACGGCCACGCCCATCGGACGGTCGTCCCGCTTGGCCAGGCCCGCGGAGACGGCGGTGCGCGTGGAGTTGCCGTCCGCCGCGATGACGATCGGGGCGTGGAAGTCCTTGAACTCACCGGTCTTGCGGCCGCGGCCGTCCAGCAGCTCGGCGCGTAGGCCGTTGACGGTTCCGTCCTCGGCGCGCAGCACGGTGGTGACGGAGTGCCGTTCGAGGATGGTGGCCCCGGCCGTCCGGGCGTGCTGGGCCAGGACCTCGTCGAAGTCGTGGCGGGTGCGCACCAGGGCGTAGTCCGGCCACGTCTGCGTCACCGGCCAGGGGACCTCCACCGCGCGGCCCTCGGCCACCAGCCGCAGCCCCTTGATGTGCTGCCACCCGTCCTCGGCGGCGTGCGGGATCCCCATGAGGTCCATCTCCCGCACCGCCTGCGGGGTGAGCCCGTCCCCGCACACCTTCTCGCGCGGGTAGGCCGTCTTCTCGAGCACCGTGACCTCGACGCCGGCGTTCGCCAGGTGCCAGGCCGCCGTGGCCCCAGCCGGGCCGCCGCCGGCGATGAGGACTTGGGTCTGGACGGATGTCGTTGCGCGTTCCACCCTGCCATTCTCCCAGAGCACCGGCGCGCACCCGCCCAGGGCGCTGACGGTAGGCTTGACAGGTCATGAACAACCCTGGATCCGCGACGCCCGCACCCCGGCTGGCGTCCGTCACCTATGCCCGCGCCCTTCCCGGCGGTGCCGGTCTCGCGGAGGTCGTGGCCACCGGCACCGAGTGCGCGTGGATCCGCTACGGCGAGGGCATGGTCGGCCTGGGGACCGCCGCCCGCTTCACCACCACCGGGTCTGGCCGCTTCGAAGCGGCCCGCCGCTGGTGGATCGCCGCCACGGAGGCCGAGGCGGCTGAATCAGGGGGTGCGGACCGGAGCACCGTGCCCGACGACGGCCTGCCCCGGCGCTCCCCGCTCGCCTTCGCCGCATTCGCCTTCGCCGACGACAGCCCCGTGGAGTCGGTCCTGTTGGTCCCCGAATTCGTGGTCGGCTCCGCCCACGGCCGGTCCTGGCTGACCTGGCAGGTGGACCTGGACAGTCCGGCCAACGCGCAGCGGGCCGCTGCCGGTTGGCGTCCCGGTCAGGCCGAGGCCGAGCAGCGGCTGGAGGAGCTGCTCGCGGAGGCTGGGCGCGGGTCGCGCGGCGGGTGGGCCAACGCTGGGCCGGCCGCAGGTCTTGAGCTCAGCGATGGTGCGCTGTCCCAGGAGGGCTACCGGGCCGCCGTCGCCCGTGGGGTCCGGCTGATTGAAGCCGGGGACCTGACGAAGCTCGTGCTGGCCCGAGACGCCGTGGTCCGCTCCGACGGCCCGGTGGACGTGCCGCACGTGCTGCGTACCCTGACGGAGCGGTACCGGGACTGCTGGACCTACGCCGTGGACGGGCTCATCGGCTCCACCCCGGAGATGCTGGTCAAGGTGGACGGGGACACCGCCCAGGCCCGGGTGCTGGCGGGGACCCTGGACCGGGACGGGGCGCCGGGGGGCACCGCCGGAACCGACTATGCGCGGCGGCTGCTCACGGACGATCCCAAGCAGCGCCACGAGCACCGGCTGGCCGTGGACTCGCTGACCGAGCGCCTGGAGCCGTTCACCACCAGTCTCGAGGCCGCGGACGAGCCGTTCGTCCTGGAGCTGCCCAACGTGTGGCACCTGGCCACGGACGTCACCGCGCGGCTCGTCGGGGCGGAGGGGACGCGGCGCACGGGTCCCGGCGCACTGGCCCTCACCGAGGTGCTGCATCCAACGGCGGCCGTGTGCGGCACCCCACGCGAGGCGGCCGCCGCGCTCATCTCCCAGCTGGAGACCGCCGACCACGGCCTGGACCGCGGGCTCTTCGCCGGGCCGGTGGGATGGCTGGACGGCAATGGGAACGGCGAGTTCGGGATCGCCCTGCGTGGGGCCGTCGTGGAGGACGATCACACGGTGCGGCTGTACGCGGGCTGCGGGATCGTGGCGGCCTCGGATCCGGATTCCGAGCTGGCCGAGACCCACGCGAAGATGCGTCCCATGCTGCAGGCGCTGGGCCTGCGGGCCTGATCGCCCATCCCACCACCACCTGCGCATCACGGCCGCAATTGGCGTCGAGACACGCCGATGAAGACCACAGTTGGCGCGCTCGTGATCGGGGTCAGAAGGTCCGGCGGACCGCGGCCTCCACCTGCCGGCGGACGCGGGGTCGGGCGGAGCGGTCCGCACGCAGCTCGAGCACCCGGCGGCCCGGGCCCGGGCTGCCACCGAGGGTGGACAGCAGGTCATCCTCGCTGTCCACCGGGATCCACTCCAGGCCGTAGGCGGCGCACAGGGCGCGCACCTGGACATCCTGCGGGGTTCCGAAGAAGCGCTCCACCACCTCGGCCATGCCCTCGCGCTGGGCCACCAGGCCGTGTTCGAGGCCGGCGAAGATCGCCCCGCCGGCGTCATTGACCACCACGATGTCCAGGTCCGGTTCCCGCTCTCCCGGCCCGACCAGCAGGCCGCCCACGTCATGGAGCAGGGTCAGGTCCCCGCACAGCAGCACGGTGCGCTGGCCGGTGCCCAGCGCAACGCCGGAGGCCGTGGAGACCGTGCCGTCGATGCCGGCGAGTCCGCGGTTGGCATAGACGATGGACTGCGGCACCGTGGGCGGACGCCAGGACAGGTCCACGTCCCGGATCACCGAGGACGAGCCCAGCACGAGGGGGCCACGGACGGTGCTGGCCACGAGTTGGCTGGTGCGCAACGCGCCAGGCCGGCCGATCTCGTCATGCCGGGTGGCCAGGGCGTCGTCCAGGGCGGATTGGGCCCGCACTCCGGCCTGTTGCCAGTCCGTCAGCCAGCCGGCGGGACCACGGCCGGCGACGACGGCCAGCTCCTCCAGGTCCTCCACCGGACGTTCGCGGCGGGCACCGGGTTCGAACCAGGCCACCGGCTCGGGCTGGTGGAACGCCGTGGCCAGGTCGGCCCGGGCCAGCAGCGCGGAGATCTGCCGGGTCAGGGTCGGCCGGCCGAAGAGGATGACCTGCTCGATCCGGGCGGCCAACGGATGGGAGTCCTCCCCCAGCCCGCCGGCGGAACCGATGAGCCACGGGTAGGCGCCGACGGCGTTGTGGCCGAAGCGGGCGTTCGAGCTCGGCTCGGCGAGCAGGGGCAGGCCGAGGGCGTTCGCGAAGGCGGCCGGCAGCGGTCCGGAGCCATGGCCCGCCACCACCACGGTGCGGGACTCGTGCAGCTCGGAGACGTCCAGGTCCAATTGCTCGGTCAGGTCCATGGGGTTCACCCGGACGGGGCCGGTGGTCGTACTGGTGCGCGCGCTGGTGGTCGCGCTGGCGGGCTGGGCGGCCACGTCACCGTCCCACGCCTCCGGGCCGGCGTCGTCCTCGGCCGGGACCAACGGCTCACGGAAGCGCAGGTTGAGGTGGATCGGACCGGGGGCGGACTCGCGCACGGCGACCCCCGGCACCCCGGCAAACCCCTCCACGTCCTCGGTGTCGAATCCGCCGGCCGCGAGCAGTGCCCGGGAGACCACGGAGGCCAGGTGCTCCCGGTGCCGGCGCAGAGCAGTGGTGCGCGGATGGGCGTCTGCCCCGGAGACCTCAGCGGCCTCAGCGGCCAGCCAGTCCGGGATCTCGTCCGGATCCACCTCCGGAACGGTGTCCCCGCTCAAGGTCTGCGCGAAGCGCACGTGCAACGGGAAGAGCCCGTCCTGGCAGGTGGTCTGGTTGGCGCCGGTGCCCTGCAGCTCCTCCGGGCGGTCAGCGGTCAGTGCCACCAGCTGGATCCCGGCGTGGTCGGCCTCCATGAGAGCCGGCAGCAGATTGCCCACGGCCGTCCCGGACGTGGTCACGACGCCGACCGGCCGCCCCGAGGCCAGGGCCAGTCCCAGCGCGGTGAAGGCCGCCGAGCGCTCGTCGACGCGCACGTGGAGCCGGATCCGGCCGGACCGCTCTGCCTCGGCGAGGGCGTAGACCAGGGGCGCGGAACGGGAACCGGGGGCGATCACGGCCTCGCGCAGGCCGCCGTCGACCAACGCTGCGGTCACGGTCCGGGCCACCTGCAGGGCGTCCAGGGCCGGATTCAGGGTGGGCTGGTCATCCGGGATTCGCTCCATGGCCCTCATCCTACGGAGGAAGCCTGAGTGGGAGGTTAACTCCGGTGCTGGTCTGGCTGGTCTGGCTGGCCCATTAAATGCACCGTGACGCCACCCCCGTCAGCGTCTCCGGCGCGGAGCCGGGCGCGGTGGCGGGGATGGCGTCACTCTGTGCGCCGCGGGTCAGCGGCCGTTGTTGCCCGTGGTCGAGAAGACCTGGACGACGGCCGGGCGCGGCACGGCGACCTTGTCTCCCTTCAGCGGGCCCTCTGGGACGAAGTCCGGGAAGTAGGAGGTGTGGGCCCCCCAGTCGCCGCCCTCGCCGGGGTGCTGCACGGCCACGAACACGGAGTTGTCCTGGTCGTGGATCACCGGCCCGCAGGTCTCGGCATCGGCCGGCACCGCCAGGAACTGCTCCACGCGGCCGCGTTCGCGGCCGTCGAGGGTGACCTTGTGCAGGGCGTCCGAGTAACCGATCTTGCCGGGCTGGCCGTCCGTGGAGATCCAGAGGTTGCCCTCGGAGTCGAAGGCCAGGTTGTCCGGGCAGGAGATCGGGGAGACCTGGTCCGCGGGGAACCCGGAGAAGTACACCGAGTCGGAGACAGCCGGGTCACCGGCGAGCAGCAGGATGTTCCAGTTGAAGCGCTCGGAGGTGTGGTCGCCGCGGCGTTCGATCATCTCGATGACGTGGCCGTCGCGGTTGCCGCCGTCTGGCTTGGAGACCGGGTTGGCCTCGTCCACGCCCTCGCGGGTGCGGCCGGAGTTGTTGGTCAGGGCCAGGTAGATCTTGCCGGTGACGGGGTTGGTCTCCATGTCCTCCGGGCGGTCCATCTTGGTGGCGCCGACTTTGTCCCCTGCGAGCCGGGTGTTGACCAGCACCTGGTCCACGGTCATGTCCGGCACCAGGGACTTGTCGTTCTTCACCAGCGGGATCCAGCGGCCCCAGCCGTCGAAGTCGCCATCCGAGGGGACCGCCCCGGTGCCGTCGATCTCGGACGCCGGGGAGTTGCCGGAGTACTGGGCCACGTACAGGGTGCCCTCGGAGAGCAGGGTCATGTTGTGCTTCTTGTCGCCCTTGCGGTACTTCTGCTTCGAGACGAACTTGTACACGTAGTCATGGGCTTGATCGTCACCGGAGTAGACCACGGCGTGGCCATCCCGGGAGATGATCGCGGTGCCGGCCTCATGCTTGAAGCGGCCCAGGGCGGTGTGCTTGACCGGGGTGGACTTCGGGTCCTCCGGGTCGATCTCCACGACCCAGCCGAAGCGGTTGGCCTCGTTGGCGTAACCCTCCGTGTTGAGGTTGAACCGCGGGTCCACGGTCTCCCAGCGACGCGAGGTCGGCCCGGGCGAGATGCCGATGCGGGTCTGTTCCGGTGCCCCGGAGCCCACGAAGTACTGGTCGAAGTTCTCCTCCCCGGACAGCACGGTGCCCCACGGGGTGGTGCCGCCGGCGCAGTTGTTCAGCGTGCCGAGCACCTTGGTCCCGGTGGTGTCGTCCTTCGTCTTCAGCAGGTCCGAACCGGCGGCTGGCCCGTCCACGGTGAACAGGGTGGAGCCGGTGATGCGGCGGTTGCGGCGGCCGCCCCGGACGTACTCCCACTTCTGGCCCTTGCCGCCGCGCTTCAGGTCCACGATCGAGAGCCCGTGGGCCTCGATGGCGGCCTCGATGACGTCCTGGGGGTTGGACTTGAGGTACTCCGGGGAGAACATGATGTTCTCGTTGGTGTACTCGTGGCTGTTCACCAGGAAGCCGGTGCGGTCATTGCCGCCGTCCGAGAAGACGTCGAGGTAGTCCGAGTTGTAGCCGAACTGCTTGGCCTGGGAGGCGCCCGTCTGGTTCTCCAGGTCGAACTCCGGGGAGTCATCGAACAGCGGGTCTCCCCAGCGGATGATGGCGGCCCAGTCGTAGCCGGACGGGACGGTCATGGCATCCACGGTGCGCTCCACCGGGGCGATGGCCTCGAAGGGCAGCTTGCCGCCGCCGGTGGGGTGGAAGGCGTTCGTAGCCTGGGCCGCGGGGGCGTTCTGCAGGGCCGTGGCGCCGACGACCACGGCTGCGGCGAGGCCGCCACCCAGCCCGAGTGCAGCACGGCGGGAGATCGCGGCGTTGGCGATGTCCCGGAAGTGAGGATTGTCCGAGGTGTTCGGAACCGGGTGGGAACAGGCGCTGCCGCACTTGAGTTCACAGGTGATCGGCAGGCGGTTGCCGCGGGTGTGCCCGACCATGGGCAGGTGGCGCTTCAGCATGGGTTTCCCTCTTCAGGTGGTGACGGTGGCGTTCACAAGGCCTTCACAGCCTGGCCTCGTCAATCCGCCGTCCGGTCACCGCCCGGTGACCTCCCGGTGAACACTGGGTGAGGTGTATTTAGGTCACGCCCGTGCCACTCAATTCCCCGTCAGGTCGCGGACAGCACCCCGTGGGCCTGCACCAGGCGCTGACGCCACCACTGCTGCCGGTCCTCGTCCGCGCGCAGTCGCGCCAGGGCCGAAGGGTCGGGGACGGGACGGGCGCGAGTAGCGCCGGAAGCCAGCCGGCCGGCGTCGGGAATCCATCCGGGGACCACCACGTCCTCGGTGAACAGCGCCACGGTGCCCAGCCCGCAGGCATAGGGCAGCGCGGGCAGGCTCGCGGCGAGCGCCACCCCGGCGGCGATCCCCACGGAGGTGTCCAGGGCGGAGGACACCACGGCGTCCAGGCCGGCCGCCCCGACGATGCCCAGGGCGCGCCGTACCCCGCCGAGGGGCTGGACCTTGACCACCACGAGGTCCGCCGCGCCGGCCCGGGCCACGGCGAGCGGGTCGGTCTCCTTGCGCACGGATTCATCGGCGGCGATCCGCATCGGCGTCCCCGCGGCGTGGAGAGCCTCGCGCAGCCTGGCCAGCCCCTCGATCCCGGCCACGGGCTGCTCGGCGTACTCGAGTTCGTGCTCCGCGAGCTGCTGCAGGGCGGCGAGGGCCGTGGCGTGATCCCAGCCCTGGTTGGCGTCGATCCGCAACGCGGCCCCCGGCCGCAGCCGGCGGACCTCGGCCACACGGGCCACGTCCTCGGCCACCCCCTCGGGGCCGGTCCGGCCTGATTCCGCCACCTTCACCTTGACGGCGGGCACCTCACCGAAGGAGTCCAGCACCCGCCCGACGTCGGCCGCGGCCACCGCGGGCACGGTCGCGTTCACGGGGACCAGGTCCCGCACCGGCGCCGGCCAACCCTGCCAGCCCGCCTCGATGGCGGCGGCCAGCCAGCGCGAGGATTCCTCCGGGCCGTACTCCGCGAACGGGGAGAACTCCGCCCAGCCTGCCGGCCCGCGCAGCAGCATGGCCTCGCGTACGGTGACGCCGCGGAAGCGGGTGTGCATCGGCTGGGCCACGACGACGGCACCCTCCAGGAGCTCGTCCACCTCCGGCAGCCGCGTGCCGTCCAGCAGGGGCGGAATCCCGTCCCGGGCGCCGTTGGGGTCCTGGGAGCCGAGGGAGTCGCGGTGGCGGTTGCTCGATGCAGTCACCCCGCCAGTCTATGGACGCCGGTAGACCCCTCTAGACGGCGGCGTAGTAGCCGAACTTGCGCGCCACGGAGACGGCGCGGGCGCGATCGCCGAGGACGGACTCCAGGGCCTCGACCACGGAGGCCGTGGTCTCCGGGCGCAGGTTCCAGTCCTCGTCGAACGGGTCGTCCCAGCGCGCCCAGGCGTTGCCGGTGGCGGTGAGGGCCAGCGTCATCTCCTCCAAGGAGCCGAAGGTGGGCTCGGGCTCCTCGAGTCGGTCCTCCCAGCCGTCCTCGCCCGGCGCGGTGAGGACCTTGCCGGTCAGGCCGTCCAGGATGAAGGGGTCGGGGCCCTGCTTGGCCACCACCGTCCACTCGTCGTTCCAGTCCACCAGCAGAGCGCCGGTGCGGGGGTTCCAGCGGTAGCCGGCCTGTTCGTCCCAGAGCCGTTCCAGCGGGAAGAACAGGAAGGGCAGGCCAGCGGTGTCGATCTCGATCCACTCCGGCCCGACCTCCCGGTAGAACCGGGCGAGTTCGGGAGCCAAGGGCGACTCCCCGGCCCAGTCGAGGGGTTCCTGGCGGCTCATCGGCCCGAAGACGGACAAGGCTTGACGGACCGAAGACAGCTCGGGAGTGGGACCCGCAAGGTGTGCCATGGCCCCTACAGTAAGCCGGAACCCACACCGGCGGTCCAGCATCCGCTGACCCCGGGATGACAATTCGGCGAAGAACACCCGACTCTGAGGTGGACGGTCGAGTGATGACCGCCACGGCCGGATGTTCGGAGTCCTCACAGCCGTGTGGACCACAATGGCGTGCATGTCCCCTGCTGTCTCCGACCCCGCGGGCGCCGGCACCGGCCCTGGCCGGCGCGTCCGTGCCGCCAGTGCCACCGGTTCCACCGGTGCCACCCGTGCCACTGTGCTGCTTCGGCCGGCACGCAGCACGTGGGCCTGGGTGCTGGCCGCAGCGGTGACCGCAGCCCTGCTGCTGTTGGTGTTCCGCGTCCTCGTGACCACGCAGACCGGCCAACTGGCCGAGTTCATGGCCCTGGAAGCGGCCACACACCGGCTCGAGGGACTGCGGGGGTCCACCCTCACCGTGCTCAACCGGCTGCCGGAGATCGTGGGGGTGGCCGGCGTCGGGGTGTTCCTGGTGTTGACGGTCTACCGGCGGCGCTGGTTCGCGTCCCTGGTGGCGGCGATGGCATTCGGGGCGGCGAACCTGACCACGCAGCTATTGAAGAACTGGGTGCTGGTGCGCCCTGACCTGGACAACGGGGTGCCGTACTACACCGGCAATTCCCTGCCGTCCGGCCACACGACGTTCGCCGCGGCCGCCGTGGTGGCGGTGTTCCTCATGGTCGCTCCGCGGTGGCGTCCGTTGACCGCCGCCGTGGGGGCCGTGTTCGCCACCGCGGTGGGGGCGGGGACCTTCATCGGAACGTGGCACCGCCCCGCGGACATGGTGGCGGCGTACCTGGTGGCCGCGTTCTGGGGGCTGGTGGCCGGCTACGTGATCCTGCGGACCGGGCCCGACTGGAACATCCGCGGCACCCGGACCGCCCGCCATCCGCATCCCGGCGGCCACCCCCTCTGGGACGTGGCCCTCTGGGTCACCGGTGGCGCGATGCTGCTGGGTGCCTGGTGGGGCTTCGAGTCGGCCGGGGGGACCGCAGCCCTGACCGCCGAACCGGAATGGTATTCCGGCTGGCACTTCCTCTACGGCGTGCTGTTCGCCACCGGTCCGGGGCTGCTGGTCTTCGCGGCTCTCTCCGGCTTCTTCCGCTGGCAGTCCGGGCGGCGCCGGCTGGCAGCACCACGCGACTAACGGGCCACCAGGTCCGCCACCGAGCCGGGCCCCTTGGGGAGCGAGCGGGCGAAGATGACGGCACCGGCCGCCGCGATCGCCGCGACCGCCCAGATGCCGAAGGCCAGCCCGGCCAGCCCCGTGACGGCGGAGAGCACCGCCGGTCCGGTGAGCATGCCGACATCGGACAACTGCCGCCACAGCGCCAGAAACTGGGGCCGGCCCTCCGGCGGCGAGTAGTCGGCGCCGAGCGTCATCACGATCCCTGAGCCGAAACCGTTGCCCAGGCCCACCACCACGGCCATCGCGGCGAACCACCAGGGAGATCCGGTCAATGGCACCAGTGCCGTGCCCAGGGCCAGTCCTGCCATGCAGAACACGGCCACCACGCGGCGTCCCCGTCGGTCCATGAGGAACCCCGAGGGGTAGAACATCACCAGGTCGGCCAGCCCCGTCAGCCCGTAGACCGCCGACGCCGCCGCTGGGCTCAAGCCGAGTTCCGTAGCCCACAGAGGGATCACCGCGGACCGGCTGGCCCGCGCCGCGGACAGGCACATCACGCCGATGCCGGCGGTCAGCAGCACCCGGCGGTGCCGGCGTGCCAGCCACCGCATGGTGGGCCGGGGGCCCGGCCCGGCAGTGACTGAAGCTGTGGGCGAGGCGGGCTGGGTGCTGCCGGCCGGCGTCGTTCCCGGTACGGGCAGGTCCTTGATGGTGAAGCTCATGCCGGCGGCGAGCACCATGGCCGCCGTGGCCACCACGAAGGCTCCCTGCAGGCCCATGACGGTCTGCAGTCCGGCCCCGAGGAAGGGCCCGGCGAACATGCCGATGCGGATGGTGCCGCCGAGGGTGGACATCGCCCGGGCCCGGTGGCTGCCGGGGACGGCCACCGCGAGGTAGGACTGCCGGGCGAGGTTGAAGCCGGCGCCGGCCATGCCCACGATCACCAGACCGGCGAGCAACAGGCCGAGCCCGGTGTGATCCGCCACCGGCAGCCATCCGGCCACGGCGGCCAGGGTCACCAGGGCGCCGAGGGATCCCACCCAGGCGGAGACGATGATCGTGATGCGTTCGCCGGCGCGGGAGGCCAGCCAGGCGGCCGGTGCATTGGCGACGAGGGAGCCGATGCTGACCAGGGTGACCGAGGCGGCCGCCAGCGCCAGCGAGGCGCCGAAGGCCGTGGCGGCGGGCGCCATGGCCGGCATGATCGCGCCGAGGCCCACCGCGTAGACGGCGGAGGGCGCATAGATCTGGAAGGCCTGTTCCAGCGGTCCGCCGCGGAAACCCCCGAATCGGCGACGCCGGCGCTCGGCTGCGGACATGGCTCGCCTTTCGCTGGACTCGGGAGCCACGCTACCGGAGCGCGCAGGCCCGGCCGGTCAGAGGACCGGCCGGGCCTGCGCGGGATGGGCCTAGTCGAAGGACTCCGCGGTCTCGTAGCCCTGCCCGTTGTACTTCTGTACCACCACGGTGGACACGGCCGGCTGGCCGTCCTCGGTGGTGTTGACCGAGGTGCCCTCGAGCATCAGCGGAGCCTGCAGGTCCTCGATGCTGCGCAGGGCCTCCATGAAGTTCTCCCGGGTCGGCTCGGTCATGTTCTTGAAGGCCTCCTCCAGGGTGGCACCGACCATGTAGCTCCACATGCAGTGCGGGAAGTCCGGCGTGGTCGTGTAGTCGGCGGCGTACTGCTCGAGGTTCTCCAGGAAGGCCACCACGTCCTCGTCCTCGGCGAAGACCGGGCTCTGCGGCGCTTTGGCGAAGGACACCGAGTAGAAGCCGTCCTCGGCGTCAGCGGCGGCCGGCTCGAGGATGGCGACCGGGCTGGAGGTGTTGGACGGCAGGAACCAGCTCGGGGACCAGCCCAGCTCGCGGCTCTTCTCGATCGAGGAGATGACCAGCGGGGTGATGGACATGGCGTTGAAGAACACGTCCGCGTCCGTCCCGGCGAGTTCGGTGAGCTGGGCATCGACCGAGGTGTCCGTGGCCTCGTAGGTCAGTTCCGAGACGATCTCGATGTTGTCAGAACCGGAGATGGCCTCCTTGAAGCCCTCGACGTAGCCTTCACCGTAGTCGTCGTTCTGGGACAGGATGGCGACGGTCAGGTCCTCGTCGGAACCGGCCAGCAGTTCACCGAAGGCCTCACCCTCGTTCTGGTAGATCGGCACGAAGCCCAGCTGCCAGGGGCTCTCGGTCTGGTCGCTGAAGATCGGGTCACCGGTCTGGACGAGCACCTGTGGGACCTCGGAATCGATGGCGGCCTCCCGGTAGGCCCGGTTGGTGGGCGTACCGAGGCCGGAGGTGAAGGCGAAGACGTTGCCCTGGTTCTGCTGGAAGTTGGACAAGGCCTTCTGCGGATCGTAGGTGTCGTCGAACGCCTCGATCTCCACCGTGCGGGTCTTGCCGTCCCCGAACTCGATGCCGCCGGCGTCATTGGCCGCGCCCATGTACGCGGCCAGGCCGGCCACCGTGCAGGTGCCCGGGCCGGCCGTGCCACCGCTGAGCGGCGTGGTGACGCCCAGGGTGATGGTCTCGTCCGTGATGCCGGGGCTGGCTGCCGTGCCCCCGCCGTCTCCACCGCCGTCCGATCCGCCGCCGTCGGAACGGCCGCATCCGGACAGGGCCATAGCGGCGACGGCGCCCATGGCAACGGCACTGAGGACCTTCTTCTTCAGGATCATGGCGAGTCTTCCTTTGCTGAGGCGGAACTGGGAGGGGTGTTGGGTGGAGTACTGGGTGGAGTACTGGGTGACGAGCGTGATGAGCGGCCGGTCCAGCGGCGCAGCACCCGGGGCAGGCTGGCGATGCCGCCCGGCAGGACGAACAGCACCAGCAGCAGGATCGCGCCCTGGATGAGCGAGGTGAGGGTGGGGGCCACCTCGTTGGTGAAGTTGGGGACCAGCACGTAGTACACGCCACCGATCAGGGAGCCGATGATGCTGCCGGCGCCGCCGACCACCATGGCGGCCAACAGGCTGATCGAGTGGTGGAAGGCCAAGGTCTCGGGGGACGTGTACTGCACGACCACCATGTAGAGGAACCCGCTGACACCGCCGACCATGGAGGCGATCGTGAAGGCGAGGACCTTGTACCGGTAGGGCGAGATGCCCATGGCCCCGGCCACGGCCTCGTTCTCCTTGACGATCCGGAAGGCCCGGCCGTACTTGCCGCGGACCAGGTTGAAGACCAGCAGGAAGGTGATTCCGCCGATGCCCAGCACGAGGTAGTACTGCCACTGGTCATCGGCCAGACCGGTCCAGTCGGGCGCGGAGGAGAACCGGGCGGAGATGCCCTGAGAGCCGCCGGTGAACTCGCTGAGCCGCTTGGCCAGGGGGACGCCGACGATCGGCAGGGCGATAGTGACCATCGCAATGGCCAGTCCGCCGAGCCGGGCGGCGGCCAGGGCCACGATCAGGCCGGCCACGCCGGGGATGACGACGGCGGCGAGGAACACCAGCGCGATGTTCCAGCCGTGCTCCACCCCGTAGGCGGTGACGTAGGCGCCGAGGCCCAGGAAGAAGATCTGGCCCAGAGAGACCTGCCCCGTGTAACCCATGATGACGTTCAGGCCGAGCACGGCGACGGCGAAGACGCCGATCCGCGCCAGCGTCTGATTGACGGGGATGGGCAGCAGCAAGGGGGCCACCACGAGCAGCACCACGGCCACCAGGGCGAGGGTGAGCTGAAACCACGGCGTCCGGAGCAGTCCGGTCTTCTGCGTGCCCATCAGACTCGCACCACGGTCTTGCGTCCGAACAGGCCCTGGGGCCGCAGCAGGAGGACCACGAAGAGCAGGATGAAGGGCACCGCGATCTTCAGGTCATGGCCGATGATCGGCACGTAGACGGCGGCCAGGTTCTCCAGGACGCCGATCAGCCAGGCCGCGACGACCACCCCGACGGGGCTGGTGATCCCGCCGAGGATGACGGCAGCCAGCGCGTAGACGAGGGTGGTGTCCAGCATGCCCGGCGTCAGGGAGAGCCGCGGTGCCACGAGGGCGCCGGCGACCGCGCCGAGTGCGGCGGCCAGCCCCCAGCCGACCATGAGCAGCCGCCCGACCGGCAATCCCGCGAAGGACGCGGACTGCCGGTTGTCCGCCACCGCCCGCAGGGCCAGGCCCAGCTTGGTCTGGCGGAACAGCAGCTGCAGCAGGACCATGATCCCGGCGATCGCCAGGAAGGTGCCGAGGGACCGCCAGCTGATCGCGGCACCCAGGAAGGTGAAGGCCGAGGACGGGAACAGGGAGGGGAACTGCAGGTTGTTGTAGGACCAGAGCCATCCGCAGATGCCGGTGAGCAGGGTCAGCAGGCCGACCGTGACCACCACCTGGGTGTCCTCCGCCCCGCCCATGAAGCGGCGCATCAGGAAGCGTTCGATCAGTGCCCCGATGACGAACGAGGCCGCCACGGAGAGCAGGATGGCCACGATCAGGGGCAGCCCCAGCCCGAGGAAGGTGAAGGCCAGGTAGGCCGAGAGCACGGCCATGCCGCCCTGGGCGAAGTTGATCATGCCGGTGGACTGGTTGACCAGGACGATCGCCAGCGCGATCGCCCCGTAGACAGAGCCCATGGCGAGGCCGTCGACCACCAATTGGATGAAGGTTCCCATCATCAGCCTCCCAGGTATGCTCTGCGGATCTCGTCACGGCCCTTGAGCTCCGCCGAGGTTCCACTCAGGACGCTGCGGCCCGTCTCCAGGACGGTCGCCGTGTCCACGATCGTGAAGGCGAGGTTGGCGTTCTGCTCCACGAGGAGCATGGCCACGCCGGTCTCCTCGCGCAGCACCCGGATCGCGTCATAGACGGTCTTCGCGGTGCTGGGCGCCAGCCCGAGAGAGGCCTCGTCCAGCAGCAGGAGCCTGGGGCGCGCCATGTAGGCGCGACCCACGGCCAGCATCTGCTGCTCTCCTCCGGACAGGGCCGAGGCATTCGCGGTGTAGCGCTCCTGCAGGTTGGGGAACAGCTCCAGCAGGTGGTCGATGTCCTGCTGGATCCGCTTGCGGTCCTTGCGCAGGTAGGCCCCCACCTGGAGGTTCTCCTTGACCGTGAGGTTGCCCAGGGTTCCGCGCCCCTCCGGCACGTGGGCGATCCCGAGGGCGGCGACCTCGTTCGGCTTCCGGCCGCGGATGTCCTGGCCTTCGAAACGGATCTGTCCGCCGGCCCTGACGGCACCGCTGATCGCGCGCAGGGTGGTGGTCTTCCCCGCTCCATTGGCACCGAGGATCCCCACGGCGCCCTGCTCGGGGACGCTCAGGGACACCCCGTGAAGCACTTGGACGGGGCCGTAGTGCGCCGTCAGGTCCGTGATCTCAAGCAACGTCATCGCCGATGCCCTCCGCACTGTCCGCACTGCCCGTGCTGTCCTTGCCCAGATACGCCTCAATCACCCGGGGATCGGACTGGGCCTCCGCCGCGGTGCCCTCCATGAGCTTGCTGCCGTGGTCCAGTACGACGACCCGGTCCGCCAGTGCCGAGATCACCCCCATGTGGTGTTCCACGATCACGAGCGTGATCTCGCCGGCGGCCTTGAGTCCGTGGATGGTCTGGATGAACGAGTCGACCTCTCCGTGGGACAGCCCGGCGGCGGGCTCGTCCAACAGCAGCACCTGCGGCCGCGCCATCAGAGCCCGGCACAGTTCCACTCCCTTGTGCAGGCCATGGGAGAGTTCGTCCGCGCTGCGGTGCGCCGCCCAGCCGAGACCGAGGTCCTCCAACCGCCCCAGTGCCTCGGCCCTCAGTTCGCGTTCGCTGCGGACCATCGGCGGCAGGCGCACGGCCCACGACGCCGGCCCACCCGGCAGGCGCGCGTGTCCTCCCAACAGCACGTTGTCCAGGACGGTGGACTCCAGCTGCAGCGCCGGATGCTGGAAGGTCCGGGCGAGGCCGTGACGGGACATGCCGGCCGGGCGGACCTGGCTGATCTCGGCATCGTCGATCCGGATGGAGCCGGAGCTCGGCCGGTAGTGGCCGGAGATGCAATTGAACAGAGAGGTCTTGCCCGCGCCGTTGGGGCCGACCAGGCCGAGGACCGTTCCCGGTTCCACAGCGAAGCCGACATCCTTCAGAACGGTCACTCCTCCGAAGTGGAGGTTGACCTCCGCCAACGTCAAACGTGCTGCCATGTGCCCACTGACTCTTCCGGTGCGGGGTGAAAGGGACACCACTCCCGTGGGAGTAGCGCAGACGGGTCGAGCCGGAGGGGGGTGATCCAGATCACAACCGCGTCTGGCTTGGATCGTAGGCGCATCCGGGTGGGATTGCCAACAATATTGGTGGCAATCAGTGGGACCGTGCCCTTTTCGTGACGTCCGGCCAGCGTCCCCGTCGCCTGTGATCTCCCGCACAAGCCTGTCTCCGGGGGCTCTCCGCCCGCATCGGCACCAGTCCGTCGCAGCTAACATGTCCTCCATGCCTTCGCCAGAGTCGCCCTCCGCTCCCGCCACACTGGACACCGTGAATTCCGTGGACACCCCGGGCCCGAAGAACGCCCTGGACCGGTTCTTCCTGATCTCCAGACGCGGCTCGACGGTGGCCCAGGAGGTCCGCGGCGGCCTCGCCACGTTCCTCGCGATGAGCTACATCATCGTGCTGAACCCGCTCGTGCTCTCCGGCCCTGACGCCAACGGAGACACCCTCGGGATCGCCCGGGTGGCCGCGGTGACCGCCCTGGTGGCCAGCATCTCGACCATCGCCATGGGCGTGTGGGCCCGCCACCCCTTCGCCCTGGCCGCCGGCCTGGGCGTCAACGCGCTCGTGGCCATCACGGTCGCCACCACCACCGGGATCACCTGGCCCGCCGTCATGGGCCTGGTGGTGATCGCCGGGCTGGTCATGGTCCTCCTCGTGGCCACCGGCTTCCGGCAGGCCGTGTTCAACGCCGTCCCGGACGCCCTGAAGACCGCGATCGTGGTGGGCATCGGCCTGTTCATCGCCCTGATCGGCCTGGTCAACTCCGGCTTCATCCGCCGCGTGCCCGATGCCGCCGGGACCACCGTGCCGGTCGGACTGGGGACCGGCGGGGAACTGGAGGGCTGGCCGGTGCTGGTCTTCATCGTCGGGCTGCTGGTGACCGCCGTGCTCGTGGTCCGCAAGACCCGCGGCGCCATCCTCATCGGGATCGTGGTGGCCACGGTGCTGGCCAACATCCTGGAGGCCGTCTTCCACATCGGCCCGTCCGTGGACGAGGCGGGCAACGCCAACCCCACCGGCTGGTCCCTCGTGGCACCGTCCTTCCCCGAATGGACCGCCCCGGACCTCTCCCTCGTGGGCCAGGCCGACCTCCTCGGCGCCTTCACCCAGGTCGGCCCGCTGATGGCCCTGCTGCTGGTCTTCGCCATCCTGCTGTCCGTGTTCTTCGACGCCATGGGCACCTCCGTGGGCCTGGCCCGGGAGGCCGGAAACGTCACGAAAGACGGGGACATCCCGCACCTGAACCGGGTCCTCATGGTGGACGCGCTGGCCGTGTCCGGCGGCGGCGGCGCCTCCGGCTCGGCCAACCAGATCTTCGTGGAGTCCGGCACCGGCATCGGCGAGGGCGCCCGCACCGGCTTCGCCTCCGTGGTCACCGGCGTGCTGTTCCTGCTGGCGATGTTCCTGACACCGCTGATCCATCTGGTGCCGTTCGAGGCCGTGGCCCCGGCCCTCGTGGTGGTCGGCTTCATGATGGCGACCCAGGTGGTCCAGATCGACTGGGCGGACTGGGGCGCCGCCCTGCCGGCCTTCCTCACCTTCATCCTGATGCCGTTCACCTACTCGATCGCCAACGGCATCGGCGCCGGCATGATCGCCTACGCCGTCATCCGCACAGCGCAGGGCCGGGCCAAGGACGTCCACCCGCTGCTGTGGGTGGTGGCGGCGGCCTTCGTCGTCTACTTCGGCATGGGCGTCTTCCGGGGCCTATTGGGCGCGTGACTGCGGTTGTGACACACCCCACAGTCACCCTGCGGTACGGTCTGAGTCGTTAAGAACCATTAACCCAACGAACCGCACCCCAGGAGCACCATGGAGTTCACCGACCGCACGTTCCTCGTCACCGGCGGAGCCTCCGGCCTCGGCGCCGCCACGGCCCGGGCCCTGCTGGCCCGTGGCGCCCATGTTGTGGCTGCAGATCTCAAGGGCACCCCGCCTGCAGGGGCCGTCCTCGTCGAGACGGACGTGACGGACCCCGCGCAGGTGACCCACGCCGTGGAGGTGGCGGGCCAGCAGGGCGGGCCGCTGGCCGGCGTCGTGAACTGCGCCGGTATCGCCACCGCGGAGAAGGTGCTCGGCAAGACCGGCCCGCACGAGCTGGAGTCCTTCGCGCGGACCGTGCAGATCAACCTCGTCGGCACGTTCAACGTGATCCGCCTGGCGTCCGAGGCGATGGCACAGAACGAGCCCGGAGAAGACGGCGAGCGCGGGATCATCATCAACACCGCGTCCGTGGCGGCCTTCGACGGCCAGATCGGCCAGGCCGCGTACTCGGCCTCCAAGGGCGGCGTGGCCGCCATGACCCTGCCGATTGCCCGCGAGCTGGCACGCCACGGCATCCGGGTCATGACGATCGCCCCGGGCATCTTCTGGACGCCCATGATGGCGGGACTGCCCGAGGCCGCGCAGGAGTCGCTGGGCCAGCAGGTCCCCTTCCCGTCCCGCCTCGGCCAGCCGGAGGAGTATGCGGAGCTGGCGATGCACATCGTGCAGAACCGGATGCTCAACGGGGAGACCATCCGCCTGGACGGCGCCATCCGCATGGCCCCGAAGTAAGCCCTGCCCGCACAACGCGGCAGCTCCTCAGCCGAGAGCGGACCGCCCGCCCCCACACCCGGGGCCGGCGGTCCGTGCTGTTGAATGGCCTGTATGACTTCCGCGAGCTCCCAGCAGACCAGCACGGATACCACGACGCCGGCCGGCGGCTCCCAGCCCCCGGTGGCCGAGGCGCGGCCCGTGGTCCGCACGCACCACGGTCACACGTTCACCGACGACTTCGACTGGCTGCGGGACAAGGAGTCCGACGAGGTCATCGCGCACCTCAACGCCGAGAACGCGTACACGGCGTCCGTGACGTCGGACCAGGAGCCGTTGCGCGCGGCGATCTTCGGGGAGATCAAGGCCCACACCGTGGAGACCGACCTGTCCGTGCCCTCCCGCAAGGACGGCTGGTGGTACTTCGTGCGCACCGAGGAGGGTCAGCAGTACGCCACCCACTGCCGCGTCCGGGCCACCGACACCGGTGACCGACTGGCCGACTGGACCCCGCCGGTGATCGAGCCCGGCGTGCCCGTGGCCGGCGAACAGGTCATCCTGGACGGCAACGCCGAGGCCGAGGGCCAGCCCTTCTTCTCCCTGGGCGGGATCGCCGTCTCGCGGGACGGCAACCTGATGGCCTACGCCGTGGACCACGCCGGGGACGAGCGCTTCACCCTGCACATCCGGGACCTGCGCACCGGTACGGACCTGGAGGACGAGATCCCCAACGTGTCCTACGGGCTGGTGTTCGACGCCACCGGCACCCGGGTGTTCTACACCGTCCCGGACGACTCCTGGCGCCCCTACCGGATCCTCGCCCACACCCTCGGCACCGGCGTGGAGCAGGACCAGCTGCTGTTCCAGGAGGACGATCCCGGCATGTGGTCCGGCTTCGGGCTCTCCGCGGACCGCACCGAGTTGCTGGTCTCCGTGGGCAACTCGGAGATCGCCGAGACGCTCGCCCTGGACCTGCCCAACTCCCCCGACGAGCCGCTGGGCGAGTTGCGGATGCTGGTCTCCCGGGACCTCGGCCTGCTGCACGACGTGGATCCGGTCACCCTGGACACGGCCGGCATTCAGGGCGGCCAGGACGGCCAGGACGGCCAGGACGGCCAGGACAGCACCGGCCGGTACTACGTGATTGTGCACAACAAGGACTTCTCCAGCGAGGACGAGGAGCACGGTCCCACGCCGGCCCCGAACAACATGGTGTCCCTGGCCGCCCGGGACACGGTGACGGATCCGCGGTTCTGGCGCACCGTCGTCGGGCATTCAGACACCACGAAGGTGGACGGTGCCGCCGTCACCGCCACGCACCTGGCCCTCGCCGTGCGGCGCGAGACGACCCCGCGCACCCTGGTGATGCCGCTGGCGGGACTGGGCACCGAGGGGCAGGCGGCGCCGGTGGAGCCGGACTTCGGCGAGGAGCTGTACTCCTGCGAACTGGGAGGGGCTCCCTTCGACTCGCCGTTCCTGCGGCTCGGTTACTCCTCCTGGGTCACTCCCACGCAGGTCCTGGACTATGAGGTGGACGGCGGCCAGCTCCACCTGCGCCGGCAGGTCGAGGTCCCCGGCTATGACCCGGAGCAGTACCTCGTGGAGCGCTGGTGGGCCCCGGCCGAGAGCGCCGCCGGGGACGCCCGCAAGGCCGCCATCCCGCTGACCGTGATCCGCCGCCGGGATACCGAGTGGGACGGTTCGAACCCGTGTGTGGTCTACGGCTACGGCAGCTACGAGATGTCCATGGACCCGGGCTTCACCGCGGCACGGCTGTCCCTGCTGGACCGGGGCGTCGTCTACGTGGTGGCGCACGTGCGCGGTGGCGGCGAGCTGGGCCGTGGCTGGTACGACCACGGCAAGAAGCTGCACAAGAAGAACTCGTTCACCGACTTCGTGGACGCCACCCGCTTCGTGGCGCAGTCCGGCTGGGTGGACCCGGACCGGATCGCGGCGATGGGCGGCTCCGCCGGCGGCCTGCTGATGGGCGGCGTGCTGAACCTGGCCCCCGAGCTGTACCGGGCCTGCGTGGCCCAGGTGCCGTTCGTGGACGCGCTGACCTCCATCCTGGACCCGGACCTGCCGCTGTCCGCCCTGGAGTGGGAGGAGTGGGGCAACCCGATCACCGATCCCGAGGTCTATCGATACATGCAGGAGTACACCCCGTACGAGAACGTGCGTGCCGTGGACTACCCGGCGATCGCCGCGGTGACATCCCTGAATGACACCCGCGTGCTGTATGTGGAGCCGGCCAAGTGGGTCCAGCAGCTGCGCCGCACCACCACCTCGGACCAGGCCACGCCGCTGACTGAGGGCGGCGCCCCGATCGTGCTCAAGACCGAGATGGACGGCGGCCACGGCGGCGCCTCCGGCCGGTACCGGGCCTGGGAGGACCGCGCCTGGGACTACGCGTTCCTGCTGACGGCTCTGGGCGCCACCGAGCTCCGCGCCTGATCAGCGCAGCTGGTGCCTGATCAGCTCAGTCGCGGTCCCGCTGGCGGATCGGGAGTGTACCGGGCACCACGAGCCACGTCAGGGCCGCGGCCAGCACCGGCACGCCGATCACCAGGACCGCCAGTTGCAGCCACGGGATCCATTCGACGGAGTAGAACTGCACGGCTCCGATCCCGATGACGGCCACCGCCCCCACGGGCACGCCTAGCAGGGTACCCAACAGGGCGCCGGTGAAGGTCTGGGCGGCCGCCATCGACTTCCGGGTGCGGGGATTGGCACCGACGGAGGACAGAACGGTCTGGTCACGCCGCGCGTCAGCGAGTGCGAGACCTGTGGTCATGCCGGCCACCGAGAACACCAACAGCGCGGTGGCCCCGGCGATGCCCCACAGTAGCGGTTGCATCCCACTGCCGCCCTCGAACATCGAGGACAGCCAGAGGTCTTCCGAGCCCAAGACGTCGCTGGCCAGGGCGTTCTGCTCCTCCGTGACCGGTTCGGCGAACCGTGCCAGTACGCCGTCCAGCACCATGGACTGGTCCATACCGGCCAAGGCGGTGACCGGGATGATGGCGATCGGCTGGTCTCCTTCGAGTTCGGGGACCACTACGGCGTCCAGGCTCACCGAGTGCTCGGGCTTCCACAGGACACTGCTGCCCTGGACGGCACTGAACCCTGTGATGCCGGCCGTCGGATCGCCGCTGGCCTCCATCTCCTCGATCCAGATTCGGTCCTCCTCACCGAGTTCCACGCCCGGAACCGCGTCCACATCCAGGGTGAACTCGCCCAGGGTGACCCGACCGTCGGCGTCCACATACTCCGGATCGGAGACCACCGCCTGCCCGGACCGCACCGCTGCCAGCAGGTCCTCATCCCCGCCGAACATCGGCAAGGGGACCGTCTCGGGGCGTAGCGGATCGACCACCATGATGTTCGTCAGCGGGTCGGGGTCTAGGGGGCTGCCCATCGTCCCCGCCTCGATCCCACAGGTCACGCCGTCCGCGCGGGACATCGCCTGCCCGGCTTCATCCACCGCCAGGCGCCGGTCGTCCACGGTCGGCCCGTCCGGGATCGGGATGTGGCAGGTGGAGCCCTCCGGATACAGCGGCAGGAGTTCGAAGCAGTCGGCCGAGTAGTCCACCGCGCAGGAGGACTGCGGCCGGTGGACCTGCCACTGCTCCACCATCCGGGGCGCCCCCGGCACGGCGGAGAGACCTTGCAGTTCCTTCACCACGCCTCTCGCGCCTCCGGTGTACAGGCCGAGGTCATCGGCCGTGGGTGCCTCACCGCCCTCGGCATAGCTGGCCTCCTGGTCCAGGGCGCGCTGGATCTCCGCCCGATCCTGGACCCAGACATAGCCGGTGTCCGCCGTCGGTGCGCCCTGCCGACCGCCGTCAATCCCGTGGGCCGTCATGGCGACGGAACACAGCACCGCGGCCCCGACGGCGGTGGCGGCCACCACGGCAGCCGCCACCGGCACGGTGCGGGTCCTGTTCCGGTGGGCGTCGCGGGCCGCCATCCGCAAGGACACGGGCAGCCGGCCACCCAGCCGTGCCAGTCCCGTGACGGTCGAGGGCAGCAGCATCAGCATCCCGAGCAGCAGGAGCATGGCCGAGCCGACGAACAACAGGGCCAGTGCGCCCATAACGCGGTTGAGATCCCCGATGGTGGGCACCGCCATCCCGACTGCCATGGCCCCGGCCGCGATCAGCACACCGGCGCCCACCAGGACCAGTCCGGCCACGAACAGACGGCGGCTGGCCGGCTTGCGCTCTCCGGACGCCCCCTTGATGGCAGCCCAGGCGTCCTGCCGCGCGGCGGCCCGGGCCGGGATCCAGGCGGCGACGACGGCGCAGGCCAGCCCCAGCACCACGGCCAGTGACACGACCCACCAGGGCACATGGGGTCCGTAGACCAACACGTGCCGGGCGTCAGCGGCCCACAGAAGCCCCAGGGCGAGGCCCACGCCAAGCAGAGCCGCGCCGAATGCACCGACCAGTCCGCACCAGAGTCCGGAGAACACCATGGTCTGGCGCAGCGTGGCAGGCTCCGCTCCGGTCACGGAGAGCAGGGCGGTGGCCCGCCGCTGCTGGCGCGCACCGACGGCGAAGGCCGCCCCGGCCAACAGACCGGTCTCGGCCAGGGCCAGGACACCGATGAACACCAGGGGAAGGTAGATCATCCACCTCTGGGCCGAAGACCACAGGCTGTCGAAAATTGCGCCGATCTCGCCGGGGTTCTCCATCACAGGGGCGAAGAGGACGCTGAAGCCCGCCTCGTTGAAGGCGCGGTAGGAGGCATAGTCGTCCGGGACGTCACCCGTGAGGTAGGCGGTGACCTCACCGGGAACCTCGAAGGCCGCCGCTGCCTCGGACCCGGCCGGAACATAGAGCACGGGGTGCCCGTCTCGCAGCGGCAGGACCAGGTCCATGGCCGTGGCCCATTGTTGGGAGCGGTCCAGCTGGGTGCCGCTGATGGCCAGGCTGATCGGGTCAGAGGAGCCGGCCGTGCCACCACCGGGTAGCTCCAGCTCGACTCGATCCGTGGGTGCCGCCGCCAGGCCTCGGACTTCAGCCCTCTCGTTGGCCGCGTCCAGCTCCGTCAGCAGGCCCGGACTGGCCATGACCTGCCCATCTCCGGCCAGGCCACCGTCCAGCAGCTGGAACCGCCGGTCCTCACCCTGCAGGTCGGGACGGCTGAAGTCGGCGATGACGATCTCCACGTCCACGCTCGAGCCGGGCATCTCAAGGGAGCCCCTGGCGGTCGTCACGAAGGTCGCGTCCGCGCCGGCCGGGAGCGCCTCCTGAAGGGAACAGCCGGCGGCCGGGTCAGTGCCGGCAGGGCAGACCGGCCAGTCCTGGGCCGCTTCATCCAGGGCTTCCAGGTCGATCGTTGCCCCGTAGGTCCCATCAGCGGCGTCCTGGGCGTTGATAGCGCCGTGCGGGTCGGTGGGCGACTGCAGATCCCGGTCCCCGAACTCCCCGGGCGCCAGGTAACCGTCGAATCCCCACAACCATTGCCGGTGTTCCTCGGCCTGCGACGGTAGGGAGGTGGAGGCCGTGATCACGGAGCCGAAGGCCACCCCGAACACGGGCAGGCCGATCAGCAGCAGGATCAACAGGGTCCGCCAGGGGTGGCGGCGCAGGTCCCGTGCGGCCATGCGGGCCGCGGAGCGCCGGGAGCCGCTGGCAGCACCCGGCTGGGGGCCGACGTCGGCAAGGGGCCTTTCGTCCTCAGGTCCGGCCGGTTCGTCGGGTCCAGAGGGTCCAGCAGGGCCTGGCACCTGGATCACGTCCGCGCTCACCGGACGGGGTCCGCGAGCAGGGAGTGGGGATCGTTCTGGGCGATGGCCTGGTCCACCACGCGGCCGTCCCGCAGGAAGACCACGCGGTCGGCCCAGCCGGCATGGCGGGCCTCATGGGTCACGAGCACGACGCCGGCGCCGGCATCCGCGCGGCGGCGGAGCACCGCCATGATTTCCTCGCCGGTCACGGAGTCCAGGGCACCGGTGGGTTCGTCGGCGAGGATGAGCGCCTTGTCCCCCACGATGGCCCGGGCAATGGCCACGCGTTGCTGCTGGCCGCCGGAGAGCTCATCGATGAACCGGCCGGCCAGATCCTCGATGCCGACTTGGCGCAGGGCGTCCATGGCCTGGCGCTGCGCCTTGGCCGGCTTCACGCCGTCCAGTTCGAGCGGCAGGGACACGTTCTCGGTGGCATTGAGGGTCGGGATGAGGTTGTAGTCCTGGAAGACATAGCCCACGGTACGGCGCCGCAGTCGCGCCCGCTCCGCCTTCGAGAGGGCGCTCAACGGGGTGCCGCGGACATAGATCTCCCCGTGGCTGGTGGAATCCAGTCCACCAGCGAGGGCCAGCAGGGAGGACTTGCCCGAGCCCGAGGGGCCCATGACGGCCACGAACTCTCCGGCGTTGACTTTGAGGTCGACCTCTCGGAGGGCCGCCACCACGGTGGTGCCGTCACCGTAGACCTTGGAGACCTGGTGGAGTTCCAGGATCTGGCGGGGTGGCATGCCCTGAGTGGCCGGGCGGACCGTCGGTTCCAGGGGGCCCTGGGGGATGCTGTGCCGTGCCACGCCGGTCACCGGTCTTTCTGCTGGTCGGAGGAATGAGTCCGGGACGGCTGGGACGAGGCGGGGTGCCGTGAGGCGCCGGACGGCGTCGGGACGGTGATCCGGGAAGACGTCGGGACTGACGCTGGGGCTGGCGGTGCGGCCGGCACCGCCGGCAGGTGGCCGGACCGGGCGGCGCGCAGCACGGCGGCCTCGCAGTGGTCGAGCCAGCGGATCTCGGCCTCCGCGGTGAAGATGAGGGATTCCAGCACGAGCAGGCCGGCCAGGCCCGCCGGGCGGGGTTCCCCACCCGTGGTTCGCTTGGCCCGGGTGAAGTCCTGCAGCGCTCGCAGCGTGGCCGAGCGCTGGGCCTGGATGACGCGTTCCACGTCCACGCCGGGGGTGGTCACGGCGATCGCGAGCTTGATGGCCAGCTCGTTGCGCGGGGGGTTCGAGGGGCGGGAGGGCTGGGCGAACCAGTCCTCGGCCTCCGCACGGCCGGCCTCGGTGATGGCGTAGAAGCGGTGGCCCGCGCCGTCGTCGCCCTGGTCCTCCACGAGGCCGTCCCGCTCCAGGCGGTCCAGCGTGGTGTAGACCTGACCGATGTTCAGTGGCCAGGTGCTGCCCGTGCGCTCCTCGAACTCGGCGCGGAGGTGGTAGCCGTAGCGCGGGCCCTGGGTGAGCAGGGCCAGCAGGCTGTGTTTGACGGACATGGATTCTCCTCGGCGGGCGAGCGGAACGAGCGGGACGAAGGGGTCGCGCGCCGGGGCCGCCGAACGTCATGGCCTACCCGGTATGCACACTCAGTATGCATACCGGGTAGGCGCCGGGCAAACCGTGGCGACGATCCTCGCCACCGGAATCAGCCGCGGAGCTTGGCCCGCACCGCTTCCACGTCGGCGGGCGTCATGCCATGAGCGGTGAGGAGATCGGCCACGGCCTCGGCATCCGGCAGCGAGGCGGCGAACTCCTCCAGGGCCTCGATCCGGCCGGAGAGGAACGCGTCCAACTCCGCACCGTCCAGATGCCGCTCATGGGGATGGGGCACGGGGCTGATGCGGTGCCATTCGTTGATGCCGCGAGCGCCGGCGTCGTACTGGGAGGCGACCAGGTCCCGGCGCCCGGCGAGCAACAGCAGCAGGGTGACCACCAGGCCGGTCCGGTCCCGTCCGGCCGAGCAGTGCAGCACCACCGAGCCGGGGGCGGCGGCGATGGCCGTGAACACGGCGGCCACGCGGTCCGGGAAGTACTGGAGCGTGGCCGGGTAGTACCGCGGGTGGTTGGGATACGGGGCGCCGTCGGCCAGCGCAGGGGCCAGATAGTCCTCATAACCGTCATGCGTGGGATCCTCCACGGGGCGGTGCAGGATCTCGATGCCGGCGTGGGCCTGATCGGACACCTCGGGGTCGGTGGGGCGGCGCCGGCGCTCGGGGGTGCCGCGGAGGTCGATCACCGTACTCACGCCGTCCCGGCGCAGCTGCTGCCAACCGTGATCCGTCAGCCATTCCTGCCGTCCCATCCGGTAGACGCCACCCAGGACGCGGCGGGCGTTGACCGCCCCCTCCCAGGTCACGGGGGCCGTGAAATCCTCGCTCATGCATCCCACTGTGCCATTTCCGCCATCCTCGGTGCCGGCCGTGATGCACCTCACGCGGATTTGACCTGGCCCCCACCGCCTCGGCTACGGTCGATTGTCTGCAATCCCAGGTGGGTCCCGAGTCAGCATTCCGGGGCCGTCCTCACCGGACTCGACTCCGGCGCCCCTGGTCCACCCTCCCCGGGAGGACCGGGCCTCACGCCCGATCGGCCCTGGAACACCCCTGGCGGGGTGAACCGCACCAGGAAGATCACCTGTGTCCGAAACAGAGTCCCATCCCTCGGTAGTTCTCCCCTCTGGCTCGCCCCAGACATCCGGGCAGTCCGCGCTGTCCGCGCAGTCTCGACGGCGCAACCGCTTCTCCCGGCCAACCCGTCCACCGCGGAAGAAGACCCCGGCCGCCGCCATCCGCAAGGCCACGGCCGCCTCGGCCCTCGGCAACGCGACGGAGTGGTACGACTACGGCGTCTACGCGGTGGCCACCGCCTACATCACGCAGAACTTCTTCCCGGGCGAGGGCGGCATGCTGCTGACCCTGGCGACGTTCGCGATCTCCTTCCTGGTCCGCCCGATCGGCGGCCTCGTCTGGGGTCCGCTGGGTGACCGGATCGGCCGCAAGGGCATCCTCGCCCTGACCATCCTGATGATGTCCGGTGCCACGTTCCTCATCGGCGTGCTGCCGACCTTCGAGCAGGTCGGCGTCCTGGCCCCGGTGCTGCTGATCGTGCTGCGCATGGTCCAGGGCTTCTCCACCGGCGGCGAGTACGGCGGTGCGGCCACCTACATGTCCGAGTACGCCCCGGACCGCCGCCGCGGCTTCCTCGGCTCGTTCCTGGAGTTCGGCACCCTGGGTGGATTCGCCCTGGGCACGGCGATCATGCTGCTGCTGGAGCTCATCCTCTCCCCCGAGCAGATGGCCTCCTGGGGCTGGCGCCTGCCCTTCCTGCTGGCCGCCCCCATGGGCCTGATCGGCTTCTACCTGCGCTCCAAGCTGGACGACACCCCGGTCTACGAGGAGATGAACGGCTCGCCGGACCACGGCACCGCGCACGACGCCGGCGCCCCGGCCGGTGCGCCCACCGCACCGGCCGCTTCGGCCGGCCCCACCACCGCGGAAGGCACCCCGGAAAGCAAGACCCCCGCGCCGCCGTCGCTGCCGGCGCTGTTCCGCGAGCACTGGAAGCCGATGCTGGTGATGACCGGGCTGGTGATCTCGGTGAACGTGGTCAACTACACGCTGTTGTCCTATATGCCGACCTACCTGGAGCAGCAGATCGGCCTGCCGGCCGCGGCCGGGCTGATGGTCATCCTCATCGGCGAAGTCGCCATGATGGCGCTGATGCCATGGGCTGGCGGTCTCTCCGACAAGCACGGGCGCAAGCCCTCCTGGTTCTTCTCGCTGGGCGGGCTGATCCTGCTGGCCATCCCGATGTTCATGCTGATGGGCATGAACTTCGGCCTGGCGATCCTCGGCTTCGCCGTGCTGGGCCTGCTGTACATCCCGCAGCTGTCCACGATCACCGCCACGTTCCCGGCCATGTTCCCGACCCAGGCCCGGTTCTCCGGCTTCGCGATCACTTACAACATCGCCACCTCCATCTTCGGCGGCACCGCCGCCCTGGTGAACGAATGGGGCATCGGCGTCACGGGCGATGTGCAGTTCCCGGCGTACTACATGATGGCGGCCTGCGCCGTGGGCCTGGTCTGCGCCTGGTTCATGCGGGAGACCGCCGGCGCCTCCCTGCGCGGCTCCGAGGTCCCCGGCTCCATCGGCTCCGCCGTGGTCCCCGGCTCCCCGGCCGAGACGGCCCTCGAGGAGGGGCGCCAGCCCGAGCAGCGGACCATGGACGAGGAGCAGATGCTCACCCTGGCCGCTGAGGCCCGCCAGGCCGCCGCCACCGGCGCCGGTGGCGTAGCCATGCAGACGGATTCCGAGCCGCTGGAGGACGCCAGCGACGGTGGCGCCCCGGGCGTGGCCGACCCGGCCCTGCGGTAGTCAGCGACGGCGGGCTGCGTCCGCCATCCGGTCAACCAGTTCGAGCACCTGCGCGCGCAGTGGCTCGGGCACCTCCAGGACATAGCGCACGCCCTCCGGGACCCAGGACAGTCCGAACACCACGTCCTGGGCCCGGCGGCCGGACAGGGGCCAGGCGGTGCGGCCGTCGGGCAGTTCCTGGGCGCCCTCGGCCCAGGGCCCGAACGCCTGCCGCATCGCGGCGAGATCCATCTCCAGCACGGCTCGGCCTGTCACCGGCTGTGGCCCGGCGTGGACGGCATGGACCGCAGCTGCCACGAAGGCCGCCGTTCCCTCAGGCGGCAGCGGCCGGGGTGCGAACGCCGCCCGGGTGTGGAACAGGGAGGACAGGCGGTCCACGCGAAAGGTCCTCCAGTCGGCCCGGTCCAGGTCCCAGGCCAGCAGGTACCACCGCGATTCGGCCGGCACCAGGGCGTAGGGCTCCGCGTGACGGACGGATTCCGTGCCTCCCGCCGCCGTGTAGGCGAAGCGCACCCGCTCCTGATCGCGGCAGGCCAGGGCCAGTTCCCCGAGGACCTCGGGTGAGGTGCTCGGGCCGTCCGGCCCGGTGGGCTGGATGAACTCGCCCAGCGCACCCACCCGCCGGCGCAAACGGGACGGGAGCAGCTGTTCCAGCTTCGCCAGCGCGGCCAGCGTGGTGTCCGGGCCTCCGACCAGCCGCTGTGTGGCAGCCGCCCGCAGGCCGATCGCCAGGGCCACCGCCTCCTCGTCCGTCAGCAGCAGCGGCGGCACCGCGGCTCCTGCCTCCAGCCGGTAGCCCCCGTCCAGCCCGGGAACGGATTCCACCCGGTATCCGAGCTCCCGCAGCCGCTCCACGTCGCGGCGCAGGGTGCGGTCCGAGACGCCCAGGCGGCGCGCCAGTTCCGAGCCGCCCCAGTGACGGTGGGTCTGCAGCAGGCTGAGCAGGTTCAGGGTCCGTGCGGTGGTGTCGGCCATGACCACCATTTTGTCCTGAGATGCGGACAGAAACTGACCGCAGTGGTTCATAGCGTGGTCTCCATGACCACAGACACCATCATCCACAGCCGGGGTCTGGCCAAGCGCTTCACGGCCCCGGGCTCCCCGGGCAAGCACGTGCAGGCGGTGGCCGGGCTCGACCTCGACGTCTCCCGTGGCGAGCTCCTCGCCTTCCTCGGACCCAACGGCGCGGGCAAGTCCACCTCCCTGCGTCTGCTCACCACACTGCTGCGCCCCTCGGCAGGCACCGCCACCGTGGCCGGTTGCGATGTGCACACCGATCCCGCGGGGGTGCGCTCCCGCATCGGCTACGTGGGCCAGGGCACCTCCGGCAGCCTGTCCCAGCGGGTGCGGGACGAGTTGCTCAGCCAAGGCGCCTTCCACGGAATGGGGCGGCGCGAGAGGGCCCGGCGTGCGGACGAGCTCATCGAGTCGCTCGAGCTGGGACCCTTCGCCCGGCGCACCGTCCAGCAGCTCAGCGGCGGCCAGAAGCGGCGCGTGGACATCGCGCTGGGCCTGGTCCATGCCCCCACGCTGCTCTTCCTCGATGAGCCCTCCACCGGCCTGGACCCGCAGAGCCGGGCCAACCTGTGGCAGCACATCCTGGATCTGCGCGAGAGCCATGGCACCACCGTCTTCCTCACCACGCACTACCTGGACGAGGCGGACCGCTACGCCGAGCGGGTGCTGGTCATGGACGCCGGCCGGGTCATCGCGGACAACACGGCTGAGCACCTCAAGGCCGGGCTGGCTGGGGACGCCGTCACCCTCGGCTTCCCGGACGCCGGCTCCGCCGAGGCAGCCCGCGCCCGGCTCGGCCGCCTCCTGCGGAGCGAGGCCACCGCGGTGACCGACGACGCCGGCCGCCCCGGCCTGGCCGTCACGGTCCCCGACGGCGCGGGCCGGCTTCCGGACCTCATCCGCGCCCTCGACGCCGAGGGGTTGCCGCCGGCGTCGGCGGCCGCCGTCCCGCCCACCCTCGACGACGTGTTCCTGTCCCTGACGGGGCGCTCGCTGCGCGAGGCCGACCTGGCCTCTGCCAGCCCAGATCCGTCCCACCCCGACCACACCCTCCAGGAAGCGAGCCGATCATGAGCTCCATCGCCACCGACAGCTACCACGTCCTGGTCCGCGAGCTGCGGCCCATGGTCCGTGATCCCTTCTCCCTGATCTTCAGCCTGGTCCAGCCCCTGGTCTTCCTCGGGCTGTTCACGCCCCTGCTCATCGGCCAGTCCGGCGGGTCGACCGCCGAGACCCTGCAGTGGTTCGTCCCGGGCGTGCTCGTGATGATCGTGCTCTTCGGCACCGGCGCCGTCGGGTCGAACCTGCAGTACGACCTGATGACCGGTGCCCACGAGCGCACCCTCGTGGCCCCGGTCTCCCGCTCCTCGCTCCTGGTGGGCCGGGCCCTGAAGGAGGTCGTGCCGATCACCGTGCAGTCCCTGGTCATCGTGGCCGTCGCGTTCCCCTTCGGCTTCCGCGCGGATCCCGTGGGCCTGGTGGCGGGCCTGGCACTGCTGGCGGTGTTCGGGATCGGCCTCGGCGCGTTGAGCTATTCCCTGGGGTTGGCCACCAAGGAGCACGAGTGGCTTTTCTGGGGCGTGCAGCAACTGCTGATCTTCCCGCTGCTCATCCTCTCCGGCATGCTGCTGCCCCTCGAGGACGGTCCGGCCTGGATGCGGGTGGTGGCCGCCGTCAATCCGGTCAGTCATGTGGTCACGGCCGAGCGGGTCCTGCTGGCCGGGGATCTGGCGGCCCTGGTGGACCTGGAAATACTGTGGGGTGCGCTGGCCGCCGTGGCGGTCGCCGGCGTCGGGCTCGTGGTGGGTGTGCGCACCATGCGGCGCGACTGACCCCGCGCCCGGAGCGCGGGGCCTCTGGCTAGACTCGGCCGGGTGAACGGACAGCAGACGCCCCAGACCCCGACCGACCCCACATCCGCAGCTGCCCTGCCGGAGAAGGTGTCGGACCTCTTCGACCCGCAGCGCTGGCGGGTGGTGAACGGTTTCGACTTCGAGGACCTCACCTACCACCGCCAGGTGGAGCGGGACGCCTCCGGGGCGATCGTGCGGGACCTGCCGACCGTCCGCATCGCCTTCGACCGCCCGGAGGTCCGCAACGCGTTCCGTCCCGGCACCGTGGACGAGCTCTACCGGGCGCTGGACCACGCCCGCATGACCACGGACGTCGGCTGCATCCTGCTCACCGGCAACGGCCCCTCCCCCAAGGACGGCGGCCATTCGTTCTGCTCCGGCGGCGATCAGCGCATCCGCGGCCGGGACGGCTACCGCTACGCCGAGGGGGACACCGCCGAGACCGTGGACCCGGCCCGCGCCGGCCGCCTGCACATCCTCGAGGTCCAGCGGCTCATGCGGACCACGCCCAAGCCGGTCATCGCCGTCGTCAACGGTTGGGCGGCCGGCGGCGGGCACTCCCTGCACGTGGTGGCCGACCTGACGATCGCCTCGAGGCAGCACGGGAAGTTCAAGCAGACCGACGCCGCGGTCGGCTCCTTCGACGCCGGCTACGGCTCCGAGCTGCTGGCCCGCCACGCCGGCCAGAAGAACGCCCGGGCCATCTTCTTCCTCGGCCGCGAGTACTCCGCCGAGCAGATGGTGCAGATGGGCGCGGTGAACGAGGCCGTGGACCACGAGTGCCTCGAGGAGGTGGCCCTCGAGTACGCCGCAGACATCAACCGTCAGTCCCCGCAGGCCATCCGCATGCTCAAGTTCGCCTTCAACATGGCCGACGACGGCATGGCCGGCCAGCAGGTCTTCGCGGGCGAGGCCACCCGCATGGGCTACATGACGGACGAGGCCGTGGAGGGCCGGGACGCTTTCCTGCAGAAGCGCGATCCCGACTGGTCGGCGTTCCCGCACCACTTCTGAGCGGGGCCCACGGGCGCGAGACCGGTCCCGCCACTGGCTAGACTCGATCCGTGCCCGTGACCCCTGCCGACCTCGACCGCGCCCAGCGTGCGCTGGCCGCTGCCCTGGACGGTTCCGGTCCTCCGGTCGAGTTCACCGAGGGAGGCCAGATCGTCCTCCGCCCCGAGGCCGCGGATCCGGCGGCCGGCGGTGCCGAGGGGACGGTCGCCGTCGTGCGCACCTCCGGCTCCACCGGGACCCCCAAGCAGACCCTGCTCACGCCCGAGGCCCTGGCCGCCTCGGCCGCGGCGACCGCCAGCCGGATCGGCGGCGAGGGCCAGTGGCTGCTGGCCGTGGGCCTGCACTACGTGGCCGGGCTGGCCGTGCTCTCCCGCTCTCTCACGGCCGGCACCACCCCCGTCGCCCTGGCACCGGGCCCGTTCACGCCGCAGTCCTTCGTGGAGGCCGTGGACCGGATGGAGCGCGGCACCGGCTTCCGCGCCCTGTCCCTCGTGCCCACCATGCTCTCCCGCCTCCTGGTGCCCGACGCCGGCCCGGGCGCCTCTGCCCCTTCTGGTGCCGGATTCGCCGGGGCCGCGGTCGATGCCCTGCGCACCTTCGACGCGATCCTCATCGGCGGCGCCCGCCTCCCGGACCGGGTCCGGGAGGCCGCCGCCGAGGCCGGACTGCGGATCCACCTGACGTACGGCATGAGCGAGACCTGCGGCGGCTGCGTGTATGACGGCGTGCCCCTGGACGGGGTGACCGCGGACCTCGTCACGGACCCGGACACGGATGCGGACGGCGGGGGCCGCCCGGGCGTCCCCCGCCTGCGGCTGTCCGGCCCGATGGTCGCCGCCGGCTACTTCAACGACGCCGACCGCACGGCCGCGCATTTCGGCATCAGCGGTGACACCCGCAGCGGAACCAGCACCCGCTGGTTCCTCACCGGGGACACCGGCACCGTGGACGGGGCCCCCGGCCGGCAGCACCTCACCGTGACCGGACGCGTGGACGACGTCATCAACACCGGCGGCGTGAAGGTCTCGGCGGCGAAGGTCCAGCAGGTCCTCGAATCGCTCGCGGGCGTGCAGGCGGCCTTCGTCGGAGCGGTGCGCGACGACGAGTGGGGCCAGCGCGTGTGCGCCGCCGTGGCAGGGGGTCAGAGTCGCCCGCCGTTCGACCAGGCCGCCGCCCGCGAAGCCATCCGGGCCCGGCTGGGACCGGCAGCGGTGCCCAAGCAGTGGCTGGTGCTCGAAGCCCTGCCGCTGCTGCCGAACGGCAAGACCGACCGTCAGGCCCTGCTCACCCGCTTCTCCACCTGACCCGCACCTGAACCCCACCGCTCCAGAACGTTTCAGAACCCCAGGAAGGTACCCACCCCATGGCCACAGCCGCCCAGTGGATCGAGGGCGCACGGTTGCGCACCCTGCCGATGGCGATCGCCCCGGTACTCATCGGCTCCGCCGCCGCCTTCGCACTGGACGGATTCCACCTGGGCAGGGCGGTGCTGGCCCTGATCGTGGCCCTGGCCCTGCAGGTCGGCGTGAACTACTCCAACGACTACTCGGACGGCATCCGCGGCACCGACGACGACCGCGTCGGCCCGTTGCGGTTGACGGGTTCTGGGGCGGCCCCGGCGCGCGCCGTCAAGGCGGCCGCGTTCTCCTGCTTCGGCGTCGCCGCCGTGGCCGGCCTCGGCCTCATCGCCTGGTCGGGCACCTGGTGGCTGGCCGTCGTCGGGGTCCTGGCCATCGTGGCCGCCTGGTACTACACGGGGGGCCAGAAGCCCTACGGATACCGGGGCCTCGGCGAGGTCTTCGTCTTCATCTTCTTCGGCCTCGTGGCCGTCCTCGGCACCACCTACACGCAGGCCCTGGCCGTGTCCGGCCCGGCGTGGGCCGGGGCCGTGGGCTGTGGCCTGGTCTCCACGGCACTGCTCATGGCCAACAACGTCCGGGACATCCCCACGGACCGCCTGACCGGCAAGATGACGCTGGCCGCCCGGCTCGGGGACACCCCGGCCCGCTGGTCCTATGTGGTGATGGTGGCCGTGGCGATCGTGCTGCCGTTGTGCTTCACCGGCCAGTACCCGTGGCTGTGGCTCGTGGCGCTCACGGCCGCCGTGGCCGTGCGGCCCTCGATCACCATGGTCCGCTCCACCGAGCGCCGGGACCTCATCCCGGTGCTCAAGCTGACCGGCATCCTGGGCCTGGTCTACGCGGTGCTGTTCGCCACGGGGCTGGTGCTCTAGCGCTTCTCGTCGCTGCCGGGATCGAAGTACCGGCCCTCGGTGTAGGAGTCCTCGGCCTCCGCATCAGCCTGCTCTGACTTGAACTGCTCCCGCTTCCCGCGGCCCTCCCAGGCGCTGGCCACGTCACTGCCGGCGCCGGTGCGCAGGTCATTGAAGAACAGGTAGCCCGCGGCCAGCGCGATGACGGCCGCCGCGATGGTGGAGAAGATCCATCCGAGGCCGAGCAGCATGCAGGCGCCCCAGACCACGAAGAAGACGGCCAGGCGGATCACGGCATACTTGAAAACTCGCACCACGGCAGTCTACCGGGATCAGCCGGTACGTGATCGGCGCGCAGCCAGCCGGTTTAGCTGTGCTGGCACCGGTCCGTAGACTGGAGCCATGCCCCGCTTCCTCATCCCCCTCGGCATCGTCGCCGCCGGCCTCATCATCTATTCGCTGATCGAGTGCCTGATGACCCCGCGGCACCAGGTGCGGGCCATGCCGAAGGCCGTCTGGATTCTGATCGTCGTGCTGGTCCCGCTGGTGGGTGCGCTGTTGTGGCTCTTCCTGGGCCGGCGTCGCGGGTCCTCGAGCGGCGGCGGCACCGCTGGCGGCCCGGCGCGTCCCCAGCGCCCGCAATCCCCGGACGACGATGCGGCCTTCCTGCGCCAGCTCGACGTCCAGCGCAAGCAGGCCGCGCGCCAGGCCGAACTGGATCGCCGCGAGGCCGAGTTGAAGGCCCAGGAGAAGCGGAAGCCGAAGGACAACGGCACCGGCGAGTCCGGTGGATCCAACACCTCCAAGCCCGACGGCGGCGCCGACCAGTCCTGACGCCCCGCCCCGGGTGCCCGGCATCGTGGCATGAACCGGGACGGGAACCGCGATGGGGAGTTGTCCCCATCGCCGCGTCCCGTCATCGGTGCGAGGCTGAGGATCGTGGCACACGACATCCAGCCCCAAGGCATCCACTCCACCCTGGTCCGGGTGGCCGGAGACGGACAGATCCTGGACACGGCAGCCGTGGCGGCCCGCACGGCCGGGGATGACCTCTCCGGTGCCTTCGGCACGGCAACCACGGCGCAGACGGCCTTCTCCGGCTTCTGGACAGAGCGCTCCGGCACCGGTGAGCGCATCTCGAATCTGATCCTGCACCAGGCCTCCTGCGTGGCCGGTGCCGCCGATGCCTTCATCGAGTCCGACGGGATCATGAACTCCGATGGTCGCGCGGCCATGGGCTCCCTGGCGGACATCACCGCACCCGAGGACGAGGGGTGATCCGCAGACCATGACCCTTCCCGCACTGAAGACCTACCCGGCGGTCGAGTCCGCGTGGGACACGCTCAGTGATGCGGCCGCGGACCTGAAGACCGAGTCGAAGAACGTCCAGGATTCCATGGCGGATGCCCAGGCCTCCTGGCAGGGGTTCCGAACCTGGTACCGGCATGATGACACCGAGGACGCGGTGTGGACCGGGCTGGACGTCCTCGAGCCCCACGCCGAGGACTGGGCCTCCGCGCTGGCCTCCGCCAAGGACGCCATCGACGATTTCGTCGCCACCGGCCAGCCGCTGCAGACCGAGCGGGAGGACTTGGACCAGGAAGAACCCGGGCTGTCCTCACGGCGCAGCGCCGCCCTGTCCTCGGACGATGAGGCCGAGGTGGAGGAGGTCCGTGCGGCCATCCTGACCTTCAACGAGCGGGCCACCAGCCTGACGACCGATTGGGACAACGCCCAGGAGACCTTCGAATCGGCGATCGGGGCCATCTCCATCGGCACCACGGAGGGCTTGCCGGCCGTCGATGGCCCCCGGGATGAGGGCACCTTGGACTGGGCGGCCATGACGAGCGAACTGGACGAGTCGTTCGGCGAGCTTGATCCCCGGAGCATCTGGCGGGACCTGCGGGGCCTGACCGAGGAGGAGCTGCGGGATTGGCTCGAGGCCAATCCGGAGGCGGCGCGGGCCCTGGCGGAGAACGAACTGCCGGGAAACCCGATTCCCGGTTCGGCCGAGGAGACCATGATCGAGGCCATGGCGGACGACGCGCAGCTCAGCGAGGACGGCATCGCAGGCATCCGCGCGGCCTGGCTGGGCCTGGAAGACCACGAACGCGAGCGCCTGATGCTGTTGTTCCCGGGCATCATCGGCAACCTCAACGGCATCCCGCTGGCCACCCGCGGGCGGACCAACCAGGTCACCGTGGCCGGGCTGCGTGAGCAGACGGCGGAGCGGCTGGCGGAGCACCGGGATAACAGGCCACAGCATGCTCCGGGCAACGCGTACGAACGCGGCCAGTGGGAAGACGAGGAGAAGCGCCTGGAGACGCTGCTAGACGGGCTGGGCAAGGCATGGGATGCCTACGGCGAACCGCACTTTCCCCGGGACAAGACGGAGACCCCGGGATACTCCACGGTGTTCGTCTCCACCGACGGGCTCGGACAGATCGCCACCATGCGCGGCGAACCCTCCGCTGACACCCAGCGGGCCGTGACGTTCGTGCCGGGCACCAACACCACCATCGCCAGCGTGGACCACTACAACGACGCCCTGAACGCGATGGACGGTGACGATCCCGAGGGCACCGTCTCGATCTATTGGCAGGGAACCCATCTGCCCCAGGACCTGGTTCGAGACAACGCGACGCCGCACTACAACGAGGAAGGGGCCCCCCTGCTGGCCGCCTTCGACCACGCGGCGGACCTCGAGATGGCCTCCAATCGGCACCGCGACGTCCCCACCACCTACGTGGGCCACAGCGCGGGAGGCTCACTGCTGGGAACGGCCGAACGCGAGGGCCTGGACTCCACGAACATCGTCTACGTGGCCCCGGCGGGCAACGGCCATGAAGTCTCCTCACCCGAGGACACCGAAAACGAGTACGCCTATCGGTACCTCGTCCAAACCAATGACGATTCGATCTCCTGGGCCCAGGCACTGGGAGGCGGCGCTCAGAGTGGGTCCTTCTGGGAAGGCTCCAACCCTGTTCGGCAGATGGGCGCGGTACGACTGGAGTCCGGTCTCAAGGACGACGGCAGCATCATGGAAGGTCACACCGACTACTTCGAACGTGGATCGACCTCTGCCCGCAACATCGAGGGCGTGGTCTACGGTGAGGACGTCTCCCCGTATCTGGAACCGGAGATCCATACCTATCCGGGGTCCTATCAACCCGTCATCACCTACCCTCTGGAACAGGATCTGGAACACTACCAACAGCACGGCATCCCCCAGGTCCCCGTGGGATCCCTGCACGATGCCGACTGACCACCCGCCGACCAGCTCACGGAAGGCAGCATGCCCCGCCGCCACCTGCTGAACCGAACCACCATCTCCATCACGGCACTCACCGTGGCCCTGTCCCTGGGAGGATGCATGAACTCCGGATCCGACGGAACCCCCGACGCCGAAGAGCGCTCTGCCGCGCAGGGCCGCCAGATCGAGGAGGACCTCCCCCTTCTGGTGGAGGCAGCCGGATGGCAGGGCATCGGCGCCCTGGCCGAGAAGAGCTGCCTTGGCGATCCGGAACCGGCCGCGGCCTCACGAGAGACCAAGTGGATCGGCTCCGCGTCTCGCGATCTTGACGGTGCCGATCCCTCCGAGCTGGCCGCGTCCATTGCCCGGCAGGCCGAGGACCTCGGATGGACACCGCAGGAGGGGAATGGTCCACACGGGGACCGGATCTACGGGGCCGTGAAGAACGAGCTGACGCTGGTGGTCAACCACACCACCAGCGGCGGGGCGGACGCTGTGGCGCTGAGCATCCACTCACCCTGTCTGGAGATGCCAGAGGGCCACACCATGACCCGCTCCGAGCTGGATCCGATGTACGGCTCTGGTGACGAGCTGTACCCAGGCGAGGACAGTTCGAAGTTCACCAACGGTGAGCCCAAGCCCCTGCCCGAGCCGTCCTCCAGCTGACCCCGCGACTACTCCGGGATGCCCGCGTAGGAGTGCAGGCCCGGGAAGTACGTGTTGACGATGGTGAAGTTGAAGACCAGGCAGGCGAAGCCGATGATCGAGAGCCAGGCGGCGCGGTCACCGGTCCAGCCGCGGGTGGCCCGGGCGTGCAGGTAGCCGGCGTAGACCACCCAGATGACGAAGGTCCACACCTCCTTGGTGTCCCAGCCCCAGTAGCGGCCCCAGGCGGCCTCGGCCCAGATGGCACCGGCGATCAGGGTGAAGGTCCACATCACGAAGCCCACCGCGTTGATGCGGTAGGACCAGTTCTCGAGGCTGAAGGCGGACGGGACCAGACGCATGAAGGCGGGCTTGCCCTCGCCCCCCGTCCGCAGACGGGCCTCGCGGCGGTGCTGAAGCAGCTGCAGCACGCTCATCGCGCAGGTCAGGCCGAAGAGTGACGAGGCGAGCACGGCCACGGAGACGTGGATGACGATCCACGGGGACTGCAGGGCCGGCTGCAGGTGCGCGATCGGGGTCGGGAAGCCCATGGTGGCCGCGCACATCATGACGACGACCAGCCCTGAGACGAAGGTCCCCAGGAAGCGGAGGTCCTTCCGAATGAGGAACAGCAGGTAGACCGCGGCGACCAGCAGTGCGCCGGTGGTGCAGAACTCGTACATGTTGCCCCACGGAACCCGGTTGGCCGAGACACCGCGGGCGACCACTGCGAAGGCGTGCAGCAGCACGCTGATGACCATCAGGGCCACGGCCACGTTGGCGGCCGGGCGCCGGGTGGTGCCCAGGTACGCCATGTCATCGTCCACGAGGTGCTGCTCGGGGTGCCCGGCACCTGAGTTCTTCCCCGTCCCCCTGCTGCCCGTGACGGCAGAGGAGGAGCCGGCTGCCGGCTGCGTACTCGCCTCCGTGCTCGCCTCCTGGCGCACGACGCCGGCCCCCACCAGCTGCTCGCGGCGCTCCAGCGCCGCTGCCGAGGCGTCATTGGACGCGCCGGACTCGGCGGCCAGTTCGGCCTCGAGGGTGCGGATGGTTTTGGATGAGGTCGCCATGTCGATGGCGAACACGATGAAGGCCGCGGCGTAGACCAGCGCAGCGATCAGCATGAACAGGTCGCTGTAGCTGGCCAGCTGCAGATTGATGGACTGCATGGGTTACTCCGGTCGGTTCTCGGTGGCGCCGGTGGTCCCGGCGGTGGATGATGCTGTCTGGCGGTTGCCGGAGTCGTCCTCCGGGGCGATCACGGGCCAGGTCTTCTCGAACTGGCGGCGCAGGGAGACGTTCTCCTCGCGCAGCCCGAAGTCCTCGCCACGGGCGAGCAGGCCGTACTCCACCATGGTGGACCCGTCCGGGCCGGTAGCGCTACGGACCCACACGCGGCGGCGGCGCACGAACAGGCTCACGCCCAGGGACACCAGGGCCAGGACGGCGAAGAAGCCGACGCCCCACTTGCCCGGATCGTGGTGGATGTCCAGGCCGACGTACCGCTGGACGCCGTCGAAGCTGATGGAGCCCTTGCCCTCCGGCAGGTCGTAGGACTCCCCCGGGCTCAGCGTGATGCCGCCGGACTCGAGGTCCCGGTTGTTCAGCTCGGTGAGGTTGTCCGTGTCCAGCACGTACACGTTCTGCGGTTCGCCGTCGTCCAGGCCGAGGTCGCCGTAGTACGAGTTCAGGTTCAGCTCGGGCTCGTACAGCTCCGGGTCGATCGAGACGGCCACGCCATCCTCCCCGGTGTAGGCCGTCGGCAGGAAGAACCCGACGAAGCCCAGCTGCTCCGGCTGCGCATCCGGGGCCTTGATGACCATCAGCGAGGTGTAGAGCTGGTCCTGGACCTGCGCGACGACGGGTCCCTGGAACGCGATGTCCCCGTTGCCGTCCCGGACGGTGACCTCCGGCGCGTAGCCGTTGCCGACGAGGTAGACGCGGGTGCCGCCGATGTCGAACGGGTGGTTGACCTTCAGGTCCTGCTGCGTCGCCTCGCCGCCGGTCCCCTCCTGGACGGTCATGTGCGCGGTGAAGTCCAACGGCTGGCCGTAGTGGGTCTCCGACTCACGGTCGAACACCGCCTCGAAGCCGTCCAGGGTCATCGAGAACGGCTCCAGCCGGTCCTCGGAGAAGGCGCTGCCGGGCGTGAAGGAGTCATAGGCCACGAGGGTGTTGGCGAAGCCCTCCCCCTCCACGATGATCTTCTGCCCCGAATAGCTGAGCAGGCCGCCGACGGCCATGAACGCCAGCACTCCGATGAGGGACAGGTGGAAGAAGATGTTGCCGATCTCCCGGACATAGCCGCGCTCGGCACCCACGGAGGCGCCGCCGTCGGGCTCCTCGCGGACGTCCGTGCGGTAGCCGCGCTTCTTCAGGATCCGTGCGGCCTGGGCCACCGCGTCCCGCGGGGACGGCCCGGTGGACTCGAGAACCACCTTGCCGTACTCGGGCAGGCGGTTCAGCCGGCGCGGGGTCCGCGGCGGGGCGGAGCGCAGGTCCTTGGCGTGCTTGGCGGCCCGCGGCACCACGCAGCCGATGAGCGAGACGAACAGCAGGATGTAGATGGCGGAGAACCAGACGGACGAGTACACGTCGAACATCTGGAAGCGGTCCAGCCATTCACCCTGGACGGGGTTGTCCTTGAGGTACTGGTTGACGATCTCCGGGCCGGCCGGGCGCTGCGGGAACAGGGATCCGGGCACGGCGGCCACGGCCAACAGCAGCAGCAGCATCAGCGCGGTGCGCATGGAGGTCAGCTGCCGCCAGGCAAAGCGCAGGGACTCCTTGAAGCCCAGCGCGGGGACGGCAACATCCCTGCGGTCTTCCCGCTGGCGGTTCGTCCGGCCCGATTGGGCCTCCTCGGCCCGGGTGGCCCGAACGTTGTCCTCTTGACTCAAATCGGCAGCCTCACTTCGTTGGCGAACCAGGTCTGCAGCTGAATGACCCAGGAGTTCCACAGCCCGGACACCATCAGCGCGCCGAGCACGATCAGCAGCCCGCCGCCGAAGCGCATCACGGCCACCCGGTGCCTGCGGAAGAAGGCCATGGCACCCATGCCGCGGCGCAGGCCGAGGGCGATGAGCAGGAACGGCAGGCCCAGGCCCAGGCAGTAGATGAACGCCAGCAGCGCGCCCTTACCCGGATTGGTGGACCCGGCGGTGGACATGGCAAGGACGGCGGCCATGGTCGGGCCGATGCAGGGGGCCCAGCCCAAGCCGAAGGTCACGCCGAGCACCGGGGCACCCCACAGCCCGGCCTTCGGCTGGACGTGCAGGCGGCGGTCCTGCTGCAGCCGGTCGAGCCCGCCCATGAACACGACGCCCAGGACCATCACCACCACGCCGAGCACGCGGGTCAGCCATTCGCCGTCCCCCTGCAGCCAGATGGTGACCTGGGAGAAGACGATTCCCACGAGCACGAACACCGCGGAGAAACCCAGGACGAACAACGCGATGCCGAGGAGCATCCGTCCACGCTTCTGGTCCTGCAGATCCGCCCCGGTCAGCCCGGTCACATAGCCCAGATAGCCCGGCACGAGCGGCAGCACGCACGGCGAGAGGAAAGAGACGAGACCGGCCAGCAGGGCGATGGGCATGGCCAACAGCATCGAGCCGTCCATGACGATCTCGGCGAAGGGGTTGTTGACAGTGGTGGTGGCGGTGGTGATGGCGGCCTGCAGCATCGGGCAGCTCAGGCCTGCTCGTCGGCAGGGTCGGCCGGTTCATCGACAACGGTGGCGATCAGCGTCTTGAGGGTGGAACGCTCCGCGACCCCGAGGATGCGGGCCGAGACGCGGCCCTGGCGGTCCAGGACGATGGTGGTGGGCACGGCCTGCGGCGGCACATAGTCCGTCATGGCCAGCAGCACCTGGCCGCCGCGGTCCTCCAGCGAGGGGTAGGTGATCCCGAAGTTCCGCTCGAACGCCTCGGCGGTGCCGGCGGTGTCCCGCACGTTCACGCCCACGAACCGAACGCCCTGCGGCTCCCATTCCTCATGCAGGGACTGCAGGTCCGGAGCCTCCACGCGGCACGGGGCGCACGCCGCGTACCAGAAGTTCAGCACCACGGGTTCCCCGAGCCAGTCCGCAGAACCGACGGATTCACCAGAGAAGGCGGTGGACGTGAACTGCACGGGTTCGCCGCGGTCCTCGGCGGCGATCTCCAGGACGGAGCCGTCACCGGCGATGTAGTTCTTTCCATCCGCGTTCCCCGCCTGGGCGGCCAGGGGGTCCTCGGTGGAGCAGGCCGCCAGCAGCGGCAATACTGCCAGCCCGGCGAGTCCGGCCAGCACGTTCCGCCGGCTCGGGCCGGTCCCGGATCGGGGACCGGAGCCGTGGGCTGGTCGGTGCTGATGTGGAACGGTCATGGCAGCTCGGGTACTCCAGTGGGGAATGGGCGTCCGTTGGATTCTACCGCCTGTAGTAGACGCGGGTGGAATCCGGTTGGACGAAGCAGCCGGCGTGGTGCGGGGCTGGGGTGGCCGGGGCCGTGTGGAGCGCGTCAGGCGCCCGGCAGGTTGGAGGCGTGGGCCAGCAGGGCTGCGTTGGGCTCCCGGTACTCCACCCGCGGGGCGGAGCGTCCCCGTTCGAAGTGCAGTGAGGTGACGGAGGTCAGGGTGCACTCGCGCTGGCGCGGATCGTGCCAGAGCGGCTTGCCCTCGGCCGAGAGCCGGGTGACCCAGATGGGCAGTTGGTGGGAGACGACGATCGCCTCGGCACCCTCGCCCCCGATGTCCACGGCCCGGTCACGCAGCTCCAGGATGCCCTCGCTCATCCGGCTCACCTGGGATCGGTACGGCTCACCCCAGGAGGGGCGCCACGGATTGAGCAGGAAGGGCCAGTGGCGCGGCTTCCAGAGCTGCCTGGCCACCCGCGACCCGCCCTCGAAGTGGTTCGTGGCCTCGATGAACCGGTCATCGATGGCCGGCTCCAGTGACAGTGCCTGGCCGATGGGTGCCGCCGTCTCCCGGGCGCGCTGCAGGGAGGAGGAGACGAGCAGGGCCGGCGTCCGGCTGGAAGCGCGAGCCTCACCGGCGAACCAGTCGCCGATGTCCGCCGCCATCCGGTGCCCGAGTTCCGAAAGGTGGTAACCGGGAATACGACCGTAGAGGACCCTGTCCGGGTTGTGGACTTCTCCATGGCGGACAAGGTGGACGGTCGCAGAAGGCATGAGTCCATACTGTCAGAATCGGGCGATAGCGTTGACCCAAGACCATTCGACCCGAGAGTCCCGCAGGAAGGGCCCGCCATGAACGAGCAGCATCCCGAACACCCCGAGCAGCCTGACGAGCCCCAGCAGCCACGTCAGCCGGGTCAGCCGGACCAGCCGGACCAGCCCCGGGACGATCGCCCCCAGTACGGCATCCGCCTGACGCCGGAACAGCAGGCCGAGCACCACGCCCGGCTGAGTCAGGCCCAGCAGGAACGGCAGGGCCAGCAGGGCCAGCAGGGCCAGCAGGGCCAGCAGGGCCAGCATCCGGCCCCGCCATACGGTCAACCGACGCAGGGCCAGTCCCCCTACGGTCAGCCGCCGCAGGGGCAGAACGCCTACGGCCAAGCTCCCTACGGTCAGTCGCCCTACGGACAGCACCCTCAGGGCTACTCCCCCTACGGGCAGCCGCCGGCCGACCAACCCGGCCCGGGGTACGGCTTCCCGGGTCAGGGCGACCCGCAGCAGCTCGGTCCGATCACCAGGCCGAGCACGATCGACCGGTCCTACTGGCTGATCCTCACGGCCGGCCTCGCGTTCCTGGTCATCGAGCTGCTCTCCCTGTTCTCGCCGAACATGGGGCTGACGCCGGAGATGCTGGACCTCTACCAGGAGCAGATGGATGCGGCCGGCCTGGCGATCGAGATGGAGTCGTTCCTGGCCTCGGTGCGCATCTTCGCCGTGGTCTTCACGGCGCTCCTGGTGGTGCTGTACTGGCTGATCGCCACCGGCATCCGCCGCGGTTCCAACGTGGCCCGGATCTTCGGCACGATCTTCGCCGTCCTCTCCCTGACCTCCGCCTTCGGCCCCGGCCTCATCTATGTGGCCCTGGGCGTCGCCGGAATCGTCTTCGCCTACCTGCGCCCCTCCAGTGAGTACCTCCGCGCCAAGGCGTGGGAGAAGGCCATGCGCCGCTAAGCCCTCCGCGACTCCGGCACCTCCCGATCAACCGCCCCGGCCGGCGCCGCTACTGCCGCAACTCGGCCTGGTGGAAGGCCAGGATCTGCAGTTCGGTGGACAGGTCCACGGCACGCACCGTCACTTCGCGGGGCACCACCAGGTCCACGGGGGCGAAGTTCAGCAGTCCCCGGATACCCGCCGCCACCAGACGGTCGGCCACGGTCTGCGCGACGCCGGCCGGCACCGCCATGATCGCCAGCCTCGCCTCGGACTCGGCGACGCTGCCCTCCAGCTCCTCGAGCGGACGGACCACCACGGAACCGCGCCGTTGCCCGATCAGGCGGGGGTCGGCGTCGAGCACGGCGCACAGGCGCATCCCGCGCTCTCCGAAACCGGCATATCCGGCCAGTGCCGAGCCGAGGTGCCCGGCACCCACCAGGATCACGGGTTGGTCCTCCACGAGGCCCAGGGCGCGGCTGATGGCCTGCTGGAGCGCGGCCACGGGATAGCCGACCCCGCGGCGGCCCAGTTGGCCCAGGCTGGACAGGTCCCGGCGCAGCACCGCCGGACTGACCCCGGTGTGCCGGGCCAGGTCGGTGGAGGACACCCGGACGGTTCCGGCCCGGGCCAGCGTGGCCAGGGCGCGCAGGTAGCCCGGCAACCGGGCCACGGTGGGCCGGGAGAGGCCGGACCCCGGCCCGCGGCGGTGACCGGCACCGTCGCTGCTCATGGCCGGTCCGCGGTCAGCATCCGCTCCAGGCGGACCGGGTCGATCCGCCAGAAGTCCCGCTGCACGCCGTCCACCATCAGGACGGGGATCTCCTCGGCATGCCGCTCGGCCAGATACGGACGCCCCGCGATGTCCACAGCCTGCCAGTCCACACCGAGCCGGCCACAGACCTCCCCCACCACGGCCAGGGCATCCGCGCAGAGGTGACAGCCGTCCTTGACGAGGAGCTCGACGGCGGGAACGGGGCTGGCGGCGGACGAAGGTGCCGGCGGAGGCTGCATGTCAGTCATCGGCTCCATCGTAGGCCCGGCGGAGGTTCAACGGCCCCGAGTGGCTTAAACAGCTCCGGGGCCGTCCTGCCTTGCGGCGGGACGGCCCCGGATGCAGCGAAGCCTCGCGGTGAAGCGCCTACTTCTTGTTGCGGCGCTGGTGACGAGTCTTGCGCAGTTGCTTGCGGTGCTTCTTCTTGGACATCCGCTTGCGGCGCTTCTTGATCACTGAACCCATAGGGAAACCTCTTGTGTGGTTGGTGAATCCGCAACAGACGCCTGTTGAAGATCCGTACATCTTTGGTCAAAAACGTTCCCTAACACCTTACCCTGCACTCGGGTGTGGCAACGAACCGGGAACATCGGCCGGCGTCAGGACCGGCCAGAATGCCGGCACAGGGGCCGGCAGACATCACGTGTGGCACGCGAGGTCAGGCGTGCCGGTCATCCGTCCCGGTGGCCCGGTGGTCCGTGGCGCCGGTCTGCAGGATCTGCTCGACGGCGGACTCGGGCACCCGGTAGGAACGGCCGAAACGCACAGCGGGGAGCTCGCCGGCATGGATCATCCGGTACACGGTCATACGGGACACGCGCATCATCTCGGCCACTTCTGTGACCGTCATGAAGCGCGTGTCGGCGAAGTTACCGGCATCAACCACTTGCGTTCCCCATTTCCACTGCCTTGCTTCGAACTGTCTCGATCTGGCGGCACAGTACATCTGCCGCGCCAGGCGTGGCATTCTCAGACATCATATCGAACACACGGTGCACTTGTGTCACCACAGGCACACCCACAGAGCATACAACGGCGTGTCAGTCGAACCAGGGATCCAGCCCATGATAGGGAAAGATCTCCTTCCGGGTCGCCATGATGGTCTGGTCGACGGGGTCTGAGGGATCGTAGCCGACCTCCCAGGAGCGCCACCAGACATCCACTCCGTCCGACATGGTGTCCGGGATCCCCGCCATCTCCTCACCCGGTCCCAGCCCGGCAGCCCGTGCGGCGTAGTCGCGCCAGGCCTGCGGGATGACCGTACTGGTCCGGAGCGGCTGTCCGGTGGCCGCGGCCACCAGATGCGTCCAGGTCCGCGGGACCACGGAGAAGGGACTGTAGCCGCCGCCCCCGGTGGCCAGCCATCGGTCCCCGGCGAAGTCGCGGGCCCAGTCGGAGGCGTCCAGTGCCAGCTGGCGCTGGCCCTCCACGGACATCCGCAGATTCGTCAGGGGATCCTCCCCGTGGCCGTCGCAACCATGCTGGGTGACCAGTACCTGCGGGTCGAAGGCACGGAGCAGCTGCGGGACCACGGCGTGCGCGGCCCGCAGGTAGCCCGCGTCACCGGTTCCCGGCGGGAGCGCCACATTGACGGCGGTGCCGAGCGCCTCGGGCCCGCCGGAGTCGTTCGCGAAGCCGCTCCCCGGGAACAGGGAGATGCCGGTCTCGTGGATGGAGATGGTCAGCACTCGCGGGTCGTTCCAGAAGATGGACTCGACGCCGTCACCGTGATGGGCGTCCAGATCCACATAGGCGACCCGCTGAGCTCCTCGATCGAGCAGCCGCTGGATGGCCGCGGCGCAGTCGTTGTAGATGCAGAATCCACTGGCCTTGCCACGGCCGGCGTGATGGAGCCCGCCGGCGAAGTTGACGGCGTGCAGGAACTCCCCCGTCCAGATGGCCTCGGCCGCCGCCACGGAGCCGCCCAGGATCCGGGCCGAGGCCTCGTGGATGTGGGGGAACACCGGATTGTCATCAGTGCCCAGCCCCCGTTCCAGGTCCTCGGCCACCTCACCCGTGCTGACGGCACGGACGGCACGGACGTACTCGGGATCGTGCACGGAGGCCAAGACCTCGTCAGAGGCCACCTCGGGCTTGATGAGTCCCACTCCGGGCCGATCGAGCACGCCGAGTGCCTGGGACAGCCGGTGAGTCAGGTCAAGGCGCACCGGCGCCATGGGGTGGGCGGTGCTGAACTTGTAGCCCAGCAGCGCCTCGTCCCAGACCACGGCCGTGGCCGTCGAGGGACGGCCGTCGGGCGCCGGGACGGGTGCGGCCACGGGGGCGGGATTGGACACGGCGCTCGGATCGATACCGGGTACGGTTCCGGACGCGTCGTTCGGTGTGTTGGTCATCACCACACAGACTATGCTTCCGGCGTCACCACCGGCAGGTGATGACGTCATGGACCGGATCTCACACCGGATGGTGGATGATGGGATCGTTCGTGACCAGGGACGGAACAGGCGGAACAGAAGGGACGTGATCACCGGCGCATGACCCGGCACCAGCGCATCCCCCGCCCTCGCTCCCTGCCCCGGCCCCAGACCCGCCGAAGGACCGGAGGCCGCATCCCGACGCCGTCGGGCGGCCGCGCGGCTCGCCCGCCCTCCGCCCTGAGCAGGGCCATGTCCCCCCGGGTCGGGCCCCCTGCCGGTGGTCCGGACCGCTCCGGGCTCCGCGAGGTGCTCGAGCGCCTCCGGCTGTTCGTCTCCACGGTGGCCGGAGCGTCACCGTCACGGGCCGCCCTGCTGGCCTTCGCCGTCGTGATCCTGGTGTTCACCGCCCTGCTGTCCCTGCCGTTCGCCTCGAGGTCGGGGCGCATCACCGCCTTCCACGACGCTCTGTTCGTGGCGACGTCCGCGGTCTCCGTCACGGGGTTGACACCGGTGAACACGGCGGAACACTGGAGCTTCGCCGGACAGCTGGTCATCCTCGTGGCCATGCAGATCGGCGGACTGGGGATCCTCTCCATGGCGGCACTGCTGACGCTGGCCGTGTCCAAGCGGCTGGGCGTGCGGTCCAAGCTGATCACACAGGAGGGCATGACCACCGGCAGGATCGGTGAGGTCGGGGCCCTGCTACGCGTGGTGGTCGGCACCACGTTCTTCTTCGAGGCGGTTCTGGCGGTGGTGCTCGTCCCCCGGTTCATGGTGCACACCGGTTCCTGGGGTGACGGCCTGTGGAACGGGATCTTCTACGCGATCTCCGCCTTCAACAACGCCGGCTTCACCCTCCACACGGACGGGCTCGAATCCTTCATGCACGACCCGTGGATCATCTGGACCCTCATGGCCGGGGTCTTCGCCGGTGCCCTGGGCTTCCCGGTGGTCATGGTGCTGATGCAGCAGCGCTGGCGGTGGTCCCGGTGGAACCTGCACACGAAGCTGACCGTCACCACCACCACCGCCCTGGTGCTCGGCGGAGCCCTGCTGATCGGGATCTTCGAGTGGTCCAACCAGGCCACGCTCGGCCAGTTCGGGGTGGCCGAGCGTCTCCAATACTCGTTGTTCGGCTCGGTGATGTCCCGGTCCGGGGGTTTCTCCGTCTATGACATCAACGAGCAGTCGCCGGAGACCCTGCTGCTGACGGACGCCCTGATGTTCGTGGGGGGCGGTTCGGCGTCCACTGCCGGCGGCATCAAGGTCACCACCCTGGCGGTGATGTTCCTGGCGATCGTGGCCGAGGCCCGCGGTGACCGGGAGGTCACCGCACACGGCCGCACCATCACCCCGGACTCGGTCCGCGTGGCCATCTCCGTCCTCGCCTTGGGCGCCACCCTCATCCTGGTCGGCACCATGGCCCTGGTGGCCATCAGCGACGAGTCCCTGCAGCGCCCCCTGTTCGAAGTGCTCAGCGCATTCGGCACCTGCGGGCTGACCACCGGACTGACGGCTGAGCTGCCGCCGGCAGGTAAGTACGTGCTGACGGTCCTGATGTTCGCCGGCCGTGTTGGTACGATCACCTTCGCGTCCGCGCTGGCCCTGCGTCAGCGCCGCATCCTGTTCCGGTACCCCGAGGAAAGGCCGATCATTGGCTGAGAACCGTCCGGATCCCCATGCCCCGGTGCTGCTGATCGGCCTGGGCCGCTTCGGTTCCGCCGTGGGCGAGCAGCTGGTGAACCAGGGCCGCGAGGTCATGGCGATCGAACGCGACGCAGCCCTGGTGCAGAAGTTCGCGGGCACGCTGACGCACGTGGTCGAGGCGGACGCCACCGACCTGCAGGCGTTGCGCCAGCTCGGCGCCCAGGAGTTCGCCACCGCCGTGGTGGGCGTGGGCACCTCGATCGAGTCCTCCGTGCTCATCACCGTGAACCTGGTGGATCTGGGCGTGGAGCACATCTGGGTCAAGGCCATCACCCCGGCCCACGGCAAGATCCTGCGCCGGATCGGCGCGCACCACGTGATCTTCCCGGAGCACGACGCCGGCGTTCGGGCCGCACATCTGGTGGGCGGGCGCATGCTGGACTTCATCGAATTCGACGACGACTTCGCGATCGTCAAGATGTACCCGCCGGCGGAGGCCGTGGGCTTCACCCTGGCCGAGTCGGACATCCGCGCCAAGTACGGGGTCACGATCGTGGGTGTGAAGACGCCAGGCGAGGACTTCACCTACGCGCAACCGGACACCAAGGTCGGGCCGCGGGACACGCTCATCGTGTCCGGGCACACCGACCTGCTGGAACGCTTCGCCTCCCGGCCCTGAGGGTCAGGACCCGTAGTCGCGGCTCATCTCCTGGCCGCGGGCGGCGGAGGCCTGCATGCCCCGGGCGATCAGGTCGGCGAGCCCGGAGTCCAGGAACGAGTTGACCGCGGCCTCCGTGGTGCCGTTGGGGCTGGTCACCGCCCGGCGCAGCGCCGCCGGGTCCACCTCCGGCTCCGCGAGCATCCGGCCGGCGCCGGCAACGGTGGCCCGGGCCAGGTCCTTCGCCAGGTCCTCGTCCAGGCCCATGCCCGCTCCGCCGGCTGCCATCAGCTCGGCCAGCAGGAAGGCATAGGCGGGCCCGGAACCAGAGACGGCGGCCACGGCGTCGAGCTGGGACTCCTCGACCTGGTATACCGAACCGGAGCCACGGAAGAGACCGGCGGCCAGGTCCACATGGTGCTCGGTCACGGCGGTCCCGCCGGCCAGCCCGACCACGCCCATGCCCACCGTCAGGGGCGTGTTCGGCATGGTCCGCACCACCGGCTGCCCCTCGGGCAGGTTCGCCTCCATCGCCGCCAGCGGGATCCCGGCGGCCACCGACACCACCACGGTGCCGGGGCGCAGGGCGCCGTCGATCTCCCGGCACAGGGCCAGGATGTCCTTCGGCTTGACCCCCAGGACCACGAGGTCCGCCCACGCGGCCGCGGTGCGGTTCGCCTCGGGATCGGACTCGGTGGCGGTCACGGTGATCCCGTAGCGCTCCTGGTTCTCCCGGGCCCGCTCAGCGGAGTGGCCGGTGGCGCGCACCGCGGCGGTGTCCGTTCCGGCCGCGAGCATCCCGGCCAGGATGGCGCCGTTCATGTTCCCGAGTCCGAGCAGGGCGATCTTCATGGAAGGGGGGACCTTTCGACGGTGTCTTGATCTTGATCCGGCCCGGAGGCGGAGCGGGCCGCCCCGGCGGTGAGGTGGTGGCGGGCGAACTCGAGTGAGTAGATCAGCATCTCCTCGCGCTCCCCGGCGTATTTCGTCTTGCGGGTGCCGACCTCCACGCACACGGCGCCGTCCCAGCCGGTTTCCCCGAGGTATTCGATGCACTCGGCCACGGGCTGATCCCCGTCACCGGGGAGCATGTGCTCGTCCTTGCCGTTGGCGGTGCCGTCCGTGAGGTGGACATGGCGCAGCCGGTCGCCGAGGGTGCGGAACGCGTCGAGCGAGTTCTCCTGGGCGATGGCGGCGTGGGAGAAGTCCCAGATGACGTAGTCGTAGTCCTCCGGCACCGGGTCCCAGTGCGGCAGGTACATCTTGGCCTCGCGGCCACCGGCGCGCCAGGGGTACATGTTCTCCACACAGATCAGCACTCCGGTGGCGTCCATGATCTGCCGGATGCCCTCGGCGAAGCCCGAGGCGTAGTTGCCCTGCCACCGGAACGGCGGGTGGGCCACCACCACCTCGGCTCCCACCTCACGGGCGAGGTCCGCGCTCTTGGCCAGCTTGTTCCAGGCCGAACCCCACACCTGCTGGGTGAACAGCAGCGTCGGGGCGTGGATCGAGTGGATCGGCATGCCGTGTTTCTCGGACAGCCGGTTCAGTTTCACGGGGTCCTGGGACCACGCGTTGTGCGTGACCATGACCTCCACCCCGTCATAGCCGAGGTCCTCGGCCATCGCGAACACGTCCTGCGTGCCCAACGGGAACACGGACGACGAGGACAGGGTCACCGGGATCTCAGCCGTTCCAGTCACTGGTCACCCCCACGGAGAAGCCAGGCAGCATCGGGTCCGGGTTGAGGTAGACGTTCCCGACGCCCGGGGTGGTCTCCCGTCCCAGGATGCCCTCTTGGACCAGGGCGTCCAGCCGGCGCATGATGAGTCCCTCGCGCAGGGCCCAGGGGCAGAGCTCCACCTGGGTGACGCCGAACGTGTCCATCGCCGCCTCCGCCACCATGCCGCCGGCGAGCATCTGGGCGGCCCTGATCTCGGATACCCCGGGCAGCCCGGCCCGTTCCTTGGCCGTCATCGCGGCCATCCGGTTGACCCACAGCGTGAGGTCCTCCAGCCGCAGGTGGCGTTTGACGAACGGTCCGGCGGCCAGGGGCGCCGCGCCGGTGATGCGGGCGAGGGAGCGGAACGTCTTCGAGGTGCCGGTCACCAGTACGGGCGCCGTCATCAGCGGGAATCCCTCGGCCGCCTCGGCAATGGTGGCCTTGATGTGTTTGCGCAGCTTCTTGGTGGACTTCGGCGTGGGCGGGTCCGCTGGCAGCCAGTCTCTGGTCAGCCGCCCGGCGCCGAGCGGGATGGACACGGCGTAGCTGGGCAGCTCATCCGTGCCGTAGGCGATCTCGAAGGATCCGCCGCCGATGTCGAAGTTCAGGATCGAGCCGACATCCCAGCCCTGCCAGCGGCGCACCGCGAAATACGTCATCGCGGCCTCCTGATCACCGGAGAGCTCGGTGAGGTGCACCGAGGTCTCCCGGGTGACCCGCTCCAGCACGGCCGCGCCGTTGCCGGATTCCCGGATGGCAGAGGTGCAGAACGCGATCATGTCCTCGGCACCGTTCGCCACGGCGAAGGCGACCGCCTCGCGGATGAAGGTCACCAGCGAATCCTGGCCGGATTCCTTGATGCGTCCGTCCTCGTCCTGGTGGTCGAGCAGGGACAGGGACCGTTTGTGGTCGGCGAACGCCGAGGGACGCGCGCCGGGGTGCGCGTCCACCAGCAACAGGTGGACGGTGTTCGAACCGATGTCCAGCACACCCAGGCGCATGGTGTCTGCCTTCTTCTTCCGCTACTTCTTGCCAGACTTGGCTGCACCGGACGTGGACTTCGAGCGAGCGGCCGGCTTGCGGGCCGGTTTCTTCGCCGGCCCCTTGGCACGCTTGTCCGCCAGCAGCTCGTAGGCCTGCTCGGCCGTCAGCGACTCCGGGTCCATGTCCCGCGGCACGGTGATGTTCGTCTCGCCGTCCGTGACATAGGGACCGAAGCGGCCGTCCTTGACCACCACCTTCTTGCCCGACGTCGGATCCTCGCCGAATTCGGCCAGCGGCGGCTTCGCTGCCCCGCGCCCGCGCTGCTTGGGCTGGGCGTAGATGGCCAGGGCCTCCTCCAACGTAATCGTGAAGATCTGATCCTCGGATTCGAGGGAACGCGAGTCCGTGCCCTTCTTCAGGTACGGACCGAAGCGGCCGTTCTGCACCGTGATGTCCACGCCCTCAGCGTCCTGGCCGAGCACGCGGGGCAGGCTCATCAGCTTCAGTGCGTCCTCGAGGGTGACGGTCTCGATGGACATCGACTTGAACAGGGAGCCGGTGCGCGGCTTCTCCTTGGCCGGTTTCTTCTTCGGCTTGGGCTTGCCGTTCTTGTAGTACTCGGTGGGCTGGGCCTCCATCCAGGCCGCCAGCTCCTCCTCGGTCATCTCGTGGATGACCTCGGTGACGTAGGGGCCGAAGCGGCCGTCCCGGGCCATGATGGTGCGCCCGGTCTCCGGGTCGGTCCCGAGTTCACGCTCGGACGGGCCGGCGGTCGCGAAGAGCTCCTCGGCCTTCTCTGCGGTCAGCTCGTCCGGGGGCAGGTCCTCGGGGACATTGGCGCGTTCCGGATCGGTACCCTCCGGGGAACCCGCCGGGACGTCCTTCTCCAGGTAGGGGCCGAACTTGCCCACCCGCAATGTGATGCCCTCGGCCACCGGGATGGAGTTCACGGCGCGGGCATCGATGTCACCGAGGTTGTCCACCACGGCCTTGAGGCCCTCGGCACTGGACTCGGCCCCGAAGTAGAAGTGCTGCAGCCAGGCCTCACGCTGAAGCTCGCCGGCGGCGATCCGGTCCAGGTCGTCCTCCATGCGGGCGGTGAAGTCGTAGTCGACGTATTTGCCGAAGTGCTCCTCGAGCAGCCGGATCACGCTGAAGGCCGTCCAGGACGGGACCAGGGCGCTGCCGCGCTTGGTGACATACCCACGGTCCATGATCGTGGAGATCGTCGGGGCGAAGGTCGAGGGACGGCCGATCTCCCGTTTCTCCAGCTCGGCCACGATCGAGGCCTCCGTGTACCGCGGCGGCGGGGAGGTCTCATGGCCGGAGGCGATGACGTCCTTCCCGGTGAGGGACTCGCCCGAGGCCACCTCGGGCAGGCGCTTGTCCTTGCCGTCCTTACCGTCGCCGCCGGTGCCGCCAGCGCCACCGGAGGCGCCCTCGGCGGGTTCGGAGCCGGCGTCGCGCCCCTCCTCGTATGCGGCGAGGAAACCGGGGAAGGTGATGACGGTGCCCGAGGCGCTGAATCCGGCGAGCTGGCCGGCCATCTCGCCCGAGGCGGCGGTCTCCAGCGCGGTGCCGGTGAGCCTGATAGTGGCGGTGTAGCCCTTGGCGTCGGCCATCTGGGAGGCGATGGTGCGCTTCCAGATCAGCTCGTAGAGGCGGAACTCGTCCCCCCGAAGGGCACCGGAGACCTGCCCGGGGGTGCGGAAGGAGTCACCGGCGGGGCGGATGGCCTCGTGGGCCTCCTGCGCCGAATCGTTCTTCGCCTTGTAGACCCGTTTGGCCTGCGGGATGGAGTCCGGGCCGTAGAGCTCGGTGGCCTGCCGGCGGGCCGCGGTGATGGCCTCGTCCGAGAGCATCACCGAGTCGGTACGCATATAGGTGATGTAGCCGTTCTCGTACAGCCGCTGCGCCACCTGCATGGTCACTCGCGAGGAGAACCGCAACTTGCGGGAGGCCTCCTGCTGGAGCGTGGAGGTGGTGAACGGGGCGGCCGGCCGGCGCGTGTAGGGCTTGTCCTCGACCGAGTCGACGGTGAAGGTGGCTCCCTGCAGCCCGGCGGCCAGTGCGGTGGCCGTGGACTCGGTGAGGGTGGCGACCTTGCCGGCGGCGGACTTCTTGAGCTGGCCGCGGTCGTCGAAGTCGCGTCCGGTGGCCACGCGCTGGCCGTCCACCGAGTTCAGTCGGGCGGTGAAGGACTCGCCGGCGCCCTTGCCCTCGTCGGCAGTGAAGGTGCCGTCCAGGTCCCAGTACGACGCCGGCACGAACGCCATGCGCTCGCGCTCGCGCTCGACGACGAGGCGAGTGGCGACGGACTGCACGCGGCCGGCGGACAGGCCCTGGCGGACCTTGCGCCACAGCACCGGGGAGATCTCGTAGCCGAAGAGCCTGTCGAGGATGCGCCGGGTCTCCTGGGCGTCCACCAGGTCCGCATCGATCTCGCGGACGTTCTCGAGACCGCGGGCGATGCCCTCCTTGGTGATCTCGGTGAAGGCCATCCGGTACACGGGGACCTTCGGCTTGAGCTCCTGCAGCAGGTGCCACGCGATGGCCTCGCCCTCGCGGTCGGCGTCCGTGGCGAGGTAGAGGGCGGAGGCGTCCTTGAGCAGCCGCTTGAGGTCGGCCACGCGCTTCCGCTTGTCCGGGTAGACCACGTAGTACGGGTCGAAGCCGTTGGTGGTGTCCACGGCGAACTTGCCGTAGGGGCCCTTCTTCATGTCCGCGGGTAGGTCCGACGGCTGCGGAAGATCCCGGATATGACCCGCCGATGCGTCCACCACCCATCCTTCGCCGAGGTACTTGGCGATGGACTTGGACTTGGCGGGGGACTCCACGATGACCAGCTTCGTTCCGTCACCGGAGGAGGTGGTCTTCTTGGACGTCTTCTCAGACACTCGGGCTCCTTTTCGTCGCCGGGCGGGGAACAGGTCCACTGGGCCCGGCTGGCCCAGTGGATGGCCGCCTGTGACTTCCAGGCGGACCGCCCGGTGCCCTACTAATGTAACGGCACCACGCCCTCGGTCCTCGACCGTCGGCGCGCCCCGGGCTCCCGATCAGGCGTGACCGGGGGTTTCCGGGGCCGAGTCTGCCAGAACGGAGACAAGGTAATACACGCGTTCGGCGTCCACCGAGCGCTCGGAGGCGGGATTGAGCTCCTCGAACTCGTCGATCAGCTCGGCGAGGCGGCGCTGGAACTCGGCGCGTTGCTCGGCGTTGACGAACACCATGCCGGTGGACAGCACCGGGGGCCGGCGCCGGCCGGGCTCGGGGACGCCGATGCCCCGTCCGTCCAGGGGCGCGTTGGCGTCCCGAGCGGTGGCCACGGCCTCCTCCGCCGCCTGGCGCAGGAGCTTGTCCTCGGACTCGCGGCGGGCCACCTCCTTCATGATCCGGTCCCGGAAGGTGTTCAGCTGGACGTCGATGAACGCCTGCTTGGACGCCGGGGTGTGGTTCAGGGAGTCGACGAGCAGCGAGTAGCCGGCCGCCTTCCAACGCCGCTCACGGCCGTCCCCCTCCGAGGGGGAGCGCTCCACGAAGCCGTATTTCTCCAGGGCTCGCAGATGGTAGCTCATGGCCGAGGGAGTCAGTCCGCACCGGGACGCCAGTTCGGTCGCGGTCCGGGTGGACTGCGAGGCGTAGAGCTCCTCCAGCGCCTCCAGCCGCGCCTCGTGGGCCAGGGCCCGGATGGCCTGGGGATCGGAGATGACCACCGGCCGTCGGGCGGCCGGCACCGTTCCGCTCCCGGGGGTCGGAGCGGTGTCTAGTTCAGTCATGGACCAAGATTCTAGGCAGTTCTTTCAGATTTAGCGTGTCCTCGTTCACATTCCGGACGGTATCGGTGCGGTAACGGTCAGGAATCCGTCCGTGAGCAACTCGGCCACGGCGGTCACCAGGGCCCGCTCCCCCGCCTCGTCCAGGTCCAGCAGTCCTGCCACCGCACCGGTCAGCTGCCCCACTGCGAACTCGCCGTCCGCGGCGGACAGGAACCCGGCGGTGGCGGTGTCCACGTGCGCCGTCCGCCGGAAACCGCCGCCCTGGCGCGCCAGGATGATCTCCGGGTGGTCGGAGCCGAAGCGCTGGTGGCGTTCCTCGGTGACATCGCCGGGGACCGTGACGTACAGCTCCCGCAGTGCGCTCAGGTCTCCGGTGTCTGCTGTGCCTGCCGTGTCTGCCGTGTCCGCTGTATCTCCGGCGACCAGGTCCCAGCGGTCCACCGCCTCTGCCCAGGCCGGCCCCAACGGCTGCTGCAGCTCGGACTCGAGGACCTCGGTGCGGATCCGGCCGGCCCGCGGTACGGCCGGGCGGCGCAACCACACGTACCCGAACCCGACGGCGGCCACGCCCCGTTCTCCGAAGTCCTCCAGGTAGCGCCGGTACCCCGCCGTGTACCTCGCGGTGTCGAACTGCTCGGAGGAGTCCTGTAACCAGGTCTCGGCGTAGCCGGCCGGGTCCAGGAGGTCACGCTGGATGAACCAGGCATCGACGCCGGAGGGCACCCAGGAGCGCGGGCGCACCTCCCAGCCGGGCAGTTGGGGGCTGGCGGCCCCGGCCACTCGGTCCGGTGCGCCCTCCCTGACGCTGCCCGTGGCGCTGTCCGGGAGTCCGTGGATCTCCCAGTTGCCGAGCATCTGCGCCATGCCGCCGGGCTCGAGGTGCTCCGGCAGAGTGGCGACGAGCTCAGCCAGCAACCGGTCCCCGGAGCGGCCGCCGTCCCGGTACGTGTTGATCCCGTCCTCGACCTCCCCGGTGAACCGGTCCGGCTCCGACCCCGAGCGTGGGGTGATGACGTACGGCGGGTTGGAGACGACCAGGTCGAAGCGGCGGCCGGCCACCGGCTCCAGCAGGTCCCCCTGCAGCAGGGTCACGCGCCCGCCGAGCGTGAGGGGGAAACCGCCGCGGGGACTCTGCGGTTGAGCGTCCCGCTCCTGCGCTTCTGTTAGGTCCAGGCCGAGCGCCTCGGCGTTGAGGGCCAGGTTGAAGGCCGTGAACTCGAGCGCCCGGTGGGAGAGGTCCGTGGCGGTGACGTGGTCGGCGTGGGCCAGCAAGTGCAGGGTCTGGATGCCGCAGCCTGTGCCGAGGTCCAGGGCCCGGGCCACGGGGCGACGGATCACATTGCCCGCCAGGGTCATCGACGCCCGGCCGATGCCGAGCACGTGCCAGGAAGGCAAGGTGGTCCGGGTCTGCAGGGCGGTCTGATCGCTGGCCACCCACACCTCCCCGAGGTCATCGGTCGAGTAGGGCGAGAGGTCTACCACCGGGTGAAAGGCCCCCTCCCGGATCCAGCCCAGGTTGATCTCAGCGGCACCGGCGGCCGTCAGCGTGGGCAGGGCGGCGTCCAGCACGGCGGTCGGCACCGAGTCGCCGAGCATCCAGCAGGAGACGGCGGCGGCGAGCGCGCGCTGGGAGCCGGGCGCGCCGGCGTCGTGCATCACCTGGGCGAGGCGGCGGCGAGCCGGTTCGGCCTGCTCACGCTCCAGCGCTGCGGCGGCCATGGCCCCCAGCAGATCCCCGACGGCGTCCGTGGTGTAGGGCAGGGCGCGCAGATCGGCGGCCAGATCGGCGACGGCGGCGATGGCGGCGGCGGACGAGGGGCCCCGATCCCACCGCGGCGGGTCGATCATCGCGTGGTTGAAGGGCTGCTCGATGCTGGGAGTACTGGCGGCGCTGGGAGTACTGGCGGTACTGGCGGTATTCGGACGCGGATCGGTCATGACTCCATTGTGGTGCGTGGCCGGCACCGCACCCGCATCGCCGCAGACCCGTCTCACGGTGCTGCCGCGAGGAGTCCCTGCCGGAGTTTCTCGACCTGACGGTCGAATGCCTCCACCACGGTGTCCGGGTCCACCAGGATGCCGCTGACCATGACGTGGTGATGGCCCACGGTCTCCACGGCGATGGTCACGCTGGCGTCCCCGAGCAACTCGTCTCCGCGGCTGTGTGCCACCACCCCGTCCCGGCCCCCAGGCAGGGGTGCCACGGTGACAGTGGCCTCGCCCTGGCGCAGTTCGGCACCCTCGCAGTCCCGGCCCACCGCGGTGTAGAGCGGGCCCGGCTCCGGCCCGTCGCCGTCCTCACGGGCGAACAGTGCGGCGGACATGACGGGAGGCAGATAGGCGTCTTCGTAGCCCTCCACCACGCTGACGGCCTCGGCCGCACTGGCGGTGGTCTCGAACGAGGCGGACTGCAGGGCCTGCAGCGCGTCGGCACAGGCGCCCTCAGCCTGGGAGGGGTCGTCGACGACGGTCGCGATCAGGCTCGGGTCGATCTGCTCCCCCGGGCCGCTGGCTCCCTCCAGCCCGTACTCGTCCATCTCCAGGAGCAGCGCCCGGAGCTGCTCTTCGGACTGGGGCGGAGTGTCCGCCGGGTCGGGTGCTCCGCAGCCGGTGAGCAGTAGCCCCGCGAGGACCACCCCGGCAGCCCCGCGTCTCACCGGCACACCGCGCAAATGCGGTCCGGGACGGCCAGAGTGCAGGCATCGCAGACGGTGTCCAGGGTCTGGCAGGACGGATCGGAGCAGTTCCTCAGCTCCGAGGTGGGACCCGCACAGAGGGTGCACTCGCCGATCGTCGCGGACTGGTCAGAGAACTGGACCCGCATGCGTTGGTCGAAGACGGCCAGGGATCCCTCCCACAGGCCGGAGTCGCCATAGGCCTCCCCATACTTCACGATCCCGCCGTCCAGTTGGTAGACCTCCCCGAAGCCGCGGTGGTGCATCAACGCCGTCAGCACCTCACAGCGGACCCCGCCCGTGCAGTAGGTGACCACGGGCTGGTCCTTGAGGTGGTCATAGACGCCCGAGTCCAGTTCGGAGATGAAGTCCCGGGTGGTGACGGTGTCCGGCACCACGGCCCCGGCGAATCGACCGATCTTGGCCTCCACGGCGTTGCGCCCGTCGAAGAACACCACGGGGGTCCCGGCGGACTCCTTCTCCTCCACCAGCCGGTGCAGGTCCTCGGGGGTCAGGTGCACGCCGGTGTCCTGCACGCCGTCCTCGGTCACGACGATCTCGTCCGGGGCGTCGAAGGCCACCAGCTCGGGCCGCACCTTGACAGACAACCGCGGGAAGTCCTCGGCCGAACCGTCGGACCACTTGACCTCCAGCCCGGCGAAGGGGCCGTAGGTCCGGGTGGTCTTGACGTATTGTTTCACCGCCGCCAAAGGTCCACCCACGGTGCCGTTGATCCCGTGCGGGGACACGATGATGCGCCCGGTCAACCCCCATCGCGAGGCCAAGGCATGCTGCCAGAGGCGCACGGCCTCCGGATCGGCCAACGGGGCGAAGCGGTAATACAGGGCGATCTTGGACTGGCTCACCGCATCAAGGGTAGTCCGGGACCTCGCACCCCACGAGGTGCGTCCGGAGACGGCATCGCTGACGGGGACCGCAGCATACCGGCACGTGACGATTTGACCTGGATCTTGATCCGACGGGTGCGGGCAGCCTGCGGCTCGGGCTAGTCTCGTCCCATGACTTCTGCCTTGAATGACGCGCTGGTCAGCACCTGGGTGACCGGTTGGTCCCGCTGCCGGAACTACGACGTGCAACATGACGGCGTGGTCCACGCATCCCTGCGCAGTGGTGTCCAGGCCGGTGACGGACAGGACTGGGAGTACGTCCTGGCCCACCCGGACGAGACCGCGCTCAAGGCGGTGTCCACCGAGGTCCAGAACCACCCCGGAAGGCTGCTGACCGTGGTCGGCCCGCCGCCCACCGTGCCGGCCGGTGTCCCCCTCAAGGCGCTCTCCACCGGAGAGAAGCTCATGGTGGTGAACATGGGAGGCCAGGACGTCGAGGCCCCCATCGTGCCCGAGGAGTTCGAGGCCACCGTGGAGCGCAAGGACCCGGACTGGTTCCTCGTGACCATCACCAGCACGGAGGAGCACCCCCAGGGTGAGGGCGCAGTGGCGGCCCGCGGCCGAGTGGCCGCCGTGGACGGATACGCCGTGTTCGACCGGATCTGGACCTCCCCCGAATTCCGCCGGCAGGGCCTCGGTTCGCTGGTGATGCGCTACCTCGCCTCGCTGGCCCTGGAGCACGACGTCGAGGAAGGCCTCCTCGTGGCCAGCGCTGATGGGCAGGCCCTCTACGGCCACCTCGGCTGGACCGAGCTCGCCGACGTCACCGTCTACGGCGCCCTGGAAGGCGACACCGGGAACCCGTCCCACTCGGACGCCGGCTGAGTGGACCCCCGCGGGGCACACCCCCGGAACGGCACCGGAGACGGGCCTGGAGACGCGCCCGAGCAGCCAGCCGGTGGACCGCGCACGGATGACCCCCGGGACGCCGAGGCCCTGAGCCGGACTCTCGGCCGCCGTTCCATCCCGCCGCAACTGCTCCATGTCCGGCACCTGCCCGAACGGCAGGCCATCACGGTGCCCTGGCCGGCGGGCACTCCGGATGGTCTCATCCACGCCCTCGGTGGCTCCGGGGCCCTGAACCCCTGGAAGCACCAGGCCGAGGCGGCCGGCCTCGCGGCCGCCGGGACCAATGTGGTGTTGGCGACGGGGACGGCGTCGGGCAAGTCCCTCGCCTACCAACTCGCCGCCGGCACCGCCTTGCACGACGATCCCACCGGGACCGTGCTCTACCTGTCCCCCACGAAGGCGCTCGCGGCCGACCAACTCAGCGCCTGGCGCGCCCTGGCCCGGGACGGCGCCACCTGGCTGCGGCCGGCCCCCTATGACGGGGACACGGACATCGCCGACCGCAAGTGGGCTCGCGAACACGCGAATGTGTTGCTGACGAACCCGGACATGCTGCACGTCGGAATCCTGCCGCACCACGAACGCTGGTCCCGGTTCTTCCGGCGGCTGCGCTTCGTGGTGGTGGACGAGGCCCACGTGTACCGGGGGGTCTTCGGCTCCCACGTGGCCGTGCTGCTGCGCCGGCTGGCCCGCGTCTGCGCGCATTATCGGTCTGGACGGCGTGACGGGGCCGAGATCCCGGGCACATCGGGCCCGGTGTTCATCGGGGCCTCGGCCACCAGTGCGGACCCCGCCGGGTCCTTCTCGCGCCTGATCGGGGCGGACGCGGTGGCCGTGACCGAGGACGCCTCCCCACACGGTGCCGTCACGGTCGGCTTCTGGGAACCGGAGCTCACGGACCGGCGCGGCGAGAACGGAGCACCCGTGCGCCGTTCCGCCACGGCCGAGGGCGCCGGGATGATGGCCGACCTGGCCGTCACCGGCACCCGGACGATTGCCTTCATCCGCTCCCGCCGCGGAGCCGAGGCGATGGCCTCCGCCGCCAAACGTGAGCTCGCCGAGGTGGACCCCTCCTTGCCACCCCGAGTGGCGGCCTACCGGGCCGGATACCTGCCCGAGGAGCGCCGCGAGGTGGAGACGGCTCTGCGTACCGGCCGGTTGCTGGGCGTCGCCTCCACGCCGGCGCTGGAGCTCGGCATCGACATCGCCGGACTCGACGCCGTACTGGTGGCCGGCTGGCCGGGCACCCGCGCGTCGTTCTTCCAGCAGGTGGGACGCGCCGGGCGATCGGGGCAGGAATCGGTGGCGCTCTACGTGGCCGGGGATGATCCCCTGGACACCTACGTGGTCCACCATCCGGAGGCCGTCTTCGAACTGGCCGTGGAGGACTCGGTCACGGACCCGACCAACCCGCACATCCTCGCCCCACACCTGTGCGCCGCGGCCGCCGAGTTTCCCCTGGTCCCGGACGGGCTCGGTGACTTCGGGGACCCGGACGAGGTCCGTGGACTGGTGGAACAGCTCGTCGAGGAGGGCTACCTGAGGCGCCGTCCGGCCGGCTGGTTCTGGACGCATCCCGAACATGCCGCCGGGTTGGTGTCCCTGCGGGACGACGGCGGCGGACCGGTGGACATCATCGACACCGAGACCGGCGCCCTGCTGGGCTCCATGGGTTCCCCGCAGACCCACTACCAGGCCCACCCCGGTGCCGTGTACGTCCACCAGGACCGGACATACCTGGTGGAGGACCTCGACGAGGACGCCCACGCCGTCCTGGTCACGCGGGCCTGGCCGGACTTCTTCACGCAGGCCCGTGACATCACCGAGATCGAGATCCTGGACACCGTCCACCGCGTGGACGCGGGAGACCTGCAATGGTGCACGGGACCGGTGAAGGTCACCACCCAGGTGGTGTCCTACCAGCGCAAGGCCCTGGTCTCCGGCGAGGTCCTCGGCGAGGAGCCCCTGGAGTTGCCCGCCCGGGACCTCTTCACCACGGCCGTCTGGTTCCACTGCCCCTCGGAGGTGCTCGTGGCCGCCGGACTGACGATGGACCGGCTGCCCGGGTCCCTGCACGCGGCCGAACACGCGATGATCGGGCTGTTGCCCATCGTGGCCTCGAACGACCGCTGGGACATCGGCGGGGTGTCCATGGCCCTGCACCCGGACACCGGCCAGCCCTCCGTGTTCGTCTACGACGGTCACCCGGGCGGTGCCGGCTTCGCCGAGCGGGGCTTCGCGGAGGCGGCGACCTGGCTGCAGGCCACACTGGACACGGTGCTCTCCTGCAGTTGCTCCTCGGGCTGCCCGTCCTGTGTGCAGTCCCCGAAGTGCGGCAACCGCAACAACCCGCTGGACAAGGACGGGGCCGCAACCCTGCTGACGTTCGTGTTGCAGGGCGTCCGGATCGCCGAGGCACGGTCGCTGCGGGCGGCCGCTCACCGCGGCACCGTTGACGCCGGCGGTCCGGCCCGGGCCACCCCTTCGGAGGGCCACGGCAGCGGCGACTCATAACGGGTGCGCACCAGCACGGTGCCGTCTGAGGCGGCAGCGCACTCGATGACCGTGGCCCCGTGACGATCAGCCGTCTGGGCAGCCAGGGCGCAGGGCTCGGCCAGCGCCAGTCCACGGGCGGCGTCGGCAGCGGCGAGTGCGGCGAGGTCCGCGGCTCCGGAGGCTCGTGCCGCCGCCGTGGCCGCGGTGCCCAACGCCGCGGTGGCCCCCAGCAGCGCCAGGGTCAGGAACACCGTGGCCAACACGGTGACACTGCCGGCGCCCTGATCGCCTGGCCGGCGTGTGCTCGTCCGGTTCATGGTGCGCCCGTGGGAGGCACGGCCCACTGGTCCGGCGCGTGGGCCGTGGCCTCCAGTTCCCACCCGTCCCACCACGCCAGGGGCCCTGGAGGGGCGTGGGCCACGGTCACGGCGACCCAGCCAGTGCTCCTGCCGCTGCTGAGTTCCGTGGCCTCACCGGCCATGCGCCGAGCGGTGGAGAGGACGTCGGCCTCGCTCTCTCCCCGGGCCAGCTCGCGGACCGAGGCCGCTGCGGCTTCCTCCAGCCGGACCTGCTGCAGGGTCGCGGCACCGGCGAGCAGGGCGCCCACCAATACCAGGGCCGCGGCCGGCAGCATGACCGCGTATTCCGCGGTGACCGATCCCCGTTCGGTACCGGTGGCACCGGCGGGCCCGGAGGGGCGCTCGGACCGCAGGGCGTGCTTGGAGCGCAGGGGACGGCCGGAATCGGCAGGAGGGCCGAGAGGGCCAGGAGGGTCAGGATCGGCGGAACGGCCGCGCCCCGTGGATCCGGTCAAGGGTGGATGTTCGGTCAGAGGGCGGCGGTCCATGGCTTCCTCGAGTCTTCGGGTGTCGCCCGGGCAGGACGGGTGCTGTGCGGATGGGTGGCAGGATTCGGCCGTAGCCGGCCATGCCTGATCGGCCGGGATCTGCAACGGGTACCGGGCCCCGCCGGGAGGGGTAGCGGCGGGGCCCGGGGGCCGGTCGAGGGTTCTCAGCCGAAGCTGAGGGCGTTCTTGACGATGTCCAGCAGCAGTCCCTGCACGTCGGTCCCCGCGAGGACGACGGCCAGGACACCGGCAAACCCGACGGCGGCGAGCGTGACGATGCCGTACTCGGCGGTCTGCGCACCGGTCTCATCACCCCAGTCAGGGGTCGAGGCCGGGCGGCCCTGCACGGGGCGGGCGGAGTCGGCGGTAAAGGCGGTGCTGACGGTAGCAGGCCGGCTGACTCCGCTGGCCGTGCGCTGGGCGTGGTGTTCGTGCTGCAGTGTGGCGGTCATGGTGTCTCCTCTGGTGTGATGGCGGCCGGTATGGTCGCCTGTTTCCAGCCTGCGTCGGTGTTCTCCCCCGTGGGGTGCGGAGGCTCGCAGATCTGGATGGCTGGGGCATTTCGGACCGGTGTGGAGGACTGCGCCGGGTTCCCGACGGTGCTCCCGCCTCCCCCAAATGAACTCGCGCATGCAGGCAACAGGGCGGGTGTCAGGGCAGACATCAGGACGGATGTCAGGGCAGCAGGGCCAGGACGAGAGGGACCACACCCAGGCAGAGGAACGAGGGCAACTGGCAGAGCCCCAAGGGCAGGACCAACCGGGTGCCCAGTTCCGCGGCCCGTTGTTCGGCCCGGCGTTTCCGGTGGCGGCGGAGCGTCGATGCCGTGGACCGCAGCAGGGCAGCCGTGGGTGCTCCGGTGAGGTGGGCGAAGCGGAGTTCACCGGCCAGCTCCTGCAGGTCAGGGTCGCTGGCTTCAGGCTCATGGGCCGACCAGGCATCATCCCAGTCGACACCGGTCCGCAGCAGGGCGGCCACCCGCCGGACCGGCGCCGCCCCGGGAACATGGGTGCCCAGCAGGTCGAGACCGGAGACGAGACTCTGCCCCGTCTCCAGCAGTCCCGCCACCAGGTCCATCGCCAAGGCGGCGTCCAGGGTGTCCGGTGCTGCCGAGGCACCGGGCCGGACGGGCGTGCTCGTGGTCATGTGGTCTCCTCCGACCGGCGGATCAGCGCGCGGGTCCAGAGATGGCCGATCACAGCCAGTCCCACCCCGGTGCCGATCACGAGCCAGCCGAGTGGGCCGGCCAGCAACTCGGTGGGCGGCCCCCCGACCAGGGCCGTCATCGCGATCCCGGCGAGGGGCAGGAAGCCCAACAGCTGTGCCGTGGAGCGCGGGCCGGCGGCGGCCGAGTCCCGCGCCTGCTGCGCGTCCTGGCCCTCCTCCAGGGCGTCGGCCAGACGCTCGAGCAGCCCGGCCAGCGGAATCCCGGCGTGGTGGGAGACCGCCAGGCATCCATCCAGCTGGCGCCAGTGACGGCCCTGCCCCGGTGCCTCCACGGCGGCGAACGGCTCGCCGCCGAGCATGATCTCCAGGTCAGCCGCGACGAGAACGTGGTGCAGGCAGCATCCCGCCCGACTGGCGGGCCCCCGTGGCCCGCCTGACCCGTCTGGTCCGCCCGGGCACGGTTCGTAGAGCCCCGAGAGTTCCATCCAGACGCCCTCCGGACGACGGCCGGCCTGCAACAGGGCGGACGCCCGGCGGAGCAAGGCGACAAATTCCTCGGTCTCGCGCTCACGCCGTCGCCGCACCTGCCCCGGGAGCCACCGCAGCCACCGCGACCACCGCCGCCGCCTGCCTCGTCGTTCAGGCCCCGATCGCATGCCGGCCCCTACTCCGCCGCAACCCGGTGTCCCGGTGCATGTCGGCTGCGGACAGACCGTCCAGCACGCCCTGGCCGGGTCCCGCGGTCAAGGCGGTTCCGACCAGGGAGAGCGCCGGGAGGACGCGCAGGGTACCGGTCCGGCTGGTGTCCCGGTCCACGACGGCCAGCTCCACGGGGTGCCGCCCGGCATCGGTCCGTTCCAGGTGGAGGACCGCATCCACCGCACTGGAGGCCTGCAGCGCGAGTGCTTCCGACCCCAGGCCGGCCAATGCGCCCATCGCCTGCAGCCGGGCCGGGACGTCTGAGGCGGAGTTGGCGTGCAGTGTTCCGGCAGCGCCTCGGTGGCCGGTGTTCATGGCGGCCAGGAAGTCCGCGACCTCCGCCCCGCGGCACTCTCCCACGACGAGCCGGTCGGGCCGCATCCGCAGCGCCTGCCGGACGAGTTCGGACAACTCGACGGTGCCGGCGCCCTCGGAGTTGCCGGAACGCGCCTGCAGCGAGACCACATGGCCGTGGCGCGGGCGCAGCTCACGGGTGTCCTCCACGGTGATGATCCGTTCGTCCGCGGGGACCTCCGAGAGCACCGCGGAGAGCAGGGTGGTCTTCCCGGAACCGGTGGCCCCGCTGATGAGCAGGTTGGCGCGGGTGCGCAGCAGTTGCCGCAGTGCGGCCAGCCACTGCGTCCCGTGGGGCCAGCGCCGGGCCAGGTCCTCCAGACGCGGTGGCTCCGGTGCGGCCAACCGGACACTGATCTGGGTTCCGCCCGAGGCCAGCGGCGGCAGGATGGCGTGCACCCGGGCACCGGTGACCTGGGCGTCACCGAACGGCTGACACTCGTCGAGCCGACGGCCGCCCTGGGCCAGCAGGCGGACGGCCAGACGGCGGGCGTCGTCGGCAGGAAGGCACTGGCCCGTGTCCCGGAGACCGTCCAGACCGTCTGTCCAGATAGTTCCGGACCCGTCCACCAGGACGTCCGTGACGCCGGGGCCTCGGGCCGGGGCCGCCAGTGGTCCCAGACCGATGAGATCGTCCGTCAGCGCCGTCATCTGGGTGGACGCCTCCTGCGGGGTGGTCACCGGCAGGTGCCGCCGGACGGCCTCGGCCGCCAGCTCTGGCGGCGCGGTCGCGGGCCGGGCCGGAGCACCACGGTCCTGGTGACGGGCGGGGTCTGCGAGGCGACCGGCGAGCCATCTGCGGGCCCGTTGCCGTCCCGCCGGGGTTCCTGTGGCGGGGCGCCGACCCGCCCCGGGCGGTGGTTCCGGCGACCATCCGCGGCTCATCGCAGGGCCCTTCCGGCCACGGGCCAGCCGGGTTCCACGGTCCCGGCTCCGTCCAGCCGCAGTTCGATCTCCGCGGCCAGCCTTCGGGCGGACCCGCGCTGACTCGACCGATTCCAGGAGGCCAGCGACGTACCGTCCCAATCCTGCGCGTCGACCCGCACAGAGCCGGCGGATTGCCTCGGCAGGGCTGGTCCTCGACGGATGTCCCGGTGCCGTGCTGCGTGCGACGGCCGCTGACGTGGCGTGACCTGCAGCAGCACGTCGGCCGGAAGCTGCCGTCCGGCCGATAGTCCGCGATCGGTGCACACCAGCAGCGCCATTCCCCGTTCCGCCCAGTCGCGCGCCCGGTCCTGGTCCTTGCCGACGTCGACGACCGTCCAGGGGAACGTCTCCACGGCGACCTGGACCCAGTCATCGTCCAACCAGGAGCGGGCCGCGGATTTCGATGAGGTCCAGCCCCACCACCGCACGCCGCCGGCCCCGGGCAGGTGTGAGGCCAGGGCGGGCCCGGGAACCGGCAGGTCCTGGATCCCGTTCCAGCTCACGCAGCGATCCGCAGGTGGGGCCAGGGCGCGCAGCCGGGTACTCAGACTCCCCTGGGGGCCTTGGGCATCCACGAGCAGGCCGCGCCCGGGGCCGCCCAGCAGCAGTGTCAGCGCCCAGGACAGCCCGGGCCAGTGCTCATCCCCATCGGCGCCCGGGCCATCGTGGACCACCACCGCAGCGCGCCCCCGAACGGGTGGCTCAGAATTGGCAGGACGAGTCCGCGCCAGGATCCGGCAGAGCTGCTGAGACCGAGAGGGCAGGCAGAGGGCACCGGGAGGCGCGGAGGTCCCGTCCAGGGTGACGGCCACTATCGGCGGTTCCGGCTGATCCTGTCCGCGGTCCATCCCCGGTTCCGGGTCGGCCGTCTCCCCCGGGGCGAGCCCCCAGAGGATGAGGGCTGGGGGCGCCGGGGCAGCCCGGCGGGCCTGGGCCGCGGCCGACCACTCGCGGCGCGGCACGACGCGCAGTCGGTGTCCGACCGCGGCGGCGCAGGCAGCCACCTCGGTGCACAGCAGTTCGGACAGGAGTGGGGAGCTGCCCACCAGTCCCCGCGGGACCGGCCCATCCCGATCCGGTGGAGCGACGAACAGAATGGTCAACGGTGAGGATGCTCGGACGGACATGCTCCCAGCCTGTCCGCCCGGCCCCCGGCCTGCTGCTCGCGGGCCGGCAACTGTGGAGGACCGGCCCGGCTTCCGCTGCCTGTGGAGGAACCGGCGGCCTACAGGTCAGTGCGGGGCACCGGCATGGACGCGTCCCAATCGGTGATGTCCACGATCCGGCCGTGGTCCCAGTCCTGGGTCCACCCCAGCAGATCGAGGATCCGGTCGATCAGGATGGCCGTGAAGCCCCACACGAGGGTGCCGGAGACCAGGAACGCCGGGCTCCTGAACCGCCGGGTGACGCCCGCCGCTTCCCGGGACAGGGACGTGGTGATGCGATTGGCGGGGTCCACCAGGTCGGCCACGGGGACCCGGAACACCCGGGCTGCCTCCCCCTCGTCCACCACGAAGACGTCGGAGGGCCGGTCCCACCACCCCAGCACGGGGTGCACCCGGAAGTTCGAGACCGTCAGCGGGGCCGGCGGCAGGGTTCCGATGACGCGCACACCGTTCCGGTCCAGGCCCGTCTCCTCCTCGGCCTCCCGCAGGGCGCAATCACTGAAGTCCACGTCCCCGGGGTCCCGGCGGCCTCCCGGGAAGGCGACCTGGCCGGGATGGTGGCGCAGGGCGAAGGACCGCTGGGTGAGCAGCAGGTCCAGGTCCTCCGGCACGGCGGTGCCGTGGAAGTGCGCCGGCTGGCCGTCCAGCGCCCCGAACAGCACCAGCACGGCGGAGTCCGAGGGTTCCTCGGCCGAGGCCGGGGGCACCACGGTGAGGCCGAAGTCCCAGCCCCGGACGTCGTCGGGAATCCGGGACGGGGCCGGGGCAGACGGTCGCCTCGCCGCCAGGTCCGGGTCAAGGGTCCCGTAGCGCTCCACGAGGGACCGTAGGTCCGCGAGCGCCCCGTCGATCTGCATCATGCCCCCAGACCGTAGCCCTCGGCCCGCAGCTCGGCGCGGGTGGAACCGGCGAGCATCTTGGCCAGCAGTTCCTCCCGGCCCGGCGCCAGCTCGTACTTCAGCAACGACGCCGCCGCGTCCGGATTCGTTTCCCCGATCCCGAAGGAGGGGCACCAGCGGGCGACGGGGCAGGCCCCGCAGGCGGGGCGCTTGGCGTGGCAGACGCGGCGACCGTGGAAGACCAGGCGATGGGAGAGCATGGTCCAGTCGCGCGGCTCGAAGAGCTCGGCGACCTCGTACTCGACCTTGACCGGGTCCTGCTGCGCGGTGAATCCGAGCCGCCGGGCCAGGCGCCCGAAGTGGGTGTCCACGGTGAGCCCGGGGACCCCGAAGGCATTGCCCAGGACCACGAAGGCCGTCTTGCGGCCGACCCCGGGCAGTTTCACCAGTTCGTCCACCGTGCCGGGAACGTCCCCGCCGTGGCGTTCGACCAGGGCCCGGGAGAGGCCCTGGATGGCGGTGGCCTTGTTCCGGTAGAAGCCCAGGGGCCGAACGATCTCCTGCAGCTCTCGCTCGTCCGCCAGGGCCATGGCCTCGGCATCAGGGAATCGTGCGAACAGCCCCGGAGTGGTCGCATTGACCCGCACATCCGTGGTCTGGGCCGAGAGCACGGTGGCCACGAGCAGCTCGAAGGCGTTGGTGAAATCGAGTTCGGCGACCGCGTAGGGATAGGCGTCGGCCAGCACCCGGTTGACCTTCCGGGCACGGCGTTTCAGGGCGAGGGTGCTCTCCCCGGCGCTGGCGACGCCGGCCGGCGCGGACTTCCTGCCCGTCACGCGCGCTCGATGTCCGTGAGGTCCTCCAGCACGCCGGTGCGCCCGTCCGTGTTCTGCACGAAGAACTCGTGGCCACGGTCCTCGAGGGCCAGGATCCAGCCGCCGGGCTCGAGCGCGAAGGCCGGGCTGCCGTCCTCGGGGTTCACGGCCGTCCGGCGCGTTCCCACGGCGAACCAGAACGCCTCGTACTCGGCCGGTTCAGTGCCCCTCGGTGCCGGCGGCGCGGATTCCAGCGGATCGATCGGTTCCGTGTGCTGAACGTCGGGTACCGATGACGAAGGAGACTGCTCGACAGGTTCTGACGGTTCAGCAGTTGCCGGTGCTCCGAACGCGGCGGTTGCCGAGGCCGCGGCCTCGTCCGTGGACCGCGGGCGCACGCGCGTCATCCCGAGTTCGTCCTCGATATCGGCCGCAGACCGCTCAGCATCGTCCGAGCCGGGAGCGAGGGATCCAGCAGGCTCCGGCGAGGACCGGTATTCCTCGTGGGCCTCCTGCGAGGCCGCCTGACCGTAGGCCGGGGACTCCCCGAACTCCGCGCCCCGGTCCCCCGCGGTCTCGGTTCCGGCCCACGGACCGCTGGCACCGGCACCACCGGCGGCAGGTGAGGCGGCCGGCGTCGACCACGGGCCCCCGGTACCGGCCCGGAAGGTGCCGTGCTGGGCGGCGGATCCGGCGAAGAGCGGGGCCATGAGGGATCTCATCGGGGAGGTGACCAGCAGGCCGAAGGCGCCGGCCAGACCGATGAGCAGGACGGCGTCCAGGGTGGTGACGAACGTGATGAAGAAGTAGGACAGCGCCAGCCAGGCCGTGACGTGCGCGAACTGTTCGGTGCTGAGTGAGCCGAGGCGGGGGCCGGCGTCGCCGGTGGGCTTCCCCGAGGAGGCCGCTCGGGCCAGGATGAAGCCGGCCGCGGCGAGGGGCATCAGGATCCCGATGCCGAGGAAGAAGAGGTTGGTGCTGCCCCACAGGTTCAGGCCCCACCGCGAGGTACTCAGGGGGACGATGGAACCGGCGAGGACCACGAGGCCCGAGGCGAGGAAGCCGACGTCCCAACTGGACAGCCTCAGCCCCGAGCTGGGACCACCGGCTGGTGCGGTAGCGGGTGAATCCGGTGCGATGGTCATGTGGTTCCTCCTGTGCCACCCGGAACGGGCGACTCCCCAGCGATTGATCCAGACCGGACGGTGCTCGCCGGTTCCCCTATGGATGCTCTCTGCACCATTCAACCAGCCATGCCCGGCCCTGTCCCCCCAGTTTGACGTGCGCGGCTTCACACCGTCGGCCGTGGCGTTAGGCTAAAGACGAAGCCACCTGTGACGCCAGTTACACCCCGGCGTCATCACGGTGGTCCTCGTCGACCGCGCCACCAAGGAGTACGCATGAGCACACCAGCGTCCAACGAATCGGCCCCCTCCTCCGCATCCGCCGACGGCGGCGGCACCATGGACACCCTCTCCCACGAGCACCGCAGCTTCCCGCCCTCGGCGAAGTTCGCCGCACAGGCCGTGGCCGGGGCGGACCGCTATGAGGAGGCCGCAGCGGACCGGCTGGGCTACTGGGCTCATCGGGCGCGTGAGGTGCTGGACTGGGACCAGGACTTCACCGAGGTGCTGGACTGGTCCGATGCCCCCTTCGCGAAGTGGTTCGTCGGCGGCACCACCAACGCCGCCTACAACGCCCTGGACCGCCACGTGGAGGCCGGGTTGGGCGACCGCGTGGCCATCCACTTCGAGGGTGAACCCGGAGACTCCCGTTCCTGGACCTACGCAGAGCTCGCCGCCGAGGTCCGGCGGGCCGCCAACGCCTTCGAGTCGCTCGGGGTCACCAAGGGCGACCGCGTGGCGGTCTACATGCCGATGATCACCGAGACCGTCGTCACCATGCTGGCCTGCGCCCGGATCGGCGCTGTCCATTCCGTGGTCTTCGGCGGCTTCTCCGCCGATGCCCTGCGCTCGCGCATCGACGATGCCGAGGCCAAGCTCGTGGTCACCGCGGACGGCTCCTGGCGGCGCGGAAAGCCCGCCATGCTCAAGCCGGCGGTGGATGCCGCCCTGGCCGAGCCCGGCCATTCCGTGGCCCATGTCCTCGTGGTCCGCCGCAACGAGCAGGACGTGGAGTGGACGGCGGACCGGGACCTGTGGTGGCACGACGTGCTGGGTGAGCAGTCGGACGAGCACGAGCTGGTCTGGCACGACTCCGAGCACCCGCTGTACATCCTCTACACCTCCGGCACCACCGGGAAGCCGAAGGGCATCCTGCACACCACGGGCGGCTACCTGGTGCAGACCGCCGTCACCCACCGGGACACCTTCGATCTCCATCCCGAGACGGACGTGTACTGGTGCACCGCCGACGTCGGCTGGGTCACCGGGCACTCCTACGTCACCTACGCGCCCCTTATCAACGGCGCCACCCAGGTGATCTACGAGGGCACCCCCGACTTCCCGCACACCGGCCGCTGGTGGGAGATCGTGGCCAAGTACGGCATCACCATCATGTACACCGCCCCCACCGCGATCCGCACCTGCATGAAGTGGGGCCGGCAGGTGCCGGACGCCTTCGACCTGTCCTCGATCCGTGTGCTCGGATCCGTCGGCGAGGCCATCAACCCCGAGGCCTGGATGTGGTACCGGGAGGTCATCGGCGGCAACGCCGGCGCCGGGACGAAGAACGACGACGGCTCCATCACCCCGGGTGCCCGCAAGGAGTACCCCGCCCCGATCGTGGACACCTGGTGGCAGACCGAGACCGGTGCCCACATGATCTCGCCCCTGCCCGGTGTCACGGCCACCAAGCCCGGTTCGGCCCAGACCCCCGTCCCGGGGATCACCGTGGACGTGGTGGACGAGGCCGGCCGGTCCTTCGACGGTGCCGGTGCCGGTTTCCTGGTGATCCGGGATCCATGGCCGGCCATGCTGCGCGGCATCTGGGGCGACCCGGAGCGCTTCAAGGAGACCTACTGGTCCCGGTTCGAGGGCATCTACTTCGCCGGGGACGGCGCCCGCCGGGACGAGGACGGGGACGTCTGGGTCACCGGTCGTGTGGATGACGTCATGAACATCTCCGGCCACCGCCTCTCCACCTCGGAGATCGAGTCCGCCCTGGTCTCCCACCCGATCGTGGCGGAGTCCGCCGTGGTCGGCGCCACCGATGCCACCACCGGCCAGGCCGTGGTGGCGTTCGTGATCCTCACCGAGGAATCCCAGGCGGACGGAGCGGTCGATCCGGTCCAGACCGAGGCCGACCTGCGGGCCCACGTGGCCTCCGAGATCGGGGCCATCGCGAAGCCCAAGCACATCCTGGTGGTGCCGGAGCTGCCCAAGACCCGCTCCGGCAAGATCATGCGCCGTCTGCTCAAGGACGTGGCCGAAGGCCGTGATCCGGGCGATGCATCCACCCTGTCCGATCCCACGATCATGCAGCAGATCGCGGAGTCGCTGCGCAAGTAGACACGTAGACAAGTAGAGAACAGTTCCGGACACAGCAATGGTGCCGGGCCACAGTGATGATCACTGTGGCCCGGCACCATTGCTGTAACCAGCCGTCCCGGTCTGCGGCAGATTGTCGCAGACCGCGGACCTGGCTGACCGGACTAACTCCGGTCGACCGCAGCCTCTTCGCCGGAGAGGTGGTCCGGGTTCTTCAGCAGGTGGATGAGCGAAGCGGCCATGCCGCCCCACACCACCACGATCGCGATGATCAGGAACACGATGGCAATCGGGTCCATGTCAGACTCCCTTCTCGGGGTGCTCAGGATGGGACGGGTTGCGTGGTGGAGACGACGGAGTGTCGACGTGACGGCCGTGGCCGGTCGGCGCGCCTCGCGCTCCCGGAACCGCTCCGGCCAACTCCTCTTCCCCCGTGACGGACTCCGGGCCGAGGTTGTCATTCAGCTCGCTGTGCAGTGCCGATCTCTGCGACCAGGGCAGCAGGGCCAGAAGGATCGCCACCACGATCAGGGCGATCGACATGCCCCAGCCGAAGGTATTCACGAACCATGCGGGGAAGTCACCGTAGCCCTCCGTGGCCTTGAGGACCACATCGGACACCCACATGTAGGCGAGCACGATCGGCAGGATCACGGCCACGAGGACCTTGTAGATCCGGCCCACGCGGAACGAGGACACGGCGTTCAGGTGGCTGACCATGCCGTCCAGCCGCCGCAACAGCCACGACACCACGACCACCGCGACGAGCGCCGCGCCGACGATGCCGAAGTTGTTGGCCCAGGCATCCGTCACGTCCAGGACGTTGATGCCGGTGGTGGTGCTGAACAGCAGCAGGGAGACGATCCCGGAGAAGCCGACCACCACGGAGACCGTGGTCCACCGGCTCCAACCGAGCTTGTCCTTCACCGCCGAGACGACGACCTCGAGGATGGACACCAGTGAGGTGAAGCCGGCGAACACCAGTGAGGCGAAGAACAGCACACCGATCAGCACGCCCAGCGGGGCCTCGGAGATGATCGTCGGGAAGGCGATGAACGCCAGGCCGATGCCATTGCTGACCACATCTGCCACCTGCACTCCGTTGGCCTGGGCCATGAAGCCGAGGGCCGAGAAGACGCCGATGCCGCAGAGGATCTCGAAGCTGGAGTTGGTGAAGCCGACCATGAGGCCGGACCCGGTCAGGTTGGTGCGGCGCTTCAGGTAGGAGGCGTAGGTGATCATGATGCCGAATCCCACAGACAGCGAGAAGAAGATCTGACCGTAGGCCGCGATCCACACCTGTGGGTCGGAGAGCACCGACCAGTTCGGGGTGAACAGGGCATTGAGGCCGTCCATCGCGCCCGGCAGCGTCAACGCCACGATGACCAGGGCGATGAACATGATGAAGAGGACCGGGATGCCGATCAGGGACGCCATGGCGATGCCACGTTGGACGCCGGCGCCGAGGACCACGAGCAGGATCACCCAGACCACCAGCATGGGCCAGAAGACCGCGGGGACGAACTCCAGGGTCGGGGCGACTCTCTCCGGGACCTGCAGGTACTCCCCGAAGAAGAACGCCTCCGGGTCGTCTCCCCAGCGCTCCCCGAAGGAGAACCAGGTGTACATGGCGGCATAGGCGATGATGGCCGCGTAGTAGACGCCGATCACGAAGCAGATCAGCACCTGCCACCAGCCGATGGACTCGGCCCACTTGCTCAGGCGCCTGAAGGCCAGGGGCGGCGAGCCCTTGAACCGGTGGCCGATCGCGTAGTCGAAGAACAGCAGCGGGATGCCGGCGGTCAGCAGGGCGACCAGATACGGGACGATGAAGGCGCCGCCGCCGTTCTCGTAGGCGACATAGGGAAAGCGCCAGATGTTGCCGAGGCCCACGGCGGAGCCGATGGCGGCGAAGATGAAGGCCCAGCGGCCGGCGAATTGCTCGCGGCGGCTCAAGTCTCCTGGTTGTAGTGCGGTCTGCGTTGACACGGAGGTCCTCCCGGTCAGTAACCCAGCCCGCTCGGTCCGGCGCCGTTCTGAGGGTGACGCGGCGGCGGGCCGGCGGTGCGGTGCGAAAATGTGATGGCGACCACGTTAGACCAGTCAAGCCGTTCATGCACGATGTGGACCCCGGTAGATACTAGTCAGCCGGAGGTTCCCGGGCACAGTCCGGCTCAGTTCCCCTGGATGCACTGGCCCGTGGACACGGTGTCCACCATCTCCTCGGCCTCCGTCAGGGCCTCTTCGGCTTCTTCGCCGGTGATGGCGTAGCCCACCTCGATGTCCCCGGTGGCGCGGGCGAAGACGATGCCGGCCACGTCACCGTCCGCGGTCAGCAGTGGACCACCGGAGCTGCCCAGCTGGACGTCGGCCTCCAGCTGGTAGATGTCCAGTAGGCCAGGGTCGGCGCCGTAGACGTTGTTGACGGTCACCTCACCGCGGGCCTGGACCAGTGCCGGATCCATCTGGAAGGGCCCGCCCGAGGGGTAGCCCATGATGTAGCCGGCCTCCTGGTCCGCCAATTCGGCACCCACGTCCAGCGCCGGCAGGTCTGCCCCGTCCACGGCGATGACGGCCACGTCCCGTGCCGCGTCGAAGTGCACCACCCGACCGGCGTGCACGGCACCACCCGCGGACTCGACCGAGGGCTCGGTCAGCCCGGACACCACGTGGGCGTTGGTGATCACTCGATCAGGGGCCACAGCGAAGCCGGACCCGGTCTGGTTCTGCCCGCAGACCAGGGCGGTTCCGGAGATGCGCACCACGGAGGCACGCGCCTCCTGCAGCGCCTGTCCCGGTGCGGGGGTGGAAGCCGCGGCCGCCGGGGTCTCCGTGGTCACGGGCTCGGGCAGCACCGGCACCACGTCGGTCCCGGCGACAGCGGCACGCACCCGGGCGACCAGCGACTTGGCCGATTCGGGTGCCGCGTCGTTGATCGTGGTGATGACCCGGGATTCGGAGATCGCCGAGGTCACCGGCGCCATGCCCATGGAGGACGCGGAGAAGGCCACGAGGGAGATCAGCACCGCGGCCACGGCGGTGTTGGCCACGGCACCGCCCAGCCGGTCCACCGTCCGCAGCGCCGGCAGGGCCATGCGGAGACGGATGGCGCGCCCCAGGGCGGCACCGATCCCCTGCCCCAGCAACACCAGGACCAGCGCAGCGGCCACGATGGCGAGGATGCGCCAACCGGGCTCGGTGATCCAGGCGGAGACCAGCGGGATGGAGAAGAACGCGGCGATGGCCCCGGCCGCCAGTCCGACCATGGTCCCGAGGGTCACCAGGAACCCGCGGCGGTAGCCGGCCATCAGGAACACGAACAGGACGACGATCAGGACCCAGTCCAGCAGGGTCAGTCCCAAAAACAAGGAGTCTCTCTTCCTGCGTCCGCCCCCGTATACGCGTAGCCTCCCACTTTACCGTTACCATTGCCGCAGATGGGGCAGAATGGATCACACACACTCCCCGCATGTCGCAGATGTCCGGCATGCCAGTCGACAGTGAGGACGAAGGACACATGGATCTCGAGGTACTGCGCAAGGCCCCGCTGTTCACCAACTTGGATGACGAGGTCTTTTCTGCACTGACCTCCGAGCTGACCGAGGTAGAGCTCTCCCGCGGAGCCTCTGCCTTCCATGAGGGCGACCAGGGCGATCAGCTGTATGTCATCATGTCCGGCAAGATCAAGCTGGGCCGCACCGCCCCGGACGGCCGGGAGAACCTCTTGGCCATCCTCGGCCCGGGTGAGGTCTTCGGCGAGATGGCGCTGTTCAACCCCGCCCCGCGCACGGCCACGGCCACGGCCGTCTCCGCCGCCCGCCTGGCCGGGTTGCGCCATGACAACCTGCGGAAGGTCATCCAGTCCACTCCCGAGGTCTCCATGCAGCTGCTGCGGGCCCTGGCCCAGCGACTGTCCAAGACCAACGAGTCCCTGGCCGACCTGGTCTTCTCGGACGTGCCCGGCCGGGTGGCCAAGGCCCTGCTGGACCTGGCGGACCGCTTCGGCCGCCCGGCCAACGACGGCCTGCTCGTGGCCCACGACCTCACCCAGGAAGAGCTGGCCCAGCTGGTCGGCGCCTCCCGCGAGACCGTCAACAAGGCCCTCGCCGAATTCGTCCAGCGCGGTTGGATCCGCCTGGAGAACCGTGCGGTCGTGGTGCTGGACCTGCAGCGTCTGCGCCAGCGCTCACGCTAGTCACTCCAACCGGACCCGAACTCCGGCTGAAACACTGCTGAACGACTGACCTCGAGGGGCCGCCATCGCGGCCCCTCGAGTCGTTTCTGATGCACAGAGCACCGCAGCTGCACTCCAGCGGCACGCGAGCGGTCCTCCAGCCACGCTCAGGCGCGGGCCCACCGGCCGCCGGGCAGGTCGACGGACAGGCTGAACCCGCCGCCGTCGGCGTCTTCTCCCTCCGCCCCCGGCGCCCCCGGCGCCACTGATTCCTCCAGGCTGCCGTGCAGTTCCGGCGTGAACTCGGGCACGCCGCCGCGGATGGTGAGGTCCATGAGGAACTCCACCGTGGATCCCGCCTCGGCCATCCGCTCGAGCAGCAGTTCCACCGCCGGCACCGTCAGGCGCCCCAACGGTCGGCCCACGGTCTCCTCCTGGCCGATCGCATCGCCCAGCACGGTGCTGTCCCGCCCGGCCACCAGCCACCGGGCCGGCACCCACGCCGACCAGACGCCCTTGCCCTCCATCAGGGAGGTGTCCTGTCCGTGCGGGACGGCCACCGCGAAGTACTGGGTATCGAAGCGGCGGTGGGAGAAGTACGGGCTGTGCCACCGCCCGACGGCGCGCAGCAGGTCCGTGCGCAGACCGAAGCCGCGGCGGTTCACCAGGTCTGGGAGGGAGAGTTCCTGACGGTCGAGCGCCACACGGGACTGCATCCACTCTCCACCGCCGGGATTCGTGACCACGCCGTGGGCGTCCGGCCCGGCCAACAGGATGCCCGTCTCCTCGAACAGTTCACGGATCGCCCCGGTCAGGTGCCGGCGGGCCAGGCGGTGGTCGTCCACCCCAAGCACTCGGGACCACTGGGCCGGGGTCGGGCCGAACCACGGGCAGTCGTCCTCATCAGCGGCGTCGAGGGAGCCGCCCGGGAACGCCACCGAGCCCAGGGGGGTGGGCCCGGGACGGTAGCGCAGCAGGGTCTCCACCCCGTTCAGACCGTCCCGGACCACAGCCACGGAGGAGGCACGACGCGCGGCCCGCGGCCGCCGCTCCCCGTGCACCCACCAGCTGCGAGCGGCCACGTACTGGTCCTCCGGCAATGCGAAGAGCCGGGGCACCAGGGCGCGTTCGGCGCGGCGCACCGGGCCATGGCCGACGGCCAGCCCGGTCCGCGGAGCCGTCCGCGCAGAACTCGGTACAGACGTCGGCGCAGTGGTCGGTATAGAAGTCGGCGCCGAAGGGAACCGGGCCGGTGGCTGGGACGCCGACGACCGTTCCGGCTGTGGCCGGGGCTCGGAGGGTGAGGGGACCATGGTGGGGCGCGGGGCCGGAGCGGTCAGCGGAACCGGACGGTCATCTCGACCTCGACCGGCGAGTCCAGCGGCAGCACGGCCACCCCGACGGCGGAGCGGGCGTGGACGCCTGCGTCACCGAAGACGCGGCCCAGTAGCTCCGAGGCGCCGTTGATGACCTGGGGTTGGGCGGTGAAGGACGGATCGGAGGAGACGAAGCCGACGACCTTGACGACCTGTTCGATGCGGTCGAGGTCCCCGATGACAGACTTGACGGCCGCGAGGGCGTTGACGGCGCAGAGGGCGGCCAGCTCGGCCGCCTCCTCCAGCTCCACCTCGGCGCCGACCTTGCCGGTGGCCGGCAACTGGCCGCCCTGGAACGGCAACTGGCCGGAGGTGTGCACCAGGTTTCCCTCGATGACGGCCGGGACGTAGGCGGCCACGGGGGCGGCGACCGGCGGAAGGGTCAGGCCGAGCTCGGCCAGACGCGCCTCGACGGTCCCGGCCGTGCCGGCGTCGGTGGAGTCCGGCCCGTTCACTGCTTCGGCCGCTTCAGGTAGGCCACGGACCCGCCCTCGGGACCGGTGACGATGGAGACCAATTCCCACCCCTCGGAACCATGCATGTCCAGCACCTGCTTGGGCGTGTGGAGGGGCAGCGGCGTGATGAGGTATTCCCAGGTTGTCATGGAACCAGCCTAGCCGCAGGAATGTCCGTTCCTTCAGGTCCGTCACGGAGGGTGATCCGGCCGGTAGAATCGAACCCATGGCCAATCGCAAGTCCCCCTTCTTCGACACTGCCACCACGCTGGGCAAGATCGTCGCCTTCCTCGGTGTCAGTGCGCTGTGCGGCGTGCTTGCGGCCGGCCTGATGCTGCCGATGGCCGCCGTGGGTGGGGCCACGGCCACCGCCGGCGGGGAGATGCTGGATCAGCTGCCCGCCGAGTTGAAGGAGGAGCCGCTCTCGGTGCCCTCCCGCATCCTGGACAAGGACGGCAACGTGCTGGCCACCTTCTACGCCGAGAACCGCGTCCCGGTGGAACTGGACCAGATCTCCCAGAACATGCAGGACGCCATCATCTCGATCGAGGACGAGCGTTTCTACGAGCACGGCGGCGTGGATGCCCGCGGCCTGACCCGCGCCCTGATCAACAACGCCACCTCTGACTCGACCCAGGGCGCCTCCACCATCACGCAGCAGTACGTGAACAACGTGCTGGTCAACGCGCAGTACCTGAACAACGAGCGCACCACGATCTCCGGCACCAAGACCGTGGCGGACAAGCTGCGCGAGATGAAGCTGGCCGTGGCCGTGGAGAAGGAGATGTCCAAGGATGAGATCCTCGAGGGCTACCTCAACATCGTGCTCTTCTCCGGCCGCGTGTACGGCGTTGAGGCCGCCGCACGCTACTTCTTCAACAAGAGCGCCGCGGAACTGACCGTGCCGGAGTCGGCCATGCTCGCCGGCATGGTGCAGTCCCCCAACGGCTACAACCCGGTCAACAACCCGGAGGGCGCCACCGAGCGCCGCAACACCGTGCTCGGGGCCATGCTCGGCAACGAGGCCATCACCCAGGCGGAGTACGACGAGGCCGTGGCCTCTGACCTCGGCCTGGACGTCACCCCCCTGGCCTCCGGCTGCATGTCCGCCGACTACGGCAACTACTTCTGCGACTACGTCCAGCGCACCGTCCTGACGTCCGAGGCCTTCGGCCCGGACGCCGAATCGCGCCAGCGCCTGCTGGACCGCGGCGGCCTGCAGATCACCACCACCCTGGACTCCAACCTGCAGCAGGAGGCGGAGCGCGCCGCGCGGGAGAACGCCCCGTACACCGAGTTCGGCGAGAACGACGCCGTGGGCGCCTCCCTCGTCACGGTGGAGCCGGGCACGGGCAACGTCCGGGCGATGGCCCAGAACACCACCTACGATCCGGCAGCGGAAGGCGACGCCAACACCACCCTGAACTTCAGCGTGGACCGGCCCATGGGCGGCGGCGCGGGCTTCCAGGCCGGCTCCACGATGAAGCCCTTCACCTTCCTGTCCTGGATCGAGTCCGGCAACTCGATGACGGACACGCTCGACGCCCGGACCAACACCTACCCGAACCGGACCCAGTTCCAGGGCTCCTGCGGCCAGTCCGGGACCATTCCCCTGCTGCTGGACCGCCCGGCCTGGACCGTCCGCAACGCCATCGCTGACATGAACAAGCCGATGCGCGCCGACTACGGGCTGTACTGGTCCATCAACACGGCCACGGTGGCCGCCGCCTACGCACAGGACCTCTGCGGCATCACGGACCTGATGGGCCGCGTGGGCATCCAGAACGCCGGTACCGGCGAGACCATCAACCCGCTGAACCCGTCCTTCGTCCTGGGTTCGGAAGAGGTCTCGCCCCTGATGATGGCCGCCGCCTACGCGACCTTCGCGGACGACGGCAACTACTGTGAGCCCCGCGTCATCTCAGAGGTGACGGACACCCGCGGCAACTCCTATCAGGTGCCCCCGGTGGCCTGCGAGAAGGTCGCGGACACCCAGCACGTCGCGGAGCTGAACAACACGCTCAAGGCCATTGCCTCGGAGCGCATCGCCCAGGACATCACCTTCCCGATCGCCGGCAAGACCGGTACGAACAACTCCTCATCCTCCACCTGGTTCATCGGCACCACCACCGGTTTGACCACGGCCTCCTGGGTCGGCAACTTCCGGGACCTGGATTCGCTGGAGGGCGAAACCATCGGCGGCGTGGAGTACGAGGATGTCTGGGGCTCCATCATCGCCGGACCGATGTGGGCCGACTACATGGGGAACGTGGCCGAGACCTACCCCACGGACGAGTTCACGGCCTATGACGGCCCGGCCTCCGATCCCCGGACCATGGGCTCCCGCGAGGGCGGAGAGACCATCCGGGTGGACGGACGCCCCGGCCCCCAGCCGTACTACGATCCGAACGCCGTCGTCTCGACCGAGGACTGAGGCCGTCATGGGAAAGGCACCGGTGAGGGCCGCGCGCCAGGCCGCCGGCCGGCGTCGGGCACGGTTGATCTCGGCCGCGAAGGCGGCGGCGGTGGCCACCGGTGCCGTGGCCGCCACCGGTGGCGGCATGGTGGCCTGGGGTGCGCTCGTGGAGGCCCGCAACTTCGCGGTGCGCACCGAACAGCTGCGCATCCTGCCGCCGGGCGCGCGCCCGTTCCGGATCCTGCACCTCTCGGACATCCACCTCATCCCGTCCCAGCAGGACAAGCTCGACTGGCTCTCCGGCCTGGCCGACCTGAATCCGGACCTGGTGGTCAACACCGGGGACAACATCGGCGCGGCCGGGTCCGTGGCGCCGCTGCTCCGGGCCCTGGATCCACTGCTGGACGTGCCCGGGGTCTTCGTCCCAGGCTCCAACGACTACTACGCGCCGAAGCCGGCCAATCCGCTGCGCTACTTCGCCGGGCCGTCCCGGCAGGACCCGAACCGGACCGAGCTGCCGTGGGAGGACCTGTTCGACGCCTTCGAGGCCCGCGGCTGGCTCAACCTGTCCAACCAGCATTTCTCCCGGGTACTCCACGGGATCCGCCTGGACTTCGCCGGCACCGACGACCCGCACCTGGGCCTGGACGCGTGGCCCGGCTTTCCCGGGGCGGGCCCCGGACCCGCCCGCTCCCTGCGGATCGGCGTCACCCACGCGCCCTACCGCCGGGTGCTGGATGCCATGACCGACGGCGGCGCTGACGTGATCCTGGCCGGCCACACCCACGGGGGCCAGATCTGCGTGCCCGGGTACGGCGCGCTCGTCACCAATTGCGACCTGCCGACCTGGCAGGCCTCCGGTCTGACCGAGTGGTCCTCGGGCGGAAGGACCGTACCGCTCGAGGTGTCCGCCGGCATCGGCACCTCGCCCAAGGCCCCCGTCCGCTTCGCGTGCCGCCCCGAGGCCGTCGTGCTGGACGTAGTCTCCCCCGCCTGACCCGCGCCGGCGGTCCCGAGCCTTCAAAGGGATCTTTCAGAACGTCCGCCGCGACCGTAGGATGGTGGATCGCCGCATCCCTTGATGCCGGCCATGTGTCCTTGTCTGGAGGGGTTGCCTTGTCCACGCCTGCCCGCACCGATTCACCGCGTGGCAAGCCGGGCCGGGGCCACACGGATGGACACGGCCAGGGTGGTGGCCAGAATGACCATGGCCCGGGCACCCGGGAGCGGTCCATCCTCGAGGCCATCCGCCGCCTCTCCCCCTACCTGGACGGCATCCGCTGGCGCTGGGCCGCCGGGCTCGTCTCGGCCATGCTGGCCGGGCTGGTCGCCCTGTCCATCCCTCAGGTCATCCAGCAACTGGTGAACTCCGTGCTGCATCCCGGCGGGTCCCCGGCGGACGTGTGGGGTGCCGTCTGGCTCATGGCCGGGCTGGGCATCGCCGAGGGACTGCTGATCTTCGGCCGCCGCTTCTTCATCCTGCCGCCCGCCGCCGGGGTGGAGAACCGAGCCCGCGTCGCCCTGTTCACCCGGCTGCAGCGGCTGCCGGTCTCCTTCCACGACTCCTGGCCCTCCGGGCAGCTGCTCTCCCGCTCCGTCGGCGACCTGTCCCTGCTGCGCCGCTGGATCGCCTTCGGCACGGTGATGTTCGTGGTCTCGATCGTCACGATCGTGGTCGGCATCATCCTGCTGCTCAACTCCTCCTGGATCCTCGGGCTGATCTACCTGGCCGGCGCCGTACCGATCATGTGGCGCTCCTTCTACTTCCGCAACGACTTCCGGAGCGCGTCCCGCCTCTCCCAGGACCAGGCCGGTGACCTCGCCACCACCGTGGAGGAGTCCGTCCACGGCATCCGTGTGCTCAAGGCCTTCGGGCGGGGCGGGGAGGCCCTGGAGGGATTCCGCGACCAGGCGGACACCTTGCGCGGCACGGAGGTCCGCAAGGCCACGGTGCTCTCCCAGTTCATCGCCCTGATCGTCGCCCTGCCGGAGACCGTCATCGGCATCTCGCTGGCCACCGGCGTCTACCTCGTCGCCACCGGGGAGCTCACCGTGGGCGCCCTCGCCGGCTTCTTCGCCACGACGGCGGTGCTCGCCGGCCCGGTCGAATCCGTCGGTCAGCTCATGGGCATGTCCCTGTCCGCGAAGACCGCCATCGACCGCCACTTCGAGGTCATGGACACCGCAGTTGATATTGCCGACCCCATCGCGGATCCGGCCGCTGGCTCCGGTCCAAACTCCGGTGCTGGATCTGGATCAGAATCTGGGTCCGGTTCAAGCCTCGCCTTCGAGGGCGTCGGCTTCCGTTATCCGGATGCCACCGCTGAGGCGGAGCCGATCCTGCGGGACGTGACCCTGCACCTCGAGCCCGGCGAGACGATGGCCCTGGTCGGACTGACCGGGTCCGGCAAGTCGACCCTCGTCCAGATGGTCCCCCGGCTCTACGACGCCACCTCCGGGCGCGTGCTCGTGGACGGGGTGGACGTCCGGGACCACGCGCTGCTGGACCTGCGGCGCACGGTGTCCATCGCCTTCGAGGACGCGACCCTGTTCTCCGACTCGATCCGCAACAACGTGCTGCTGGGAGCCCCGGCGGAGATCGCCGGCCCGGACGCTGCCGATCCGCAGGCCGCCCAGGACCTGCTGGAGCTGGCCCTGGACACCGCCCAGGCCCAGTTCGCCTACGCCATGCCGGAGGGCGTGGACACCCAGATCGGCGAGGAGGGGCTGAGCCTGTCCGGCGGGCAGCGCCAGCGCATCGCCCTGGCCCGCGCCATCGCCGCTCAGCCGGCGATCCTCGTCCTGGACGACCCGCTGTCCGCGCTGGACGTCAGCACCGAGGAGGTGGTCACGCAGCGGTTGCGCACCGTCCTGGCCGGGACCACCACCCTGATCGTGGCCCACCGGCCCTCCACCGTGGCCCTCGCCGACCGCGTGGCAGTCCTCCGCGACGGAGCGATCCAGGACGTCGGCACGCACGCCGAGCTGCTGGGCCGGTCGGCGGGATACCGCTTCATCATCTCCAGCTTCGAGGAGGACAAGTCCATTGAGTCCGTCATGGATTCCGGGGTGATCACCGGGATGACGCCGGTGGTGGCCGTGGACGAAGCGTCCGATCGTGGCAGTGGCAGTGGCACTGCCGCTGGCCATGGCCGTGAAGGAGACCGACCATGAGCCGCGCGGACCGGACCCAGCGCCGCGGCCGTCAGGCCGTCAACGCCTCCGCCCCCGGCGAGGCCCAGCGGCCCGACCCGACGCTGCTGGGCACCCAGGGCGAGGAGCGTCTGGACCTCAGCGTCCAGGAACGGAAGTACGTCAGAGCACGATCCTGGGCCCTGCTCAAGGACCTGGCCCGGCCGGTGAAGTGGAAGCTCATCCTGACGGCCTTGCTGGTGGTGATCTCGAATGCCGCCCGCGCGTCGTTCCCGCTGATCATCGCGTGGGGCATCGACTGGGGGCTGCCGCAGGTCGTCTCCACGCTGGAGGCCGGTGGCTCCGCGGCACCGGTGGTGGCCGCCGTCGGGGGCACCTATGTGGGAGCCGCGCTGACCGCGGGGCTGCTGCTGGGCACCTACACGTGGATGACGGCGCGGCTGAGCCAGGCCATGTTGCTGGACCTGCGCGTGTGGGTGTTCCGGCACACGCAACGGCTCAGCCTCGAGTTCCACGAGAAGTACACCTCCGGGCGGGTCATCTCCCGGCAGACCTCGGACCTGGACTCGTTGCGCGAGCTGCTGGACCAGGGCGTGTCCTCCCTCGTGTCCGGCCTGATGTTCATGCTGTTCACGGGCATCTCGATCGTCGTCCTCGACTGGCGTTCGGCGTTGATCCTGCTGGTGGCGTTCATCCCGGTGGCGATCGCGGTGCGCTGGTACCAGGTACGTTCAGAGGCGGTCTACCGGGAGTCGCGCGTGTCCTCCGCCCGGATGATCGTGAACTTCGTGGAGACCATGACCGGCATCCGCGCCGTGCAGGCCTTCCGCAAGGAACGCGCCAATGACCGGACGTACGAGACGCTGGCCGGCAAGTACCGGGACGACATGCTGAAGTCCCTGAACCTCTTCGGCATCCTGCAGCCGACCCTGGTGATCACCGGGAACCTGACCGTGGTGGCCATGCTGCTCTTCGGCGGGTTCCGGGTGCTGGACGGCACCCTGGCCGTGGGTGTGCTCGTGGCACTGCTGCTGGCCGGCAAGCGTGTGTTCCAGCCGATGGAGCAGGTCGCCATGTTCTACTCCTCCTTCCAGTCCGCCTCAGCAGCGCTGGAGAAGGTGTCCGGGCTGCTGGAGGAGGCGCCCACCGTGCGGGAGGCCGAGCAGCCGGTACCCCTGCCTGAGGCCGCCGGACGGATCGATTTCAAGGATGCCGAGTTCGGATATGGGGACGGCCAGGTCATCCTGCCGCGCTTCGACCTGACCATCCCCGCGGGCCAGACGGTGGCCGTCGTCGGCCAGACCGGGGCCGGCAAGTCCACGCTGGTGAAGCTGATCGCCCGGTTCTACGACCTCTCCTCCGGGTCCCTGACGCTGGACAGGGTGGACCTGGACCAGCTCTCCGCGAGCGATCTGCGGCGCAACGTGGTCATGGTGACGCAGGAGGCGTTCCTGTTCTCCGGCTCCGTGGCCGAGAACATCGCCCTGGGCCGGCCGGATGCCTCGGATGCCGAAATCCAGGCCGCGGCGAAGGCCGTGGGAGCCCACGAGTTCATCCTGTCCCTGCCCGAAGGCTACGAGACCGACGTGACCAAGCGCGGCGGACGGCTCTCCGCCGGCCAACGCCAGCTCGTCTCCTTCGCCCGCGCCTTCCTCGCCGACCCGGCCGTGCTCATCCTGGATGAGGCCACGAGTTCGTTGGATCTGCCGAGTGAGCGGCTCGTGCAGCAGGGGCTGACCCGGTTGCTGGGTGACCGCACCGCGCTGATCATCGCGCACCGGCTGTCCACCGTGGAGATCGCCGACCGCGTGCTCGTGGTGCATGACGGGCGGGTCGTGGAGGACGGCTCCCCCGCCGAGCTGATCGAGGCCGGCGGCCGCTTCGCCGAGCTCCATGCGGCCTGGAAGGACTCCCTGGTCGGCTGAGGACTTCCCGGTGCCGGGCCACTAGCCTGAAGGCATGGCCACGTTGACGCTCCACGACCTGCTGTCCCTGGAACACCGGGGGTGGGATGCGCTGTGTTCGGCCCGGGGTGGAACGTTCTACGGGGAGTTGATGACCGACGACGCCGTCATGGTGCTCGTCAACGGCATGGTCCTGGACCGGGACACCGTGGCATCAACTCTGGACCACGCTCCACCGTGGTCCGAGTACCACCTGGATGACCCCCGGCTGGTCCTCACGGGAACAGACGCCGCGGCCCTCGTGTACACGGCCACGGCCTCCCGGCCCGGCGATCCGGAGCCCTTCACCGCCCTGATGTCCAGCCATTACCGGCTGCTCGGTGGCCGCATCCGCATGTCGCTCTACCAGCAGACGACCATCACCCACTAGACCCCTCGCAGCCGGAGGTCGCTCCCGGCCCTCGCACCTGACGTGGTTTCAGAGGATTTCAGGCGGTGAAGGTCTGGCCCGTCAGGGTCTCGTAGGCCTCGATGTAGCGGGCGCGGGTCTTGGCGACGACGTCGGCCGGCAGGGCCGGCGGTGCCTCACCTGAGTGCCGGTCCCAACCGGAGTCCGGGCCGGTCAGCCAGTCGCGGACGAACTGCTTGTCGAAGGAGGGCTGGGCGTGGCCGGGCTCGTACTGGGCGGCATCCCAGAACCGGGAGGAGTCCGGGGTCAGGACCTCGTCCCCCAGCACGATCCGCCCGGTGGCATCCAGTCCGAACTCCACCTTGGTGTCCGCCAGGATGATCCCGCGTTCCCGGGCGATCGACTCGGCCAGGCGGTACACGTCCAGGGTCAGCTCACGCAGCCTCTGGGCGGGGGTGTCCCCGATCAGCCGGGCCATCTGCTCGAACGAGATGTTCTCGTCGTGCTCACCCACGTCAGCCTTGGCGGACGGGGTGAAGATCGCCGGGTCCAGCTTCGAGCCGTCCACCAGTCCCGCCGGCAGCTCGATCCCGGTGACCGTGCCGGACTCCCGGTACTCGGCCAGCCCGGACCCGGTCAGGTAGCCGCGCGCGATGCACTCGACCTCGTACATGTCCAGCCGCTGGCACACCATGGCCCGCCCCGCCACGGCCTCCGGCACGTCCAGGGACACCACGTGGTGCGGCACCTGCAGCTGCTCGAACCACCACAGGGACAGCTGGGTCAGCACCGCGCCCTTGTCCGGGATCTCGGTCTCCAGCACGAAGTCGTAGGCGCTGATCCGGTCCGAGGCGACCACCAGCAGCGTCTCGGATTCCCCCGGCGCGGAGTCGGCCGGCTCATAGAGGTCCCGGACCTTGCCCGAATAGGCGTGCCGCCAGCCCGGCAGCTCCACGGCCTGGGCGTCGAACCCTTGCGAGAATCCGGTCATCAGCGCGTCTTTCCTTCCGGGAGCGTGATCTCGCCGCGCTCGGCCTTGAGCCCGATGTCGGTGCGGTGCTGCGATCCCTCCAGGGAGATCAGGTCCACCCCCGCGTAGGCGCGGGCCCGCGCTGCGGCCAGGTCTTCCCCGAGCCCGACGACGGCCAGCACCCGGCCGCCGGAGGCGACCAGTCCGCCGTCGTGCGCCGTGGAGGTGCCCGCATGCAGGACCGAGACGTTCTCCAGTGCGTCCGCCTCCGCGACGCCAGCCAGCGCCCCGCCCTTGAGGGGGGACTCCGGGTAGCCGGCGGCGGCCACCACCACGTCCACGGCGTAGCCGTCCGACCAGTCCAGCTCCTGCAACCCGGCGAGGCAGCCCGTGGCGGCGTCCATCAGGAAGCGGCCGAACGGGGTCCGCAGCCGGGCCAGCACGGCCTGGGTCTCCGGGTCGCCGAAGCGCACGTTGAACTCGATGACGCGCAGGCCGCGGCTCGTCAGGGCCAGGCCGCAGTACAGCACGCCGGCGAAGGGGGTGCCGCGGTCCGCCATGGTGGCGATGACGGGGCGGGCCACGGCCTCCATGACCTCGTCCACGAAGCCCTCGGGCAGCCAGTCGAGCGGGGTGTAGGCGCCCATGCCGCCGGTGTTCGGGCCGGCGTCACCGTCGCCGATGCGCTTGAAGTCCTGCGCCGGGACCAGGGGGACCGCGTTGGTGCCGTCGGAGATGACGAAGAGGGAGACCTCGGGGCCGTCCAGGAACTCCTCGATGACCACGGTGCCGTTGACGTCGAAGCAGGACCGGGCGTGCTCGAGGGCCTCGGCACGGTCCGAGGTGACCACCACGCCCTTGCCGGCGGCCAGCCCGTCGTCCTTGACCACGTAGGGGGCGCCGAACGCGTCCAAGGCGGCCTCGGCCTCCGCGACCGTGGAGCAGGTGTGGGCGGCGGCGGTGGGGACGCCGGCCTGAGCCATGACGTCCTTCGCGAAGGACTTGGAGGCCTCCAGCTCGGCGGCGGCCTTGGAGGGGCCGAATACGGTGAACCCGGCCTGCCGCAGGGCATCGGAGACGCCGGCCGCCAGCGGGGCCTCGGGTCCCACGACCACCAGGTCCGCGTTGAGCTCGCCGGCCAGGACGGTGACCCCGGTGGCGTCGGTGGCATCCACGGCATGCACCGGGACATCGAGGGCGATGCCAGCGTTGCCCGGGGCCGCATGGACCTCCTGGACATCAGGGTCCAGTTGCAGGGCACGGATGATGGCGTGTTCGCGGCCGCCGGAGCCGAGGACGAGGATCTTCACGGTGCCCAAGCCTAGACCGTCCGGGCCGTCCCGGCGCGCGTGTGTGCGCCCGGTCCAGCCGTACCGGTCCGTACGATGGGTTCCATGACGTCCAACTACCCCGGGCCCGACGACGGCCGGCACCTCCCGGAGCACGGTGCCCGACCCGAGGGACAGGACCCGTCCGGCCAGGAGTACGGGCAGCAGCAGTACGGCCACCCGTACGGCCGCGCGCCCCGCCTCGCCGGCTCTGGCGGTTCCGGGGGTTCGGGCCTCCTGCGCACCATCTACACCTTCGTGATCGTCTGGCTGACCTGCGCCGTGATCATGTGGTTCGGGACCCGGATGCTCGGCTTCGAACGCGGTGACCTGGGCGCTGCCGTGGTCTCCCTGATCGCCTCGCTGGCCGCAGCCGCTGCAGTGACCGTCTGGGCCACCCGCCGCGGCCGCTGAGGCGGCGCCCCGCAGGCCCCCTGGTCCGCCCTTTCTCCGTCAGTTTCCCGGCAGATTCCCGCCAGCTTCCCGCCAGCTTCCCGCCAGGGTTCTCAGCGTTAGCTCATGCGCCCCTCATCTGGGGCTCATGCTCATCGAACACGATGAGCGCATGGCCTTCACGAACAGCATGACCACCGTGCCCGGCGCGTCCGGTACCACGCCCGGCATCTTCGCCCAGCAGGACGCCGCAGAGCTGGTCTACCTGACCCGCAACGGGCAGGTGGAGTCCCGTCACAGTGGCGCCGCCGTGGTCACCGGTCCGGACGGCGGCGTGCTGGCCACAGTGGGTCCGGCCGACGCCGTGGTGTTCGGCCGCTCGGCCCTCAAGCCACTGCAGGCCATCGCCTCCCTGCGCCTCGGTGCCCCGCTGGAGAGCCGCCACATCGCCATCGCCTCGGGCTCCCACCGCGGCTCCTCCCGCCACCGCGCCCTGGTCCGGGAGATCCTGGCCGCTGCAGGCCTGGACAAGACGGCGCTGCAGTGCCCGCGCGCCTGGCCCAAGGACCGCCGCGAGCTGCTGAAGATGGCCGCCCGCACCCGCCGCCCTGACGGCCCCCGCCCGAACCGTTTGGCCTTCAACTGCTCCGGCAAGCACGCCGCCTGGCTGTCCGCCTGCGTGGCCGCCGGCCTGGAGACCGAGAGCTACCTGGAACCGGACCATCCACTGCAGCAGGAGGTGCTCCGGGTGATCGAGGACTACTGCGGCACCGAACCGGTGGAGGTCGGCGTGGACGGCTGCGGCGGCCCGGCCCCACGGTTGGCCCTGGCCGGGCTGGCGCGCGGATTCGGCCGGGTCGCCTCCGCCCCCGAACGGGCTGCCCAGGGACTGCCGATCGACGACCATGCCGTCCAGGTGGCCGTGTCCATGCTCCGCCACCCCTGGGCCGTCCAGGGCAGGAACAGCTCGAACACCCGGATCATGCGTGAACTCGGCGTGCTGGCCAAGTCCGGGGCGGACGGCATCCTGGTGGTGGCGGCCCCGGACGGCACCGCCGTGGCGGTCAAGACCCTGGACGGAGCCTCCCGGGCCAACAACCTCGTGGCACTCAACCTCCTGGCCCGCTTCGCCCCGGACCAGGTGGAGCTGCCGGCGCTGCGGATCGTCCTCGACGCCGTGACACCGACGGTCCTCGGCCGCGGCCAGCCGGTCGGCCGCGCCGAACTCGCGGATCCGGTGCTTGAGGTGCTCACCGCCTGAAGTAGTGACAAGCTAGTGACCATGCCCGCACCGCATCAGCATCCCGACCTGCACGAGTCCCGCCAGCCCACCCGGAGCCCCTCGGCCACCTTCACGGTCGGCGAGGCCGTGGAACTGGTCCACGTGGTCCGCAACGGGTTCGTCGAGTCCCGCACCATCGGTTCGGCCGTGGTGACGGCGCCGGACGGCTCGATGCTCGCCTCCCTCGGCAGCCCGGCTGCGCTGGTCTACCCGCGCTCCACGCTCAAGCCGCTGCAGGCCATCGCGTCCCTGCGGCACGGGGCCCGGATGGTCGAGGAACAGATCGCCCTGGCATGCGGGTCGCACCGCGGGACGGCCCGCCATCGCCAGACGGCCGCCACGGTCCTGTCCTACGCCGGCATGGACGAGTCCTTCCTGCAGTGCCCGCCCGCCTGGCCCGCGGATCCGGCCGGGATCATCGAGATGGCCGGGGACGCCGGCCCCGGCGGCCCCCTCCAGACCCCGCTGGCCTACAACTGCTCCGGCAAGCACGCCGGTTTCCTCTCCGCCGCCAAGCACGGCGGGCACGACGTGAGCACCTACCTGGACCTCGACCACCCCATCCAGCGTGAGGTGGCCGCCGTCCTGGAGGAGTATTGCGGCGAACCGGTGGCCCACTGGGGCGTGGACGGCTGCGGTGCACCCGCCCCCGTGTTGTCCCTCACCGGTCTGGCCCGCGGCATCGGCAGGGTCGCCGCGGCTCCGCACCGCCGCGACTCCGAGGTGCATGCCGCCTCCGTGGCCACGGCCATGCTGGAGCACCCGTGGGCGGTGCACGGCGAGACCAACACGAACACCGTGGTGATCCGCGAGCTCGGCGTGCTCGCCAAGCTCGGCGCGGACGGCGTCATGGTCATGGCCGCGCAGGACGGCACGGCGGTGGCCGTCAAGGCGCTCGACGGCGGCACGCGCGCCGGCAACCTCGTCGCCCTGGTTCTGCTGGCCCAGTTCGCCCCCTCACAGATCGACCTCGAGGCCCTGCCGGGCGTTCTGGACACCGTGGCCCCGAAGATCCTCGGCCGCGGCAAGCCCGTCGGCCGGGTCCAGCTGGCCCGCCCCGTCCTGGACCTGCTGGACTGAACGGCACGGCAACAGTCATGTCCATCAAGCGCCGCATCTCTGACGACGACGGCCGCGCCGCCCTCGAGTCCTGGTCCCGCGCCCGCTCGGCCGGAGCGAACGGGGCGGACGGGGCGGACGGGGCGGAGGGTGCTGCCGCCCTGCCCCGCAGCACCCGGGCCACCGCAGTCCGCTACACCCTGGAGGAGCTCGCCACCCGGGCCCCGGGGAACTCCGTGGAGGTCCGGGTCCCCCCGTTCGGGGTCTGCCAGTGCGTAGAGGGCCCGCGCCACACGCGCGGCACTCCCCCGAACGTCATCGAGATGGATCCGGCGACGTGGCTGGAACTGGCCACGGGGCTCACGGACTGGGAGGCCGCCGTCGGGACGGGGAAGGTACTCGCCTCCGGATCCCGCGCCGACCTGTCCGAATGGATGCCGCTGCGGCGCTGACCGGCTGCGGTTCGGCCGCTGACCACCATGCACCCGGCGTGACGCCTGTCACGGGTGTGTGCCTGGCTCAGCGGGGTGCGATGCGAACGGATGCTGCCTTGGGGCCCTCGCCCTGCATGATGGGGATCGCGAAGGCGTCGGTGGCGTTGCTGTACTTCGCCTCGTAGGCGGTGTCGATGAGGACTTCGTTCTCGGTGTCGGCGTCTTCGAAGGTGACGTCGTAGTAGAGGCCTCCGACGCGGACTCGTCCTGCCTTCTGGCTGATGGCGGCCTGGTACCAGCGCGATGCCTTCCCGTTGGCTGCGCGTACGTAGACGTTCCCATCGATGACCAGGGCCCACGTTTCGGTGGGGGTGCCATATGTGGAGCCGTCTTCACGGTACGGGGAGACATAGAAGGCCTCGTGCGCCTCGATGGCCTTGAGTTGATCGGTGGTCCAAGCAGTCATGGTGTTGTTCCTTCGGTTAGCGGTATAGGAAGGGCACGGCGGTCGTGCCGTTCCCTGTTGGGTGGGTGGGATATGGAACGGCGCAAGGCTCCGGGGAGCCCGCCCCGTGGCCGGTGGGAGTGATGCCCAGCGCTCGGGCTGGCCTTCGGCACCCGACCTGGCCGTGCTTTTCTCGCGGACTGTCCCGTTCGGTTCAGCGGTCGATCGAGGCCATGTTGGCCTCGTCGTGGCGTTCGCCCGCGGCGGGCCGGAGTGAGTCCAACCGCACCAACTGGTCTGTGGTGAGTTCGATGCCGTCGGCAGCGGTGTTCTCCTCGACACGAGAGACCCGGCGTGTGCCGGGGATCGGGGCGATGTCGGTCCCGCGGGTGAGCAACCACGCGAGGGCGGTCTGGGCGGGAGTCGCGCCGATCTCGGCGCCGATGGCCGTCACCTCGTCGACGATCGCGAGGTTGCGGCGGAAATTCTCACCCGTGAACCGGGGGTTGGTCTTGCGCCAGTCGTTGTCAGCGAAGTCCTCGACGGCGCGAATCCGCCCGGTCAGGAGGCCGTGCCCGAGCGGGGAGTAGGGGACGAACCCGATGCCGAGTTCGCGCAGCAGGGGGAGAATCTCGGCCTCCACGTCGCGGGTCCACAGCGAGTACTCGGTTTGCAGGGCGGTGATCGGTTGCACGGCGTGTGCCCGGCGGACGGTTTCCGGGGAGGCCTCGGAGAGCCCGAAATGAAGCACCTTGCCTTCGGCGATCAGGTCCGCGACGGCGTCGGCAGTCTCCTCGATCGGCGTGTTCGGGTCGACCCGGTGCTGGTAGTACAGGTCTATGTGGTCGGTGCCGAGGCGTCTGAGGGAGCCTTCGACGGCGGCCTTAATGTTCGCCGCGCTGCTGTCGAGGACGCCGGGGCCCCCACCGGTATGGGAGACGAGGCCGAACTTCGTGGCGATCCTGACCTGGTCGCGGCGGCCCGTGACGGCCCGACCGACGATCTCCTCGCTGAGGAAGGGTCCGTAGATCTCAGCGGTGTCGATGTGGGTGACCCCGAGTTCGAGCGCGCGGTGGATCGTGCGGGTCGATTCGGTGTGGTCCAGGGCGCCTTCGCTGGTGTACGTGCCGGCCATGGTCATGGCACCGAGTCCGATGCGGGAGACCTCAAGGCCTCCGAGGCGTGCTTCCTTCATGTGGTGCTTCCTGTCGGTGTGATTCTCAGGCCTGGGATGTGGGCATGGCCCACAGTTCGGCGATGGAGGATCGGCGCGGACGAGTCACCATGAAGGCGATGCTCTCGGCGATGTCCGCGGACTGCAGCGGTTCGGGGATCGCATCCGAGGAGGCCAGCTCCTCGCGGATGTTCTCGTTGTTGTGCGAGATCAGCTCGGTGTCGACCGCGCCGGGCTCGAGCACGCCGACGCGGACGTGCTTCTGGGTGACCTCTTGACGCAGGGCCTCGGTGAACCCGTTCACCCCGAACTTGGTCATGTTGTAGACGCCGAAGTTCGCCGAGGCCTCGCGGCCGGCCTGGGAGGAGATATTCACGATGTCGGCCACCTCCCGCGGCCCATCCGTTGCCGCCTTGAGCAGATGCGGCAGGGCCGCGTGCGTCATGTAGAGCAGGCCGTTCTGGTTGATGGCGATCATCCGCTCCCATTCCCCGACGTCCGCGTCCAAGACGGGGCCGAGGAGCATGAGTCCTGCGTTGTTGACCAGAATGTCGAGGTGGCCGAAGCGTTCAACGACCTCGGCGACCGCCCGCTCGGCCTGGGTGCGGTCGGCGATGTCGGCGACGACGGCGTGGGCGGTGCCGCCGGCGGCCTCTATTTCGGCCACAAGCGTGGCGAGGCGGTCCCGGCGACGGGCCACGACGGCCACGAAGGCCCCGTGCTCGGCGAGAGCGCGGGCGGTAGCGTGACCGATGCCACTACTGGCACCGGTCACGATGGCAACGGTTCCTGCGAGTTTCGACGTCAAGTGTTGGCCTTTCTTCGGTGGAATCTCTGGTGAGAAGGGGCCCCGGCCGGTTCATCGCCGGCCGGGGCCCGAGCGCCGGTCAGGCGTGGTCGATGTCCATGGAGGAGGACAGTCCGCGGTGCGCGTCGACCTGGTCCAGGAGCAAACGCGCCTTCTGCTCGACCCCGGCCACCACGTCGGCACCGGCGACGAAGCGCAGCGGCGGGGTCTCGAGCCCGGCGAGGGTGACCAGGGCGGCTCCGAGCTTGGCGGGGTCCCCGCCCTGCTGACCGTTCATGGACTTCCACGCAGTGATGGTCTGTTCCGTGCGCGGGGCGTAGTCCTCGATGGAGAGCTCGGGCCAGATGGAGGACGCGCCCTCGACGAGCAGCTCGGTACGGAAGAATCCGGGCTCGACGATGGTGGTGTGAATCCCGAAGGGATCCAGGTCGTACCGGAGAGACTCCATCCAGCCCTCAAGGGCGAACTTGGAGGCCGCGTAGGCAGCGCAGAACTCCTGGCCGATGATGCCGGCCGCGGAAGTGATGGTGATGACGTGGCCGCTGCGCTGGGCGCGCATGAACGGCAGGATCGCGCGGGAGACGTTCAGCGGGCCGAAGAAGTTGGTCTCCATCTGCCGGCGGAACTGCTCGTCGCTGATCTCCTCGAAATATCCGGCGTAGAAGTTCCCCGCGTTGTTCACCAGGACGTCGATGCTGCCGAAGTGTTCCACGGCCGCCTCGGCAGCGGAGAGCGCGGCGGAGGCGTCGGTGACGTCCAGCGAGAGGGCGAGGAGTTTCTCGTGCTCCCCGAGAGCCTGGGCGACCTTGGCGGCGTCACGTGCGGTGGCGACGACCGAGTGGCCGGCATCGAGGGCGGCCTTGGCCAAGTCGACGCCCATGCCGCGGGCTGCTCCGGTGATGAACCAGACGTTGTTGCTCATGAGGTGGGTACCTTTCCAGTAGCGATGCCGGCCCGTTTCGGCCGGCGACTGCAACCAGTCAACCCGGCTACGCCGGGGGTAGGGAGACCCTGTCTAGAGGGTCACTGAGAGGGCCCCTTTGGGTGGTTTTCGGCGGCGTACATTGTTGGGCATGGACAGCAGTAACGACATCCGCGAATTCCTCATCTCGCGCAGGGCCAAGCTCACGCCGCAGGAAGCCGGCTTGCCTGACTACGGCGGGCGCCGACGTGTGCCTGGACTACGCCGCGAGGAGGTCGCATTGATGGCCGGCATGAGCTCCGAGTACTACAAGCGCCTTGAACGCGGAATCGCGACCGGCGTCTCGGACTCGGTGCTCGACGGGATCAGCCGGGCACTGCAACTGGACGAGGCCGAACGCACACACCTGTACGACCTCGTGCGCGCCGCCAACGAAGGAGCCCGCGCCCGCGCCAAGCGCCCCATGGCCAGGAAGCTGCAGGTACGCCCGAGCCTGCAACAGACCATCGACGCGATGTCAACCGTGCCGGTCTTTGTGCAGAACGGCCGCCTCGACGCCGTCTCGACCAACCGGCTCGGGCGCGCCCTGTTCTCCGAAATGTTCACCGAGGACCACCGCCCCGTCAACGCCGCACGCTTCGTCTTCCTCGATCCACGGGCACAGACGTTCTACCAGGATTGGAAGGCCAATGCCGGCCAGATCGTGGCCCTCCTTCGCGCGGAGGCCGGCCGCTCCCCCTACGACAAGGCCTTGAGCAACCTCGTCGGGGAGCTCTCCACGCAAAACGAACTCTTCCGCAAGCTCTGGGCCTCCCACGACGTCCGGGCACACACCACCGGAATCAAGAACATCCATCACCCCGTCGTGGGAGACCTCGACCTCACCTACGAAGCCATGGACCTAACCCCGCACGGACTCCAGATGCTCATGTACTCCGCCGAACCCGGATCACCCACACACGACGGCCTGCAACTCCTCTCGAACTGGGCCGCCACCGCAGACAGCCCACCCGCCCCCGACCGCCCTCCTCTGGGCGCAGACGCCAAGGACGACCACCTGTGATGTTGGCGAAGCCTGCGTCAGTAGGGGATCGGCTATCGGAACATGAGTATCGCTGCCTTTGCCTCCTCAGCCGCGTCATCGGAGTCCGCGAACAGGACACGTACTGACCCGATCCCACGGTGCACCCTCGGGATACGGTGGGACCACGCATCCTGAGGGGGAACGACCGTGAAGACCGCGAGACACCTGGCCCTGCCCGCCGCCGTCGCCCTGCACACCATGGGCTCCGTCCTGGTCTCGCTCGCGACCTGGGCGGTGATCGCCACCAGCGCGTCACCCGGGGCGCTGAACGGTGGGCTCTGGGTTCTGAGCTACACCCTCGCCGCCGCCGTCGGGCTCTTGGGCATCCTCGGACTGGCCCTGGCCCTCCGTGACCGGCGGGCGGGCCCGGGCGGCCAGGAGGCCCAGACCCTAGCATCCGTGGCCCTGGCCACCGCCCTGATCCTGTTGGCCGTCCGGACTTTCATACCCCTCGGCGTGGTCGACCGCGCGATCGGCTTCGAGGGTTTCAACGCCGTACTACAGACCCTCTCCATGGCCGGACTGCTACTGGCGGCCACCGCCGTGGTGGCCGGCGCCGTGGCCGCGCGCCGTGCCCCGCGGGGGCCCGGCACCGTGGCACGCGTTCTGTCGGCCATCGCCCCGCCGGCAGCGCTGGTGGCCTGGGGAGGGATCCCGCTGCTGGCACCCACCCCCTCGGGGCTCACCATCGCCTCCGCCCTGGGCTCGGTGCTGGCCCTCGTCGGCCTGGGGGCCGCCGTCGTACTCCTGCGCCGTTCCCCGGGCACGGAGCGGGCGCACCACGAAGGTGTCGGCAGAGAAGCCGGCGGAGCACTCGGGCCCGACGACGGCCCGGTCGGCAAGGCCGCCGACGCTGCGGCCGCGATGGAGCGCACCGGCCGGCGGTTCCTGCGCCATCTGGCCACCCCCCTGGGTCTGGCCTGCCTGGCGCTCATCCTGCCGCTGCTGGACGTCGTCCAGTCCGGCCAGGGCGCCTGGCTGCCGCTGGTCTTCGCCGTGGTCCTGGCCATCGCCGCCGTGGCCGGGGCCGTGCTGGACTACCGCGCGCTCGGCGGGACGGAGGTGCCGCGGGCGGGACGCCTGGTCGGCGAGCTGGGCGTTCCAGCCTCGATCCTCGTGATCCCGGTGGCTCTCCTGCTCGGCGGGCTGGCCGGTGGCGGCTGGGCGATGCTCGGCGCCCTGGTCATCGGCTTGATGGTGGCCGCCCTCGTGGCGCTCATCGGCCTGATCGGGGTGCTGTTCTCCGCCGCATCCGGGCGCTACGCCTCCAGAGCGGCACGGTCCTCAGTCATCGCCACCGCCCTGGTGTTCGTGGCGGCCGCGACCTTCATCCCGTTCCAGTCCACCGGAGCAGCCCTGGTCAGCGTGATGGCAACGGCCCTCCTGCTGCTCGTGGCACTGGGGTCCGGGCTGGTCGCCGTACTCTCGTCCCGGCCCACCCTGCGGCTGCCCGAGCGGACGGAGCCGTTGCTCACAGAGACCACCGACGCTGACGTCAACGCCGTCCGCAACCCCTACCTGTAGCCACACCTTCGCAGCCGCGAGCATGCCCGACCCGGGGCGGGGAGAGTCCTTTCCGCCCCGTACCATGGAAGGCATGACTTTTCCCCCCGACGGTTCCGCGGACACCCCCGCGGGCACCCCGGCAGACGAACCCACCACGCCGGGCCTGAGCCGGCCCGAGACGGTCCGGCCCACTCCGGATTCGAGCCGGCTCGGCACGGGCTCCCCGGGGCCGGATACCCTGGACCACCGCACCCTGGTGGTCCGCCGGGCCCCGAAGGTGCAGGTGTTCCTGATCGGGGGCGCCCTGCTCGGCGTCATCGTCGCGCTGCTGGTGACCGCCTTCGGCGAGGCCAACCCCGAGTTCACCTTCGGTTCCACCTTCGGGTACTTCCTGGTGATCTTCGGCATCCTCGGTGTGGGGGTCGGAGCGATCGTCTGGCTGGTGCTGGACCGCCGGTCGAAGAAGCGCACCTATACCGTGACAGCCCAGTCGGTGGAGAGCTACGAGGACGCCGATTACGCCGTCCAGGACCACGACCTGCAGCAGTGGACGGACAAGTGGGAGAATGGGGAGCGTGACCAAGATGCGCGGTGACGGCCTGCTGACACATGACCTCGACCCCCATGAGAAGGGTCCCCAGGACGAATGCGGGGTGTTCGGCGTCTGGGCCCCCGGTGAAGAGGTCTCCAAACTCGCCTACTACGGCCTGTACGCCTTGCAGCACCGGGGACAGGAGTCCGCGGGCATCGCCACCTCGGACGGCAAACGGATCTCCGTGTACAAGGACCTGGGCCTCGTCTCCCAGGTCTTCGACGAGGCGACCCTGAACACCCTGACCGGGCACATCGCCGTCGGGCACTGCCGGTACTCGACCACCGGTGGCAACAACTGGGAGAACGCCCAGCCGACCCTCGGCGCCACCGCGGGCGGCACCGTGGCCCTGGGCCACAACGGCAACCTGGTGAACTCGGCCGAGCTGTACCGGATGGTGCAGGGCCGTTACGGCAAGCAGACCCGGGGCGAGATGGCCCAGGGCAACACCACGGATACCGCCCTCGTCACGGCCCTGCTGCAGGGCGAGGAGGGCTCCACCCTCGAGCAGACGGCCACCGAACTGCTCCCGCTGATCCGCGGCGCCTTCTCCTTCGTCTTCATGAACGAGCACACCCTCTACGCCGCACGGGACCCGCAGGGCGTGCGGCCGCTGGTACTCGGCCGGCTCGAGCGCGGCTGGGTGGTGGCTTCCGAGCAGTCCGCCCTGGCCACGGTGGGCGCCTCGTTCATCCGTGAGGTCGCTCCCGGCGAGCTCATCGCCATCGACGAGGACGGCATCCGCTCCACCCGGTTCGCCGAATCCAAGCCGGCGCACTGCGTCTTCGAGTACGTCTACCTCGCCCGCCCGGACGCCACCATCAGCGGCCGCTCCGTCTACGAGTCGCGCGGGGCCATGGGGCGTGCCCTGGCCCGGGAGAACCCGGTGGAGGCCGATGTCGTCATCCCGGTCCCCGAGTCCGGCACGCCCGCCGCGGTGGGCTACGCCGAGGAATCCGGCATCCCGTTCGGCCAGGGCTTCGTCAAGAACTCCTATGTGGGCCGCACCTTCATCCAGCCCTCGCAGACCCTGCGCCAGCTCGGAATCCGACTCAAGCTCAACGTCCAGCCCGCCGTGGTGTCCGGCAAGCGCGTGGTGGTGGTGGACGATTCGATCGTGCGCGGCAACACCCAGCGCGCGGTGGTCCGGATGCTCAAGGAGGCCGGTGCCGCCGAGGTGCACGTGCGGATCTCCTCGCCGCCCATCAAGTGGCCGTGCTTCTACGGGATCGACTTCGCCTCACGAGCCGAACTGATCGCCAACGGCGCCGGCGTCGCGGAGATCGCCGCCTCGATCGGGGCCGATTCCCTGGAGTACATCTCCGCGGAGGGCATGATCGAGGCCACCGAGCAGCCCCGCCGCTCGCTGTGCACCGCCTGCTTCACCGGCGACTACCCGATCCCGCTGCCCAGCGAGGACGAACGGGGCAAGCACCTGCTGGAGCAGCCGGTCGCCGCCACAGCGTCCGACCCCGTCGCCGATCCGGAGTCAACGGTGAACCCTGACGAGCGTCCCGGCGCCGTCGGCTGCGACCCGGGACCCGACGCGCCCTACGAAGACCTGCTGACCGCAACCGACAGGACCCCGCTGTGACCGCTTCCGAGCACCCCCACGATCCGGCCGGCGCAGTGCCCGGCGCTGCCGATACCGCACCCGGGACCACCTACGCCTCCGCCGGCGTGGACGTGGAGGCCGGTGATCTCGCCGTCGAGTTGATGAAGGACGCGCTGAAGGCCACCCACAACGACTCCGTCATCGGCGGCGTGGGCGGATTCGCGGGACTCTACGACGTCTCGGCGCTGCTGAAGTACTCCAAGCCGCTGTTGGCGACCTCCACGGACGGCGTCGGCACGAAGGTCGCGATCGCGCAGGCGCTGGACAAGCACGACACGATCGGCTTCGACCTGGTCGGCATGGTCGTGGACGACATCGTGGTGGTCGGCGCCGAGCCGCTGTTCATGACCGACTACATCGCCTGCGGCAAGGTGGTTCCCGAGCGCATCGCGGACATCGTCCGCGGCATCGCCCTGGGGTGCCAGGCTGCCGGCACCGCCCTGGTGGGCGGAGAGACCGCCGAGCACCCCGGCCTGCTGGGCGTGGACGAATACGACGTCGCCGGCGCCGCCACCGGTGTGGTCGAGGCCTCCGCCCTGCTCGGCCCCGAACGCGTCCGTGAGGGCGACGTGGTCATCGCCATGGCCTCCTCCGGCATCCACTCCAACGGCTACTCCCTGGTCCGCCGCGTCATCAACGACGCCGGCTGGTCCCTGGACCGTGAGGTCACCGACCTGGGCCGCACGCTCGGCGAGGAGCTGCTGGAACCGACGCGCATCTACACGGCCGACTGCCTCGACGTGATGCGCCACCTCAACGGAGACCCCGTCTCCGGTGCCGCGGGCGCGGTGACCACCGCCTCCGGCGAGCCCGCCCTGCACGGCTTCTCCCACGTCACCGGCGGCGGGCTCGCGGCCAACCTGGCCCGCGTACTCCCCCGCGGCCTGATGGCCACCGTGGATCGCGGGACCTGGTCACTGCCGGCCGTGTTCTCCCTCGTCGGCCAGCTCGGGCGCGTCCCGCTGGAGGACCTGGAGCGCACCCTGAACCTCGGCGTCGGCATGGTCGCCGTGGTGGATCCCGCCGCCGCCGATGAGGCCCTGGCCCGGCTCAACGCCCGCGGCCTGACGTCCTGGGTCGCCGGAACCGTGGGCCGCGTGACGGACGAGGCCCGGAACGCCGGCACCGACTTCATGCAGGGCGCCAAGGGCGTTGACGGCGGAGCGGTCCTGCTGACCGGGGACTACGCCACAGCCTGACGCGCTACGACGGTGCGCGGGAAGGGTCAGAGCAGGGCGTCCAGCCACTCCAGCGCCGGAGCCAGGCGGGTACGCCAGCGGAAGGCGGCCTTCGTGTCGGCGCGCGTGGGGCCGCCGTTGAGGACCGCCACCGGCTTGCCCGCCTTCTCCGCGTCCAGCACGAACTTGAAACCGCTCATGACGGCCAGTGACGTGCCGATCGCCAGGACGGAGCCGGCCCGCTCGAACGCCTGGCGAGCGGCGGCCTTCCGCTCGGCCGGCACGCTCTCACCGAAGTAGACCACGTCCGGCTTCAGCTCCACCGAACCGCACACCAGGCAGCCGACCAGGTGGAACCGGTCCACCCACTCCTGTCCCAGCGTCACATCCCCGTCCGGGTTGACCATCAGCGGGTCCACCTGGACCGCCTCGAGGTAACCGGGATTCGCCTCGACCAGGCGGGCGTCGAAGGACCGGCGGTCCTCCAGGGCCCCGCAGTTCAGGCAGCTGACCCGGTCCAGGTCCCCGTGCAGGGCCACCAGCCCCGGGGTGCCCGCCGCGGCGTGCAGTCCGTCCACGTTCTGGGTCACGACGCCGGCCAGGATCCCGGCGCGCTGCCAGCCCGCCAGGATGTGGTGGGCCGGGTTCGGAAAGGCGGCGTCCATCTGCCGCCAGCCCACGAAGGACCGCGCCCAATAGCGGTGCCGAGCGCCGTCGTCGTGCCGGAACTCCTGGTAGGTCATCGGCCGGTGCCGCCGCAGCGATCCCTGCGGTCCGCGGTAGTCGGGGATGCCGGAGTCCGTGGAGATGCCCGCGCCGGTGATCACCAGCGGCCGGTGCTCCCGCAACAGGGCCAGGATGCCCGCTCGCGCGATGGCGGGATCCTGCGGCGGGGCCGCGTCCTCCACGATGCGCGCGATCGAGCGCAGGGCGGCCCGGTGACCGTTGGCGGCCGGATGGCCCGGGAGCAGGGTGGTGCCCGGAAAACCATCTGTCGTCTCCACCGAATCGGCGGTCTCAGCCGTCGCCGGCGTGCCCCGAGGAGGCTCGGCGGATGGTGGCTCAGTCGACATGGCGACGATCAACCCTGCGTGCGGGGATCGTCATCCTCCTCGGATTCCTTCACATAGTCCGCGTACTTGTCCGCGTAGTCGATGTACTGGTCATCGTCATGGCTGGAACCGCTGTTGCCGGCCAGCTCACGCTCCAGTGCCGACAAATCAGTGGCCGGGGAGAAATACTTCATGTCCCGGGCCTGCTTGGTTGCTTTTGCCTTTTGACGGCCGCGCCCCATGAGCGTGACCCCCTTTGTTGTCCGTCCCCGTGCTGTCAGCCCCTAGGCAGGGCTGGTCCGGAGTATGCACTGATCATGATGGTTCGTGGACACTAGGTTAACATGTTTCAGCACCCCTTGGAGCCGCCTGCCTGCGTGACGGCACCGAAAGGACCATGACCATGGACACACGCCCGGACGGGTCAGGCGACGAGTCAACCCCTGACGCCCCCGAACCCACCGACACAGCAGGGACCCCGGAATCACCGGAGGCCTCTGAGACCGCCGAAGCCGCCGGCTCGGGCGACCGCTACGTCCCCTACCTGCCGCCCCGCCAGCCGGATACGGCCCCGGCGCCACGGCCCCGGCGGCAGCGCGGCTGGTGGATCGCCATCGGCGCCCTGGTGGTGGTGGCCCTGGCCGTATTCGTCCTCTGGCCGCTGTTGAGCTCTGCGCAGAACGGCCCGTCCGGTGAGACCCTCGACCCCGGGCCGACAGTGTCCCGCGACGCCGAACCCGGGCTGGACGGGATCGTGGCCCGCGAGGTGCCCCCCGCCCAGATCGTGCCCGGCGACTGCCTGACGGACTTCGAGTCCGTGGGCGAGCCCTCCACCGTGGTGGAGTGCAACCGCGACCACGAGGCCCAGCTGGTCGGCCGCAAACTCTGGCCCACCGGCCGCGCCTTCCCCGAGGACATGCAGGCGGCCGCCGAGCGGTTCTGCGCCACGATCGAACTGGACAGCGCTGCGAACGCCCAGGTCATCGTCGAGATCTCCCACCCCACCCAGGGCACGTGGGACGAGGGCGACCGCCGCGTGGACTGCCTCGCCGTGGCCCATGACGGCACCTTGGACGCCTCCCTCGTGGCGGAGCCAGTCCTGGAGGACTGGACAGACCACGTGGACGGTTAGCTGACGTCAGTCGGCCTTCCGGGTCACGGAGAGGCGGTCCTGCTCGTCGGCTTCGTCCCCCTCGCCCGTGGCGCGGTCCACCAGGACCGTGTCCCCATCGGCGATGGTGCCGGAGAGCAGGGCCCGGGCGAGCTGATCACCGATCTCGCGTTGCACCAGGCGGCGCAGCGGCCGGGCGCCGTAGGCCGGATCGAATCCGGTCAGGGCCAGCCACTCCCGCGCGGCGTCGGTGACCTCCAGGGACAGCCGGCGTGAGGCCAGGCGGCCGGCGAGCGCGTCGACCTGCAGGTCCACGATCCGGGTGAGGTCCTCGATGGACAGCGGATCGAACATGATGATGTCGTCCAGCCGGTTGAGGAACTCCGGTTTGAAGGAGGAGTTGACCACCCTCATGACCGCGTCCCTCTTGGCCGCGTCATCGAGGCCCTGGTCCACCAGGAACTGCGAGCCCAGATTGGACGTCATGATCAGGATGACGTTGCGGAAGTCCACGGTGCGCCCCTGGCCGTCCGTGAGGCGGCCGTCGTCGAGCACCTGCAGCAGGATGTCGAAGACCTCGGGGTGAGCCTTCTCCACCTCGTCCAGCAGGATCACCGAGTAGGGACGGCGCCGCACGAGTTCGGTCAGCTGGCCGCCCTCCTCATGGCCCACGTACCCCGGAGGGGCACCGACGAGCCGGGACACCGTGTGCTTCTCCGAGTACTCGGACATGTCGATGCGGACCATCGCGTGATCGTCATCGAACAGGAACGCCGCGAGCGACTTCGCCAGCTCGGTCTTGCCCACGCCCGTGGGGCCGAGGAACAGGAACGAGCCCGTGGGGCGGTCCGGGTCCGAGATTCCGGCGCGAGAGCGCCGGACGGCGTCGGACACCGATGACACCGCCTTCCGCTGGCCGATCAACCGCTCACCGAGGTGGTCCTCCATGGACAGCAGCTTGTCCTGCTCGGACTGGAGCATGCGCCCGGCCGGGATGCCGGTCCAGGCCGAGATGACCTCCGCGATGTCGTCCGCGGTGACCTCCTCGGACACCATGGACGGCCCGGTGTGCTGCTGGCCTCCCGACCTGCCGCCGGAGCCGGACTCGGCCTCCACGGCAGCCTGGAGCTGCTTCTCCAGCGCGGGGATCTCCCCGTAGAGGATCCGCGAGGCCCCGGCCAAGTCACCGTCCCGCTGGGCCTTGTCCGCCGCGGAGCGCAACTCGTCCAGCGTCACGCGCAGGTCACCGGCCTGGTTGAGGTTGGCCTTCTCGGACTCCCACTGGGCGTTGAGCGCGGCGAGCTCCTCCTTCTGGTTGGCCATCTCCTCGCGCAGGGCGGCCAGCCGCTCCACGGAGGCCGGGTCGGTCTCGTCCGCGAGCGCGAGCTCCTCCATGGTCAGCCGGTCCACGGAGCGGCGAAGCTGGTCGATCTCCTCGGGAGCGGAGTCGATCTCCATGCGCAGCCGGGACGCGGACTCGTCCACCAGGTCGATGGCCTTGTCCGGCAGCCGGCGGCCGGAGATGTACCGGTCCGAGAGGTTGGCGGCGGCCACGAGGGCGGAGTCGGCGATGGCCACCTTGTGGTGGGCCTCGTAGCGTTCCTTGAGCCCGCGCAGGATGGCGATGGTGTCATCCACGGTGGGCTCGCCCACGTAGACCTGCTGGAACCGGCGTTCCAGGGCCGGGTCCTTCTCGATGTTCTCCCGGTACTCGTCCAGGGTGGTGGCGCCGATCAGGCGCAGCTCGCCGCGGGCCAGCATGGGCTTGAGCATGTTGCCGGCGTCCATGGCGCCCTCGGAGGCTCCGGCACCGACCACGGTGTGGATCTCGTCGATGAAGGTGACGATCTGACCGTCGGAGGCTTTGATCTCCTCCAGCACGGACTTCAGACGCTCCTCGAACTCTCCGCGGTACTTGGCCCCGGCGATCATGGATCCCAGGTCGAGGGAGATCAGGCTCTTGCCGCGCAGGGATTCCGGGACGTCCCCGGCCACCATGCGCTGGGCCAGACCCTCCACCACCGCGGTCTTGCCGACGCCGGGCTCACCGATGAGCACCGGGTTGTTCTTGGTGCGGCGGGAGAGCACCTGCACCACGCGGCGGATCTCCGAATCGCGGCCGATGACCGGGTCGAGCTTGCCGGCGCGGGCGATCTCCGTGAGATCGGTGCCGTACTTCTCCAGGGCCTGGAAGGTGTTCTCCGGGTCCGGCGTGGTCACGCGGCTGTCCCCGCGGACCTCCTTGACGGCGGCGGAGAGCGCCTCGACGCTGGCATCGGCATCGCGCAGCGCGGTGCCGGCCTTGCCGGCGTCCGCGGCGAGGCCGAGCAGGAGGTGCTCGGTCGAGACGTAGTCATCCCCCAGGGCCTCGGCCTGCTGCTGTGCTGCCTGGACCACCAGCAGCGCCTGGCGGGACAGCTGGGCCTGCGCCACGGAGGATCCCGAGCTGGCCGGCAGCTCCTTGATGGCGGTGGAGGCGGCGGTGGAGACCACATCAGGGTCTACGCCGGCGGCCTTGAGGACCGCGACGGCCACGGAACCGCGCTGGTCCATCAGCGCCTTGAGCAGGTGCGCGGGTTCGATCTGCGGATTGCCGAGGGTGGAGGCGTTCATCGCCGCTCCGGACAGCACCTCTTGGCTCTTCGTGGTGAATTTGGCGTCCATGCTGGTCCTTTCTGCCGCCGCTCCTGACACGCGGGGCGTCTGCCGGTGAAACGGGTCTGTGAATCGGGTCGGTACTCAAAGTTGAGTGTACTTAACTCAACCTGGTTCTGATACCCGCTATTCCCCTCTTTCGCCCCGCGTCATGCCTCCCGGCCCATCGCCGGCTCAAGCCGCCTCAGACGGTGTCGCCGGAGTCCTGCAGCACGGCTTCCACGTGGTCCACCTGCGCCTGCAGGATGGCCTCGGCATTCCCTCGAGACACACCGCTGAGCACACCGTAGACGTGGTGATCACCCAGGGAGCGGCCGCCGGCCACCAGCGTCGACTCCCCGCCCTGACCGTCCGAGATCGTGAGGTACGTGGCGTCCAGACCGCCCAGTTGCTCGAAGGTGGCCGTGGCCCCGGCCTGCTCGTCGCTCTCCAGGGTTCCGCACCCTGCAGGCAGTTCGGAGTAGATGTCCATGATCTCCATCGGCTCGGCAGTCTGCGCCACCAGCAGCTGGACGCTCGGCGCTGCCGAACCGGCGCTGTCGACCGCCTCCAGGTCAGCCTCGTAGACGGCGGTGGCCCCTTGGACCGCTTGGGTCTCGAAGGCGTTAATCCCGTCCAGGAGCACCGCGCAGCCGCCCTCGGGGGTGAACCCGGTCAGGTTGAGGTTCATGGTGAACGGGGCTCCGGCCACCAAGGACTCCTCCTTCGAGAGGACGGTCCCCACGGGAAAGTCCTGCTCGGGGAGGGTCAGCGCCCCGAAGCCATCGTCCGCGGCCCCGGCAGCGTCTCCGGCGTCTCCGGTGCCTCCGGTGACGCCAGCGCCGTCGGTCGCCGGCTCGGCTGCCGCATTCTCCGACGACGTGGGCGAGTCGGCGCTGGAGGCGGAGCCGGACGAGGCAGGGGACTCGGAGGCCTTGCCGTCCACATTGATGGAGACGCAACCGGTCAGCACCAGCGCGGATGCCGCCAGCAGCCCGGCGGCCCGCAGGGGCAGGCCGGTATTCACGGTGCGGACGGGGCCTCCGGCAGTAGTCGGCGTGGAGGTTCTCGGTCGGCGTCGGTGCAGGTCAGTGCTCATGTTTTCCCTCGGTGGTGCGATGTGCGGCGATGTCTCCATCTTCCCAACGTGCGCTCCCGGGCCCGGGGCGGCTGCGGACGGCCGTGGCCTGCCGCCCGGGGGTACCCTCTGAAGCATGCCCCGCCGCCTGCTCCGCCGTCCGGCACCGGCCCATACCTACGTGCGGCCGCGGTTGACGCTGTTCCATGTGCTCCGCCGGACCATCATGAAACTCGTGGGCATGCAGGTGTGGGACGTGGCGGGCGGGATGACCTTCTACACGCTGCTGTCCGTGGTCCCCGGAGCGATCGCCATCGTCTCCATCGTCTCCATGCTGGGGCTGGAGGACGAGACCGTGGTGACGGCCGCGGGGCTGGTCAACGAATTGCTGCCCGAGATCAATCCGGACGTCCTTGCCTCCACGCTGCTGTCCCTGACCAACAGCTCCACCGGCGTGCTGGGCCTCGTCCTCGGTCTCATCGGCTCGATCATCGCCGCCTCCAATGCGCTGGCCTCCTTCCACCGGGCCATGCACCGCATCTACGACACCCGGGAGGGTCGGCAGTTCCTGTGGTTCCGCACCGTGATCTTCCTCGAGACCCTGGTGTTGATGGTCGCCCTGATCGTTGTTCTGCTGCTGGTGTTGATCGGCGGGGATCTCTCCACCCGGATCGGAGACCTGCTGGGCCTCACCGCAGCCACGGTGACCCTCTGGAACATCCTGAAGTGGCCGGCCATCCTGACCGTGCTCGTCTTCGTCGTCTCCGTGGCCTACCACCGCGGCGCGAACGTGGTGCAACCCCGCTTCCGGTGGTTGTCCTGGGGCGGGCTGTCCGCCGTGCTCGTCCTGTTCGCCATGACCCTGCTCCTCGGATGGCTGGCCAGCTACGCCGGGGCACTGGATTGGATCCTCGGCACCCTGAGCAGCCTCGGCGTGGCCATGATGGTCACGTGGGTCAGCTTCATCGTGCTGGTGGCCGGCGCCGCATTCGACGCCGAACTTCTCCGCGGTCGCCAGTTGGCCGCCGGCCTACCTGCCTGGGACACCCTGCAGCTGCGGACGCGGCACACCGGCACTCTGGAGTTCCTGGACGAGGACGCTGCCCAAGCCCGCACGACCGCCCACGCCGTGGCCACGTCGGTGCGCACAGGCGAGCCCGTCACCGTGGCCAGGAGCCCGTGGATCGCCGAGGCGGACACGTTCTGGTCCATCGACTCCTCTGACCTGCCCGTCTCCACCGGCAAGCCCTACCAGGCGCCCCCGCAGGAACCTCCTCAGGAGTCCCGGTCGGGCTAGATCCAGCCCTGCTCCCAGGCCATCTGGGAGGCCTCCCGCCGGGTCCCCACGCCGAGCTTGCCCATGGCCGAGGACAGGTAGTTGCGCACCGTGCCCGGCGCCAGGTGCAACCGCTCGGCGATCTGCTGCACGGTGGCCGCATCCCGCCCGGCCCGCAGTACGTCGAGCTCCCGGTCCGTCAGGGGGCTCCGCTCCCCGCCGAGGGCCGTGGCAGCGATGTCCGGGTCCACGTACCGCTTGCCGGCGGACACGTCCCGGATCACCCTGGCCAGCTCCTCGGCCGGAGTGGACTTCGGTACGAAGCCGGACACCTTCTCGCTCAGCGCCCGCCGCAGCACCCCGGGTCGGGCGTGCCGGGTCACGATGATGACCTTCGTGGCCACCTGCCGCAGGATCTGCCCGGCAGCCTCCACGCCGTCCATCTCCGGCATCTCCAGGTCCAGCAGGCAGACGTCCGGCATCAGCTCCCGGGCGGCGGCCACCGCCTGGAGCCCGTTGTCCACGCCGGCCACCACCTCGAAGTCCTCCTCCAGGCCCAGCAGGGTCTCGAGCGCGCCGCGGATCAGCACCTCGTCATCGGCGATCAGCAAGCGGATCATGGGGTCGGCTCCTTCGGATGGACGGTGGAGGATTGAGAGTGGCCCCGGCCCGGCACTGCGGGCAACCGGGCCTCGAGGACGAAGGCGCCGTCGTCGTACCGGCCGGTCACCGATCCCCCGGAGGAGGCGAACCGGCGGTTCAGACCGGACAACCCCGTGCCCGACGCCGGCCCGCCCACCCCGCGTACCCCGGGGCCGTCGGGTGCCCCGGCTCCATCGTTGACGTCGTTGCCGTCGTGACCAGCGGGCGCCTCGACGCCGTCGTTCACCATGGCCAACCGCAGGCCGTCGTCGATGGCCTCCAGGGTGATGGACACCTTCGTGGCAGCGGCGGCATGGCGCAGGATGTTGGTGGCGCCTTCACGGACGGCCAGGCCGAGCAGGGTGCGCACGGCAGGGTCCTCGACCAGGACGCCCCGAATGGTGACAGTGGCACCCGACGCCTCAAGGACGTCCTTGGCATTGGCGATCTCCTCCTCGAGGGAGACCTCGCGCAGGTTGCGCACCAACGAGCGCGTCTCCTCCAGGGCGGTGCGCGCGATCGTCCGGACCTCGTGGATGTTCGCCGCCGCGGCATCGGGTTGTCCCGCACCCATCAGTCGCTCCGCCAGTTCGGCCTTGAGGGCGATCACCTGCAGGTGGTGGCCCTGGATGTCATGCAGATCCGAGGCGAATCGCAGCCGTTCCCTGGCCACCGCCAGTTGAGCGGCGTCCCGGCGGGCTACGTCCAGCTCGACCACGATGTTCCACCACCATGCGGAGAAGAGGAAGACCGCCGGGACGAAGATGATGAAGAAGACGAGCGGGGGCATCTGCTGTGCGGCTGCCTCGCTGGGGACGACCACGCCCGTGATGAGTTGCCCGGCCCACCAGTGCACCGCGATCAGGGCGATCCCGACGGCGATGACCAGCCGGCGGGTCACGCCGTGGACCAGGATGGCCAGGATGTTCGCGGCGATCCACAGGGAGATCCCCCCGGGGAAGGCCCCTCCCGGCAGCCACAGGGTCAGCACCCACGCGAGGCCCGCGGGTGCCAGCAGAAGCACGGTGGCCCACGGGCGCGGCCATCCTGCTCCCATACCGTTCCTGACCAGCCAGCTGCAGATGGACTGGGTCAGCCCTCCGATGGCGACCAGCACGGCGGCAACGACTAACGGCCACCCGGGCCGGCCGCCAGCTTCGAGATGGAAGAACAGCAGCATGGTCGCCGTGATGAAGGCCATGAACACGGCGAACAAGACCATCGAGATGTACGTGTACCACCAGGTGACCTGCACGCCGCGAACGGGCCGGCCGGGCGCCGTCGAGGGCAATTGCCCCGATGGTCGGCTCACGGACGGTTCTGGCTGGCTCACGCTTCCCAGGGTAGGCCGATGACAACTGTCACGGCCGCGCGGTGACTCTCACCCGTGAAGAGGTGACAGCCGGACACTGCCGCTGCCCCGGCCTCCCGACGAGGCTGGAAGCACACCAACCGCAGTACAGCGGACCACCCGCATCTGGGCCGTCACACCGGCCGCGGCACCGAAAGGCACCACCATGGACCTCCTCTCCAACATCCAGTCCTTCACCGAGTCCCTGCCGAGCGCCCTGCGATTCCTCGGAGTCGTGCTCGCCGCCTTCATCCCCTATATCGAGGGCGAGGGCGCCGCCATCGTGGGCATCATCGCCGGCATGGAGCCCTGGGTCGCCATCCCGGTGGCCATCCTCGCCAACGTGGCGATCGTGGTGGTGATCGTCCTGTCCTTCGAGAAGATCCGCGCCGCGATCATCAACCGCCGGATCGCCGCCGGCAAGACCCCGAAGCCGGCCTCGGAGAAGCAGCAGAAGGTCCGCCGCGCGCTGGACAAGTACGGCGTCCCCGGCGTCTCCCTGCTCGGACCCTTCCTGCTGCCGACCCACTTCACCGCCGCCGCGTTGACCTCCTTCGGTATCACCAAGGGCCGGGTCATCACCTGGCAGGCCGTGGCCATCGTCCTCTACTCCACCGTGTTCGGAATGCTGTTCTACGGCGTGCTCTCCGTGGTGGCCTGAGCCGGCGCGGGCTACGGTGACACCATGACCTACTCGCCGGGACCCCACGACCTGACAGCGCTGACCCGCACCACGCTCGAAGCCGCCCTGGACAACCCGCACGGCCGGCACGGTGACCTGCTGCTGCGGGACGGCCACCTACGGCAGTCGATCATCGCCCTGAAGTCCGGGGCGCAACTGGCCGATCACAACGCCCCACCCGCCGCCACGTTGCAGGTGCTGCTCGGCGCGGTGGACGTCACCGCCGGCTCCGGAGCGGATCTGCACCTGGAGCAGGGCCACCTCGTCCAGCTCACGAAGGAACGCCACGGCGTGACGGCCCGGGAGGACAGCGTCTTCCTGCTGACCACCGTGACCGGGGTGGACGAGGGCAGCCACGGGGACTGACCCCCGTGGCGCATGGCACCCACCACCCCGGCAGGCCGCCCGCCGGCCCCTCCCCGCTTCCCGGTAGACTGTCCGTCTCGACGCCTTGCACTGCAGCAGGGCCCCCGCACCGGAAGACCCTTCATGACCCCCTCCCGCACCCGACTCGCCCTGGTGGCTGTCTTGGGAGCCGGCTCGCTGGCCCTGAGCGGATGTGCCGTGCTCGGCCCCCAGCTCGGCGGCTCCGAGGCCGGCGAATCCTCGCCCCTGGTCGACAGCCTCGATCTGGTCAACCCCGGCCAGCTCACCGTCTGTTCCGATATCCCGTACCCGCCCTTCGAGTTCATGCAGGGCAGCGACCTGGTCGGGTATGACATCGACATCGTCCAGCGGATCGCCGACGACCTCGGAGTCCCCCTCTCCGTGGTGGACTCCTCCTTCGAGGCCATCGAGTCCGGGTCCTCGCTGACCGGCTGCGACATCAACGCCTCCTCGATCTCCATCACCGAGGCCCGCCAGCAGATCATGGCGTTCTCCGTCCCCTACCTGGACGACGACCTGGTGCTCGTGGCTGAACAAGGCTCCGGCATCACCGACCTGGAATCGGCCCAGGGCAAGCGCGTGGGTGTCCAGGCCGCCACCACCGGCGAGGCCTTCGCCGAGGAGAACGGATTGGCCCCGATCCAGTTCGAGGACGGTGGCATGCAGATGGAGGCCCTGCGGGCCGGCACCGTGGAGGCCGTGCTCGGCAACCAGTCCGTGGTGCTCTACAACGTCAAGGACGACCCCCAGTACGAGGTGGTCGCGGAGCTGCCCACCGGTGAGCAGCTCGGCGTGGCCGTGGCCCCGGACAAGGCGAAACTGCTGTCCGCCGTGAACGCGTCACTGCAGGGCATGGAAGAGGACGGCACCCTCGACGAGTCCCGCGCGCGCTGGTTCGGCGAGGAAGCAATGGAGGGCGACCAGTGAGCACCGTCAACACCACCGGTCCGGCATCGGACCCCAACCCCTCTCCGGGCAGCAGCCCGGAGAAGCGCCGCACGATGAGCAACCGGCGCCGCCGGCAGCTCTCACTCGGCCTGCAGGCCGGCGTCTTCGTGCTGGCCATCGTGATCCTCGTGGCCGTCATGGACTGGCCGACCCTGGGCCAGTCCGTCTTCAACTTCGCGGAGATCGGCCCCCTCTTCCCGGACATCATCCTGGTGGGCCTGGGCAACACCTTGCTGTACACGGCGTCCTCGTTCGTGGTCGGCTTGCTGGGCGGCACGCTCTTGGCCCTGATGCGGCTCTCCTCGTTCCCGCCGTACCGCTGGCTGGCCACCGCCTACATCGAGTTGTTCCGCGGCCTGCCCGCCCTGCTTGTCTTCATCGCCTTCGGCTACGGCGTGCCCTTCGCCTTCGGCGTCCAGTGGCCCATCCCCCTCGTGGTGATGGTCTCCCTGGGCATGGTCTCCTCGGCCTACATCGCCGAGACCCTGCGCGCCGGCCTGCAGGCCGTGCCGAAGGGTCAGGCGGAGGCCGCCCGTTCACTGGGCATGCCGGCCTGGCGTGCCATGGTCACGATCGTCATCCCCCAGGCCTTCCGCCTGGTGCTGCCACCCCTGACCAACGAGGTCATCCTGCTGACCAAGGACTCCTCCCTCGTCTACGTCCTGGGACTGGCCGCCCACGAGTATGAGCTCACCAAGTTCGGCCGGGACGGCATCACCGCCCTGGACGCCGGCCTCACCCCGGTGCTCGTGGCCGGTGTCATGTACCTGATCATCACCGTTCCCCTGTCCCTGCTGGCGCGGAAGTTCGAATCGCGCACCAACCGCACGCGCGTCTGAGAGGCCACGATGACCGAGACCACCAGCCACGCCAGCGCCATCCGCGCCGGCGGCGTCGCCATCACCGGCCTGCACAAGGCCTACGGCTCCAATGAGGTCCTCAAGGGCATCGACCTGACCGTGGCCCCTGGCGAGGTGGTGTGCCTGATCGGCCCCTCCGGCTCGGGCAAGTCCACCCTGCTGCGCTGCGTGAACCTGCTGGAGACCCCCAACCAGGGCACCGTGGCCGTGTCCGGCTTCGACGCCACCGACCCGGAGGTGGACCTCAATGCCATGCGCCGCCACGTCGGCATGGTGTTCCAGCAGTTCAACCTGTTCCCCCACCTTTCCGTGCTGGAGAACTGCACGGTGGCCCAGGTCAAGGTGCTGCGCCGCGCCAAGGGCGAGGCGGCCGGCGTCGCGCGCGAGAACCTGCGCCGCGTAGGGCTGGACGGCTTCGAGGACCGGTATCCGGACCAGCTCTCCGGCGGTCAGCAGCAGCGCGTGGCCATTGCCCGCGCGCTGTCCATGGACCCGCAACTGATGCTCTTCGACGAGCCGACCTCCGCCCTGGACCCGGAGACCGTGGGCGAGGTGCTCTCCGTGATGCGCGTCCTGGCCGGCGCCGGGATGACCATGCTCGTGGTCACCCACGAGATGGGCTTCGCGCGCGAGGTCGCGGACCGCGTGGTGTTCATGGACGGCGGCGTGGTCGTCGAGGAGGGTCCCGCCGAGCAGGTCATCGGCTCCCCCACCCAGCCGCGTACCCAGGACTTCCTGCGCCGGGTCCTGAACCCGACCGACGTCGAGCTCTAGGCCGTCACCCCGGCCTCCGGGCTGTAGTGCGCCTTCTGGGCGGGGTAGTAGTCAGCGAAGTCCACCGCGTCCACGTCTCCGCCGTCCAGGGCCACGGTGAGCCGGTCCAGGTAGTACTCCCAGCCCGGGCCGATGTCGCCGGCCTCGTCCTTCGACCCGGCCAGCGGCTGGCGGAAGACCAGGTCCGTGTCCGCCCCCGCCGCGGCCCGGTCCAGGGACACCCGGAGCCGCCAGGGGTTGCCATTCGGATCGGCCAGCGTCACCTGCAGGCGCGAGGGCCGTTCGCAGACCTCGATCACGCACTCGCCCGGGTGGTCCGGCGCCTCCACCATGGCCAGCTGGACGCTGCCGCTGGCCGGATCCCCCGTGTAGGTGCCGTACCAACGCAACAGCTCCGGGTCTGCCAGGTAGCTCCAGACGTCCTCGGGCGGGTGCCCGAGGGTGCGCTGGATCTGGATGGTGGGGCCCTCCGGGCCGTCGACGACCGACCCGGTGGGTTCACGGTGTTCTTCGTGGCGTGGCATGCGCCCATTGTGGACCCTCTGGCAGGCTGGGTCCATGCTGCCTGACCCAGACCGGACCCCGGCCACTGCCTCCGCTGACCCTGCCACTGCCTCCCCGTCCCCGTTCTTCCCGGACGGCCGGTCCATGTACGAGAGGATGGTTGCCGGTGATGCCTACCTCGCCGACGACCCACGGCTGGAGGAGCTCTCCACGGCGGCCGCCCTGCTGACGGAGCAGTACAACGCCACCTCCGTCACCGAGACGGCCCTCCGCCGGCGGCTGTTGTCCCGGCTGCTGGGTTCTCTCGGCGAGGAGGTGGTGATCCGCCCGCCGTTCCACGTGGACTACGGGAAGTTCATCAGCATCGGTGACCGCACCTTCGCGAACTTCGGCCTGATGGTGCTGGACGTGGCCCCGGTGCGGATCGGTGCGGACGTGCAGATCGGCACGAACGTCCAGCTCCTCACCCCGACCCACCCGCTGGAGCCGGGCCCGCGCCGGGACAAGTGGGAGGGAGCCGAGCCCATCACCATCGCGGACAACGTGTGGCTCGGCGGCGGCGTGATCGTGGGCCCCGGCGTGACGATCGGCGAGAACACGGTGGTGGGCGCCGGCGCCGTGGTCACCCGGGACCTGCCGGCGAACGTGGTCGCGCTGGGGGTGCCCGCCCGGCCGGTCAAGGACCTTCCCGCAGATCCCGACGGCGGGTGGTCCCGGATGGCGGTCGAGGGCTAGCCGGCCAGTCCCGCGGAGGCCGGGCCGGCCGATCCGGCCTCATAGTCCTGCAACGGCACCTGCCCGGAGGCGTAGGCCGCGGCGATCTGGGCCAGGATGCGCCAGCCCTCCTCGGCGCCGTCACCACGGACGGTGAAGGCCGTCTTGGCCTCGAGCACCCAGCGCAGCACCGAGCCGTAGGCGGTCAGTCCCGGCTCGGGCAACTCCGTGGACAGCACCGTGCGGGTCATGCCCCGGGAGTCGAACGGGCCGCCCGCGTTGAGCTGCAGGTCGATCCGTTCGTCCTCGAAGCCGACCCGCAGCACGTCCGGGGGCTGCGGGCCTGACGAGGGGAACTGCTCGTAGACGTGTGGCGGGCGGCGGAAGACCACGGCGATCTCCTGCCGGGGCGATCCGATGGCCTTGCCCGTCCGCAGCACCACCGGCACGCCGTTCCAGCGCCACGAGTCCACCTCGACGACCACCTGGGCGAAGGTCTCGGTCTCGCGCGCCGGGTCCACACCCTCCTCGTCCACATAGGACGGCATGGCCCGGCCGTCCACGGTGCCGGCGGTGTACCGGCCGCGCACCACGGGCGGCGTCCCCTCTCCCGTCGCGTCCCCGGACCACAACCGGGCCGCCCGCAGGACGTGGGCGGTGTTGGCGGGGATCTCCACGCCGTCGAACCGGGTCGGCGGGTCCATCATCACCAGCGCCATGACCTGCAGCAGGTGGGACTGGATCATGTCCCTCGCCGCCCCGGTGGCCTCGTAGAACCCGGCACGGCCCTCCAGCCCGAGCACCTCGTCGAACACGATCTCGATCCGCTCGATGTGGTCCCGGTTCCACAGCGGTTCCAGGATGCGGTTCGCGAAGCGCAGGCCCACGAAGCCGAGCACGCCGGGCAGGCCGAGGAAGTGGTCCACGCGGAAGATCCGCTCCTCGGGGACGAAGCCGGCCAGCAGGGAGTTGAGGTCCCGAGCGGAGTCCAGGTCGGTGCCGAACGGCTTCTCGAGCACGAGCACGGTGTCCTGCGGCAGCCGCCCCGAGTCATGCACCCGCGAGAGCGCCTCACAGGAGGCCATGGTCACCGAGGGCGGGAGTGCGAAGTACAGGCCGCAAGGGCCCTCCACCTGGTCCAGGAGTGCGGCGAGGTGTTCGGGATCGGTGGCGTCCGCGGTGATCCACCGCGCCGAATCAAGCGTGTTGCGCACCGCCGGCAGGGCCAGCTGATCCTCGCTGAGTTCAGCGGCGAACGCCTCCCGCACCACGGCCGCGAAGTCCTCCCGTTCGTCCAGGCCGGAGCCGACCAGCATGATGCCCCGTTCCGGCACCCCGGCCGCCAGGCAGGTGGCCAGCCCCGGCAACAGCAGGCGCCGGGTCAGATCCCCCGCGGCACCGAAGATGACCAGCGTGCGCAGTTCGCTCATGAGCCCACCGTATCGGCCCGGGCCTATGCCGAGAACGGTTCATTCGGTAGACAGGGGACATGACGGACCAGACACCCTCCGCTCGCCCGCAGTCCCTCCATCCCGCCGGGGCCACCCCGCTTGAGGACTACGCCCTGCTGTCCGATCTGAGCACCGGACCGCTGGTGTCCCGGCGCGGGTCCATCGACTGGCTGTGCCTGCCGCGCTTCGACTCCCCTGCCCTGTTCGCCGCCCTGCTCGGCGGGCCCGACGACGGCCGGTGGAAACTATGGGCCGTGGACGGGGAGGTCGTGGATCGCCGCTACGTGCCGTACACCTTCGTCCTCGAGACCGTCTGGCGCACCTCGACCGGCACCGTGAGGATCACCGACTTCCTGCCGCCGGCCGAGGCACAGGATGACCTGTACCGCCGGGTGGAGTGCCTGACCGGCGAGGTGGTGGTGGAGCACGACCTGCGGATCCGCTTCGACTATGCCCGCTCGCTGCCCTGGTTCCGCCGCACCGAGGGCGCCCAGGGCACCGAGGACACCGAGCCGGCGCTGCTGTGCACGGCCGGGCCGGACGGGGTGCTGGTGACCGGCCCGCTGCTCTACGCCACCACCCGGCCGACCGCGGATGACGAGCGATCCGGGGAGGCAGCCGGCGGCGGCCAGGGCGGGGCCGGCGTCGGGAATCCCGTCAGCGGGGCCACCGAGCACGGGCGCGAGATCGGCGGCGAGGACCGGCCCGCGGGTTCCCCGGACTCCGGCGGCCTCCCGGCCCCCCGGCTGGCCGGCCGGTTCCGGTTGCGCGCCGGCGAGCGGCTGGACTGGGTGTTGACCTGGTTCCCCTCCTGGGAACAGCCTCCGGTCCCGGTGGACCCGGCGGCGGCTCAGCGCCGGACGCAGGCGTTCTGGACCGACTGGGCGTCCCGGCTGGAGGTCGATTCGCCGGAGGAACACCTCGTGGCCCGGTCCCTGTTGGTGCTGCGGGCGCTCACCAACCTGAAGACGGGCGGGATCGTCGCGGCGCCCACCACCTCGCTGCCGGAGGAGTTCGGTGGCTCCCGGAACTGGGACTACCGCTACACCTGGCTGCGGGATGCGGCCCTGACGATCGAGGTCCTCGTCTCCCACGGGTTCACGGAGGGCGCCCTGCACTGGCGGGACTGGCTGCTGCGGGCCGTGGCCGGGGACCCGGAGAAGCTGCGGATCATGTACGGCCTCGCCGGCGAACGGGAGCTGGACGAGAAGGAGTTGGACCACCTGGCCGGGTATGCCGACTCCCGCCCCGTCCGGATCGGCAACGGCGCGGCGGACCAGTACCAGGCCGATGTGGTCGGCGAGGTGATGCTCGCCCTCGCCGAACTCCGGGCCGCCGGCGTCAAAGAGGACGAGTACTCGTGGCGGCTGCAGAAGTCCCTGCTGTCCTTCTGCGTCCGCAACATCGACCGCAAGGACCATGGGATCTGGGAGATGCGCGGGGCACCGCACTTCTTCACCCATGGCCGGGTGATGATGTGGGCGGCGTTCAACGAGGGCATCCGGGCGGTCACCGAGCATGGGCTGGACGGGGACGTGGCGTCCTGGACCCGGCACCGCGACGCCCTGCGTGCGGAGATCCTGGAGCGTGGGTTCAGCACCGAACTGGACTCGTTCACCCAGACCTACGGCGGCAGTGAGGTGGACGCCTCCCTGCTGCAGTTGCCGCACACCGGCTTCCTGGCCGCCGACGATCCGATGATGCTCGGCACCGTGGCCGCCATCGAGCGGGACCTGATGGGCACGCGCGGGCTGGTCCACCGCTACCGCACCGGTTCCGACCTCGATGGCCTGGAAGGGCACGAGTACGCGTTCCTGATCTGCTCGTTCTGGCTGGTGGAGCAGTACGCCTCGTCCGGCCGGCTGGACGACGCCGAAGAGACCATGGCGCTGTTGTGTTCTTGCGCCACGGATCTGGGCCTGCTGGCCGAGGAGTACGACGCCGGCTCCGGCCGCCTGGCGGGCAACTTCCCGCAGGCGTTCTCCCACCTCGCGCTCATCCGGGCCGCCGACGCCATCCAGAAGGCCCGCCGCCACCACGGCTGAGGGCCTGCTGGCCTCTGACGGCCGGGATGCCCTTCGGCCGGGGCCCAACGCACGATGGCCCGCCCCCGGGTCACCGAGGACGGGCCATCATGACGCTCCGCTGACATCAGCGGTGCGAGATCAGATCTTCTTGCGGGCCTGCTGCATCTCCTTGCGGGCGGTGCGCAGCGCCTCGGTCTGCTCCACGCGAGCCTTGTTGATGGCCTCGGCCTTCTCCGCGGCGGCAGCACGGATGGTCTCCGCCTGCTCCTCCTTGGCTGCCTCGATCGCGGAGACCTTGGCCTCCTTGGCAATCTCCAGCTTGTGGGCCCGCTTGGACGCCGCGGCGTTCTTGCGGCCGGTGCGGTTCACGGCACCGTCCACCATCAGGGCGGTGCCGATGCCGAAGAGGAACACGTCCTTGGCCACGGCGGTGCCCTGCTCGGAGGGGCGGATGCCGTCCGACTCGGTCATGAAGTCGGTGTTCTTGTACATCGCCAGCAGGCCGCCGGAGAAGGCGGTCAGGGCGGCACCGGCCAGCCAGCCCGGCACGAACGGCAACAGGCAGGCGGCGCCGATGCCGATCTCGGAGGCGCTGATGAACTGCTTGAACTGCTTCGGGGTCAGGTCCTTGAGGAATGGAAGGCCGTTGGCTCCCAGGTCCCTCATCTGTTCAGCCTGCTCCTCCGTGAGCTTGGTCTTGTTGATGCCCGAGTTCAGGATGAAGGCTCCGGCGGTCAGCCGAAGCGGGAGCTGCGCGATGCTCATGGGTTTTCCTTCCGAAGGTCTTCTCTGGTTCCAAGGTCAGCCTATAGGCACATGGGGCCCTCGGGGAGACCGATCGGTAACCTCGGTCCATCGTGGCCGGGCCAACCCAGATCAACCCGGGCGGACGTGGGCAGCCAGGGGCGATACTGGGGTGATGGATGAGAACGCGAGCCAGAACCTCTGGGCCACCATGGTGGCCAACGATCCCGAGCACTCCCGCCGCTATGCCGAGCGCTGGCGCCGCCTCGCCTCCGAGGGTATGGACCTGGACGGAGAGGCCCGGCTCATCGATGCGATGGCCTCCCGCGGCTCCCGGATCCTCGATGCCGGCTGCGGCACCGGCCGCGTGGGCGGTTACCTGGCGCGGAGCGGCCATCAGGTGACGGGCGTGGACTTGGACGAGCACCTCATCGAGGTCGCGAACGAGGACCATCCCGAGGCCGACTGGTACGTGGTGGATCTCGAGTCACTGGACGCGGAGGCCCTGGCCGCCCTGGGCGAGTCCGAGCCGTTCGACCTCGTCTTCTCCGCCGGCAACGTCTTCGGCTTCCTCTCCCCGGCCTCACGCGGGGACGTAATGCGCCACCTGCGTGGCCTGCTGCGGGACGGCGGCCGTGCGGTGATCGGCTTCGGAGCCGGGCGCGGCTATGACTTCGCCGATTTCGTGGACGACGCCGGCCGGGCCGGCTTCCACTGCCAAGGCCGGTTCTCCTCGTGGCAGCTCGACCCCTTCACCGACGACGCCGACTTCCTCGTCGCGGTCCTCTCCCGCTGATCCCCACTGCGGCCCGACTGCGGACCACTGCGGCCCGGCATTCAGGCGCCGGCTATTCCTCCTCGGCTCCGTAGGCGTCCTTGGCCGCATCCATCAGGCCCTCGATGCTGAACTTCGTCATGCCCATCATGGTGCTCTGCACCCGAGCCGCCGCGTCCTGGTCCTCGCCGGCCAGCAACTCGAACAGCACCTGCGGGACCACCTGCCACCGCACCCCGTAGCGGTCAGTGACCCACCCGCAGGCCACCTCCTGCCCGCCTCCTGCCGTCAGGGCCGTCCAGAAGTGGTCGATCTCCTGCTGGTTCGCACACAGGACCTGGAAGGAGACGGCGTCCGTGTAGGGCACCGGTTCGGTCGAGCCGTTGAGCGACACGAAACGCTGGCCGTCCAGCGTGAAGTCCACCGTCAGCACCTCGCCGCGCTCCAGCACGGTCTCCCCCTGCGGTGCCACGTCGATGTTGCTGCGGTGGACAGCGCCCATGTGGGTGTCCGGACGGTATCCGGCGAAGGCCTCCACATAGAACCGGGCGGCCTCCTCCGCCTGCCCGGTGAACCACAGGCAGGTGACGAGCTGGTGTGCGGTGGCGGTGGTCGGGCGTGGCGCGCTCATACGTCCAGTGTCCGCCTCCCAGCCGAGGCGGGTCCACCGTTCGCCGTCAGCCAGACACCGGCAGACCCAGGCAGATTCGAACGGGCTCAGGCGTAGTTCGGAACGATCGTCCGGCGGATCGCCTGGGCGATGGTCGAGTAGTCCGTCAGCGGGTCCTGGCCCAGGACGGCGGCCCAGTACTGGAGCATGTCCTCCACGTAGCGGTGACCGTGGCCGCCGGGCACGGCCACGGACTGCGGCATGTCCGAGGCCACCTGCCAGAACGTCACCCAGGGCTGCCACTGCAGGCTGCGGGAGACATCCGAGCCGGCCTTTTCCTTGGCCCAGTCGGGCTTGCGCCACAGCAGCTCCGGGCTCCACCACACCACAGGGTCGGAGGCGTGCTGGGCCACCACGATGCGGGGACTGTCCCACGCGCCGTAGGGGACACCGGTGACATCGGTGACCAGGTCTTCCGGCCGCGTCGCGAAACGGACGTGCCGGCCGTCGTCGATCACGGGTGCGATCTCCGGGGTACCCCGCCGGCGGAACGGCACGAGGGACTCCCAGAACTCGGCGAACCGCGGCAGGCCGGACCAGACGGCACCGTCCACGCGGCCGATCATGTCCTCAAGGCTCTCGAAGGCCTTGGTGCCTCCGAGCGCGCCCAGCGATTCTCCGCCGACCAGCAGCTTCGGCCGGCGCTCCGGGGGTCGTTGTTCCAGCTCCTCCTCGATCGCGCCGAGCAGGGTGCTGGCGGCCAGCACGGGTGAGATCCGGTCGGCGACGAAGGCCACGCCGGAGGGCAGGTAGGTGTACTGCATGGACGCCAGTGCGCAATTGCCGCCGGTGAGGAACTCCACGGAGGAGGCGGACCATTCCTGCAGCCAGCCGGTCCCCGTGGTGGTCAGCACCAGGAGCACGTCGCGGTCGAAACCCCCGGTGCGGTGCAGTTCGGCGACGACGGCGGCCGCGGTCTGCTGCAGGTCCCGCCCCTCACGCCACCCGGCATAGGCCCGGATGGGTGTCAGGGCCGGCTTGCCGGTGGCCTCTTCGATGTCCACGGCGCGGGGGCCGTCCGAGACGACGGCCTGCCCCTTGGCGCCCAGGGTGCTCCAGTCCTCGAAGGAGGCGGCGGAGCCGGAGCGTTCGGGTTCCACCGGGGGGACCCGGCCCGGCAGCAGCTTGGCGTTGGTCTCCTGGGCGGTCTTGGACAGCCACTCCAGGAGCCGGCGGTAGACCACCTTGTCCAGCACGAATGCCGTCCCCGTGGCCGTGGCCCCCGCGCCGATGGCGGCGGCGACCGGGGCGGGCATCACCGGCTTGAGCGCCGAGGAGAGGTTGGTGGCGATCGCGTTGATGCCCCGGCCGACCGAGACGAGTCCGGCGGTCAGGGCCAAGCCGCCGACCACGCCCACCACGTGCTCTCGGCTGCGGATGGGGCGGGCTTCCATCAGGCCGGCGATCTCGGTCTGGGCCCTGAGGTTGCGCAGCCAGGACAGCCCGCTGACGCCGAACATGAGCCACGGCAGGATCTCGGTGGCGGGCCGGGCCTTCTCCTCGTCGATCCTGATCTCGATCCCGAGCTGCCGGCCGACGGCCCGGGCCGCTGCCGTCCCGGCGGCGCCGACCACATAGCCGAACGTCTGGGATATCCCGGTGTTCAAAGCCGTCATCCACCACGTGCGCGGAATGAAACTGGGGGACAGTGAGACCCAACTCATGACGTGGGCTCCGACCAGCCCGGCCGCGTCGGGTTTGAAACGCATGCCTCCCATTATGCCCGCCCTCCTCGGCCCGTCGGTTCGGTGTTCGGCCCTGTGGTCCGGGACAATGGTGCGCATGACGCTTTCGATCGCCACCGCATCAGCCGCCGGGTCCGCCACCGGGTCCACGGGCGAGGCCTCCTACGGCTGGCTCGGTGACATCGTCGTCTCGATCATGGAGACCATCGGCCCGATCGGTGTGGCGCTCGCGGTCTTCGCCGAGAACCTCTTCCCGCCGATCCCCTCGGAGCTGATCCTGCCCCTGGCCGGCTTCACCGCGGCCGGCGGTTCCTTCAGCCCGTGGGAGGCCCTGATCTGGGCCACCGTGGGTTCCGTGCTGGGCGCCCTCATGCTCTACGGGCTCGGCGCGTGGCTGGGCCGCCGGCGGCTGTACAGGATCGCCGACTGGCTGCCGCTCGTGGACATCGAGGACGTCGAGAAGACCGAGCGCTGGTTCAACCGCCACGGCTACTGGACCGTGCTGCTGGGCCGCATGGTCCCGATCTTCCGTTCGCTGATCTCCATCCCCGCCGGCATCGAGCGCATGAACCTGTGGCTGTTCACCCTCTTCACGCTGATCGGCTCCGGCATCTGGAACACCATCTTCGTCTGGGCGGGCTTCCAGCTCGGGGACAACTGGCACCTGGTGTCCGACTACGCGGACGTCTTCTCCAACCTCGTGCTGGTCGCCGTGATCGTCTTCATCGCCTGGTGGGTGACCGCCCGCATCCTGCGCAACCGCCGGCGCGCCAAGGACCCGAACTATGTGCCGCCCTCGGCAGACGAGGCCGTGGCCCGCATGGAGGCGCTCCTCGCCGATTCCCAGCACGGCCGCAAGTAGCGCTCCGGCGGGTTACCGGTAGCCGGCCTGGGCGGCCGGGAGGTACTGCGGCAGTGAGCGTGCCTCACCGGAGTCCATGACCTTCTTGCCCAGGGGCAGGAGCGAGACCGGGATCATGCGCAGGTTGGCGATGCCCAACGGGATGCCGATGATCGAGATGAACATGGGGATGGCGGTCAGCACGTGGCCGATGGCGATCCAGACGCCGGCCACGATGAACCAGATGATGTTCCCCAGGCCGGTGAAGACGCCCATGCCCGGCTGCGTGTCCACCACCACGCGGCCGAAGGGCCACAGGGCGTACCCGGCGATCCGGAACGAGGCGATGCCGAAGGGGATGGTGACAATGAGGATGCAGCAGACGAGTCCGGCCAGGAAGTAGCCCACGGCCAGCCACAGGCCGCCGAAGACCAGCCAGATGATGTTGAGGATGAGATTCAGGGGACGATTCATGTGCCCATGCTCCCAGCAGGTCCGGGTCAGCGGCTACTCTGGCGGGAGCCTTGTCAGGAGATTTCATGCAGAACCACCAGTCAGCGGGCCGTTCCCGTCCTCTCCAGCCGTCCAGCCGGGCTGCCCGTCCTCACGGTTCCGCCCGCTTCGGCCGTCCCGCGGCGGTGCTGGGCTTCTCCGCCGTCATGGTGCTGACAGCCACCGGTTGCTTCGGTGACTCCCGCCCCGCCCCACAGGAGACCGCCACCGCCCTGGCCGGCGCGATCTCTGCGGGCGACTACTCCACCGTGTCCCTGACACCGGAGTCCGAGGACGTCCCCGAGCAGCTCACCGAGGCGCTGGCGGACCTGGAGGACGTGGACCGCACGGTCACCGTGGCCTCTGCTGAGGTGGACGGCGAGGACAACGACCGTGCCACCGCCACCCTGACCGTCGACTGGCAGCTCGATGGCGACGATGCTGATGAAGATGCCGAGGCCAGCACCGGCGAGGGCCCCGGTGCCAGCGGCGAAGCCAGCAGCAGTCCCGAAGCCAGCGCAGGCACTGGATCGGAGCGGACCTGGTCCTATGAGACCACCGCCGAGATGCGGTGGGACGAGGAGGCCCAGGAATGGCTCGTGGAGTTGGCCCCGGAGACGGTCGTGCCGCAACTGGCCGAGGGCGGCACCGTCAACCTCACGACCGTCCCCGCCGAGCGTGGCAGCATCCTCGACGCCGCGGGAGAGGAACTCATGATGGAACGGGATGTGGCCATCCTTGGACTGGACAAGTCCCACCTTGAAGCGGATGACCCCGATGCCCTGGCCGATGCCGCCCGCCAGGTGGCCGAGGTCGCCGGCGTGGACGAGGACGCGTTCGTGGCGCAAGCTGAGGCCGCCGGGGAGAAGGCCTTCGTGCAGGCCATCACCGTGCGCAACAACGGGGACACCGAGATCCCGGCAGACCGGTTGCTGGCCATCCCGGGCGGCCGGATCCTCGAGGACACCGCCGTACTGGCTCCCACCCGCGCCTTCGCGCGGGACGTGCTGGGCACCTACGGTGAACCCGACGCCGAGCAGGTCGAGGCCTCCGAGGGCGAGTTGGAGGCCGGAGTCGAGGTCGGCCTGTCCGGCCTGCAGGCCACGTGGGAGGACCACCTGGCCGGCACCCCCGGGGTGCAGATCACCATCGACAACCCGGACCAGCCGGACACCGGTGCGTCCGGGACGGGCAGCTCCAACTCCCCCAGCACTACAGCGGCCGCCTCGCCGACGGCACCGGAAGGGCCGGTCTTCAGCACCGATCCGGCCCCGGGCCAGGACCTGACATCCACGCTGAACCGGCGCGTGCAGGAGGAGGCCGAGGCCGTCGTCGCCGCCTCGGACGTGCCGGCCGGCCTGGTGGCCCTACGGCCCTCGGACGGGCAGGTGCTCGCCGCGGCCTCCAGTCCTGAGGGGTGGCCCGTGGCCGTGTCCGGATCCTACGCACCGGGCTCCACGTTCAAGGTCGTCACCGCCCTGGCCATGCTGCGGTCCGGAATCGCCCCCGGGGACACGGTGCAGTGCCCCGAGACGCTCAATGTGGGCGGCATGGTGGTGGGCAACTATGACGGTTACCCTGATGCGTCCGTGGGCGAGATCCCGTTCTCCGAGGCCTTCGCCGAGTCTTGCAACACCGTCTTCGTGGGCGCTCACGAGGAGGTCAGCGCCGCCGACGAGGCCGAGGCCGCCGAGGCCCTGGGGCTGACTGCCGAGCCGGTGACCGGGCTCGATTCCGCCTTCCTCGGTTCCATCCCGGACGACTCCACCGGAACCGAGCACGCCGCCAATCTCTTCGGCCAGGGCGTCGTGGAGGCCTCGCCGCTGGGCATGGCCACCGTGGCCGCCTCAGTGGCCGCCGGGCACACGGTCCGCCCCCTCTTCGTGACCGATCCGGCCGTGGAGGCGCCCGCTGCCCCGGAGTCAGGGGTCACCGCCGAGGAGGCCGAGCAGCTGCAGGCACTGATGGCCGGGGTGGTGGAGACCGGCACCGCCGAGATGCTGCAGGACGTCCCGGGTGCCCCCGTGCTGGCCAAGACCGGCACGGCCCAGTTCGTCGCCGATGGTGAGGACCTGGCCCACACCTGGCTGGTCGCGGTCCACGGTGACCTGGCGGTGGCCCTGTTCTTCAACGAGGGGCTCGGCGGCGGCCATGACAACGGTCCGGTGGTCCGGGACTTCCTGACCGCCGTGGAGGAGATCATCCCCTCAGAGGGGTGAACCGCTGACCAGCTCCCCCCACTGATCTCCCGGTACCCTTGAAGTCCTCATGACCAGCGAACATCCAGCCCCCGCGCAGCACGCCCACGGGCACAACAATCGACCCGATCCGGAGCTCTACCGCACCGAGCCGGTGTCCTTCGTGCGCCGCGGCGAGCGGTTGAACCCGCGCCGCCAGAAGACGTGGGATCGTTCCCACGGCAAGTTCATCGTGGAGGTGCCCCGGGACCGCGCCACCACGTCCGTGGCCGAGGGCACGGACATCCACTGGGACCAGGTCTTCGGCCGCACCGCCCCGCTCGTGGTGGACATCGGCTCCGGCCTCGGGGAGTCCACGGCCCAGGGGGCGATCGACCACCCGGAGTGGGACTTCATCTCGGTGGAGGTCTACACCCCCGGTCTCGCCGCCCTGCTCGTGCGCGTGGAGGACGAGGGTCTGGAGAACGTCCGCGGTGTCCAGGCGAACGCCCCCGAGGTCCTGGACCGTCTGCTACCAGCCGGCTCGGTGCAGGAGATCTGGGTGTTCTTCCCGGATCCGTGGCACAAGACCCGCCACCACAAGCGCCGCCTCGTCAGCCCCGCCTTCGCCGACCGCGTGGCCCGGGTCCTGGCCCCGGGCGGCGTGCTGCGCCTGGCTACGGACTGGTCCAGTTACGCCGTGCACATGCGCGCGGCCATGGAGGCCCACCCGCAGTTGGCCAACGCCCATCCGGGCCGCGCCACCGGCGAGGACTCACCGTTGACCAGGGTCCGGCTGGAGGGCAGGGAACTGGAGGTCGGGGCACAACCCCTCGCACCCCGCACCGGCTCGGCTCGTGCCGGGGTCAGCGAGGCGAGTACAGGGGCCGGCCTGGAAGACCCCGTGGACCACGAGGGTGGCTGGGCGCCCCGGTTCGAGGGCCGCCCGCTGACCAGTTTCGAGAACAAGGCACTGCGCGCGGGACGGCTCGTGTTCGATCTCACGTACCTCCGTCTCTAGCCGCCTGCCCGCACCGGAGTAGAGCCTTCGGCAGATCGCTCCGAGGCACCGCTCCGGCGCCCCCGCTTTTGCGCCAGAACCATCGGACAGGGATACTGGGAGGCCGAATCATCCACCGGCCTCCCCCAGGGCGCCAGCGAAGCGCCCGGCAGGTCCGGTCTGCGCGTTACCCTGGGCGGGTCACAATCGAAGGGACCCCGGTGCCCGACACCACCCCCTCCTCTGCCACACCCGGTCTGCCGAAGAGTCCGCTGGAGACGTCCGGCGCCGTCGGGATGTACCCGCACGACATCCACCCCGGCCTGGTGCCAGGCATCGGCGTGGACGAGCAGCGCAACCGCTTCGGCCTGGACAAGGTCGTCTTCGGTGTCACGGGACTGCTGATCGTCGCGTTCGTGGCGTGGGGCGTGATGGCGCCGGAGTCCGTGTCCGAGGTCTCCACGGCGGCCTTCGGCTGGTCCATGACCAATGCCGGCTGGCTGCTGAACATCACCGCGATCGTATCCCTCGGCGCCATGCTCTACATCGGCTTCAGCCGTTTCGGCAAGATCCGGTTGGGCCGTGATGACGAGGAACCCGAGTTCTCGCGGTTCTCGTGGGTGGCCATGATGTTCGGCGCGGGGATCGGCGTCGGGATCTTCTTCTTCGGCCCGTCCGAGCCCCTGTCCCACTACCTCGCGCCTCCGCCGGACACCGTGGCCGCCGGCACGGACTCCGCCCTACACCAGGCCATGGCACAGTCGCACTTCCACTGGGGCCTGCACGCCTGGGCCATGTACGCCCTGGTGGGCGGCGCCATCGCCTACGCCTCCTACCGCCGCGGCCGCGTGCCGCTGATCAGCTCGGTGTTCCGCACCCTGTTCGGCGCCCGCCACACAGACGGCCTCGCGGGCAAGGTGGTGGACATCTTCGCCATCATCGCCACCCTGTTCGGCACCGCGGCCACACTCGGCCTGGCCGCCATCCAGATCGGCGAGGGCGTCCAGATCGTCGCCGGCGCCGGCGCGCTGGGCAACAACGGGCTCATCATCATCATCGGGATCCTGACGATGGCCTTCATCGTCAGCGCCGTGTCCGGCGTGGCCCGTGGCATCCGCTACCTGTCCAACATCAACATCCTGATGACCCTGGGCCTGATCCTGTTCGTGTTCATCGCCGGGCCCACCCTGTTCCTACTGAACCTGCTGCCCTCCGGGGTGATGGAGTACGCGGACGAGATGTTCTCCATGATGGGCAAGTCGCTGTCCTGGGGCGCGGACACCGTGGAGTTCCAGTCCTTCTGGACGGCGTTCTACTGGGCCTGGTGGATCGCCTGGACCCCGTTCGTGGGTGTGTTCATCGCCCGCATCTCCCGCGGGCGCACCCTGCGCGAGTTCGTGGTGGTGGTGATGGGCGTGCCGACCTCCATCCTGGTGTTTGCCTTCACCGTCTTCGGCGGGGCCGCCATCTGGATGAACCGCAACGGGGTGGAGGGGATGGACGGCGAGGCCTCCGCGGAGTCGCTGCTGTTCTCCCTGTTCGCCCAGTTGCCGCTGGCCCAGATCACCCCGGTCGTCGTGATCGTGGTGCTGGCCATCTTCTTCATCACCTCGGCGGACTCGGCGTCCGTGGTGATGGGCACCATGTCCTCCCGCGGCAATCCGGAGCCCAACAAGCTCGTGGTCATCTTCTGGGGCCTGTGCATGATGGGCATCGCCGTGGTCATGCTGCTGGCCGGCGGCGAGACCGTGCTGACAGCGCTGCAGAACCTGACCATCCTGATCGCCCTGCCGTTCTCCGTCATCCTGTTGCTGATGGTCGTGGCGTTCCTGCGGGACCTGTCCACGGACCCCGAGGCCATCCGCCGCGACTACGCCAAGACGGCCATCAACAATGCCGTGCGCCGCGGCATCGAGGAGCACGGCGACGACTTCGAGCTCTCCGTGCGCGAGGCCCCCGAGGGCCGCGGCGCCGGTGCCGACTTCGACTCCACCTCAGATCAGGTCACCGAGTGGTACCAGCGCACCGACGAGGAGGGTCAGCCGGTCGACTACGACTATGAGACCGGCACCTACGCCGACGGCTGGACGCCGGAAGGCACCGAGCACCTCGCCACCACGGCCAGCACCACCGCTGACGCCAGCGCTGACGAGGTATCCAGCCAGGACCAGGCCCCGGACCCCGGTGCCCAGGGCCGCCGGCCGGGCCAGGGAACGTCCACCAGCTGACACCGGCACTGCCCTGCCCTGACTGCCACTGAGACAGTCAGCCAGTGCGAAGCGCCCCGTTCTCCGCCGGCTACCGGCGGAGAACGGGGCGTTCTTGTCTTCCGGTAGCACCCGGACGAGTCGAGACTCAGTCGAGGGGCAGACCCGCCGTCGCACGGGCGATGCGGTACAGCGACGTGGTTCCCACGTCCCGGTAGCCGAAGCCGCGGTGAAGCGGACCGGAATCAGGCCGATGCCGCGATGTGTTGTGCCCGATCACGCCGGCGAGACCACGCGAGTCATCTGCCCCGACCTGGAGCGGCGTGAACCGGGTCCAGGGTGGCCTCCGCGAGAGCAGCCGCCCTAGCCGGGACAGGTAATCGGTCTCCGCCAGGGCGAGGTAGATGTGCTCGGCCGTCAGCCCCAGCTTCCCCGGGTCCCCCGCCAGATCACGGGGCAGGCCCACCACGCCGGACACCACCAGCGCGTCCAGCCTGCGCGGCGGCTCGCGGCGCTGCAGGATCTGCAGGGCCCGCGCGGCCACCACGCTCCCGTAGGAATGGGCTTCCACGGCAGTGTGCGGGAGCGCCGACGACCCGGTCTCAACGGCGGGGGCGGAGCCCGAAGCGAGCCGCTCGCGGTAGTCGAACCAGCCGTCCAGGTGACGTGCCAGCCGGGCGCCGCCGCGCAGGGCGGACTGTCCGGACAGCACGCCCCAGGGGCCGGGCGGGTGATAGCCGAGCCAGGCCACCACGCACGGCCGTGGTGCCCCTGCCTCCCGCTGGGCGGCCCACAATTGGCCGGCCTCCCGGACGGCCCCCCACATGGCGGTGTGCACGAAGATCCCCATGCCGGAGACCTGCCAGGTCAGATGGCTGGCGGTGGACGGCTCCCCCACGGCGATGGCGGCGGCGGCCGGTCGCAGGGTGGTGCCGAGGTCATAGGCCAGCAGATGCCGCTCGGGGTAGGAGCGGTCCATGGAGCCCGGTTTCAGGGCGTGCACCAGACCGTCCAGGGCGGATCTCTGGCGCGGGCCCAGGCTCTGGCGGCGGCGCATGTCCGCCCGGAGGCGGGCCCGAGTGGCATCCCGCTCGGCGGCGTCCCAGATGTCCCGGCGAGCAACCGGCGCGACCTGTTTGTCAGGCGTGTGCGGCTTGTCAGGCGTGACCGGCCCGTCAGGCGCGACCGGCTCAGCAGGCTCCGCCGGTTGCTCCGGCCTCAGCCCTGGCGTTTCCATATCCGCACCGTGGACGTCGTGCCAGGACGCGGTTCCGATCCCTCGGCGGGGTAGTCCCGGTTCCCGGCGGTGATCCCAGAGGCGGGGCCGGAGCCGGCGGTGATCTCGAAGATGCCGGGAGCGGCGGACAGAGCCGCGGCCGGACGGCGCCATCGGGCGGCCCGGCGGGCGCGCTCGATGGTGGCCGCCGTCTCCTTGTCCCGGGCTCGGGAGGCGTGCCGCGATCCCTCCGAGCCGGCGTCGAAGGTACTGGTCACGTCCCCGGTGGCTCCGGCGGTGAACACGCGGGGGTAGCGGGCGTAGGCGTGGAACGCCTGGATCTGCCCGGCGAGCTCCGCCACGGTGTTCTGCAACTGCTCGACCTCGCCCTGCAACTCCACGATCCGGCGGATGCCCTCCAGGGAGACGCCGTCCCGGCTGAGCTGCTGGATGGTGCGGAGGCGGTCCACGTCCTGACGCGAATAGCGGCGCTGCCGGCCACCCTGGCGCCGCGGGACCACCAGTCCGATCCGGTCATACTGGCGCAGGGTCTGCGGATGCATGTCCGCCAGCTCGGCTGCCACCGAGATGACGTAGATCGGCTCCTCCCAGAACGTGGTCACAGCCGGGCCTTGTCCGCCAGCCCCGTCCTCGGATGGTGTCCCGTGGTCGCGGCGGCGAAGGCCTCCACGGCGGCACGGGCGTCATCGGACAGAGCGGTGGGCACCTCGACCTGGAGCTCGACCAGGAGGTCTCCGGCCGGCGTCGAGCCCTTGGCGGACTTCACGCCGCGGCCCTTGACGCGCAGCACGCGCCCAGAGGATGAGCCGGCGGGAACCTTGACCTTCACGGAGCCGTCCAGCGTAGGCACCTCGATCGTGGCGCCGAGGGCAGCCTCGTTGAAGGAGATGGGCACCTGAACGCGCAGGTTGTTCCCGTCGCGGTGGAAGAACGGGTGGTCCTTCACGCTGACAGTGACGATCAGGTCACCGGCGCCAGCGGCCCCGGGCGAGCCCTTGCCACGCGAGCGGACCTTCTGGCCGTCCTTGATGCCGGCGGGAATCCGGACGTCGATGACCTCGCCGTCCGCCGCACGCAGGGAGATGGTGGTGCCACGCATGGCGCCGGCGAAGGAGATGCTCGTACTGGCGGTGCGATCCGCGCCCTTGGTCGGAGGGCCGCCGAAGCCACCGAACAGATCGGCGAACTCAGGCGGGATGTCCCCGGTGGTCGGCCCGGAACGTCCGCGGCCGGCGCCGGGGTTGAACAGTCCGCCGAACATATCCTCGAAACCGCCGCCGGCAGGGCCGCCCGCGCCGGAACCGGGCGCGGAGAACCGCGCCCCGGACCCCATCGCCCGGATCGCGTCATACTGCTGACGCTCCTCCGGGTCGGAGAGCACGGAGTTGGCCTCCGTGACCTCCTTGAACTTCTTCTCGGCGGCATCGTCACCGGGATTCTGGTCCGGATGGTACTTGCGGGCCAGCTTCCGGTAGGCCTTCTTGATGTCCGCTTCCGAGGCGTCCTTGGAGACACCGAGGACGGCGTAGAAGTCCTTGTCCACCCAATCCTGTGAGGCCATGGTGCCTCCTTTCCTGTCTGACGGAGGTCTGGTCAGCCTTCGCCGGCGGAGACCATCACCTGGGCCGCGCGCAGGACGCGCTCACCGCGGAGGTAGCCGTTGCGGAAGACCTGGACGACGTGCTCCTCCGGGATCTCCTGGCTCGGCTGACGCAGCATGGCCTCATGGCGGGTCGGATCGAACGGCTGGCCGACCAGGGATTCCTGGTCCTGCCGCTCCAGCCCGAAGCCGGTGAGCACCGTGCTGAACTTGGTGGCGATCGCGGCGAACGGGCCCTCGGTGAGGTCCCCCGCGGCGCGCGCCGCGTCCAGGTCGTCCAGCACGGGCAGCAGGGCCGTCAGGACGGACTGGATGGCGTTGTCCTTGGACACGTCCCGGTCCCGGTCCACGCGGCGCTTGTAGTTCACGAACTCGGCCTGGACGCGCAACAGGTCGTTGCGCAGCTCCTCCTCGCGGGCCGTCGCGCCGGCCAGCTCCGGGTCCTGGGCGCCGGTGACACCTTCGTCCGAGGCGTCAGCGACGCTGTTGAGGATCTGCTCGGCCTGGGAGAGCGCGTCTCCGTCCGCATCCGCCGCACCGGAGCCGGCGTCCTGGTCAGTGTTGGTTCGTTCTTCAGCGGCGTCGGCGGGCTGGCCCGCCGGTTCGCGGACCTTCCCGGTCATCGGGTCGATCCGGCGCTTGTCCTGGAAGCTCACCGGCTCCTCGCGCTCGCGGTCTTCTTCATTACCGTGGTTCGGCATGGTCTGGGTCCTTTCCTCCGGTAGCCCCGGGGCCGGCCGGCCCTGCCCTGACGGTGCAGGGACAGGGGCCGACCGGCCCGGGTCCGGTGGCCCGCCGTCGGACGACGGGCCGGTATCAGCTAGGGATCAACGACGTTGGACGGGCCTTACTTGGACTCGCCGTCCTTCGGCTCCTCCTCGTCCACGACCTCGGCGTCGACGATGTCCTCGTCCTCGCCGGCCGTGCCGGAGTCGGCACCGGAGGCACCCTCGGCCCCGGCAGCGCCGGCTTCTGAGGCCTGGGAGGCGTACAGAGCCTCACCGATCTTGGTCTGGGACGCCTGCAGCTTCTCGTAGGCGGCCTTCACCTCATCGTCGCTCTCTCCACCGGCCGGCTTCTCCAGGGCGGCCTTGAGGGCGTCGACGTCGGCCTGGACCTCGGTCTTGATGTCCTCGGGCAGCTTGTCCCCGTTGTCCGCGAGCAGCTTGTCCACGGAGTACGCGGTCTGCTCGGCCTGGTTGCGGCGGTCGGCGGCCTCGCGGCGCTCCTTGTCCTCCGCGGCGTGGGCCTCGGCGTCCTTCACCATGCGGTCGATGTCGTCATCGGACAGCGAGGTGCCGCCGGTGATGGTCATGGACTGCTCGGTGCCGGTGCCCTTGTCCTTCGCGGAGACGTGGACGATGCCGTTGGCGTCGATGTCGAAGGTGACCTCGACCTGCGGCATGCCACGCGGGGCCGGGGCGATCCCGGTCAGCTCGAAGGTGCCCAGCGGCTTGTTGTCCCGGGTGAACTCGCGCTCGCCCTGGAAGACCTGGATGGACACGGAGGGCTGGTTGTCCTCGGCGGTCGTGAAGGTCTCCGACCGCTTGGTCGGGATCGCGGTGTTGCGCTCGATGAGCTTGGTCATCACGCCACCCTTGGTCTCGATGCCCAGAGACAGCGGGGTGACGTCGATCAGCAGCACGTCCTTGCGCTCACCGGCGAGCACACCGGCCTGCAGGGCAGCGCCCACGGCCACGACCTCGTCCGGGTTGACGCCCTTGTTCGGCTCCTGACCGCCGGTCATCTCGGTGACGAGCTCCGCCACGGCCGGCATACGGGTGGAACCGCCGACGAGGACCACGTGGTCGATGTCCTTGACGGACACGCCGGCTTCCTTGATGACGTCCTCGAACGGCTTGCGGGTGCGCTCGAGCAGGTCCTTGGTCAGGTCCTGGAACTTGGCACGGGACAGGTGCTCGTCCAGGTGCACCGGCCCGTCCGCGGTCACGGACAGGTACTGCAGCGAGATGTTGGTGGAAGTGGCGGAGGACAGTTCCTTCTTGGCCTGCTCCGCCGCTTCCTTCAGACGCTGCAGGGCGATCTTGTCCTTGGACAGGTCGGCACCCTTGGACTTGGCCTGGGTCAGCAGCCAGTCGACGACCCGCTGATCCCAGTCGTCGCCGCCGAGGCGGTTGTCACCGGAGGTGGAGCGGACCTGGATGGTGGAGAAGTCATCCTCATCCTTGCCCACCTCGAGCAGGGAGACATCGAAGGTGCCGCCGCCGAGGTCGAAGACCAGGATGAGCTCATCCTCCTTGCCCTTCTCCAGGCCGTAGGCCAGCGCGGCAGCCGTCGGCTCGTTGATGATGCGGGAGACCTTGAGTCCGGCGATCTCGCCGGCCTCCTTGGTGGCCTGACGCTCAGCGTCGTTGAAGTAGGCCGGCACGGTGATGACCGCGTCGGTGACCTTCTCGCCCAGGTAGTCCTCGGCGTCGTGCTTGAGCTTCATCAGGGTGCGCGCGGAGATCTCCTGCGCGGTGTACTTCTTGCCATCCATCTCGGTGCTCCAGTCAGTGCCCATGTGGCGCTTGACGGAGGCGAGGGTGCGCTCGGGGTTGTTCACGGCCTGGCGCTTGGCGATCTCACCGACGAGGACCTCGCCGGACTTCGAGAAGGCGACGACGGACGGGGTGGTCCGGGAGCCTTCGGCATTGGCGATGACGACGGGGTCGCCACCCTCCAGGACGGAGACGACAGAGTTGGTGGTGCCGAGGTCGATTCCCACTGCACGGGACATGGGCGGTTCCTTTCCTTGACGGACGATTCGAGGGCTGCAAGAGCCGGACGCCGCATGGTGCCGGACTGACGGCCGGGGCCTGCGGGCTTCCCCGCCATCCAGTCACCTGAGCGTTCAAGACTCAAGGTTTCATGCCCAGGAGGTCTCTGTCAATCTGCCTTGAGTCACCCTGACTCAACTTTGCCTTCGATGTGGACAACCACAGGTTTCCGGCTTTCATTCCCGGCGGGCCCACGGAGGCCCTTCGCCCACACCCGGCGGTGGCATTTGAGGAGCGTCACGGCTGACCCCGGGCCTGTTTTGAGTAAGTCACATTAACGAAGGTGAGGCTTCGTTGCCTTGCGGGCAAGTTAACGGGGTGTTTGAGTGAGGGCATCGACACAGCGGCGCAATGCAGTACCGACAGTCGGCGCCGCACGAAAGGAGTCACGATGGCAGCGAAAAACAGCAAGGCCAAGGACGCCCAGGCCAAGTACACCGTGCCCGGTCTGGAGATCGAGGACGGGCACCGCGTCGCCGAAATCCTCCAGATGCGTCTCCATGCCCTCAACGACCTTCAGCTGACGCTCAAGCACGCCCATTGGAACGTGGTCGGTCCGAACTTCATCGGCGTCCACGAGATGCTCGACCCCCAGATCGACGAGGTCCGCGCCGCCGTCGACGTCATCGCCGAGCGCATCGCCACGCTCGGGGTATCCCCCGGGGGCACCCCTGGCGCGCTGGTGGCTGAGCGGACCTGGGATGACTACTCCCTGGGCCGGGCGGACACCATTGAGCACATCGCCGCGCTGGACCAGGTCTACGACGGCGTGATCGCCGACCACCGCAACGCCATCGACGAGACCGGCAAGCTGGACCCGATCACCGAGGACATCCTCATCGGACAGACCGGGGACCTGGAGCAGTTCCAGTGGTTCCTGCGCTCCTTCCTCACCAACGCCGCCGGCGAGCTGAGCACGGCGGGCGCCACCACGGAGAAGAGTGCGGCCAAGCAGGGTGCTGCCAAGAAGTCCTGATCACCGCGTGGCACAGAGACCGCGTGGGACATAGCAGGGCCCCGTCATCATGATGACGGGGCCCTGCTGTTTCACCTGGTCCTGGCCAGCTTGGAGGGCCACCAGACCTTCGGCCCGATGTCATACGTGAGCGCCGGAACCACGAGTGAGCGGACCAGGAAGGTGTCCAGCAGGACGCCGAAGGCCACGATGAACGCCAGTTGCACCATGAACATCAGCGGGATGACCACGAGCGCTGCGAAGGTGGCCGCCAGCACGACCCCGGCCGAGGTGATGACGCCACCGGTCACCGTCAGGGCCTTGAGCACCCCGGCCCGGGTGCCGAGGGAGAACGCCTCCTCCCGGGCCCTGGTCATGAGGAAGATCGTGTAGTCCACGCCGAGCGCCACGAGGAACACGAAACCGTAGAGCGGCACGGTGGGATCTGCTCCCGAGAAGCCCAGCACGTGGTTGAACACCAGCGCCGAGACGCCGATGGCGGTACCGAAGCTGAGCACGGTGGCCAGCACCAGCAGGACCGGCGCGATGACGGAGCGCAACAGCACCATGAGGATGACCAGCACCACGATCAGCACGAGCGGGATGATGGTCCGCACGTCGGCCTGCGCCGTGGTGTTGGTGTCCAGGTTGGTGGCGGTGGTCCCGCCCACCAGGATTCCCGGGTCCACGGCGTGCAGGCCCTCCCGGAGCGCGACGACGGTCTGCTCGGCCTCCATGGAGTCCGCGGCATCCGCGAGGGTCGCCTGCAGGTAGACGCGGCCGTCGACCTCGAGCGGCTCGGCCGGCGGACCGCCCTGTCCGGCCCCCTCCGGGGCGCCTGCGGTTTCGCCTGCAGGTCCTGCCGGGCCGCCGCCTTCGGCGGTGAGGTAGGCGGAGGCGACGCCGTCCGTGGTCTGGACGTCCTCGAGGACCTCGTCCGCACGGTCTGCGGGGGCGATGATCGTGGCCGGGGCACCGGTGCCGGCGTCGAAGTGGTCTTCGAGCACCACCTGCCCGGCCTTGCCGTCACTCTCGCCCAGCAGGACTTCGGTCTGCGGGACGCCACTGGCCTGGAGCTGGGTGATGCCCGCCGCTCCGACCAGCAGCACCGCGGCGGTGACCATCCACACGGCGCGGGGACGGCGGGCCACCAGGGCGCCGATCCTGGTCCACACCCCGTGGTTGGACTCCAGTCCGCGGATCGGCGTGCCGGCGGCATCGACGGGCTGGCGGAATCGGGCGTCCTTGCGGGACACGGTGCCCGGCCGGGGAATTGAGGGCCAGAAGGCCGCACGTCCCACGAGGTAGAGCACCGCCGGCAGGAAGGACAGTGATGCCGCCCAGGCCAGGACGATGCCCGAGGCCGCGATCGGGCCGAGGGACCGGTTCGAGTTGAGGTCCGAGAAGAGCAGGCACAACAGGGCAATCGCCACCGTGGCCGCCGAGGCGGTGATGGGCTCGAAGGAACCCTTCCAGGCGTTCCGCACCGCCGTGGCCACCTTCGTCCGGACGCGCAGCTCCTCCCGGTAGCGGGCCACCATCAGCAGGGAGTAGTCCGTGGCGGCGCCGATCACGAGGATCGAGAGAATCCCCTGCGACTGGCCGTTCAAAGCGATCCACCCCTCAGCGGCCATCCAGTAGATCGCGAGGATGGCCACGCACAGGGCCGCCACGGAGTTGAACAGCACCAGCAGGGGCAGCAGTACGGAGCGGTAGACCAGCACCAGGATCACGAACACCACGCTGAGGGCCACGGCCAGCAGGATCCCGTCAATGCCGGCGAACGCACCAGCCAGGTCGGCAGCAAGTCCGGCGGGCCCGGCCACGTGGATCTCGGCTCCGTCCAGACCCCCATTGCCGGCACCGGTCAGGTCCGCCTGGGAGTTGGCGGCCACGGCCCGCAAGTCCTCGACCACCGCATCCGACTCGGCCGACTCCGTGTTGACCAGGGCGATGTACTGCACGGCCTCCCGATCCTCCGAGGGCACCGGGCCGATGACCTGGTCCACGCCCTCCACCGCGCCGAGTTCCTCACCGAATCCGGCCAGCGCCTGCATCTCACCGGCAGACTCGGCACCTTCGGCGAGCGCCTGCCCGTCCGGCAGCCCGAGGACCACGAGGGCGGGGATCTGCTCACTGTCCGTGAACCGGGAGACCCATTCCCCGGCCTGCGTGGATTCGGCGGAGGCCGGCAGGAACGTGGACTGGTCATTGGAGGAGACCTCCCCGAGCTTGCCGAAGGTCGGTCCACCCAGGCCGGTGCCGGCCAACCAGGCCAGGACCAGGACGGACGCGGCCACCACCCGGATCCACACCGTGCCCCAGGGACGCTTCTTCTCCTGACCCGAACGGCGGTCCGGCCGGTTCTCTGGCCGGGTCTCGGCGCGGTGATCAGGCCGACGATCTGACTGGAGGTCTGACTGATGGCCCGGCTGGATGTCGGCGGCTTCGGGCTCGGCCCGATGTCGGGGGTTCTCTGGCATGGGCACTACGCTACCTCATTCACTCGATGATCGAGATACCTGCTCTCGAGTTATCTCCTGGTCACTGCCGCTCAGTAGACTGGAGCGTCAGACACCGGCGGAAGGAGGGCCCATGTCGCAGTCCGGCCAGGAGTCCGCCGAGCTCTTTCAGTTGATCCATGCCTTGCGCCGGTATGCCGAGGTGGCGGACCGGACCGTCGATGCCGCCGGCCACCGCAGCGGCCTGCACCGCACCGACCTGCGCGCCCTGACCATCCTCATGCAACGGCAGGCGGCCGGCCTGAACACCAGCCCCACCGATCTCGGGCGGATGCTGAGCCTCACCTCGGCCTCCACCACGGCCCTCGTGGACCGCCTGGTCGCCAACGGCCACGCCCAGCGCACCCCCTCCACCACGGACCGGCGCCGGGTCAGCATCTCCCACACGGACACCGCCGCCGTGGACGGCCGGAAGATCTTCATGCCGATGGCCCGCACCATGACCGACCGCCTGTCCGGATTCACACCGGAGCAGATGCAGACCGCCATCGAAGTCCTGGCGGCGGCCACCGAGGCCCTCGACTCCTTCGAGGCCCAGGCGGCCCCTCCACCTCCCCACGTCCAGTCATGACATCCACCGCTGGTTCCGAACCCCGCACGGAGGCCGCGGGAGGACGCCTGCGAGCTCCCCTCCTGCTGGCGATCGATGGCCGCTCCGGCGCAGGCAAGACCTCCCTCGCCGTGGAGACGGCAGCCGTGTTGCGGCCCCACCTGGAGGTGGCCGTCTTCCACCTGGACTCCATCTATCCCGGTTGGGACGGCCTCGCCGACTCCCTGGACACCTACGTCCACGAGGTCGTCGCCCCGCTAGCCCAGGGCCGCACCGCGCAGTGGACCTGGTGGGACTGGACAGCCGATGCGCCGGGACGCGCGGATGTCACTCCGCCGGCCGACGTCGTGATCCTCGAAGGCGTGGGGGCGGGGAACCGGAACGCCCGTCCGCACCTGGATGCCGTGGCCTGGGTGGCCATGGATGACGGCGAGCGCCAGCGGCGCGCGCTGCGGCGTGACGGCGAGACCTTCGCCGCACACTGGGAGCGGTGGGCCGCGCAGGAGGACGCCTACCTGGCCGGGGACGAGGTGGCGGAGGCGGCCTGGCTGACCCTCAACGGCCACGGACCCACGCCGCGGGCCGCGGCCGACCTGGTGGAGGGCCTGCGCTCCCTGCCCGGCTGGGAGGCAGCGCTCGCCCTCGTGCCGGCGCCCGGCCCGCCCCAGTGGGAACGCCGCACCCTGGCCACCGCCGCCGAGCCGAGGGCGCTCTTCGCCGCCATGGGCGGCCCGGACGCCGCGACCGCCCTGCTGCTGGAGAGTTCGGACCGGGACGTGACGCCCGCACCGGAGCGCAGCCGGCACTCCCTCATCGGCCTGGCCACCGATTCCTCGACCGTCGCGACCCACACGAGCGGCGTCACCACCGTCTCCTCCGGCCTGCTCACCCTGCGGCGCCCCGGTGCGTTCTTCCCGTGGCTGGCCACCGTCTGGCCTGGCGGCCCCAGCACCGGGCACCCCGCGGCAGGGCACGACGCCGGCCCGGCAGGCCTGGGAGCGCCCGGCACCCCCGGCCGTGCGGGTGGTGTAGGCCATCCGGGCGACTCCGGTCCTGCGGACAGTCCTTTCCAGCCCGGCTGGATGGGCTGGATCGGCTACGGCATCAAGCGCGAGGCCGGTTCCCCGGACGGGGCGGCAACGCTGGCCGCGGCCGCCGACGAGGCGGCGCCGGCCGTACCCGAGGCACTGCTGTTCCACCCGGAGCGGGGCGCCAGCGTGGACCACATGGCCGGCACCACCACCCTCTTCTGGTCTGCCGACGATCCGGGCGGGCCCGAGTGGGCGGACCGGGTGACGGATGGATTGCGCGAGGGGCTGTCGCAGGGGCTCCCGGACGGGCTGTCGGCTGAGCGTTCGGAGGGGGAGCCGGCCGACCGCGCGGAGGGCCGGGCCGCCGCAGCACCCGCCACTCCCCCGGTCTTCACCGTGCGGGACACCCGTGAGGAATACCTCACCAAGATCCGGGCGGCCCAGCAGCAGATCCACGAGGGGAACACCTACGAGGTCTGCCTGACCACGGCCCTGGAGTCCACGGTGGACGCCTTCGACGGCTGGTCCACCTACCGGCGGCTCGCCGAGGCGAACCGGGCCCCGTTCACCCTGTACCTGCGCGCCCAGGTGGCCAGGGCCGGCGTCGGGCGCGGAGCCGAGACGGGCAGCGGGACTCAGACCGGGGGCGGGCCGGTACAGATCCTCTCCACCAGCCCCGAGCGGTTCCTCTCGGTCTCCTCGAGTGCGGCGGGAGGCTGGCTGGTGACGGAGCCGATCAAGGGAACGCGCCCGCGCGGGGCCACGCCGGACAAGGACCGCGCGCTGGCCGAGGAGCTGGCCTCCTCCCCCAAGGACCGGGCCGAGAACATCATGATCACGGACCTGGCCCGTAACGACCTCTCGCGGTTCGCCCGGCCGGGGACACTGGCGACCACGCGGGTGTGCGCGATCGAGTCGTACCCGACGGTGCACCAGATGGTCTCCACGGTGACCGCCCAGCTGCAGCCCGGAGTGCCGCGGGCCGATGCGCTCGCCGCGGCCTTCCCGCCCGGGTCGATGACGGGCGCCCCGAAGATCTCCACCATGGACATCCTCGAGGACCTCGAGGCGGGGCCGCGCGGGGTGTACTCCGGGGTGGCCGGCTATCTCTCCGCCGATGGCGCGGCCGACCTGAACGTACTGATCCGCACGCTGGTCGCGGTGCCGGCGCCGTCTGCAGCGGGGGAACCGGTGGAGTCGGCAGGGCCGGCGTCGGCCGTGCGGGACACCGGGCGCACGCACCTCTCGCTTGGCGTGGGCGGGGCGATCACCTCGGACTCCGTACCGGAGGAGGAATGGGACGAGGTGCGCACCAAGGCCCACGGCGTGCTCCGGGTGCTCGGCTCGGCCTTCCCGGACGCCTGACCGGGACGGGTCACTGCAGGGCGGAGGTCAGGCGGAACACGTTGTCCACCCAACGCTGGGCCCGCGGCCGGGCCTGCCATTCCGCCAGGGTCAGCTCCTCGGACACGGCCCGGTAGTCCTCGATCACGGGTTGCAGCGCCTCCACCGTCTCGGAGCCCACGGTCAGCACCGAGACCTCCATGTTCAGGGAGAAGGAGCGCATGTCCATGTTGGAGGAGCCGAAGACCGCCACGTCGTTGTCCACGGTGAACAGCTTGGCGTGCAGCACATTGGGGTCCGGATAGCGGAAGATCCGGATGCCGGCCTTCAACAGGGCGTCGTAGTAGGACTGCTGGGCGTGGTGGACCATGAACTGGTCCGCCTTGCGGCAGACGAACAGCTCCACGTCCACCCCGCGCTGGGCCGCGGTGGTCAGGGCGTAGAGCATCGAGTCGTCCGGCACCAGGTACGGCGAGACCACCACGAGGCGATCCCGGGCGGAGTAGAACAGATGGTTGAACACGCGCAGGTTGTTCTCATTGGAGAATCCGGGGCCGGAGGGGATGACCTGGGCGATGCTGCCGTCGTCCACCTCCAGCTCAGCCGGGTCGGGTTCGCGGAATCGACCTTCGAGCTCGTCTCCGGTCTCGGCGAACCAGTCGGTCACGAACACCACGTCGAGTGAGGCGACCACGGGGCCGGTGATGCGGCTCATCAGGTCCACCCATTCCCGGCCTATGGCATGGGACGAGGCCCGCTTGTAGCCGGGCTCCACGAGGTTCTGCGAGCCGGTGTAGCCCACCAGCCCGTCCACGATGAGGATCTTGCGGTGATTGCGCAGGTCCGGGCGTTGGTACTTGCCACGCCAGGGCAGCACGGGCATCGCCAGCTGGTATTCGAGCCCCGCCGCATCCAACCGGCGCCGCAGCTGCCGGTAGCCCTTGACCCGCATCGAGCCGATGTGGTCGAAGAGGATCCGCACCGTCACGCCCCGGGCATGGGCCCGCTCCAGGGCCTCGAGCACCACGGAGGCGTACCCCTGCCGGTCCTTCGGGTCGTCCGCGAGGATGTAGAAGATCAGGTGGACGTAGTCCTGGGCCCGGTCGATGTCCGCGGCCATCCTCTGCATGGACGCCCGGTAGTCGGTGAGGTACTCGAACTCGTTGCCGTCCAGCATCGGGAAGCTCGTCAGGTTCCGGGTCAACCGCGCCGCCGACACCACATACCGCGGTGCCATGCCGGCGTCATTGGGCAGCTGCAGGTGGGCGGTGGCCTGGCCGAGCGCCTCGTTGACCGCCTTCTGGCGGGATCGGCGCTGGCCCCCGAGCCGGAAGGAGCCCAACAGCAGGAACAGGATGAGGCCGGGCAGTGGCAGGAAGAAGATGATGAGCAGCCACGCCATCGCCACCGCGGGGCGGCGGCCACCCGGGACGATGCCGAGCAGCAGGATGCGGATGCCGACGTCGACGATCCAGAAGATGACTGTCAGCCAGTCGGGGAAGATGCCGAACTCGGCGGTGGGCCAGAGCATCACCCCAGCCTACGGTGAGTCAGGTCTCCCAGCCGGGACCACGAGGTCCAACAGCTGGTCGATCCACTCGGTGGTCAGGGGCCGGGAGAACATCAGGCGCAGCAGCAGACTCGCTCCCACCGTCTCGGCGAGGAACTGCGGCGGCGCGGCCAGTACCCCCGGATGATTCCGGTCGTGCTCCTGGAACCGGGCGTCCAGCCCGGCCATGATCGGCTGCACCAAGGCCGAGTGCATGGCGGCGGAGGTCTCCCCGGCGGAGGTCAGGGCGGACATGATCGTCTGGATGAGGCGGGAGACCTCCGGCTCCTCGATCTCGGATTTGAGCGCCGCGAGCCAGGCGCCCAGGTCGCCGCGCAGATCACCGGTGTCCTGGGGCACCCCGAGGGGCATCTCCAGGAAACCCTCGGCCAGGGCCTCGACGACCACGCCGGCCTTGGAGCCCCACCAGCGGTAGATGGTCTGCTTGCCGACTCCCGCCGCGGCGGCGATCCCCTCGACCGTGAGTTCCTGGAAACCGCAGCCGACCATCAGGTCCGCCGCCGCTTCCAGCACGGCTACGCGCGACTTCTCGCTGCGCGGCCGGCCCCGGTGCTCCACCGGCTTCTCCGCCCCGACGCTCAATGACGTCCTCCTGCTCTGGTGACCTGTCCGCCAAACTGATGTGTTCGCCAGCCTATGACCTGCCGTTCGTGGCCCATCTCACATCGGTCATTTCGATACGAGACGTTGCGTCTATTATAGTCGTTGCCGGACGTGTTGGGTGGCGGCAGGCCGCCGCATGACCCGCCCGCCGATTCTCCTGGCCGCCCTTTCTTCTCCTCAAGGAGTGACGCCTCATGGCTGAACTGCTCTACCGACTCGGCTTCGGGTCGTCCAAGCGCCCGTGGACCGTGATCAGCAGCTGGCTGGTGGTACTGGCGCTGGCCGTGGGCGGCTTCCTCGCCTTCGGCGGAACCCTGACCTCCTCCATCACCATTCCGGGCACCCCCACCAGCCAGGTCACCGACCGGCTGACCGAGGAATTCCCCGAGGCGGCCAACGGCGCCGGGTCCGTGGTGTTCCGCACCGCGGACGGCTCCGAGTTCACGGCGGAGCAGGAACAGCAGATCACCGATCTGATGGCCGAGGTCGGGGACACCGAGGGCGTCGACTCCACCCTGGACCCCTTCACCACCGAACAGCAGAAGGCGGACGGCCAGCGGGACCTGGAGGACGGCCGCGCCGAACTCGAGGCCGGCAGTCAGCAGCTTGAGGACGGCCAGTCCCAACTGGATGACGCCGTGGCCCAGCTGGACGCGGCTCAGACCGAACTGGACTCCGGGCAGGAACAGCTCGATGCCGGCCAGGCCCAGTTGGACGAGGCACGCGCCCAGGCCGAGGCGGCCGGCGCCCCGGCCGCGACGATGGCCCAGCTCCAGCAGCAGCAGGCCGCCCTGGACGCCCAGCAGGAGGAGCTGGATGCCGCCCGCGCCCAGCTCGACGAGGGCCGCGGTGAGATCGAGACGAACCAGGCCACTCTGGACGAGTCCGCCCAGGAACTGGCGGACGGCGAGACCGAGCTGGCCCAGGGTGAGCAGATGCTGGCCCTGACACAGGACTACCGGACCGTGTCCGAGGACGGCACGGCCGCCGTCGGGACCGTGTCCTTCACCCTCCCGGCCATGGAGGTTGAGCAGGCCATCAAGGACGAGGTGGTCTCCGCCCTGACCGAGGCTGACATCGCCGGCGTCGAGGTGCTGCCCGCGAACGACCTCTCCCAGGCCATCCCGCAGATCGCCGGACCGGCCGAGGTCATCGGGCTGGTGATCGCCGGCATCGTGCTGTTCATCATGCTCGGCACCCTCGTGGCCGCCGGCCTGCCGATCCTGACCGCCCTCATCGGCGTGGCCATCGGCGCCGCCGGCACACTGGCGTTCTCCGGGATGATCGACATGCTGTCCGTGACGCCGGTGCTGGGCCTGATGCTCGGCCTGGCCGTGGGCATCGACTACGCCCTGTTCATCATCAACCGCCACCGGCGCCAGCTCAAGGACGGCGTCCCGCTGCACGAGTCCATCGGCCTGGCCACGGGCACCTCCGGCAACGCCGTGGTGTTCGCCGGCCTGACCGTGGTCATCGCCCTGGCCGCCCTGAACGTCACCGGCATCCCGTTCCTGGGCCTGATGGGCACCGTGGGTGCCGTCTGCGTGGCCCTCGCCGTGCTGATCGCCATCAGCATGATGCCGGCCCTGCTGGGCCTGGCGAAGTACCGGGTGCTGTCCAAGAAGGAGCGGGCTGCCGCGGACGCCACAGTGGCGGCAGCCACCAGAACGGCCAGCACCGGCAAGCACACCGCCGATGCGGAGCACGCCTCCTCCACCGGCCGGGCACCCCGGCCGATGTCCACGGTGCGCGCGGTGCTCACCGCCGTCGGGTCCGTGGTGCTGCTGGCCGTCATCGCCATCCCGTTCTTCTCCATGCGCCTGGGCCTGCCGGATGGCGCCTCGGAGCCGCCGGAGTCGGCCAGCTACCAGGCCTACGAGACCCTGGGCGAGAAGTTCGGCGAAGGCCGCAACGGTCCCCTCGTGGTGACCGCGGACCTGCCGGAGGGTCTGACGGACACCGAGATCGTGGACGAGCAGCTGGCCGTCGCCGAGCAGCTCCAGGGCATCGAGAGCGTGACCTCCGTGGTCCCGGCCGCCGTGTCCGAGGACAACGGCATGGCGATGTTCCAGGTCATCCCGGAGGGCGGCCCGAACGCGGTCACCACCGAGGAACTGGTGCACACGCTGCGAGCCACGGAGCCGGAGTCAGAGTCCACCAACCTGGCCGTGGCCGGCACCACCAGCGGATTCGTGGACGTGGCGGAGAAGCTCGCCGACGCGCTGCCGCTGTACCTGGGCGTCGTCGTCGGGCTGTCCCTGATCATCATGATCGTGGTGTTCCGCTCGCTGCTGGTGCCGCTGATCGCCACCGGCGGGTTCATCCTCTCCGCCTTCGCCGCGATGGGTGGCGTGGTGGCCATCTACCAGTGGGGCTGGCTGGCCTCGGTCTTCCAGGTCCATAACCCGGCCCCGATCCTGGCCTTCCTGCCGACGATCATGGTGGGCGTGCTGTTCGGCCTGGCGATGGACTATCAGCTGTTCATCTCCACCGGCATGCGAGAGGCCTACGCCCACGGCTCCTCGGCCCGCGTGGCGGTCCAGCAGGGGCTGAAGGCCGGCCGCTCCGTGGTGATCGCCGCGGCCATCATCATGATCAGCGTGTTCGGCGGCTTCGTGTTCTCCGAATCCGCCATGATCCGCCCGATCGGCTTCGGCCTGGCGTTCGGCGTGCTCGTGGACGCCTTCGTGGTCCGGCTGCTGCTGATCCCGGCCCTGATGCACCTGTTCGGCGACGCCGCCTGGTGGCTGCCGAAGTGGCTGGACCGGATCCTGCCGAACGTGGACGTCGAGGGTGCCTCGCTGGAGCGCAGCCACGGCTACTCGGATCCGGAGCTGGCTGGCGCTGACGGAGCCGGCGGCGGCAACGGCGGAGGGCCCCACGGCGACGGTGGGGACGGCGGGGGCCGCGACGACGACCCCGCACTGACCCGGGTCTGACACCGCATCACCACCGCAGGAGGGCGGGGCGCATCCGTGATGCGCCCCGCCCTCCTGCGTAGGCTGTGGCCTATGACAGAGTCGCCCCAGCCAGCTGCACCGTTCGTCCCGGGTCCCGGGGAATCCGTGGTCGTCTATCTCGAGCCCGACGCCGGCCCGGCCGGTTCCACGGGCAGCTCCGGTTCCGCTGCCCCTGCTGATTCCGCGACCGCAGCCCCCTCCGGCGTGAGCCTGCGCGTGGACGATCCGCGCCGACCGGCCATCCTGGTGACGGACCAGGGCCTGACCCGGGGGGACGGGGTGTTCGAGACCATGACCGCCGTGGCGGCCGAGGGTTCCGGCTCGAGCCCGGGCTCGGGAGCACCTTTGCGGGTCCGCAAGGAGGACTCCCACCTAGCTCGGCTGGCCACCTCGGCCGAGGCACTGGAGATGACCCTCCCGCCGGCAGACGACTGGCGGCGGGCCGCCGCGGCCGGGCTGGAGGCGTTCGCCGCCGGCAACCCGGGCATGAACGCCGTGGTGAAGCTGGTGGCCACCCGAGGTCCCGAGGGCGCGCCCGGCGGAGGGCACTACGTCAGGGGCGGGGCCGGCGTCGAGCGTCTGACCGGGACGTATTGGGTGCTGGTCTCCCCCGTGTCCCCGGGACTGGCCGCAGCCCGTGAGCGCGGCCTGAAGGTGCTGCTGCTGGACCGCGGCATGGACTCCGGGGTGGCGGAGCGCGCGCCGTGGCTGCTGATGGGCACCAAGTCGCTGAGCTATGCCGTGAACATGGCCGCCCTGCGTTACGCCATGTCCCACGGGGCGGACGATGTCATCTTCACGTCATCGGACGGCCAGGTGCTGGAGGGGCCGACCTCGACCGTGCTGATGGCCCGACGGGTCCCGCAGCAGGACGGCAGCACCGGGATTGAGCTGGTCACGCCCCTGCGCAGCTCCGGGATCCTGCCCGGCACCTCCCAGGGCACCATCTTTGCCGCCGCCCAGGCCGCCGGCTGGCAGCTGGGCTATGGACCGCTGGAGCCTTCGGACCTGGTGGATGCCGATGGGGTCTGGCTGGTGTCCTCCGTGCGTCTGGTCGCCCCCGTGACCCACCTGGACGGCGAGGAGATCCCGCAGGACGCCGAGCTCACCGAGCTGCTGAACGGCTTTCTGGCCGAGGACCGGGAACCCGGCGAGCACGGGCCGAACGGGCGCAGCGATCACGCTTAGGCTTCATGCCGAGAAGCCCTTCCGAGGGGACCCGGTGTTTGGGTGGGCTGTGATGATGACAAGGCTCAGGGTCCTCTGTCAGGGTCATGGTGTGACCGTTGCCTATTCTTCTCGGCTGACTTGTCGGCTGACTTGTCGAGGTCAGCTCGGACTCTCTCGAGGACGGCGCGCTGTGCTGAGGTGAGGTAGTTCGTGGTGTGTTGCTGAAAAGTCTGCTCAGGCGGCTCCGAAAAATCCGGAAAATCTTCTGTCAGTGCCGCAAGTTCATCGATGACAGGCAGGAACAGGTCGGTGAGCTGATGGGAGAGCTTTACGATCTCGTCAGAGGTGCTCTCACCGTCAAGGCTCGCCCACGCCGTCATTGCGGCCGCCACAGACGAGGCTCGGTGCGGGTGGCTGAGCAGTTCATAGATCACTCGCAGATAATCTTGTCCTTCTGCGCCAATGAGGTGCAGCAGGAGCAGAGTGTGGTCTCGGTCGGTCGCTGCCGCGCTGTCGGGCAGACCAGATTGTCGCAAGACGCTGTGGAACGGGGCGATTTCCGGAGGAAGGTCGGGCAAGGCCTCATATCGTCTGAGGTGAGACAACAGTTCGCGCTGCCGAGTTAGGTGCTTGATCTGTGCCGCGTATTCCACGTCCAGGGCGTCCAACATTGTGCCTGGTGGCGGCTCATTGCCATCGAGCATGGTCGCGATCTGAGGCAGCGAGAAGCCGAGGGTGACCAGGCGTCGGATCCGCAGGACCTTGACCAGCGCGTGAGTGTCGTAGTCGCGGTAACCATTGCTGGACCGCGCCGACTCCTCCAGGAGGCCGATCTGGTGATAGTGACGCAGCGTACGCACGGTGATGCCGGCGCGGTCAGCAAGATCGCGGCTACGCATCATGCATCGCCTCCAGCTCTTTGGCAGTGGGGACCGGTTGATCCAGGTTACGCATCGACCGGGCGCACAACGCCACCAGGAGACCAACAGACCACAGGGTAGCGAGCACCACCAGTGCAGTATGGAGTCCCAGGACTTCTGTCATGGCACCGGCCAGAAAGATGCCCAGGGGCGAGGCTGCTGTGACGAACGTGTTCTGGGTGCCTAGCACTCGGCCGCGTTTGTCCTCCGGTATGCGCTCGATGGAAAGCACCCCGACCAGGGCCCCGAAGAGACCAACCGAGAGTCCAAGGACGAACGCGCCGAGGAACAGTATCCACACGGACATCAACGACGCCACGATGGCAAGGCCGAGCATGCTGCCCAGAGAACCCGTGACAAACCAACCGCGGCGTGATCCTCGAGTTCCAGCGACAGCGTAGATCCCTCCACCGACCAGCGATCCGGCGGCGATGGCACTCAGGACCAATCCGAGGAGGCCTGGGCGGTCAATCTCGGTGAAGTAGAGCGGCAGGATGATGCCTTGGAGCCCGCCGATGGCGATGACCGCAAATGTGGTCAGGATGGTGGTGACCAGAACGAACTGGTTGTGAATCATCTCGGTCCACCCTTCTCGCAACTGACCCCAAACTCGGCGTACCGGGGCCCCGCTGACGGGGGCGGTGCCTTCGAGTGTTCCTACATGGTGCGGAATCAACAGGGTCAGCAACGCAGCGGCCAGGGAGGTGCCAGCCGTGACCCAGAGGGCAGCGGTGCCGCCCAAGGCAGTGAGCATGAATCCTGCGGCGGCAGGACCGACGAGCACGGCCACCGCACCGAGTGCCTCCCGGGTGCCGGTGATTCGTTCAGCGGAGACCCTGCCGTGCCGGATGATGGCGGGGAGCAGAGCTTCGCGTGCGGTGATTCCGGGGACGTCTCCGATGGCGCCGATGATTCCGAAGAGGATGAACCAGCCAACAGAGAGCCCTGTGATCATGTCGACGATGGGCAGGGCCGCCATCGCGAGAGCGGAGACGAGGTCCGTGAGCACTGATGAGGTCCGTCGATTGATCCTGTCGATCACGACGCCCATGAAGATCCCGGCCAGGACGGCGGGCACGATGGTAGCTGCCGCTACGGTGCCCGCTGCTAACGCGCTGCCGGTGGTTTGGAGCACCAGCAGAGGCAGCACGATGGCCGCGATCGAGTTCCCCAAAGCCGAAAGGGTGTAAGAAGCCAGGTACGTTGCGGGAAGAAGTCTCATGGGATGAGCTAAAACTACGACGTCGCGTCGCAGTCAACTGGGTCGGACACACGCGGAGGACTCGCGTCGTCATCCCTGAGCTCCTCCAGGCTCAATCCAACCCGCCGGTGGCCTTCACCTTCAAAACCTGCCCTGGTGCGTCGTGCTTTCAGCCCGGCTGATTCCTCATGGGGAGTGTCCGAGAACAGGAGCCGCGTCCATTCCGGGTGAGGTCGGCGGGGGCTTCGTCATGTCGCCGACGACGCGTGCGGAGGCCCCGGACTGCTCTCCCCCAGCTCTTGTTCCAGCCAGCTCCACAGACGGAGCTCGCGCCCGAGGTCATAGGACTCGGAAGACGATGCCGCGATCTTTTCTCGGTGGACGTAGCTGCCACTCGTGGCGACAGTGGCCCCGAGAGCGACATCGGCGAGTTTTTGCCCCGCGGGCATCGGAGTGTCCACGAGGGGCGTCAAAGCCAGTACTGGAATCACCCTCCTCATGAGAAAGGGGAAGGCCCCGCCAGTTTCACGAGCAAGACCGGTGCCCACCACGAGACTGGGGTTATAGGCCACGATGTCGATTCCCTCAGGCAGTCGACGGGACCATTCGTGAACCAGGTGCACACCACCAAGTTTGCTGGTGACGTATGCACGGCGGCCGGACCGCACTTTTTCTGGAGAGTCGAATGCTCCGGGCCGAGAGAGGATCTCAGGGTCGGACCATCGAGGAGGTGGCATAGTCCCTGCGGTGTGCCGAAGATCCCCGAAATGGGCATCACTGACCGTGACCACTACGCGACTGGGCGATGTCAAATGCGGGTGGAGTTGACGGAGCAGTTGATGGGTCGACATGACGTTCACAGCGAAGGTCCTCTCGTAGCCGTCAACAGTGGATTCCAACGCGCTAGAGAGGTGGACGCCGGCGTTGAAGATGAGTCCACTCAGCGGCGGTAAAGCCCCCGAATTCAAGTGATCCTCCACCTGCGCAATTGCTGCTGTGACGCTAGCCATGCTGGCTAGGTCAATGTCGATGGTCGAGACGTGAGGCGAAATCTCTCGCAGGCTCGGCATGACTTCACCGGCGGACGCGCTTCGGCCCAGGATCACGAGGTGGGTCCCTGGGGCCCTCCGGAGGATCTCCCGTGCTGCTTCACGGCCAATGCCTCGCGTCGCGCCGGTCAGAATTATCGTTCGGACGGCAATATTCATCGGGTGTTCCTCAAGAGTCGGTGGCGCTGATCCATCGCGAAGCGGCTGGCAACTTCATCGTGAAGCAGTTGGAGAGATTGAGGAACGCCCCTCTGAGACTGGTACCGGCAGGACCACGCAGCCTTGGTGGGATGCTCCTCGCCAAGGCAGAATGTATCCATGGCACACAACGCTCGCCCAAATCTGGGAGAGTTCCTCCGGCACCGAAGAGCGCTGATGAAGCCCCCAGGTCAGCAAGAACGGTCGCGGCTCTCTGCTCGTCGAGTGCCAGGGCTTCGCCGGCATGAACTGTCCGATATCGCAGGAATATCCAGTGAGTACTACACCCGCCTCGAACAGGGGCGCGCGCTTCGCCCCTCACGCGAGATCCTCAGTGCGTTGGGAGCAGCCCTGCAGCTCTCCACCATTGAGGCAGAGCATTTGTTCCGACTTGCCGGTGAGCTGCCGCCGGAGCCACTTGCGCCGTCCACAACGATCAGCCCTGGGGTCCGGCAGTTGCTTGCCAGCCTGGAGGGCTCCACGCCGGTGACGGTCCACGACGGTCGGCTGGACATGCTGTCGATCAACGCCACTGCCACAGAACTGTTCGCACCACTCTTCGATGACGGCCCCTACGGCCGAAATATTGTCCACCAGGCTTTCACCGCGAAAGGGCTCTCCACGGTACTTGGGTGTACAGGCGCTAGACAGCTACGCCTGCTGGCCGCCGCGGAGTTCCGCCGCGCTCTGAGTCGGTACCCCGAGGATGAACGCCTTCAGGGCTTACTCAACGAGTTGCTGGGGCGGGGGTCAGAATTCGCCGACATCTGGGCGCTTGGCGAGGTAGGGACGCGGAGAACGGCGATGAAGAATGTTCACCATCCCACCAAGGGGGCTCTGTCCTTCGAGAGTCAGATGCTCCACGACCCAGAACGTGATCACTGGGTCATGCTCTTCGCTCCGGTTCGCTCTTGATGGAGGTCATCCGTGTCCATGAGTGCAGAGATCCAAGGGGTGCGTTCGAACGCGGAGCCCGGCTGGAGCAGGAAACGCCTGCCCACGGCCAGGACAAGGCGTGGTTCAGGGCGCTTCTGACGGCACCAGGAGAGTCCAGGATCTTAGGAGCAGTCCCACACAGCGCGCCGTGTCACGCCCACACGAGGTTGAAGGCCCCGGTGGCCACGGACAGGCCTACGGCGAGCGCGGACAGCCCGAGGCCTCCCAGAACCACCCAGGCGTCCACCGCGCCGAACCGGGACTGCCGCGCCCAGGTGCGGTCGCCGGTTCCGAAGCCCCGGGCCTCCATCGTGATGGCAAGCTTGGTGGCCCGGCGGATGGCCTGCACCATGAGCCCGAAGACCTGACCGAGCCAGGAGCCCAGCCGGCGGAGTGGATTGCCTCCCGTTCCGACGCCGCGGGCCCGCCGGGCCTGGCCGAGGGTCCGCCATTCCTCCGTCAGCACGCCCAGCAGCCGGAAGGCCGCGAGGGATCCGAGGACGAAGCGGGCGGGCAGCCGCAGCCGCTGGGACAGGGCGTCGGCCAGGTCCGTGGGGTCGGTGGTGATGAAGACCATCACGCCGGGCAGCGCCACCGCGAGGATGCGCAGCCCGGTGGCCAGCCCGGCCAGGACTGAGCCCTCGGAGATGCTCACCGGCCCCGCCTCGAACAGCAGGGGTCCGGAGTCCTCGCCGACCAGGGCGGTGCCCCACGCGGACACCAGCGCGGCCGCCACCAGCACCCAGGCCCGGCGGAAGAACGCGCCGACCCGGATCCCGGACCACGGCAAGAGGGCCACGGCGGCCACCAGCACGATCCCGGAGGACACCCAGTCCATCGTCGCCACCAGCACCGCCGTCACCGGCAGCAGTGCCGCGAGCTTGGCCAGCGGGTTGGCACGCTCGAAAACCGAGCCGGCCGCCGGGCGGGACGGAGCGGAGAGGGCGGCGACGGGCACCGTCACGCGGCCACCTCCAGCTCGATCGTCCGGGCGTCGAGCGCCGCGGCGAAGTCGGCGTCGTGGGTCACGGCCAGCACCGAGCGGCCCTCGGCCACCAATCCGCGCAGCAAGCCCGTGAGCACGGCCCACGTGTTGGCGTCCTGGCCGAAGGTCGGCTCGTCGAGGAACACCACCTCGGGCCCGGCCGCCAGTACCGTGGCCACGGACAGCCGCCTCTTCTCCCCGCCGGAGAGCGTGAACGGGTTGACCTCTGCCAGCGATTCCAGGTTCAGCGCTGCCAACAGCCCGTCCGCCCGTTGGGCTGCCTCCACGTCGGTGAACAGCCGCCGCCCGCTCTCGGGGTCGCGGGCATGGCGGGGCCCGAACAGCAATTCTTCCCGCACGGTGGTGGCGACGAACTGGTGCTCGGGCTCCTGGAAGACGGTGCCGATCCGGCTGACCAGGTCAGCGGCTTTCCACCGGTGCGGGTCGTCCGGCAGGTGGCCGGCCCGCTCCCCCTTGAGCGCGGCGCCCGCCGTCAGCGTGCCAGCGTGGGAGGGGATCAGGCCGGCCAGGGTCAGCAGCAGCGTGGACTTCCCGCTGCCGTTGGCCCCGGTCACGACGACGGCTTCGCCGGCCCCCAGCTCCAGGTCCAGGTCCGCCTGGACCGGCGTCGGGGTGGGGCCGAAGCGCCGACGCCATCCCGGTGTCACCGGCTCCTTCGAGACGGCCAGACCGCGCGCGGTCAACAGCGCACCGGGGGGTGCCGGCGTCGGGCGGGTCTCCGTCACTGTCGGAACGCGGCCGGGCACCCAGACGCCCGCCGCGGCCAGCTCGTCCCGGACGCGGCCCGGGGCCAGGAGTTCGCCCGGGGAACCGTCGTGACTGATGCCGCCGCCGGGTTCCAGGACGAGCATGCGGTCCACGTGGTCGGCCCAGATCGCCAACCGGTGCTCGACCACGAGCAGAGTCGCCCCAGTCCGCTCGACGACGGCGAGCACGGCGTCGCGGACCTCCAGCACCCCGGCCGGATCCAGGTTGGCGGTCGGCTCGTCCAACAGGATCAACGGCGGGCGCATCGCCAGGATCCCGGCCAGGGCGAGGCGTTGTTTCTGCCCGCCGGAGAGTCGCGAGGTGTCCCGGGCCAGGGAGATCCCCTGATCCTCGCCCAGCCCCACGGCGTCCAGGGCGTCCCGGACACGGTCCCAGATCTGGTCCCTGGGCACCTGCAGGTTCTCGGCGCCGAACGCGGCATCATCGCCGACGCGGGACAGGATCACCTGGGTCTCGGGGTCCTGCTGGACCAGACCGGCGTGGCCGCGCAGCTGGCGGGACACGGTGCCGTCCACCCGCAGGGATCCGGTCTCCTCGGACTCGTCGGCGGGGTCCAGCACCCCGGCGAGGGCGTAGAGCAGGGTGGACTTGCCGGCACCGGAGGGCCCGGCCAGCAGGACCTTCTGCCCCGCCGGCACCTCTAGGTCCAGATCCGCGACGGCGGGCACCGGCCGGCCGGCGTGGCGCCAGCCCCAGCCCGCCGCGGTGATGCGTGCTCCCGGCACCGCTCAGGCCACCGGCTCCTGGTGGGCACGGCGGGAGGCCAGGGCGGACAGGGCGCCCGTGGCCGCGAGCCCGCGCGTGGCCAGCCAGGACAGCAGGCCGGCGATCACCACCCCGGACACGCCCACCAGTCCCACGTAGATCAGCTTCCAATCCAGGGTGTACTCGGGGAACCAGTTGAAGATGAACGCGTCATTGATGCCGCCGAAGAGGCCCGTGAGCAGGCCGGCGAGCAGGGCTACCGGCAGGGTGAAGCGGCGGTAGAGGAAGGCCAGCAGGATCAGTTCGGCGCCGAGGCCCTGGATCACGCCGGAGGCGAGCACGGTCAGGCCGAACTGGGAGCCGAGCAACGCGGAGACGGTCGCTGCGACCAGTTCGGTGAACAGCGCGGCACCGGGCCTGCGGATGATGAGCCCGCCGAGCACGGCCGGGAAGAGCCACATCCCGGCCACCAGGGCGGAGGACGGCGGGAAGGCCGCGAAGGCGGGGCTCAGTCCGGCATAGGCCAGGTTCCAGGCCCAGAAGATGACGCCGGAGGCCACCGCGATGACGGCGGCCACGACGATGTCCACCACCCGCCAGGAGCGCCGGTTCGGGGCGTTGCGGGACGCCCGCCCGGCGCCGGTGGTGGTGGTTCCGGTGCCTGTGGACGGCGCGTGGCCGGCGTCGGGCTCGGGGGTGGTGCCGGGGTGGTGCGGGGTGTTGCCGGTCTTCATGGAGACCATGTGGTGTTCCTCCTCAGGGATACAAGGAGGGGGACGGAACGGAACGGTACGCCACGGACACCCGCACGCGGATGCTGCCGGACGGTTCCTGACGTTCCATCAGAGAACTCGACTTCCTTCGCCGGTGCTAGCCGGAGCAGGTTCGAGGGTCTGCGCTGAGCGCACTCTCAGCACCCGAAGGTGCTCCCCTGTCGTTCACAGTGTCCGTCCATCATAGTCCACCCGGGGCGCGTCCGGCCCGGTGACCCGTTAGGCTGACCCTGAACGCGCAATGACCACCGTCAACGTCCTGGAGGAACCCGTGAACACCCTCGTGGAAAAGCTCATCGCCACCGGAATCACCATCGGCGGTGGCATCATCGGCACCAAGGTCGTGGAGTTCGCCTGGAGGAAGATCACCGGCCATGACGCTCCGAAGGACCTGGACGACACCGAGGCCAACATGTGGAGCGCCATCACCTTCGCCACCATCTCCGCGGGCATCTCCGCGATCATCCGCGTCTCGTCCAAGCGCGGCGCGAATTCCGCCGTGAAGGCCATCCAGTCCCGCTCGAAGTCCAAGGCCGGGACCGCCGAGGTCTGAGGTCCGACGCCGGCCGGACTCGGACCGGTTCAGCTCACCGGCGGCGACGGTCGCGCCAAGCGAGAGACGCCCGGACTCAGCCGGCCCAGCGGGGCGGGTTCAGTCGCGGCCCTGCTGGTCCGTCGGGTCGTCCTTCGGGACGGTCCGCTGGTCGTGGGCCGTGGCGGCCGGCTTGCCCGCGTCGTCCTGACGGGCGACCACGTCCGCGAGTTCGTCCACGTAGTGGAATTCCGGCTTGAGGTGCTTGGTGCGGTAGCCCGCCCGGCCCACGAGGTGGGCGGAGACCGGCGCGGTGAGCATCTGCAGCACCCACGCCAGCACCAGTATCGGCACCCACACCCACGCCCGCCAGGCGAAGGCCAGGGCCATCAGCATTAGCAGCAGCCCGAGCACCTGGGGCTTCGTGCCGGCGTGCATGCGGGAGAGCTGGTCCGGGAACCGGAACAGGCCGATCCCGGCCACGGTGGACATCAGGGCACCGAGGACCAACAGCACGGCGGCGATGCCGTCGGAGATCTGGATCCAGTCCAGGTCAGGCACGTTCACTGGGCTCCTTCCTGGCCTCGGCCACGAACCGGGACAGCGTCACCGATCCCACGAATCCGATCACGGAGGCCACCACCACGAACACGATGTTGTCCGTGTGGTGGTTGACGGCCATCTCCACGCACAGCGCGGACGAGATGACGATCAACAGCACGTCCGTGGCGATGGCCCGATCCAGGATCGAGGGCCCGCGGACGATCCGGTAGATCGCCGCCAGGGCACCCACGCCCAGCAGGATCAGGCAGATGATCCCTGCCCCTTCCAGCATCGTCATCCGAGCCTCCTCCCCGCCGTGGCGTCGGCGCGACGCGCCTCGTCCTCCCGCACCAGGGCCAGGTCCGCCTTGGTGCCGATGGCCCGGATGATCGCGGCCTCGGTGCTCAGGGCCTCGGCCCGGAAGCCCTCGACCGCCTCCGCATTGTCCACGTTCAGGCAGTGCAGGTACAGGGTCGAGCTGGGCCGGTCCACGTCGATGACCAGGGAGCCGGGCACCAAGGCTAACGCATGGCCCGTGAGCGTGACGATCAGGTCATCGTGGCTGCGCAGCGGGACCGCCACCACGGAGTTGACGATCTTGGGCCCCTGCGTGATAGCGTCCCAGGCCACCGAGATGGAGGCGGTCACCACGTGCCAGAGGAACCGGAACGTGAAGACCAGGGCATACCAGAGGTTGAAGCGGTCCGAGAAGTTCACCCGTGGCAGCCGGTAGAAGCTCAACGTCAGCATCGAGAACACGACGCCGGCCAGTAGCACCCCCGGCGAGAAGTCCTCCCAGAGGGCGCCCCACGTGAGGGTCAGCCCCAGGAGGATCGGCCATTGGCTCCAGAAGGAGCGGCCACCGTCCTGGTCGTCCGGGCCGGTGCTCATGGCTGCCCCCCTTCCGTGCTGTCGCCGACATCATGCCCCTCGGAATCCCCGGGGATGGAATCCAGCACGCCCGGTCCGCTGTTGTCCTGGTCCGGGACATGGATGCCCCGTTCCTCCAGTCCACCCAGGTCCCGCTCCGCCTGGGCGGCGGCCTCCGGGCCGAGGACGGCCTCGATATAGGGCGTGCGCAGGAGCATGTCCGTGGCGGCCCGGTCAGAGAACGCGTAGAGCGGTCCGGCGAACACGGTGAAGGCCAGGCCGAAGGCCACGAGCCCGATCGTCGGATAGACCATGCCGCGGGCCGGTCCCTTGGCGATCTTGGTCGGGGTCTTGATCTGGGTCTTGGTCTGGGTCTTAGTCAGGACCTTGGTACCGGCGTGCGTTGCGGTCTTGGTCTGCGTCTCGACCGCGACAGCCCTGGCGCTCCGGCCGGCGCGCCGGGCCTCCGTCTCCTCCAACGCCAGGACCAGTTTGGCCGGCGGGTGCTCGACGTCCTCCACCCGGCGCCAGAACGAGCGGGTCCACACGCGGACCATCACCAGCAGCGTCAACAGCGAGGTCACCACCGAGGCGGCCACAAGCGCCCACGCCATGCCGTGATCCGCGCCCACGCCTGCCTGGATCAGTCCGATCTTGGCGAGGAAGCCGGAGAACGGCGGGATGCCGCCCAGGTTCATGGCCGGGATGAAGAACAGGATCGCGATCAGCGGTGAGATCTTCGCCATCCCGCCGAGACGGTCGATGTTGGCGGACCCGGCCCGCTGCTCGATCAGTCCGGTGACGAGGAACAGACCGGTCTGCACCGTGATGTGGTGCACCACGTAGAACACCGTGGCCCCCAGCCCGAGCACACTGGCCATGGCCACGCCGAAGATCATGAAGCCGATGTGGGAGACGAGCGTGAAGGACAGGACACGCTTGATGTCGTTCTGAGCGAGGGCGCCGAGGATGCCGACGATCATCGTCAGCAGGGCCACCCAGAGCAGCAGCGAGTTCACCCGGTCTCCCGGGAACAGCAGCGTTTCGGTCCGGATGATCGCGTAGACGCCGACCTTGGTGAGCAAGCCCGCGAACACGGCGGTCACGGGGGCAGGGGCCGTCGGGTAGGAGTCGGGCAGCCAGAAGGACAGCGGGAACACGGCGGCCTTGATGCCGAAGCCGACGAGCAGCATCACGTGCAGCACCATCTGGACGTCCGGATCCAGTTCCGCGATCTTGACGGCCACGTCGGCCATGTTGATGGTGCCCGTGGCGCCGTAGATCATGGCGATGGCGATCAGGAAGAGCACCGAGGAGATCACCGAGACCACCACGTAGGTCACACCCGCTCGGATACGCGGTCCGGTGCCTCCCAGGGTCAGCAGCACATATGAAGCTGTCAAGAGGATCTCGAACCCGACGTAGAGGTTGAAGAGGTCACCGGCGAGGAAGGCGTTGGACACGCCCGCCACCAGGATCAGGAACGTGGGGTGGAAGATCGAGACCGGACCGCCCTGGTCCTGGTCCGTGATGCCCTGCGCGGAGGCGTAGATCAGCACCGCTAGCACGATCGCCGAGGACACCACCAGCATCAGGGCCGAGAACCGGTCCACCACCATCGTGATGCCCCACGGGGCCTCCCAGCCGCCGAGGAAGACGGCCACGGCACCCGTGTCCCACGTGGCGGCCAGCAGGAGGCACTCGAGGAGCAGTGTCAGGGTGATGGTGGTGACGGTGGTGGCGATCTGCGCCTTGGGGCGGCGGACCAACACGAAGGCCAGGGCTGCGCCGAGGATCGGCAGCAGGACCGCGAGGGGTGCGAGGGAGACGATGTCCAGGTCCATCACTCACCGTCCTTCGGTTCGCGGCCCCGTGGTCGGGACCGGGGGCTGCCGGAGCGTTCGTCTTCATCCGGGAGGTGGTCGTCGTGGCCGAGCGATCCGACGGGGTGTTCGCCCTCCTCCGGTTCGTGCCGCGATGGGCGGCCGCCACCCGGCCGGTGCCGGTTGGCGTCCGTCTTCACCTTCACCGTGCCGTCGGCACGGTGGCGGACCGCCAGGGCACCAGTGGAGGGGTTGATGGCCGTGGCGTGCTCGTAGTCCGCGTTCGGGTCCTCGTTCTCCTCGAGGAACTCCGACGGCTCCTCCAGCAGCTCCGCATCCTCCTCCGCGTCGAAGGAGGACTGCTCGGCGACCTTGACGTCCTCGGCGTCCACCAGGACCTCGTCCCGCCGGCCCAGCTTCCAGGACCGGTAGATCATGCCGAGCATGAAGGCCGTAATGGCGAAAGAGATGACGATCGAGGTCAGGGTCATGGCCTGGGGCAACGGATCCGTGTAGGCGCTGGGGTCCACGCCGTCCTCCACGAGCGGGGCCTGGCCGGGGGCACCGGCCATGGTGAGGATCAGCAGGTTCGTGGCGTTGGTGATCAGGATCATGCCCAGCAGCACGCGGGTCAGGGTCCGCTCCAGCAGCAGGTAGATGCTCACGGCGTACATCACGCCCATGACCAGCAGCAGCACAATATTCACGCTCATGGCGTCACCGTCCCGGTTCCCGTGGTCCCCGCAGCACCGGTGGACCCGGTGGTGGACGTGGTGGTCGTGCCAGCCGGTGAGCCGGAGGCGGAGGTCGAGGCGGTGTCGGAGGTGGCTGCTGCGAGGCCGGCACGGGCCTCACGGCGACGCTTCTCAGCCTCCACGAGGGCCGTGGTCTCTACCTCGTGGCGGCGGTCCACCTCCGAGCCGAGGGAACGTAGGACGTCGATGACCAGGCCGACCACCACGAGATAGACACCGATGTCGAAGATCGTGGCCGTGACGAACTTGACATGCCCCAGCACCGGCAGGGTGAAGTCGATGATGGCCGATTGGAAAACCTGGCCGCCGAAGAACAGCGGAACCATGCCGGTGACGGCAGCCAGGGCGAGCCCCGAGCCCAGCAGGACACCGGCGGGGATGGGCATCGCCTGTTCGAGCTCGTAGCGGCCGCCGGCCAGGTAGCGGATGGTCAGGGCGAGGCCGGCGATCAGTCCGCCGGCGAACCCGCCGCCCGGCGTGTTGTGGCCGGCCAGCAGGAGATAGATGGAAAGCAGGATGATCACGTGGAACACGAGCCGGGTGACCACCTCGAAGATAATGGAACGTCGCTCCGGGGCCACGGTGCGCCCGGCAACGAGCCACTGGTCCTCGTCCACGATGGCGAACTTGCGCAGGGCGGCCAACTGCCGGGACTCAGCGGGTCCCTTGGGGCTGTAGCGGCCCACCGAGCCGGAGGCCACCTTGTCCAGGTCGCCGGTGCGGCGGTCCCGGTGCTGGATGAAGACCAGCGAGGCCACCCCGGTGGCGGCCGCGGCCAGCACGGTGAGCTCGCCGAAGGTGTCCCAGGCGCGGATGTCCACGAGCAGCACGTTGACGATGTTGGCTCCGCCGCCATCCTCATAGGCCAGTTGCGGCATCTCCAGGGAGATGGGGTCGGCGGTCCGGGAGGCCATGACGGTGATCGCCACCCAGATCATGACCAGGCCGAACAGGATGCCGAGCACTGCGTGGGCCCAGCGGATATTGGTGCGGTCCCGCGTGTACCAGCCGGCGGGCAGCACGCGCAGGCCGAGCACCATGGCCACCAGGACGATGGACTCCACCAGCAGCTGCGTCAGGGCCAGGTCCGGGGCACCCTGCAGAGCGAAGATGGCTGCCAGCCCGTAGCCGCACACGGAGACGAGCAGCACCGCCATGAACCGCTTTCGGGCCCGGATCGCGGCGATGGCGCCGGTGATGATGGCCGCCCCGACGAGGATCTGGGCGACGGAATCGCCCCACGTCCACTTCGCGGAACTGAAGATGGACACGGCCATGCCCGCGCCGCCGTCGTGCTCGTGGGGGAACAGCAGCGCCAGCAGGGGTGCGATGAAGGCGACCGCCAGGATGATGAAGAGGTAGAAGCTCAGGGAACCGCGCTGGGTGCGGCCGGTGACCCAGACGGCCACGTCATCCAGTCCCCGCAGCGTGGCGCGGTAGAGGCGCTGCGCGTCCACCCAGGACGGCACGGCCTCCTGGAAGCGGGCCACGCCGTCCTTGACGGCGTAGAGGGCAAGGCCGAGCAGGACGATGCCCACGGAGATGGCCAGGATCGGCGTGAAGCCGTGCCACAGGGCCAGGTAGGCGGGCTCGGCACCGGGTTCGAGTGCCGCCATCGATCCGCCGAAGGCCACCGGGAGGGCGTCCATGACGGTGGGGATGAAGGCGCCGACCACGCACGCCAGGGCCAGCAGTGCGGACGGGCCGAGGGCGCCGAACGTGACGGGGCCGTGGAAGCGCGTGTCCGTGACGGTCTTCAGCTCACCGTCCGTGCGGAGCTTCTTGGTGGCGAACGCACCCCACACGAAGCGGGCCGAGTAGGCCACCGTCAGGACTGAGCCGAGCGCGACGACCACGAGCGGTGTCCAGGCCCAGACGTCGGCCCAGAGTCCGCCGCCGGAACCGGCCTCGGCCCAGTGCAGGAGTGCCTCGAGGACGGACTCCTTGGCGACGAAGCCGAAGAGCGGCGGGATGCCGGCCATGGAGGCGGCGCAGATGACGGCGGTGGCGGTCAGCCAGGGGTGGTTCCGGCCGATCCCGGAGAGCTTGGCGAGATCACGTGTGCCTGCCTCGTGGTCGATGATGCCGACGACCATGAACAAGGGCGCCTTGAACAGGGCGTGGGCCACCAGCATGGCCAGGCCTGCCATGGCGGCGTCCTGGTTGCCGAGCCCGTTGGCGACCATGAGGAAGCCGAGCTGGGACACGGTTCCGTAGGCCAGGACCAGCTTGATGTCCGTCTGGCGCAGGGCCCGCCAGCCGCCGACGATCATGGTCCAGAGACCGACGCCCAGCACGAGCGCCTGCCACCAGCCGGACTCCGCGAACGCCGGGGCGAGGCGGGCGACGAGGTAGACGCCGGCCTTGACCATGGCGGCGGCGTGGAGGTAGGCGGAGACCGGGGTCGGGGCGGCCATGGCTGCCGGGAGCCAGAAGTGGAAGGGAGCCTGCGCGGACTTGGAGAGGGCACCCACGAGGACGAGCACGATGGCCCACTCCATGAATGCGCCGCCGTAGGGACCGGCCATCAGGTCCTGACCGCGGGCCACGATCTCGGAGAGGCGGTAGGTGCCGGCGGCCTGACCGAGCATCACCAGTCCGACCAGCATCGCCAGACCGCCGAAGGTGGTGACGATCAGGGCCTGGATAGCGGACCGGCGCGCGAAGATGCGGTGGGCGGAGTAGCCGATCAGCAGGAACGAGAGGACGGAGGTCAGTTCCCAGAACGTGTAGAGCACCATCAGGTCGTCCGTGGTGACCAGTCCGAACATGGCGCCGGCGAAAGCGATCAGCTGGGCGCCGAAGGCCGCATTGCGCGGCTCGTTGACCGTGAAGTACCGGGCACAGTACGCGAGCACGAGAGCGCCGACGCCAAGGACGATCAACCCCATGAACGCGGCGAGGGCGTCCATCCGGAAGGACAGATTGATACCGAGGTCGGGGATCCACTCGTAGGTCTGGACGAGTCCGCCGGGAGCGGCGGCGGGCGGGGAGGCCCCCGAGTTGACGGCCTCCTGAGCCTCGAGGACGGCGGGCAACTGGAACAGGAGCCAGACGAAACCTGCGGCCGGGACGGCGGCGAGGATGTAGAACCCGTTGCGATCCGCGACCCGGAAGACCAAGGGTGCCACGAGTGCCATTGCAAAGAGAGCAATGAGCACAGTCAGCACGGGGCGGCCTCCATCTTCGGGTGGGGGGTCGGATACATCCTACCGGGCGCACGGCGACGGAATTTCCTGATTATTCTCATGGCGTCAAGGGAATACCGACGGTTTGCCCAGTGTTTACGCAGGGATCAAAAGGTGTCCTCGGTCTTCGGATCCCGCACCCTGACCAGCAGGGCCATGCCGGCGATCAGCACCAGCAGGATGGCAGGGACCATATACCGCGAGTCGCCGGTCAGGGCGATCCCCACGGAGATCAGGGCCGGGGTCAGGAAGGACACCGCCCGTCCGGTGGTGGCATAGAGGCCGTAGATCTCCCCCGCCCGCGCTTCGGAGGTCAGCCTGCCGAGGAAGGACCGGGACGAGGACTGGACGGGGCCTACAAAGAAGCACAGGAGCAATCCGAAGATCCAGAAGGCCGTGGTCCCGTTGAGGAAGAAGATGACCCCGGCGGCGACGATCAGCCCGACCAGCGACCCCATGATGACGCGCTTCGGCCCGATCCGGTCATCGATCCAGCCCCCGGCGAAGGAGCCGGCGGCGGCGACCACGTTGGCGGCGATGCCGAAGATGAGGATGTCGGCCGGATCCACGCAGTAGACCGTGGTGCCGAGGATGGCACCATAGGCGAAGACCGCGCTGACGCCGTCACGGAAGACGGCCGAGGACGCCAGGAACCAGAAGGTGTTGCGCTGATGCCGCCACAATCCCACGATGGTCCGCCAGAGACGGCGGTAGGACTCGAGCAGGCTGACCTTCTCTTCCTCGCCGGAGCCCCGGTGTTCAGGGGTGCTGAAGAACAGCGGCAGGGCGAAGGCAACGAACCACAGGGCTGAGAAGAGGGCCACCACACGGATGTTCATCGCGTCGTCATTGGTCACCCCGAGCCAGTGCGTGTCCCCCGAGATGAAGCCCACGTAGAGGATGAGCAGCAGGAAGATCCCGCCCACATAACCCGCACCCCAGCCGATGCCGGAGACCTTGCCGATGGTCTTCGGGGTGGCCACCTGCAGCAGCATGGCGTTGTAGTTCACCCCGGCGAACTCGAAGGCCACATTGGCGGCGGCGATCAGGACCACACCGAGCAACAGGTACGCCTCGTCCGGGCGGACGAAGAAGCACAGGGCCGTGAGCAGGATGACCACACCGGTGTTGATGCCCAGCCACAGCTTGCGCCGGCCGCCCCGGTCCGAGCGCTGGCCCATCACGGGAGCGGTGAGTGCCACCACGATTCCGCCGATCGCGTTGGCCGCGGTGAGCCACTGCGTGCCCCGGTCATCCGGCCCGAATGAATCCGAGGCCAGATAGGTGGCGAACACGAACGTCACCATCACCGCGTTGAAGGAGGCGGAGCCCCAGTCCCACAGCGCCCACGCGGTGACGTGTCTCCGGTTCAGGGGGCGGTCGATCGGACCGGCGTCCGCCATGGCCGTGGGCGACGCCGGCGCGTTGGGTGTGCTCATGCGGGCATGCTACTTGGCTGCCGGGTCCGGACCGTGAACGGCCGGCGACGACGCGACGGCATTCCCTCCGCGTGGCCCGACCGCAGTTGTCCACAGGTTGTCCGGCCCGGGCCCGCAAGACCCTCCACCGGACCACGATGGCTTCATGGTCCATCGACGCGCACTGCCGGAACCGCTGCAGCACACGCCCTTCACCCGCGCTGAGGCACGTCGCCATGGCGTCAGCAGGAAGCGTCTCGAGGCACGGGACATCGTTCGCCTCGGACAGGACGATCCATCTGACGTGGTGTGGTGGGACTGGCGCGGCCCAGCGCAAGGGCATCACGGGCCATCGCTCACCGGTGCCAGAAGAGGATCGGGTGCGGTTCCGGCGGCTGCCACTGACCAGCCCGGCGAGAACCTGGGTGGACATGGCCAGTCTCCTGGACCTCACCGACCTCATCATCCTGGGGGATCCCAGCGACCGCTTGGCCCCAACGGCAGACCTGGGTTACCGAGATCAGAAGATTGCCATCCAGTACGACGGAAGACACCATCGCACGGCATCACAGCAGGCCTCCGATGCCTACCGAGACGCGTGGTTCCAGGAACGCGGATGGCTCGTGATCCGCCTGACGTCGCTCGCCCTCGGCCAGGGTTTCAGTCGCTTGATCCAAGTGGTTCGCCGCCGGTTCGAGGCTCATGGCAACTCAGCCACGGCGTAGGGCACCGCTTGATCATCAGTTGCTGGATTCGACCCCCGTCACCGGGTCAAACACCGGGCACGGATTCAGCATCTGATCCGTAGAGCTGGCAAGGCGACCCCGTCAACGTTCGATGACGGTCCGGTGGAAGTTCTGGTGCGAGCGGGACGCCGTGGGGCCGCGCTGTCCCTGGTAGCGGTTCAGGTAGGGGCCGGAGCCGTAGGAGTGCTCGGCCGGCGAGGACAGCCGGAAGAAGCAGAGCTGGCCGATCTTCGAGCCGGGCCACAGCTTGATCGGCAGGGTCGCCATATTGGACAGCTCGAGCGTCACATGCCCGGAGAAGCCGGGGTCGATGAAGCCGGCGGTCGAGTGCGTCAGCAGGCCCAGGCGGCCCAGCGAGCTCTTGCCCTCCAGGCGCGCGGCGACGTCATCCGGCAGGGTGACCTGCTCATAGGTGGAACCCAGCACGAACTCCCCCGGGTGCAGGATGAACGGTTCCTCGGGATCCACCTCGACCAGCCGGGTCAGTTCTTCCTGCGGTTCGGCCGGGTCGATGTGCGCGTACTTGTGGTTGTCGAAGAGCCGGAAGAACCGGTCAAGGCGGACGTCCACGCTGGAGGGCTGGACCATGTCAAGCACCAAGGGGTCCAGCTGGATGCGTCCGGCGCCGAGTTCGGCCCTGATATCGCGATCTGAGAGAAGCACGTACCCAAGGTAGCGCAGGGCCCACCAAGGTACAGAAGCAGTGCAGAGGCGGACACCGCCTGGACTCCGTGTCCGGCAGTGACCTGCGGGGGAATCCGTGTAAGCTGGACTGCGCGTGACAGGCCGACCAGGCTGTGTCCTGCGGGCGTAGCTCAATGGTAGAGCGCTTGCTTCCCAAGCAAGATACGCGGGTTCGATTCCCGTCGCCCGCTCTCTTTCTGCCCGGGGTGCGCCCGATCCGGCCGGATCCAGCCTCAGGAGCGGAACCGCAGAGGAAGGGGATGCCGGTGCTGGAGGTCATCTCCGGATTCACGGTCGTCTGGGTGATCATCCTGGTCGGCTACGTCACCGGCCGTTCGAAGGTCCTCGGTGACCATGGTCAGCCGGTCCTGTCACGTCTCGCCTTCTTCGTGGCCAGCCCCGCACTGCTCTTCGACACGCTCTCCACCGCTGACGTGCAGTCCGTGCTGGGCCCGCAGCTGCTGGTCGCAGGCATCTCCGCCTTCGCCGCCGCTGGCCTCTACCTCCTGCTGGCACGGTTCATCCTGCCGAAGCGTGACGGCTCGGAGACCGTCATCGGCGCCCTGAGCGCCTCGATGGTCAACTCCGCCAACCTCGGCATCCCCATCGCCGCCTATGTCCTCGGCGATGCCGCCCTCGCCGCCCCGGTGCTGATCTTCCAGCTCGCCATCTACACCCCCATCTACGTGGCGTCGCTGGACTCGACCACCCTGGCCGAGGCCCGCCGCCGCGCGGATGCGGAAGGCCCATCAGGGCACGACGCCGGCCGCTCGCCCGGTCCGAAGCGGCCGCCCAACCGGTGGGTCGCCTTCTGGCGGCAGGTCGGCCACATCGCGGTGAATCCGATGATCATCGGATCGGTGCTCGGACTGGTCTTCTCAGCAACCGGGTGGGTCCTGCCGGAGCCGATCGCCGAATCCATCAGTTTGATCGCCGGGGCGTCCATCCCGGCCATGCTGGTGGCGTTCGGCATGTCCCTGGTAGGTTCCAAGCCCTTCGAGAAGGCTGCCGGCCGCCGGCCGGACGTGGCACTGGCCTCCGCCATCAAGCTGCTGATCCATCCGCTGCTCGCGTGGGTCGTGGCCGGGCCGCTGTTCGGGATGGAGGGCAACGAGCTGCTGATCGCGGTCGTCCTGGGCTCCCTGCCCACGGCGCAGAACGTGTTCGTCTCGGCCTCCCGCTATGAGACCGGCATGGTGGCCTCGAAGGACACGATCCTCATCACCACCATCGTGGCGATCCCGGCCATGATCGCCGTCGCACTGATCTTCGCCTGAGCGCTGCCCGCCACAGCCGAACGAGCCAGGACGCCACGAACGCCACGACGTACGCCGGGTCTCCGCAGGCCACCAGCACCAGGATCACCACGAGGGCGCGTAGCGCTGCGACGAGTACAGGCGGCCCATCCTAGGATGGCAGTCATGCCAAAGGTCAGAGACGCCACCGGGACCGACGGTCGGCCGGCGCAGGACGGACCCGGAGGACGAGACGCCGCCGCAGCGGGGAACCGCCGCAGGCGAACACTGGGCCCGGCCTGGGCCTGGTGGGGCGGAGGCGCCGCGTTGTCGCTGGTGGCCGGGGGCATCGCGATCACCACGGTGAACACCACGGTCTACTCCCCCGAATCCCAGGTCGAGGACTACCTGGCAGCGCTGACAGCAGGCGAGGGCGGGACCGCTGTGGCCCTGGCCTCCGGCGACGGTTCCGCTGGTTCGCCAGCCGAACTGGCGCCCGGCACAGCCACAGACCTGCTGCAGGGCGAACCGTTGATCTCCGGCATGGCGGCCCTCGGAGACCTCACCGTCTCCCGCGGTGAGGACACGCCGGACGGCCGGTCAACAGAGGTCCTGGTCGGTTACACCGTGGACGGCGAGGAGCACAGCACCACCTTCACGGTGGAGAGGACCGGCCGCGACTGGCTCTTCTTCGACCGGTGGCGGATGGCGGAGGTTCCCGTGCAGTCGGTCCAGGTGGTGCCGACTCCGTTGCCGCCCGAAGCCGCGTCCGGTCCGCTGACCGCCTCAGTGAACGGCGTCCAGGCGCCCCTGGTGGCCGAGCAGGAGGAGACGCCCGGACGGACCTTCGCGGTACTGCCCCCGATGGTGGTGGAGGCCAGCTTCGAGAGCGCCTACCTGCAGGCCGAGCCAGCCCGGCTGGTCGTGGACCACACCGCAGCCGGGGGCACAGACGCTGAGGCCAGCACCACCGACCCGTCGGCAGATTCCCTCACGCTGGACCTGGCGCTGCAGTACACGGACGCCGTCTCCGCCGAGGTCAACGAGCAGCTGGACCGCTTCCTCTCCGGATGCACGGAGCAGAAGGTCCTCAACCCCGCGGGCTGCCCCATGGGTTATGACACGGTGAATCGGATTCCGCCGGAGTCGATCACCTGGTCCATGGCCGGCGACCCCCAGGCCAGCGTGCACGAGCTGCCTGCCCAGGGCGACGATCCCACGGCGGTGGCACCAGTGGAGGCAGAGGCCATCCTGTCCCTGAGCGAGATCGACCTGGTGACCGGGGAACAGCACACGGTCGAGCACCGCGAACCGTTCACGCTGGAAGCCGACCTCACCGTCACCCCGGACTCGGTGCGCTACACGCCGAACGTTCCCTGAGGCCGTCGGGCACACCGACGGGACAGCACCTCTTCCCCGGGACTTTCGCCGCCGCTACGGTGGTCGCACCAGATGCGCATGACGGAACGGTGTTCATGATGCGCAACGTCTGGCGAGGCGGTCCGGCCGTCGCCGCGGCAGCCTCCCCGCCGCCCACAGCGCCCAGAGGATGACCCCCATGCAGAACACCCACCCCAACGTCCCCTCGATCGATCAACGTGACCGCACCGTCCCGATCAATCTCCGGCAGTCCGGTCCGACCCCGGTCCAGATGCTGATCGACACCCGCGTCCGCAAATCGCCCTATTGGCACCTGTCCATGGAGGCCGGCTGCTGGCGGGCCTCGGTCTACAACCGCATGTACCACCCGCGCGGCTACGTCCGGCCGGAGGAGGGCGGGATGATGGCCGAGTACGACTCGCTCGTGAACCACGTGACGATGTGGAACGTGGCAGTGGAGCGGCAGATCCGGGTCCAGGGCCCCGGTGCCGAGGACTTCGTGAACTTCGTCATCACCCGTGACGCCACCAAGATCCCCGTCATGCATGCCCGCTACGTCATCCTCTGCAACGAGGACGGCGGGATCCTCAACGATCCGGTCCTGCTGCGCGTGGCCCAGGACGAGTTCTGGTTCAGCCTTTCGGACTCTGACCTGATGTTCTGGCTTCAGGGCGTCAACGTCGGCCGCCGGTTCGAGGTGGACATCCGCGAGATCGACGTCTCGCCGGTGCAGATCCAGGGCCCGAAGTCGGTGGACCTGATGGCGGACCTGTTCGGCCCGGCCGTGGCCGAGCTGCCGTCCTACGGCCTGCTGGCCGGTGATGTGGGCGGCTGCCCCGTCATCGTCTCCCAGACCGGCTTCAGCGGGGAGAAGGGCTACGAGATCTACCTGACGGACTCCACGCTGCACGCAGAGACCCTGTGGAACACGGTCCTGGAGGCCGGCAGGCCCCACCAGCTGGCCGTCGTCGCCCCGGCGCACCACCGCCGGATCGCGGCCGGGATCCTGTCCTGGGGCCAGGACATGGACCAGGAGACCCTGCCCTTCCAGGCCAACCTCGGCTATCAGGTCCCCCGGCAGAAGTCCGCGGACTACATCGGCAAGGCTGCCCTGGAGGAGGCTCGGCGCCAGCTCGAAGCCGGCACCCCGCCCTACACCCACCAGCTGGTGGGCCTGCGGCTGGGTGGCAAGCCCATCGAGGACTATGCGCCGGACTTCTGGCTCATCAGCCCCACGCACGACGGCGGCGCGGGCGAGCCGGTCGGCTACGTCACCTCCCCCTGGTTCTCACCAGAGCTCGGCCAGAACATCGCCATGGGCTACGTGCCGGTGGACTTCACCGGGATGGGGACCCAGCTGTGGGTCCAGCTGCCGGACGAGTACTCCGATGTCCCGGGCAGCCCCGTGGCCGCCGAGGTGGTCGAGGTCCCCTTCCGGCCCTCCGTCAACCCGAACCAGCGCGAGATCCTCCGCCAGCGGGGGTTGGATGCCGCCGTTTGAGGATGAGGGCGGTGTCCGGCCCGGGCCGTACACCGCCAATGCCGCCGTCAACGGTGGTGTCGCCTCCGGGGTGCAGTCAGTGGACCGGGCCGCCACCGTCCTGCAGATCCTCGCCCGGGAAGGCCGGGCCGGGGTCAGCGAGATCGCCGCGGAGATGGGGATCCACAAGTCCACGGTGTCCCGCCTGCTCGGCGCCCTGGTGTCACGGGAACTGGTGCAGCAGGACCATGACCGCGGCAAGTACCAGCTGGGGTTCGGCGTCCTGCGCCTGGCCGCCGCCATCCCGGGGCGGTTGAACCTGGTGCAGGAGGCCGGCCCCCTGCTGCAGGATCTCGCCACCGCGGTGAAGGAGACCGTGAACCTGGCCGTGCTCCGCTCGGGCTACGCCGTCAACGTGGACCAGGCCCTCGGCCCGTCCACGCTGGCCACCCAGGACTGGATCGGCAGCCTGACGCCATTGCATGCCACAGCCTCAGGCAAGGTGCTGCTGGCGGCCCTGTCCACGGAGGACCGCCGGCAACTGCTGCAGGGGACCCGCCTGCCGCGGTTCACCGCCCGGACGATCACGTCACGGGCCCGGCTCGAGGAGGAGTTGCTGCAGGCGGCGCACGCCGGGCACGCCGTGACCCGGGAGGAGTACGAGATCGGGCTGTCCTCGGTGGCCGTCCCGGTCCACGACCACCGGGGCGCGGTGATCGCGAGCATCAGCGTGTCCGGCCCGGCCTTCCGTTTCTCCCCCGACGGCGATTCCTCGGTGCTGGAGGCCCTGCACCGGACCGGCCTGGCCGCCAGCCGGCGGATGGGGTATTCGGCCGGCTGACCCGGCCTCACCCGCGGAGCCGGGCCCCCTCCGGGTCCACCAGCGGCTCGGCGGTCTCGAGGCCGCCGACCGGGTTGAACGCTGATTCCCCGGTACGGGGGTGGATCAGCGAGGCGAGATTGGACTGTGTGTAGGCGGCCAACCGGGTCATGGCCCGGGAGGGGTTGGTCTGGAAGACGAGACCGGGGGGGACTTCGAGAGTGTGTTCATGTTCCGCATCCCTCAACGGCGTTCACGTCCTGCAACCGTGGACCCCGGTGAGGGATGCGTCAAGGAATCCCGGCACCCCCGAACTACCGGAGGTCGAGAATCAGTGGGCGCCGCGGTCGGACAGCGACTTGCCCCAGGCCTCGATGGCTTCCCAGTTGCGGAAGTCACCGTACTGGCCCTTGACCAGCTTGATGCTCAGCTTGTCCAGGAAGCCGAGCTTCTCCTCCGTCAGGGCGCCGCGCAGGTAGGCGGTGTCCCGGGGCCCGTAGGAATCGATGGTGGCCTGCAGCCGCGGGTTGATCGAGGGCGCGGCGCCGGAGGCGAGGATGAACAGGGACTTGTCCGCCAGCTCGGCGCGGTGGGTGTCCAGGAACGCCTTGCCGGTCTTGTCCAGTGCATCACGGTAGATCGGCAGGGCCACCACCACGGCGTCGACCGTCGCGAGCCACTTCGGGGCGTCCTTCGGGTGCTCCACCACGGTGGTCACGCCCTTGTTCACGCGCAGGACCTTGGCGATCCGTTCGGCGATCTCTCGGGTGGAACCGTGCTGTGAGGAGGCTACAACCAGGGTGGTCATGGGACATCTGCCGCCTTCGGGTGTCGGGTGCGGTGCTGGCGCTTGTCAGTGTATCCCGCGCAGGTCCAGGTCCAGACGGGTCTCCGGCAATGTCGCCGCCTCGGTCGCGGCTTCGGTCACACCGGTTCCGGAGTGCACGGTCACCGGGATGCCCCAGTCCTGCTGGTAGAGGTGGCAGGCGGCGTGGTCCGGGATCGGCTGGCCCTTCTCGCCGTCGCAGGAGGCGGCGCGTGCGGTGATGTGCAGGACCCCCTCGGCCACGTCCGGGTTGATCCGCAGGGTGCGGTGCAGTCCGGTGGAGGTGCCGTCGCCACCCAGGAGCAGGTTCTCCGGGGAGGACGAGATCTTCAGCTGCGTGGGGTCGCCCCAGCGGTCGTCCAGTTTCTGCCCGGTCGGTGCCTTGAACGCCACGGCCAGCTCCACGTCCCCGGCGGCGATGGCGGTCCGGGGACGCTGGGTCTGCAGCGCGCCCTCGTCCACCTGCAGGTACTCGTCCGGCACGGACAGCCGCACCAGGTGGTGGGCGTTGGTCTCCACCACCACGATCGAGGCGGGGTTCCCGTCGGCGTCCGGTTCGACCAGGATGTCCGAGGGCTCCTTCAGGCCGCGGGCCACGGTGGACACCTCGGCCTCGGTGGCGCGGCCATCAGCGGCCACCCCGGCCGGGGCATACCGGCGGATGGCCCCGTTGTAGGTGTCCGCTACCAGCACGGACCCATCCGGCAGTGCGGCCACGCCCAGCGGGTGCTGGAAGCGTGCCTGCTCGGCGGCCCCGTCCCGGAAGCCGAAATCGAACAGGCCGGTCCCGACGGCGGAGCTCACCTGGCGCTCCCGAGCTTCCGCGCCGATGGCCGGGGTGATCGAGCGCAGGGCGGAGGACTCGGAGTCCGCCAGCCACAGGGTGCCGTCGGCCGACTCGGCCAGCCCGGAGGTCTGGGCGAACCAGGCCACGTCCGGGGCTCCGTCCTCCAGGCCCTCCAGTCCGGTCCCGGCGTAGACGGCGAGCTCCGCTGTGCGGGGGTCGAAGCTGAAGATCTGGTGGGTGCCGGCCATGGCCACGATGAGGGTGTCCTCGGCGGTGGACCAGAGAACGTCCCACGGGCTGGACAGGGAGGTCTGCAGCGGGTCGGTGCCGAACGGCTCGAGGGAGACCGTCTCCTCCGGGTTCTCCGGGTCCGCGGCCACGCGCGCCCGCTCCGGGTCGATCAGCCGCTGGACGCCATTGCCGGCCAGCGTCCGGACGGAACCGTCCGCCAGGCTCACCCCCCGCAGACGGTGGTTGACGGTGTCCGCCACCACCACGTCATAACCCACCGCGGTGGCGACGCCCTCGGGCAGCAGCGCCAGCCCCTGGGGCTCGTTGAAGCGCACGGTCTCCGGGCCGCCGTCGTCGGTCCCCTTGGACCCGGCGCCCTCGGCGACCGCACCGCCGATGGTGCGCACCACCGTGGTGAGGTCCCCGGCCAGCTCCACGAGACGGTGGTGGCCGGTGTCCGCCACCAGGAAGGTGCCGGGCTGCGAGCCTCGGGCTCCCAGGGCGATGGCCTTGCCGGGGAACTTCAGGTCACGGGCCACCGGTTCTGGCGGGACGTAGGGGCCGTTGCCACGGTGCAGTGTGCCCTTGGCCTCGTGCTCGGCCACCAGCTCGTCGACGAGCGAGGTCAGTCCGGCCACGTGACCCTCACCGGAGAGGTGCGCGGCGATATAGCCCTCGGGGTCCACCACCACCAGGGTCGGCCAGGCGCGGGCCGAGTAGGCCTGCCACGTGGTGAGGGTCGGATCGTCCAGCACGGGATGCTGGACGTCGTAGCGTTCCACGGCGGCGGCGAGCGCGTCCGGGTCCGCCTCGTGGTCGAACTTGGGCGAGTGCACACCTACGGTCACGAGCACGTCATGGAACTCCGCCTCCAGGGGCCGCAGTTCGTCGAGTACGTGCAGGCAGTTGACACAGCAGAAGGACCAGAAGTCCAGGATGACGATCTTGCCGCGCAGCGACTCCAGGTCCAGCGCCGTGCCGCCGGTGTTCAGCCAGTTGCGGCCGACGAGCTCCGAGGCGCGGACGCGGGACGTGGCCCGCAGCCCGGCGGCACCGGACGCGGCATCTTCGGGGGCTGCTGTGGTGACCGGCTGGTCGGCTGGAGTGCTCATGAAATCCATTCTCGTCTGCGGGCGTCGGGCGATGCCACTTGGTGGCGTCATACAAGGACAACGACGCCGGGCGCCGTCACCATTCCCCGGCCCGTTGCGCGTCCATCTAATGAATGCATCAATGCATGCAAGATGTACGCTGAGTTCGTGACCGAACGCATCCTGCTCCCCTGGCACGACCCCTTGCCCCGCTCTGTGGCCCTCCGCATGGCCGCCTTGACCGCCCAACGCATCGTGGAGGGCCGGCACGAGCCCGGCGAGTTGCTCACGGAAGCCCACTTGGCCGAGGCTGCCGGCGCCAGCCGGACGCCGGCCCGGGAAGCCATGCTGCACCTGCAGTCGTGGGGACTGGTGCGGCTCGCCCCGAAGAAGGGCGGCATCGTCACGGCAGTATCGGGAGGCGAGCGTCGCGATCTGCTGGACCTCCGCGCCATGTGGGAGGTCCGCAGCGTTGAGCTGCTCGCACCGTCTGCCTCCGCGCGCTCCGAACTGGTGGCCGCCTTGCGAGCCAGCCTGGATGACCAGCGGACCGCCCTCGACGCCGGTGACGTCCTGCTCTTCGCCGAGGCGGACTTCGGTTTCCACCTGCGGATCATCGAGTCCGGCGGCAACCGTGTGGTCGCCGAGCTGGCGGCCGCCCTGGGGCCGCGTTTCGCTCGGCTGACCTACCAGGCCGCCAGCGGGGATCTCGATGCCGCCCGCCGATACCACGGCGAACACGAGGACCTGCTCCGACCCATCGAGGCCGGTGATCCCACCGCCTTCGAAGCAGCCGTGCGCCGCCACATCCGCGCCGCCCACTTCCCGGAGGCCCACCGGTGAGCCGGGCGCCCTACGCCGTGACGGAACCCCGCCACCGGGCTCCATGGCTCCGGGTGGCACCGGCGGTGTTCCTGCTGGCCTGGGGAGGCAACCACTTCACGCCCCTGCTGCACCTCTACGAGGAGCTCGGCAACTACTCGCCGTGGCAGGCGAATCTCCTGCTGGGCATGTATGTCTTCGGCCTGGTCCCAGGGCTGCTCGTGGCCGCCGCCCTGTCCGACCGGCACGGCCGGCGCCGCGTGATGCTGGCCGGGGTGGCCGCCGGCACCGCTGGCAGCGTCCTCCTGGGCCTGGGGCTCCACTCGATGACCCTGCTGTGCCTCGGCCGGGCCCTCGCCGGCATCGGCGTGGGCGTGGCCATGTCCGTCGGCGCCTCCTGGATCAAGGAACTGTCCGCACCGCCGCATGACGCCCAGGCCCCGGACGGAGCGGGGTCGCGCCGTCCCTCACTCACCCTGACGCTGGGATTCGCGCTCGGGGCGGGCGTCACCGGTTCATTGGCGCAATGGGCCCCGGCCCCGGCACAACTGCCCTATGCCGTCCACCTGGCACTCATGGCCGGATCCGTTCTCCCGCTGCTGTCGGCACCGGAGACGGTCGGCCGCCGGCAGCAGGCCACCCGGCCGTGGTGGCAGGACCTTCGCGTTCCCTCGGTCGGTCACCACCGGTTCACCCGGCTCGTCCTGCCGGCGGCGCCCTGGGTCTTCGCGGCCGCGGGGGTGGCCTATGCGATCATGCCGGCCATGGTGGGGCCCGGCCTCGGCGACTGGGCGATTCTGTATGCCACGGTGATGACCGTCCTCACGCTCGGTTCCGGCGCCGCCGTCCAGCCCTTCGTGGCCCGCATCGACCGGCGCACTCGCGGCCGCGCCCTGTCCCTCGGGCTCGCCCTCATGGTCCTGGGGATGGTGCTGGCCGTGGTGGCAGGGCTGCTCCGCGACCCGGTCTTCGCCCTGGCCGTGGCCGTGGTGCTCGGCGTGGCCTACGGCACCACCGTGGTCGCCGGGCTGGCCCACGTCCAGGCCATCGCCACGCCGCAAGACCTCGCCGGCCTGACCGGCATCTTCTACGCCCTGGCCTATTCGGGTTTCCTGCTGCCGACCCTGTTGGCCGCGTTGCTGCCGGTTTCTCCCTACCCCGTGTCCCTGGCCGCGGTGGCGGTCCTCTGCATCGCCTGCCTGGCGCTCGTGTCCACGGGGCCGTGGCACGTGGACAGGCGGTCCGCCCCGGAGCCGTCCGGCACGTAGCCCGCCGCGCTACTCCTCGTGACCCTGGTCCCGGCTCATCTGGCCGTCGGCAGGCGGCGTCTCCCCCGGCGGCACGCTTCCACCGCGGTCCAGACCGGTGACGTTCTCCTCCTCCGGGTCCGGGTTCGCGGACTCTGCCTGCTCCTCGGAGTATGTGTCCGCGTCCTCCTCTGCCGGCTTCCCCGGCTGGTTGGCAGCACCGCTCACGCCTTGCTGGGGCTGGTAGGTCCCCCGCTCATCGAGCTCGTTGGTCTCCGTGTCCCGAAAGCTGTCATCGGGTTGTGGCTGGGTCTCGCTCACGGTGTGCTCCTTCGGATTGCTGGTGAGTCGCTGCCTGCGGCCATCCTGGCAGCACCCCCGGCCCGACGTGAACCCCTGTGCACCCCTGTGCACCCCGCCTGAACCCCGCTGAACCCGTGTGAACCTCCGTGAGGTTCAGAGCGCCCCCTCGGCGGCGGCCAGGATCTGCTCGGCGATGGCGGTGAACTCCTCGCCTGCCACCTCCGAGTCGCCGATAAAGGAGACCATGACCACGTGCCCGGCCGTCTGTCCGATCAGCACGTGGGCCGTGGTCTCCGCGCCCCCGCCTGCCGGGGTGCGGGTCCACACCAGGCCGGAATCCACTCCTTCTCCCTCCGATGCGGAGGTCCGGGCGGTGAAGTCGAACGTGGACTGCTGGAGGTTGGAGTCCGTGACGGTCATCGTCAGCTCAGGACAGTCCGCCACGAGCCGCTCGACGTTGGCCAGGTGGTCCTCCACCACGCCGGCGTCCTCGAGGGAGGCGACCTCCACGGTGCCCGTCCCGGCGAACGTCTCAGAACCGAAGTCCAGGCGGGAGGCGTCCGCCCCGGGCATCAGGATGGGCGACCAGTCCACCGCCGTCAGGGGGGACTTGCAGCTGGCCGGCTCCACCGTGGTGCCGGAGGAGTTCGTCTGCCGCAATCGCGCGTCCTCGCGCGTGGCGGCGATCTCGGTGTCCGTGGCGGAGACCTGGTTGGTGAAGCCGAAGCTGGCGGCCCGCTCGGCGGCGGCCCCCACCGCGGCCTGGTCGGCCCGCGCGTCGGCGGCCTCGGTCTCCGAAGGGTCGGTGGAAGCCGTGCCCGACGTCGGCGACCCACCGTCCGCGCCAGCCCCGCCTTCCGCTCCATCTCCGTTCTGGGCGTCGGCACCAGCGGTGGGCATGGCGCTACCGGACGGATTCTCCGAGGTGATCCCGTGCGGGTTGGCGGGGACGCCGGCGTCGTTCCCCTCCTGGTCACTGACACCGCCCGAACAACCGGCGAGGACGAGCATCCCGGCCAGGCCCAGGGCGGCTATCCGAGCACCCGGGCGGTGCAGCCGGCGGGAGCCGAGGATGGGCCGGATGACCGGGGTCTGGCGGGGGGAACGCGTGGTCATCGGCGGGGCTCCTCGTTGTCGGCAAGTTCTTGGTACATGCGGTTCCAGGCCTTGAGTTCGGCCTCGTCGTTGAGGTCGGCCTTGCGGTCCAGCCGCTTGGTCTCCTTGGCGTCCGTGCGAGACCACATCACGGCCACCGCCACGGCCATGAGCACCGTGGGCACCTCGCCGATCCCCCACATCACGGCGCCGCCGATCTGCTGGTCGGCGATGGCGGAGGGCCCCCAGTCGCGTCCCGTGGAACCGAACCATGAGGCCTGGAGGAGGGATTCGGAGGAGGTCATGGCCACGCCGATGAACGCGTGGAACGCCATGGTGGCCAGCAGGATCACCAAGCGGAGCGGGTAGAGCGCCTTGCGCGGCAACGGATCGATCCCGATCATCACCGAGGCGAAGATGTAACCGGTCAGCAGGAAGTGCACGTTCATGAACTCGTGCCCGAGGTGCTCCTGGAGCGAGAAGCCGAAGAACGGCGTGTAGTAGAACACCAGGATCGAACCGGCGAAGTTCACGGCGGCCACCACCGGGTTGGTGATGAACCGGCCGAAGGGCGAGTGCACGATCCACAGGATCCACTCGCGAGGACCGCGGGTGCCGTCCGTGCGGCTGGGCAGGGAGCGCAGGGCCAGGGTGACGGGGGCACCGAGCACCAGGAACATCGGCGAGATCATGGTCAGCGTCATGTGGGCCACCATGTGGGCACTGAACAGCACCTGGCCGTAGATCGCCGGGGAGCCGGAGGTCACCCAGAACAGGATGGTCAGGCCGGCCACGAAGGAGATCGTGCGCAGTACGGGCCAGCGGTCACCGCGGCGGTGCAGCCGGATGGTGGCGCGTACGTACCAGAGCACCAGGAACGCGATGATGGCGACCCACAGCCAGTCGAAGCGCCACTGCGTGAACCAGGTCTGGAAGGTCAGTTCCGGGGGCAGGTCGTAGCCCGTGAGGATGCGGGCCGGAGAGGCATCCGGGGCGATCTCCTCGGGGACAGGCGGAGAAGTGCGGGAGAGGACGGTGGCGAGTCCCATGATCGCCGCCATGATGGCCGCCTCCACCGCGATCAGCTGCCAGAGCAGGCGCTTGGCGGCCGGCGGCGGGGCGGTGGTGCCGGTGGCCAGCCGCGGGATGACCCACAGCCGGTGCATCAGGCCGATCAGGCCGAGCAGCACGGAGCCCACGAGCTTGGCCAGCACCAGCACGCCATAGGGACTGGCGAGCTGCTCCAGCGTGTTCATGCGGATGGCGGCGTTGACCACTCCGGACAGGACCACGGTGGCCAGTCCCAACCCGGCCAGGAGCGAGTAGCGGCTGACCACGGTGTAGATCAGCGGTTCAGGGCCCTGCCGGTGGGCGGAGGGCTTGCCGCTGGCGCCGTCCGGACCGTGCAGCTTCGGGGAGACCAGGGCCAGGACGATCAGCCCGCCGATCCAGACGACCACCCCGAGCAGGTGCAGACCGATCGAGTTGACGGCCCCGTTGTGGTCATCCCCGGAGGCCGAGTGGCCGATCAGGGCCAGGGGCACGATGCCGACCAGGCCGAGCAGGGCGGTCCAGGCCAGGCCGACCGTGGAGCGGACGGCCAGGGTCAGCGAGGTGATGACGGCGGCCAGGACCGTCACCACGGTCCAAGCCTGGCCCACCGAGATGTCCTGCAGGTAGCCGACGAGGCCGGAGGTGAACGACGCGCTGGGGTCCAGCGGCATGCCGGCGAGGTCCGAGTAGGACAACACGAGAACGGCGAGGGCGGACAGCGTCCAGACCACGGAGGCCGCGGTGGCCACCTGCATCAGCCGGGTGAAGGCCGGATGTTCGCCGCCCTGCCCACTGTGGGCGCGCTGGCCCCGGGTGGGCGGCATGATGGCACAGGCGAAGATCAGCGCGCCGACCGCGGTGGGCATGGCCAGGTTGTTGACCATCTCGGCCACCGGCAGTCCCCAACGGGTCAGGGCCCCGGGGTCGGAGAGCTGGTCCACGGCCAGGATGCCCGTCCAGGCGGCGGCCAGCACCAGGCTGACCGCGCCGACGACTCCGGCCACGGGCCATAGCCACACCGGTGCGGAGGTGCCCCGCTCAACGGTTGGGGAAGATTTCACAGTATCCATTCTCTCGCAGGTGGTTCCTGCCGGTGGGGGCCCGGGGCGGAGGTGCCCCGGGCCCCCCGGTGCGGTGCCGTGACAGATCAGCGGTCGCTGGCCCCCGAGTCGTTCGATCCTCCGTCAGGACCGTTGGTACCGTCCTCGCCATCGATACCGTCGGTTCCGTCGGTGCCGTTGCCGGTACCGCCTTGACGGCCCGCGGAGCCGGTGCCGATGGCCCTGGCCTTGCGGAACACCATCAGCATGGCGACCACGACGACGAGGACGCCACCGATGGCCGCAGGCCAGACCCAGCCCGCAACGGGGCCGGAGGGTGCCTGGCTGTCCTCGGCGGTGGCCTCGCCGGACGCCGGGTCGGTGGCCGCGGTGCCGGGTTCGGCGGTGGCCGCCGTGGTCGCCGTGGCTGCCGTGGTCGCGGAACCCGTAGCATCCGCGCCGGTGCCGGTGCCGGCATCACCCGGCGTGGTCTCTGATGAGGCCGGTGCGTCCGGGTTCGGCACCCCGCAGTCCTCCGGGGCGGCCGCTTCGGGGGCGGAGGGGTCCTCGAGGGTGAACTCGTACCCCTTCTCCTCGGAGTGGCCGTCTGAATACACGACGCGGTAGTCCACCGTGTATTCGCCGTTGGGCAGGCCCTCGCACAGGGCAGCGGTGAGGCTCGGGCCAGTGACCTGGGCTTCTCCGTCCTGCCACTGGTGGCCGTCCTCGTCCGTGACCGTCACGAGGTTCTGGATGCCCTGGCCAGTGGTCAGGTTCCCGGAGAATTCCAGGCCGATCTCGGCCGGGGCCTCGAGGACGGCGGTGCCGGCCTCCGGGGTGGCGGACAGCAGCTGGTCATGCGCTGCCGCCGGGGTGGCCGTGGCCAAGGCGAGCAGCGCGGCGGCCGAGAGGGCCGCCGTGCCGGCGCCGATGCCGCGGGCGCGCCAGGTACGCAGGGGTCGTGCAGGGGTGGTGGTTCTGTGAGTGCTCATGGTGTCCTTCACAGCCCGGGCCGGGCACGGCACCGGGCAGGGGTCTGCCGGATGGAGGGTGGAGCTTCCCCGGCCGGCGGATCAGTGGGCGATCAGGCGGCCAGGGCGAACTCCGGCGGACCGCGCAGCCGTTGTGTCGCCAGCAGCACCTCATCAGGCCGACGCGACCCCCGGACTGCGCGGACGGCCACCCGGCGGACGGGGACGGTCGGGACCCACCGAGCCAGCCGGGCGCCTGGGGACCGCAGGACGAGCCCGACGGCGAGTTCCGCCATCCGCGCCGCGAGCAGTTCCCCGCGGCGCAGGACCAGCACGGTCCCGACGGCGGCCAGCACGTGGGCGAGCACCATCCCCGCGGAGGGCGTGCTGAGGGCATCGTCGGCGGCAGCAGGGCTCGAGAGACCGGCCAGGGAGCCAGAGCCGAGATGGCCGGCATGGGTTGCCGAGCCGAGATGGCCTGCAGCCGATCTCAGCTCGCCGAGGGCACCGGCGTCGGCGGGCACGGCGGCGATGGAGTAGAGCCAATGGAAGAGCAGTTGGCTGGCACTCACCCCGGAGGCCAGGCGCCACCAGGACAGCCGGCGCCCGGCCAGGGCCGTACAGAGGGGGCCGGCCAGCGCGAGGGTGAGGATCCAGACGATCGGTGCCGGCCCGGCGTCGTGCAGGTGGTCTGCGACGTGGCCGTGTGCGGGCAGATCAGCCGAGCGTGAGGCGACGGACGCAAGGGTGTGCGATCCTGCGGCCCAGAGGGTGGCGACGACGGCGGCCGCCCAGCCGCGCAGCAACCGGGCGGGGCCACGCACGGGGGCGGGGTTGGGCACAGGGTAGCGAGCAGGGTGTGTGGCCACCGTGCACCTCCCTGGCGTCGAGCGCTTGGACCGACCTCTATGCTACGCGGATTCTACTGGGTGTAGAAAACCGCGAGGCCGGGATGCAGGCCGGCCACGCGGGGTCGAGGGGTTAACCGACGAAGGCGCCCCACTGTGTGGAGCGCCTTCGTCGATGGCCGGTCGCGGGACCCGTGAGGGCCACGTCCGCGGCCGTACTGGATCACTTGCCGGTGGCTGCAGCCTTCAGCTTGGAGCCAGCGGAGATCTTGACCGAGTGGCCGGCCGGGATCTGGATGGTCTCGCCGGTCTGCGGGTTGCGGCCGGTGCGGGCAGCGCGGTCGGTGCGCTCGACGGCGAGCCAGCCGGGGATGGTGACCTTCTCGCCCTTGGAGACCTGGGCGGAGAAGATCTCGAAGACGGCATCCAGCACGCCGTTCACGGCGGCCTGGGAGTTGCCGGTCTTCTCGGCGGCGGCGGCGACAAGTTCACTGCGGTTCATAGCCATGTGTCCTCCTGGACTTCGATGGTGGTTTCCGTTGGCCCGAACCGGTCAGATCCGGGCACGTGCTTCGAAAGCTACCACCCGGAAGCGCGGAAACACGCCATGGAAGCCTGCAAACACGCGGATTCTGGGGGAATTCCCACAAATTTCCGCCTCCAGGGCCCCTCCCGGCGGCAAAGGACCCTCTCCGCAGAGGAGAGGGCCCTTCGTCTTGTGGGGCATGACCAGCGCGGCTCGGAGCCTCCGGGGGTGGTCCCTGCTGGTCAGGAGGCGCGGTTCTGCAAAGCGAGGGCGAAAACGGCCGAAGGGGTGGCAGACCTCACGGTCTGCCACCCCTTCGGATGGTGTGTTTGGCGCCGGAAGGCACCGTCACCGGGCCAGAGGCCGGCGGGCTGTCACCGGATCGACGTCACCAGGACGACTTGGTGATGCCCGGCAGCTCGCCACGGTGGGCCATGTCGCGGAAGCGGACACGGGAGATGCCGAACTTCTGGAAGGTACCGCGCGGGCGGCCGTCGATGGCATCGCGGTTGCGGACACGCACCGGGGAGGCGTTGCGGGGAAGCTTCTGCAGGCCCACGCGGGCGGCCTCGCGCGCGTCATCGGAAGCGTTCGGGTCGACCAGGGTCTTCTTCAGCTCCAGGCGCTTCTCGGCATAGCGGGCAACGATGACCTTACGCTGCTCATTCTTGGCAATCATGGATTTCTTGGCCATGCCTCAGCGCTCCTCTCGAAATTCGACGTGCTGGCGTGCAACCGGATCGTACTTCTTGAGCACGATGCGGTCCGGGGTGTTGCGGCGGTTCTTGCGGGTCACATAGGTGTACCCGGTGCCGGCGGTGGACTTCAGCTTGATGATGGGACGTACGTCCTTGTCCTTGGCCATGTCAGAGCTTCACTCCCTTGGCGAGCAGATCGGCGATGACGGCGTCGATACCGCGCACGTCAATGGTCTTGATGCCCTTGGCGGACAGGGTCAGCGTCACGTTGCGGCGCAGGGACGGAACCCAGTAGGTCTTCTTCTGGATGTTCGGGTCGAACCGGCGCTTGGTGCGACGGTGCGAGTGGGAAATGCTGTGGCCGAAACCTGGCCCAGCCCCGGTTACCTGGCAGTTTGCTGCCATGATCACTCCTCGTTGCAAGTAGTAGTAAAAGAACGGGCGGAACCCGTTGTGAAGCATCCGGACGAACCGGGCGCTCCACGAGTCCCGCCACCAGTTGTGACACCGCGCTCTTACTGCGACTTTCCGAAGGGGTAACCAGGCTGGGTGAGATCCAACCGAAGTGCCCTATATCGCGGGGGAAGACGGTGAGTCCCCAGCGGCGCCGGTGAAGGCTGGCCGGGGATCCGGTTACGGGAAGCACGTTGTTTTCCGATGTCCTGGCGACCCCTGCGGAACACGGGCACACCACAACTCAACGCGGCTTAACGCCGTTCCATCTTAGGGCACAGTCCCGCATCGTTCAAACCGGCCAACAAAAAAACAACTGACGCCGGTCAGCCGGGCAGGCGCTGGTCAGCCGCATCGAGGCAGTCAGGCGGGTCGAGACCGGTCAGGCGGGCCGGGGCTTGTCATTCACCAGCGCCGGATCCCGGAAGACCCAGTGCTCCGGGTCCAGATGCGCGAGGATCTTGGAGCCGATCCGGCCCAGGTCCGCCAGGTCGCGGTCATCCAGGCTGTCCAGCAACCGCGCGCGCACGCTGGCCACGTGGTGGGGGGCCAGGCGGACGATCTCGGCCATCCCCTCGTCCGTGATGACGGCCATCGTGACGCGCGCATCCTCGCTCGAGGGGCTGCGCCGCATCAGGCCACGGCCTTCAAGCTTGCGGGCCACATGGGACAACCGTGACAGGGAGGAGTTCGTGCGGGCGGCCAGCTCACTCATCGGCAACGCCTCGCCGCTCTCCGAGAGCATGGCCAGCACCTGGTACTCGAAGAAGCTGACAGTGCCCTCCACCTGCAGGTCTGCCTCCAGGGTCGGCATGAGCTGCATGTGGGTGGCCACGAGGGTGAGCCAGGCCCGGCGTTCCGCGGCGGACAGCCAACGGACGCCGTCGAGGCCGGTCTCTGCGGAGGACTCCGTGTCCCGGGCCGCCTGAACAGAATCTCTCACGGGGTCCATGATGCCATGGTGCCATTCCGCGGGCCGAGCCCTGCGCGCATCACGCCACGTGAACCGGGCATCTGTACGAACTGGTCCGCACTGGTCCGCCCTGGTCCGCACGTGGTCGCATTGGCCCGCGCACGCCCGCCGCCGCGGTGGATCAGGCATGCTGGTGGACAGGAGTGTCCCCTGACACATCAGGATTGCCACACCATGTGCCACACCACGATGCCCGCCGGCCCGTACCAGGAGAGTCGATGACCATTCAGCCCGTGTCCCCTGACCCGACCATCAGCGAAGACCTGCTGGCCGCCGGCCGCAAGGCCTACGACCTCGACCGCGAGCATGTGTTCCACTCGTGGAGCGCCCAGCGGTCCATCACGCCCATGACGATCGTCAAGACCGAGGGCCCCTATGTCTGGGACGGGCAGGGCCACCGTCTCATCGACTTCTCCTGCCAGCTGATCAACACGAACATCGGCCACTCCCACCCGAAGGTCGTGGCCGCCATCCAGGAGCAGGCCGCGGACATCGCCACCATCAACCCTGCCCACGTCAACGCCGCCCGGTCCGAGGCGGCCCGGCTCGTGGCGGACCTGACACCCGGGGACCTGAACCACGTGTTCTTCACGAACGCAGGAGCGGACGCCGTGGAGCACGCCGTGCGGATGGCCCGGGTCCACACGGGCCGGCCCAAGGTACTGTCCGCCTACCGCGCGTACCACGGAGGCACGGACCTGGCCTTCGCCCTGACCGCCGACCCCCGGCGGAATCCCGTCGACAAGGCGACGGCCGGCGTCGCCCATTTCATGCCCGCCTATCCGTACCGCAGTTATTTCCATGCGACCACCGAGCAGGAGGAGTCCGAGCGCGCACTGGCGCATCTGGAGCAGACCATCCTGCTCGAGGGGCCGCAGTCGATCGCGGCGGTGATCCTTGAGTCCGTCCCCGGCACGGCTGGGATCTACGTGCCGCCGGCAGGATATCTGCAGGGGGTGCGGGAGCTGACCCGCAAGTACGGCATCCTGTTCATCGCGGACGAGGTCATGGTGGGCTTCGGCCGCACCGGCGAATGGTTCGCGGTCAACCACTGGGGTGTGGAGCCGGACCTGCTGGCCTTCGCCAAGGGCGTGAACTCCGGCTACGTGCCACTCGGCGGGGTCGCCCTCTCGGACGCGGTCTACGAGACCTTCGCCGAGACGCCCTACCCGGGCGGGCTGACGTACTCCGGCCACCCGTTGGCGTGTGCCGCGGCCGTGGCCACGTTGAACGCGATGCAGGACGAGGGCATGGTGGCCAACGTGGCCCGGCTGGGCGAGGAGATCATCGGGCCGCGCCTGCGGGAGATCCTCGAAGCGCACCCCTCCGTGGGAGATGTCCGTGGCCTGGGCGCCTTCTGGGCCGTGGAGCTGGTGAAGAACCGTGAGACCAAGGAGCCCATGGCCGCCTATGGCGGTTCCTCCCCCGAGATGAACGAGCTCGTGGCCGAGTGCAAGAGGCTGGGGCTCCTGCCGTTCCAGAACATGAACCGCATCCACGTGGCCCCGCCCCTGAACGCCCCGGACGAGGTGGTGCGCCACGGACTGGACATCCTGGACCAGGCCCTGGCGGTCACCGACCGGTACGTCACCGGCTGAGCACGCGAGGTTCCCGGCTCAGTCATCAGTTCGGGATTCTGGAGGCGTCCCGGGGCGCAGCAGCGGCGGGAGCACCCCCATCAGCACCGCGATCACGAGGGCGGTGGCACCGGTGATCCACCAGGCCACGTCCGTGGCCACCAGGACGTGGGCGATGAACGCCACGCAGCCGGCCAGCAGCAGCCCCATCCCGGCCAGGCAGATCCGCACCACGCGGTCTCCGAGCGCCACGGTGCGGTCCTTGACGAGCCGGCCGAAGAAGCGTCGGTGGATCACCACGGGCAGCAGCATCAGGACGGTCAACAGCACCGCCGTCACCAGCAGCGCCAGGTACCACCCCTGGAGATGGCTGGCCACCTCGGCGAACCGGGCCTGGAACGGCAACGTCATCAGGAACGCCGTGACGATCTGCGTCCCGGTCTGCATCACCCGCAGCTCCTGGAGCAGGTCGCTCCAGTTGCGGTCCAGCTTCTCCGCCGGCGTCTCATGCCGGAGGGCCGCCTCCGGGGATGCGCCCTCACCGGCCGGCGCCGGGGAGTGCCGCTCGCCGGCCGGCTCGGGGCCGTGCGCCGCGCGGCTCACGGGATCTCCCAGCGCACCTCGTCAGGGGACTTGTCCTCACGCCAGCCCCGCCACGAGGCCTGACGGACCCGGCCGGAACGGGTCCGTCCAGCCAGGGACACCTCGCCCACCAGTGATGGAGTGACCCACCAGGCATCGGAACGGTCCTCGGCGGGCACGTCCGGCACCGGCGGGGTCTTGCGGTGCAGGCGCCGCAACCGGGATTCGGCATCCGCCAGCTGGGCCGCCGAGAATCCGGTGCCCACCCGCCCCGCGTACCGCAGGTCACCCGCCTCGTCCGGCACGGCCACCAGCAGGGAGCCGATCCCGCCCGAGCGGCCACCCTTGCCCTCCCGGGCCCCGATGACCACGACCTCCTGGTGCTGTTGCAGCTTCAGCTTGATCCACGCGGAGCCGCGCCGCCCCGGCAGATACACGGAGTCCGTCCTCTTGGCGACCACGCCCTCGAGCCCGAGATCGCGGCTGGCCTGCTGGGCGCGGGCAAGGGTCCCGCGGTATCCCGGGGGCACGGACACCACGTCCCCGTTCCCGACGCCGGCCTCCAGCACCTCTCGACGCTCACCATAGGGGGTGCGCAGGAGGGAGCGGATCTGCCGCCCCGAGGCGCCCGGCGGCCCGAGCTGGAGGATGTCGAACACCAGATACCGCAACTCGATCCCCTCCGAATCGGCGGCGGACCGGTCGGTATGACCAGTCGGGGCGGTCCGGCCGGATCTGCCCCCACGCCGCGTTCCCCGGCTGGTGCGGCCGCTCACCTCCTGGAGCAGTCCGAAGTCCGGCCGGCCCTGGCCGTCCAGGGCCACGAGCTCCCCGTCGAGCACCGCCCCGCCACACTCCTCCGCCGGTCCAGTGAGCAGCTCGGTGAGTTCCCGCAGGGAGGGATAGTCGGCCGTCAGGTCCTTGCCGTTGCGGCTGGCCAGGACGACCTGCTCCGGCGTCACCCCGGCCAGGAGGCGGTAGCCGTCCCACTTCATCTCGTAGGACCAGTCCTCATCCGCGGTGAGGTCGGCGGGCTGACCGGAGGTGGCCAGCATCGGAGAAGGCAGGTCTGCCACCGTGAACGCGGAGTCCTCCGAACCCTTCGCGGCACGTTTCGCGGTGGGTTTCTCGGCACGTTTCCCGGTGGGTTCAGCGGTGGTCTTCGAATCGGGTTGTGCGGTGTCCGCCTCCGGCTGGTCCTGCATGAGGTGGAGCAGCCAGTTGTCCTCCCCACCCATGCCGGGGGCGTTGATCAGGGCGTAGCGCCGCGGCACCCCGCCGAGGCCGCCGTCCGGCCGCCCGGACAGCACGGCGATGACCTCCTTGCCCTCACGCCACTTCTCGATCTCGATGGTCCCGGCGTCCCAGATGGTGACCTCCCCGGCGCCATACTCGCCCTTCGCGATGGTGCCCTCGAAGGTGCCGTATTCCAGGGGGTGGTCCTCGGTCTGGACGGCCAGTCGGTTGGTCTCGGTGTCCAGGGGTGGCCCCTTGGGCACCGCCCAGGACACGAGCACTCCGGAGTGCTCGAGCCGGAAGTCCCAGTGCAGGCGCCGGGCGTGGTGTTCCTGGATGACGAAGGTCGGCCGATCGCCCTCACCGGGCTGCCGTTCCACGGGCGCCTCCGCCGGCACTGGTTCGGCCGTCTTGTTCGCATCCCGCATGGACCGGTACTTCGCGAGGCGGTCGTTCGCGGCGCCGGTGCCCGGACCCTTGCTGCGGCCGCGTGCACCCGGCGAGCGGCCGGCGTCGCCCTCGTCCGGACCGCCGGAGCTGCCTGGGCCGTCCGGCACCCAGCCGAGGGGCGCCAGCGGGTCTTGGCCGTCGGCGACCCGCTCCAGCACCTCGCCCAGCTCCAGATGCTTCAGGTCCGGGTCCTCCAGTTCCGCCCAGGTGCGCGGCGCGGCCACCGAGGGACGGTCCCGTCCACGCAGCGAGTAGGGAGCCACCGTGGTCTTGGACCCGTTGTTCTGGCTCCAGTCCACGAACACCTTGCCGGCGCGGCTGGCCTTGCGCATGCTGGAGATGACCTCGCCCGGATGATCTGCCTCCAGCGCCTTGGCCAGCTCGTGGGCCACGGCGCTGATGTCGTCCGCATTGTGCTGGCCGTCCAGCGCGGCGTAGAGGTGGATGCCCTTGGACCCCGAGGTCACGGGGAAGGACTCCATGCCCATGTCCGCCAGGATGTCCCGGCACCAGCGCGCCACCTCGGCACAGTCTGCCAACCCCACTCCCTCCCCTGGATCCAGATCCAGCACCAGGCGGTCCGGGTTGCGTGGCTGCCCGTTCCGCCCGAAACGCCACTGGGGCGTGTGCAGCTCCAGGGCCGCGACCTGGGCGAACCACGCCAGCACGGCCGGATCATTGGCCAGCGGATAGGTGTTGGTGTGGTCGGAGTGCGCGATCCTGCCGGTCGGGATCCAGGACGGCGCCGAGTCCTCGAGGTCCTTGCGGAAGAACACCTGTCCGGGCTTCTCCGCCGTACCCACGCCGTCCACCCACCGCTTGCGCGTGAGGGGGCGCTGGGCCACCTGCGGTATGAGCACGTCCGCCACCGCGAGGAAGTACTGCATGACCTCGGCCTTGGTGGTGCCGGTGGCCGGGTAGAGCACCTTGTCGAGGCTGGAGACGGAGAGTTGGTGGTCCCCGACGGTGTAGGTCTGCCGCGCGGAACGTGCCATGCCACCCCTCCCCCTGCCTGCCGGCAAGGGCCTATGCTGACGCCCATGAGAGCCATCTGGTCTGGATCTATCACCTTCGGCCTGGTGAACGTCCCTGTCAAGGCGTACTCGGCGGCGAAGAAGCATGACATCAGCTTCCACCAGGTCCACGACGCCGACGGCGGCCGGATCCGGTACCAGCGCCGCTGCGAGGTGTGCGGGAAGAAGATCGACTATGAGCACATCGACAAGGCCTACGAGGACGGCGAGCAGACCGTGGTCCTCACCGAAGAGGACTTCGCCTCGCTGCCGGAAGCGCAGAACGACGAGATCGAGGTGGTGCAGTTCGTCCCCTCGGACCAGATCGACCCCATCATGTTCGGCAAGAGCTACTTCTTGGAACCTCAGGGCAAGTCCCCGAAGTCCTACCTGTTGCTGCGGCAGGCACTGGGGGACACCGACCGCACCGCCGTGGTGACGTTCGCGCTGCGCCAGAAGACCCGGCTGGGCGCATTGCGTGTCCAGGACGACGTCCTGGTGCTCCAGGCCATGTACTGGGCGGACGAGGTCCGGGAGGTCGATTTTCCCGCGACCCGGTCCCGGGCCAAGATCGGCGCCAAGGAGAAGAAGCTGGCAGCGGCTCTGGTGGACCAGTTCGCCTCGGATTTCACGCCCGGGGAGTTCGAGGACACCTATCAGGTGGAGTTGCACAAGCTCGTCGACGCCAAACTCGAGCAGGGCGAGTCCCTGGACACCGCCGCCACGTTCGGCGACGTCACGGAGGAGTCTGAGGGCGAGGATGCCGAGGTCATCGACCTGATGCAGGCCTTGAAGGCCTCCCTGGACAAGAAGCGGGGTGGTCACAGGACCGGTGCCAAGAAGTCTGGCTCGTCCGGTGGGTCCGATGCCTCCGGCAAGTCTGGCCAGAAGCCGGCCAAGCCGGCCAAGCCGGCCAAGTCCGCCAAGTCAGCGAAGTCCGGCAAGAAGCCGGCCACGTCGGCGAAGTCCAGCGCGACGTCCGGAGAGAAGTCCGGTTCCCGCCGCCGCAAGAGCGCCTGAGATGGCCCGGCTGCGGAGGTCGACGCCGGGCACCGGGGGCTACACCCGGCACCGGGCGGGCACGGGGTTCAGCTACCGGGGCGCCAACGGACGCCGCATCACCAACGCCACCACCCTCGAACGTCTCCGTGGCCTGGTCGTCCCGCCCGCGTGGACGGACGTCTGGATCGCCGCGGACGCCCAGGCACATATCCAGGCCACGGGCGTGGACGACGCCGGCCGGACCCAGTACATCTACCATCCCCAGTGGCGTGCGCGGCGGGACGCCGAGAAGTACGAGCGCGCCCTGTCCTTCGCCGAGGCTCTGCCCGCGCTTCGCCGCCAGGTGAGCCGGGATCTGCGCCCCGCCGGCACGGCCGGAACCACCGCGAGAGGGAGGGCGAACGGGGACGCGGCGGGCCGGCGTCGGACACTGGCCGCCGCCGTGCGACTGATGGACCGGGCGGCCCTGCGGATCGGCGGCTCCGAGCACACGGGGCAGTTGGAGGCCTTCGGGGCGACCACCCTGCAGCGCCGGCATGTGGACGTCCATGCCCCGCACGTGCACCTGGTGTTCCGCGGCAAATCCGGCAGCGAGTGGGACGTGACGGTGAAGGACCCGGACCTGGCGGACTTCTTCGGCGGCATCCCGGCCACCCCGCGCACCGCACCGGCGGTGGCGTACCCGATCATGTCCGGCCGGCGCCGGGAGTGGAAGGGCGTGACGGCAGCGGATGTGAACGACTATCTCACCGACCTGGCGGGGTTGGAGTTCACCGCGAAGGACTTCCGGACCTGGCAGGGAACGGTGGCGGCGGCGCGGTCCCTGGCCCGCTCGCACCGTGCTGGAGTCACGTCCCCGGAGGCCGTGAAGATCGCCGTGCAGGCCGCGGCGGACCTGCTCCACAACACGCCCACCGTGGCCCGGGAGTCATACGTGGACCCCCGGGTGGTGGACCTGTTCGAGCGGGGACGGGTGATGGACCTGGACCGTCAGCCGGACCGTGCGCTGCTGCACCTGCTCACCGGAACGGACCAGCCGGATCGGAACTAGTGGTTGCGCAGCTTCTCGATCAGTTCCTCCTTGCGGAGATCGGAGTAGCCGGAGAGGTCCAGCTCCTTGGCCCGGTCCTTCAACTCCTCGACGGTCCAGTCCTCATAGGAACCGGACTCGCCGCCGCGCTCACCCACCTCGGAGCGGCTGTCTCGGGCGGCGGCATTCGAGATCCGGGCCGCCTTCTCCTTGCTGGCCCCGTCCTCGCGGAGGGCTTCGTACATCTCCTCGTCCTTGATCTGCGGGGCGTCGGATTCGTTGGATGCATTCTTCTTGGCCATGCGGCCAGTCTGTTCCCGCGGAGCGGTCCGTTTCAACAGCCGCCCCACGCTGACCCGCCCGATTCTCCTCCCGGGGGCCCCTCCGGTCGTCGGTGATCCACGGATCGCCCGCCGGTGATTCTCGCTGATTGTTGAACAATGCATTGTCATGATTGTTGAACAACCTGTAGTGTTCCCACAGATTCGATCGGTGACCCGCATCACGCGCCCCTGGAAGGACCCCATGAAGGAACCCATGCAGGACCCTGCCCTCGCGAACGCCCCGACCGCTCGGAAACGGCGTCCGAGGAACGCCCAGCGCACGGCCCTGCTCGGTGCCATGTTCCTCATGGCGACCAGCGCCATCGGTCCGGGCTTCATCACCCAGACCACCACGTTCACCGTCCAGCTCGGCGCCGCCTTCGCGTTCGCCATCCTGATCTCGATCCTCGTGGACATCGCCGTCCAGCTCAACGTCTGGCGCATCATCGGCATCTCCGGACTGCGTGCCCAGGAACTCGGCAACAAGGTCTTGCCGGGCATCGGCTGGGTGCTCGCGGCCCTGGTCTTCGCCGGCGGCCTGGTCTTCAACATCGGCAACATCGCCGGTACCGGCCTCGGGGCCAATGCCATGCTCGGCTTGGACCCGAAGATCGGCGGCCTGGTCTCCGCGGTGGTCGCCATCTTGATCTTCCTGTCCAAGCGGGCCGGCATGGCCCTGGACCGGATCGTCGTGATGCTCGGTGCCGTGATGATCCTGCTCATGCTCTACGTGGCCGTCGTCGCCGCGCCACCCGTCGGAGAGGCCCTGAAGAACACGGTCCTGCCGGAGACCGTGGACATCCTGGTCATCACCACCCTGGTGGGCGGCACCGTGGGCGGCTACATCACCTACGCCGGTGCCCACCGCATGATCGATTCGGGCATCCGCGGCCCGGGGGCCGTGAAGGAGATCACCCGCACCTCCATCCTCGGCATCGTCGTCACCGGTGTCATGCGCGTGCTGCTGTTCCTGGCGATCCTCGGCGTGGTGGCCGGCGGCGTGGCCCTGACCAGTGACAACCAGGCGGCCGAGGCCTTCCAGCACGCTGCCGGCGAGATCGGGCTGCGGATGTTCGGTGTGATCCTGTGGGCCGCCTCGGTCACCTCGGTGATCGGCGCGTCCTACACCTCGGTCTCCTTCATCACCAGGTCGGACGGCAACCCCCGCCGCCGCAACCTGCTCACCGTGGCCTTCATCGCCGTCTGCGCCGTGATCTACGCCTTCCTGGGCCAGGCACCCCAGACCCTGCTCGTCTTCGCGGGGGCGTTCAACGGTCTGATCCTGCCCATCGGCTTCGCCGTGCTGCTGTGGGTCGCCCTGCGCCGGCGGGACCTGCTGGGCGGCTACAAGTACCCCGTGTGGCTCATCGTCATCGGGGTGATGGCCTGGCTGGTGACCGTGTTCCTGGCCGTCTACTCCTTCGCCCCCGCCATCGACCTGCTGACCGGAGCCTGAACCGTATGAGCGAGAACCTGTCCACCCTCTCCCCCGCCGAGGCCCGGGCGCGCTTCCGCGCCGGGCTGGTGCGGCCGACGTCGGGCATCTCCGCCGGGTATGCCCAGGCCAACCTGATCATCGTTCCGGCGTCCCACGCCTTCGACCTGCTGCTGTTCGCCCAACGCAACCCCAAGCCCATGCCCCTGCTCGGCGTGCTCGACGCCGGCCAGGTCACCTCGGACCTGCTGACCGGCGGCGACATCCGCACGGACGTTCCGCGGTACGTGGTCTACGAGGACGGGGTCCCGGTGGCCGAGCCGACCGAGATCACCGACTGGTGGCGGGACGACCTCGTGACGTTCATCGTCGGCTGCTCCTTCACCTTCGAGGCGGCACTGGTGGCCGGCGGGGTGCCCGTGGCCCACCAGCAGCAGGGGGTGAACGTGCCGATGTACCGCACCTCGACCCGCTGCACCCCGGCCGGGAACCTGGCCGGACCGCTGGTCGTCTCGATGCGGCCGGTCCCCGCGTCCCAGGTGGCTGACGCCGTCCGGATCACCTCCCGCTACCCCGCGGTCCATGGGGCGCCCGTACACGTGGGGTCACCGCACGAACTCGGGATCACGGACCTGTCCCGCCCGGACTTCGGAGACCCGGTGGAGATCCCGGCCGAGCACATCCCGGTCTTCTGGGCCTGCGGCGTGACCCCGCAGGCGGCCGTCATGGAGTCGCGGCCCCCGCTGGCGATCGGTCACGCGCCCGGCCACATGCTCATCACCGACGCGCGGGACTCCGACTACCTGGTGCCCTGACCCGGGCCCTCAGAGCCCCCGGCGGTCCAGGTGGTCCAACAGTTCCGCCTCGGCGGTGTCCAGATACGTCCGCAGGGCGACGGCGGCCTCCTCGCGGCGGCCATCCCGCAGCATCCGAACCAGGTCACGGTTGTGCTCGGCGTACCCGGAGTGGAAATCGGGGGCATCGGACATCCGGTAGAACACCAGCCGCATCCGGGCCAGCGTCCGGTCCATGACCGTGGACAGGGTCGGCGAGCCGGCCATCGCCACGATCACCCCGTGCAGCTGCTGGTTCGCGTCCGCCATGCCGGGGACGTCATCGGCCGCGAGGGCGGCGAGCGCGCGCCCGACGATCTCGTCCAGCTCGGCCAGCGCAGGTGCGGTCAGGTCCCCCCAGAGCAGGGCGGCCGGCTCGATCATGCGGCGGATCCGATAAATCTCCCGGATGTCCTCCGCATCCGGCTTGGCGACGAAGACCCCCCGATTGGGCAGCCGTTCGACGATCAGTTCGTCGGCCAACGTCCCGAAGGCCTCGCGCAGGGTGTTCCGGGAGACGGCCAGGTCGGCGGCGAGCCCCTGCTCCGCCAGCTTCGCCCCGGGCAACAACTCACCGCGGGAGATCCTGGCTCGCAGGACCTGCGCCGCCCACGCCCCCGTGTGCGCGTGCGCGGCACGCGCCGTGTGTGCTGGGGTTGAGGCTGGCACTGAGGGCTCAGTCAAGGCGACCCAGCTCCTGTCCCCGTTCCACCGGGTCGCCCGGGCCGAGTCCGGCGCGGGAGAAGACACCGGCCGACGGCGCCGGCACGGCGGTCTCCATCTTCATCGCCTCCAGCACCACCAGGTCTTCCCCGGGGCTCACCTCGGCCCCGTCGTCCACGAGCCACGTCACCACGGTGCCATTCATCGGGGCGGGGACGACGCCGGCCCGCTCCCCTGACGAGGCGCGTCCCGGTCCACCGTCCGTCCCGGCGGTGTCCCCGCTGCCTCCGCTGTTACCGCTGTTGCCGCCGCTGCGCAGGGCACGCACCAGTTCGGCGGGCAGGCCGAGACTGACGGCCCTGCCGTCCACGGTGACGGTCATCCCGGTGCGTTCGGCCCCGGGTGTGGCGGCGGCCAGGTAGGGAGAGGCCTCCAGGTCGGCGGCGAAGTCCGACTCGATCCAGGTCGTGTGGACGCCGAGACCGTCTTGCGACGTGAAGTCAGGGTGGTCCAGGACGGCCTGGTGGAACGGGACCACGGTCGGCAGGCCGCGGATGGCCAGTTCGTCCAAGGCGGTCCGTGCCCGCCGGAGGGCCTGCTGGCGGTCCTCCCCCCAGACGATGAGCTTGGCCAGCAGCGAGTCGTACTCGGCCGGAACGGTGGATCCCGAGCGCACACCGGTGTCCACGCGGATCCCTGCGCCGGTGGGAGCCTCGAAGGCCTCGACCGTTCCCGGGGAGGGCAGGAAGCCCAGGGCCGGGTCCTCGGCGTTGAGCCGGAACTCGAGGGCATGTCCGCGCGGGGCCGGATCCTCGCTCAGGGAGAGCCGCTCCCCCGCGGCGATCCGGAACTGCTCACGGACCAGGTCCACTCCGGTGGTCTCCTCGGTGACGGGGTGCTCGACCTGCAGACGGGTGTTGACCTCGAGGAAGGAGATCAGCCCGTCCGGGGCGACCAGGTACTCGACCGTGCCGGCGCCGGTGTAGCCGGCCTCGCGGCAGATGGCCTTCGCCGAGGCATGGATGCGGTCGAGCTGCGCTGACGTCAGGAACGGGGCGGGGGCCTCCTCCACGAGCTTCTGGTTCCGGCGTTGCAGGGAGCAGTCCCGGGTGCCGACCACCACCACGGTGCCGTGGGTATCCGCCAGCACCTGTGCCTCCACGTGCCGCGGTTTCTCCAGGAACCGTTCCACGAAGCACTCACCACGGCCGAAGGCCGCCACGGCCTCCCGCACGGCGGAGTCGAAGGCGGACTCCACGTCCTCCATCCGGTGCACGATCTTCATGCCGCGGCCGCCACCGCCGAAGGCGGCCTTGATGGCCACGGGCAGGCCGTGCTCCTCGGCGAAGGCCCGCACCTGGGCGGCGTCCTCCGCCGGTCCATCGGTTCCCGGGACCAGGGGCGCCCCGGCGTTGACGGCGATCCTCCGGGCGGAGACCTTGTCCCCGAGGGCACGGATCGCTGCCGGGGATGGGCCGATCCAGGTCAGTCCGGCCTCGATCACGGCCTCGGCGAAGTCCGCGTTCTCGGACAGGAAGCCGTAGCCCGGGTGCACGGCATCGGCCCTGGAGCGCCGGGCGATCTCCAACAGCCTGCCGATGTCCAGGTAGGTCTCTGCGGCGGAGGTGCCGTCCAGTGCGTAGGCCTCGTCCGCGCGGTGCACGTGCATCGCGTCCGCATCCGGATCCGAGTACACGGCCACGGACGCGAGTCCGGCATCCGTGCAGGCGCGGGCCACGCGCACGGCGATCTCCCCGCGGTTGGCGATCAGGACCTTGGTCAGGGTTCGGTGGGGGCTCATGGATCGGTCCTCTCGGGGACGGTCTCGGAGAAGATGGTCGCGGACGGGGTGGTCTCAGGCGGAGTGGTCGCGGACGGGGTGGTCGCGGAAAGGGTGGTCAGCACGAAGCGGACACGCGCCCCGGGGGGCAGCTGCGCGGCCAGGGTCAGGTCCTCCGGGACCACGACCCCGACCACGGGATAGCCGCCGGTGACGGGATGATCGGCCAGGAACAGCACGGGCAGTCCGGACGGCGGCACCTGCAGTGCGCCGGCCACGGCTCCCTCACTGGCCAATTCACCCTCCTGGATCCGCTCCAGGGGCTTGTCGGCCTCCGGTGTCCTGCCCGGGGACACTGCGAGCCGTACGCCGATGCGGTTGGACTGGTCGGTCACGTGCCAGTCCTGGCCGGCCAGCCGGTCCAGCCCGGCCGGGCCGAACCAGTCGTCGCGGGGTCCGGGAACCACACGCAACTCGGTCGTCGCCCCGGACCGCGGCATGCGGCGCAACGGCGGTTCATCGCTCCCGACGGCGGCATACCCAGCTCTCGCGCCCACCGGAACCTCGGTGCCGGCGACCAGGGGTGCGGGCCCGAGTCCGGACATGGTGTCCGTCGAGCGACTGCCCAGCACCACGTTGGCCTCCAGTCCTCCGCGCACAGCCACGTAGGTGCGCAGACCGGCCGTGGGCTCACCGATCTCAAGGACCTCCCCGTCATAGAGGGCGAAGGGTGTCCGACGGGCCACGACCCGGTCGGCCGGCAGTCCTCCGGCGACGGCCGTGATGACCGCTGGAGCTTCGGCGCCGGCGAGCGCCAGGACCTGGTGTCCGCGTGCGCGCAGCCGCAGTCCGCCGAGCAGCGTCTCGATCACGGCCGCCCCCGGTGCGTTGCCCACGATCCGGTTGGCCTGCCGGGCCGAGCCCGCGTCTGCGGCACCGGCGGCGGAGACCCCGAGGTCGCCCTGCCCCGGTCGGCCCAGGTCCTGGATGAGCGACTGCAGTCCGGGGTGTTCGATGACCACCGCGGGACCGGTGCCGGTTGCCGCGGTGCCGGCCGGCGTCGTACCAGGGTCCGTGTTTCCTCCCGCACTGATGCGCGCCTGGTCGCGGACGGCACGGTAGCGGACGCGGTCCCCCGGGGCCACCAGCGCGGGCGCGGACCGGTTCAGGTCCCACAGGGTGGCGTTGGTGCGGCCGATCAACTGCCAGCCGCCCGGTGAGGACCGGGGGTAGACGGCGGAGAAGCGTCCGGCCAGGGCGACCGAACCGGCCGGGACCGTGGTGCGGGGGCTGTCGCGGCGGGGGATGTCCAGGGTGCGGCCATCCCCCGGGTGGTCCGCCGAGTTGTCCGCTGGGTTGTCCGCTGGGTTGTCCGCTGGCACCAGGTAGGTGAAGCCGGGGGCGAAGCCACCGAAAGCCCCGATCCAGGCGGTCTCGGTGTGCCAGCGGATGAGCCCGTCCCGGCCCAGACCGGTCAGTTCGCCGACCTCGTCCAGGTCCTCGCCGTCGTAGACGACCTCGATCTCCACCAGACCTCCCGCCTGGACGTGACCCTCCACAGGCCCCCACGCGCGCAGGACCTCCGCGGCGGACTGGGCTGCCCCGCGATGAGTGAAGGACAGCGCCAGGGTCTCGGCGGCGGCCAGCGCCTCGACCTGCCCTGGCAGCGGTTCGGAGGTGAGGCGGGCGTGCATCGCCACGACGTCGGCCAGGGACCGGCACTCGAGGAGGAAGGCCCGGGTGCCGGACCATCGGATGCCGCGCGGGCTGGTTCCCGGCTCCGCGAGGTGGCCACCGGGTGCGGTGCCGCTCACGCGAAGGAGCCGATCCGCACCCCGGCCCCCTCGAGACCGGCCCGGACGGCAGCCGCCATCGCCACTGCCCCGGGGGTGTCACTGTGGACGCAGATGCTGGCCGCCTCCACCCGGATCTCGGTGCCGTCCACCGCCGTCAGCGTTCCCTCGGTGGCGAGCCGGACCATGCGCTCGGCGACCAGCTCCTCGTCATGGAGGACGGCGCCGGGCTCACGGCGGGAGACCAGGGTTCCCTCCGGGGTGTAGGCGCGGTCGGCGAAGGCCTCCGTCACCACGCGCATCCCCTCGGCCGAGGCGATCTCGGCGGCCACCGCCCCGGGCAGCAGGAGGAGCGGCAGCTCGGGATCGTAGGCCTTGACGGCATCCACCACGGCCCGGGCATGCACGCTGTGGTGGACGATCGTGTTGTAGAGGGCGCCATGCGGCTTGACGTACCGGACAGCGGTCCCGGCCGCATGGGCCATCGCCTCCAGGGCGCCGATCTGGTACAGGACGTCGTCGGCCAGTTCAGTGGGCGAGCAGTCCAGGAACCGGCGGCCGAAGCCGGCCAGATCCCGGTACGCCACGTGCGCCCCGACCGTGATCCCCGCCGCCGCGGCGTCCCGGCAGGTCTGCGCGATGACCGACGGGTCGCCGCCGTGGAAGCCGCAGGCGACGTTCGCGGAGGACACCGAGCGGAAGATCGCGGCGTCGTCGCCCAGGGTGTACGAGCCGAAGGACTCGCCGACGTCACTGTTCAGGTCCATCTGTGCGGTGCTGCCCTGTGCGTTCACGGTGGTGACCTCCGTCTCTCTTCTTGGTCACCCCAGCATGCCCCACCGACACCGATTGTTCAACAATCTTCCGTGGGAGGTGTGGAGCCGTCCGGGTCGAGCGATCAGTTGCGGGGTTCCACCCCAGTGGCCCGAGCCCGGACCGGGTCGGAATCCCGCAACTGATCACCAGGGGCGTCAGGAATGCGGCACGACGACGGCGCGGCCGGAGATCTTCCCGTCCACCAGGGCCTGGTAGGCCTCGAGGGCCCGGTCCATGGGGTACGTCGTGTACATCGGCTTCACCTGCCCGGCCTTGAACAGGTCGACCACCTCGTACAGCTCCTCGATGGTTCCCCAGTAGGTGCTGGTCAGCTCCACCTCATAGGGGGCCGTGAAGAAGGACCAGTCATAGGACCCTCCGGCGATCCCGACAATCGTGCAGCGGCCCTGACGTGCCGTGGAGCCCATGGCGGTCTTCACGGTCGGCCCGACGCCTACGAAATCGAATGCGGCATCCACGCCCTTCCCGCCGGTGACCTCACGGATGCGCTCGATCTGGCCCTCACCGCCCGCCACGGTGACTGCCCCCAGCTTCTCCGCCTCGGCCATGGCCTCCGGCTTCATGTCCGTGGCGATGATGGTGGCACCTGTGAGGGCCTTGAGGATCTGCACACCGAGCAGGCCGAGGCCCCCCAATCCGATGACCAGGGCGTACTTGCCGCCACCGTTGAGGTGCGGCAGAGCCAGCTTGATCGCGTGGTAAGGGGTCAGCGCGGCGTCGGAGAGGGAGGCCGCCGCGACCGGATCGGCGTCACCCAGTGGAACCAGGTTGCGGGCCGGCACGCGCACATACTCAGCCATCCCGCCGTCACGCCCGAGCCCCACCCCCATGTAAGGCATGGTGGCGGCGTTCTCGCAGTAGGTGTCCTGGCCACGCGAGCAGGCCCGGCAGTGCTGGCACCCGATGGGCCCGTAGACGAGGTAGGCATCCCCCTTGTTCAGGCCTTCCACACCGGGGCCGAGTTCCTCGATCCAGCCGGAGTTCTCATGACCCAGGGTGAAGGCCGGGGGAACGGCCCCCGGGGCCCCCTCGGTGAAGTCCTGGAAGATCGCGACGTCGGAGTGACAGGCTCCCGCTCCGGCCACCTTGAGCAGGACCTCGCCGGGGCCGGGAACCGGCTTCTCGACGTCCTTGAGCTCGGGGAAGGTCTGGTAGTTCTCAAACACGACGGCACGCACGGGTCCTCCTGAAAAGCGGGCTTGGCATGGTCCGGTGACCACTCTGCGAGTCCTACACGCCGTCCACAGCACGGCGCAAGGGCTCTTCTCACCACGCGATACCAGCCGTGGAGACCGTGCCCGTCAGAGCCAGGGGGCGCGGACCCGGCCCTCGCGCCGCAGGTCCGCCACCGTGGCCGCCCCCATGAGCATCATCGCCACCCGGGTCTCCTCGGCGAGCAGCTCGACGGCCCGTTCCACGCCCTGCCGCCCACCGGCCATGAGGCCATACAGGTAGGCGCGGCCGATGAGGGTGAAGTCTGCCCCCAACGCCAGCGCCGCCACGATGTCCGATCCGGTGAGGATGCCGGAGTCCAGGATGATCTCCACGTCCGGGCCGGCCTCGGCGCGCACCTCGGCCAGGGCCTTGAGGGACACGGGAGCCCGGTCCAGCTGACGGCCGCCGTGGTTGGAGACCACGAGCCCATCGGCTCCGGCATCCAGCGAGCGCCGGGTGTCCTCCGCGGTCAGCACGCCCTTGACGAACAGCCGGCCGGGCCACACGCTGCGGATCCACTCCAGGTCCTGGATGGACAGGGTGGGGTCGAACATGCTGCTGATGATGGTCGGCAGGTCTTCCGCCGAGGAGCTGAGCGAGGCGAAGGACAGCGGGTCGGTGGTCAGGAAGTTGAACCACCACTCGGGCCGGTGGCTGGCATCCAGCACCGTCTTGAGGCTCAGCCGGGGTGGGATGGTCATGCCGTTGCGCACGTCCCGCAGCCGGTTCCCCGCCACCGGGGTGTCCACCGTGACCAGCAGCGTTCCGAAACCGGCCGACGTAGCGCGTTCGATCAGGTCCAGCGACCGCTGCCGATCCTTCCAGAGGTACAGCTGGAACCACCGGGTGCCCGGGGTCCCGTGCAGTTGGGTCCCCACGGCGTCGCTCACCTCGGCGACCTGCTCCAGTGAGCGGGTACCCATGGTGGAGAGGGTGAAGGGGATCCCCGCGGCAGCCGCCGCGGCCGCCCCGCCGTCCTCACCCTCAGCGTGCATGAACCGGGTGAAGCCCGTCGGGGCGATGCCGAAGGGCAGCGCCGAGGTGCCGCCGGCGATCGGCGTGCTCAGGTCAGCGGCGGCGGTGCCGTGCAGGATCCGTGGCAGCAGCTCCGTGGCCGCGAAGGCCTCCCGCGTGCGCCGGGCCGTCAGCTCCTGGCCGGCGGCACCGTCCACGTAGTCGAAGGCGGGGCGTGGGGTGCGCCGCTGCGCGATGGTCCGCAGATCGTCGATGTCCGCGGCGCTGGCCAGCCGGGCGGCCCGGCGGTCCAGGCTGGGGCGGCCGAACTGCATCAAGGGCCGCAACTCGGAGATCCGGGGGAACTGCCGTCTCATCGGGTCCTTCCGCTCAGGCTGGGCATTCAGGCCGGGTAGAGGGGATTGTGGCCGGCATCCACTCGTTCGGACTCGCGCACCGGGTCCGGCGCGGTCCCCGCTCCGAACGGCGAGCCGCCGAGCTCCTCGCGTCCGTGCTCGGTGAGCCAGCCGCTCAGGTCCGGGCCCTGCGGCACGATCCCGGTCGGGTTGATGTCCCGGTGAACCTGGTAGTAATGGCTCTTGATCTGCGTGAAGTCGATCGTGTCCCCGAAGCCGGGCGTCTGGAACAGGTCCCGGGCGTATCCCCACAGCGCGGGCATCTCGTCCAGCTTGTTGCGGTTGCACTTGAAGTGCCCGTGGTAGACAGGGTCGAAACGGGCGAGTGTGGTGAAGAGCCGCACGTCGGCCTCCGTGATGGTGTCCCCCATGAGGTATCGCCGGTCCGTGAGGCGCTCCTCGAGCCAGTCCAGGGCGGTCCAGAGACGGTCATAGGCGGAGTCGTAGGCCTCCTGGGAGCCGGCGAAGCCGCAGCGGTACACGCCGTTGTTGACCTCGGTGAAGATACGCGTGACCACTTCCCGCATCTCCGGCAGCTTCTCCTTCGGAAGCAGGTCCGGTGCGCCCTCACGGTGGTACATCTTCCACTGGGTGGAGAAGTCGAGGGTCATCTGCGGGTAGTCGTTGGTCACCACGGCGCCGGTGGGGATGTCCACGATCGCTGGGACGGTGATGCCACGCGGGTAGCCGGGGAAGCGCTGGAAGTAGTTCTCCTGGAGGCGTTCGGTGCCCAGGACGGGGTCCTTGCCGCCCGGATCCAGGTCGAAGGTCCAGGACCGCTCGTCATGGGTGGGGCCCGGGGTGCCGAGGGAGAGGACGTCCTCCAGCCCCAGGAGCCGGCGAACGATGATGGCGCGGTTGGCCCAGGGGCAGGCCCGGGCGGCCACCAGGCGGTAGCGGCCGGGCTCCACCGGCCAGGCCTCAGCGCCTTCGGTGAGGCCGCCCTGCGCGCGGCCGATCTTGTCTCCGGCGACCCGCGGCGCAGCCAGCGCGGCAGCCGGGTCAGCGACGATCCGGTCCTGGATGTAATTGGTGTCCCGGGTGAATTCCTGCCCGGCCATCACGTAACTGCCCTGTCGGTTCTCGTTCTGGTCCATACACTGAGCCTATGGCCTCCACCGCACCCGCCCCAGAGCCACAGCCGGAACAGCCGCCGGTCCCTTCATCCACATCGCAGGCTGACTCGCACCTGACCGCCTCCGTACTGGCGGACAACCCCTCGGGCATGACGCTGGAGGGCACCAACACCTATCTGATCGGAGACCCTGAGGCCGAGACCGTGGTCGTGGTGGACCCGGGTCCGGTGGAGGGTGCCGAGCAGCACCTGGAGGCCGTGCTCGAGGCCGCACGGGGCCGCCGGATCGAGTTGATCCTCGTGACCCATCACCATGGAGACCACACCGGCGCCGTGGACCTCTTCGCCGCGCGGACCGGGGCTCCAGTCCGCGGCGGCTCCCCCGACTGGTCGCGCGGCGGGGAACCCCTGGTTCCGGGCGAGCGGATCCCGGCGGCCGGCGTCGTGATCACCGCCTGGCACACGCCCGGCCACACCTCGGATTCCTTCTCCTTCGCCCTGCCCGACGACGGCGCGGCCGGCTCGGTGCTGACGGGGGACACGGTGCTGGGCCGGGGGACGACCGTGATCGATCACCCGGATGGCACGCTCGCGGACTACCTTCGTTCGCTGGAGACCCTGATCGCCCTCGGCGACGCCACGGTGCTGCCGGCCCACGGCCCCGTCCTGCCGTCCATGGCGCAGGTCGGGGCGATCTACCGCAACCACCGTCAGCAACGCCTGGATCAGGCCCGCCAGGCGCTGGCGGGCCTGGAGGAGGGGCAGCGGAACACCTCCTCGATCGACGAGCTCGCCCGACTGCTCTCCCACACCGTGTACCCGGACATCGACGAACGCGTGCGACCCGCCGCCGTCAAGTCCCTGTCCGCCCAGCTGGCCTACCTGGAGAACGAGTCTGACCAGGGCTGACGTCGCCTGCTGCCGAGAGTGTCCAGACTGTGATCTCCCGCGCCGCCGATCTGCCGCCATTCGGGGAGTACGCGCGAATATCATGGGACGCGGAGACCCCACCTCCACCACCCCCACCTCCCGAGTACTTTTCGGCAGTCGGACGACAGTCATGAAGCAAGGCGGACCACGTGGCAGAACAAATCGATGAACGCGCACTCCAGCAGGACGAACTCGTCCCGCCCGGGACCTCGTCCCGGGGCACCGGACAGACGATCCTGATCACCGGAGCCACCGCCGGGCTGGGTGCGGAATTCGCCCGGCAACTCGCCGGGCAGGGCCACCACCTTGTGATCACGTCCCGCAACCCCCTCCAGCTGGTAGCCAAGGCCCAGGGCCTCGAGGCCCAGTACGGCATCAGCGTGGAGACCCTCACCACGGACCTGTCCACCGCCGAGGGTGTTGACGTGGTGGCCGCCCGGTTGCGCCAGCGAGAACAGCCCATCACCATGCTCGTGAACAATGCCGGTTCAGGCCTGGCCACCGAGTTCCACGAGAGTGAGTCGGAGGACGAACTGGCGATGCTCAAGCTGCTCGTCGAGGCACCGATGCTGCTCTCCCACGCCGCCATCCAGGCGTTCCTGGCCCGCGGCGGCGGCCGGATCATCAACGTGTCCTCCGTGGCCGGATTCATCCCCGAGGGCAGCTACGGCGCCGCGAAGGCCTGGTCCATCAGTTTCAGCCGCTGGGCCAATACCCGGTACAAGCCTGACGGGGTCACCATCACAGCCCTGTGCCCGGGGCCGGTGCGGACCGAGTTCCACACCCGGGCCGGGATCGACACCTCCAAGAAGCCCAAGTGGGCGTGGATGGATGCCGAGGACGTGGTCCGCGAGGGCCTGACCGCTGCCGCCGAGGGCCGGAGTGTATGCATCCCCTCCCGCCGGTATCGTTCCCTCATGGCCGCCGCCCGGTTCAGCCCGGATGCCGTGGTGGAACGGTTCAGCCGGATCGAGCCCAAGGCCAGATAGCCCCTGACGACGAGAGGAGTACCGACCGTGACCATCCTCGTCGGTTACACGGCCAGCAAGGAATCGAAGGCGGCGCTCGAAGAGGCCATCCGCATCGCCCGGTCCACCCATGAGGGCCTGCTCGTGGTCAACGCGGGACCCGGCGGAGAGCACAAGCACGACTCCATGGTCACCGAGGACCAGCAGCTGGAATTGCAGACCCTCCTGGACTCCACCGGCCTGTCCGCCGAATTCCGCCAATACGCCCGTGGCCGCTCGACGGTGGACGAGATCAAGGACGTGGCGGACGAGGTCCAGCCCTCCGTCGTGGTGATCGGCCTCAAGCGCCGTGGCACCTTCGGTCGATTCGTCATGGGCTCCGTCTCGGACGGGCTGCTCAAGGAACTCGACCAGCCCGTGCTATGCGTCAAGGAGAATCCCGCCAAACCCTCCGGCGTGGTCCGCGATGCGCCCTCCCAGGACATCGCCGCCGCCCCGGAGCCGCGGGCCCTCGCGGAGGCCCCGGACATCACCGATGCCCCGGACGGCACTGCCACCGCCAGGACGGACACCGGCCCGCGCCGTTAGCCACTCGGGCCGGCACGTCACGCCCCCGGCTGCAGAACCTCGGGCTCTCGGGCCGACACCATGGTCAGCGGCGAGGGATTGCCGCGGGTGGCGGTCAGGGTGAAGCTCGCAGTGCCCGGCAGATACCTGTCATCCGAGGCCTCGACCGGTGCGCCCGTGCGGGTGAAGGCCCGGCGGCGCACCCGGAGCAGCGGCGTCCCCACCGGGACCTGCAGCAGGTCTGCGTCATCCGGGTCAGCACCGATGGCGTCGATGGTGCGGGTGGCATGGTGGATGTCCACCCCGGATTCGATCAGCCGCTGGTAGATGGACCCGGAGTCCGTGTCGAAAGACAGGACATGCTGCCCCACGTCGAGGGGGTAATTGAGGCGCTCGACCATGGCCGGTGCCCCGTCCAGGAGACGCAGCCGGAACACCGAGACCACCGGCGCGCCGGCGTCCAGGTCCAGCGAGGCGGCCAGAGCGGGCCACGCCGGGCCTCGGGTGACGGTCTGCGTGGCCTGCCCCGGCTCGAAGCCCGATTGACGGCACCACTCGGAGTAGGAGATCACCCCGTCGAAGGATTGGGTGGGAACATCGTCCAGAACTGTCGACCTCCGTCCTCGGCCTGAGGTGATCAGCCCCTCGGTGCGCAGGGTGGCCATGGCCTGGCGGACCGGCCCGCGGGAGGAGGTGAACCGTTCGCAGAGCTCGGATTCCGAGGGCAGCGGGTCGCCCGGGACGAACTCCTTGCGGTGGATGGCGCTCCGGAGATACGCGGCGATCTCCTCATGTTGCTGACGTGCGGCAGTAGTCATCGTCGCCTCGGGCTCCCCTCGAGCTCAGCAGGGCCAGGCGATGATGCCGGCGGCCCCGGGTGCGGTGGTCACGTGGGTTCCCCGAGTGGCGTTGTCCCGCCGTCCAGGAAGCTGTCCCACGAATGAAGCCTATCTATACATCATCGAGACGGGCCATAGGGCGATCATAGACGGATCGTCGAGCGATCCCCGGCAGGGTCGAAATGAGACTCAGACCAGGGCTTTCTCGGGAATGTCCATCCGGTGAACAGTCGTCAAACTTGTCTATATATGGCCTTTTCGGCACCGCCGCGTCCCTACGATCATTTGTATGGACAACTCTTCCGACCTCCTCGTGATCGGCTCCGGAATCATCGGGCTCGCCACGGCATACCGCGCCCACCGACAGGGCCGGACCGTCCGTGTGATCGACAGCAACGACCGCCCCGTCGGCGCCTCCATCCAGAACTTCGGCCATGCCTGCTTCACCGGCCAGGGCGACGTTATCCAGCCCGTCGCCGAGCGAGCGCGGTCCGGCTGGCTCGAGGCCGCACGCGAGGTCGGGTTCTGGGCCGCTGAATCCGGCACCCACGTCCCGGCCATGACGGAGCTCGAGCATCAGGTGCTCCGCGAGTTCGCCGAGCACCGCGGCCCGGAGCAGGTCCGTCTCCTCGCGCGTGACGACGTGGCCGGACGCATCGGACACCCTGGCCTTCCCGCGATCGGGGGCGCCCACCTCCCCCTGGACCTGCGGGTGAATCCTCGCGAGGCGGCTCCTGCCTTGGCCCGCTGGCTGTCCGCCCGGGGGGTCGACTTCGTCTGGGGCACCCGGGTCACCGCCCTCTCGGACGGGAGCGTGCAGACCAGCCGCGGCGACTTCACGGCCCGGCAGGTCGTGGCGTGCCCCGGAGACCAACTCGGGCAGCTCTTCCCCGAGACGGCAGCACGCCATGGAGTACGGGTGTGTACCCTCGTCATGTCCCTCATCGAGCGGCCCACGGCCGTTCCGGCGGACCTGGCGTTGCTCACGGGCACCTCGCTGGCCCGGTACGACGGCTTCGGCGCCATGCCCTCGATCGGGGCGCTGCGCCGTGAACTCGCCGAGCGGGAGCCCGAACTCGTGGGGTGCATTGCCAACCTCATGGTCACCGGCATCCCGGACGGCCTCCTCATCGGGGACAGCCACGCCTATGCGCACAGCCCGGAGCCCTTCATCGACGAGGACCTGGGCCGACTTCTCCTCGACCGCGCCAGCGCGATCCTGGGCATCGGGACGCCGGTGGTCCGGCAGCGGTGGCTCGGACGGTATGCCGACAGCGCCTCGACCAACCTCATCCTGGAGCGCCCCGACGATCGCACCACGGTTGCCGTGGTGACGTCCGGCATCGGCATGACCCTCTCCTTCGGCATTGCCGACCTCGTTCTCTCCGGCGAGTCCGTCCTCGGGTACTGACCGTCCCCTCCCCCTGATTTCCGACCCCGAAAGGCACCCCGTGAAGAACGTCCGCCGCACCTCCCCCACCCTCCGCACCGCCGTGATCGCCGCGACGGCGGCAGCCGCCATTCCCGTTCTCGCCGCCTGTGGCTCATCAGGGTCCGCCGACACCCTGACCTTCGCCGCCATCCCGGCCGAATCCTCCGCCTCGCTGGAGAGCGACTACTCCAACATCGCCCAACTGATCGAACAGGAGACCGGGATCAACGTCGAGTTCCAGAACGCCTCCGACTACGCGGCCGTCATCGAGGGCCAGCGCGCGGGCCAGATCGACATCGCCTCCTATGGCCCCTTCTCCTACGTGATCGCCAAGGATTCCGGCGTGAACCTCGACCCTGTCGCCGCCCCCACCAGTGACCAGGACCAGGCACCGGCCTACACCTCGCTGGCCTACGTGGCCGCGGACTCAGACATCCAGGATCTGGCGGACCTGCAGGGCAAGAAGGTCTGCTTCGTGGACGTCGCCTCCACCTCGGGGTATCTGGTGCCCATGAAGGGGCTGCTGGACGAGGGCATCGACCTCGACGCAGATCTCGAAGCCGTCCTGGCCGGCGGACACGACGCCTCCCTGCTGTCCTTGGACTCCGGTGCCTGCGACGCCGCCTTCGCCCACGACACCATGCTGAACACGCTGGTCACCTCCGGTCAGATCGAGGAGGGCGCCGTGCGCCCCGTGTGGGAGTCGGAGCCGATCATCGAGGATCCGATCGCCCTGAACCTGGACACGATCGAACCCGACGTGGCCGAGCAGATCACCACCGCCCTCCGCGAGAAGGGCAACAAGCCCGCACTGGTGGAGGCCGGCATCTGCACCTCGGAAGAGGAGTGCGAGCTGCCAGAGGAGATCGGGTACGGCTACCTGCCCGTCGATGATTCCGATTTCGAACCCATTCGCGAGATCTGCGCCGCCACCGACGCAGACGCCTGCCACAGCATCAACTGACAGGACCCAGACCATGTCTGCCCAGAACACCACCCTGGACCGCCCCGCCCGCCATCTCGACTCGGCCCCGAGCACCGCCGTCCGCCTGCGGGACGTCACCAAGGACTTCGGCGGCGGAGTGCTCGGTCTCGACGGTGTCTCCCTCGAGTTCAACACCGGCGCCATCACCGCATTGCTGGGCCTGTCCGGTTCCGGCAAGTCCACCCTGCTCCGGCATCTCAATGGACTGCAGCGGCCTTCCGCCGGCACCGTCTCCGTCCTCGGCCAGGATGTGGCCTCCCTGCGCGGTGACTCCCTGCGGTCGCTCCGCCGGGAGGTCGGGGTGATCTTCCAGCACTTCAACCTCATCGGGCCCATGTCCGTGCTGGAGAACGTGTGCACCGGGCGTCTGGGGTCCCTGAAGGGCCCCCGGCTGTCCCTGATGATGTACCCCAAGGCGGTGCGTCAGGAGGCCCTGGACAAGCTGGATCGTGTGGGCCTGGCCGATCGCGCCTTCCAGCGTGCCGACACCTTGTCCGGCGGGCAGCAACAACGCGTGGCCATCGCCCGGGCACTGATGCAGCACCCCCGGATCCTCCTCGCCGACGAGCCGGTGGCCTCGCTGGATCCGGTTTCGGCCCGCGAGGTCATGTCCCTGCTCCAGGAGATCTCGGCCGAGAACCGCCTGACGGTCATCACCTCACTGCACCAGGTCCAGCTCGCCATCGATTTCGCCGAGCGCATCGTCGGGCTGCGCAGCGGCAGGGTCGTGCTGGATCAGTCCACCGACGGGTTGGACGCCGCCGAGGCCTCGAAGATCTACACCAGCGTGTCCGGCGTCGGGCCGAACGGCCTGGGCAGTTCAAGCAGTCCGGGCGGTCAGGACGGTCAGGACGACGGCGACCCCAGGCACGCGCACGGAGGCCACGCATGAACACGGTGACCGCCCCGGCGCCTCCCGCAGACCTTTCCCGCCGGCCCGCACCGAAGCCGAGGAACATTGCCCCCGCCGTGGTCCTGATAGCCCTGCTGGCAGCCGGGGTCTGGTCGGTGGACGCGGTGGGCATCAACGTCCAGGCCATCGCCAGCTCCCTGGACAATGCCGTGGCCTTCACTCAACGGATGTTCCCGCTGGACTTTCCTCCGCTGCCGGAGACCGTGGGGATGGTCCTGGAGACCCTCGCCATCGTGTTCCTGGCGACCTTTCTCTCCGTCGTCCTGTCCGTTCCGTTGGCCCTGGCCGCGGCCCGGGCCACTGCCATGGGACGCCTCTCCCAGGGGGCCGCGCGCACGCTGATCGTCCTGGCCCGGGCCGTCCCGGACCTGGTGTTGGCGATCGTGTTCCTGCGCCTGTTCGGCCTGGGCGCCACCGCAGGAATCCTCGCCATGGGCATCCATTCGGTGGGCATGGTCGCCAAGTTGTACGCGGACGCCATCGAGGAGCTCGACGACGGCCCGCGGGAATCGATCGAAGCTGCCGGCGGGCATCGGCGCCAGCAGATCGCCGCAGCCATCCCGCAGGTGCTCCTGCCGCAGATGGTGGCCACGGCCTTGCACCGGTTCGACATCAACCTGCGAACCTCCGTGCTGCTCGGCTACGTCGGCGTGGGCGGCATCGGCCTCGCCATCGCGGATGCGCTGCGGACCCTGGACTACCAGCGCGGCATGGCGCTGGCCTTGCTCGTGCTCGGCCTGTGCATCGCCATCGAACTGCTCTCCGGTGCCATCCGGGCCGCGATCATGAAACGATCCGGTGGCGCGGTGCGTGGGGGGACCTGGACTGACAAACTCTTCGCCGCCGGTGTCACCGGTGCTGACCGTGCGGCCGGCGCGGGTCCCACGGTGCGGCTGACTCCCCCGTGGACGGCCGCACGCGCCCAGCGGTTCCTCTCCAGTGCCCTCATCCTCGTTCTGTTGGCCGCCTCGCTCTGGCGAGTCGACAACTCACCGGAGGCCCTGTGGCAGGGACTGCTGTCCCTGCCCGAGACCCTCGGCCTGTTCCTGCCACCCTCCGCCGGTGGCACGTGGGACAGCGTGATGGAGCAGTTGCTGCTCACCGTCCAGATCGCGTTGGCCTCCACTCTGATCGGTGCGGTGCTGGCCGTGCCGATCGGCATCCTGGCCGCCAACAACGTGGTCGCCAACCGGGCCGTCAGGACCTTCTTCCGCGTCCTGATCGTGGTGGTGAGGGGCATCCCGGAGCTGATCCTGGCCATCATCTTCGTGGTCATCTCCGGGCTGGGCGGAGTGGCTGGCACCCTGGCCCTGGCCGTGGGTGCGGTGGGTCTGCTCTCCAAGCTCGTGGCCGACTCCCTGGAGGAGACCGATACCGAGGTCCAGGACGCCATGCGCACCGCCGGCGCCTCGGAGGCGCAGGTCTTCTTCGCTGCGACGCTCCGGCAGGCCGCTCCCGCGTTCATCGCCCACACGATGTACCTGCTGGACTCCAATATCCGCGCCGCCACCCTCCTCGGTGTCGTCGGCGCCGGCGGCATCGGCTTCCTGCTCCTGAATGCCTCCCGCGTGAACCAGTTCGACGTGGTGACCCTGATCCTGATCCTCATGGTCGTCGTGGTCCTGGCGGTCGAGGCCCTGTCCATGTGGCTGCGCCGGGCCGTCCGCTGATGCCCGCTGCAGGCACCCGATTCCACCCCCACCAGAAAGTGAGAACACCATGATTGAACTCGCCATCTTCGATATGGCCGGCACCACCGTCAATGACCGAGACGAGGTCTATCGCGTCCTGCGCGCATCCACCGAGCGATTCGGTGCGCAGTTCTCGGATGAGGAATTCCAGCAGTGGATGGGCACCGAGAAACGCTGGGCCATCACGAACCTGTTGCAGATCGGCGGGGTGGAGGCCGACGAGGCGCTCATCGAGGAGGCCTGGACCTGGTTCCGCACGGAACTGCGCCGGACCTACACCGAGCACCCCCCGGTGCCGCTGGCCGGCGTCGAACAGGCCTTGCGAGACCTCAAGGCGCGCGGCGTCAGGATCGGCCTGACCACCGGCTTCTCCCGCGAGATCACCGATCTGATCCTGGACGCGATCGGCTGGAGCGGGTCCGATCTCATCGATCTCTCCGTCGCCGGTGACGAGGTCCCGGCCGGCCGCCCCGAGCCGTTCCTGATCCAGGCCGTGATGGAACGCCTCGAGGTGTCCGAGGCAGCGGCCGTGATCAGCGCCGGCGACACCGCCGCGGACGTGGAATCAGCCCGACGCGCGGGCGTCACCTCCGTCGGCGTGCTCACCGGGCACCTGTCGCGCGCCGACTTCGAAGCGCTGGAAGCCGACCTCATCCTCGCCTCCGTGGCGGATCTGCCCGCGCATGTCGTGATGTCCGGAGCCTCCCGGTGAGGGAGACGGCCACGGCCGTCCTCTGGCGCGGCGGCGCGGAATTCCAGTCCGTCCAGGTGCCCCTGCCCCAACCTGGACCCGGCGAGACCCTGGTGCGGCTCACGGCTGCCACCGTCTGCGGCTCGGACCGGCACACCGTCAGCGGACGCCGCTCCTCGGCCTGCCCCTCCGTGCTGGGGCACGAGGGCGTGGGAGTGGTCCTGTCCACTCGAGGCGGTCACACCGTTCAGGGCCTACCCCTCCATGAGGGTGACCGTGTGGTCTTCGGCGTCACGAGTTCCTGCGGGCAGTGCGCCCCGTGCCTCCGTGGCCTCACGGCCAAGTGCACCACCGTGCAGAAGGCCGGTCATGAGCCGTTCGAGGGCGAGTGGCCCTTGTCCGGGACCTATTCCAGCCACATCCTCCTGCGCAGCGGCCAGGCCGTGGCCCAGGCACCCGCGGTCCTCCAGGACGGAGTGGCTGCGACCGCGGGGTGCGCGGTAGCCACCGTGATGGCCGTCCTCGAGCGTGCTGGTGAGTTGCGCGGCCGCCGGGTCCTGGTCAACGGAGTCGGCATGCTGGGTCTGGTGGCTGTCGCAGCGGCCCTCGACCGCGGTGCCTCCGAGGTCATGGCCGTGGACCCGAACGCGGACCGCCGCCGGCTGGCCGAGGGACTCGGTGCCGCGACCCGGCCTCCCGGGCGCGGGTCTGAGCCCGGGAGTCGAGGCACCGTGGACGTGTCCCTCGAGCTCTCGGGGGCGCGTGCCGGCATCCAGACCTGCATCGAGGCCTTGGGCATCGGCGGCACCGCCGTACTCGCCGGAAGTGTTGCCCCCGTGGACGCCGTCGAGGTGGATCCTGAATGGATGGTGCGTGGGTGGCGCACCATCACCGGAGTCCACAACTACGAGCCACGGCACCTGCAGGAGGCGGTCGACTTTCTGGGAACGGCGGGGCGAGCGCTGCCGTGGGATCACATCCTGGACGGGCCCATTGCCGCAGACCAGCTGGCCGCGGAGTTCCGCAGGACTGACGTGCAGCGGCTGCGCACCGTGGTAGCCCTATAGCCGCGGAGTCTCATGGTCACGTTCCACAGCCTCGGCGTCAGTCGTCTCGGGATCCACGCCCTCGGAGTCAGCGGCCTCGGCGGCCTTCTCCTTCCGTTCGGCGAAGGCCGCCTCGCCCGGGCCGGCGAACTCGCGGTTGCGTTCCACCGCGGTGATGGATCCGGTGAACACCGTGGAGTCGTCGCTGGACCGGGTCAGGGGCGTGGAGCCCGTGACGGCTGCGGTGGTCCCGGTGGTCGGCTGTTGACCCGTGACGGGATTGACCTGCGGTAGGGGGCTGGTGGGGGTCCGCGGTGGAAGCGCGGCAGCACCGGACGCCACGCCACCGGACGCGCCGCCGTCGTGATCCTGTCCCGCCGGCACCCCCGTGCCGGGCGCGGCTGCACCGGGGCTGACTGCGCCGGTCTCGGCGCCGAGGGGCGCCAGGGAAGGCGCCTGCACCGGCGTCTCGGCGAAGCGCTGCGCGTAGATCGCCTCGGGGTGCTCGCTGCGCAGGAAGTTGACGAGGTCCTCCCGCACGAGGCAACGCAGGTCCCACAGATCACCGGCGTTGCGGGCGGAGACCGCCACCCAGAGCTTCACCGTGCCTCCCAATGCCTCACTCACCTGGATGGTGCTGTCCTTGCCGTCCCAGAGCTCGGTGGAGGCGAGCAAGGCCTTGAGGCGTTCGCGGGTGGCGTCTACCGGAACCCGCCAGTCCACGTCGATCTCCACGGTCCCGGACAAGGCAGACCCGGTGCGGGTCCAGTTCTCGAACGGGGTGGTGGTGAAGTGGCTGGAGGGGTAGATCACGCGGCGCCCGTCCCAGATCTTGACCACCACGTAGGAGAGGGTGATGTCCTCGATGGTGCCGTAGACCCCGTCCGCGGTGACCACGTCTCCCACGCGGATCGCATCGGTGAATGCCAGCTGGATGCCGGCGAACACGTTGGTCAGGGTGGACTGCACGGCGAGGCCGGCCACCACGGAGATCACGCCGGCCGAGGCCAGCAGGCCGGCGCCCACCGCGCGGACCTGGGGAATGGTCAGCAGGACGATGGACACGGCGATGACGATGACGGCGGCCTGGATCACGCGCCGCAGCAGCACGGTCTGGGTGCGGATCTTGCGGTCACGGCGGTCGTCCACCCCTTCAGAGGCGTACTTGCCGAGCAACCGCTCTTCGACGACCCGCACGACGCGCAGCGCCAACCAGGCGAGGGAGCCGATGATGCCGGCCATCAGCAGGAAGCTCACGCCGTTGAACCAGGCATAGGCGGAGGCGGTCAGTCCGAGGGCGATCCGCACCGCCAGCAGCACCGCCGCGACCGCCACCGGTACCCGGCACCGGGCGACCTGGTTGCGCAGCTGTGGCTTGCGGCGCAGCAGGGCGTTGACCAGCAGCCAGGCGACCACCAGCACGGCCAGCGCGAACGCCACGGAGATCGCCACCGTGGAGAGCATCCCCCAGAACGGTCCGAGCGAGTCGACGGCGCCTTCGGCCCCCTCGCGGACGCTGTCCTGCATGTTCTCCGGGGACCCGCTCGGTTCCGCCGTCGGCTCGGAGTCCAGTCCCGCCCCGGACGCGAGGACGGTGGTGGTGGGCGGAGCGGTGAACAGATCGGTGAAGAAGGACAAACTCGGCATGGCCCCAGTCTGTCATCTGGTTCTCGGACGTTCCTGAACGGGGGGAGAATGGACGCTGGACCACCGGAACCAGCCGATCCCTCGGAATCACAGGAGCCATCCCATGCTTGCCACCACGGACCTGCGCGGCCGCACCTACGATCCCGCCACGGTGCTCCCACGCGCCGAGGTCGATGTGGCCGCCGCCGTGCCAAAGGTGATGCCGATCCTGGACCGGGTGCGTACCGAGGGGGCTCGCGCCGTGCTGGATCTCGGCGAGCAGTTCGATGGGATCCGGCCGCCGTCTTTGGCCGTGCCGGCCGAGAAGCTCGCCGAGGCGCTCGAGTCGCTGGACCCGGAGGTCCGCTCCGCCCTCGAGGAGGCCATCGACCGCGCCCGCAAGGTGCACGCCGCCCAGGTCCCCGCGGGGTCGGAGGTGGAGCTCGGGGAGGGGGCCGTCGTCGAGAACCGCTGGGTCCCGGTGAACCGCGTGGGCCTCTACGTTCCGGGCGGCCGTGCCGTCTACCCCTCCTCCGTGGTGATGAACGTGGTCCCGGCCCAGGCCGCCGGCGTCACCTCGCTCGCGGTCGCCTCCCCGCCGCAGAAGGACTTCGGCGGCCTGCCGCACCCCGTCATCCTCGCGGCCTGCGCCCTGCTCGGCGTGGACGAGGTCTACGCCGCGGGCGGCGCCCAGGCGGTGGCCATGTTCGCCTACGGGGTGGCGGACGACGACGGCGCCCGAGTGTGTGCCCCCGTGGACATGGTCACGGGGCCGGGCAACATCTACGTGGCAGCCGCCAAGCGCGCCCTGCTCGGCACCATCGGCATCGATGCGGAGGCCGGACCGACCGAGATCGCCGTACTGGCCGACGGCACCGCCGACGCCCGGTGGGTGGCCGCCGACCTCATCAGCCAGGCCGAGCACGATCCCATGGCCGGCTCCGTGCTCATCACCACCTCGCCCGAGCTGGCCCGGGATGTGGCGGCCGAGATTGAGAGTCAGGTGCCGGGAAGTCTCCACGAGGAGCAGATCCGCCAGGCCCTGGGCGGCCCGCAGTCGGGGATCCTGCTCGTGGGGACCCTGGACGAGGCGCTGGCCGTGGCCGACGCCTACGCGGCCGAGCACCTCGAGGTCCACACCGTGAACCCCCTGCAGACGGCCCGCCGGGTGTCCAACGCCGGCGCCGTGTTCGTGGGCCCGCATTCGCCCGTGCCGCTGGGGGACTATTCCGCCGGATCCAACCACGTGCTGCCCACCGGTGGCTCCGCCCGCTACTCCTCCGGGCTGAACACGGTGAGCTTCCTGCGCCTGCAGCAGCTCATCCGCTACACGGAGACGGGGCTGAAGGAACTGGACACCAAGATCTCCTCCCTGTCCACGGCGGAGGGGTTGCCGGCCCACGGCGAGGCTGTCTCCCTGCGATTCCGCTGACCCGCTGCCTGATCCTCAGCGGCTGCTTCGCCCCATTGGCATGCCGGGGCGAAGGTCACGGGGGTTCACAGTCCGAGAAACCCTTTGACCGCTCCGGAAGTCCGTCGTTAGTGTGGACCCAGAATCATGAGTTCCCGCTGTTACAGCCCTGGCTTGCGGGACGGCAACCCTCTTCACGCAGTAGTGGGGTGCTCCAGGTGAGGATTCGGCCTACCGGATGCCCCGGCAGGCAAGTACCGCGTTTCTGCTGGTGCCGATCGGGACGTTCCCGTGGCGTGCCGCCGTGCAGATTCGCCTTCGGACGGAGGACCCACCATGACCGCCCTGGCTACCCACGACCTGCAGCAGGCCCCCGGCCTCGACACTGACCTCAACCGAGATCTGTCCACGCCGACTCTTCGCTCGGCCTTCTCCCACTTCCCCTCCGGCGTGGCGGCGCTCGCCGGTGTCGCCAACGGTTCGAAGGAGGGACTCGTGGCCTCGTCCTTCACCGTCGGGGTCTCCCTCGAGCCGGCGCTGGTCTCCTTCGCCGTACAGAACACCTCCCGCACCTGGCCCCGGCTGAAGCAGGCCGAGCGGATCGGGATCTCCATCCTCGGCGAGGACCACACCGACGTCTGCCGTCAGCTCGCGTCCAAGGAGGGGGACCGATTCGCCGGCCTGGACATCCGGTCCACGGACGAGGGCGCGATCTTCCTGGACGGCGCCGCCCTGTGGCTGGACACCACCGTCTACTCCGAGCTGCCCGCCGGTGACCACACCATGGTCCTGCTCGAGGTGCACGGCGTGCACGATCACTCCGCAGAGCACGAGCCGATCGTGTTCCACCGCTCGGCCTTCCGCAATCTGCGCACCGCCGAGGGAAACCAGTAGCCTCACGTCCTTCCTCCCAGCGCCCCTCGGGGGCAGGCGTCCGGTCCGGAGGTAGGATGTCCGGCATGCCTTCCGCCACCCCGTCCGCGCGGCGTCCAGGTTCGGCCGCAGGCGCGGGCACCGCGGCGGCCGGCTCGGTCCGCTTGGATGCCTGGCTCTGGGGCGTGCGCATGTACAAGACCCGTTCGGCCGCCACCACGGCGTGCCGGGCCGGCCACGTCCGCCTCAACGGGCAGCCGGCCAAGGCCGCCCAACCGGTCAAGCCGGGCGACACCATCCGGTTGCGGCTGCCCGGACGCGAGCGGATCCTCGAGGTCACCGGCCTGGTGGCCAAGCGGGTCGGCGCTCCGGAGGCTGTCCGGCACTACCTCGACCACTCCCCGGAACCCGTGCCCCGGGAACTGCTGGCCGTGCCCCGCCGAGACCGGGGTGCAGGCCGGCCCACCAAGCGAGACCGGCGCCAGCTGGACCGGCTCCGCGGCCGTGCCGCTCCTGAGTCTGACGCAGAGCCCGATCTCGATCTCAGCATCGATCGCGGCCTCGATCGCCAGTGAGCTGCTGGACCGATGATGGGCTCAGATGAACACCGGGAAAAGAATGCCCACAGTGGAAATTGAGGGCTTCAGTTCCGCGGTTTCTCCCGTATTATGTGACACAGAAGTAGTAGTAGCAGTAAGTCCGTCACCACTGCGGACCGGTTGGCCCTCGGGCCGTTCGGGGCGTTGTAGGAAGCGGTTTCGCACACGCCGCTTCGCCCCCGTCGGAAGACCGACGGGTTTACAACCTCAGGAAAGGGCCCATCATGGCTACCGGTACCGTCAAGTGGTTCAACGCAGAGAAGGGCTACGGCTTCATCTCTCCGGACGACCAGTCCGCTGACATCTTCGTTCACTTCTCCGCCATCGAGGGCAATGGCTTCCGCGAACTGCAGGAAGACCAGAAGGTCGAGTTCGAGTCCCAGCAGGGCCCCAAGGGCATGCAGGCTGCTGCAGTCCGCCCGCTCTGATCGAGCTCGCCTGAACCCTTCAGGCTCCAGAACGGCCACTCTCCCCTCGGGGACGGTGGCCGTTCTGCTGTGACCAACGCGCCATGTCAGCGCACCACTGAAACGGAATCCGGTCTAGGGTACAACCATGAAATTTCGTTACCTGGGCCACAGCGGGCTCAAGATCTCAGAGATCATCTACGGCAACTGGCTCACCCACGGCTCCCAGGTGGAGAACGAGACGGCCCATGCCTGCGTGAAGGAGGCCCTGGCACAGGGCATCACCAGTTTCGACACGGCGGACACCTATGCGAACACCAAGGCGGAGAGCGTCCTGGGTGAGGCCCTGAAGAACGAACGCCGGGAGTCCCTCGAGGTGTTCACCAAGGTCTACTGGCCCACCGGTCCCAAGGGCCACAATGACACCGGCCTCTCCCGCAAGCACATCATGGAGTCCATCAACGGATCCCTTCAGCGTCTGGACATGGACTACGTGGACCTCTACCAGGCCCACCGCTTCGACGTGGAGACCCCGCTGGAGGAGACGATGCAGGCATTCGCAGACATCGTCCGCGCCGGCAAGGCCCTCTATATCGGCGTCTCCGAATGGCCGGCGGACAAGATCCGGGAGGCCCACGCCATGGCCGCCCAGCTCGGGTTCCAGCTCATCTCCAGCCAGCCCCAGTACTCCATGCTGTGGCGCGTCATCGAATCCGAGGTCATCCCAGCCTGTGAGGACCTCGGACTGTCCCAGATCGTCTGGTCCCCCATGGCCGGCGGCATCCTCACCGGCAAGTACCTGCCCGGACAGCAGGCTCCGGAAGGATCCCGAGGTGCGGATGAGAAGGGCGGAGCGCGTTCGATGGCCAGCAAGATGACGGACGAGGTCCTCACTGCCGTCCAGAAGCTGCGCCCCATCGCGGACGGGCTCGGCGCCACCATGGGTCAGCTGGCCATCGCCTGGGTCCTGTCCAACCCCAACGTGGCCGGCGCCCTGGTCGGAGCCTCCCGCCCCGAGCAGATCGCCGAGAACGTCAAGGCACTGGACCTCACCTTGGATGAGGCGACGATCGGTGCCATCGACGCGGCCATCGGCCATGTCGTCACGGATGACCCCTTACTCGTGTCCGTCCCGGAGGGCCGCGCCGCCTGACCCCTCCATGACGCTCATCACTCCCCTGCCTGTGACGCTTCCGTGATGTGGACATCCGGATAGATCACGGTATGATCACAGTTAGCCGGTGTTGCCCGTTCTGCTCGACGGGGCGGGCAACACGGGGTCAAGTCCCAACCGACGGGGGGCGGAGCATGACCACCAAGGCAGGATGTTCTCCTGGCCACGCCTCCCAGAGCCGAGCTTTCCCGCTCCTGGGACGCTCCGTGGCCACCACAGCCGGCACCCTCATGTTGCTGACCGGACTGGTCGGAACCGCCCAGGCCACCCCGATGCCCTCGCCCAGCGATCCCATGGGCCCCACGCAGTCGGCGACCCCGGCCCCCTCGCCGCCAGAGACCTCTTCCTCACCCTCCCCCGAGGGCAATCAGCCTCCGGAGATCGACTGTCCCGGCCTCCTCACCCAGGCTGGAGACACCGAGTCCGTGCGAATCTATGTCCTCGACCCGGACGGGGACACCGTCACTCTGAGCGCGGGGACGTCCTGGCTCGGCGGCGAGGCCACTGTTGAGGGACACGTGGTGACGTACACGGCACCCGCAGATGCCCAGGGGGGTGACGGCCTCACCGTCACCGCGGACGATGGACGTGGCGGTACCTCCGAGTGCGAGATCTCGATCTCGGTGCAGTCCGGGCCGAGCCCCACGCCGACCCCCACCCCCACTCCGACGCCCACCCCGACGAGTCCGAGCCCCACACCGAGTCCCACGAGTTCCGCTCCGGAACCTGGCCCCGAGCCGACCAGCGGGTCGGGCACCCCGACCCAGGCTCCGACGTCGGCCCCCACCGCCGGACCGACCAGGAATCCGACCACACCAGGCGGCTCGAGCCCGACCACCGGTGGGTCCACCGAAGTCCCCAGCAACGGAGACGGCGGCAACGGCACCAGCCCGAGCGGCCCAGCTCCTGGAGATGCGGGCAACGGCTCGGGTGGGGACGGCTCGGGCGGCAGCGGTGGTCCGGACGGTCAGACACCGGACAGCACCGAATCACCTTCCGCACCGGCGGCCGAGACTCCGAGCGCGCAGAAGCTCAGCAACATCATCAGGGACACCGCCATCGCCTGCCCGGTCCGGGCCGTGGCGGATGCCGAGAAGCTCATCGCGGGCATCTCCGCCGGCATGACGTCACGTCCCGGCGGCGGGAACTTCCCCGGCGGGGGCGGAGGCACCGGCAGTGCTGCTGACGGCACTGACGCCGCCGAGGGCACCGGCAGCGCGGAGCCCGTGGCGGCCGCCGACCGGACCGCACAGACCGGGTCCACCCTGTGGCTGTTCGCTGGAGTGGGCTCCATGATGATCGCCCTGATCGCCCTGGCCCTGGCGGCCCTGCCCCGCGGCGGCCGACGGCACTAGACTGACCGGACGATGCGGCCGTTCGGACGGATTGTCCGCCGGAGGGCCGCCCGAGATTCAGGAGGTTCGAGTTGGCCCGCTACGAAGACGATCTGGAACAGCAATTCATCGAAGAGCCCGAGAACGACCTGGAGCAGCCGGCTGACGGCCGCGATGGGACCACGGATCACGGTTCCTCCGATGACCCGGATTCATTGGATGCGATCGACCCGTTGCGCCGGGACACCTTCCTGCTGGACGGGGACGAGGACTACAACGGCGTCCCGGACTACCAGGAGGGCAGTTCGGATGATTCCGGCGGCGCTGCCGACCCGGATGAGGACTCCGAGTGGGCCGGCCGGGACGAGGATGAGGACGAGGAAGGCCCAGTCGTCCCGGCCTAGAACCGGTCAACCTCTGCTCGCGTTCAGGTCCTGCTAACGCTTCCGGCCGGAGACCAGTCGCTCCGTGCCGGAAGCGGCCAGGATCAGGCAGGCGCACCAGATGCCACCGGCAGGCCCGAGGGGCGCGGCAGCCAAGCCTGCCACCACCGGCATCGCCACCTGCCCCACCCGGTTGCCGACTAGCCGGAACGCCAGGGCGGGCCCACGCCAGGTCGTGGGCACCGCCTGCGTCACCAAGGACATGGTCAGTGGCTGCCCGATGCCGAGAGCGAAGCCACCGACGGCCATGAGCACCACCGCCAGCCAGATGGCGTGCCACCCTTCCAGGGCCGGCGGCACGAATCCCAGGGCCACGGCGGAAGCCAACAGGGAGACGAGCACGAGGTGGTGCCGCTCCCACCGGCCGGACATCCAGGGCAATACGATCCTGGACAGGAACGAGGCTCCCCCGCGGACGGCCAGCAGGATGCCCACCCAGAACGGTGAGACGCCGGCCGCTTCACCGACCAGCGGCATGAATGCCGTGAGGATGTCCAGCATCGCCAGCAGTGCCAGGGACGCCATCATGTGCGAGGGGATCCCGGGGACCCGCCAGATGGCCAGCATCGTGGGCTTACCCGGCACCGCCGTGCCCTCGTCACCCGCACCCACGGAGGTCTCGGTGTGCGACGCCGGCCCCGCCGGCCCGCTGTTCTTGTCCCCCAAGCCATGGGCCCGGTCCCCCGGCTCCTCCGTGGGCTCCGCGGGCAGTCGCCGGGAGCGGCGGCCGCCGTCAGCACGCATGAGGTACATCACCGGCACGGCAAGTAGGGAGCAGACCGCACCGAGCCATAACGCCCCATCGATGCGGCCGGCGAACTCCGTGCTGTGCGTGGCCTCGCTGAGCGTGGCGTTGCCGAGGATCAGCCCGGAGATCAACGGTCCGGACATCTGTCCCACGGAGAAGGCTGCGGTGAACCACCCGAACGCCGCGTCCATGTTCTCCGGGGCGGAACGCCGGCCGATCACGGTCTGGCCCGCAATGGTGAACAGCAGATGGCCCATGCCGAGCACGGCCGAGGACACCATCAGCACGGCGACGTTGGAACCGAAGGCCAGGCCAACACCGCCCAGTCCCAGCACCAGCGCCCCCAGGGCGATCATGCCGCGCAGGGTGGGCAGCCGGCTGCTGAGCCGTCCCAGGGACATCGCGAACACCAACGGGAGGATGGCATACGCAGCGGTGGCCAGGCCGACCGTCGTCTCCCCGGCTCCCAAGGCCAACAGCTTGTAGCTCGTGACGGGCCGCAACAGGTTCAGGGCGGTCTGCGTGAGGACGGCTGCGGCGATCATGACCCAGAGCCAGGTCAGGTTTCCGCGGTTTGCCATGATCTCCAGAGTAGTCCTCGCACGCCCCCGCCTCCGTCCTGCGCTCCTGCGCTCCCGTCTCTCCACGCCGTTCTCGACTGCCGGCTGGGGCCCGCGGACTAGAATCGCCACGGCCCTGCCGTCGCCGGGACCTTCACCCCGTTCTCTCCGCAGCCCAGAAAGCCGGTCCCTTCGTGCCCTCTGAATCCAGCACCCCGCAGCCTCCGCAGCGGCTGTGGAGCCGGAACTTCATCCTCACCTTCACGACCAACCTGTTCCTGTCCCTGGTGTTCTACCTGCTGGTGACGGCCATGGCGCTCTACGCGGTGAACGAGTTCCAAGCCTCCGAGGTCATGTCCGGATTGGCCGTCAGCGCGTTCGTGCTGGGCGCCGTGGTGGCGCGGTTGTTCTCCGGCCAGGCCATGGAGTTCATCGGACGCAAGCGACTCCTGATCTGCGCCCTGGCCCTCTTCCTGGTTGCATCAGCCCTGTACCTTGCGGCCGACAGCCTCGGCCTGCTGGTCGCCGTCCGGCTCGTCCACGGCCTGGGGTTCGGGGCGGCGAGCACGGTGCTGGCCACCGCGGTCCAGGGCATGATCCCGCCCCACCGACGCGGCGAGGGCACCGGCTGGTTCGGCACGTCCATGAACTTCGGCGCCGCCATCGGTCCGATGCTGGCCTTCCAGCTGACCGATCGCTTCGGCTTCGACTCCCTGTTCATCGTGTGCACCGGTTTCGCCGTCATCGGCCTGCTGGCAGGCTTCCTCGTGCAGCTGCCGGCCGTCCAGCGCCACGGCAACGGATCCCGCCACCGGTTCTCCCTGCGCAGTCTGATCTCCGTGCCGGTCCTGCCCGTCGCCTTGGTCATGCTCATGGCCGGCCTGGCCTACTCCGGCATCCTGGCCTTCCTCAACGGTTACGCCCAGGAACAGGGCATCGGTCCTACCGTCACAAGCCTCTTCTTCGTGGTCTACGCGGCGGTGCTGCTGGCGTCCCGGTTCATCGTGGGTCCGGCCCAGGACCGGTACGGGGACAATGCCGTGGTCTTCCCGCTGCTGGTGCTCTTCGTGGCCGGACTGGCCGTGCTGGCCCTCTGGCCGACCACTGTCGGCATCCTGCTCTCGGCGGGCCTGTGTGCCCTCGGCTTCGGCTCCACGCTCACGTCCCTGCAGACCGTGGCGGCCACTTTGGTGCCGCCCTTCCAGATCGGCGTGGCCACCTCCACCTTCTTCCTCCTCTTGGACGTCGGTACCGGTTTGGGCCCTGTGCTGCTGGGGGCCCTGTTGCCGGCCACGGGGTTCTCCGGGATGTACCTGCTGTTGTCCGGCTTCGTCGCGTTGGCCCTGGTCGCCTACTGGTTCGCCCACGGACGCCGGGCCGGTGAGCGGGCCGGCTAGCGGACCTGCTCCGGGGTGTTGACGGCCCGGACGCGTCGGTGCATGTGCCGGCTCAACCCCGGCGGGTGGTGCGGACCATGGCCACGGCCAGACCCAGCAGGACCGCATAGGCGACGCCGACCAGCACCCAGCCGAGGACGAATCCGCCGGTCAACTCCACGATCGCGCCCATCCCCACGGGACCGACGGCGAAGCCCGCGTACATGCCCATGGTGGTGGTGCCGCTGGCCGCGCCGATCCGGGCGGCATCCACGGCCTGCATGGTCCCCGCATTGACGACCACATTGGTGCCCAGCACGGTCAATCCGTGCAGGACGACCCCGGCCCAGAACAGGGCGGGCAGGTCCCAGAGTGATGAGGTGGCCATGCAGGCCATGCCGAGTAGGGCGCCGGAGGAGATCAGCAGCAGCAGGGTGCCCGGCCGGCGCCCGGCACCCAGGGCACGGCCCCAGTAGATGCGGCTGGCCACTCCCACCACTCCGGAGAGTCCGGCCGCGAGGCCGCCGATGAGCAGGCTGTAGCCGTGGTCCCGCACGGCGAAGAGTGGCAGGTAGACGTTGGTGGCCTGGGTGCCCATGCCCGAGAAGAAGGCGACGGCGGTGAACAGCCAGACCTGGACCGGCAGGGAGGCCGTCGAGCCAGGACGCCGACGCCGGAACCGGTCCGCGAGGACCCTGCGGACGGCCGACCAGTCCGTGGGGTCCTCCGGAGGGATGTGGCGCAGCGACCACCACAGCAGCACCAGCACCCCCACGGCAGCGGCCAGCGCTGCACCGGACCAACCGGCCCAGAGGGCCGCGGCCGGGAAGAGCAGGCCGGCCACCAGCTGGCTGGCCTGGACCCCGGACTGCTTGACGCCGATCCAGCCGGACCTCTTGACGGCGGGCACGGACGAGTAGATGACGCGGTTGGTGGTCGGGTTGGCGATCACCTGCGCCGGCCCGACGAGGACGCAGGCCACGATCAGGGTCCAGTACTGAGGGCCGAGGGCCGAGACCAGCAGCGCCAGCACGGTGCCGCCGTAGTTGAAGACCAGTTGGCTGCGGATGCTCAGGACGTCGGCGAGCCGCCCGATCACCATGGAGGAGACGGCGGCGCTGACGAACAGCACCGTCACGAGGAGGCCGAACTGGCCGGCCGAGACACCGAGTTCCTGGATCAACAGGTCCGAGGTCGCCGAGAGCCCGTAGTTGAGCAGCGGGCCCACGCCCATGGCGATGAGCAGCACGGTCAGCAGCGCCGCGCCGGCCTTCGGCACCTCGGGTTGTGGTGCCGGCGTTGCCTGACTCAATCCATTCCTCGATTCCCCAATGCCTTAGAAAACGCCTCGGCAGCCTGCTGGAGCTGGTCGATGAGGACCGACAGCCCTGCATCCGGCAGCCGCTCTGTGGGGGCCACGACGGCCAAGCCGGCCACGGTGCGGCCGGTGACGTCCCTCAGTGGCACCGCGACGGCGGAGATCCCCTCTGTGCTCTCGCCGCGGGACACCGCGTAGCCGGCCTGTCGGATTCTAGCCAGCATCCCCGTCAGGTCCGGCACAGTGTCCACGGTGTGGTCCGTCAGCTTTTTCAGACCACCACCGAACATTCCGGCGACGTCGGCCGGGGCCAGATCTGCCAGCATCACCCGGCCTCCGGCCGTGCCGTACGCCGGCATCCGGGCGCCGATGCGAGGAGAAGCACGGAGAACGTGGGCGGACTCGATACCGTCGACGAACTCGACCTCGGAGCGGACCAGTACGGACAGGGAGACCGACTCCCCCGTGGCCGCGGCCAGGGACTCCATGGGGCGGTGCGCAGCCCGCCGGATCTCCCGGTTCTCCATCCCGCCACCGGCCAGGGAGAGCAGGGCGGCACCCGGCCGGTAGACGCGGCTGTAGGGATCCTGGACCACATAGTCCCGCGAGGCCAGCGTGCCTAGGAGGCGGTGTGCGCTGGACGGGGCGATGCCGAGGTCCTCGGCGATCTCCCGCACGCGGACGCCCCCCTCCGCCATGACGCGGTCCACCACTGTCAGTGCGTGGACCACGGACCTGATCTCCGTCATGGCATCCTCCTCGTCCGACCCCGCGGACTCACTTGTTCCGTAGAACAGAACAATAACTTCAATCGTTCCGCCTGATGCTCTCGCATCCTACGCTTCTGGGAACACCGGAGTCACCATTCACCGCATCCGGGACAGCCACACCAGCACGAGCAAGGAGCCCCGATGAGAACCACCGCGAGGACATGGACGAGCACCCGGCGCCGCAGCCGCTGGCTGGCACCACTGCTGGCAGCACCCTTGCTGTTGACCGCCTGCGGCGATGGCGGCATCTCAAACCAGGAATCCGGCGCTGGAACAGGGTCGCCCGCCGAGGGCACCGCTACCGGAACCGGCGGGGCGGAGGGCACCACGGAGGTCCGGGTGGCGGACACCGCCGGCATGCCCTCAGCCTTCCTCCAGTACGGGGTGAACGAGGGCTACTTCGAGGCGGAGGGCCTGGACGTCACGGTGGACGTCAGCATCGGCGGTGCCGCAGCCGTGCCGGCCGTGGTCAACGGAGAGACCCAGTTCGCCGGCTCGAACACCGTCAGCGCCATCCTGGCCGCCAGTAAGGGCCTTCCCATCACCATCGTTGCCGCTGGCACCCGCACCATGGAGGATCCCGAGGACGATTTCGCCCGCATCATGGCCTCCACGTCCAGCGGGGTCGAGGAGGTCGAAGACCTGGAAGGCGCCACCATTGCAGTCAACACACTGGAGAACATCAACGACGTGGTCATCATGACGCTGATGGAGGACGCGGGCGCCGACCGCACCCAGGTCAAGTTCGCCGAGATGGGCTTCTCGGACATGCTCCCGGCCCTGGCCAACGGACAGGTCGACGCAGCCCTGCTGATCGAGCCGTTCGTCACCATGGCCGTGGACCAGGGTGCCACGGAGGTCGCCAGCCCCTACGCCGAGTCCCGCCCGAACATGATGGTGGGCACCTACATGACCTCGGAGGAGTACGCCGCCGAGAATCCGGAGACGGTGGAGGCGTTCCAACGGGGCATCAGCGCCACCGGACAGGCCATCGCCGAGGATCCCGCTGCCTTCCGCGAGGCGCTGCCCGAAGTCACCACGATCGAGCCCGACCTCGCCGGCCAGATCCACCTGCCCGCCTGGGACGCCTCGGTGGACCTGGAGACCCTGCAGTTCCTCAACGAGCGCATGGTCCGGTACGGACTGATCGACGAGGAGATCAGCGTTGAGGACATCGTCACCGCGCCCACCGACTGAGCCGTCCCATCCACCCCACTCGAGAGACCCGAGGACACCCCCACATGACCAGTGACAAGACCACCAGCCCAGCGCCCCGCCCCTACCGGCGCATCGCCACGGAGGAGGCCTGGGCCCCGCCGGAGATGTTCGATATGTTCCGCGGAATCCTCGGCGACCACCCGGAGGACGACCCGGGTTTCATGAGCCTGATGGGCTACTACGTCCTCAACGACGGAGAACGTCCTCGATTCATCCGCGAGCGCATGGCGGACACCGAGGGGGTGCGCCTGCAGGAGATGGACGCGGCCGGCGTCGACCATCAGATCCTGTCCCTGACCGCCCCGGGCACCAATCCGCTACCGGCGGTGCAGGCGACCGAGCTGGCGCGGCTGGCCAATGACCAGCTCGGCGAGATCGTACGGAAGCGGCCGGACCGCTTCTCCGGGCTGGCCGCCGTGCCCTTCACCGCGCCCGACGCCGGCGCCGCGGAGCTCGAGCGTGCCGTCACGCAGCTGGGCCTGAAGGGCGCCATCCTGAACTCCCACGTGCGGGACCGCTACACGGACACGGACGAGTTCCTGCCCTTCTATGAGGCGGCGGAGGCGCTCGGGGTGCCGGTCTACCTGCACCCCAACGCCCCCTCCGCCAGCCTGTTCAAGCCGCTGCATGACCGCGGCCTGGACGGCTCGATGTACGGGTTCGGGGTGGAGACCGGCCTGCATCTGATGCGACTGGTGGTCTCCGGGGTGTTCGAACGCTTCCCGAACCTGACGATGGTGGTCGGCCACCTCGGTGAGGCCGTCCCGTTCTGGCTGAACCGCATCGACTACATGTACGGCAAGCAGGTGGCCACGGGCCGCTACCCGCACGTGAAGCCGTTGCCGATGAAGCCCTCCGAGTACATCCGCCGCAACGTCTGGATCACCACCAGCGGCATGCCCTGGCAGGACGAGATCATGTTCGTGCGGCAGATGATGGGCGCCGACCGCGTGATGTACGCGATGGACTACCCGTACCAGTACGAGCCATCCGAGGTGGACCTGCAGGACAACCTGCCGGTCTCAGCGGAGGAGAAGTTCGAGTTCTTCGAGGGCATCGCCACCCGGGTGTTCAACCTGGAGCTCTGACCCCAGGTTCTGGGTCAGGAGGCGAGTTTCGAGCGCAGGGCGGCGAGCGCCGCCGTCGCGCCGGTCCAGAGGGTGGGCTGCGGCACGGGGACGAAGCGGGGCGAGTGGTTGACCGGCATGGTGCCGGACTCCACGGTGGCCGCGTCGAAGCCGCCGAAGAACCAGAACACGGAGGGTACGCCGAGCGCCCCGGGCAGGGTGCCGAAGTCCTCGGAGCCCATTCGGGGTTCGCCGTCCAGCACGTTCTCGGCACCCAGGGCGCCGCGCAGCACCTCGGCGAGCGCCGCCGTCGCGTCCGGGTCGTTGAGGTTCCGCGGGAATCGGTACAGCTCCTCGATCTCCGGCTCGGGGGCGCCGGAGGCGGCCGCCTCCGCGGAGATGATGCGGCGGATCGCGGCCAGGACGCTCTCGCGGACATCGTCCTCCATGGTGCGCACGTTCAGCGTGAACTCGGCGGTGGCCGGGATGATGTTCTCCTTCAGGCCGGCGTGGAAGGTGCCCACGGTCACGACGGCGGCCTGGCGGGGCCCGATCTCCCGCGAGACGATGCCCTGCAGCCGGGTGACGATGTGCGCGCCGAGCACGATGGGGTCGATGGAGTCCTGGGGCTGGGAGCCGTGGGACTGCTCGCCGCGCAGCGTCACCTTCCAGGAGTCCGCGTAGGCCATGGCCGGCCCGGAGACCACCTCGACCGTCCCGGCCAGGCCGGGCATGACGTGCTGACCGTAGATGATCTCGGGCTGCGGGGCCTTCTCCCACAGGCCGTCCTCCACCATGGCCTGCGCCCCGGCGGCGGTCTCCTCCCCGGGCTGGAAGAGGAGCACCAGGGTGCCGGACCAGCTGTCCCGGTCCCCGGCCAGGACCTCTGCGGCCGTCATCAGGGCGGCCACGTGGGTGTCATGGCCGCAGCCGTGCATCACCGGCACCTCGGTGCCGTCGGCCAGGGCGCCACGGGCGGTGCTGCGGTAGTCGACCGTGGAGTCCTCCTGGATCGGCAATCCGTCCGTGTCCGCCCGGAACCCGACGACGGGCCCCTCACCATTGCGCAGCACGCCCACCACGCCGGTGCCGCCGCAGCGGAAGTGCTCGATGCCCAGCGTGTCCAGGTGCGCTTCGATGAACGCCGCCGTGGCGTGCTCCTGCATGGACAGCTCCGGGTTGGCGTGCAGGTGCCGGTAGAAGGCGAACATGCGCTCCCGCAGCTCGGCGGGGATCTCCGGATACTCGGTGATGTCGGTCATGGGTGAATCTCTCCTTCGGTGGTGGCGGACTCGAACGGCTCGCGTTTGCGCACGTACCAGCCGATCACGAGGGTGACGATCACGGAAATCGCCGTGGCGGCCATGCCCAGGGCGGGCACCAGGGGAACCAGGGGAACCAGGACGAACTGCACCAGGGCGGCCACGACCGCGGCCACCGCGGTGGCGCGGACCTGCTTCAGGGAGACGATGGCCTGGATGATGACCGCGCCCAGCACGGCGGGCAGGACGTACACCCGGACCACGTCCGTGACGGATTCCGGGATCACGCTGATGAGCCAGGTTCCGAGGATCCCCACGAAGACGAGCAGGGAGAGCAGGTGCACGAAGGCCGCACCGCAGATGGCCATGACGGCGGCGAGCCCGCCGCGGTGCGTGCCCGGCTTGGCGCCGATCCGCGCCTGGGCGATGAGGGCGGAGGGCAGCAGCTTGTTGGAGATGTTGCCGATCATGAACGCCTGGTACATCGAGGCCGGGCCCAGGATCGGGAAATAGGTGATCGGCTCGATGATCCAGATGACGAAGAAGGTGCCGGCGACGGCGGCGAAGGCCGTGAAGAGGGCGGTGGCGGTCACGCCGAGGTCGGCGAAGAAGACCAGGTAGAGCGGGCCGGCCAGCGAGAAGACCAGCCCGGCCAGCATGGTCAGCCGGCCCCACCGCGAGGTGGTGGCGTCGAATTCGGCCATGCTGCCCGGCGACGCGGCGGTTGTGGAGGTGGCGGCGGTGGCACTGGATGTGGTGGCGGATGGTGCGGTCATCGGGACTCCTGGCGATGGAGGGAGGTCAAGGGGTGTGCGGGGCGGCCGGGCTCAGGCGACGGGCTCAAGCGACGGGCGCGAGCCCGGCGGACTGGGCGAGGTAGGCGGCGGCGAGGCCGAGCAGGATGGCGATGCCGAGTCCCCACTCGCGCAGCCACCGCATCCCCGGCAGGCGAGCGAGCAGCAGGCATGCCCCCATCACGAGCGCTGAGGCGGCCAGGGTGATCACGTGCACGGAGCTCTTGGGCACCTCGGCGAAACCGAGAGACAGGAAGGCACCGAGCAGGGCGGCCGCCGGGACCACGGTCATGAGGGCCGGGTTGACCTTGGCCATGCGGTGTTCGCCCTTCTTCAGCAGGGGCGTGAGGATCAGGGTGGAGAGCATCCACATGGCCCCGCCCAGGCTCATGGCGAAGAACATGATGGCGAACGCCTGCTGGTCATAGGAGGGACCGCCCAGCTCTGCGCCGACCGTCCCGGCGGCGATGCTGGCCGCGGCCGTCTCATACTGCACCGATCCGATCAGGCCGATGCGGACCAGGGTGGCCGGGGTGCCGAACAGGGCGAGCAGGGCGACGGCGACGAGGACCACAGCCAGCGAGGGGCCGATCGCCGCAATGGCCCCGGTCCGGAACGTGGTCTTCAGCTCCTGTTGGCTCAGGCCGGCGGCCGGCGCAGCCTTGCGGGCGGCCATCATGTAGATCACCGATTGGACGGCGATGACCAGGAAGACGCCGAGCGCACAGATCCAGAGGACGGGCATGTTGGCCAGCGCCAACACGCCGTTCGGATCCGAGCTCGGGTCGGCGGCCGGGCCAGCGGCCGCGCTTGCTGCTGAGATCATGGCGGTCCTTCGATTCGTGAGTTCGGTTCCAGGTCGGTACCCGGAAACAGATTGATGCAGTTGGTCGCTACCATTGTGGTGTGCGCTACATCACTTCACGGACAATCGCAGGAAATTCACACTCTCCAGGCGCTTTGGTCAGATCATGAACAATGACCCCCGACTCCTGGATGAAGGCGATCTCCAACTGGTCCATGCCCTCCAGATCGGACCACGCTTGCCCTGGACGGCCTTGGGCGAGATCCTCGACCAGCATCCGACCTCGCTGGCCGCCCGGTGGCGCCGGCTCGAGCGCAGCGGCTCCGCTTGGATCACCGCCCATCCTCTGGGGCACCCGGACCAAATGGCCCTGTCCTTCCATGATGTCCGGTGCCAACCCGGCCACCGGCGGCACGTCGCCGAGGCCATCGGCAGGATTCCGGAGGTGTTCTCGGTGGAGGAATGTCACCGGGACCGGGACTTCATGCTGACCGTCATCTCCCCCGATCCAACCCAGCTCACGGAGATCGTCTATCCGCAGCTCGAGGACATTCCCCACCTGTCCGGCTACGAGTCCACCTTCTGCACCCGCCTGCACCGCACCGCGGCCAACTGGGAACTCGATGCCCTGAATTCCGCTCAGCGGCGCGCACTCCGTGCGGCCGCCGGTCCGCCGCCGGCACCCGAGGCGCACCCGGGGCCCCCGCCGCCGTCCTTCGGCCCCATACTGCGCGTCCTCGGCCGCGATGGCCGGGCCTCCGCGGCACAGGTCGCCGAGGCCACCGGCCTGCACCCGGCCACGGCACGACGCCGGCTCCAGCGGGTGCTGGACTCGGGCACCTTGAGCTTTCGCTGCGACGTGTCCCACCGGGCCACGGGCTATCCCGTGATGTGCCAATGGTTCGCCCGCCTCCCGGCCGCCGACCACGATGCGGCAGCCGCCGAACTGGCAGGGCTCGGCGCCCTGCGCCTGTGCGCCTCGACGACGGGCCGCTCCAACTTCATGTTCATGATGTGGCACCGATCGCCCACGGACATCATGGCCCTGGAGCGGCGGGCGTCAGAGAGGCTGCCCCGCCTGGAGATCCGCGAGACCGTCATCATCTCGAACATCCCCAAACGTGCCGGGTGGCACCTGGACACCGACGGTCGGCGCCAGGAGGACTTCGTCGAGGTGGGCCACTGGGATTGATGTAACCGGTCAGCAGACCGTCCAGAGATCGATGATGACCTGGCTGGGTTCGCGGCGGCCGGAGCCGATGACCACGGTGGACTCCAGCCAGGACCAGGTCTCGCCGGCCACCTCGAAGCGGGGCGCGCAGCGGAAGTAGATCCGTTCGGCGGGCACCCGTTCACCGCGGGCCAGGGCGGAGATGTCCTCGGCCGAGCCCGTGCGGTAGGCGGCGTTCATGACGTAGAGCCGGTCGCCGTCGTCGGTCTCGATGACGTACCGGGCATCCAGGTCCGAGGCCGTGTCCGAGTGGATGAGCTGGAAGTCCGCCCCGCCGGGCAGGATGCGACCGTTCAGTCCGGGCCCGGTGACAGTGCCGCCGGTGATCGGGATGACGCGGCGCAGCCCCCGGTGGGTCCGCCCGACCTCCACGGGCTCGGCCACGTCCACCGCCACGGTGGCAAGGAACTCGAGTCGGGGTGGGGTAGGGCCGGTTGCACCGTCGGGGTGTCCGGAGATGGAGACAGAGGCCGGCGCCGCGGAGGCGGGGGTGGAGATCTGGGACATGAGCACCACGCTAGGGCCGGCTCCCCGCGGACGCCATGCACATCCTCCGTGCAACCGATGCACAGCGAATTCCGTTGAGATCACCAACGATCAGGGGCACCATGAGGTGTTATGGATCACAGCACCGTTTCCCAGCCCCGCGCCTCGGGTGGCCCTTCTCCGGACCCCACAGCCGTCTCATCGCCCGGTCCCCATACGGCCACTACCGCCGGCGCCTCGCCGCGCGCCGGCCGGCCCCGTGACCTCGTCGCCGTCAACATCGGCAATGCCCTGGAGTGGTTCGACTGGAACATCTACGCGATCTTCGCACCGTTCTTTGCTGCCCAGTTCTTCCGCGCCGAGGACCCGGTCTCCAGCCTGCTGTCCACGCTGGCCGTCTTCGCGGTCGGTTTCCTCATGCGTCCGGTGGGCGGGTGGCTGTTTGGCCGGCTGGCGGATGACAAGGGGAGGAAGTTCAGTCTGACCCTGGCCATCTTGCTGGCCTCCTTCGGTTCCCTGCTGATCGCCGTCGCCCCGACCTTTGACGCGATCGGCGTGTGGGCCGGCGTCGTCCTCTTGGTGGCCCGCCTCATCCAGGGCCTGTCGCATGGCGGGGAGACCGGCAGCGCGTTCACCTATCTGGCGGAGATCGCCCCGCAGGACAAGCGCGGCTTCTGGGCCTCTACCCCGTGGCTCGGCGTGGGGGTGGGCACCATGCTCGCCACCGGCGTCGGCGTGCTGCTGACCGCACTGCTCTCCGAGGCACAGATGGCCGAGTTCGGCTGGCGCATCCCCTTCGCCGTCGCCGCCGTCCTTGGGGTCTACGCCCTCTACATCCGCAAGACCATGAACGAGTCCGAGGTGCACACCGAGCGCAAGGAGCGTGACGAGCGCGAGGGTGTGGACTCCCAGTCCCTGCGCGAGGTCTTCTCTGAGCTGGGCCGCGAGTGGAAGCCGCTGCTGCAGATCGTCGGCCTGACGATCTCTGGCGTTGTGGCCTTCTACACCTGGTTCATCTTCGCCCCCGGCTACGCCTCCCGCGAGTTCGGCATGGACCCGAACGCCTCCCTGGTGGCCGGGTTGTGCGGACAGGCCGTGTTCCTGGTGGCCATCCCCGTGATGGGCAGACTCTCCGACCGCTTCGGGCGCAAGCCGGTGCTGATGGTCTTCGCCGCCGGCTTCGCACTCGTGGCCTTTCCCCTGGAGTGGATGCTCGGCTCGAGCCCGTTCATGCTCTTCCTGGCCATGGCCGCGGGCTCCCTGCTGCTCGCCGCGAACTGCGCCCCGCTCGGCGCCGTCTTCGCCGAACTGGTCCCGACGAAGCTGCGGGCCACGCTGATCGGCGTCGGTTATGCCACCTCCGGAGCGATCTTCGGCGGCACGGCGCCCTACCTGAACACCTGGCTGTCCAGCATCGGGATGCACGGGTTGTTCGTGGGCTACATGATCCTGCTCTGCCTGGTTAGCGTGGTGGTCATCATCAAGATGCCGGAGACCGCCCGCCGCGACCTCCGCTGAATCCGCCGGCACCGGTCCGGCAGGAAGACAGGGACGGGTGCGACTGACACTGCGCCAACTCGAACATTTCTGCGCTGTGGCCCGGACCGGCAGCATCAGCGCTGCGGCCGCCCAACTGAGGGTGTCCAGGACCTCCGTCACGGAGGCCTTGGACACCCTCGAGCGCATCTCCGGCACCGTGCTGTGCCGCCGCAGCAAGGCCGAGGGCGTAGTGCTCACCGCCTCCGGAGAGGACTTCTTCATCCGGGCGCGCTCGGTGCTGGACCAGGCCTTTGACCTCGAGGTGCCCGACGGCGACCGGCAACTCGGCGGGACCCTCGCCATCGGCTGTTTCCGGTCCCTCGCCCCGACTGTCCTGCCCGCGCTCTGGTCCGAGTTCGCCTCCCGGCACCCCGGCGTCACCGTCTCCGTGACCACCGGGAACCGGGCCGAACTCGTGGAACAGCTCTCCCTCGGCATCCTGGATGTGGTTCTGGCGTACAACCTCCATGCCCTGCCCGGATTGAGCTCCGCGCGCCTCTACGACACGACGATGTACGCACTGTTGCCGGCCGATCACCGCTTCGCCGAACAGGGACGGGCGCCCCTGGCCGAACTGGCGGCGGAGCCCCTGCTGCTCATGGACGCCTCCCCCAGTTCAGACGACATCCTCTCGTATTTCGCCCACCACGGCGCGGCCCCGAACGTGCGGATGAAGTCCCCGGACTTCGAGCTCATCCGGTCCCTGGTGGCCCGCGGGCTGGGCTATTCGATCTTCATCCAGCGGCCCCGGCAGGATGTCTCCTACGAGGGCCTGCCCGTGGCCTGCGTTCCCCTGGACCCCGTGCCCCACCTGGAACGGGCGTCCATTGCCTGGTCGGAACGGAGGAGGCTGCCCGCGCCGGGCCGGAGCTTCGTGGACCTGGCCATCGCCCTGGGTCCGCAGGTCTCACCGGCGCCGTGAAGGCGGTCGCCGTCAGGACCCCAGCCGGCCCTCCGGCCGGGGCTCGTTGCTGACCACGGGCGTGGAGCCAGTGTCCGAACTGGATCGCCGCGGCCGGGCGCCGTCGAGGTCCTTCTCCTCGGCGTTCCGCTCGGGCGGGCGGCCTTCGGAACGCGGTTCGCCCTCACCCTCGCTCTGTCCCTCGCCGGTGCGGTCGCCGGCCGAGTCCGAGCCCGAGCCGGCGGTCGCGCCTGTCACCCGATTCTCCGCAGGACCCCCGCCACGCCCTGCACTCACGGCGGCATGGGCACCTGCGGAACCGGCCGGCGTCGGGACCGGCTGTTGCGCTTCACCAGTGCGCAGGGAGGCGCGCAGGTCCCCGAGGGACATCGCGGAGGTCTGCACGTCCAGTTCGTCACGCCACTGCGGATCCGGCTCGGTCAGGTAGCCGACGGGAGCGTGCTCGCCGAAGTGGTCCGCGTCCGCCTCACGCCAGTCGGCGGCCCAGCCTCGCGGCGGCTCGTTGAGCAATTCGTCCTCCCGCAGCCAGTGGTAGATCGAGGCGTAGGAGCGGGTGTTGAGGTGGTCCACCCGGCGGCGCAGCATGCGGGTGTTCAACTGAGACGGATGGTTCAGGCCCATGGACGCCATGATCTGCACGGCCTCACGGACGGTGAGCTTCTGGTAGTTGTGCACGCGCTTGGACTTGTCCTCCACGTCCAGCGCCCGGGTGAGCCGTGGGTCCTGCGTGGCCACACCCACGGGGCAGTGGTTCGTGTGGCACTTCTGGGCCTGGATGCAGCCGGTGGCCATCATCATGGCGCGGGCGGACATGGTGAAGTCGGCCCCCTGGATCAGTCGTTTGACGATGTCCGATCCGGTAGCGACCTTGCCCGCGGCGCCCAGCTTGATCATGTGCCGCAGGCCTGTGCCGACCAGGGCGTTGTGCACCAGCATGAGGCCCTCGGTCAGCGGAGTGCCGACGTGGTCGGAGTACTCCAGCGGAGCCGCACCGGTGCCACCCTCGGAACCGTCCACGATGATGTAGTCGGGGGCGGTCCGCTCCTCCCAGATGGCCTTGCACATGGCCAGCACGTCCGTGCGGGAACCGACGCAGAACTTGATGCCGATCGGTTTCCCATCGGAAAGTTGGCGCAGGTGGCCGATGAACCGGACCATCTCCCGGGGTGTGGTGAAGGCCGAATGGGAGGCCGGGGAGATGCAGTCGACGCCGACCGGCACCTCGCGCGCCTCCGCGATCTCCGGGGTGACCTTGGGGCCGGGCAGCACCCCGCCGAGCCCGGGCTTGGCCCCCTGGGAGAGTTTGATGGTGATGCCCTTGACCTCCGGCAGGGCGGCCTTCTCCGCGAAGCTCTCCGGGTTGAACCGGCCGTCCTCGGTGCGGCAGCCGAAGTAGCCCGAGCCGATCTCCCAGAACAGGTCCGCCCCGTTGCCGCGGTGGTACTTCGTCAGCCCGCCCTCGCCGGTCTCGTGGATGAACCCGCCCAGGGCGGCCCCCTTGTTCATGGCCACCACCGCGTTCTTGGACAGCGAGCCGAAGGACATGGAGGAGATGTTCATCAGGGACAGGTCATAGGGCTGGCGGCAGTCAGGCCCGCCGATCCGCACGGTGGGGATCCTCTCCGGCGGCGCCACGGGGGCCGTGGAATGCAGGAGGAATTCGTAGCCGATCCGCCCCGTATCCCGCTCCGTGCCGAAGGCCTTGTGGTCATCCGCGCCCTTGGACCGCGAGTACACAATCGAGCGGGTGTCCCGGTCGAAGGGCTTGCCGTCGAAGTTCCGCTCGATGAAGTACTGCTGGATCTCCGGACGGATCGACTCCAGCAGGTACCGCATGTGCCCGATCACCGGGAAGTTCCGCAGGATCGCATGCCGCTTCTGGGTCACGTCCCAGATGGCCAGCCCCACGAGCAGCAGTGCGACCAGGCCGAGGAAGATCCACGCCCAGAACCCGACCAGGTAGGCGATGACCAGGATGAGGACGAGCGTGGTGAGCCCGCCGATGATGAGGAGGCGGTTGTTCATGCCTCCCATCCTGCACCCACGTGACGCAGAACGCACGACGGCGGCGCGCAGCCTCCTGCGTCAGGTCACCAGAGGTGCGGGGCCGGCTTCCGGGAGCCGGGCAGGGCGACGTTGGTGCGCCACTCGTGCAGCCACTCGGGCAACTCGAGCTCGGGCGGCTTCGGCTGACCGAGTTCCTCGGCGACCGCCGTCAGGATCTCCTCGTTGGACACCGGGCCATCCGCACCAAGGAGCCGGGTGGCCACATGGGCCCTGACGTAGACCTCGCCGTCCACCACGAAGCGCTGCTCGAACCAGATGGACTTGTCATCCAGGCCGGCGATCCGGGTCTCCAAGGTGTAGCGCTGCCACAGGTTCACCGACTTCCGGAAGGCGATCTGCTCGGCCTGCACCACCGGCGACCACTTCTTCCTCCGCATCAGGTCCCAGACACCGGCACGGACCATCAGGTCGAAGCGGCCCAGGTCCATGAGGGAGAAGTACATCCCGTTGTTGACGTGCACCGCGATGTCCACGTCGGTCGGCAGGGCCCTCAGCGGCAGCGAGGAGCCATCCCAGATGCTCAGCTTGGAGCGGCGCCGCGAGGTGATGAGCAACAGCAGGGTACGGAAGATCAGGTGCATGTGCACCATGCTGTCACGAGAAGTTACTCATGGGTAGCGCGCGACTCAAGACCCAGGACCCCGGGCCAGGCGCCGAGACACCTCACGAGCGGCGCCGACCACGAGGGGGCCCACGGCCATCCGGCGCTCCTCCGTCAGGCGACTGGTCGGACCAGACACGGAGAGGGCTCCCACCGGCCGTCCATCGGCGCCCACCAGGGGTGCGCCGACTGAGGAGATATCTCCCACCAGCCCTCCGTTGTTGAGGGAGTAACCCCGAGTACGCACCTCTCGCACGGCACCGCCGATGACCTCGGGGTCGGTCAGCGTTCGCTCGGTCTTCCGCTCCAGCACTCCTCGGAGCAGCCCCTCGACCTCCACATCCGGCAGGGCCGACAGGTAGGCAAGCCCGGAGGCCGAGGCATGGAACGGCAACTGTGTTCCCAGGGCGAAAAAGGCACGCAGCTCATGCGGTGAATCGAGCCGCTCAATGAGCACCAGGTGGTCCAGCTGCACGGCGGTGAGGTGCACCGTCTCCGTGGTCTCCAATTGCAGCCGGTTCATGCTGTCCAGGGCGATTTCCCGAAGAGAGGTATCCATGGAGACCTGCCGCCCCAGCCACGCGAATTGCTGGGACAGGTTCCAAGCCAAGGACGGCTCCGGCTCCTGCCGAACCCACCCCCTGGCCTCCAGGGTCTTGAGCAGCCTCAGGGCCGTGGCCTTGGACAACTCGAGGCGACGAGCCATCTCAGAGAGGCCCAGCGCGCCATCCTCCGCCAGGATTTCGACGATCGACAAGGCCGTGTCCACACTTCGGGTGGTCATGGCGACCCCTTTCAATCCTCCGGGGCCTTCTGCTGCCCCGGGCACGCGTCATCGGCCCCGCCAGCGCCGGTCACCCTTGACCGACCATCTGATGTGACCTAGGTTACTTGGACGAGCAAATGAACCGATGGTTCATCTAGTGAACCATAAACGAGGGGTTGATGGTGGGACTACAGATCCTGGCAATCGTGATCTTCGTGGCAGTCTTCACACTGGCCACCCTGCGCAAGGTCCATTTGGGGGTCATCATGCTCGCGGCTGCAGCCGGCGTCGGCATCTGGCTCGCAGACATGGAGATGGATGACATCATCGGAGGGTTCCCCGTCTCCCTCCTCATCCTCCTCGCCGGCGTGACCTATTTCTTCGCCATTGCCCAGCAGAACGGCACTGTTGACCGCATCATCAACGTGGTGATCACCCGGATCGGCGATCGGGCCATGCTGTTGCCCTTCGCCATGTTCGGGCTGACCACGGGCATCGCAGCCATGGGCGCCCCCTTGGCCGGGCTGGTGATGATGCCCATCGCCATGCCGCTGGCCAAGAAGTACGGAATCAACCGGACCCTGATGGGGATCGCCGTCGGCAGCGGCATCAGCGGTGGCGGCTTCGCCCCCACCAGCCTCTTCGGCATCGTCACCTATGGGACCGCCCACTCGGTCGGCATCGATCTGAACCCGCTACTGCTGTTCGTCATCGCCCTGGCCTTCAACGTGGTGCTCTTACTGACGGCGTTCATCCTCTTCGGCGGGCTGAAGTTGCTGAAGTCCCCCGAACGCTTCGATCGGGACACCACCCCACGTCCGGGCTTCGCCACGAAGGATCCGTTGCCCTCACACCCCTTCGAGCGAGAGGGCTACACCACCCGCTCCCGGGCGGTGGCCACCACCGTCCTGGAGCGTGCCTCCGAGGCTCCACCTGCCTCCACCCCGATGACACTCGCTCAGAAGTGCACTGTGGTCTGCATGGCCGGCCTCGTCCTGTCCGTGGTGGCCGTCGCCATGGTCGGCCTCGACCCGGACATCGGCATCCTCTGCTTCGTCTTCGCCACGGTGATGACCCTCGTGGACCCGTCCACCGGGCGGGCCGCCGTCGCCAAGATCGACTGGTCCACCATCCTCATGGTGGGCGGCATCATCACCTACGTGGGGGTGCTGCAGACCATGGGCGCCGTGGACATGCTCGGCGAGGCCGCCAGCAGTGTGGGCACGCCGCTGCTCGCCGCCTTCATCATCTGCCTGATCGGCGGCCTGGTATCCGCCTTCGCCTCCACCACTGGCATGCTGGCTGCGCTCGTGCCCCTGGCCATCCCCCTGGTCTCCGGCGGCGACATCGCCGGCTGGGCTGTGATCGCCGCCCTGGGGGTCTGCTCCTCGATCGTGGACGTCTCTCCATTCTCGACCGTGGGGGCCACCGCCGTGGCCACCGTGGACGAGGACGAGCGTCCACGTGTCACCGCGAACCTGACCCGCTGGGGCCTGTCCATGGTGGTCGTGGGACCGCTTGCCATGGTCGGCGCCCTGGTGCTGCCCACCATGCTCTGACCGGAGTAGTGCCCCCGTCCGCCCCCACCCTCGCTCGGATGCCCGCAAGAAATCTCCATCGAGGGCCGCACCGCTGGCCCCTCCGGGCCCGGACCGCTTTGAAAGGACCACCATGTCACCGCTTCCCGAACCGCAGGCCCTGCCCATCTCGAAAGCCCACGACCAGGACACCCCGGCTCCCCTTCCGCTCGACGGCGTCACCGTCGTCGATCTGAGCCGGGCCCTGGCCGGACCGTATTGCACTGCCTTGTTGGCAGATCTCGGAGCCCGCGTGGTGAAGGTGGAGTCCGGCACCGGGGACCCGTCCCGTCAGTGGCCACCGTTCGACGGCGAGGACAGTCTGTACTTCGACTCGACTAATCGCAACAAGGAGTCGATCTGGATCGACCTCTACTCCAAGGACGGCAAGGAGGTGTTCCGGACCCTGCTCAGTTCCGCCGACGTCCTGGTGGAGAACTTCAAACTGGGCACCCTGGGGAAGATGGGCTACAGCACGGAGGACCTCCACAACCTCAACCCGGACTTGGTCCATGTCAGCGTCAACGCTTACGGACAGAAGGGTCCCCTACGGGACCTGCCCGGGCTCGACCAGGTCATTCAGGGCATCACCGGCATCACCTCGGTGACCGGTCCGGCCGATGGGGACGGCTACCGGGTGGGACTGCCCATCGTGGACATCGCCTCGGGCATGGTGGCCGCCTTCACCGCCGTATCACTGCTCTTCGGACGGGAACGCGGCAATCCCACCCGCACCGGGGCCACCTCCCTCTACGAGACCGCCGTGGCCATGTCCGTCTTCCAGGGCCAGAAGGCCCTGAGCACGGGGACAACACCCCACCGCCAGGGCAACAGCCACCCCAGCATCACCCCGTACGGCTCCTACCCCACGGCCACCGTTCCGATCGTTCTGGCCGTCTCCACCCAGCGGCACTGGACCGACTTCTGCACACTGATCGGCCGCACCGACCTGCTTGAGGACCCTCGCTTCGTCAACGGCCAAGAGCGGACGGAACATCGGGACGCGCTGGACCGGGAGATCGCCGCCTCTCTGCGGTCCCACCCGGCCGAGAAGTGGATCGAGGACATCCGCGGCCTCGGTATCCCGGCCGGCCCGATCCGCGACTATGGGCAGGTCATGGAGGACGAGCACACCCGGGCCCTCGACATGATCCAGCGCACCCGCCGTCCGGACGGACGCGAGCTGGAGGTCCTCCGCGGGCCCGTCAGCCTGGACGGCCGCCCGACGCCCGTCCGTTCCGCCCCGCCGGGACTCTCGGCAGATGCCCGGAGCATCCTCGCCGGCCTGGGGATTCCCGAGGCCGACACCGACCGCCTCGTGGCGGCTGGCGTCGTCAAGGCTCAGCCCGCTTCATCACCACAGGCCGCCCCCGCTGACGCCGCGCTCAAGGAGGTGGTCTCCCGATGAGCACCGACCAGGGCCAGATCCGCGTGGAGGTGCGCGACGGCGTCGGGAACGTGGTGCTGGACCGTCCCAGCCACCGCAACGCGCTGAGCCGGCACATGTGCCGGTCGCTCGTGGAGGCGCTGGCCGTGCTGGACGCCGACCCGGACGTGGGCGTGGTGGCGATCTCGGGAACCGGCGGCGATTTCTGCGCCGGGGCCGGGCTGGACACCTTCGATGAGGTCCTGTTCGACGGTGCTCCCCCGCTGGCCGACGCCAGGCCCACGGCGTCGATTCCGGAGCCGCCAGAGGCAGAGAAGGCTCCAGATGCCGCAACCGTAGGCGTGCCAGACACAGGTGTCGACCGGCTCAGCGAGGCAGACGCGGCCATCCGTGCGGTGCGCAAGCCGACCGTGTCCCTCGTGGAAGGGATCTGCATGGGCGGTGGATGGCAGATAGCCGCCGCTGCCGATCTACTCATCGCCTCCACCACCGCCCGGATTGCCATCACTCCGTCCAAACTGGGCATCATCTACCCGCGCTCGGGACTGGAACGGCTGGTGGACCGGGTGGGCTTGGACCGGGCCAAATACCTGCTGGTGACCGCCGCCGAAGTGACCCCGCGCCAGGCCGCGGAGTGGGGGCTGATCACCTTGCTGATCCCGGCGGAGGACTTCGCCGAGCAGTCCGCCACGACGGTACGGACCATCCAGTCGAGATCCCTGTTCTCCACGGTGACCCAGAAGCGCCTGCTCGACAGCTACGCCCATCGGGTCGCGACGCCCTGCGGCGAGAGCAAAGAGGATGAAGTCGATGCCTACGAGGCGGACTGGAACCGCTCTTGGGCCGAATTCCGGTCCGGAGAGGATCTTGCCGAAGGGCGCCGGGCCTTCGCTGCCAAGGAGCAACCCGTGTTCACCTGGCGCCTGGGCCGAGGCCAGCCGGCCCGCATGTAGCGGATCGGGTCATGGACGTGCACGCCCGGGCCCGCGTTGGCAGGCCCGGGTCGATGCGAGGGCAAGCCCGAGACGATCTCGGCCCCGGGCAGCACAGGTGAAGCGCGTGTTCTCAGGCGAAGGCGCTGAACCCGGTGAGGTCGCGGCCGATCAGCAGTGCCTGCACGGATTCTGTGCCCTCGTACGTGTGGATTGCCTCGATGTCCGCCTGGTGGCGGATGACCCCGTTCTCCAGCAGGATGCCGTTACCGCCGAGCATGTCCCGGGCCTCGGAGGCGATCAGGCGTGCGGTACGCGTGTTGTGGTACTTCGCCAGGGACGCCTGGGTGGGCCGCAGGGTGCCCTCGGACTCGAGGTGGGCCAGGTTCACGCAGTACATCTGCATGGCCACGAGGTGGGAGAGCAGCCGGGTCAGCTTCTCCTGGACCATCTGGTGCTGGGCCAGCTTCTTGCCGAACTGCACCCGCTGCTGCGAGTAGGCCAGCGCGGACTCGAAGCAGGCCGTGGCATGGCCGAGCGCGGACCACGCCACGCCGGCGCGGGTGGCATAGAGGACCCTGGAGGTGTCCTTGAACGAGTGCGCACCGGGCAGCAGGGCCTCCGCGGGCAGTTCCACGTCGTCCAGGTGGATCAGGGCCTGGTCGATGGCGCGCAGGGCGCCCTTGCCGGCGATGACCTCGGCCCTGTAGCCGGGGGTCTCCTGCGGGACGAGGAAACAGCGGACCGCTCCGTGGTCCTCCTCGCCTTCGGAGTCCACGCGTGCCCAGACGAAGGTCACACCGCCCGATGCCCCGTTGCCGATCCATTTCTTGGCCCCGCGCAGCACCCAGCCGGCTGCGGTGCGGGTGGCCCGGGTGGCCAGTCCCGAGGAGTCTGAACCGTGGTCCGGCTCGGTCAGCGCGAAGGATCCGAGCACCTCCCCCGCGGCGATGCGCTTCACGTACCGCTCCTGCTGCTCCTGGCTGCCGAAGTACACGAGGGTGCGCAGCGCGAGCCCACCCTGGACCGCCAGCACGGTGCCCAGGGAGCCGTCCACGCGGGAAAGCTCCATGTTGACCAGACCCGTAGCCAGCGGGGAGAACTGCTCCAGGTCCGGGTGGGTCAGTCCGTCGTTGAACAGCTGGTGGCGCCCGAGGCTGGTGGCCGCCTCGATGGGGTATTCGTGGCGGTCCCAGCCCATGGCCATCTGATCGGCGACGGCGGTGGCAGCCTTGCGCGTCCGCTCCCAGATCTCTCGGTCAGCGGCGGGGATGGCCCGGAAGGCGCCGTAGTAGTCGATGTCCAGTGGGCTCGTGACGTCAAAGGCGGGTTCAGTGGCGCCTGGAAACGGCGATCCGGCGGCGCCAGACGCACGCTCGGAGCGGGCAGGGTTCTCAATCATCCCCTCAGCATAGGTGGAACTGCGTATCAGATCTAGTGAAACTCAATACCGAACAGTGCCGGGCAGTGCCAGCGAGGAGGGCGGCCCGCCTGCGAACGAATCGATGAGCAACTTGCCGCCGAAGGCACCCAGGACCACGCCGGTGATGCGGTCGATCACCGCCATCCCCCGCGTGTTGGCCAGCCACCGGCGGGCGTAGCCACCGCCGAGGATCAGGACCGCGAACCACGCCAGGGACAGCGCGCAGTGCACCCCGGCCAGCCCCGCACCCATGAGCAGCGGGGAGACCCCGGGCGGGAGGAACTGCGGGATCGTGGCGATGCAGAAGACCCCCACCTTGGGATTGAGCAGGTTGGTACCGGCCCCCACCATCCATCCCTGCCACGGTGAGGCTGCTGCCGGGGGCGCCGCCGCGGTGCCCTCGATCGGATCATCGTCACGTCGGAAGGATTTCCAAAGCATCGAGGCGCCCAGCCAGATCATGTACCCGGCACCGGCGACGGTCAGCACCCGGTATGCCACCTCGGACGCCGTCAGCAGCGCCGAGATCCCCACGGCGGCCGCGATCCCCCAGACCATGGCCCCGGTGGCCACACCCGCAGCAGTCGCCCAGGCATAGGGACGGGTCCGGGTCAGGGAGGACCGCAGCACCAGGGCCGTGTCCAGGCCTGGGACCAGCGTCAGGAGGCCGGCCACCACGGCGAAGGCCAGCACGGCATCGAGGATCGTCATCAGCCCAGATTACGGTGAGTTCGACTCCAGCGCCTCGCGGACCCGGCGCAGCACCTCGCCCGAGGGCATCGTCGTGGGAAAGCTCGCGACCACCACCTGGCCGGGTGCGAGGGCGGGGTCAGGAACCCGACCGGAGCCGTCGGCGAGGTCCGCGCCCGTTGCCGGGCCGGCGTCGTCCGCGGGGTGCGGCACACGTCCCGGGCCGGCCCCCGTCTCTGCATCCGCCGGGGAACCGACCCCGAAACGCAGCCGAACCAAGGCCAGCGCCCGGTCCAGCGCCTCCGCATAGCGCGCCGTGAGCTCGGCGGCCGCTTCCCTGTCACCGTGGCCACCACTGCCCCCGTCGCCACCGTTGCGGACGGCCTGGCGCAGGAAGTGGTTGTGGGTGGCCGTGACGAGGGCAGCGAACCCGATGGCGTCCACGGGCTCGAGGCCGGGCACGGTCCGGCGCAGATGCCCGGAGAAGAGCTGCTCGTAGCGGCGTTCCGTGACGATCTCGCGGTCACGCAGGGCCTGCACCCCGCCGACCACGGCGTAGCGGCGTCGCGCCAGCTCCAGGTCCTCGGACAGATGCGCGAAGACACGCTCCGAGGCGGCGCACACGGTGGTCCAGGGATCACTCGGCTGCTCGTCCATCCACGCGGCGAGTTCCTCGATCAGCGGCGGGTGGTCCGCGAAGACCGCGTCCTCCTTGCCGCCGACCTGACGGAAGTACGTGGAACGGGACAGCCCGGCGGCACGCGCCAGGTCGTCCACGCTGGTGGCCTCGAAGCCCCGCTCGCTGAAAAGCTCCACGGCGGCCTCGACCACCAGGGATCGGACCTCGACGGAGCGGGACTGCGCAGGTTCCAGAGTCATGCGCCCGACTCTATCCAGCCCCGCCCCACCCTCCCATCTGGAGGTCGAATTCGCACCGTTCTCGCCCATCACCGGCGTCTGTCAACCTGTTTGGAGCCAGTTCCGGTGTTGTTCGGGTTCTGGTCCCGGGTGATTGATGCCTGACCAGGCCGGTGGCATCGCGGTAGTCGGCACCCGATGTCGGTATCGGGCAGGGTGGGCCAGGTAGTAGGCCTGCTGAACGGTGTGGCGCCGGCGGTGGGCTTGGATCCAGGTCCCGTCGTGGAGTTGGTCCGGGGTGAACAGAGCGATTCCGCCANTCGACCCATGCGGTAGATCCAGGTACTCCAACACGAAGCCACGCCTTTCAACTGCCGTGAAACCCACCATCACTGCCTCCCTCGGCGCCACCCCAGTGGTGGCTCACACCGAGGTTGACAGAGAGGGTGCCCACGAGTATTCGGGCCACTTTCGACCTGCAGTTGAAGGGGTCAGACGGTCTGGACCGCGAGTTCCTCGTCCAGGCGGGGCAGGCGCGGGAACCAGGCGTCGGCGCCGGGCTTGCCGACGTTGACCACCATGAAGGCATTCCAGGTGGTCCCGGCGTTGAAGTCGGCGTCCACGCCGGCGAAGTCCCAGCCGGTCATCGGTCCGGCGGCCAGTCCCTGCGCCCGGACGGCGAGCATGAAGTAACCGGCCGCCAGCCAGGCGTTCTGGCGGGCGATCAGCGCGCGGGCGTCCGCGTCCGTGAACAACTCCTTGCGCTCGGGTGCGTGTGGGAAGAACACCGGAAAGTTCTCGTGCCAGTCAGCGTCCCAGGACAGCACGGCCACAGCCGGCGCGGCCTCGGTCTTGGGCGCATTGCCGCCGCCGTGGGTCATGAGCCGGGCCCGCTGCTCCGCCGACTGGACCCAGGTGATGCGCAGCGACTGCAGGTTCATCATGGTCGGGCCCATCTTGGTGAGCTCGTAGATGGCCCGCAGGGTCTCCGCGGAGACCGGCTCGTCCGAGAAGGTGTTGGCCGTGCGGGCGTCATGGAACAGCTGGTCCAGCGCCTTCGGGTCCACGGGCTCCATCGGGGTGGCCTCGGTGTTCAGCACGGTCTCGGTCACGGTCTCTCTCCTTCGGGTCGACGGCGGCGCCGCACCTTCGTCGGAAGGGGCACCAGGAGTGCATAACCGTGGGGCTCGCAGGCGGTATTCCCCGGAAGTGGGCGCTGTGGCCTACGACTCAGCCTCCGGCAGCGACCAGGCCTCCAGCTCCGTGCGCTCGCCCTCCGTCAGAGCCCGCGAGGAGCCCGAACCGTCCAACCAGACCAGGATGGAGTCCACCGTGAAGACCGGGCGGCCGTCCTGGATTCCCTGTTGGCGCAGCGTGTAGGACTTGGTACCGATCCTCACCACGGACACCTGCAGGGTGATGGCGGGGGCGTACCGGGTCTCGGCGTGGTAGTCGATCTCCTGGCGGGCCACCACGATGCTGCCGCCCTCGCCGCTGCCCTGGCGCTGGGACGCCAGAAAGGAGTGGAACCGGATCCGTGCCTCCTCGGCCAGGGTCACGATCTTGGCGTTGTTGACGTGGCCCTGCGCGTCCTGGTCGGACCAGCGCAGGTCCATCTCGATCTCATATGGCGTGGACACTCTCACTCCTGTCACGCAGGTCTCCTGTGGTGGAACTCCTGCCCGCCGCGGCCTGCGCCGCCTCGACCTTCTCGGCCGGCCCGGCCACGAAGACCAGCTCCGTGTTGCGCAGGTGGGACACCTTCCCGACCTTCTCCCCCGTGGGCGAATGGATGCCGATGCTCGCCCCGACGTACCGCTTCGAGTCGAAGCCCAGCACGGCCACCGCCTCGTGTCCCGCCTCTTGCAGGGACTGCTCCATGGCATCCGCCGTGATCCACGATTCGTCGTTGTAGGACACGATGACCAGCTCGGACCGGATCCGGGTGAGCACATCCGCGAGCGCCGCCGGCATGGTCCTCTTGGAGTTGAAGACGCTACGGGTGTCCTCGTCCCGCACGTCCACCCGCTTGCAGGCCACCCCGTAGTGCTCCGGCTCGTCCCAACGGACCAAGGTCTCCCAGACATGGTAGTTCGCGTAGTAGCGGTGCTGGTTGTACGGCGGGTCCACGTAGTAGAGGTCGGCCTGCGGCAGGGTGTCCACCGTGTCCATGACGTCCCCGACCACCACGGCACCCGGCCCGTCCAGCAACGCTGGCACCCGCAGCTCCAGGTCCCGCCCCGAGCGCCGGGCCCAGGACTTCAGGTAGGCCATCTGGATGCCCGTGGTGGAATCCACGCGATCAGCGGCTTCGAGCAGGGAGGTCAGCAGGATCGGGTACCAGTGGGTCCCCGCGTAGTCGTCCTCGATGCGCTCGCGGATCGCGTCGATCCGCATGCCGTTCTGGGGTTGGAAGTAGCGTGCCTGCTCGCAGAACGTCGCCGTGACATAGCCGCGGGCCGGCGTCGTGCCCTGAAGGTCCGCCAGGATGGCGGTCAGCTCGGTCCGGTCGATGTCCCGCGCGTCGGTGGCGATGTAGCAGCCGGCGAGCACGCCGGTGTAGGTGGCGCGATCCGAGGCCGTGGTGCGGATGCCCCGGCGCTTGAATTCCTGGGCCACGCGGGTGGTGCCGGAGAAGAGGTCGACGGCGGTGCGGGCACCGGCCGCTGACGCCATAGCACCCAGCACGGGCACCAACAACCGCTTGGAGCCCAGGTACTTGATCATGCATCGAACCTAACCGACCGGTGACCTGCGGCGGGGTAGGCAGGGCCCGCCGGTGCTTTCAGATCCGCCGCAGACAGGACAGGATGGCAGGCAGGAGAACCAGAACGGTGCAGCCGGCTCGTCGAATGGTGGCACCATGGGCCCCGAGTCGAGGTTCAGCGCACCCGCGCAGACGCAGAGGAGAGGACATCCCGTGCCCATCAAGGATCCGATAGACGCAACGATCGACGCGGCCGACTCTCCGGAGCCGGACCACGGCACCAAGCCCGATGATCCTCCCAAGCTCAAGGGAGCCAGCTGGAAGTACGCCTTCAAACGGGCCCTGAAGGAGTTCGGGACCGACGGCGGCACCGACTTGGCCGCCATGCTCACCTACTACATGGTCCTCTCCCTGGCCCCGGCATTGCTGGCGATCTTCTCGATCATCACCCTGGTCCTGGCCAACAACGCCGAGACGGTGACCTCGCTCGTCGACGACCTCGTCCAGCAGTACGTTCCCTCCGACTACCAGGCGCTCGTGGTCAACCTGGTCGAGACGATGATGAACTCCGCCACCGGCGGCGTGATCGCGTTGGTGATCGGTATCGCGACCGCCCTGTGGTCCGCCTCGGCCTATGTCAAGGCCTTCTCCCGCTGCCTGAACACCGTCTACGGCGTGGAGGAGGGCCGGGGCCTGGTCAAGCAGCTCGGCACCATGCTGCTGACCACCCTCAGCCTGCTGCTCGGGGTGGTGCTCATCTTGGTCTCGCTGGCCTTGAGCCAGACCCTGGTGACCGGGGTGCTGGGCCCCATCGCGGAACCGCTCGGCCTCAATGACATCCTGACGTTCCTGACGGAGACGTTCCTGCCGATCTGGGCCTGGGTCAAGTGGCCCGTCATCCTGGCGCTCGTGATCACCATGATCGCCCTGCTGTACTACCTCGCGCCCAACGTGAAGCAGCCCAAGTTCACCTGGATCGGCATCGGCTCGATCGTCGCGCTCGTCGGCATCGCCATCGCCGGCGTGGCCCTGTCCATCTACCTGACGCAGTTCGCCGGCTACAGCTCCTACGGGGCCATCGGCACCGTGATGGCTCTGCTCTTCGTGCTCTGGATCTTCAACATCGTGCTGCTGCTCGGCGCGGAGGTGGATGCGGAGGTGGAACGCGCACGGCAGCTGCAGGCCGGCATCCGGGCCGAGGAGATGATCCAGCTCCCGCCGCGGGACACCGTCAAGGTGGAGAAGATGAAGAAGGCCCGGGACCAGCTCGAGGCCGACGGGCGCGTGCTGCGCCTGACCTACGGCGCCGAAGGCAGCGATGGCCGCGTGGAGCACACCCGCCAGGACTGACTCTTCCACCTCCCGCTATGCGGGTCATGTCAAACCGTTGACATGACCCGCACAGTTGCGTTCTCAGCAGGGTTTCCACGCCTGGCCGCCCGGGGCATAGCAACGGGGTCCCGTATAGCCCGGGAAGTCAGCATCCGTTCCATAACCACTGTTCGACGGCGGCTGGCGGCGCGGTGTCTCCGGCTGCCTCTCGTTCGAATGGTTGCGCTCTGCCTGGCGAGCGTTCTCCCGTTCGCGGGCCCTGTCAGCCTGCCGCTCAGCTTCCGCCTCCTGCCGCTCCGCTTCTGCGGCACGGTCCTGCTCCGCTTGACGGGCTTCTTCGGCGGCTCGTTCCTCTGCGGCCTTCTGCTCCGCAACTGCTCGTTCCTCGGCGGCCTTCTTTTCCGCGGCGGCCTTTTCGGCAGCCAGTTTCTCCTGGGCAGCCTTCTCTGCCGCCACTCGGGCCTCCTCCGCCAGTTCCGCTTCCTTGGCCAGCAGCTCCTGTTGATAGGCGACCGCAGCCGGCAATGCCACGTCGCTCCTCTTTCTCAACTCCGGGGCCAGTCCGCCATAGGCCCTGGAGAGGACCACGTGCCCACCCGACTCGACCAGATCCAAAGCCGCTCCCAAGGCCTCACCGGCGGCGATCACCGGAGCAGCCGCTGCGAGCGCTGCGGCCACGCCGGCTGCGTCTGCGGGGATGGCGGCCGGCAGATCCTCCAAGGGCGGAAGTGCCTCGGCCAGGGCCGGGACGGTGCACTCAACGGCCGCATCGTGAAGACCCTTGCCGGCCTCCTCCGCCCGTTCCTGCGCCTCGAGAACCTCCGGGTAGAAGCGATCGTTCGGCTCATATAGGACGGCCACCCCCAGGCCGGCTTCTGCCACATCGGCGTTGATCAGCGAATCGTCCTTGTAGACACCGGCCAAGGTCCGGTCATATCGGTCCGTGCGTTCGACGTCATAGACGAGCTCGATCTGCTCACCTGGGGCCAGCAATTCCTCCAGGAACGCCGTGGCTTCCGGACCTAGGCACTGAACGGGCTTCTCCGGGTGCTTGGTCTCCGGCGTATCCACATTCAACAGCCGGACACGTTGAATCTCTCCGTTGACGTCCGCGTCGATGGTGTCACCGTCGATCACCCGGACCACGGTCGCCCGGTCGCGGTCGTCCGAACCACCGGATTGCGCCACCGCGACGCCGGTGGCGCCTGCCGCCACGGCCACCACGGCCACCACGGCCACTCCGGTGACCACTTTGGCGGTCACTGATGACCTTGCCCACAAACCAGCCATGACCATCGAGTCCTCTGTGCGTGCCCCTCCGCATGATGACCACAGCAGCATAGGCGAGCGGCAGGGGACCGCGGCCCCGGCCACTGGAGATGACGGGCTCCGCGGACCTCGACGCTGACCCGGCACCTTGCCAAGGAATCCTGTGGAAGATGCCGGGCCGACGTCGTTCCCCCGTCCTGGTGGGGGCAGAATGGTGTCATGGCCACCACCCCGGAACAGCCCGCCACCCCCGCCGCCACTACCGCGCCCGCTGCACCCGCCGCACCCCAGAAGACCACCGCGCAGAAGCTCTTCATCAAGCCCACCGACACCCTGCACCTGGCCGGCGGGCACCAGGGCCTGCACGCGCTCCTGGATCCCCTGCCCGAGGGCGTGAGGCTGACGGACGAGATCACGGAGGCCACCGCCGTCGTACTCTTCGCCCAGGACCAGCGATCCCTGGACGGAGTGCTGGACGATTGGCTGGAACCCGCGCTCGGGGCCCGGGTGCTGTGGATCGGCTATCCGAAGGGCGGCCGATCGGACATCAACCGGGACACCATCTGGAAGGACATCGAGGCCCGTGGGCACACGCTGAACGCCAACATCCCGCTGTCCGGGGAGTGGTCCTCCGTGCGGGTGAGAACCGCCTCGTAGACTGGGGGTAGCAGGCCGGTCTGAATTGACCGGAGCACCACACATCAACACTGAGGGACAGCACCCATGCGCCGAATGTCCGATCCCGCCTACGTCTCCGAAAGCCAAGACCGCCTCCACGGCGAGAACATCGAACCGATCACCCAGCTCTGCGATTCCCTGGAGGCCACGGACAAGGGTCCCATCCCGTACGTGGACCCCGCCCTTGACATTGACGAGGCCCGCATCCTGGTCCTCACCTCCGCCCCGGGGCCCGGCACCGCGTCCGGCTTCCTCTCCCACGAGAACGACGACGACGCCTCCGAGCGTCTGCTGCGTGTCTTCTCCTCGGCGGGCTTGGACCCGAAGTACACCATCCCCTGGCTGGTCCACCCCTGGACCCAGGAGGACTACGCCCTGAACCTCACGAAGGAGCGGATCGCCACAGGCGTGAAGCCCTTCAACCGCTTCCTCAAGCGCGTCCCCCGCGTGGTGGCCATCATCGCCCACGGTGGCGAGTCCCAGAAGCTCATCAAGGCGTTCTCCTCGACCATCGGCGGCTCCGTGCTCTCAGCCAAAGCCATCAAGGTCTTCAACGCGCCCGCGCTGCACACCCAGAGCGCCAATCGGAAATTCACTCCGGAGGAACTCGAGGACCAGATGGTCGAGACCTACGGTCAGGCCATGCGCCTGTGCGGCATCCGGCCGCTCGTGAGCGGCAGCTGACCTCAGCGGTCGGTGCGGTACCTCGACAGCTTCTCGCCGTCGATCTCCGCGCCGACGCCCGGCACGTCCCGCACGGAGATGCGTCCGTCAGCGATGGCGATGGGTTCGGCCAGCAGGTCGTCGGACATGTCCAGGAAGTTGGAGAGCTCCCCGGCCCGGCGGGAGGTGGCCTCGTGAGCCGCGCCGAAAGTCACGGTGGCGAGTGAGCCGACCTGGGTGTCGATCTGGTTGCCCATGGTCACGTCCACGCCCAGCCCGGTGCACAGCCCCAGGATCTCGGTGGCCTCCGTGAACCCGGACCGGGCGGTCTTGATGCAGATCGCGTTGCAGCCGCCCGAGAGCAGCTCACGGGAGGCATCTCCGGCCGTGGGGACGGACTCGTCCCCCACCACGGGGATCGGCGACTTCTCGACCAGGCGGCGGCGGCTCATGGCCTCCTTGGCGTCACACGGCTCCTCCAACAGGGTCAGGCCCAGACCGTCCGTCTGCTGCAGCACCTGCATGGCCTCATTGGCGCTCCAGCCGCGATTGGCGTCCAGGTAGAGCTCCACGTCCGGCCCCAGGCCCTCGCGGAGCACGTGGCAGGCCTCCACGTCCAGGGACAGCGGGCGGCGGCCGACCTTCAGCTTGAAGGTGGTGATGCCGTACTCCTCGCCGAAGCGCAGTGCCTCGTCCAGCAGCTCCTGGGCCGGCTTGAAGCCGAGCATGTGGGAGACCCGCATCGAGCCGGTCCACCCACCCAACAGCTGGTGCACTGGCCGCCCCAGCGTCCTGCCGGCCAGGTCCCACAGGGCGATGTCCACGGTGCCCTTGGCGACCTGGTTGTTGATGGTCCGGCGCATCACGGCGTGGACCTTCTCCCGGTCGAAGGGATCCAGCCCGATGATCTGCGGGGCGAAGACCTCCTCGACGATGTTCTTGATGGACACCTGCGTCTCACCGTAGGTGTAGGGCCGCGGCGGGGCATCGGCCACCCCGGTGATCCCCTCATCGGTGTGGATCCGCACCAGCACGTGGTCCGCCGTCTCCACGGCACCGGAGGCGAACTTCAACGGGTGGGTGTACGGGATGGCGTAGGGGATGGCTTCGATGCCGGTGATCTTCATGGACGCTCCTGCTGGTCAGGGGACGGAGGATGGACGAGGCCGGGCTGGCCGTGGCGCACGTCAGACACGGCACGATGGGCGAGCGCCCGGAAGGGCGGGATGAGTCCGGAGCGGCTGCCGTGCTTCCAGGCGATGGCGAGGCCGACCTCGGGTGCACTCTCGAGTTCGCGGTAGGCGATGGGGGACGCCGCAGCCCGCCGGGCGCCGTCGGGCACCAGGGCCAGGCCCATGCCCGCACCCACGAAGGCCAGCAGGGTCGAGGTCTCCGTGGCCTCCTGCACGACGCGCGGGCGGAAGCCCGCCTGCCGGCAGGCCTCGGAAGTGATGGTGGCGACGGCGGACCCCTGCGGGTAACTCACGAAGTCCTCCCCCGCGAGCTCGGCCAACGGCACGGGGCCGCCGGCGGTGGCCAACCGGTGCTGGGCCGGGAGGGCGACCACGAGGCTGTCACCCTCGAGGGCGTCGAGCAGCAGTTCCGAGGACTGCACCGGCGGGCGCAGGACGGCGACATCGAGCCGGTTCTCCAGCAGCCCCTGTTCGATCTGCGGGGTGAGCATCTCCCCCATCACGTGCAGCCGGACCCCAGGCAGCTCGCGCCGGGCCAGCTGCACCACGGCCGGCATGACCCGGTAGGTGGCCGAGCCGACGAAGCCGACGCGCAGGACGCCCGCGGCGCCGGCACCAACCTCGCGGACGTCCTTGGCCAGAGCCTCGACATCGGCCAGGATCTGCCGGGCCCGCTCCAGCATGAGCTGCCCGGCATCAGTGAGGTCCACCCGTCGCGTGGTGCGCTCGAAGAGCTTGGTGCCCAGAGTGGTCTCCAGCTGCTTGATCTGCTGTGAGAGCGGTGGTTGAGCCATGTGCAGCCGCTCGGCCGCCCGCCCGAAATGCCGTTCCTCGGCCACGGCCACGAAATAACGCATCTGGCGCAGGTCCACTACGCCACCCCCTCTCCGATGCCATCCTGGGCCGGGCCGGCCCGCTCTGCGCCACGCTCGGTGAGCGCGGCATGGTCGATCCAGCGTAGGGATGGCATGACTCACAAGTGAAAGACCAGTTCGGACCATATTAGAACCCGGGCCATATCAATACAGGCCGAATGTGTACTTCTGTCCTGTCATTGATCCGCGTACGGTGTGACAGATCACAGATTCAGACGGTTCTCGAGAAGAACCGCTTGACCCCGCTCAACCCGCTCCATCCCCAAGGACCACCCGAGATGACCCAGACCTCTTCCGACGCCCGCGCGGCCACCACACCGGAACAACCCGAACCCCAGTCAGACGCGCTCGACTCCGGCGGCAAGCGCAATTGGTGGTTGCTGGCCCTGGGACCGGCAGCCGGCCTGCTGCTGGCTCTGGTGCTGCCGGCATCGTTGTCCTTCGAGGGCCGCGCCGTGGCCGGCTGCGCCCTGTGGATGGCTGTCTGGTGGATGACCGAGGCCGCGCCCATCCCGGTGACGTCCCTCCTGCCGCTCGTGCTGTTCCCGCTGTTCGGGATGGCACCCATGAAGGACGTGGCCGCACCGTACGCCGATTCGGTCGTCTTCCTCGTGATGGGCGGCGTGATCCTGGGGCTCGCCACGGAACGGTCCAACCTGCACCTGCGCGTGGCACTGCTGACCATCCGGATGGTCGGCACCAAGCCCGCGCAGATCGTGTTCGGCCTGATGGCGGCCTCGGCCTTCATCTCCGCCTGGGTGTCCAATACCGCCACCGCCGTCATCATGGTGCCGATCGCCGTCTCGATCCTGCAGCTGGTGCGCCGCGTCGACCCGGAGGCCGGCGGCAAGCGGTTCGCCGCGTCCATGCTCCTCGGTGTCGCCTACGGCGTGACGATCGGTTCCACCGCCACCCTGATCGGCCAGCCGCCGATGGCGCTCATGAAGGGTTACCTCATGGAGTCCCACGGCTTCGACCTGCAGTTCGGTCACTGGATGCTGGTCGGGGTGCCCTGGGCCATCGTCATGCTCGTGATCGCCTGGCTGGTGCTGACCAAGTTCGTGTTCCGTGCCGAGGTCTCCGAGATCCCGGGCGGCAAGCAGATGATCAAGGACGAACTGGCCAAGCTCGGCCGGCTGACCACCCCGGAACGCCGTGTGGGCGTCATCTTCCTGCTGGCAATCTTCTTCTGGGTCTTCGTCCCCTTCATCGCGGACATCCCCGCCGTGGCTTCAGCCCTGCCGTTCCTGGGCACCATCTCGGACACCCAGGTCGCCATGGCCGCCGCCATCGCCTGCTTCCTCGTACCCGCCGAGAAGCGCTCCGTGGACCCGAACGGCACCGCCCTGCTCCGCTGGTCCGCAGCCAAGGAGATCCCGTGGGGGCTGTTGCTGCTCTTCGGAGGCGGGCTGTCCCTCTCCGCGATGTTCACGGCCACCGGCTTCTCGGAGTGGCTGGGCGGCCAGGTGGGCGCCCTCAGTGGAGTCCCGACGTGGCTGGTCCTGCTGATCGTGATCGTGGTGGCGCTGGCCTTGACCGAGCTCACCTCGAACACCGCCACGGCCGCGGCGTTCTTCCCGATCTTCGGCGCCGTGGCCGTGGGCCTGGGCATGGATCCGCTGTTCATGACCATCGCCGTGACCCTGGCAGTCTGCTCGGCCTACATGCTGCCGGTGGCCACGCCGTCCAACGCAGTGGCGTTCGGCTCGGGCGAGGTCACGATCAAGCAGATGGTGCGCGCCGGTGTCTGGCTCAACCTGGTCTCGCTGGCGCTGATCATGCTCGTGATGTACACGCTGGTCCCGTTGGTTTTCCCCGGCGGCATGTGACCTGAAGGCCCGCGACCCGACCGCGGCGCGCTGGGAGGTGAGACGATCGCTCAGCCCAGCGCCGCCGTCGGGGCCTCGGTCTCGAGCCGCTGGCAGTCCAGCGGTCCGGGTGCGGTGTTGACCCCGTCCGCCGATACGAGGCCCTCGTACTGGGTGCCCATGATGACGTCCACCGTGGCCTCCTCGCGGGCGTCTGGGAGGTAGACCGAACCCTCGATGTTCCGCTGGACCGCCAGGGATGTGTCCCGTCCCTCTGGTCCGGAGATGATGACGGCCACCATGTTCGAGGTGGTGAACCCCTTGTTGCCGACTCCGCCGATCACGAACTCACGCTCTTCGAGCGCGTTGGCCACGTCCCCGGCCAGCCCGCCGAGGTTAGTGCCATTGAAGACCGTCACCGTGGACGCGGTCGAGTAGTCGAATTCCCCCGCCGGGCACAGGAGCGGCTCCTCCGGCGGAGCCGCCTCCCATCCCGGGATGCTCCAGGACCCCTGCAGCACCTGGTACGCCGTGACGGTCACCCCGGAGACGATGAGCGCGACGATCAGCAGCACGATCGCGTGCCGCCGGTGACGCCGGCGGCGGTCCCGCTGCAGGACCTTCGGGTCCACCACCCCGAAATACCGGCCGAGATCGTGCTCCGTGAAGATCCGCCGGCCGTCCGGCTCGCGACGCGGGTCCACGTTCGGAGGCAACTGAGGGTGGGACACGGGACCCCCTTCGGTGCGCGTGGACAGTAATCAGCACCACATTAGGCGACGGGTCACGGTCTGACATCCGATTCGCCCCCTAATCTGGTGGCATGCGCACTGTGCCACCCCTCGGACTGCTCCTGGACGTCGACGGCCCCATCGCCTCGCCCGAGACCCGCCGCGTGCCGGACGGCATCGTCTCGGCACTGGTCACGCTGGCGGACCGCGGCATCCCCGTGGTCTTCAACACCGGCCGGTCCGCCGACTTCGTGCTGCAGCACGTGGCCACCCCACTCCTCGCTGCCGGCCTGCCCCGCGATGCCCGGTTCCACGCGGTGTGCGAGAAGGGCGCCGTCCACTTCTCCTTCGCCTCTCTGACCGACCTTGCCGCTCCGGCCTCCGGAAGCGCACGGAACGGCGAGACCGGCGAGTATGGTCAGGACCGCACTGGCGATGACCCCGACGCCGGCCTGCCCCGGGCCACGCGCGGCCACGGAGTGCCCGCGTGGATGGAGGTCGATGCCGGCATGAGGCTCCCAGTGGACCTGGAGTCCCGCTTGGTCCGGCTGGTGGGCGACTACACGGACACCATGTTCTACGACGACACCAAGCTGGCCATGTTCTCGGCCGAGATGAACGTGGGTGAGTCCCCGGAGCGCTACCGGGCAGGTCAGCGTGACTTCGAGGATCGCGTGGCCGGCCTCCTCGCCGAGGATCGGGCCGCCGACGCGTTCCAGCTGGACTCGACCATCATCTCCTCGGACGTCGAGCATGCCTCCAGTGGCAAGGACCGGGGCGCGGAGCGCTCCTGGACTCTGATCGCTGCCGACGGGGAACTGCCGATGCGCTGGTTCACCTGCGGGGATTCCCGCACGGACTACGCCATGGCTGACTGGCTGCAGGCGCGCGGGGCGCCGGTGGTACATGTGGATGTCCGGCACGAGGACGGCATCCCGGAGACCCCGTACCCGGTGATGACCAGTGAAGACCTGGCCGCTCAGGGCTTCGGGACGGCCGAAGGCCGGCATGAGGAAGCCGGGCAGGCCTTCCTGGAGTGGGTATTAAAGACCACTGGCGCGCCGAACGCCACCATGTGACGAAATGCCGTCACCCGGGGTAGCGCAAGGCAACGTAGAAGCGTGGGCGCCGGCCGGCGTCGTTGACTGGTTCCATGACTTCTGCGCTCTCTGACGACTCCACCACCACCGGTGCACCGTTGGACATCCCGGTCCTGGACCTGTCCACCATGCGGGCCGCCGACGGCTCGTTCGCCCCGGACTTCCTGGACCGGTTGCGCCATGCCGCCCACCACGTGGGCTTCTTCCAGATCGTCAACTACGGCGCCGCCGCCGGCCAGGTGGACGACCTGTTCCGCGTCACCGCCGAATTCTTCGCTCGGCCGGACGAGCAGAAGCTGGCCCTGCACAACCAGAATTCCCCGCACTACCGCGGCTATTCCTCGGTGGGCTCCGAGCGCACCCAGGGACGCCCGGATTCGCGCGAGCAGATCGACTTCTCCCCGGACCGAGCCCCGGTTCCGGCCGAGCAGATCAAGCCCGGCGAGGAGTACTGGCACCTGCAGGGCCCCAACCAGTGGCCGGCGGACATGCCTGAACTCGAGCGGGCCGCCATGGACTGGACCAGTCTCATGGATCGCGTCGGCGAGGACCTGTTGAAGGCCCTGTGCGTTTCCATCGGCTTGGACGAGAACCACTTCGCTGAGCCGTTCGCCGGCGACCGCGCGTGGATGGGCAAGCTGGCCCACTACGTCGGCGGCGTGAAGGAGGCCGGTACCCAGGGCGTCGGCCTGCATGCCGACTACGGCTTCATCACCCTGTTGCTGCAGGACCTGGTGGGAGGCCTTGAGGTGCGCCCCTACGGGCAGGACGAGTGGTTGCCTGTCGAGCCGATCCACGGCGCCCTGGTCGTCAACCTCGGCGAGATGCTCGAGGTGGCGACCAACGGTTACCTCATGGCCACCATCCACCGGGCCGTCGCCCCGGACGAAGGCGTGGACCGCTATTCCGTGCCGTTCTTCTACTCCCCACGCCTGGACGCGGTGATCGAGCCCGTGGAGCTGCCGGCCGAGCTGGCCGCCGAGGCCCGCGGCGTCTCCGACGATCCGGACAACCCCATGCTGGCCTCGTTCGGCTCCAACATGCTCAAGGGCTTCGTCCGCGCGCATCCGAAGGTCACCAAGAAATTCCACCCCGAGCTGGCCGCGAAGTAGGGCCCGTTATTCCGGTGCCGCCGCGCGCCGGACGACGTCTGCAAGCCGCTCCCAGGCCGCCTCGGTCGGATCGATGAGGGCGTAGGAGGTCGGCCAGAAACCATCAGCCTCGTCGAGCGCCGCCTTCGAACTGACACCGAAGGTCGAATAGCGGTCCTTGTCCATCTGCCCGCTGCGGAAGAAGACCACGACCTTCCCGTCCCGGTTGTACCCGGGCTGACCGTAGTAAAGCTTGGGCGCCAAGTCAGGGGCGACCGTGGCGACGATCAAGTGCAGCCGTTCCGCCATCTCCCGGTCCCCTTCGGGCATCTGCGCGATCTTCGCGAGAAGGTCCGCTTCGTCGGCAGCCGCCTTCTTCGCCCCCTTGGCCCGCTTGGCGTCGGCCTTCAGTTCGGCAGCACGCTCCTTCATCGCGGCCCGCTCCTGCGCGGAGAATCCTCCTGGGGTGTCACCCTTGGTCGTCATCGTCGCTTCTCCTCGGTCTCACCTGGTTGGTGCCGACCACACTAACGGCGGTGCCGCCCGGCGCGCTTCTCCATTCCTGACTGGTTCGCCGTGCAAACCAGCGCGCGCTTGAGATCCTCAAGACATGAGAAACGGGAGCCCGGCCGATGGCCGGACTCCCGTTCAACTGTCACCGATGACTCGACTCAGGACAAATGTGGAGCCTAGGGGAATCGAACCCCTGACCTCTTCATTGCGAACGAAACGCTCTACCAACTGAGCTAAGGCCCCGCGAATCCCGACGCATCGCCGGAAGGCGCTCAGCCATCATACTCCGTCACTGCCCACCCTTCGAATTCTCAGACACCCCCGCGCTTTCACGCCCTCCCGCGACCAGCCCAGAGCCGGCCCGCGACCGCCTGTGAAGACGCTGGAAAATCCTTTCTGACAAGGCGTTTTACTCCAAGATCAGCCACTCGAACTGGTATTGCGGTTGCAAACATGAGAGACTTCAGCGGTTGGCTTCATCGCCAACGCCGGTGTGAGAGAGCCCAGCAGGGTGCATGGAAACGACATGCAGACCCGCTGAAATGGCTCCCGCCGGAGGCGGCCAGAAGGGCCGCCGCGAGACCCGAATGGGCCATCGCACGCGGCCCGAGGGGGCCGTCGGTAGCCGGAGACGGCTACGTACCACGGTCCGCGGGGGCCGAGTACCAGTCCCCGGGCCGCTGTCATTGTCGCCGAGATGAAAGGACCGGGATGCCACCCGCTCAGGAGATCAACCAACTAGGAATCATGGCAGTGGTGTTACTGCTGGTGCTCTTCTACGGCGGAACCATGTGGATGTCCGTGGGCATCAGCCGGAAGAAGGAGAACGCCGACGGCTACATGACAGCCGGTAACAACATCGGATTCGGCATCTCGGCGGCATCGATGACCGCCACCTGGATCTGGGCCTCGTCCATGTACGCGTCCGCCACCGCGGGCTACACGTACGGCATCTCCGGCCCCATCCACTACGGGCTCTGGGGAGCCCTGATGATCCTCTTCATCTACCCCTTCGGCAAGCGCATCCGCAAGGTTGCCCCGAAGGCCCATACCTTGGCCGAGGTCATGTACGCACGCCACGGACGGTCCTCCCAGTTGATGCTGGCCGGATCCAACGTCCTGGGGTCACTGATCTCGTTGACCTCCAACTTCATCGCCGGCGGCGCCCTGATCTCGATGCTGTCCCCGCTGAGCTTCGGTGCGGGCATCGTGATCGTGGCCGCGGGAGTGCTGATGTATACCCTGTGGTCCGGCTTCCGAGCCTCCGTGCTGACCGACTTCGCCCAGGTGATGTTCATGCTCGGCGCGGCCGTCATCATCATCCCCGTGATCTTCTTCGTGGCCGGCGGACCGGGCATGTTCGAGGCCGGCGTGGCCGCCGGCAACGTCACCCCTCAGCAGGAGAACTTCTTCTCCTCCGAGGCCTTCATGAACCAGGGTGCCCCGTACATCGCGGCCGTCCTCGCCTATGCCATCGGCAACCAGACCATCGCGCAGCGCCTGTTCGCCGTGCGGGAGGATCTCATCAAGCCGACCTTCGTGACCGCCACCATCGGCTACGGCGGCGCCGTGATCGGCGTCGGCATGCTCGGTGTCATGGCCCTCTACCTGGGCATCGAACCCATGAACGGGGACGTCAACAACCTCATCCCGCAGATGGCCGGCACCTACCTCGGCCCGATCCTGTTGGGCCTGGCGTTCATCATGATCATCGGCGCCCTGTCCTCCACCGCCGACTCGGACCTGGCCGCCCTATCCTCCATCGTCATGGCGGACATCTACGGCCAGTCGGTCGGCAAGAAGAAGGCCAACCCGAAGACCATGCTGTTGGTCGGCCGCATCAGCATGATCGTGGCCACGGGCGCAGGGTTGTATTTCGCCACGGCGCAGTTCAACATCCTCGATCTGCTGGTGTTCGTCGGTGCCCTGTGGGGCTGCCTGGTGTTCCCGGTCATCGCCTCGTTCTACTGGCCGAAGGTCACCAACGCGGCCTTCTCCGTCTCGGTGCTCGCCGCCCTCGTGGCGTTCCTGCCGGTGCGCTTCGAGTGGATCCCGTTCACCGGCGCCCTCGGCTTCAGCGTCGAGCTGTTGGCCACAGTCGGCATCGGCGTGGTGCTGGGCATCATGTCCTTCGGGTTCTTCGGCCTGAAGCCGGCGATCTGGGTCGGCGGGATCGCCACCGTGGCAGCCGCGCCCTTCACATTCGCCGGGATCTTCACCGACGGTCTCCGCGACTACACCGTGCTCTCCGCCTCGCTGGTCGCCTACGCGGTGTCCTTCCTGGTCTGCTACCTGATGTCGGTCCGATCCAAGCAGGACTTCGACTTCGACGTCATCAAGGACATCACCGGCGACTTCGACCCGGAGACCCCGCAGACAGCCGAGCAGATCGTGGCGGCAGCCGCTGCCGTTAAGGCCTCAGAGGCCTCCGGCGGATCCACCTCGGCCGACTCCCAGCGCGACTGACCGTCCGCGACGAACCAGAAAGGAACCACCATGACAACAGTTCTGCTGACTGTGTACATCCTGATGTGGCCCGTGATCGTGGCCTTCGTCCTGTTCTTCATCGCCCGCGGATTCTTCCGCGACGTCTCGGAGTCCAAGAAGGCGGGCCGCCCGATCATCTGATCGGCTTCATCCCCACCAACGACGGCGGCGCGTCACCTTCAGAAGGTGACGCGCCGGCGTCGTTGTTCGGCCCCTTTGCTTCGCCGTCCATCCCACGCAGGACATCGACGCCCCTAGGATGACTTCCAACCCGCACCAGGAAGATTCAGGGAGACATGACCACACGTTCACGCCGAACACCCCGCAACCCACCCCCTGAGGTGGCGCCCCGCACCCCGGCGGAACCGTCCTCCTGGCGGGATTACCGGCACGATCTCCTGCCACCCCTTCTGAGCAGCGCGCTGAAGAGCTTCACGGGACACGGTTACCACGGCACGACGATCCGTCAGCTGGCGGAAGGAGCCGGATTGTCCGTGCCCGGGCTTTACCACCACTACCCGTCGAAGCATGCCCTGCTGGTGGCCATCATGTCGCACGCCATGAACGACCTGTGGGACCGCAGCAACGCCGCTATCGCAGAGGCCGGCGATTCCGTCGCCCTGCAGTTCCACCATCTGGTTGAATGCCTTGTCCTGTTCCACGCCAGCAGACGGGACCTGGCCTTCATCGCCTTCAGCGAGATCCGCAGCCTGAATCCGGACGCCCGCGAACATCACATCGCCGCCCGCGACCGGCAGCAACGCCTCTTGGACGCGATCGTCGACCGCGGAGTCCGAGACGGGGTCTTCACCTCAGAGGATCCGCATCTACTGAGCACCGCAGTGATCACCATGTGCACCGGCGTGTCCCAGTGGTTCCAGCCCGAGGGAGCCCAAAGCCCTGCGCAACTGGCGGAGAAGTACTGCTTGATTGCCGGCCGCGCCGCCGGCACTACGACCACCTCCGTCGAGCCACTGCGGTCGCACCAGCCGTAACCAAGCCGGGCCGCCACGCTGTTGACACATTTCATGAGCTAGATCACACTGGCTGGTACCGAGCGATCGATCGGTCGGCATGGGAACCGAACGCCGATGACCAGAAATGAGCCAAGCATGGAAACCACGGCAACCCACCGTTGGGCCGGCCTCTACCCCCAGGGGGTCGGTGCCACCCACGTGGTCACCGCAGCATCCCTCGCTGAAGCGTGGCGCCTCCGGGTCGCGTCCAATCCGGGCAGCAAGGCCATTGCCTACTTCGATGGCGAACTGACGGCGCGCGAGGTCGATGAGCTCTCCGATGCCTTGGCCGTCGCCCTGGCCGACCGGGGCGTCTCCCACGGGGACCGCATCGGAATCCAGCTGCAGAACATCCCGCAGTACGCTCTCGCGCTGGTGGCCCTGTGGAAGCTCGGTGCCATCGGCGTGCTCCTCAATCCGATGTACCAGGGCCGAGAACTGCGGCACCTCATCGACGACTCCGGTGCCCGAGGCCTGATCGTCGACGATCTCCTCTACGCCGGCACGGCCGACACCGCCCAGGAGAGCTCCGTGGAGTGGATCATCTCCACCTCCGGGCGAGCCTTCCAGACACGCAATGATCCACGTGTCTTCTCCCCGGGCGAGCGGGGCAGGACCTCCCCGGACGGGGACCTGGTCATGCTTCTGGAGCAGTTCTCGGGCCAGGCCCCGGCACCCCTGGAACTCAGCCAAGATGATGTCGCGCTGCTGACCTACACGTCCGGAACCACCGGCCCGCCCAAGGGCGCGATGAACACCCACGGCAACATCCTGAACGTCGCCGAGACCACGGCCTCCTGGATGGGGCTGGCCCCCGAAGACGCAGTGCTGGCCGTGGCACCCCTGTTCCACATCACCGGCGCCGTGATCGACGCAGTCACGCCGCTACTGCACGACACCACCTTGGTGCTGGTCAACCGGACCCAGCCCGAGGTGGTGGTGGATGCCTTCAAGGAGCACGGCGTCACGTGCACCACCGGCTCGATCACGGTCTTCAACGCCATCGAGCGGGTTGACGTGGCCACTGCGGCGCATTTCTCCTCCACCAAGAACTTGTATTCGGGTGGCGCCCCGATCCCCCCGTCCACCGTGGAGAAGTTCGAGCGGCGCTTCGGGCAGTACATCCACAACATCTTCGGGATGACCGAAACCACCTCCGCCGTCATCGCGGTCCCCCCTGGGACCAGGGCTCCCGTGGACCCGTCCAGTGGAAGCCTGTCCATCGGCTTGCCGATGCCGAACATCGAGGCTCGAATTATCGACCCGGACGGCAAGCCGCTCCTGGCCGGCGAGCAGGGCGAACTTGAACTCTCCGGCCCGCAGATCGTGCCGGGCTACTGGAACAACCCGGAGGCCACGGAACACGCCATGCCGGGCGGTCGATTGCGCACCGGCGACGTGTCCATCATGGACGAGGACGGTTGGGTGTACATCGTTGACCGCCTGAAGGACCAGATCAACGTCTCCGGTTACAAGGTCTGGCCCCGCGAGGTCGAGGACATCCTCTACGAACACCCGGCCGTGTTCGAGGCCGCCGTGGTCGGCGCGCCGGACGAGTACAGGGGCGAGACGGTGGTCGCCTACGTCACCGTCCGTGGCGGGACTGAAGTGACGGAGCAGGAGATCATCGACTTCGCCAAGTCGCGCCTGGCCGCCTACAAGTACCCGCGCAACGTCCACATCATCGACGACCTCCCCAAGACCCAGACGGGGAAGATCCGCCGCCGCGCCCTGCGTGACGGCCTGAAGGAAGGCCACCAGTGACCCACGTCAACGATCTGCAAGGAAAGACGGCCATCGTCACCGGGGCGAGCCGCGGCATCGGCCTGGGCATCGTCCAGGAGCTGGTGGCCCGCGGCGCGAAGGTCTGCCTCACGGCCCGGACGCCGGAGCCCCTCGACGAGGCCGTCCGATCCCTCCCTGAGGGCTCAGCGATCTCCGTGGCCGGCAAATCTCATAATCCCGAGCACCGGCAGCAGGTCCTGGATACGGTGGCCCGGGAGTTCGGTGGCCTGGACATCCTGGTCAACAATGCCGGCATCAACCCGGTGTACGGGCCCCTCGCCGAGCTGGACCTGGATGCGGCCCGGAAGGTCTTCGAGGTCAATGTCTTCGGGACCCTGGCGTGGGTCCAGGCGGTGCTGAGGCATCCGGAGTTGGCGTTCCGGGAGCGTGGCGGACGGATTGTGAACCTGTCCTCCGTGACCGGTGAGACGCCCTCCACCGGCATCGGTCTCTATGGCATCAGCAAGGCGGCCGTGTCCCATCTGACCCGAACGCTCGCGGTCGAGCTGGGACCGGAGATCCGTGTGAACGCGGTGGCCCCGGCCGTGGTCAAGACCGATTTCGCCAAGGCCCTCTACGAGGGCAAGGAGGACGAGGTCGCCAGCCAGTACCCACTGGGCCGTCTCGGCACTCCACAGGACATCGCACAGGCCGTGGGCTATCTGGTGTCCGACGAGTCCTCCTGGGTCACCGCCCAGGTGATCAACCTCGACGGCGGCCTGATCACCGCCGGCGGCACGGCCTGACCCCGTCCCGGACCGACGCCACACCCGCCCGACTCCCACAGCCCCCGGCTCCCGGCCCCCAGCCGGAGCGCCGCACCAGGACCGAAGGACTTTCACCATGACCCCAGAAGCCACCATCACCCGGCAAAACCAACAGACCGTCGAACAGCTCCGTCTCAAGGTCCGCGCCTTCATCCATGAGCACGTGATCCCGGCTGAACCGCGCCCCGGTGAGGAGCTCGACCGCGCCACCCTGCGGCGCCTGCAGGAGGCTGCCAAGGCCGCCGGAGTGTTCGCGCCACATGTCGGCGTCGAGTTCGGCGGGCAGGGCCTGTCGATCGAGCACTGGTCACCGGTGTTCCAGGAGGCCGGCTACTCCCCCATCGGCCCATCCGTCCTGAACTGCATGGCCCCGGATGAGGGCAACATGCACATGCTGGAGCTGATCGCCACCACGGAGCAGAAGGAACGGTTCCTCGTCCCACTCGCCCAGGGGCGGACCCGATCCTGCTTCGGCATGACGGAACCGCACCCTGGCGCCGGGTCAGATCCCGCCGCCCTCATGGCCACCGCACGCCGCGAGAGTGGCCAGTGGATCCTCAACGGCCACAAGCGGTTCTCCTCGGGGGCACACGGCGCCGGCTTCTGCATCTTCATGGCCGAGGCCGAGGCCACTGACTCCACCGCATCAGGCGCCACCATGTTCCTCGTGGACATGGACCATCCAGGGGTGCGGATCGGCGAGTCCATCCACACCATCGACAGGGCCATCGTCGGCGGCCATCCGCATCTCTACTTCGAGGATGTCAGGGTCACGGACGATGCCGTACTCGGCGAGGTCGGCCGCGGCAATGAGTACGCGCAGGTGCGGTTGGGGCCGGCCCGGCTGACCCACTGCATGCGCTGGCTCGGGCTGGCGCGCCGGTCCCTGGACATCGCCCTGGACCGGGCGGAGCGCCGCGAGCTCTTCGGTGCCGAGCTCTATACGCTCGGCCTGGCCCAGGAACTCATCGCCCAGTGCGAGATCGACATCGAGACGTCGGACGCCATCATCACCAAGACAGCCCTTCTTCTGGAGGAGGACTTCAAGAAGGGGTCCAATATGTCCTCCATCGCCAAGGTGTACTGCTCGGAGGCCGTCAACAGGGTCATCGACCGGTGCATCCAGATCTGTGGCGGAGACGGCGTGTCCGACGGCCTGCCCTTGGCCCAGTACCTCAACGAGGTCCGGCCCTTCCGGATCTATGACGGCTCCACCGAGACCCACAAGTTCGCCATCTCCCGCCGCGCCTCCTCCCGGCGACGCAAGGACGTCCAGGCCGGCGCCCGTTATCAAGGCGACGCCGTCATCCGGCAGGCACAGGCCGGGGGTGGGCACTGATGACCACCGTGACCCAGTCCCGTCCCGACGGCCTGGAGGTCGTGGCGACCGCAGCAGAAGCCCAACGGATGTCAACACCACCGTTGCTGGTGGTGGACGTTGTGACCGAGTTCCTCGATCAGCAGGCCCTCGGCACCGGCCCTCTGTCCTGGGAACGCATCGGTGACGGCCAGTCCAACATCACCTACCGGCTCCGCCGCGGGGCGGAGACGTTCGTGCTGCGCCGCGGCCCGCGGCCGCCATTGCCCAAGTCCACCCATGACATGGTCCGAGAGGCCCGCATCCAGCGGCTGCTCGGCGAACAGGGCGTCCCGGTGCCGACCATCCTGGCCATCTGCGAGGACGAATCGCTGCTCGGCGTCCCCTTCTACATCATGTCGTTTCTGCAGGGCATGGTCATCACCGACTCAGTCCCTCCTGTCCTGGATGCGCCGGTGCAGCGGGGGGAGACCAGCCGCTCTGTGGTGGACACGCTGAGCCAGTTGCACTCCGTGGATGTCACCACGGGCGAGCTGTCCGGATTGGGGCGGCCCGAGGGATACCTGAAGCGTCAGGTCCAGCGGTTCGCCGCCCTCTGGGATGTCAACACCACCCGCCAGTTGCCCCAGGTGCACCGAATCGCCGCCTGGCTGGAAGCCAACCTTCCGGAAACCCAGAAATCCTCCCTGGTCCACGGCGACTACCGCATGGGAAACCTCATGTTCGCCGACGAAGCCCCGGCCACCGTGATCGGCATCCTCGACTGGGAGATGTCCACCCTCGGCGACCCCCTGGCGGACCTCGGTTACCTGACAGCCACGTACACCGAAGCCGGTGATGTGCCCACGGTCATGGAACTCACCCCGGTCACCGCGGAACCCGGCTTCCTGACGAGGAAGCAGATCGTGACGAGGTACGCCGACCACAGCGGCCTCGATGTCTCCGCCCTGCCCTGGTACGAGACCCTCGCACTGTGGAAGTCCTCGATCTTCTGTGAGGCGATCTACACCCGTTGGCTCAAGGGCGAGCGCCCCCATGACACGACCTTCGGGCCCTCCCTCGAAGCCGGCATCCCGGCGCTACTGGACCGGGCCGAGTCCTTCATGGGCCGGCTCTAACCGCAACCGGCACCATCCGTTCCCCGCCCCTCCCAACCCTCCTGATTTCTCCCGACTCATCGGACTCGAAGGAGCCCACCATGACCTCACCACGCCAGACGTCTCCGGTCCTGACGCCGGCCGACACGGCAGTTCCCCGACAGTCGTCCGGTTCGAAGGTGCGCTCCATGTGGGCCAGCACCGTCGGCAACGTACTTGAGTGGTACGAATGGAGTGCCTACGCGGTCTTCGCCCCCTTCATCGCCGCCGTGATGTTCAATCCGGACAACCCCGTCTCGGCCCTGTTGTCCACGCTGGCAGTGTTCGCCGTCGGGTTCCTGATGCGTCCTTTGGGAGGCATCATCTTCGGCCGCATCGCGGACAAGAGAGGCCGCAAGTTCGTCCTGATCACCACCATGCTGGTCATGGCCGGCGGCAGCCTGGTCATCGGCCTGATGCCGACCTACGAGAGCCTCGGTGTATGGGCTTCGGTCATCCTCCTGCTGGCCCGCATGGCCCAGGGCTTTGCCCACGGCGGCGAATCGGCTACGGCCAACACCTATGTGGCGGAGATCGCCCCCCACCATCGCCGCGGTCAGTGGGGCAGCATCGTGTTCGTGGCGATCTTCGCCGGTTCGGTGCTCGCCTACACCGTTGGCGGCACCATCACCGCCACGCTGAGCGAGACCGCCGTCGGCGAATGGGGCTGGCGCATCCCGTTCATCCTCGGCGCCTTCCTAGCTCTGGCCGCCCTCTACCTCCGTAAGGGCATGGAGGAAAGCGACGTCTACCACGAGGTCAAGGAAGCCGCGGAGGCCGCCCAGGCCAGCGATGTCCCCGTCGCCCCGCTGCCGCGCAAGCAGGTCACCCGCGCCATCATCCTCATGGTCGCCATGACCTCCGGCATCACGGCCGCGCACTACACATGGACGTCGTACGCCTCGACCTACGCCATCACCCAGCAGGGCATGTCCGCCAACAGCGCCTACTGGGTGACCGTCGTCGCCCAACTCCTGGCTCTGGGGTCCCTACCGTTGTGGGGGCGCCTCTCGGACAAGGTCGGCCGCCGCCCCGTGCTGCTGTGCTTCGCCGGACTGATGGTCCTGCTCCAGTTCCCGCTGATGACCATGATCAACGCCGAGCCATGGACCTTGTTGGTCGCATCGACCGTCGCCTTGGTCGTGGTGGCCATGTCCGGCGCCCTGCTCTCCGCGGTACTGTCCGAGAACTTCCCCACGAGGATTCGAACCCAGGGCATCGGCTTCGCCTACTCCGTGTCTGTGGCCGTCTTCGGCGGCACCGCTCCGTACCTCAACGCCCAACTCATCGAGTGGGGCGTGGGTTGGATGTCCAACCTCTACATCATGGTGCTGTGCGTGGCCACCGCCATCGCCGTCTATATGCTCAAGGAGACCAAGGGCATCGACCTCAAGGATGCCTGACCGGCAAGGCGCAGAACAGCCCTCAATCACGACGGCGGCGCGTCACCTTCACAAGGTGACGCGCCGCCGTCGTTGTTCTGGCGCCTCAGCGGTTGAGGAAGTGCACCAGGGTGCCGATGGCGAAGGATGAGGCGGCCAGCGAGGCGCAGCCGAACTCCACGAGGATGCCGAGTCCCATGGACTTCAGCGCCTCCCAGGAGGAGCGCGCGGCGGCCCTGAGATCCCGCCGCCGGGCGAACTCCGCCGTCAGCAGGCCCACGGCGAAGCCGACGAAAAGCCCGATCACGGGGATGACGAACATGCCCACGATCGCGCACACCACGCCCACCAGGACGGGGCCGTTGGGGATCTGTTCGCGTTTCATCTTCCGGCCGGTCAGTACTGCTGACGCGCTCAGGCCGGCGATGGCCAGACCCGAACCGATGATCGCGGCGGTCCAGGCGGCGGGCGAGCCGAGGATCCAGGCCCAGCCGATGAGCGTGAGGACGGTCAGGATGGAGCCGGGCAGGATCGGGATGATGGTGCCGAGCACGGCTACGATCAACAGCAGCCCGGCGATGACGGTGGTGATGATCTCGTAGTCCACATGCCCAGTATGGTGCCGGAATCGCCCCTCCCCGAAACGGGCCCAGCAGGCTAACGTCGAATCATGCTGATCGGCGTCCCCACTGAAATCAAGAACAACGAGTTCCGCGTCGGCCTCACCCCCGTCGGCGTCACGGAGCTCGTCCACCACCAGCACGAGGTCATGGTCCAGTCCGGGGCCGGGCTCGGCTCGGGCACCCCGGACGAGGACTACCGGCAGGCCGGAGCCCGCATCGTGTCCACGGCCGAGGAGATCTGGGACCAGGCCGACCTGGTGCTCAAGGTCAAAGAGCCGGTGGGGCCGGAATGGCAGCTGATGCGCCGGGGGCAGACGCTGTTCACCTACCTGCATCTGGCCGCCGATCCGAAACTCACCCACGCCGTACTCGAGTCCGGTACCACCGCGATCGCCTACGAGACCGTCACCCGCGGCCCCGCCCTGCCGCTGCTGGCCCCCATGAGCCAGGTCGCCGGACGCCTAGCTCCCCTGGCCGGCGCCTACCACCTGACCCAGGCCCAGGGCGGCTCCGGCATCCTGATGAGCGGCGTGCCCGGAACCCGGCGGGCCCGCGTGGCGGTGATCGGGGCCGGCGTCGCCGGAGAGGCCGCCGCCGTGGTCGCCGCCGGCATGGGCGCCGACGTGACGGTGCTGGACATCAACCTCAACCGCCTCACCGAACTGGACACCGCGCACCAGGGGCGGTTGCACACGCTGGCCTCCTCGAAGATGCACATCGCCGAGACAGTGGCGGATGCCGACCTGGTGATCGGCTCGGTGCTCATCCCCGGTGCGGCCGCCCCCAAGCTGGTCACCGCGGACATGGTGGCGTCCATGCGCCCCGGCTCGGTGCTCGTGGACATCGCGATCGACCAGGGCGGCTGCTTCGAGAACTCCCGGCCCACCACCCACCAGGAGCCGACCTTCCGGGTGGGTGAGCAGATCTACTACTGCGTGGCCAACATCCCCGGGGCCGTTCCCCAGACCTCGACGGCGGCGCTCACCAACGCCACGCTGCCCTACATCCTGCGGATCGCCGACCACGGCTGGCGTGAGGCCCTCGCCGCGGACGAGGGGCTGCTGTCCGGGCTGAACGCCCACGAGGGCGTCCTCACCCACCCGGGGGTCACCGACGCCGTGGCCGGGCCGCTGGGGCTGGACCCGCAGCTGGACTACCGGCCGGCGTCGGACGTGGTGTCCGCCTGAACCTGGGCCGCCTGGCGGGCCCTGCGATCGTCACGCGAGGCGCGCAACCGAGCGAGGCCACCCGTACGCCAGAGGATCAGCACCACGACGCCGGCCAGCACCAGGACCAGCGCAAGCAGCGCCACCGGGCTGGCCAGGGCCGTGGTGATGACCGCCCAGACGACGGCCATGCCGATGGTCCCGTAGATGATGCCCCAGATCAGGGATCCGAGCAGGGCGGCGGGGATGAACCGGCGCCAACGCATGCGGGTCACGCCGGCCGTGGCGATGACAGCGGTCTGGATGCCCACGGTCAGGAAGCAGAAGGGGATGGCCCAGGGACCCCAGCGGTCGATGAACCGCATGGCGCGCAGGTAGACCGGGCCGGACATGTAGCGGCGCAGGGCGGTGTGCTCGGCCCCGGCGGCGATCCCCCGGCCGAGGGCGTAGGTGGCGGTGGAGCGGCACAGGGCGCCGCCCCAGAACAGAAGGATGGCCCAGACCAGCGGCAGAGAGGCGATCCAGTCCATCATGGGGCAAGTCTAGGCGCCAGCCTCGTCTAGGCTCAGGGGTATGAGTCAGACGCGAACCGCCCGACGCCCGCTCCTTGCCACTGCGGCCCTGACCGCCGTGCTGTCCCTCTGCCTGACCGCCTGCGGACCGGGCGGCGGCGAGGCCTCCGAGAGTCCCACCGCCACCCCGAGTGACACTGCCAGCGCCAGCGCCAGCGCGTCGGCCACGGCGTCGATGCCGGCAACGGAGTCAGCGTCGCCGAGCGATACTGCCACCCGTTCCCCCTCGGCCAGTTCGACCCCGTCCGGTTCCCCCTCCGCTGCACCGTCCGGCTCTGCGTCCGCCTCGGAGACCCCCCAGGGTGCCACGGAGGCCACCGTGTACTGGGTGGCGATGGACAACCTCGAGGGCATCGAGTTCCCGGGGTGTGGAGACAGCAGCCTGATGGAGTCCACCGCCCCGGTCTCGGGCGCCGGAGCCGTGGGTGACCCGTCCTTCGTGGAAGCCGGCCTCCAGGTGCTGCTGGACCAGACCGAGTACGAGGTCGGCTCCGGGCTGAGCAACTCGCTCTACCAGTCCGAGCTCGAGGTCACGGAGGTCTCCATCTCCGGCGACACCGTGACCGTGGACCTGACCGGCACCCCGGTCTCCTCCGGCACCTGCGACGATCCGCGCATCATCGCCCAGCTGGAGAACACCGCCCTGGCCAATGCCGGCGTCTACACCGCCGAGATCCTCCTCGACGGCACCCCGATCCAGGAGGCCATGAGCCAGAAGGGCTCCTGACCGCGGGACGGGACTGTGGGGATGGCTCCGGTCAGCGGATCACGCGCTCCAGGAAGTAGCGGTGGAAGGACCAGTCCCCAGTGACCTCCGGGTGGAAGCTCGTGGCGAGCAGACGGCCCTGCCGGACGGCCACGGGGACCTCCCCGGCCGGGTGCTCCGGATTCTCTGAGCGCGACGCCGGCACACTCGCCAGCACCTGCACGTCCGGTCCCGCGCGCAGCACCGCGGGGGCCCTGATGAAGACGGCGTGCACAGGGTCACCGGAGACCTCCGGCACCTCGAGGGCGGTCTCAAAGGACTCCACCTGCCCGCCGAAGGCATTGCGCTGCACGGTGATGTCCAGACCGCCGAAGCTCTGCTGCCCCACGATCGGGTTGGCGATCTCCTCGGCCAGCATGATCATCCCGGCGCACGTGCCGTAGACGGGCAGGCCCTCCCCGATCGCCTGCCCGATGGCCGGGGCCACGCCGAGCAGCCGGGAGAGCTTGTCCATCACGGAGGACTCCCCGCCGGGGATGACCAGGCCGTCCAGCCCGGCCAGGTCCGTGGCTGAACGCACCGGGCGGACGCGCGCGCCGAGCGCGGTCAGCACCCGCACGTGTTCGGCCACATCCCCCTGGAGGGCGAAGACGCCGACGAGGCTCCCTGCGTTGTGCCCACCGCTCACCGGTGCATCGTCCGGCCCAGGGCCCGGACCCGCACCGTCAGGCGAGTGGTCACCAACCGCGGTCGGCGAGGCGGTGCGGGGCGGGCAGGTCGCCGACGTTGATGCCGACCATCGCCTCGCCGAGACCGCGGGAGGCCTCGGCGACCGCGCCGGCGTCGTTGTACTGGGCCGTGGCGCGCACGATCGCGGCGGCACGGGCCGCGGGGTTGCCGGACTTGAAGATGCCCGAGCCCACGAAGACGCCGTCCGCGCCGAGCTGCATCATCAGCGCGGCATCGGCGGGCGTGGCCACCCCACCGGCGGTGAAGAGCACCACGGGCAGCGCGCCTTCGCGGGCCACCTCGGCCACGAGTTCGTAGGGTGCCTGAAGCTCCTTGGCGGCCACGTACAGCTCGTCCTTGCTCAGTGCGGACAGCTTCGCGATCTCACCGCGGATGGTGCGGATGTGCTTGACGGCCTCGGAGACATCCCCGGTGCCGGCCTCGCCCTTGGAACGGATCATGGCCGCGCCCTCGGTGATGCGGCGCAGGGCCTCACCGAGGTTGGTGGCGCCGCAGACGAAGGGGACGGTGAAGTCCCACTTGTCGATGTGGTTGATGTAGTCCGCCGGGGAGAGGACCTCGGACTCGTCGATGTAGTCGACCTTGAGCGCCTCCAGGACCTGGGCCTCCACGAAGTGGCCGATGCGGGCCTTGGCCATGACCGGGATGGAGACGGCCTCGACGATCCCGTCGATCAGGTCTGGATCGGACATGCGGGCCACGCCGCCCTGGGCGCGGATATCCGCGGGGACGCGTTCGAGGGCCATGACGGCCACGGCGCCGGCGTCCTCAGCGATCTTGGCCTGCTCGGCTGTGACCACGTCCATGATCACGCCGCCCTTGAGCATGTCCGCCAGTCCGCGCTTCACGCGGGCGGTGCCGGTGCGGGGCGAGCCCTGTCCGGAATCGGCGATGGAGCCCGGCGCCGGGGTGGAGGCGTCTGAGGTGTAGGAACCGATGGAGGACTCGGTGGGCTCAGTGGATTCAGGGGTGTTGTTCATGGTGTTCCTTTGCGGGTGCGGCTGGCCGGGGTGGAGGGGATCACACCGGTGCTCTCGGGAGAGAATCTACCTGCCCCAGGACCGGGTGCGGCGTGTTCGATGTTCGCCGGTGACGAAGCGTGACGCCCGGCTGGAGGTCTCAGGCGTTCCAGAGCCCGTAGGAATCGGCCAGGTCGGCGATTTTCTGTGCGCGGGCCAGGCGGGGCAGATAGGAGCCATCGCCCACGGAGGCCCCGGCCTGGTGGGCCTGCAGCATGTCCACGGCCCAGGAGACCTCGTCCTCGGACGGGGACAGGGCCAGGTTGATGGATTCGACCTGCTCGCGGTTGAGGCACAGGCGCCCGGTCATGCCCATGGACTGGGTGGTGCGGGAGGACTCGACCACCGTGGCGTTGTTGTCCGCCGCGCCGGGAGGTCCGTCGATCGCGCCGGGCAGCTTGCCCACGCGGGAGGCGATGACCAGCCGCGAGCGCGCATAGGCCATGGCCATCGGGTCGTCCGAGATGCCGGTGTCCTTGCGGAAGTCATTGGTGCCGAAGGCCAGGCGGAACGTCCCCGGGGCCTTGGCCACGGCGGTCGCGTTGTCCAGCCCGACGGCCGTCTCGATCAGGGCGATCACGGGGGTCCCGGCACGCAGGCGCATGGCGGTCAGCGTGACCTGCTCGGGCTCCTCGGCCAGGGCCAGCATGACGCCGCGCAGCCCCTCGGCGCCGGACAGGGCATCCAGGTCCTGCTGCCAGTCATCGGTGTCGATCCCGTTGATCCTGACCCACGCGGACATGCCGCCGTTGAGTGCCTCCACCACGTTGGCGCGCGCGGCATCCTTCTTGTCGGCCGGGACGGCCGCCTCCATGTCGAACAGCACCGAGTCCGCCTCGGAGGCGAGCCCAGGGGCGAAATCCTCCGGCTTCGCCGCGTTCACCAGCAGCCAGGAACGGCTCAACTTGGCGGGCAGGGCGGCGGCACGACGGTTACGCAAGGGCATGGATCCCAGCCTACCCGCGCACCGGACGCCCCGGGTAAGCCTGGCTAGGGTTGGGCTCATGGCCGAAGAGATCCCCATCCTCACCCGCAGCTCGACCTTCGGACCGCTCGACGAGGACGAGCGGAAGATCCTGACCGGCATCCCCGGACTTCGCGGCACCCCCGGCCTCGCGGCGGCCGGCTCCCCTGCGCCCGCCGGAGAGCCGAGCACGACGCCGGACGCCACGGTGGTGCTGGACGGCACCACGGTGCGGCTCGGGCCGGCGGCCACCGCGGCGGTGCTCGAGCTGCTCGGCCGGCTCGCCTCGGGCGCCGCGGTGACCGTGTCCGAGCAGGACCGGTGGCTGAACACCTCACAGGCGGCACGGCTGGCCGGGATCTCCAACACCTATCTGCGCCAACTGGCGGACCGCGGTGAGATCCCGGTGACGTACCGGGGGACGCACCGGCGGATCCACCCCGATGACGTCCTCGCGTGGGTGCGGCAACGTGGCAGCGGCGAGGCGGGGACGGCGGAGTACGATAGTCAGGATTCCCCGCCGTAGCCCTGCCGTTCAGGAGATCCATGACCTCGCGACGCCGACCGGACCACACGTCCGGCCACCCGGCCCTGCGCCGGACCGCCGCGGGACTGACCGCCGCTCTGGCCGCCGTCGTGCTCGCCGGGTGCTCGTTCTTCCCCTCCTCCAACGAGACACCGACCGACCAGGACGGCACGGCTCTCCCCGAGGCGAACGCGAACGGCTATGCGGAACTGCCGCTGTACTTCGTGGCCCTGAGCGGAGACTTCCCCCCGGCGACCACGGGCCGGGACGTCGCCTGCCAGGACCTGCTGGTCCGCGCCTCGTCCGTGCCCGTCAAGACGGAGGACCGGGTGGGTACCGCGGTCGGCTTCCTGATCGACGACGAGCAGTACAGCCACGGTGACCCGGCCATCACCAACTCCCTGGACCCGTCCGAGGACGGCCTGCAGTACTCCTCCAGCCGCGTGGAGGGCGACACCGTGACGGTGGAGCTGACCGGGGACGTGGTGACCCGAAGCCAGTGCGAGTCGTTCCGCATCCGGGCGCAGCTCAACCGCACTGCCGCAACGGCGGCCGGTGTGGAGAACGCGGAGGTCTTGGTGGACGGCGTCCGGATCGAGGAGATCCTCGGCCTGCCCGAGCTGGAGTTGGGTGAGGAGTTCACCACTCCGGCGGACGAGCCGGCGCCCGGCGAGGGCGCGGACAGCGGGGAGGGAGCCGCGCCCGAGGACGGAACCGGCGAGACCGACGAGATGGACGAGATCGGCGATCCCAACCAACTCAATGGCACTCAGGGCTGATCTGGACTGATCTGAGCCGTTGCGGGGTTGATCCTGAGCTGGCCCAGCACGGCTCGAGTCCCGCTCCGGCCTGCCGCCATCCCTTCCGCCGCGACTCGACCCGTTGTTAGCATCGGCCCCATGGCCGACCCTTCAGCATTCCTTTCAGACCGTGCGCGCGGCGTGAAGCAGTCGGCGGTGCGTGATGTCTTCGACCTCGCCATGACCCCCGGAGTCGTCTCCCTGGCCGGGGGCAACCCCTGGCTGGACGACCTGCCCTTGGCCGACCTCGGCACCATCGCCGAGGAACTCGTCGCCCGGCAGGGCCATCTCAGCCTGCAGTACGGCGCGGGCCAGGGCACCCCGGAATTGCGTGACGCGGTCTGTTCGGTGATGGCCGCTGACGGGATCGCGGGCGCGGATCCGGAGCACGTGGTCATCACGCCGGGCTCCCAGGCCGCGATCGACACCGCGGCGCGCATGCTCGGGAACCCGGGGGACGTCGTCGTGGTGGAGGACCCCACGTTCGTGGGCGCCCTGAACACCTTCAACACGTGGGAACTGGACGCCGTATCCACCCCCACCGATGAGGAGGGTCTGATCCCCGCTCTGCTGCGCACCACCCTGCAGCAGCTGCGCGCCGCCGGACGCCGGGTCGCCTTCCTCTACACGATCCCCTCCTACGCGAACCCCTCTGGGGCGCTCATGCCGGCCGAGCGGCGAGAGGAGGTCGCCCGGATCTGCCGCGAGGAGGGCGTCCTCATCGTGGAGGACAACGCCTACGGTCAGCTCGGCTTCGAGGACGGCCCGGTGGCCCCGATCGCCGCGGCCCACCGCGACCAGGTCATCTACCTCGGCACCGTCTCCAAGATCTTCTCCCCCGGCGTGCGCATCGGCTGGGCGCTGGTGCCGCCGGCGCTGCTGCGCGAGTTCTACCTCTCGGCAGAGTCGGCCTTCGTCTGCCCGCCGGTGTTCAGCCAGATGCTCTCCACGGCGTTCCTCACCCGGTTCGACTGGCAGGCCCACGTGGCCCGCTGCACTGCCGAGTACGCCCTCCGCTGTGACGCCCTGGTGGACGAGATGGAACAGTCCCTGGATCCGCGCGTGACCTGGACCCGGCCGGCTGGCGGCTTCTTCGTCTGGTCGCGGATGCCGGACGGGCTGGACACGCTGCCCCTGATGCACGCGGCGGCGGAGGCCGGAGTCGTGTTCGTCCCGGGCGGAGCCTTCACGCCCGACGCCGGCCCCCACCCCCACTTCCGGCTCGCCTTCTCCTTCGTGGCACCGGAGACGCTGCGCGAGGGCGTCCGGCGGCTGGCTCCGGTGCTCAACGGGGCGTTGCCCGGCACCCCGTGATCGACACGCCTGGGGCGCACCGTGACTCCTCTTCCGTTGTGACACCCGGCGTCACCTGGTGCTCTGCAGCCCTATGGACATAGGTATATGACTCGCGGACCGTTACAGTGGTGCGGATCACCGCTTCGTCTGGGGCAGCAGCCCGGGGCAGCAGACCACAGCCGGGCGTCCGGTAGGAAGGATGACCACATGTCCCTGCGCAATGCGCTGCTGGCCCTGCTCACCGTGGAGCCCATGACCGGCTATGACCTGGCCAAGCGCTTCGGCTCCTCCGTGGGCAACGTGTGGCACGCCCCCGATTCGCAGATCTACCCGGAACTGCGCCGGATGCTGCAGGACGGGCTGCTGGAGTCCGAGGAGGTCCCCTGGGGCCGCAAGGGACGGAAGATCGAGTACACCATCACCGAGCAGGGCCGAGTGGCCTTCGGCGAGTGGATGGACTCAGACCTGCAGTGGACCCGGGACCGAGACCCCATGCACCTGCGGGCCGCCTACTTCGAATACGCCACCCCGGACCGCGCCCGCGACCAGTTGATGGCCTACCGGGAGCACATCCTGCAGCTCCGCGGTCAGTGGCAGCAGCAGATCGACGAGGTCATCGCCGGCACCTCGGAGACCCTCAACCGCCGGCTCGAGACCGTCCCCGCCTCCCAGCACCGCCGCACGACCGCCTTCAAGAGGTTCACCTACGAGGGCCTCGTGGACCGGGCGGACGCGGAGATCGCTTGGGCCGAGCGGGGGCTGAAGCTCCTGGACGAGTTGGACGACCTCGATGCGCAGGACGAGCTGGGCGCCTTGAGCACCCAGGACGCCTAACCTCAGCCGTTGTCCCGGTACCGGGTCCGCGCGTACTCCTGATAGGGGGCCGGGGCCACGGTGGCGCGGATCCTCACCTGCCGATGGCCCTGATCCACCTGGGGCTTGCGGGAGACCGGGTCCTCGCCCCAGACGACCTCGACCTCCTCGCCGTCCTCGATGGTCGCGTCCAGGGTGGCCAGGGACATGTACAGCTGAGGGAAGGCCACGTAGCCGGCGTCCGTGGAGATGCCCACCTGTTGCGATCCTCGCACCACCTCGTCCATCTGATAGAAGCCGTACCGTGCCTTCGGGAAGTCCAGGTACTTGGCCGGGGTTCCCTCCTCGAGCTGGGATTTCACGACGCCGGCCACGTCATCCGCGTTCCACAGCAGCGTGACCTTGCGCCGGGTCTGGTTCTCGGCATGCCGCTCCAGGGCCTCGCGGCCATGGAAGTCATGGTCGAACCGCACCGAGCGGCCCAGCCCGTAGTCATAGGGCGTGGCGTAGTAGTCCTCCACGTTCTCGGAGTAGAGAGAGCCACCGATCGACCCGGCCCGGGCCGCAGGTAGCCACTGCCGGTATTCGGCGAAGTCGTCACCGAAGATCGCGGGGAACGGCGTGGGGATCCAGCCGGACTCCAGGGGCGAGCTGGAATAGGCCTTGGCCCCCACCAGGCGAAGACCGAACTCCTGGCCGGCCTCCACCAAGGCCGCGTGGACGGCCTCATGGTCCGCCCAGGGCCCGTAGAACTCGAATCCGGGCTGGCCGGCCATCCCGTGGCGCAGGGCCTTCACCGTGCGACCGGCGATCTGCACCTCGGCGATGTGGAAGAACTTCACCTCCGGCACGGGGCCACGGAACACCTTCTCCATGACCCGGTCCGCCTCCGGACCCTGGAGTTCGTAGCGGTAGAGGGTGGGCGGACCGGAGCGCATGTTCGAGTTCGGGTCCAGCCGGTGGTGCACGTCCCGGCCGGCTGCCTGCGCCTTCTCCACGGTGAACCGCACCCAGTCGATGAGGATGTGGTGCCCCACGAGCACCAGGCCCTCGTGCCCCTCGGAGTGGTAGAACAGGATGCCGTCCCCGATCAGGTAACCGTCCTGGTTGACGGAGATCAGCTGCTTGGCCACCCCCGGCCGGAAGGTGGCGAACGTGTTCGGGGAGATGGACGCCAGCAGCGGCAGGAGATCAGCTCCGCCCAGGAACAGCTGGGTCATGTGGTGGGACTGGTCCATCAGCGCCACGGTGGTACGCCAGGCCCGCTGTTCGTCGCGCCAATTGGTGAACTCCGGGGTGATGGGGAACGTGATGGACGGCCAGTCCTGGTTGCGCAGGAACTCGACGGGGCTCCCAGTCCTCTCAATGGCCTGGGCGAGTGATTCGGTGGCTTCGGTCTGTGACATCGTGATGATCCTCCCGATCGGGACGGGCCTCGATCCCCCCGGACAGTCGTCAGGGGGGTCCACGAGGCCGATGCGTCCAACCTAGACACGACGGCCGGTCAGCGAAACCGGTGTTCCCCTTGAAAGGAAAAGCATCCCCGGGGCTGGTCGGATGATGTCACAGTGATGGCCATCACACCGCCCACCCGGACGGGGTGACGTCATCCCCGACCGCTCACCGCCTAGGAGCCACCCATGGCCATGACTCGCCGCATCACCCGCACCGCGCTCACCACCATGACCACCCTCGCTGCCGCAGGACTGTTGCTGACGGGCTGTTCCGGCGGCAGCCCGAGCGGGACTGACTCCTCGGCTCCCGCCGAGAATGCCGCTGCCGGCACCGAGGAACTGACGCCGGTGACCGTCGGCCTGCTGCCCATCGCAACCTCGGCCGCCGTCCCCCTGGGCATCGACGAGGGGATCTTCGAGAAACATGGACTCGACGTGACCATCCAGCAGGGCCAGGGCGGCGCGGCCCTCCTGCCGGCCGTCTCCAGCGGCACGGTCGAGTTCGCCGTCGGGAACCCGCAATCCATCCTGCTGGCCAACAGCCAGGGTCTGGACATCAAGATCATCGCCGGCTACTCGACCAGCTACGAGAACGTCGACGACCCAGAGGACCAGGCCCCCAGCGGAGTCATCGCGCTCGAGGAGTCCGGCATCTCCTCCTGGGCGGACCTCGAAGGCAAGCGCGTGGCCGTCAACACGCTGAACACACAGGGCCACCTGACCATCATGCAGTCCGTGGAGGCGGACGGCGGCGATCCCGAGCAGGTGGAATTCACGGAGATCGGGTTCCCGGACCAGTTGGCCCAGCTCGAGCAGGGAAACATCGACGCCGCCTGGATCCCGGAGCCGTTCCTCAGCCAGGGCCGCGCCCAGGAGGGCATCCAGTTCATCGGCGACTCACTGCGCGCCATCGACGGGCTGTACTCGATGGTGACCTTCACGAACGGCGACTACGCCGAGGCGAACCCGGAGGTGGTGGCGGCCTTCCGGGACGCCACCACGGAATCCACCGAGCTGGCCATGGCGGACGAGGACGCCTTCCGGGAGGCCATCGTCGACTACACCGGCATGGACGCCGCGGTGGTGGACTCGCTCAATCTGGAGTACCTCTCCGGAGAGCTCGACCGCACCATCCTCGAGGACCTCAGCGCCACCGCCCACAAGTTCGGCTTCCTGGACTCCGAGCCAGACCTAGACCAGACCATCCTGGACTGAACCCAGGGAACCGCGGGCACCACCCGGAGGCGGCCCCGAGCCGGCAGGTTGCCGGCTCGGGGCCGCGGACGGTCAGCCGAACTGCCGTCGCAGATCCGGCTTGCGGATCTTGCCGGAGGCAGTGCGGGGCATCTCCTCGGTGAACACCACGGACTTGGGGATCTTGTAGCGGGCCAGCTTGCCGTTGAGATGCCCGATGACCTGCTCCTCGGTCAGCTCGTGCCCCCCACGGACCACGATCACGGCCTTGGGCACCTCACCCCATTTCTCGTCCGGGACGCCGATCACGGCCACCGCCGCCACCGCCTCCAGCTGGGAGATCTCCTGCTCCACCTGGGCCGGATAGATGTTCTCGCCGCCGGAGATGATCATGTCCTTGAGGCGGTCGGAGATGAACACGAACCCCTCCTCATCCCGGTAGCCCATGTCCCCAGTCTTCAGCCAGCTGCCGTCCTCGGCCTCCACGAAGGAATCCCTGGTGGCGTCCTCACGGTTCCAATAGGCCTTGATGACGTTGGGACCCTGGACCTGGATCTCGCCGACCTCGCCGGGAGCGCAGACCTGGCCCATCGGGTCCACGATCCGCACGAAGGTGTGGAACTGCTGCAGCCCGGAGGAACCCTGCTTGGGCCGGGAGTACCGGGCCGGCAGGGTGGTGGCCCCCGGGGACGTCTCGGTCATCCCGTAGCCGTTGGTGAAGGACAGCCCCTTCTTCTCGTAGGCCTCCAGCACGCGCAGCGGCACGGCGGAACCGCCACAGGTCAGGTTGCGCAGCGAGGAGATGTCCGCCGACTCCCAGTCCGGATGCTCGGCCAGCAGTTGGTAGGTGGTCGGCACCCCGGAGATGAAGGTGGCCCGGTACTTCTCGATCAGCTCGAGGACGCGGCCGGGCTCGAACCGCGGCTCCAGGACCAGGGTGCCGCCCTTGAGCAGGGTCGGCAGCGCGCCCATGCCCAGCGAGGCCACGTGGAACATCGGCGCGATCATCAGGGACACCGAGTCGGACATGATGTCCATGTCCGTGATGACGTTGAAGCTGTTCCACGTCAGGTTCCCGTGGGTGAGCATGGCACCCTTGGGCTTGCCGGTGGTGCCGGAGGTGTAGAGGATGATCGCCAGGTCGTCGAGACCCACGGCCACGTCCGCTCGGACGGGTTCACCGCCGGCCAGCAGCTGCTCGTAGTCGACCGCCTCCAGGTCCCCGTCCCGGCGCTCGGCCCGCACCGGGGTGCCGTCCTGCACCAGGGCCAGGAGCCCGACGCCGGTCCCCCGGCTTCCCGCGACCGCCAGCGGCTCCATGGTCGCCGAGGCCAGGAGCACGGTGGAGCCCGAGTCGTTGAGAGCGAAGGTGATCTCCGGAGGCGCCAGGCGGGTGTTGAGGGGCACGAACACCGCACCGAGAGAGCCGACGGCGAACAGCGCCTCAAGGAACGAGGGGTAGTTCTCGCCGAGGTAGGCCACGCGATCACCCTGCCGCACGCCGCGCTGCGAGAGAGCATCCGCCAGCCGGTCGATGCGGACGGCCCAGTCGTCATACGTCAGCTCGCCAGCGGCGCTGATGACGGCGACGTTCCCGGCGGACTTGATGCGACGGCGGTGGATCCAGTCTCCGATTCCACGGTTGATCATGCGTTCCTACTCCTCGCGGCGGTATGGCGTGCGGCTGTTGTGCGGCGGACCACACTCACCCTCATTGTGCGCCATTCCATTGAGTATTTCAACGATTGTGGAGAACATTCGTACGACTGGACCCCAGGAAACGACGCCGGCCCCACCCCGAGGACTGGGCGGGGCCGGCGTCGCACAACAGCATGAACGGCTCGAGGGGCGCCGGACTACTGGACGATCAGGTCCTCGGTCGCCGGGATGGCGTCGATCAGGCCCGAATCCAGGGACAGCTCGGCGATCTTCTCGAGGGAGGCGATGTCATGCTCCTGCGGGAAACTCGGCATCGTGAGCTCGTCGATCACGTCCTGCTCGAGCGAGGTGTAGCTCGGCAGCACGGCCTTGGCCAGGTCCGGATTGTCCGTGGCGAACTGCTGGGACTCCTTCATCGCGGCGGTGAACGCGTCCACCAGCTCCGGGTCCTGCTCGATCTTCTGGTCCGTGGTGAAGTAGGCGGCGATCGAGAGGTCCGGCACGGGCTCGGCGTACTGGCCGTAGACGCGCTGGGCGCCGGCGGCCTCGGCCAGGGTCACGAACGGCTCCACTGCGCCGATGGCGTCCACGTTGCCGGCCTCCAGCTGGGCGACCATGTCCGGGAAGGCCATCTCGACATACTCGATGGACTCCGGGTCCCCGCCCTCCTGCTTCATGCCCTCGGAGATCACGGAATCGTTGATGTTGTTCAGGGTGTTCACGGCGATCCGCTTGCCCTCGAGATCGGCCAGGGAAGTCGCGTCGGAGTCCGCCGGGACCATGACGTGGGCGAAGTCGTCCTCACCGTCACCGGTGGTCTGCGGGCCGGTGGCCACGATCTTCAGCGGCAGGCCGGCGTCGCGCCCGATGATCAGGGAGGTGACGTTGGAGAAGCCGAAGTCCATCTGCCCCGACTGGACGGCCGGCACGATCGCGGCACCGCCCTGGGCCAGGGTCAGGGTGACGTCGAGGCCATGCTCCTCGAAGATGCCCTCCTCCACGCCCAGGTAGATCGGGGCGACATCGACGATCGGGATGACGCCGACCTCGATGGGGGTCAGCTCGCCAGCCGCGGCCGGTTCGGATCCCTCTGCGGGGGCGGTGGTGGTGCCGTCCCCGGTCGGTGACCCCGAACCGCAGGCGGTCAGGGCCAGTAGGGCGGCAGCGCTGACGGCAGCCACGCGAAGTTTCCTCATCATGATGGTGCTCCTGGAAGGCAATGTGCGAGATGGCACCGGCCGGGGGTGGACGGATGCCTGTAATGTGAGACACAGCCTAGTCAGCCGTGATCCCGGCAGACAAGAGATTTTCATGATTTTGTCAACAATATTGTTTGTCACCCAGATCGCGGCGCGTCAGGAGGCTCGACGATGAACGGAACCGAGACCGAACTGGCCCCTCCCCAGGTGTTCCGCAGCCTCGCCGTGCGCCGCCTGCTGAGCCTGCACGGCCAGCTCTGGACCGAGCACGTCTCCACGGAGAACACGAGCATCCAGTTCGGTCTCCTGCTCTGCCTCGCCCGATCGGAGTCCGGCCTCAGCCAGACCGAGATCGCCGCCCAGCTCGCCGTGGACAAGGCCTCCCTGACCGAGCTCGTCAGCCGCATGGCCTCACGTGGACTGGTCAGCGTTCACCGGGACGTCCGGGACGGCCGCCGCCGCGTGGCCACCCTGACAGATGCAGGGCATGAACTGCTTCAGGAGCTGTACGGGCCGGCCCTGGAGGTCAACCGCCGGCTCTTCACGCCGCTGACCGAGACCGAGTGCGAGCAGTTGATGGGCTTGCTGGAGAGGGTCCTCGCCGAGCACCCTGCCTGAGGCGGACCAGGTCAAACCTCACAGCACAGCACAGCGCCCCGGACCACACGGTCCGGGGCGCTGTGCTGTGAACGTGAGGGGCCGGCGTCGGGCCCGCCACAGGCGTTACTGGATGAACAGCTTCGCGGGGTCCGGAGCCTCACCGATGAAGCCGTACTTCACGGCCAGCTCGGCCGTCTTGTTGAGCTGATCGGTGCGGATCTCGCCGCTGAGCTCTTCCATCTTGAGATTCTGGGCAACCTCTTCCGGCAGGTCGATGAACTCCGGCAGCAGGGCACGGGTGCCCTCCGGGTCCTCCTCAGAGGCGGCCAGCGCCTCGGTCATCGCGGCCGCGAAGTCCGCCACGACCTCCGGGTTCTCCTCGGCGTAGGCCCCCGAGGTGAAGGTCACCATGGTGGGCATGCCGGGGATGGCGTCCTGGAAGGAGTAGCCGACGAGTGCGTTGGCCTCATCGGCGAGCACACTGGTCAGGAACGGCTCCGGCACCCAGATGGCGTCCACATTGCCCTGCTCCAACTGGGCCGGCATGTCCGGGAACGGCATCTCGTTGAACTCGAGGGCCTCCGGGTCTGCCCCGGCCTCCTCGGCGTCGTTCATGATGGTCAGGTCCCCCAGGGTCCGCAGGGCGTTGACGGAGGTGACCTTGCCCTCGAGGTCCGCATAGTCCTCGATGCCGCTGTCCGCCCGCGTCACCACCCCGGCGATGTCATCGCCCTCGGCCAGCGAGTTGGAGTACCCGGCGGCGATGCGCATGTCCAGGCCTTGATCCACAGCGGTCATCACGGACAGCGGGTTGCCCACGCCGAACGTGATCTGCTGGTTGGAGACGGCTGGCAGCATGGCGGCACCGGCATTCTGGGTCGAGAGCTCGACCTCGAAGCCGTGCTCCTCGAAGATGCCGTTCTCAATGCCGTACTGGACGCCCACCGAGGGGGCGATCGGCAGCACGCCGACAGTCACCGGGGTGAGCTCTCCGGAGGCGGCGCCCCCCTCGGAGGCGCCGGCCGACGTTGAGCCGCCACCCTCACCGGTCGGCGAGCCCGAACCACAGCCGGTGAGGGCCAGGCCCGCCACGGCGGCGGTGGCCATGAGGGATGCGAACTTCTTGTTCATGGATTTCTCCTGGGTTCGTGCCCGGCGGGGGTGCCGGGCTGCGAGAGCCTGAGTGCGGGTGCCTCAGGCGTAGAAGCGGGACAGGAATGTCGCGACGACCGCGGGGCGCTCCTGGCCTTCGATCTCGATCGTGCCGTCAGCCACCAGGTGCAGGCCGTTGCCCTTGACCTCGGAGACCTCCTTGACGGTGATCTGCATGCGGATGCGGGATCCGACCTTCACCGGGGAGGTGAAGCGGACCTTGTCGAGCCCGTAGTTGACCTTGGTCTTGACGCCGGAGACGTCGAACAGCTCGGACCAGAACGGGATGATCAGGGACAGGGTGAGGAAGCCGTGGGCGATCGGGGCACCGAAGGGGCCGTCCTTGGCCCGCTCGGGATCGGTGTGGATCCACTGGTGGTCATCGGTGGCATCTGCGAAGGTGTCGATCATCTGCTGGGTGACCTCGCGCCACTCGGTGACACCCAGGTCCGTCCCGGCGAGGTTCTTGACCTCGTCGAAGGGGACGACGGTCTTGGCGGTGGTGGTTTCGCTCATGGTGTTCTTCTCCTTTGAACTGTGTTCTACATCACAATAGTTGGAAAATGCAATGGTCTCGGCCGATCAGTGATGAATTCGTGACCGTGTACTCGGGATGGACGGGCTAGACGAAGGCGCCGACGCCGGTGATGGCGCGCCCGACGATCAGGGCGTTGACCTCATGGGTGCCCTCGTAGGAGTAGACAGCCTCCGCATCCGCGTGGAAACGAGCGACGTCGGTGTCCAGGGTGATGCCGTTGCCGCCGCAGACCTCGCGGGCCAGCGCCACCGTCTCCCGCAGCCGCAGGGCGGTGAACATCTTGGCCAGTGCCGAGTTCTCGTCCTTGTAGGTGCCGGCAGCCTGCTGTTCGGTCAGCTGCACCACCATGCCCAGCGAGGCAGTGAGGTTGCCGAGCATCGTCGCCAGCTTCTCCTGGATCAGCTGGAACCCGGCGATCGGCCGGCCGAACTGCTCCCGCGAGCGGACGTAGCGCAGGGCGGCCTCGAAGGCACCGGCCTGGGCGCCGGTGGCCATCCAGGCGACATCCGAGCGCATGCTGCGCAGGCACCGGCTGACGTCCTTGAAGGAGTTGATCCCCTGAAGCCGGTCCACCTCCTCCACCCGCACGTCCGTGTAGGTGATGTGCGCGTTCTGCATGATGCGCAGGCTGGCCTTGTTCCGGATCAGCTCCAGCGTCACGCCCTCGGCCTCACGCGGGACGAGGAAGCACTTGACCTCACCGTCCGCCTCGTCCCGGGCGAAGGTGGCCATCACGTCCGACTCGAAGGCCCCGCCGATCCAGCGCTTGGCTCCGTTGATCAGCCAGGACCCGTCCTGCTGGCGCCGCGCCGAGGTGGCCAGCCCGCCGGCCACATCCGAGCCGTGGTCCGGCTCGGTGAGGGCGAAGACACCGGTCAGGGAGTAGTCCACGATCTTCGGATCCAGCTGCGCCACCTGCTCCGCGGAGCCACCCAGCCGCACCGCGGTGCGGAACAGCCCGGCCTGCGCGTTGAAGTAGGTGCAGACGTTCAGGTCGGTCCGCGCGAGTTCGAAGTTCCGGAAGCCCGTGAGGATGTCCCGGATGGGCTCGCCGGCAGTCTTCAGTGCCGGCGGGTCCATCAGCTTCAGGTCACGCAGGGGCTGGCGGATCTCGTCCGGGAACGTCGCCGCATCCCAGTGCTCATTGAGGTACGGCTTGACCTGCTCGTCGAGGACGGTGACCAGTTCCGACAGCACGGACCGCTCGGCCTCGGTGAGGCGCTCGGCGAAGCCATATAGGTCAGACGGGGTCACAGTCCCGGTCACGGGTTCACGCATCCTGGGCCCCGGCGGTGGAGGCGGAGCCTGCGGTGGAGCCCAGGCCGAGCAGCCGAACGGCGTTGTCCTTGAGGATCAGCGGCCGGACCTCGTCCTTCAGGGGCAGGTCCGCGAAGGCCCGCATCCACTTCTCCGCCGTGATGAGCGGGAAGTCGGTACCGAACAGCACCTTGCGGGACAGCACGTTGTTGGACTGGCGTACGAGCGACTCCGGGAAGTACTTCGGCGACCAGCCCGAGAGGTCGATGTACACGTTCGCCTTGTGGGTGGCGATCGAGTTCGCCTCGTCCTGCCACGGCACCGAGGGGTGGGCCATGATGATCGGCAGGTTCGGGTGGTCCGCCGCCACCTCGTCCAGCAACAGCGGATTCGAGAACTTGAGCTTGATGCCGCGGCCTCCCGGCAGCCCGGCACCCATGCCGTTCTGGCCGGTGTGGAAGATGCACGGCAGCCCGATCTGCTCGAGCTCGGACCACAGGGGGCGGAACTGCTCGTCCGAGGGGTCGAAGCCCTGGACGGAGGGGTGGAACTTGAAGCCGCGCACCCCCAGCACATCGGCCTGGCGGCGGGCCTCGATCAGCGCCGCAGGACCCTTCCGGGGGTCCACGGAGCCGAACGGGATCAGCACGTCGTTGTTCCGGGCGCAGCCGGCCACCAGGTCGTCGATGGAGTTCGGCGCGTGGTCCATCTGGGTGCTGGCATCCACGGTGAAGACCACCGCAGCCATCTTCTGTTCGCGGTAGATCTCACCGATCCGGTCGATCGAGGGGGTGCGCTCCTCGGCCTTGAAGTACTTCGAGGAGGCTTCCATGACGTCCTCCGGCATGGACACGTGCCCGCAGTCGTCCACTTCCAGGTGCACGTGCATGTCGATGGCGGTCACCGCCTCGACGTCCACCCGGCACTCGAAGCGGATGGGATTCCCGCCACTCCCGGTGTTCTCGGCGTTGGCGCTCATGCCGGCGTTCACTTCGCGGTCTCGGGCTGCAGCTCGGCCGGCAGCTCCGGCATCTTCTCACCCACGGACTGCAAGTTGGACTCGAGGAGCGCCTTGCCCTCGGCGAGCATGGTCCCGTAGTCCCAACCGCCATCGTGGAACTCGGTGGCCACGGGCTCCGGGTGGGACCAGACCTGCAGTCGGTCGCCGCCGACGCCGATGGCCTGGCCGGTGATTCCGGCGGCCTCCTCCGAGGACAGGAAGGCGATGACGCCGGCCACGTCCTGGGCCGGCCCGAAGCCGAGCTCCTTGCGGAAGAACTCCGGCATGGCCTCGCCGCGCTCGTCCGCCTCGACGGCCGCCTTGAAGAACGGGATGGTCTTGGTCATGGCGGTGGCGGCCACCGGGATGACGGCGTTGACGGAGACGCCGGCCTTCTTCATCTCCATCGCCCAGGTGCGGACCATGCCCACGATCCCGGCCTTGGCGGCGGCGTAGTTGGTCTGTCCGAAGTTGCCGCGCTGGCCGGTCGGGGAGCCGATCGTGACGATGCGGCCGGCGACGCCGTTCTCCTTGAAGTAGGCGTAGGCGGAGCGGACACACGTGAAGGTGCCCTTGACGTGCACGTTGATGACCAGGTCGAAGTCCTCGTCAGTCATCTTCAGCAGGGACTTGTCCCGCAGGATGCCGGCGTTGGTGACCAGGATGTCCAGGCCTCCGAAGGTGTCCACGGCGGTCTTGACCAGCAGGTCGGCAGTCTCGGAGGAGCCGACGGGGGCCACCACAGCTGCAGCCTTGCCTCCGGCCTCGGTGATCGAGGCGACGGCGGAGTCGGCGATCTCCTGGTTCACGTCATTGATGATGACCGACGCGCCCTGGCGAGCCAGTTCCTGCGCGTAGGCGAGGCCGAGGCCCGCTCCGGATCCGGTGACGATGGCTACCTTGCCGTTCAGGGACATGGGTTCTCCTTGCGTGATGGGGGTTCAGATCGGAGGATCGGAACGATGCTCGGGTACTACGGTGCAAACGCCCCTAGGCGCTTCTGGAGTCCATGACATCCCATACCGTTGAGAAAGTCAATGATGTACATTCACTAGCAGCACTCTGGATCCGGCCGCCACAGGGGTTGCGCCGCTACACTTGAACAAATCAACGATGTGACGAACGGTTGCGAGAAACGCATGTCTACTTCCACTGACAAGGCCCCCCACGGCTCTGCCGCTACGGCTAGCGCCGCCGCCGCAACCTCCGCCCCCACCGCGTCCACGCCAGAGGTCAGCGGTGGCGCTGGCGACACGGCTGGCGAAGTGACGGACGGGATCGAGCGATTCCTGGGCTCCAACGTGGCCGAGCAGATCCACTTCCTGACTTCGCGCGCCCGCGGCCGCGGCATCAGCCACGCCAATCACCAGCTGGAGGGACTGGACCTGAAGGTCCGCCAATTCTCGGTGCTCTCCCTGGCCGCCAGTGGGCAGAACCCGTCTCAGCGTGAGATGGGAGAGTTCCTGGCCTTGGACCCCAGCCAGATCGTCGCCCTCGTGGACAACCTCGAGCAGCGCGGCGCCGTCCTGCGGGAGACCGACCCTCGGGACCGGCGCTCCAAGATCATCGTCGCCACGGATGCCGGCCGCGACCTCCACGCCCGGGCCCTGCAGATCCTGGAGGACTCGGAGGACTACACCCTCTCCACCCTGTCCCCGCGCGAGCGCAAGCAGCTGCGCTCCCTGTTGCTCAAGATCGCCTTCTAGTACCGCACCCGCCTCTCACGACGTCGGCCACGCACCCTGGGTTCACAGCCCCCGCGCGAGGCCGGCGTCGTTTTGGCGCGCCCGACACGGCTATTGATCCACAGGCGTGAACAACTCAATGGTTGACTTTCTCAATTGAAATGTGTTTCATATACGTATCGTGTTGCAGGTCACAGCAGGGCCGGGACACCGTCCAGCACGAACCGCACTTCCCCCGTCCAGACTGGAGCACCCCCATGTCCACCGACACCACCACGGCCGCCGCGCCGGACCTGGAGTCGCTCGACCCGGCCACCAAGCGCCGAGAGTCCCGCCGCGTCATCCTCTCGAGCTATCTCGGCTCGACGATCGAGTTCTACGACTTCCTGCTCTACGCCTCCGCCTCGGCGCTGGTGTTCCCCACGGTCTTCTTCACCGGCCTGGATCCGTTGGCCGGCGCCATCGCCTCCTACGGCACCTTCGCCGCCGGCTACCTCGCCCGTCCTCTCGGCGGGGCGATCTTCGGCCACTTCGGGGACAAGCTCGGCCGCAAGAAGATGCTGGTGCTGTCCATGCTCATCATGGGCGTGGCCTCCACCCTGATCGGCCTGGTGCCCGGTGCCGCGACGATCGGCGGCTGGGGCGCGGTCATGCTCGTCTTCCTGCGCGTCTGCCAGGGCATCGCGGTCGGCGGTGAGTGGGGCGGAGCCGCCCTGATGGCCCTGGAGCACTCCGAGGGCGGCAAGCGCGGCTTCGCAGCCTCCTTCACCAACGCCGGCGCCCCCACCGGCGCCGCCCTGGGCACCTTCGTCCTCGGCACGTTCTCCGCCGTCCTCCCGCAGGAGGAGTTCCTGTCCTGGGGCTGGCGGGTGCCGTTCCTGCTGTCCTTCGCCCTGCTGATCGTCGGCATGGTCATCCGCGCCAAGATCAGCGAGTCCCCGATCTTCGAGGCCGCCGCCGCCCAGGCCGAGGCCTCCGGCGAGAAGCGGAGGCTGCCGATCTGGGAGGTCCTGCGCCGGCCCAAGGCCCTGCTCCTGACCATGTTCGCCGGCGCCAGCGGGTTCGGGCTGCAGGTGCTGCTGTCCACCTTCGCCGTCCAGTACTCCACGGATGCCGGAACCGAGCGCTCCTCGGTGCTCTACGCCTTCGCCCTGGCCTCGATCTTCTCGATCTTCTTCGTGGTCTGGTTCGGGCACCTCTCCGACCGCTTCGGCCGCCGCCCGGTCATGATCGCCGGACTGTTCCTGTTCGTCGGGTTCCTGTTCCCGCTGTTCGGCATGCTCACCTCCACGAACTGGTTGGTGCTGCTGCTGGCCTTCACCATCGCCCTGGGCCTGCACGGCATGATCTACGGCCCGCTGGCCGCCTTCATCGCCGAGCAGTTCGGCACCGGATCGCGCTACACCGGCGCCTCCCTGGGTTACCAGCTGGCGACCCTGCTCGGTGCCGGCTTCACCCCCACCATCCTGGCCACCCTGTACGCGGGCCCCGGCGGCGGCACCTCGATCGTGCCGGTGGCCGTGTTCCTGGGCGCCATGGCCGTGGTCTCCATCATCGCCCTGGTGCTGACCCGCGAGTCCAAGGACCACGACCTCACCACCCACGAGCACTGACCCCGTTTCGAGGACAGAGAAGAACAGAACGACGCCGGCTGCGCACCCAGGGTGCGCAGCCGGCGTCGTTCTGTGGGCTGGGCCTGAAGTCGGCCCTCTGGCCGGCGATCGGAGTCGAACCGAGCGATCAGGTCCGGGTCAGGCGGTCGGGGTTTCCTCACCCCGGACGTCCCCCGGTGCCGGGACCTCGGGCGTGCCGGCGCCGCGGACCGCCTTCTCGACGTCCGTCTCCTCCGGGGTCGAGAGGTAGCGCTCGAGGGAGTCATCCAGTTCCTGCAGCCACGTGGTGTGGTGCTCGGCGGCCAGGGAACCGGTCATCACAGAGCGGTAGGGCTTGTCCCGGTAGGTCAGGATGTTCTTCTTCTTGTCGTCCTTCCAGGCCAGGAAGATCCGCACCACCTCGTCCAGGTCGAACATCGGGTAGTCGGTGGCCTCGATCAGGTCCCGGATGTACTCGGCCTGGAAGCGCACGGCATCGGCGTCGCCACCGACCCCCTGGAAACGCTGGTGCCAGTCCTGCAGGTGCTCGGCGCGCTCCGCGGCGGTGGGCAGCTCGGCACGGCCCATGATGAGGTCACGGACATACCAGGCCTGCGCGTCGAACATGTTGAAGGTGAACCACTGGTCCTGGGCGCCCAGGTAGTAGACCTTCGGGTTCCCCTGCCACACCACTCCCCGGTACAGCCCCGCCGGGTAGATGTTGTTGCCGGACTGCAGGGCGAGGTCCGAGGGCAGGAACGGGTACTTGTGCAGGTAGCCCGTGCACAGGATCACCGCGTCGAACTCGCGGGTCTCGCCGTTGGAGAAGTGCGCCGTGCTTCCCTCGAATCGCTCGAGGAGCGGCAGCTCCTCCATACCCTCCGGCCAGTCGTAGCCCATGGGGCCGGACCGGTAGGACATGGTCACCGAGCGGGCACCCATCTTGAACGCCTGCACGCCGATGTCCTCGGCCGAGTAGGACGCACCGATCAGCAGCACGCGCTGGTCCGCCAGCTTCTCTGCGCCGCGGAAGTCATGCGCGTGGTGCAGGGTGCCGGGGAACGTCTCGATGCCCTGGAACTCCGGGACATGCGGGAAGGAGAAGTGCCCGGTGGCCACGATGACGCGGTCGAACTCGGAGGATGTGGTCCGGTGGTTCTTCAGGTCCTCCACGGTGACGGTGAAGATGTCCCGGTCCTCATGGTGCTCGACCCAGCGGACCGCCGTGGAGAACCGGACCTTGTCCTTGACGTTCGTCGTCCGGACCCGGCCGTCGATGTAGTCCCACAAGACCTCACGCGGCGGGTAGGAGGAGATCGGGCGGCCGAAGTGCTCGTCAAAGGTGTACTCGGCGAACTCGAGCGCCTCCTTCGGGCCGTTCGACCACAGGTTGCGGTACATCGAGGAGTGCACGGGCTCGCCGTACTGGTCGATGCCCGAACGCCAGTCATAGTTCCACTGACCGCCCCAGTCATCCTGCTTCTCGTAGGCGACGACCTCCGGGATCTCCTCCCCCGCCCGTTCGGCGGACTCGAAGGCCCGCAGTGCGGCGATGCCGCTCGGTCCAGCTCCAATGATCGCGATGCGCTGTCTAGCCACAGCTTCCCTTCCGGCCGGCGACGGCCTTGCTCATTCCTCGACGGGAGCCGGCGGAAGCGTCGAACACGGGCGCCACATCGGCGCGCCTCGGCCTCAACACCGGATCCTCACATCCACCCCGAGCAGCGTCCGCACCGACGTTCCGCGCCGGCCTTCACTGACCCACCACCCAGGGTGCGGCGCCCAGGCTGGGCGCACTCAAGGTGCTTACTTTAGCAAACAGGCCTGGACCACAGCACGACGCCGGCCACGCACCTTGGGTGCGTGGCCGGCGTCGTGCAGGGGGGGCCGGTGATGTCCCGGCGGGGTCAGGACGAGGGCGTCAGGGGTGGCGGGTCAGGCCCCGACCGTCTCGAAGGTGACCTCGGGGTGCGCCTCGCGGAGCTCCTCGAGGGTGATGCCGTGGAGCTCGCGGACCTTGACCACACCGGAGGAATCCAGCAGCAGCACGGCCTTGTCCGAGTAGATGCGGGACACGCAGCCCACCCCGGTCAGGGGGAAGGTGCACTCGGGCAGCAGCTTGACGTCGCCCTTCTTGGTGAAGAGGTCCATCATCACGTAGGTGTCCTTGGCGCCGATCGCCAGGTCCATGGCGCCGCCCACGGCCGGGATGGCACCGGGCTTGCCGGTGGACCAGTTGGCCAGGTCACCCCGGGCGGAGACCTGGTAGGCGCCCAGCACGCAGACGTCCAGATGGCCGCCGCGCATCATGGCGAAGGAGTCGGCGTGGTGGAAATAGCTCGCCCCCGGCAGCTCGGTCACGGGGATCTTGCCGGCATTGATCAGGTCACCGTCGATCTGGTCCCCGGTGGCCTGCGGGCCGAAGCCGAGCATGCCGTTCTCGGTGTGCAGCGTGACCTTCTTCTCCGGGGAGAGGTAGTTGGACACGGTGGTCGGCTGGCCGATGCCGAGGTTCACGAACGAACCCGGCTGGATGTCCTCGGCGATGACCTGGGCCAGCTCGTCCTGGGTCAACGGGGCGTCGGTGCGGCGGATCTCGCTCATCTCGCTCATCCTCACTTCTCGGCGGCCAGCTCGGCCGCGGTCTTGGTGGCCAGGCAGGGCTTGGGCTGGCCGGCGGCGAGGGCTTCGCGCTCCTCGCGCTCCTTCACGCCGGACTCGGTCGGGATCCCGACGACGGTGTCCACGTAGATGCCCGGGGTCACCACGTGCTCCGGGTTCAGCGACTCCTCGAGGACCTCGTCCACCTGCACGATCGTGTGGGCGGCGGCGGTGGCCATGACCGGTCCGAAGTTGCGGGCGGTCTTGCGGTACACGAGGTTGCCGGAGGGGTCCGCCGCGTAGGCCTTGATCAGGGCGAAGTCGCCGCGGATCGGGGACTCCAGCACGTAGTGCCTGCCGTCGATCTCGCGGACCTCCTTGCCCTCGGCCAGCTGGGTTCCGTAGCCGGTGGGGCTGAAGAAGCCGCCGATGCCGGCCCCGGCGGCCCGCATGCGCTCGGCCAGGTTGCCCTGCGGGACGAGCTCGAGCTCGATCTCTCCGGCACGGTACGCCTCGTCGAAGTGCCAGGAATCGGACTGGCGCGGGAAGGAGCAGATGATCTTGGCGACCCGCCGTTCCTTGATCAGCAGGGCCAGGCCGGCGTCGGCCTGACCGGCGTTGTTGTTCACCACGGTCAGGCCGGTGGCACCGGAATCCATCAGGGCGTCGATCAGCTCCATCGGCTGGCCGGCATTGCCGAATCCACCGATCAGCACCGTGGCGCCGTCGGTGATCCGGGAGACGGCCTGGGCGGCCGAGTCCACGAACTCAAGCATCGTTCCTCCTTGTAGCGGGGATGAGAGGGGTGTGGTCTTCAGTCGACTTGGGGTGGGTGTTGGGCTCCCAGACCCACCCCAAGTCGACTGAAGACGTGAGGGGGTGAGGTCAGCGGGCGTTGACGTTCTCGAGGACCACGGCGAGGCCCTGGCCCACACCGATGCACAGCGCGGCGACGCCCCAGCGGTCGCCGGAGGCCTCGAGGCGGCGGGCCAGGGTGCCGAGCACGCGGGCGCCGGAGGCTCCGAGCGGGTGGCCGATGGCGATGGCCCCGCCCCACGTGTTGACGATGTCCAGGTCCACGCCCCAGGCGTCCGTGCAGGCCAGCGACTGGGCGGCGAAGGCCTCGTTGAGCTCCACCGCTGCGATGTCCTCCCACGTGATGCCGGCTCGCTCGATCGCCTGGTTGACGGCGTCCACCGGGGCGTAGCCGAAGTACTGCGGCTCGTTGGCGGCGGCGGCGCGGCCGGCGATGCGGGCGAGCGGCTGCAGGCCGAGGATGTCCGAGGCCTTCTCCGAACCGAGCCAGGCCGCGGAGGCACCGTCGTTCATCGGGGAGGCGTTGCCGGCGGTGACCATGCCGTTCTCCTTGCGGAACACGGTGCGCAGGCCGGACAGGGACTCGGCGGTGGAGTCGGGCCGGATGGTCTCGTCCCGGGTCAGGTCCACGTCCGGGACCTGCACGGTCAGGTTGCCATACTTGCCCTCGTCCCAGGCCTTCGCGGCCAGCTGGTGCGAGTTCGCCGCGAACTCGTCCATGCGCTCACGGGTGATGCCGTACTTCTCCCGCAGCTGCTCGGTGGCCTCGCCGAGGGAGACGGTCCATTCCTTCGGCATGTTCTTGTTGATCAGGCGCCAGCCGAGAGTGGTGTTGGCCAGCTCGAGGTTGTGCATGGGGAAGGGGCGCTCGGTCTTGGGCAGCACCCAGGGAGCGCGGGACATGGACTCGACGCCGCCGATGAGCATGACGTCGGCCTCGCCCACGTTGATCTGGCGGGAGGCGATGATGGCGGCGTCCAGCGAGGAGCCGCACAGGCGGTTCACGGTGGTGCCGGGAATCGAGGTGGGCAGGCCGGCCAGCAGGGTGGCCATGCGGGCGACGTTGCGGTTCTCCTCGCCGGCGCCGTTGGCGTTGCCGAAGACGACCTCATCGATCTGCTCGGCCCCGGACGCGCCTGCGGCGGCCAGCTTCGGGGCGCGCTTGACGGACTCGGCCACCACGAGGGCGGCGAGGTCGTCCGGGCGGGTCTTGGCCAGCGCCCCGCCGACCTTGCCGAAGGGGGTGCGGACGGCATCGTAGAGGTAGGCGTCCTGGAATTGGGTGCTCATGCGGGGTCCTTTCAGAGGTCCTTGCCGGCGGCCAGGTCCTCGTCCACTTGGGCGAAGACCTCCTGGGCCAGCTTGAAGGCGATGTTGGCGGCGGGAACGGAGGAGTAGATGGCGGTCTGGAGCAAGATCTCCTTGATCTCGTCCCGGCTCAGGCCGTTGCGCAGGGCCGCGCGGAGGTGCATGGCGGCCTCCTCCCAGTATCCCCCCGAGACCATCGCGGAGATGGTGACGGCCGAGCGCATCCGGCGGTCCAGGCCGGGGCGGGTCCAGATGGTGCCCCAGGCGTAGCGCGTGATGAGGTTCTGGAAGTCCTCGGTGGTCTCGTCCTTGTTGGCCTCGGCCCGGTCCACGTGGGCGGTGCCGAGGACCTCGCGGCGCACGGCCATGCCGGCGTCGTAGACCTCCTGGGAGGTGCGGTCCATCTGGTGTCCCACCGGCTGACCGGTCTGGTTCTCACTCATGCGGTGAAGGCCTCCTTGAGGATGGTTGCGGTCTCGGCGGGCTTCTCGATCGGCGCCTGGTGAGCCACGTTCTCCAGTACATGGGCCTGACCGGAGGCGACGCCGGCCGCGATCGCCTCGCCGTCCGCCGGCGGGCAGACGCCGTCCTCGGCCCCGTGGAGGGCCACGATCGGGACGGTGATCTCCCCGAGGCGCTCGCGCACGTCGAAGCCGCCGAGGGCCTCGCAGAGCCGGGCATAGGAGAAGCGGTCGGCCTCCTGCAGGGTGTGCAGCAGTCGGGTGGTGCGCTCGGCGTGCTGCTCGATGAACCCCTGGGCGAACCACTTCTCGGCGGAGCCGGCCACCATGGACGGGGTGCCGGCGGCCTCCACGAAGGTGGCGCGCTCCTGCCAGGCCTCGGTCTGGCCGATCTTCGCGGCCGAGCAGATCACGGCGATGCCGTCGAACAGGTCACCGTGGTCCAGGCCGAGCTGCAGGGCGACCGCACCGTTGATGGAGACGCCGGCGTAGTAGACCTTGGCCCCGGCCGGGATGGTCCCGGCCGCGTGCTGGGCCTTCACCAGGTCGGCCACGGCGTTGGCCAGGTCCGCCATGGCGATCGGCTCGTTGTGGGCCGGGGACTGGCCGTGGCCGGGCAGGTCCCAGCCGATGACCTGGAAGCGGTCCGCCAACTCGTTGGCGGCCTCCGCCCAGAGGGCCTGGACGCCGGTGCCCAGGCCGGCCCCCACGAACAGGACGTCCTTGTCCGGGGTGGCCTCGCCCTCGCCGGCGAGGCGGATGGCGGTGATCTCTGGTGTGCTCACGTGGTGCTCCATTCTGCGAAATTGCGGTACTCGGCGACGAGGCGGTCCACCAGGGTGGTGGCCTCGCCGGTGTAGTTGGCCGGGTCCAGCAGGCCGTCCAGCTCGGCGTCCGAGACGGTGTCCGGCAGGGCGGCGCGCAGCAGGCTCCGGAAGTCGTTCCCCTGCTGCTGGCCATCCTGCTGGCCGTGCTGTGATTCCAGACTGCGGTCCACGATCTCCTGCAACCGCTCTTTGCCCGAACGGGACGTGCCCGAACCGGATTGGCCGGAGCCGGCCCTGCCGCCACTCTCCGGGCCGCTCTCCTCGAGGAGCGGGGCGAGCTCGACCATGAGCCGCTCGGAGACCAGCAGGGGGCCCACGCGATTCAGGTTCTCGGCCATGCGGTCCGTGTTGACGCGCAGGCCGGAGACGAGTTCCGCCGTCCGGGCGGCGGCTCCCCCGGCGGTGCGCATCAGCTGGCGCAGGGCAGGCCACTCGGCGTGCCAGGCCCCGTCCGGGCGTTCCTCGTTGGCGGCGCCGGCGGCGGTGAGGACCTGCGCGAGCGTGCCGGGGGCGCCGAGTGCGCCGGCGTGGATCATCACGGACAGCACGGGGTTCTGCTTGTGCGGCATCGCGGAGGACCCGCCGCGGCCCGCGACCAGCGGCTCACCGAGTTCACCGTTCTCGATCCGGGCGGAGATCAGCACGTCATTGGCGATCTTCCCGCAGGCCGCCACCACATCGGCCAGCGCTGCGGCCAGCCCGGTGATGGGCATGCGGTTGGTCTGCCACGGTCCAGCGGGAGCCTTCAGGCCGAGTCGCTGAGCCAGCTCCTCGACGAGGGTGAAGGCATCGGTGCCGGCGTCCAGTGTCCCGGCGGCGCGGGCTGTGGCCACGCGGCCGGACAGGGCGGCCATGGTGCCCGCGGCGCCGCCCCACTGGATCGGCAGTTCCGCGGTGGCGGCCTCGAGCCGGCGGCCGGCCTGGGCCAGTCCGGACATCCAGCCGGCGGCGCGCAGGCCGAAGGTGGAGGGCAGGGAGTGCTGCGCCAGCGAGCGGGCCACCATGGGGGTCGCCCGGTGCTCCGTGGCCATCGCGGCCAGGGATCCGACGGCGGCGCGGAGGTCCGCCAGGACCGTCCCGGCGACCTGGGCGGCCATCCTCATCATGGCGGTGTCCATGATGTCCTGGCTGGTCGCACCCACGTGGATGGCGGAGGAGACCCCGGGCTCGGTGGGGGCGGCCTGCGCGGCCCGGGCCCGCATGGCCTTGAGCGCCGGGATCAGGACGTTTCCGCCGTTCTGGCCGGCGTGGGCGAGCCCGATCAGGTCGTAGTCGGCGAGGTGGCGCGGGTCGGCGGCCTCGGCGGCGGCCTCGGCCTGGCCGGCGGTGACCATCCCGTGCTGGGCGAGGACCGCGGTCCACGCGGCCTCGACCTGCAGCAGGTGGAGCAGGTAGTTCGCGTCCGAGGACTGGACCACCGCGGTGGTTCCGGAGGACAGCGGGTCCAGCAGGCCGGCGTCGGCCTCCGCGGCCAGCGCCGTCAGTCCCGGCGCTCCGGACAACCCGTCCGAACCGATTGAACCGATTGAACCGATTGAACCGATTGAACCGTCAGATCCGGCTGCACCGGACGCGGTGGCCTGGTGTTCTGACGGCGACGCGGGCGTGGACATCGGGGGAGCTCTCCTGGGGTGGTGGGGTTGTTTCTAGGCTATCCGCACCGATGGCCCGGCGGGCCTTTGCGTCCGTTCTCGTCACGGAGGCGCGGGTCCCGCCGGGCCATCAGGCGGCGGCGTGCCGGGTGGTGCCGGCACTCATCCTTCGGAACCGGATCAGTCGTGCACCGGGTACTCGATGCCGGGAAACTGCAGGAAGACGGTCTCCTTCTCGCCCTGCAGGTGGATGTCGAACCGCAGGGTGCCATCGGCCTCACGCTCGGCGATCAGCGTCTGGCGGCGGTCCGCCTCCACGGAGGAGAGCAGCGCGTCCTTCTCGAGGGCGGCGGTGTCCTCCGGCAGGTAGATCCGGGTGTGCAGCTTGTTCATCAGGCCGCGGGCGAAGACCACCACGTGGATGAACGGTGCCTTGCCCTCTTCCGTGGGCCCCGGGTTGACGGTGGAGAACGTGTAGGTGCCCACGTTGTCCGCGGTGGCCCGTCCCCAGCCGGTGAAGGTCCAGCCGTCGCGGACCAGGGAGCCGGTCTCCTGGGGGATCTGCCCGTTCTCGTCGGCCTGCCAGATCTCGATCATGGCGTCCGGGATCGGGTCCCCGGCGCCGTCATAGACGGTGCCGGTCAGGCGCACGGCCTTCGGGCTGGCCGGGTTCACCAGGTGCTGGCCGTCCCGGAAGGGGATGTGGACGTTCTCGTACCCGGAGGCGTAGCCGAAGAACGGGCCGATGGTCTGGCCCGGGGTAGCCACCAGCTTCTCGCTCCCGTCGCGTGCCGCGGCCAACTGGTTCTGATCAATGCGCATCGGTGTCGCCCTCCATCCAGGTACGGTTGCTGCCGGTCAGGACGATGTCCCAGTAGTAGCCGGTGTTCCACTCGTGCGTGGAGACGTTGTGGTCGTACGTAGCGACCAGGCGGTCGCGGGCCTTCTGGTCCGTGATCGACTGGTAGATCGGGTCCAGGCTGAACAGCGGATCGCCCGGGAAGTACATCTGGGTGATCATGCGCTGGGTGAAGTCCGTGCCGAACAGCGAGAAGTGGATGTGCGCCGGACGCCACGCGTTGTGGTGGTTCTTCCACGGGTACGGCGCCGGCTTGATGGTGGTGAACTCGTAGAAGCCCTTGTCATCGGTGATGGTGCGGCCCACACCGGTGAAGTTGGGGTCCAGCGGCGCCGGGTGCTGATCGCGCTTGTGCACGTAGCGGCCGGAGGCGTTCGCCTGCCAGATCTCCACCAGCTGGTTGCGCACCGGGCGGCCGTCGCCGTCCAGCACGCGGCCACGGACCACCATGCGTTCGCCCAGCGGCTCGCCGTTGCCCTGGACGGTCAGGTCGGACTCCAGGGTGTGGACGTCCCGGTGGCCGAAGGCCGGGGACCACAGCTCGATGGTCTCCGGGTCGGTGTGGTGCATGTCCTTGGTGGGGTGGCGCAGCAGGGAGCTGCGGTACGGCGGGAAGTTCACGCGCGGCTGGGTCTCCCCGGACGCCGAGTCGTGGATGTCCTTGATCTCGGCGCTGATGGTCTCCTGGGAGTCCTGCGTCGCGGCGGGGTCGAGCACGTGGCTGTTGTCAAAGGTCTCATCGTCCTCGACGACGGGACCGGTGTTCTCGGTGATGTCATTGCTCACGGGCTGCTCCTTTCTACGGTTCTGGTTCTGCAGTGGGCGGATTGGTGGACGGTGGTGCGGTGAGGAGCCCGGGCCCGACGTCGGCCGGTCCCCTCCAGCGCCGGCCCGCGGGCCGGCGTCGGGCACCGGTCAGGCGTGCGGCCAGCCGGTGTACGACTCGGCCAGGTACTGCTGGCCGTAGCGCGAGGAGGTGACGGTCTCGAGCTCACCGAGGGCGCGCTTGGTCTCGAACGGGTGGGCGTCCTTGCGGGTGTGGAGCATGGACGTCATCCAGTAGGAGAAGTTCTGGGCCTTCCAGACGCGTTTCAGGGCGGTCTCGGAGTAACCGTCCAGCAGCTCGCGGGAGCCGGTGGCGTAGAACGAGTCCAGAGCCTCGAACAGCACCTTGATGTCCGCGAACGCCAGGTTCAGGCCCTTGGCCCCGGTCGGCGGGACGGTATGCGCGGCGTCCCCGGCCAGGAACATGTTGCCGTGGCTCATGGGCTCGCGGACGAAGGAGCGGAAGCCGAGCACCGTCTTGTCGAAGATCGGGCCGGTCTTGAGCTGGAAGCCGTCCGGGCCGTCCACGCGCTTCTGCAATTCCGACCAGATCCGGTCGTCCGACCAGTCCTCGGTCCTCTCCGCCGGATCGCACTGGAAGTACATCCGCTGGACGTTCGCGGAGCGCTGGGAGATCAGGGCGAAGCCGTGCGGGGAGTTCGCGTAGATCAGTTCCGGCGAGGACTTCGGGGCCTCGGTCAGGATGCCGAACCAGGCGAAGGGGTACTCGATCTTGAAGTCCTGGTGTCCCTGTTCCTGGCCCACGGCGCGGCGGCAGAAGGAGCGGGAGCCGTCAGCGCCCACGAGGACGTCGCAGTGGACCTCGTGGACGGCATCCGGGTCGGCACCGGCAGAGACGTCCTTGTAGCGGATCTTCGGGGTGTCCGACTTCAGGTCCGCCACCTCGATGACCGCGGATTCGTAGCGGATGTCACCGCCGTCCCGCTTCCGGGCCGCGGCCAGGTCGATGAACACCTCGTTCTGAGCGTACAGGGTGACCGTGGCGTCCACGAGGTCCGGGAAGTTCAGCGGGTGGGACTCCCCGTTGAAGCGCAGGTCGATGCCCTCGTGCTCGTCACCGTGGGTCAGCACGCGGCCGTCCACGCCGGACTCCGTCAGCATCTTCACCGCCTGCTGTTCCAGGATTCCCGCGCGGTGGGTGTTCTTGATGGTCTCCTGGTCCCGCAGTTCGATGACCACATTGTCGATGCCCTGCTTCGCCAGCAGGTGGGAGAGCAGGAGCCCGGCGGGGCCGCCTCCGACGATGCCCACCTTCGTCCGGGTGAGCTGTGGTGTATCTGCCCTATCGGCGCTGCCTGCGCTGGCTGCCATTCCAACTCCTTCGTTGTGCGGGGATCCGCGGCCGGGCCGGGGACTCATCCTGCGGGACGTCGTCAAGGCCGCGGGCTGCGGGGCCGGGCCTTCTGCCACCAGTGTGATGGAGCGTACAGACGATTGGCGGATCAATTCTCACTGAGTGAGAAGGATGACCGCGATGCAGGTCACTCCCCGGTGCCCGGCAGCGCCACGGGCGGGTGCTGAGGGAACACCGTGTCCGACGCCGGCATGGCCGCCTGGGGGCCCAACGCGCGGCTGATGCCGCGAGCCGCGGCGAGCAGCATCGGAGCCAGGCCGGGACGGAATTCCGAGGAGCGGGGCACCACCACACCGAGTGCCGCCACGGCATGGCCCTCTGGCGAGAGGACCGGCACGGCGACGCCGGTGGATTCCGAGTCGATCTGCCCGTCCACTGAGGCCCAGCCCTGGCGGCGGGTCTCCGCCAGTTGCAGGCGCAGTTCGGGCTCGGTGGGGTTGACCACCCCGCGGGCGTTGCCGGGGCCGGCGTCGTGCCCCGGACCACCCACCGGGGCGCCGAGTTCCGCGGCGTGGTCGGCGAGGAAGGATTCCGTGACGTGGCGCCGGGCGAAAGCCATCAGCACGAGCCCGAGCGAGGTGGTGAACGTGGGCATGCGGCCGGCGATGGTGGCCTGGTTGGGCACGGCTCCGCGCGCGGAGAGCCGCTCGAGGACCAACACGCCGTGGGCGTCCAGCACCGCGATCTGCGTGTGTTGTCGCAGCACGGCCTGGACGTCGTCCATGTACGGCATGGCGGCCTGGCGCAAGGAGGTCCCGGGCGAGGAGCGCGAGGCCAGTTCCCACAGTTTCATCCCGGGCCGGACGTCACCGTCCGAGCGTTCCAGCAGTCCGGCCGAGGTGAGCCGGTCCACCCAGCGGTAGGCGGTGGGCAGGGGGATGGCCGCGCGTCGGGCGAGGGCGGCAATCGAGAGTGTGGATCGCTCGGCGTCAAAGGCGCCGAGGATCCGGATCAACCGGTCCAGGGTGCTGTCCCCTTCCGACCGCCTGCTTCCGGGGCTCTCCGTCATGGTGTGAGCCTACCGAGGTCGGCGTCCGCCCTGCGCTCCACGGGCCAGCGTCGCGTCGTCCGCGCGGGCACCGTCCACGCCGTCGGCCATGACGTCCGATGGCCGCGTCGCAGGCCGGGTGCGCGTCGGGCCGGGGCCCGGTACCGGACCGTCGGCGTGGCGGCACCAGCGTTCACGTTCGCCGTCCGACAGGTCCTCCCAGGCCGGCGCCGGCGGCTGGCCCAGTCCAGGCAACAGCGCCATCCGCCGCTCATAGAGCGCACGGCCGGCCTGCTCCCGGACTCCGAAATCAATGGTCACATCCCGATTTTAGCCCCTGCGGCCGGCTTTCCGCTCAGGACCGTCAGGACTTTCGACTTCGGTACCAGCGCTGCCCAGCGGATGAGGCCGTGGTGGTCATCCATTCCAGCGGACCCTGGGACCGCTCCGTGACATTGCGCCAGAGCACCACGAACAGCAGAGCCAGGCCCACCTGCAGCCAGAACGAGATGTACGGGGTCTCCTGCAGCAGTCCTGTCGCCAGGAAGATCAGGTGGGTCACGTAGAGAGTGAGCGTCATGGATCCGACCAGGGCCAGCGGCCGGAGCCACTGCCCGATCCGCTGACCCAGCCAGAGCATGGCCCCCAGGCAGGCCAGGGCCCAGCCGAGGGTGTTGAGGACCTCCACGGGGGTCTCCGAGTACGGTGACAGCATCAGCAGCCACCAGCCCGAGTTGATGTCCGGGGTGGTGAACTCCAGCCCCCAGGTCAGTGACCGCACCAGCTCGTCCTCCGTCAGCCCGGGCGTGGTCGCAAGGACCCGGTCGAACCCGCCGAGGACCTCGATGGACAACCACGAGACCAGCCAGGTGGCCAGTGACATGGTCAGGCCCACCACCATCAGCCTGAGGTGGGTGTCCCGCAGGGTCAGGTTGAACCGTCCGACGGCGAGGCCGGCGAAGAGGAAGGCGGACCACGCCAGGACGGGGTAGGTGCCGGTGACCAGGAGTGCGGCGATCGTGCCGTCCGGCTGGGCGACGATGGACCCGAGCGATGGGTCGTAACCGTCCAGGTTCGGCATGGCGTTGCCGACGAGGTGGATGAACAACGTCCCCGCCAGCGCGAACACACCGGCCACGGTGGCGATCATCGGCGCGGGCGCTCCGAGCAGCGGTATGGCCATGAGGAACATGACACCGTAGTAGGTCAGGATGATGCCGGCCGGCGGGTCGAGGATCGCCAGCATCAGCCCGATGACGATGAGCACCACGGCCCGGATGGCGATGCCGACCCGCTTGGCCGCCAGGGCCTCGCCGGTCACCGGCTTGTTGCCACCGGTCATCAGCGCCAGGGAGACGCCAGCCAGGAACGTGAACAAGGCCGCCGAGATGCCGGAGCCGATCTCCCAGATCAGGGTGGTCTCCCCGGCCTCGGTGCTCTCGGGCAGGACGTGGATGGCGATCATGCCGATCAGTGCGAGCCCGCGGGCTGCATCGAGGCCGACGATCCGCCTCGACCGGCGTGGCGCGGCAGTCACGGCCCCGTCCTGGGTGCCGATTCGATCCGCTGGTCCGTCCGTCGAGGTCACCGGCCGACCTGTCCGACCGTGGCCTCTGCGGGAAGCCATCCGGTGGGCACCCGGGCGGGATCCGCCGGCGCGCCCATCTCGGTGACGGTTCCGGCCAGGACGTGGCGCAGCTCGCGCCGCTGTTCCTCGGTCAGATCCACCAGTGGCAGGCGCACTGGTCCGCCCGGCAGCCCCAGGTCACCCAGGGCGGCCTTGGCCGACGCGGCACCGGGGGCCCAGAACATCCCGCGGAAGATCGGCATGAGGTGGCGGTGCAGCGCCAGGGCCTCCGCGTTCCGGCCGTGGACGTGATGCTGCAACAGCTGGGTGAGCTGGTCACCCACCACGTGGCCGACCACCGACACGAAACCAGTGGCCCCCACGGACAGCCAAGGCAGGTTCAGCGCATCGTCACCCGAGTAGTACGCCAGGTGTGTCTGCCCCATGACCTCGGTGGCCCCCTCGAGGTCGCCCTTGGCCTCCTTGACGGCCAGGATGCGTGGGTGCCGTGCGGCGGCCAGGACCGTCTCGGTCTCGATCGCGATGCCGGTGCGCTTGGGGATGTCGTAGATCATCACCGGGAGCTTGGTGGCATCGGCCACGGCCAGCAGGTGCCTCAGCAGTCCGGTCTGACCGGGGCAGGAGTAATAGGGCGCCACGACGAGCAGTCCGTCAGCCCCTGCCGAGGCCGCCTCCTTGGCCAGCTTGATGCTGTGGGCCGTACTCCCGGCCCCGACGCCGGCGATCACTTTGCCACCGTGGGCCGCGGCACCCTGCTTGGCGGCGCGGATGGCCCGGGACTTCTCCCGGTCGGTGGTGGAGATGGACTCACCGGTGGTGCCGTTGACCACCACGGAATCGTTCCAGCCATCGCGGGTCAGCCAGGCAGCCAGCCGTTCCGTGCCCCGTTCGTCCAGCCGGCCGGCGTGGTCGAACGGCGTCACCATGGCGGTGATGACCCGGCCGAACGCGGCGGAGGCCGCGTTCGGGGCGTTGGCGGTGGTCGAGTCGGTGTCTAACCTGTCGGGAACCATGCTCATCGTGCTTGCCCTTCAGTCGTGGTGGTGCGGTTGATCGGATCGGTGCGCAGGGAGCCGGACGGGACGGGGTCCGACGGGGCGGGAGCGGCCACGGAAGGGCCGGCTGACGCGGTCCACTTCCGGTCCCAGCGGCTGATGGGATTGCCGGCCCAGCGCCCGTGGGCCGGGACGGTCTCCTGGGCCATGACCAACGAGCCGGGACCCACGGTCGCGCCGTCTTCGACGACGCTGCCGGGCAGCAGCACGCTGTTCGGGCCCAGGGTGGAGCGATCCTCCATCCGGACGGGGTCAATCCGCATGATGCGGTCGTGGAACAGGTGGGTCTGGAGCACAGTGCCCCGATTGATGCTGACCCCGTGGCCGATCTCGATGACGTCGAACTCCGGCAGCCACCAGGTCTCGCACCACACGCGGCGGCCGACCTTCGCTCCCATGAGCCGCAGCCAGATGTTGAGCATCGGTGTGCCCAGGCTCATCCGGACCAGCCCGGGCACCGCCAGGGACTCGGAGAACACGTCCGCGAGCTCGTTCCGCCAGATGAAGCTGGTCCACAGGGCGTGCCGCCCGGGCTTGAACCGCCCGACCAAGGCCCACTTGGCGACCAGGGCGATGGCGCAGGCCACGGTGCTGCTGGCGAGCATCACCAGCCCTGACAGTGCCACCGCGGCCCAGAATCCGCCGTTGTCCAGGATCTCGGAGATGACCCAGACGGCGGCCAGGGCCAGCCAGGCCGCGATCATGAATGGCAGGAGGCGGAAGGCCTCCACGGCCGCACGGGCGGCGACGAGCTTCGTGGGAGGGTCATAGGTCAATCCGGAGTCAGCGCCGTCGACCGGCCGGGGCAGCTCGACGGCTGGGCGGCCGAAGAAGTTGGATGCCTCCGGCATGTCCCGCGGAGCCGAGGAGAGCACGGCCACGAGGGAGCGGTCCGGCACGTTGCGGTCCGGCCCGACGACGGCCGAGTTGCCGACGAAGGACCGGCTCCCCACGGAGGACGGGCCCACGTGCATCCACCCCCGGCGAACCCGTGCGGAGGTGCCCATCGAGTGATCGGCCATGAAGGACCTGTCACCCAGGACGGTCAGGTGCGGGATCGACTCCAGCGTCGAGATCTCCACGTGGCGTCCCACCCGGGCACCGAGGAGTCGGAACCACAGCGGGGTCAGGACGCTGGCATAGATCGGATAGACCGCGATGAGGGTCTTGGCCAGCAACAGGTTGCTGAGCCACACCGCCCAGCCGGCGGCCGAATGCAACGGGTGCATTCCGGGAACGATCAGCCGGGACAGCAATCGGACCGTCCCCGCGACCAGGGACAGGAAGGTCAGCACCGTGATCACAGCGAACACGGGCACCAGCGCGGCCAGGGCCCACAGCACGTCAGAGAGCAGTGTCAGCTGCTGGAGCTGAACGGTCCACATCACCACGAGGGATCCCGGCACCACCGACACCATCGGCAGCAGGCCCATGCCGAACAGGGACACCGGAAAGAGCAGCTGGATCCCACGGCGCCCGTGATGGGGCCGCGCGGCCACCGGCCACTCGTCACCGGCCTGGCCGATGTACTCCATCTGCGAGCCGGCCCAGCGTTCACCAGCCGGGATCAGGCCGGAGACCACGGTCCCGGGATCGACCTCGGCGTTCTCCCCCAGGCACGCGCCGTCCATGAGCACGGATCGGGTGCCCACGCGGGCCCCCGTGCCGATCTCCAGCGCGCCGACGTGAAGGTGATCGCCGTCCAGCCAATGCCCTCCCAGGTCGGCCTCGTACTCGATCGACGCGCAGGCGCCGACGCTCATCAGGCCGGTGACCGGCGGCATGGCATCCAGGTGGACGTCCCGGCCGATCCGGTTGCCGAGCAGACGGGCATAGGTGATGCCCCAGGAGGTCCCCATGATCGGTTCCAGCTTGCCGAAGGTCACGATCCGTTCGGCGGTCCAGATCCTCAGGTGGACCGCCCCGCCCCGCGGATAGGTCCCGGGCGCGATCCCGGCGGTCAGCAGCCGCGATGCCGCCGCCGCGAACACGATCCGTGAGGGCAGGCTGAACAGCACGGCCCATGCGGTGATCAGGATCCACACCGGCGGATTGGGCACCCACAGGGTCGGGAAGGGTGCCACGTTGTACAGGACCCAGCACACGATGCCGATGCCGGTCAGGTACCGCAGACCGGTGATCCCGTAGAGACCCAGGATGACGGGAAGCTGGACCAGCCCCGTCCACCACGGGGTGGGTTCGAGCTCGCGCTCCTCGTCCTCGCCGGACTCCAGGCCTTCCAGGTGCGCAGCAAGCGCTCCCAGGGTGGGGTGGGCGTAGATGTCCGCGATGGACACGTCCGGGTACTGGCCGCGCAGCTTCCCGACGAGATGGGCCGCCGCCAGGCTGGCTCCACCCGAGGCGAAGAAGTCGCTGTCCCCATCCAGTGGAAGAGGGCCGAGCAGCTCAGCCCACAGGTCGGCGATCCAGCCCTCGGTCCCGCTCAGCTGGTGCCCCGAACCGTCGGCCTGCTGCACCGGCCAGGGCAGGGCCTTGCGGTCCACCTTGCCGGAGGTCTTCAGTGGCAACTCGTCCATGACGGCCAGCGCCGGCACCAATTGGGCCGGAAGCTGCTCGGCCAAACGGCGCCGCAGTGCGGCCAGGTCCAGGGTGGTTCCCGGCTCAGGCAACAGGTATCCGGCCAGGACCTTGTTCCCGCTCGGGGTGGACTGCACGGCGGCGGCGCCGGCGGCCACGCCGGGCAGGCGGCTCAGGGTGTCATCGATCTCACCGAGTTCGATGCGGCGGCCGCCGAGCTTGATCTGGTCGTCCACGCGACCGGCGAAGAGCAGCCCGTCGGGTTCGGCGACCACGAGGTCGCCGCTGCGGTAGGCGCGCTCCCAACCCAGAGCCGGCATGGGGGCGTACTTCTCGGCGTCCTTGTCTGCGTCCAGATATCGTCCCAGCCCGACGCCGCCGATGATGAGCTCACCGGTCTCGCCCCACCGGACCGGATTGCCCTCGGAGTCGACGACGGCCAGCTCCCACCCCCGCAGCGGCAGCCCGATTGACACCGGGCTGTCCGCGTCCAGCGCGGCGCCGCAGGCGATGACGGTTGCCTCGGTCGGGCCGTAGGTGTTCCACAGTTCCCGCCCCGGGCCGGCCAGCCGCGTCACGAGTTCACCCGGCAGGGCCTCACCGCCGAAGATCAGCAGGCGGATGTTGTCCAGAGCCTCCTGCGGCCACATGGCCGCCAGGGTGGGCACAGTGGAGACAGCGGTGATGCGCCGTTCGACCAGCCAGGGGCCGAGGTCCTCACCGGAACGGACGAGTGAGCGTGGCGCCGGCACCAGGCAGGCACCGCTGCGCCAGGCCAGCCACATCTCCTCACATGAGGCGTCGAACGCCACCGACAGTCCGGCCAGTACCCGGTCTCCCCGCGTCAGCGGCTCGCCCTCGAGGAACATCTGCGCCTCGGCGTCAGCCCAGGCCGCAGCGGACCGGTGGGTGATGGCCACGCCCTTGGGCTTGCCCGTGGAGCCCGACGTGAAGATGATCCACGCGTCGTCCTCCGGATGCGGCTCGGGAGCCCCGCCCACCGTGGCCACGCCCGGCCGGGCCGAAATCGTCAGGCCCTCGGTCACGACGGCGCACACCCTGGCCTCGGCCCAGACCGTGCCGGCTCGCTCGTCCGGCTCGTCCGCGTCGACGGGCACGTAGGCGGCACCGGCCGTGAGTGCCCCGAGGATCGCCACGTAGAGGTCGATACTGCCGGAGGGCACACGGATTCCCACGCGGTCTCCCGCGCCGATGTCCATGGACCACAGGCGCCGGGCCATCTCGTCCACCCGTTCACCGAACTCGGCGTAGCTGAGGGCAGTGGTGCCGTCGTCCACGGCCTGGGCCCCCGGGTAACTGGCGATGGTCTCCCGCAGGATGTCCACGAGGGTCCGGGGCGCGGCGGCCGGCCCACCGGAGTAGCAGGCCAGGTCGTCCGTGAGGGACGGATCCTGCGCATGGCCGTGCTCGGTTTCGGCCGTCAGGACGGCGTTGCCGCGTCCCGCACCCGAGGTCTTCGTGGTCCGTTCATCGTTCGCCGTGGCATTTCGGTGGTCCTGCGGCAATTTTCCCCCATGAATCGGTACGGGGTGATTCCTCATCCCCGGTCTCTTCGGCCTGTCGCGGGACCGCTCGACGGTCCGGAGGCATGCAGACCCGTGCCCCGCATGTCCCTACCCACCGGCCGGTAACAGGAGCGTTACGGGATAGCAGCCGGTGGGCACGACGTGCCCTCTAAGACCGTATGCATACGGCCTACTGGTTCTTCACCTGTCCGGTACCTGATCTCCACGTGGACTCTCGTGATCTACTGACGGGTAACCCTCGGACCGATGAGTCGGTTTGCCCAGCGCGCGCCGGATGTCCCCTGTCAGAGGGGAATGTGAACGGTCAAGGGTGGCGACGGCGTCGCGAGGGCGCGAAGGACGCGTTTGTCCTCGAGACGGGGTCGACGCGGCCGAGCCGGCCGCGGGATGATATCGGGACGGTGTCGAGGCGACAGAGCCGGCCGCGGGGCGGCGTCGGTGCGGCGTCCGGTGGCATCGGCGCGGCCCATAATGGAGGGATGAAGGGCCTCCTGCGCCGGAACCGGCGCACCACATCGGTCACGGCGCCGACCGCCGTCGTGATGATCGCCGTGGCGATTGCCGCGACCGTGGCCGGTTGCATGGTGGCGCCCCCGCCGGGCGGTGGACCGTCTGATGGCCCCACGGCGCCGGCATCGAAGGAGCCGTTGGAGCCGACGCCGGCCACCTCGGGACCGTGCCGACGCCTCTCGGACGGGGAGGTCCGGTTCGACACCGGGGACGCCCAACGCGTGGTGTTCGCCCTCGGACAGCAGCGCGAGACCACCGAGGCGACCCTGACGAGCTGCCATCGAGTGCAGGGCGGATATGCGGAGGAATGGGTCCGGCCGGCCAGGATCGGCTCCGGTGGGTTCGGCCCCGTGGACACGACCAAGGTCAATACCCTGCAGACTCCGACGGGCTCCTACACGATGACCGAGGGGTTCGGACGCGCGGACCCGGGAACGGACCTGGAATACCACGAGCTGTCGCCCGACAGCCACTGGGGCGGCCGGCCGGGTCCGCACTTCAACCAGTACTTCGAGGGCGAGGGTCAGTGGCCGGACGAGGGTTTGTGGGAGTTGATGGAAGAAGGGCTCTATGAGCAGGCCGTCGTGGTCAACTTCAACCGGCCCCCAGACACCGAGGCGAGGCCCGGCCTCTCGTTCGCGATCTTCCTGCACGCTGGCATGGAGGAATCGTGGGGTTGCGTGTCCACGGATACGGACACCGTCGTGCAGGTCCTCCGCAACGCCGTGCCCGGCGACCAGTTCGTCCTGGGTGCCGAAGAAGATGTCTTCACCAGCGGCAGCGACGCCGACTGACAGCCCGGCCGACGGCGCGGCCGGTGCCCGGATCGACCGACCACGCAGTGCGCCCCGGCAGCCGCAGCACCGTCATGCGTTGCGGCCACCGGGGCGCACTGTCCCTGATGGTGTGGTCGGCGTAGCCCTACCGGGCGATGGCGTCCTCGGGGCGGAAGCCCTTCTTGGCGAGCTGGATCTGTTCGTAGACGTGGTGGCGGAGTTCGGAGAAGCGCTGGGAGGAGCGGGTCTCGAGCTGGTCGCGCTCATCCGGCAGGTCGATCAGGACATCTTCCTGGATCACGGTGGGTGAGGAGGACAGGATGATGACGCGTTCGCCGAGGTAGACGGACTCATCGATGTCATGGGTGACGAACAGGATGGAGACGCCGAGCTTCTTCCAGACGCTGCGGACGAGGTCCTCCAGGTCGGCGCGGGTCTGGGCGTCCACGGCGGCGAAGGGCTCGTCCATGAGCAGCACCTGGGGCTGATAGGCCACGGCGCGGGCGATGGCCACGCGCTGCTGCATGCCACCGGAGAGCTGCCAGGGGTAGGACTTGGGCACGTGGGCCAGGCCGACGGCCTCGAGGGCGTTGTCCACGAGCTCGTCCCGCTTGGCCTTGTCCATCCCGGCGTTCTTCAGGGGCAGTTCGACGTTGTCCCGCACTCGCATCCAGGGGAACAGGGAGCGGCCGTACTCCTGGAAGACCACGGCCATGGACTTCGGCGGGCCGGTGACCTTCTTGCCGTGCAGGGTGACCTCCCCGGCGCTGGGGGCCAGCAGCCCCGCGATGCACTTGAGCAGGGTGGTCTTTCCCGAGCCGGAGGGCCCGACCAGGCAGGCCAGCTGGCCCTGGGGCAGGTCGAAGGTCAGGTTCCGGACGGCCTCGATGTCGCCGCCGTCGGTGTGGTACACCTTCTTCATGTTCCGCACGGAGAGCATGGCCTCGCCGTCCGGCATGGTCTTGCCGACGGTGATCAGTCCGTCCGGGGTCTCGGCCACGCCGCCCTGGGAGACGACGGTGCCCGTGGTGGCTGTGGCAGCTGCGGAGAAGGTCTGGTCAGAAGTCATGGTGGCTTCCTTTTCGGTGTGAGACTCGGGGGATGAATCAGCGTGGACTGAATCGGGGCTGACGGGTTCGGTGGGCTCAGGCTGCATTCTCGATCTCCCTGAGGCCGTGGTACCAGCGCAGCACGTTGCGCTCGATCAGCTGGAAGATGAAGGACATGATCACGCCGATGATGCCCAGCAGCACGATGCCGGACCACATCTCCGGGATCGCGAAGGAGCGCTGGAACTGCACGATCGTGAAGCCCAGCCCGGAGGAGGCGGCGAACATCTCGGAGATGACCATCAGGATCAGTGCGATGGACAGTGACTGGCGGATGCCGGCCATGATCTGCGGCATGGCTGACGGGAGAATGAGGTAGCGGACCCGGTTGAAGCCCTTGATTCCGTAGGTGTGCGTGGTGTCCGCCAGGACCTCGTCCATGGACCGCACACCCTCGATGGTGTTCAGCAGGATCGGCCAGACCGCCCCGGAGATGATCACCGCGATCTTCATGTCGTCACCGATGCCGATCAGCAGCATCAGCACGGGGATCAGCACGGTCGGCGGGATGGCCCGGAAGAATTCCAGGGTGGGCTCGGTCAACGCCCGCAGCCACCGGACAGAACCGATCAGCAGGCCGCCGACGATGCCGATGACGATCGAGCCGGCGATGCCGATCAGCAGGCGGGTCAGCGAGGGGATCACGTCCGTGGTGATCCGGTCCCCGGTCCAGGTGGCGAAGAAGGTCTCCACCAGCAGTGCCGGGGTGGGCACGAAGAAGTTCTTCTCCCCCACCGCGGTGGAGATGTACCAGATCAGCACCAGCAGCACGGGCAGGGCTGCGATGAAGAACAGGCCCTTCAGCGCCCCGGTGGCGCGCTTGGAGGCAGGGCGGGGCCGCTGGGACCCCGAAGGGCCCTTCGGGGAGACGGCCCGGTTGGCCTGGGCGGCCCCGGTGGGGCTGTCCGGCAGGTTGGTGTGCGTGGCGAGGGGGATTTCGGCGCTCATGTGGCGACCTCCGTTCGGACCGAGGAGTGCCAGGACAGCACCTTGCGCTCGATCATGCGCATGACCAGGTTGATGAGGACGCCGAGCAGGCCGGTCGCCAAGATGAGGGCGTACATCGCCACGTAGGAGCCACCGGACTGGGCCTTGGCGATCTCGGCACCCAGGCCCGGGTTGCCGATGATCAGCTGGGCGGTGATCGCCAGGATCAGGGCCACGGCCGAGGCCAGGCGCACTCCGGTCATCAGGTACGGCAACGCCGTGGGGAAGATGACGTAGCGCAGCCGCGCCAGCGGACCGAGTCCGTAGGACCGGGCCGTGTTCATGGCCACGTTGTCCACGTCCGCCACCCCGTACAGGACCTGGATCAGCACCTGCCAGAAGGAGGCATACACGATCAGCAGCAGGGCCGACTCGATCTCCACGCCGAACAGCAGCACCGCCAGCGGGATCAACGCCACGGACGGCACGGGGCGCATGAACTCGATAGTCGAGTTCGTGAATCGACGCAGGAACGTGGACGAGCCGATCAGGAAGCCCAGCACGGTCGCCGCGATGCACGCGATCAGCATGCCCAGCAGCCACTGCCACATCGTGTCCCCGACGGCCTGCCAGAACGCGGTCAGACCGAAGTTGCGGAACAGGTCCGCGATGGCCTCCGAGGCCGGGGGCAGGAAGGTCGGGTTGACGATCCCGGTGCGCGGCAGCACCTCCCAGATCACCAGGAAGCCCAGCAGGCCCACCAGCCCCAGGGACTTGGTGCCCCAGTTGCGGCGCGGCTTGCGCGTGGCCCGGGATGGACCGGACGACGTCGGCCGACCGGTCACCCCGGACTGCGCCACCGAGGTGCGTGGCGCGGCCGGATCCGGCCGCGTGGGGATGTCGAGGCCGGCCACGGTGGCCGCATCGGTGTGCCGCCGGATATCTCCGCGGCGGCGGTCGGAACCATTGGAGGCCTCGAGACGGTGCAACCGCTCGATCTCCGATTCACGGTGGGTGTCTCCGGACCCGCCCGGGCCATGATGGCCCGGCGCGCCGGTGGACGGGGTTGGTTCAGTCATCGATCGAGGTGCTCCGCTCGCGACAGGGGGTGGTCGTTGGGGACGGCTATGCTGACATTTTCGTCAACAATATTGTGACCCGTCCCACAGGCTGTGACCAGACTAGACACGAGTGTGACTTAGTTCAACACTTCAACAATATTGACTTTCAAGTGAATTTCCGCCCGAGAGAAGCCGACTCTCCCGGCGGACCGCTGGAACCCAGGAGGCGCACATGCTCGATCTGAACCTCATCCGGGTCTTCGTCGCGGTCATGGAGGAGGGCACCCTGACCGCTGCCGCGGCACGCCTGAACCTCACCCAGCCGTCCGTCACGCACTCCGTCAACCGCCTCCGCCGCGCCACGGGCGATGAACTGTTCGCCCGCTCCGGCCGCGGAGTGGTGCCGACCCGGGCGGCCCGCCAGCTCTACGCGGAGGTGGCCACCATGCCCGCCGCGGCCGACGCCGCCGTGGCCAGCCTCGCGGACTTCGAACCCACCCACGCCGCCGCCACCTTCCGGATCGCCGTCACCGACCTCGGCCAGCTGGTCTTCCTGCCCCGCCTGGTCCCCGCCCTCGCCGCAACGGCGCCCGGTTGCAGCCTGGACGTGGTCCAACTGGACACCAGCACCGCCGCGGACCTGCTGGCGGCAGGGGACCTCGATCTGGCGATCGCGTCCGCCCGCCCCCGCGGTGAGGTCCACGCCCTGCCTCTGCGCCGTGACCGCTACGTCTGCATCGCCCGCCGCGGCCGCCTCGGACCGGGCCGCCCGACGGCCGAGGACATCTCCCGCGCCGCCCGGGTGGTCATCCGCGGATCCACCGGCCACACGCTCATCGAGGACCGCATGCCACCGCCCGCCGGCGGATCCGTGGCCGTCTCCAGCTTCTCCGCCATCCCCGCCCTGGTGGCCGGCACTGACCTGATCGCCTTCGTGCCGGAGATCCTCCTCGCGGAATGGTTCCACGCCTGGGACATCGAGCAATGGCCCCTGCCCTACGAGGACACCGACGTGACCGTGCACGCCTATGCGGCACCCCGGCCACCGACCTCGGCCACAGCCTGGTTCGTCCCCTGGGCCGTCGAGCAGCTCCAGGACCTCGGCACCACGAGCGCATCCAGGGCCCAGAACCCATAGAACCCGTCTATGCCTGACACGCAGAACGATCATTGGACCGCGTGTGATCCGCGTCATACGGTGCCTCTATGACCCCTCCATCGTTGACACCGTCACAGATCCCGCCGATCGCCCGGCGCCGTAGCCAGCCCCTCGCGCACCGCGGCCGCCTCCGGTCGCTCGCGGCCGGCGTCGGGATCCTCACCCTTACCCTGGGATTGGCCGCCTGCGGTTCCGGCTCGCCGTCCGGCGGCGAGGAGGCGACGTCGGCCGGCACGGAGGCCGGAAGCGGCTCGGAGGACCTGACCCCCATCCGGGTGGGAGCCATCCCCATCGGCGATGTCGCCCCGATCCACGTGGGCGTGAAGGAGGGATTCTTCGAGGAGGAGGGCCTGGACGTCGAGGTGGTGAACACCTCCGGCGGCGCCATCGCCGTGCCCGGCGTGGTGGCCGGTGACTATGACTTCGCCTTCGGCAACACCGTCTCCCTCATGGTGGCCCGGGATCAGGGCCTGCCGCTGCAGTACGTCGCCAACGGGACCACCACCACGGGCGAGGAGGGCAAGGACTTCGCCGCCGTCATCGCCCTGGAGGACTCCGAGCTGGAGACGACCGCAGACCTGCAGGGCCAGACCGCCTCCTCGAACAACCTGATGAACATCGGCGACACCTCCATCCGTCTCGCCGTGGACAACGCTGGCGGTGACGGCGCGGATATGGACTTCATCGAACTGGCCTTCGGCGATGCCGCGGCCGCCGTGCAGAACGGCCAGGTGGAGGCGGCCCTCGTCCTGGAGCCCTACCTGACCCAGTCCCTCGACGCCGGCCTGAAGGCGGTGTCCTGGCCCTACGCCGAGGCCCATCCGGACCTGGACATCGGTGGCTACTTCACCACGGAGGAGGTCATCGAGCAGCGGCCGGAGGACGTCGAGGCGTTCACCCGCGCCATGCGCAAGTCCATGGAGTACAGCCAGGAGAACCCGGACGTGGTCCGCGAGGTGATCGGCGAGTACACCGAGACGGACCCGGAGATCCTCGAGCGCATCACCCTGCCGCGGTTCAAGGCCGACTTCTCCCGCGAGGCCATGACCGCCCTCGGCGAGGCCGCCGTGAAGTACGGCGTCATCGATGAGGCCCCGGACCCGGACGCCCTGCTGCCGGAGGGAACCGAATGACCACCACAGCGCTACAGCCTGAGACCACCGCGAAAGGACCCCAGCCAGCCATGAAGGTCAGTGAGGCCGTCGGCCGCGTCATCGCCCGCATGGGCGCCGCCCACGTGTTCGGCGTGGTGGGCTCCGGCAACTTCCGGGCCACCAACGCGCTCCTCGCCCCCAGCGAGCAGCGTCCGGATGGCGTGCCGTTCACGGCGGCGCGGCATGAGATGGGCGCCGCCTGCATGGCGGACGCCTATTCCCGCTCCACGGGCCGGCTCTCCGTGGTGACCGTCCACCAGGGCTGCGGACTGTCCAACGCCCTCACCGGTATCGGCGAGGCCGCCAAGTCCCGCACCCCCGTGCTGGTCATCTCCGGGGACACCCCGGGCGGGCAGTACGGCTCCAACTTCTACATCGACCAGGACAAGGTGGTCGAGGGCATGGGCGCGGTGCCCGAGCGGCTGCACTCCCCCGCCTCCGCCGTGGCGGACACCATCCGCGCCGTCACGCGGGCTGTCAACGACCGGCGCACCGTGGTGCTGTCCATGCCCCTGGACGTCCAGGAGGGCACCATCCCGGAGGGCCAGCGAGCCCTGGTGGAATCGGTGGCCCCGCCCGTACCGCCCACACCGGCCGGTGCCTCGCCGGAGGCGGTCGAGCGGATCGCCGAGCTGCTGGCCGGCGCCGAGCGTCCGGTGATCGTGGGCGGTCGGGGTGCCGCGGCCGGCGTCGGGCCCATCCGGGACCTGGCCGAGCGTGCCGGTGCGCTACTGACCACCTCGGCGGTGGGGCGCGGGCTGTTCCACGAGGATCCGTGGCACCTGGACGTGATGGGCGGCTTCTCCACGGACGGCGCGGCCGAGCTGGTGCGCGAGGCGGACCTGCTGTTGGTCTTCGGCGCGGCCCTGAACCGGTGGACCACCCGGGACGGCACCCACCTGCGCGGCAAGACCGTCATCCAGGTGGATGACACCCCGGCCGCGTTCGGCCTCCACTACCCGGTGGATCTGGAGGTGTTGGGCGACGCCGGCCTGACCGCCGCCGCCGTCGACCTCGCCCTGGCGGCGCGGCTGGGTTCCGAGGCATCGCGCACCGGATACCGCACGGAGGCGGTCCGGGCGCGGGTCGAGTCCTCGTTGAATTGGCGGGACCAGCCCTTCGAGGACGTCTCCGAACCCGTGGTCGAGGGCGAGCCGGACAGCGGGCGGATCGATCCGCGGCTGCTGACCAACCGGCTGGATGAGATGGTCCCGATGGAGCGCGTGGTGGTCCCGGACGGCGGCAACTTCAACGCCTATCCGGCCATGCACTTCCGGGTGCCGGACAACACGGGGTACTGCGTGCCGCTGGCGTTCCAGTCGATCGGCCTGGCCCTGTCCAGCGCCATCGGATCCCAGTTGGCCTCCCCGGACCGGATCGCCATTGCCGGCGTGGGTGACGGCGGGCTGCTGATGTCCCTCGTGGAATTGGAGACCGCCGTGCGGCTGCGGATGCCGCTGATGGTGGTGGTCTACAACGACGCCGCCTACGGAGCCGAGGTGCACCACTTCGTCCACGAGACCGACCGCCTGGACACGGTGCAGTTCCCGCCGACGGACATCGCGGCCATCGCCGCCGGCTTCGGCTGCGCGTCGGTGACCGTGCGGCAGGGATCCGACCTGGGGGCCGTGCAGGAGTGGCTCGACGGGCCGCGGGACCGGCCGATCCTCATCGACGCGAAGATCGCCGACTTTCCCTCGTGGGTGCTGGCGCACAGCTTCGCGGCCGGCGAGTAGAGAATCCCGAGTAACGAGAAACGAGAAACCATGAATACCCGAATTGCCCGGTCCTCTCTCCTGACCCGCCGACGTCTCCTGGCCGTCGGCACCGCCACCGTCGTGGTCGGCGCCGCGTCCGCCTGCGGGCAGGGTGACCCCTCCGGGGGCGGTGACACCGCTGGCGGCCCCGATGCGGATGGCGGGACGGCCGGCGGCTCTGGCGATCTGCGCGCCGTGACGGTCGGGGCAATCCCGATCGTCGACGTCGCGCCCCTGCACCTGGCGAAGGAGCAGGGCTTCTTCGAGGAGGCCGGGCTGGACGTGACCATCGAGAACACCTCGGGCGGGGCCATCTCCTTCCCGGGGGTCTCCTCCGGCCAGTTCGACTTCGCCTTCGGCAACGTGGTGTCCATGATGGTGGCCCGGTCACAGGGCATCGGACTGAAGTTCTTCTGCTCCGGCAGCACCACCACGGGAGAACCCGGCGAGGACAACGTGGCACTCATCGCGGCCCCGGGCTCCGGATTCGAGAGCATCCGCGATCTGGCGGGCAAGACGCTGTCCTCGAACCAACTGGCGAACATCGGGGACACCGCGTGCCGTCAGGTCATGGACAAGGCCGGCGGAGACGGCGGGTCCCTGGAGTTCATGGAGATGGCCTTCCCGGACGTGCAGGCGGCGCTGGAGAACGGACAGCTCGACGCCGGGGTGGTGGTGGAGCCCTTCGTCACCCCTGCCCTGGAAGCCGGCATGGTGGCCGTCTCCTGGCCGTATGCGGAGGCCAACCCCGAGCTCGACACCGGTGGGTACTTCGCCAGCGAGGAGACCCTCGAGAACAATCCTGACCTGGTGCGGTCCTTCCGGGAGGCGCTGGTCCGCGGCTTGGAGTATGCCCAGCAGAACCCGGACGAGGTCCGCCGGATCACCGGCACCTACACCCAGACCCCACCGGAGGTGCTGGAGAAGATGAAACTGCCACGGTTCCGGCCCGAGTTCAACCTGGAGGCCCAGGAGGAGCTGGCCGAGACCGCCCGCACCTACGGGACGGTCACCGGGGAGCTGTCCGTGCCGGACATGTTCGCCGAACTCTGAGGCGCGCCCTGCCCTCCGTTTTCAGTCGATTTGGGGTGGGTGGTGGGCTTAAACACCCACCCCAAGTCAACTGAAAGTGCAGGTGGTGCCGGCGCTACTCCAGCAGGAGGGCCGGCTCCTCCATGATCGCGGCGACGTCCGCCATGAACCGGGCGGACAGGTCCCCATCCACCACGCGGTGGTCGAAGGAGCCGCCCAGGGTGGTGATCCACCGCGGGATGACCTCCCCGGAGACCACCCAGGGCTTCTGTCGGACGGTCCCGAAGGCCACGATGGCCACTTCGCCACGGTTGATGATCGGCGTGCCCGTGTCGATGCCCAGGGCGCCGATGTTCGTGATCGAGATCGTCCCGTCAGCCATCTCGGCCGGCTGCGTCTTGCCGTCCCGGGCCCGCCTGGCCAGGGTCCCGAGGGCCTCGGCCAGGTCGCGGAGGGACAGCTCGTTGGCGTTCTTGACGTTCGGCACCAGCAGCCCCCGAGGGGTCGCGGCGGCGATCCCGAGGTTCATGTAGTGCTTGACGAGGATCTCCTCGTCCGTCCACGAGGCGTTGACGTGCGGGTTGCGCGCGGCGGCCCAGATGACGGCCTTCGCGAGGATCAGCAGCGGGGTGACCTTGACGCCCTCGAACTCACGGGAGGCCTTGAGGCGCTTGACGAACTCCATCGTCCGCGAGGCGTCCACGTCCACGAAGATCGAGACATGCGGGGCGTCCCGGTAGGACTCGGAGACGGCGGCGGCCGTCGCCTTGCGCACCCCCTTGACGCGGATCCGCTCGGTGCGCCGCGCGTTGTCACCGGTGTCCGGCATCCAGAACGAGCCGGAGGTGTCGATGTTCGTCTCCCGCTCGGCCAGGTAGTCCTCCACGTCCGTCCGCGTGACCTCGCCGAACTGTCCCGTGGCCCGCACCTTGGTCAGGTCCACGCCCAATTCCTTGGCGATCCGCCGCACCGGCGGCTTGGCCAGCACGCGCTCGAACAGTCCCGCCACGTCAGTCTGGCGTTCGCGTCCCGCTGCCACCAGGTTCCCGACGGCGGCCGGCAGCCTCAGCCCGCGCGTCGCCGGGGCGCTGGCGCCTCCTGGGACTGCCGGAGCTGAGCGCTGGGCGGCGGCGTCCTCACTGGCCGCTGGAGGCACTGCAGGCGCTGCAGGCACGGCTGGGTCAGCTGGATCAGCTGGGCCCGTCGGAGCGGTGAGTCCCGAGGTGTCTCGGACGGGCTCCTCGCGCAGCCTCGGGCTCCAGGACGGCGCCACCGCGGCCTGCCCGGACGGCTTCCGCGGGCGGCGCGTGGCCGCATCCGCCTTCGGCCCGGAGCCGGTCAGCGCGGCACCGGCTCCGCCGGCCGCGCCGCCCTCGGCCGCGTTTACACGGGCCGCGCCACCAGAGGCCGCAGCACCGCGAGCGGACGGCCCGGCGGGATCGCCGCCGTCGGTCGGAACGGGGGCCTCTTCGCCGACTCCGTCCTCGGCAGTGTCACCGGATGCTGCCTCTGCTTCGGCCGTCATCGTGTATCCGGTCTCCGCGGTCGCCGGGGCCGAGCCCTCGGGGGAACCGTCCGGGGAGGCTGCCGTGGTGATGCCGATGATCGGGGTGCCGACCTCGATGGTCTCCCCGGCCGGGGCCATGAGCTCGGCGACGGTGCCGGCGTAGGGACTGGGCAGCTCGACCAGGGACTTGGCGGTCTCGATCTCGCAGAGGACGTCGTTGACGGCCACCGTGTCCCCCACGGCCACGCGCCACTCCGTGATCTCTGCTTCGGTCAGGCCTTCGCCGACGTCCGGCAGGGTGAAGATCTCCATGGGTGCCTCCCGGCAATCAGTAGGCGTTCAGTACGCGAAGGTGCGGTCAACGGCGTCGAGGATGCGGTCCAGGTCCGGCAGGTACTGCTCCTCCACCCGGGACGGCGGGTAGGGCAGGTGGAAACCGCCGATGCGGATGATCGGGGACTCGAGGTGCAGGAAGGACCGCTCGGTCAGGCGGGCGGCGATCTCCCCGCCGAGTCCGCCGAAGGTGGGCGCCTCGTGGGCGATCACCATGCGGCCGGTCTTCTCGAGGGAGGCCTGCAGGGTGTCGAAGTCGATCGGGGACAGCGAGCGCAGGTCCACGACCTCGATCGAGCGCCCGTCCTCTGCGGCGGCGTTCGCGGCCGCCAGTGCCACCGGGACCAGGGGGCCATAGGCGGCGATCGTCGCATCGGTGCCGGTGCGGACCACCTGGGCCTGGAAGGCGCCGAGCCCACCGTGACCCTCCGCGGCCAGGTCCACCTGGCCCTTGAGCCAGTAGCGGCGCTTGGGCTCAAAGATGATGACGGGGTCCTGCGACTGGATGCCCTGGCGTGTCATCCAGTAGGCGTCCTGGGCGTTGGACGGGGTGATGATCCGCAGGCCGGGGGTGTGGGCGAACAGCGCCTCGGGCGATTCCGAGTGGTGCTCGATCGAGCCGATGCCGCCGCCGTAGGGAATGCGGATGGTCACCGGCACGGTGGCGGTGCCACGGGTGCGGGCACGCAGTTTGGCCAGCTGGGTGGTGATCTGGTTGAAGCCCGGGAACACGAAGCCGTCGAACTGGATCTCGGCGACGGGCCTGTAGCCGCGCAGGGCCAGGCCGATGGACGTGCCGATGATGCCGGATTCGGCCAGCGGTGAATCGACCACGCGCTCGGCGCCGTAAGTGGCCTTCAGCCCCTCGGTCACGCGGTAGACACCGCCCAGGGAGCCGATGTCCTCGCCCATGAGCAGGGTCTTCGGGTCGGCGGCGAGTTCATCCGCCAGGGCCCGGTTGATGGCCTTGGCGATGGTCAGCGTCTCGACGGCGTCCGCCCCGACCGCAGGCTGGCTGGGCTGCTCGGCTGACGGCGCTGCGGCCCGGCCTCCTGGCAGGGTGGTGCTCTCGGCGCTCATGCCCGACTTTCCTCATCGGCTGTGTCTGCTGACTCTGTCTCGTCCGCTGCGTCTGCGAAACCGGCCTGCCACGCACGGTGCCAGGCCTTCTCCTCGGCCACGAGCGGATGCGGTTCCGCATACACCGTGTCGAACACGGCCTCCAGCGGCGCGATGGCATCCCCGGTCATGGCCAGCACGGCCTTGCGGCTCTCGGCGGCCAGCCGCTCCCCCTCGGCGGCGACATCGGCGAAGAACCCGTCCGGGTCGGCGCCAGCGGCGCCGGTGGCGCGTAGGTACTTCTCCAGGCGGGCCATCGGGTCGACGCCGGCCCAGGCCGCCTCCTCCTCCCGCGTCCGGTACTTCGTGGGGTCATCGGCGGTGGTGTGCGCTCCGACCCGGAAGGTGTGGGCCTCCACCAGGACGGGACCGGCTCCGGTGCGGGCCTGTTCGGCGGCCCACGCGGTCACCGCGTACATGGCCAACGGGTCGTTGCCGTCCACGGTGACGCCCTCGAAGCCGTAGCCCGCGGCGCGCTGGGCGAGCGGGACGCGGGTCTGGGTGGAGGCGGGCACCGAGATGGCCCACTGGTTGTTCTGGCAGAAGAACACCACGGGCAGGTTGAAGCTGGCGGCGAAGACCATGGACTCGTGGACATCGCCCTCGGAGGAGGCGCCGTCCCCGAAGCACGCCAGGGCGATCTGGCCCTTGCGCCGCAGGCGATCGGCGTCCCATCCGGCCTGGTCCCGCTGGATGCCCCACGCGTAGCCGGTGGCGTGCAGGGTCTGAGCGGCGAGCACCAGCGTGTAGGGCTGGAGGCGGTGGTCCTCGGCGGTCCAGCCGGCATGCGCGGCCCCGCGGAACAACTCGAACAGTTGACCCGGGGTGACGCCGCGGCCCAGGGCGAAGAGGTGCTCGCGGTAGGTCGGGAAGATCCAGTCGGAATCGTGCAGCGCGGTCAGGGCGCCGGCCTGGGCACCCTCCTGGCCGATGGCGGGGACCCACAGGGCGAGTTGGCCCTGCCGCTGGAGGGAGGTGCCCTCGGAGTCCACCCGGCGCTCGGTGGCCATGAGCCGGTACATCCGCTGCAGGGCCGCCTCGTCGAGGCCGGCGAGGTAAGGCGTGAACCGGGTGTCCTGGTGCAGGGTGCCGTCGGCGTCCAGCAGGCGGACGGCACCGTCAGGCAACTCGGTCGCCGTGGTCGGCGGCTGCGGTTCGTTCACGTGGAACTCCTTCTCCCCCGGCACGTCCGGCGCCGGTCCGGGGTCAAGCCTAGTCGCGCCGGGCCCTACTCGCGCGTTGAACGACGCCGGGCCAGCGCCTTGAGCCTCCTCCGCCGCTCCCGCGGTACGCGCCCGGAGGGTGGGGGCTGGGAGGTTAGGCGGCCGGCGTCGGACCTTCGGGGAAGTCCGCGCAGAGCTGGAGGAAGCGCGTGTTGGCCTCCTCCTCGCCGATGGTGACCCGGACGCCCTCGGTGCCGAAGCCGCGCACGGCCAGCGCCTGACGGCCGGCCGCCGCGAGGAACTCGGGCGTGCGGTCCCCCAGGGGCAACCAGACGAGGTTGCCCTGGGAGTCGGGGACGTCCCAGCCGAGATCGGCCAGGCCGGTCAGCACGCGCTCACGCTCTGAGACGACCTTCGCCACGCGCTCGTTGACCTCCTCGATGTGATCGAGGGAGGCGATGGCGGCCTGTTCGGCCACCGAGGACACGGCGAAGGGTGTGGCCAGCACGCGCAGGTACTGGGTGACGTGCGGGTGGGAGACGGAGTACCCGACCCGCAGGTTGGCCAGCCCATGGGCCTTGGAGAACGTCCGCAGCACCGCCACGTTCGGGTGCCGGCGGTAGACCTCCAGGGCGTCGACGGCGTCCGGCTGGGTGATGAACTCGGTGTAGGCCTCGTCGAGCACCACCAGCACGTCCTGTGGGACCTGCGCCAGGAACGCCTCGACCTCGGCGCCGGTGAGCGCGGGTCCCGTGGGGTTGTTCGGGGTGCAGACGATGATGACGCGGGTGCGCTCGGTGATGGCCGCGGCCATGGCGTCCAGGTCGTGGCGGAAATCGGCGGTCAGCGGGACCTGGATGTCCCTGGCCCCGGCCGACCGCACGACGATCGGGTAGGCCTCGAACGAACGCCACGCGTAGATGACCTCATCCTGGGTGCCGTCCGGGTGGGTGCCGGCGTAAGTGGTGATGATCTGCGTCAGCGCGCCGAGGGAGCCGGCCCCGGTGACGATGTCCTGCGGGGAGATCTGGAGGTGCTCGCCGAGGCGCTCGCGCAGGGCGGTGGACAGCGGGTCCGGGTAGCGGCAGATGTCCGTGAACCGCTCCATGACCGCACGGACCGCGGGCACCGGGCCGTAGGGGTTCTCGTTGGAGGACAGCTTGTAGGGCGTGAGCCCCTCCACCAGGGCGGCCGGCTTACCCGCCGCATAGGCCGGGAGCTGGCTGAGGACCGGGCGCGGGCGAATGGGCTGCGGTTCGTTCATGGCTCACCAGCCTACGGCGCGTCTCCCTGATCGGTAGTCGGCGCGGCCGAAAAGGCGTTGCTGACCGCGCCGATCCCCGCAGGTGTGCATCAGAGTTGCCGGCTGCGGTACAGCCGCACCGACATGACCGTCCCGACCGTGATGCCGATGGCTCCGAGCAGGAAGCCGCCGCCGACCACGAATCCGAGCGGTATGCCGGCCGTTGCATCGACCACCGGATCGAGCAGGCCCGTCGCCTGGGCCACCCACGCGAGGCCGGCGACGACGAGCACGGGCCCGTAGCTCATCAGCCGACCGCGCGAGTAGCCGATGCGGAAGAAGACGGGCAACTGCAGTGCGATGGACAGGCCGACGAAGGCGAAGGCGGCTGCATGGGCGATCAGGAGTATCTCAGGAGCGAACTGATCTCCGCGGGCCATCGCCATGGCGACGGTGACGGCAGTCGCCAGCGCGGCCGCCACCAGGTAGTAGACGACGAGCGAGAGGGCGCGCCCGATGACGACCGAGCGCCGCGCGAGCGGCAGCACGCCGTAGAGGATGTCGAGGCGCCCGCGCTCGTCGCCGAGGAACGGTGTCGAGACCATCAGCGAGCTGACGGCGGAGGCTGCGACGACGGCCATCCCGGGGACGGGAAGGATCATGCCCACCACCAGGACGAAGAGCAGCGTCAGGAGCGTCTGCTTGCGGGGAAACCAGGTCATCAGGTCGAAGCGCGTGAACGTGGCGATCATGCCGGGACCTCCTCATGGTCGGCGGCCAGGTGGATGATGATGTCGTCGATACTCGCGGCATCGATCACCGCCTCGGGCCCGAATGCGGCGGAGTCTGCCATGCGGATCAGGGCGAACCACTGCTCGCCCGAGCGCTGCAGGCCGAGAACAGGGCCTGTCGGTGCCGCCCCCGAGCCGCGGACCATCGCAAACTCCTCGACTGCCTCCGGCAACGCGCCACGGTGGGCGATCCGCCCGCCGACGAGGACGACGAGTTCATCGGCGAGGTCGGTCAGGTCGGTGGTGATGTGGGTCGAGAACAGCACGGCGCGCTGCGGATCCAGCATGAACTCGCGGATGATGGCGCCGATCTCGCGGCGCGATGCCGGGTCGAGACCGCTGGACGGCTCGTCGAGGATCAGCAGCTCGGGGGCCGGCGCCAGCGCCGTGGCGAGGGAGAGCTTGACCCCTTGCCCGCGCGAGAGCTCGCCCACACGCTGCCCCGGTGGCACGGAGAGCCGGTCGAGCAGCTCATCGAATCGGTGTTGATCCCATCCTGGGTAGAAGGGCGCGAGGCGCCGGCCGAGGGAGTTCACCCGCCACTCCGGCGCAGCTGTCGGATGGTCGAGCACGATGCCCGTCCGGGAGAGGGCCTCGGGTGAACCGGCAGGGCGTCCGACGATCTCTACCGTGCCGGAGTCGGGGAGGACGAGGCCGAGCAGGGACCGGATGGTGGTGGTCTTCCCGGCGCCGTTGGGGCCGACGAGACCGACCACGCTGCCGCGGGGGACGGTGAACGAGATGCCGTGGATTTCGAACGCCGGTCGTCGTACGCGCAGGTTGTCGATCCGTGCCAGGTGGTCAGTCATCGTTCCTCCAGGTCTCGTCGAGGCGGTGGTGGATATCGGTCTTGCTCAGTCGGGCGTGGCGGGCGGCGATGCGCAACTCCCGGAGCACGTCATCGACGCGCTCCTGCAGAGCCGCCCTCGCGATCCCCGGCTCGACCTCGAGTACAACGAACCCGCGCCCATGCTCACTCTTCACGAGCCCTTCAGCGGCGAGGTCGTTGTAGGCGCGGGTGACGGTGATGATGCTCACCCGTAGATCGGCCGCGAGCTGTCGCAGCGAGGGCAGGGCCTGTCCGGCCTGGACCTCTCCGGAGAGGATCGACGACCGGACTTGGCCCTTGATCTGTTCGTAGATGGGTGTGCTCGAACTGGTGGACACCACGACCCGCATGTGCGCTCCTACTGTTTACTAACACCACAACAGTAGAACAGCTGGGGGCCTCCTGCCAAGGGGTCTTCGCCCATCCCGGGCCGGCGGCCTGCCCTATTTCTCCGACGTCAAGCATCAGACGTGGGACGATGGCCCCATGGTGAAGTTCCTCCTCCGCGTCATTGTCAACGGCCTGGCCCTCTGGGTGGCCACCCTGATCCTGCCCGGCATGGAGGTCATCCCCTCCGACACCGTCGGCGACACGGGCGACACCACCCTGAACACGGTGATCGCCTACCTCGTCATCGGGCTGGTGTTCGGCGCCGTCAACGCGGTGGTCAAGCCGATCATCTCCCTGCTCGCCCTCCCGCTGACCTGCCTGACGCTGGGCCTGTTCACGGTGATCATCAATGCCGGCATGCTCATGCTGACGGTGTGGCTGACCTCCTACCTGCCGATGCAGGTCACGGTGGACGCCTTCTGGTGGACGGCGGTCTTCGCGGCCATCATCGTCTCAGTGGTCTCCATGCTGGCCAACGGGGTCTTCGGGCTCAACCGCTCCTCCTCTCGGGACTGAGACGCGTGGTACCGGTGCCGTGGGAGATCAACGGTTCCGCACACTATGCAGCAGCCCGGGCCGGATTCCCGTAGGCCGCCGGTCCGGCCGTTTATCGAGCGGGCTGCGGGGGTTGCCGGGGCGGGTCCGCTCCAGCTGCACGCTCCGCGTCACCCCGCCGCCTGCTGCCAGAGCGGCGATGTGCTCGAGTGCCGGAGCCTGCCGCGCCACGTCCGGGTTTCGGTCCAGCAAGGCCGCGTGGAATGCGTAGTTCTCGAAGGCATGGCCGGACATCATGTCCTTCCCCTCGGGATACAGGGACTCGTCGTAGCCGCTCACGGTGATGGTGGCACGGTTCGCAGCTTGCGGATTGGCCCGTCCGTCCGCAGCCGCGGGAAGATCCTCATCATGCTCCAGGTGTGCCGCCTCCACGCTGGCCGGGACGCTGATCTCGCCGGTCGGTGAGCCAATCGTGAACAGGCCCTGCACGTCATAGTTCTCCGCGATCCGGGCGTCCGCGGCGATCCGGGCCGCGTGGAGGCCGCCCTGGCTGTATCCGGTCAACACGAGTGCATCGTCCCGTCCCGCCCCCGCCGCCCGAAGGGCCTCGTCCACGGCGGCGGAGACGTGCTGGGAGTCCAGGGCCAACGCCTCGGCGTTCCCGCCCATGTCCCACGGGTTGGTGGACCAGCCGTTCGCGTCGTGGAAGTCCCCGGTCTGGGTTCCCGGGAGGGAGACGAGCCACACCGCCTCGGAGGCGCCCGGACCCTCCGGGGTGAACTTTGTGATCTGGATGGACCCAGGAGCGGCCTGGCGGGCCAGATTCAGGTGGGACATCACGTTGGAGATGGGCCCCTCGCCCTCCGCCGTCCAGGTCTCCTCCCACTGCTCGGCCGGTGGCAGCCTGTCCTTGACGCGCACCGGCCCGATCTGCACCAGACCGGTGGCCCTCCCCAGCGACGTGGCCAGGGGGTACAGCTGCTCTGGCCCGGACAGTGCGCCTGTGGCACCCTCATCCCGGGCCGCCCTCCCGGCAACATCCGACGCCACGCGGAAACCCACGCCGAGTCCCAGGGACAGTGTTCCGAGCAGTCCCGCGATGACCTCGGGAGCCGCCTGGATGGCCAGTTCCGTGATCGGCTGCGGGATCGGCTCGTTGGAGAGGGCGAGCACCCCAGCGGAGACGAAGGCGGCATGGCCGGCCAACTCGATGACGGCGCGCTGGGCGGCGGCCTCCGCGTTCCGGTAGGCCTCGGCCGAGGACCGCACACCGAGGTACAGCACATCGGCCTCGGCACTGATGGACAACAGCCCGGAAGACAGTGTTGCGGTGCGTGCCGCCAAGGCCCGGCCCGCTCCGGTCTGCGCCGCTGCCAAGGCCAGGAGGGAGCCCGCCCCGGCAGCCCGCACCGACAGGGCCGCCGCCTCGTCCGTGGCCGCGGCCAGCAGGAGGCTGCCCCGTTCCAGATCGTCTAAGTTGGCGTGGATGCTGGTCGGCCCACCGTGGACGGAGTACGACACCGGCGCCTCGCCACGTCCGCCCTCCATCCGGCCCGGAAAGCCGTCCAGCAGTCCGGGGCGGCCGACGCCGGCGGGCACGGTTGCGGTCAGGGTGCCGGGCGCAGCCGCGGCCACCGGTCCGGCCACCTCAGCACATCCCCAGGGTCGCGGCGCTGCCCACCGTGGCCTTGACGGTGTTGATGCTGGCCCGCAACTGGCCGATCCGCACGTGCAGCTCGTCGATCGCAACGCGGGCCACCACCGCGGATTCCTCCGCCAGTTCGGCCAGGTCCGCCGCCCGCCCACGCAGACGGTCGCTCCGGTCCAGGAACGCCGCCCCGGCCGGCGAGCGCCAGTCCAGGGCCGAGAGGCTGTGGACCGACTCGGCCACCCCTCGGGTGCCCGTCCCGACCAGCCGCAACTCCTCGACCACCTGGTACAGCTGGGCCACCGCCGCCTCCAGGAGACGGAGCTGCTGCTCGTCACCGAAGACGAGGTCCAGGGCCGTTCCGACCGCCGGACACAACACGTCCGGATCGATGACCGGAAGTGGCAGGGTCCCACCCGCCAGCCCTTGGACCACCGGCGTTCCACCGTGGGGTACTGTCATGCCCGTCCTCCCGCCCTGCACTGCCCCGGTTTCCGCCGGCACAGCCCCGTCTTCCCTACTGCCCTCGACGCTAGGCAGTCCCGTCGGGCTCCACGTGGTTGTCAGGGGCTATTGGGGACAAGCCCAGAGCAATCGACCCGCTGTGGAGGACCCCACCGCGGCGCCGGACACGACCGCGGGAGGTGACCGGCCGTCGTCGGGCACGGCATCCATTCCGCCGCTCCTGCCAGACTGTCCCCATGAGCACCCAGCGCACCGAGTTCGATCCAGCCACCCTCGGCGACCGCGAGACGACCCTGCTGGTGAAGTCGATCCTCATCCCGCGGCCCATCGCCTGGGTGGGGACGGTGGACGCGCACGGAACCGCCAACCTGGCCCCGCACTCGTTCTTCACGATGGTCTCCGAGGAGCCGCCGATCGTGATGTTCTCCTCGACCTCACGCAAGGACTCCCTCAACAATGCCGAGGCCACCGGCGAGTTCACGGTCTCGCTCGTCTCCCGGCCGCAGTTCGAGGCGGCCAACCAGACCTCGGCGCGCTATGCCCCGGAGGTGAGCGAGTTCGAGGCCGCCGGGATCGAGGCCGAGCCCTCGGCCGTCGTCGTGCCCCCGCGGGTGGCCGGTTCGCCCGCGGTCATGGAGTGCGTGCTGGAGAGCATCATCCCGGTGGGCGGGAACTTCATGGTGCTCGGCCGCGTGGTGCACGTGGCGGTGGACACGGACACGCTCGACACGGATGCACGCGGCCGCACCCTGCCGCTCGCCCAGAAGCTGGACCCGTTGACCCGCCTGGGCCGGAATGAGTGGGGCACCCTGGGCGAGGTGCTGGCGATCGACCGACCGCAGGGCGCGTAGCCCAGCGGAGCTCTGGCCCGGGTGCTAGCTTGACGTCGTGGCCTCGTCGATTTCCCCCTCCGCTCCATCAGCCCCCGAATCCCCTGAATCCCCCGCTCCGAGCACGCTATCGGCCTCCGCGCCCGGCGACTCTGAGGACATGACCGGGGCTGCCTCGTCAGCAGCGCCGAATGGCCTGCCGGGCCACCGGACGGGTTTCGACCGGGACCGCTACCTGGACCTGCAGTCAAGCCACATCGGGGAGCGCCGCCAGCAGATCGGCGGCAAGCTGTACCTGGAGATGGGCGGGAAGCTCTTCGACGACCACCACGCCTCCCGCGTCATGCCGGGCTTCACACCTGACAACAAGATCGCCATGCTCGAGCGGATCAAGGACGAGCTCGAGATCCTCGTCTGCCTCAACGCCAAGGATCTGGAACGCCAGAAGGTCCGGGCCGACCTGGGGATCCCCTATGAGGAGGATGTCCTCCGGCTGATCGACGTGTTCCGCGAGCGCGGCTTCCTGGTGCAGCACGTGGTGCTGACCCAATTGGAGGACTCGAACCAGGTGGCGCAGGCCTTCAGTGAGCGCCTCGAGCGGCTGGGGCTGACGGTCGCCCGGCATCGCGTGATCCCGGGCTACCCGCAGGACACCAGGCGGATCGTCTCCGAGGAGGGCTTCGGAAGGAACGACTACTCCGAGACCACCCGGGATGTCGTGGTGGTCACCGCTCCCGGGCCGGGCTCCGGCAAGCTCGCCACGTGCCTCTCGCAGGTGTATCACGATCATGCCCGGGGCATCTCGTCCGGTTATGCCAAGTTCGAGACGTTCCCGATCTGGAACCTGCCCCTGGACCATCCGGTGAACCTCGCCTACGAGGCCGCCACCGCGGACCTGGATGACATCAACCTGATCGATCCGTTCCACCTGTCCGCCTATGGCGAGCAGGTCACCAGCTACAACCGGGACGTGGAGGTCTTCCCGCTCCTGAAGGCCCTGTTGGAGAAGCTCACCGGCTCCTCCCCGTACGCCTCCCCCACGGACATGGGCGTGAACCTGGCCGGCAGCTGCATCGTGGACGACGAGGTGTGCCGCGAGGCCTCCCGCCAGGAGATCGTGCGCCGCTACTACAAGGCCCTGGTGGATGAACGCCGCAATGACCGCGAGGCGGACATCTCCGAGCGCGTGGCCATGGTGATGTCCCGGGCGGGCTGCGGCACCGAGGACCGCGCCGTCGTCGCACCCGCCCTGGCGATCGAGGATGCCACCGACGCTCCCGGCTCCGCCATCGAGCTAGCTGACGGGACCATCGTCACCGGCAAGACCTCTGACCTGTTGGGCTGTTCGGCGGCCATGCTGCTGAACGCGCTGAAGCACCTCGCCGGGGTCGAGGACAGCGTCCACCTGCTCTCACCCGCCGCGATCGAGCCGATCCAGACCCTCAAGACCGACCACCTGGGCTCGAGGAACCCGCGACTGCACACGGATGAGGTGCTGATCGCCCTCTCCGTCTCTGCCGCCTCGGATCCGAACGCGCGGGCGGCGCTGGCCCAGCTGCGCAACCTGACCGGTTGCGACGTCCACACCACCACCATCCTGGGCACCGTGGACGAGGACATCTTCCGCAACCTCGGCATGCTGGTCACCTCGGAGCCCCGGTTCCAGCGCAAGGCGCTGTACCGCAAGAGGTAACCGCAGGGAACCCGCATCAATTGCCGGATTTCACCCCGGTGCAGTCGGCCGGCACCGGGGCGGAATCCGGCACCTGATGTCTCCTCCGTGTACAGAACCCGGCGCACATGCCAGGGATGGAAGAATGACAGCCATGCCTGAGTCCTCCGCCCCGCACCAGCCCGCCTCGCCCGCCGCCTCCCCCAACACCGAGGGCACGACGCCGGCCCGCCAGTCCCTGGCCGACGCCGGCATCCCGCTGGGCCCGCTGGACGGCCGGTACCGCTCGGCCGTCGCCCCGCTGACCGAGCACCTCTCCGAGGCGGCCCTGAACCGCAACCGCCTGCACGTGGAGGTGGAGTGGTTCATCCACCTCGCTCGCCACCAGGTGTTGCCCGGGCTCACGCCGCTGTCCGAGGCACAGGAGGCGGGCCTCCGCCGGATCGTCACCGACTTCGACCAGGACGGTGTGGCCGAGCTGGCGGCCATCGAGAAGGAGACGGTCCACGACGTCAAGGCGGTGGAGTACTACATCGGCCGCCGGCTGCCGGAGCTGCAGCTGGAACACCTCACCCCGCTGGTGCACTTCGCCTGCACCTCCGAGGACATCAACAACCTGTCCTACGCCGTGGGCGTGCGGGACGCGATCGGCGAGGTGTGGCTGCCGGCTGCACGGGCCGCCGTCGGAACCCTCCGCGAGATGGCCGAGACCGCCGCCGCCGCGCCGATGCTCTCCCGCACCCACGGGCAGCCGGCCACGCCCACCACCCTGGGCAAGGAGATGGCGGTGTTCGTGCACCGCCTGGACCGCCAGCTGAAGCGCATCGAACAGCAGGAGTACCTGGGCAAGATCAACGGCGCCACCGGCACGTACGCCGCGCACCTGTCCGCCGTCCCGGACGCCAACTGGCCGGAGGTGGCCCGCACCTTCGTCGAGCACCTCGGCCTGACCTGGAACCCGCTGACCACGCAGATCGAGTCGCACGACTGGCAGGCCGAGCTGTACGCGGACATCGCGCGATTCAACCGGATCCTGCACGGGTTCTGCGTGGACGTGTGGAGCTACATCTCCATCGGCTACTTCGCGCAGATCCCGGTGGCCGGGGCCACGGGATCCTCGACCATGCCGCACAAGGTCAACCCGATCCGCTTCGAGAACGCCGAGTCCAACCTCGAGTTGTCCAACGCCCTGCTGGACTCCCTCGGTTCCACCCTCGTGGAGTCCCGCTGGCAGCGCGACCTGACCGACTCCACGTCCCAGCGCAACATCGGCAATGCCCTGGGCCACTCGGTGCTCGCCCTGTCCAACGTCACCAAGGGCATGGCGCAGCTCAAGGTCGCCGACGCCGTGCTCGCCGAGGACCTGGACCACAACTGGGAGGTCCTCGGCGAGGCCGTGCAGACGGTGATGCGCGCCCAGGCAATCGCGGGGGTGGCCGGCATGGACAACCCCTACGAGCGGCTCAAGGAGCTCACCCGCGGTCACCGCGTGGACGGGGAGCGCATGCGCGAGTTCGTGCAAGGCCTGGGCCTGGAGCCCGACGCCGAGGCTCGCCTCATCGCGCTCGCCCCCGACTCCTACATCGGCCTGGCCGAGGAGTTGGCCCGCGGGATCTGACCGGACGCCGGCACGGACCCGGCCATCTCCGGGCGAACCAGGTCCTTGGGTGCCAGCGGTCCGGTCTCAGGCCCCTCTCCGGTAGGGGGCCAGTCGATACCTGTGGGTGATGTGGCCGGTGAAGCCGCGTCCATACCTTCACAGGGTGAACCTCATCAACGACCTCACCCTGATCAACGACCCGTCACGGCTGCCCCGGCGGCTCGGGCACACCGCCGAGGCACCCCTGCCGGCCGGTCGCGATACCGGAATCGACCTGGTGCGGGCGTTCTGCGTGGTTGTGGTGGTGCTGTTGCATGCGCTGATGGCTGGTGTCACGGTGGGCGGGGCCGGCCCTGAGTTCGTCAACACTGCTGAGGGGGCGGCGTGGTTCACACCCCTGACCTGGGTGGTACAAGTCATGCCCCTGTTCTTCGTGGTCGGTGGATTCGCCGGTTCGATCGCCTACCGCCGCCTCCGGCACCGGGGCGGCACGCCCGTGGACTTCCTCGCGGGGCGCGTGCACCGGCTCCTCCTGCCGGCAGTGTTCTCGATCGGCGCGGCCGGGGTGGGCCTGGCGATGCTCGCAGCCGGGGGCGTCCCCGCCGACCTGGTGCTGACAGCGGGATTCCGGTATGGCCAACCGCTCTGGTTCCTTGCGGTCTTCTTGGTCTGCCAAGCGCTGTTGCCCGCCCTGGTCGCCGCCCACGACCGCGCCCCGCTCGGCAGCATCCTCGGGCTCACCGCAGCCGCAGTGGCCGTCGAGGTGCTGCGCACAACCACCGGCCTGGAGGTCATCGGGATCCTCAATCTCGCCTTCGTCTGGCTCACCCTGCAGCAACTGGGATTCTTCCTGGCCGACGGTCGCCTGGACGCCCTGGGCCGCCGCACCGTGGTCATCACCGGCTTGGGCGCCGTCACGCTGCTGGCCGGATTCTTCATCACCGGGATCTTCTCGCCGGACCTCATCGAGAACCTGAATCCGCCGACGCCGGCCCTCCTCCTGGTCGGCGTGGCGCAGACCGCCCTGCTCTCACTCGTCCGCCCCACACTGACGCGCCTCAGCACTCGCCCCCGCATCGCCGCGGTCACGGGCTTCGTCACGCCGCGCACCATGACCATCTACCTCTGGCACATGCCCGTGCTGCTGACCATGGCCGGCGCCACGGCACTGCTGGCCATGGACACGGGCGTGGTGCTGCCCGAACCTTCCAGCGCCGCCTGGTGGCTCACCCGCCCGCTGTGGCTGGGCATCGCCGCCGTTCTCACCACCGCGGCTGCGTGGGCCCTGGCAGCAGGCGAGCAACGCCGGATGCCGCCGCCTACGGCCTCGGGTGTCCGCGCGGCGCAAGCTGTGCTGGCCGGACTCGCGGCCGTGGTCCTCCTGCTGGTGGCCGGCACCACGGTGCTGTCCGCCACGGCCGCGGTCTGCCTGCTCGTGGTGGCCCTCCGCCGGATCCGTCGATAGTACGGGGTTCGTGGATGCGCCTATCCTGAGGGTCCACGGGGTCTCCGGCGTCCTACATGCCGGACCCCTCTCCACGGTCACCGACGGTCCGAGTGACAGCACCCTGCCCGCGGCACATCAGAGACGTCAAAGGAGGGACGGACATGATCGAGGCCCCCGAGGCGCCGGCCTATCTCGAGACGCTGCTGCTGGTCCTGGACCTGTGGGGCGTATTCTTCTTCGCCGTCTCCGGCTGCCTGCTGGCCGCCCGACGACAGTTCGACATCATCGGCTCGGTGTTCCTGGCCTTCCTGGCCGGGCTCGGCGGCGGCGTGGTGCGGGACCTCATCATCGACGACGGGGTCCCCAACGCCTTCGCCAACCCGCTGTACCTGATCCCGCCCGCCGTGGCCGCGGCGCTCGTGTACTTCCGGCTCATCACCCAGGGCCGCCTGCGCCGCACGCTGCTCGTCTTCGATGCGGCCGGCCTGGCGCTGTTCTGCGTCACCGGCACCCGCACGGCCCTGAGTGCGGGGATCGAGCCGATCATGGCCATCCTGCTGGGAGTGGCCACCGGTGTGGTCGGCGGCCTACTGAGGGACGTGGTGGCCAACGAGGTTCCCGAGATCTTCAACCGCCACGGGCTCTACGCTGTGCCCGCGCTCCTCGGCGCCGGCCTGAGTTCGCTGCTGTGGACGCTAGATGTCTTCAATTGGCTGACGGCCGCCCTGGTGATGATGGCCGTGTTCGCGTTCCGTCTGATCTCATTGCGCCGCCGGTGGATGGCCCCCAACGCCGCACGCAGCACCGAGCCTTGAACCGGCGCGCGCGGCGCTGACCGAACCTTCTCAACCACCACCCCTATACCTATGGAGATAGTTATATTAGGCTCGGTTGCGTCAGCGTGACCGGGACCACAGCGGAACCGGTCACGCGGCACCAAGCCAGCCCGGCCGACGTCGGGCCCGTCCTCCCGGAGCAACCGGACCGCACGGGCCACGGCCCCCGAACATCCGAAGGATCCGCATGAGCTCCCCGAACCCCACCCCCACCGCCTCCGGCCGCCCCTCCGTCATCACCGATCCGTCCCTGGAGATGACCGGCAAGGACAAGGACATCGATGCGCTGCGCGAGGCCGCCCCGCTGATCCCGGCCGGCACCCGCATCAACGTGACGTTCCTGGGCAACGAGGACCTCGGCATGCGCGTCAAGGCCTCCTCCGCCGCCAAGGAGCTGGGCTACGTCCCGGTTCCGCACATCTCGGCCCGCCGCCTGACCTCCGAGGCCGAGCTGGTGGAGTTCCTCACCGCGCTGCGGGACCAGGTCGGCGCCACCCATGCCTTCGCCGTCGGCGGCGACCCCTCGGAGCCAATGGGCCCCTACGGCGCCTCGGTGGACCTGATCACCTCCGGCCTGCTCAAGGAGTACGGCTTCACGGACATCTCGATCGCGGGTTACCCGGAGGGTCACCCGGACATCTCCGACGCCCAGCTCTGGGACGCCCTTGAGAGCAAGTACGCCTCCCTGCAGGAGCAGGGCCTCAACGGCACCATCCTCACCCAGTTCGGCTTCGACGTGGACCCGGTGTTCGCCTGGATCAAGGAGGTCCGCCGCCGCGGCATCGACCTGCCGATCCGCATCGGCGTCCCCGGCCCGGCCGGCATCAAGCGCCTGCTGACCTACGCCTCCCGCTTCGGCGTCGCCACCTCCGCGGGCATCGCCAAGAAGTACGGCTTCTCCATCACCAACCTGCTCGGCACCGCCGGCCCGGACAAGATGATCGGGGACCTCGACGCTGGCCTGACCCCGGCCGAGGGTGACGTCAAGCTGCACTTCTACACCTTCGGCGGAACGAAGACGACCGCCGAGTGGATCAAGGACTACCAGGCCAAGCACTGACACCGAATCAGTCTTGTGCGGGCAGAGATCACGAGTGATCCCTGCCCGCACGGCGACGGCGGGGCACCTCCGGACGGATCAGTCGGGGTGATGCAGGCTCGGGCGGTAGACGAGCTCCTGGATGCGGCCGTCCAAGGTCCGCGCCTCAAGCAGCTCGAGGTCGAGATCGCCAGCCCCGGCGAACACCGGCGCCGTCCCCGACTCGGCCGTCAGCACGGGGTAGACGGTGACCTGCAGCCGATCCACCAGACCGGCGGCCAGCAGCGTCCAATTCAGGGACAAGCTGCCGTGCGAACGCAGCGGCACCTCGGACTCCTCCTTGAGCCGGGCGACCGCCGCCGCCCCGTCCTCGGGCACGAGGGTGGCCTGGGGCCAGTCCAGCGGCTCGGTCAAGGTCGAGGAGATGACGTACGCGGGGCAGTTGACCATGCGCGTGACCCAGGCGTCACGGACATCGCCCTGCGGGCCGGCGGCCGAAAGCATCCCGACGAACTCCCGGAACGTCGTGGCGCCGAAGACCATCCGCTGTTCCGGACCGAACGAGGCGAGCCGGTGCTCCAGCAACTCGGGGCCCTGCTTCCCCCAGTATCCACCCCAGTCCCCGGGCGGGCCGTAGGAGCCGTAGCCGTCCAGGCTGGCGAAGATGTCCCACGTGTAGGTGGCGGTCATGTTGGTCTCCTGCGCAGTGCGGGTGGGTTCAAGATTCCGCCGGCGGACCGCCCTGGCACAAGGGACCGCGGACGGCAAGTTGCTCCTAGAGTGGCCCTATGCGCGCCGCCTTCCCTTCCTCCGCCCGGCTGGCCCTGATCACGACGGCGGCGCTCACCCTCCTGTTGGCCGTCACCGGATGCGGCGGGCCTGGGGACAATGAGGAGGTGGTTGGCACCTCCACGCCGACGCCGGCGATCAGCGCCTCGGCGACGAGCATCTTCCAGCTCTCCCCCGGCCAGTGCTTCGACCGCCCCGCTGCCGAGGGGCTGTATGAGGTGGCGGTGGTGCCGTGCGAGGTGTCCCACGATCTGGAGATGTACGCGCTGTTCCAGTTGGACGAGCCGTCCTGGCCGGGCGGTGACCGGGTGCACGAACTGGCCGATGCCGGGTGCCGGGAGCAGTTCGCGGTCTTCACCGGCTCGCAGGCTGCGGACTCCGATCTCGGCTACACCATGTACACCCCGTCCGAGGGGTCCTGGTCCGAGGGTGACCGCCAGGTGCAGTGCGCCCTGCAGCTCAACAGCGGCGGCCGGATGATCGGATCTCAGATGGCCGGCCCGGCTGCCGGTTAGGGACACGGCGGCCGCCGGTTTGACGCAGCGCCCGCGCGGCCGGTCAAGGGTAGGTAGGGCCCGTGCGCCTCAGCCTGCCGCACCGTCCAAATACCATCGATATCTCAACCGCAGGGCGCGCTCGGTACTGCCCGCCACGGCTCCGACCCCGAGGGTGATCGTGAGCCACAGCGGCAGATGCACCGGCGAGACGAAGGCCCCGATGCTCTCGGCCACGGGCGGAATGGCGGTCAGTTGCTCAGCCAGCTCCAGCAGGACCAGGACAACCCCGATGCCGATCAGGATCAGGGAGATCACGCCGATCCAGCGGCTCCACTCCGGATGCGAACTATCGAAGCGCGCGCGGCGTCCCTCGGCGGAACGGGGATCCGGGACCAACTGGCGGGCGGTTCCGTCCTCGGTGACATAGTGGCAACGCTTGAGCCCGAAGGCGCTCGTGGCCACCTCGATGACTCCACCGGGCACGGGGAACACGGCGGGTGTCTTGGACTGGGCCTGGAGCCGGCCGTCGAGGTAGAGGCGGGCCATGACCTCGCCGGTCTTCGCATCCCCGAGATAGCCGACGCTCACGGCACAGTCCACCGGCCGGCCGTCCTCGCCGGTGATCCGCAGGTGCATGAGGCCGCGGCTCAGTAATTGCCACCAGCGAAAGCGCTGCAGGGGACGCCCGTCGCCCGGTTTCACGCGCTTGGTCAGGCGATCCCTCCGCCAGTCCTGGAACATGCCTTGCCCTCCTCCGGTGCCGGGCCGGCGTCGTGACGATGACGATCCCGCGTCCCCTGCACCACGTTTGTAGCACAGCGTGTTAGTCCTGCGCTGAAACCGTAACACAGCGTGTTGGATGAGTGCGAGAATAGGCCGATGGCATCGAAGAACGCAGCAGACATCGGCACCCGCGGGAGGATCATCATCGCGGCCGCGGAAATGGTCTCCGAGGACCCGCGTGCCCGGCTGAGCGTGCGCGCCGTGGCCGCGCGGGCCGGCATCAGCACCGGCTCGCTCCGCTACCACTTCCCTACCCAGCGTGAACTCCAGGTCACGGTCATGCAGACCATCTACCAGGTGGTGGCGCCGGACGACCAGATCAAGGATCGCTCGCAACCGGCCCGGGACCGCCTGGTCGGATGCTTGCGGAACATCCTGGCACCAGCCGGCGTCGGGCAGGAGGCCCGGGATGGCTGGGCCACCGTCTTCCGCACGTTCATCGCTCCGGAGCCGACCGACGAATCCGATGCGGCCTACCAGGCCCTCTGGCGGGAGGCGCAGCGCCGCGTCGAGTACTGGCTCTCCGTCCTGACCGAGGAGGGCGTCCTCCCGGCCGGCGACCACTCGGACCACGCCCGCTTCCTCATGACGGTGGTGAATGGGCTCTCGATCGAGCGCGCCCTGCCGGCGGACGCCTCCCGCCTGGCCCAGGAGACCGCCACGCTGTACCTGGCTGTGGACGGGGTGCTCACCTCACCCCGATCCACCACGACCACCGACGGCGAGTCAGCGTCCTGAGGGACTCACGGACGCCCTCCCGGTGACGGCAGTCCCTCCAGAGGCCGAGCCGCAGGTGGACCGACGCCGCATTCCCGGTGGATCTCTTCACCCAGGTCCACCAGCGCCAGATCCGTATCCTGCGGGCCGACCAGACACAACCCGACTGGCCCCTCGTCCGTCTCCAGAGCCGGCACGGACAGGGCCGGCCGCGCCAGGATGCCGGCCACGCAGGTCATAGTCAGGGTGGCGGTGCGCACCCTCTGGATCATGGCGTCCGGCGCCTCCACGGGCGGTGCCGCTGACGCAGCCGATGGAAGCAGGAGGACACGCCCTCCCAGCACCTCCTCCCACCGTGCACGTGCCGCGTGCAGGATGCGCCGGGCGGCCGCCTGCTGCTCCGCATCGACCCGTTGGGCATCCGCGAATCGGTCAGCGACGTCTCCCGTGACCAGTCCCGGGTGTTCGGTGATCCACCGGCCGTGGCTCTCCCATGCCTCCGCGGCCTGGACCAGCCGGAAGGCGTCGTAGTACGAGCCTGGGAAGGCTTCGGACGCCGCGCCGCCCTCGAGGGAGATGACCGTCACGGAGCGGTCGAGTCGGGACACGGCCAGGTCGAAGGCCGCGACCACGGCGTCCTCAGCTTGCTCCACCAGATCCCGATCGATCACCAGTTCGGCCGCAGCGGCCCCGAGGGACCGTCTCCCCCGGCCGGGCAGGGAGACGGCAGCGGCATCACGCAAGGTGGCGCCGTCTCGCGTCAGCCATCCGACGGTGTCGAAGCTCGGGGCCAGTGGCAAGGTGCCTGCCATGGGCACAGCGCCATGCGTGGTGCGCAATCCCCACAGCCCCTGGTAGGAGGCCGGAACCCTGATCGATCCCGCTGTATCGCTGGCCAATCCGATGTCGGCTTGACCCAGCGCCACGGCAGTGGCCGGGCCGCTGGAGGATCCTCCGGAGATGGCCCCCCTGCGCGCCGGGTTTGGTGGGGTGCCGTAGTGGGCGTTACGGCCGGCGATGGAATAGGCGAACTGGTCCGTCTGGGCAATACCGAGCACAGACGCGCCATGGTCCAGCAGGGAGGCGACGGCGGCGGCATGCTTGCGCTCGATGCCGGCCGTCTCGAGATACCCCGGCACCCCGGCACCGATCCGGTACCCCGCCACCGCGAACAGGTCCTTGACGGCCACGGTCCGTCCGTCCAGGGGGCCCTCGGAGAGTGGCGCCGCCAACGGCGTCCCGAGGTCCCTCCACACCGACCTGTCGATGGCCGCCACCGGGCCGGTGACATGGGCGGCCGTGATCTGCCAGCCGCGTTCAGCGTCCCGGGTCCACAACTGGGTCTGCACTCCACGTCCACCGGATGCGGTGATGCTCTCGCCCACCGTCAGCCAACAGTCGTCCGAGATCCGCCTCGTCTGCACACCCACCATCCGGCGGGACTCAGTTCCCCCTCGCCCGCGGCGGAACTGCCTGATCCGATCCGCGCCCACCATCAGCCCCGCACTGTCGGCACGAAGGGTGGTCTCGTCGTCCGCGAAGAGAACGTCCAGGGATTCGAGGTCATCGGCCATGAGCGCCTCCTCGTACTGCCAGAAGCGGTCCACCAGTGCCATGGGCGCCGCCGCCAGTTCGTCGCCGGTCATCGAGGCCTCCTGTTCTGGGGAAAGTCACTGCGTCGAATCCGGGCATGGACGCCCTTGACCACGTCCACCACCTGGGACACGTTGAAGTCTGTGGCCGCCGAGAGATAGGCATAGGCGAGATGTGGCTCCATGCCGTAGCGGGCTTGGAGGAGGGTGATGGCCGAGCGGACGCAGTCACGAACGGCTGCGTCCAGGTCCTCATCGAGCCCCGTGGGGACGAGGAATTCAGTGGTCTCGGCAAGGGGATTCACCAACGCTCCGAACTGTTCCACCGCCTTCCCCTGGTCGACCACGTCGAAACGGACCGTGACCCGCAGTGATGCCTCCATGGCGGTCAGTGCGACCTCGCCGTCCCCCTGGGCGAAGTGCGGGTCGCCCAGGTAGGCCAGGGCGCCGGAGACCTGGACCGGCAGATGGAGTGTGGATCCGGCCGTGAGCAGGTTGATGTCCAGGTTCCCCCCGTGCCGGCCCGGAGGGACCGAGTGGGGACGGACGCCTCCCCGCACCGCCACACCCATCGTGCCCAGGAATGGGTGCAGGGGAAACCGGGCCTGTTGGGCGGTGTGCGAACCCAGTGGAATGGCGCCGAATGCCCTGCCCGTCTCATCGGCCACAGCTTCGGCGAAGACAGAGACGGAATCCTGGCCTAGGGGGTACTCCCCGGCGAGGGCGCCACGTCCATGCCGGCTGGAGATGACGCCATAGGGAACCCGAAGCAGGGTCTCCAGCACGGTGATGGACAGCAGGTCCCCGGGTTCAGCACCGCGAACGCAGATCGGTCCTGTGACCACATGGGGCCCGTCCGCACCGGGGTCACGGGATCTGTCCGTGCCGGCCAGGGCGATGCCGTCCGTGAGCACGAGATCGGGGTCAACACCGTGACCGGCGAAGAACCGCACGGGGTCACGGCCCTGATCCTCCAGGACTCCCTCATGGCTGATCGTGTCCACCGTCACCTCCGTACCCGGATCCACAGTCAACACCGGCTTGTCGAACTCACAGGGCAGCCGTCCCCAGAGGACGTTGCCGGCCGTGGCGGGCAGGTACTCCCGCGCCGTGATCGGCCCGGAGCCGGGCTGGAGCGCCCGTGCGGGGATCGCCACCCCGTCCGGACGAGGAGAGGTGTGCATGAGGGTCATCGGATTCCTTCCGGGACGGGCAGGGCGAGGGTTTCCGCAGTCTGGGCGGCCTCCCCCTCGGGGAACTCGGCCGACGCCGTGGCGGCACCGGCTCCGGTCATCGACGCCGGGCCGTCCCCCGGCCGGGGAATCAGGCGGAGGGCGGCGACCCAGACCACGGTGATGGTCACCACGAGGGACAGGCCGATCCCGGCGGCGAGGTGCAGGAGGGTCAGTCCGGCACCGACGAGTGCCCCGAGTCCGATCATCCCGATGGCGGTCACCCGCCGGAACCACAGCTGACCGTCCTGCCGGCCCAGCCGGGAATCGGCGGCGAGCCCCGTCAGAGTGGAGGTCACCACCACCGTGGACAGGTCCTTGACCCCGACGTGCCGGGCCGCGGCGGCCTGGAGTCCCATCGCCATCGCCAGGACACCGGTGATGGCGGTGATCAGTCCGGTCCCCGGCCCCTGAACCGCCAGCAGGCTCCCGGCACAGGCCGCCAGGAGGACCGCTGTGGTTCCGAGAATCCAGCAGACCGGCGCGCTCCATCCCGTGGCGGCCCGGCGGAGCACACGCCCTCCGACCACCGCCCCCAGGACGAATCCTGTCAGGGCGACCCCGAGGCCCAGTGTGGGCTGGGTGGTCTGTGACACCAGGGACATGCCGATCAACACCACGTTGCCGGTCATGTTGCCCGTGAAGACCCCGTCGAGCCCGATGATCCCGACGGCGTCCACGATGCCCGTGGAGAAGGTGAGGGCCAGCAACAACGCCAATCCCAGCCGTCCGTCCGCCGGTGGCGTGCTCGTTCGTGCGGCCGGGCTCATGCCACGGTCGTCTCGTGCACCAAGGCGGAGATGTCCCGCTCCAGCTGGTTGAACGCGGCTCCGGTGACGTCCCGTTCCGGACCGAGCCGGATCGGGACGATGTCCCGGATGTGACCCGGACTGCCATGGGCGAGGCCACCGGCCATGACGACCACCCGGTCGGCAAGGTAGACCGCCTCCTGGATGCTGTGGGTGATGAACAGGATCGTGGTGCCCACGCGCTGGCGGATCCCGACGAGCTCGTTCTGCAGTTGCTCGCGAGTCAAGGCGTCCAGGGCGCCGAAGGGTTCATCCATGAGGAGCACCCGGGGCCGATTCGCCAGGACGCGGGCGATGGCCACACGTTGCTGCATGCCTCCGGAGAGCTGATGCGGGTAGGAGGAGCCCATCCGGCCCAGGCCCACCAGGTCAAGGTATTCCGCCGTCCGCTGGCGGATCTCCGTTCTGGGCAGGCGCCGCTGCTTGAGGCCGAAGGCCACGTTCTCGGCCACAGTGAGCCACGGGAACAGCCCATAGTCCTGGAAGACCACGGCATGCTCCGGACTGGGCGCGGTGACGGGAACCTGGTCCACGTGAATGGATCCCTCGGTGATGTCCTCGAATCCGGCAACCATCCGCAGGACTGTGCTCTTGCCACAGCCACTGGCACCCACGATGGCGATCAGTTCACCGGGCTCGACCGTCAGATCCACCCCGCGCATGGCGTAGTGCTGGTGGTCGTAGCTCTTGCCGAGGCCACTGATCTCGATGGCCCCACGCCGGGCCCCTCCCCCGGATGCAGGTTCCGAGGAGGGTCCGGCGGACGCCGCGGTGCTGGACTGAACAGTCAGGGTGGTGGTCATCTCAGGAACCTGCCTTGGAGTCTTGGAGGATGGGACGGCCCCGGAACACTGCCTTCACGGCGAGGACCAGGGCCCGGTCGGTGAGGAAGCCGAGCAGGCCGATGATTACCATGCCGGCGACGATGAGGTCCGTCTTGGCCACCACACGGGCTTCCGAGATCATGGCTCCCAGGCCCACGGTGATTCCGGTCATCTCACCGACCACCAGCAGTGCCCACGCCAGGCCCATGGCCACCCTCAGGCCGGAGACGATCCCCGGCATGGCGGCCGGCAGCACGACCTTGTAGAGGCGCTGCCATGACGGAGCGCCGAGCATGGCAGCGGCCTCGTTCAACCGTTCGGGCACCTGCATGACGGCCGTGACGGTGTTCATCAGGATGGGGAAGAAGGCGGCGAGGAAGACCAGGAAGATCGCCGAGCGGTCTCCGATCCCGATCATCAGCAGCGTCAGCGGCGCCCAGGCCGTCACGGGGATGGGCCTCACTACATTGATGGTCGGCTCCAGGAGCGCGGTCAGGAGACGGGACCGTCCCATGAGCAGGCCGAGGGGGATGGCGACGGCGGCCGCCAGGGCGAATCCGGAGATCGCCCGCACCAGGCTGGCCCAGGCGTTGGCCCAGAGTTGCCCGGAGAAGGGGTCGTTGATGATCCCGCCCACGGCGAGATCCCCCAGGCGCACGGCGACATCGGCTGGTCGGGGCAACTGCTCGAGTCGGATATCGAACGGCAGGACCCATCCTGCCTCGACGCCCAGGGTCCAGAGCCCCAGGACGACCAGGGGCACCGGCCAGGAGAGCAGCAGGCCGGGACGCCGCCTGGCGCGCCTCGCTCCGGGCCGCCGCCCGGGCAGGCTGCTGACCTGCGCGCCGAGTTCGGTCGGCGGGGCCGGGTCCTGAGTGCCGGGTCTGGGCGTGGTGGCCACGTCTGTCGTCATGTCTGTTCTCCCTAGGGGTCGGTCGAGAGTTGTTGTTGGCCAGGCGTGCCGGTGCCGGCTACTCGCCGGAGACGAACTCCGTGGTCAGCACGTCATCGATGGCCGGGGCTTCGTCGATGGCCCCCAGGGAGACCATCTGCTCCCCGAGAGCTTCGACCTGGCTGACGTAGTCGGTGCTGAGGTCAGAGCGCAGCCAGATGTTCTGTGCGGCCTGCTCGAGGACGGCCTGGTCGAAGGAGAACTGCTCCTGCACGCCGGCGATCCAGGCGTCCTCGTCCTCCCGGAGCGCCTCGGTGGCCTGCGCATGGATGTCCACCACTGTCTGCACCAGTTCCGGATCCTCGTCCACCAGGGACCCGGACGCGGCCAAGCCAATGTTGACCATCCCGATCTCGGTCTCGTAGATGGATGCGACCCGGGCGGCACCGTCCAGCAGAGAGATCGAGGCGTTCACCTCAGCTCCGGCGTAGGCATCGATATCGCCGCGGGCGAGGGCGTCGGACATGTCCGCGTAGCCCAGGGAGACCAGTTCGACCTCCGAGTCGGGATCGATCCCGGCCGCTTCCAGTGTCAGCCGCAAGGCGATCTCCTGCGAGGACCCGGGGACGTGGGCGATCCTCGCCCCCTTCAGGTCCTCCACCGAGGCCATCCCGGCAACGCCGATCAGTCCGCTGCCGCCATCGGCACCGCTGGCCACCAGCGTGACATCCTGCCCCTGGGACACCCCCGAAATCACGGTGGGGACACCCATGAGGGCGAAGTCGACGTCCCCCGTGGCCAGGGCATTGAGTTCGTCCGTGGAGTTGGCCATGGGCACCACCTCGAAGGTGATGCCCTCCGCGTCTCCGAATTCCTCATAGAGATAAGCGGCGTAGAGGTGCGGCTGGCGCTGCGTGGCCACGGTGACCACGGTGGAACCGTCCTCTGCGGCAGCGGCGTCTGAGGTCGGCTCGCCGGTGCATGCGGTCAGGGTCAGGGCCGCAATCGCGGTGATTCCGGTGGCGGCGAGGAGGCGGTGATGGAGCACGGTGGTTGTCCTATCTGAGGGGGTGGAGGGGAATCGTCAGCGGACCGGAGGCAGCCGGCCGGCACCCGCGGACTGGTAGTCGCGGGCGAGTTGGAAGGCGGCGAACGTCTCGGCGGCTCGCTTCACGGCGGCCTGGCGAGACTGTTCGATGTGGGCACGCAGTTCCTGCATGGCCCCGGCATGGACCCCGTCCAGCACGGAGTCCAGGATGCGGAGGTGCTGCTGTGCGGCCTCGTCCGTGCGTTCTGCCGTGAGGTAGCCGAAGACGCGAATGCCGCGGATCCTGTCGCAGACCGTCTGCAGTGACTCGGCCAGGACGGGTTCTCCCGCGTTGCGCAACAACGTCAGGTGGAATCTCTCGTCGAGCGCGGCCAGCCGGACGGCATCGGGATGGTGGCCGGCCCGCAATGCGGACCATTCTTCACGCAGGGACAGCAGTTCGGTGGTGTCCCGGTTACCCGTCAGTCCCTCGATGCTGCGCGAGAGTCCGCGCATCTCCAGGGTCATGCGTAGTTCGTAGAGCCCTTCAACGGTCCTGAGGTCCGGCATGGAGAGGGACAGGCCGTCACTCCGCCGCTCGAGGACCTGTTCGGCCGTCAGTCGGGTCACGGCCTCACGGACGGGTGTCCTGGAGACACCGAAGCGTTGGCTCAGACCGTTCTCCGTCAGCTTCTCCCACGGGGCGATCAGGCCGGATCGGATGTCCTCCCGGAGGTGAAGGTAGACATTGGAACCCGAGGTCACCCCACGAAACGGGGTATCCACCGGTGTATACACGCTGCCATCCATGGTCGTATCCATGCGATTCACCCTAGAAATCCCAGGTTTCGCAGAATCGAGGCAGTCGTTTCGTCGCCGTGTCGGTTTTGTCAGCGGTGTTGCCGTGCCGTGTCCGGAAGCTCACCTTCGCGCTGGGACCGGTGGCCGGCAGTGAGAACCGGCGACTGCCGCGGCGGTCCGCACCACGGTCCGCCGGCCGTCAGGCACGCCAAAAACGGCGGCGTCCCACCTGTGAGAGGTGGGACGCCGCCGTTGTTCTGAGGGCTCTGCGGGCGGTCCCCACCGGTGGGGACCGCCCGCAGAGCGGGGATATGGCCGTTCAGGCTGGGAGCATCAGCCCTGGTAGCCGGTGCGCCAGCCGCCCTGGTAGGACTCGCGGGCCACGGCGGAGAACGGAACCGGGGAGACCGTGGCGGAGACCTCGGTCTGGACGTGCGGTTCGACGGTGGTCTTCTTGGTGCCGCCGTCCGGCTCGCCCCAGATGACCTTCAACTCGGCGCCCTCGGGGACGTCCGCGTTGATGGTGGCCAAGGAGAGGGCGCGCTTCTCGTTGGCGGAGTAGCCGGTGAACATGGACACGCCGACCACGTTGCCGTCAGCGTCCACCACGGCGTCGTAGTTCGAGGAGCCGTAGTTGGCCAGCGGCAGGTCGAAGTACTTGAAGGGGGTGCCCTCCGTGTCATACAGCGAGGACTGGATGCGCTTGATGTCCTCCGGATCCCAGGCCAGGGTGACCTTCTTGCGCTGGGCGGCCGGGTCGATCTCCTCGAGGGCCTCGCGGCCGATGAAGTCGTGGTCGAACTTCACGAAGTTGCCGTAGCCCAGCTCCCACGGGTTGAGGTAGTAGTCCTCGATGTTGTCGGAGACGTAGGAACCGGCCACGGCGTTGTTGGCCTCGTAGGAATCGGCGCCCAGCCACTGGCGGTATTCGGCCATCATGCCGTCGCCGGTGTAGATCGCCGGCAGCGGAGACGGGATCCAGCCGGACTCCAGGGTGTTGGAGGGGTACGCACGCGAACCGACCGCGAGCATGCCGAACTCGGCACCTGCCTCCAGGATGACGTCGCGGATGCGGTCGTAGTCGGCGTAGGGGCCCCAGATCTCCAGGCCCGGAGCGCCGGACATGCCGTGGCGCAGGGTCCGGACCTGAGTGCCGTCGATGTTCATCCAGGACATGTTGAAGAAGCCCAGCTGCTCCAGCGAGCCGCCGTGCAGCTTCTCGATGATCTCCCAGGCACGCGGGCCCTGGATCTGGAAGCGGTAGTACTCGCGGTGCACCGGCTTGCCCATGGGGCGGGACGGGGAGCGGCGATCCTCGACGATCTCGAGGTTCTTGTAGTCACCGCGCTGGGCCTGGAAGAGCATCCAGTTGGTGACGGGGGCGCGGCCCACGTACACGTACTCCTCCTCTTCCTGGCGGAACAGGATGCCGTCACCGATGACGTGGCCGGCCGGGGTGGTGGGCACGTACTGCTTGGCCTTGTTCACGGGGAACTTGGCCACGGAGTTGATGGCGGTGTCCGAGATCAGCTTGATGGCGTCCGGGCCGCGCAGGATCAGGTTGTCCATGTGGTGCGACTGATCGAACAGCACGGCGGACTCACGCCAGGCGCGCTGCTCCGAGCGCCAGTTGGAGAACTCCGGGGCTACGACGGGATAGATGTAGGCGCCGATCTGGGAATTGCGCAGGTGGTCAACCACGTTGCCGGACGCGTCCAGCACGTCCTGCAGGGACTTGGTGTTTGCAACGGTTTCGGTCATCGAAACGGTCCTTTCTGGGGTTACTGCCGGGGCGACCGCGCGGACGGGGGTGATCCGCACCACACGAGGTTCACTCCAGACAATATACCTATGACGATAGGTATGTCGAGACCCTTCTTCCGACGCGATCAATGCGCTCGGGCTACGCTCGGAGCATGAGCGAAGAACCGACCGACCGCACCGCCGCCCTGCCCACGATCGGCCTGGACGGCCCGATCGACCCGGCCACGGACGGTGTCAGCTTCCACACCCGCAAGTGGGTCAAGCCCGAGGACCTCAACGCCAACGGCACCCTCTTCGGCGGCTCGCTCCTGCGCTGGATCGACGAGCAGGCCGCGATCTACGCCATCATCCAGCTCGGCAACCACCGCAGCGTGACGAAGCTGATCTCCGAGATCAACTTCGTCTCCTCGGCCGAGCAGGGGGACATGATCGAGATGGGCCTGAAGGCCACGCACTTCGGCCGCACCTCCCTGACCATGCGCGCCGAGGTCCGCAACATGATCACCCGCCAGGTCATCCTCACCATCGAGAAGATCGTCTTCGTCTCCCTCGGCCCGGACGGCAAGCCCGTCCCGCACGGCTACACGGACATCACCTACCACCGGGACCGCCTGCCGGTGCAGAACCGCAGCTGATGCCGCACAGGACACCGACGCCCGGCGCCGGCCGCGGCCTGCGTAGCATGGCTCATCGGGCGGATCATCAGGAATCGCAAGCGACTTGATATCCTCATGAGGGTGACTGAGATTGAACGAGACCCGCGGGGCGCCCCGGCCACCGAGCGGCTGAACTACACGGCCTACCGGCTGAGCCGGGCCCTGGACCGGTTCACCGAGAACCTGGCCCTGGCTCACGGGGTCACGCTGTCACAGTTCCTGATCCTCCAGGTCCTGGGCGAGGGCTTGCCCCTCTCCAACGCCCAGCTGGGACGGCGCACCTTCGTCAGCGCGCAAGCCGCCCACCTCGTGGCGAACGAGTTGATCGACCTCGGCCTCGTGGAACGCGGCAACCACCCAACGAACAGGCGGGTGCGCCTGGTCAGGCTGACCGAGAGAGGCTGGGACCTGGTGCAACGCTGTGGGCAGGAGCTGCAACGCCACGAGCGCCGGCTCACCGCTGCCATGGGCGAGGACCTCGGCAACTCGATCGTCGACGTCCTGGACCACGCGGCCCGCGAGCTCGCCGGTGGATACTTCGGGGATGACGAGGCCGAGGCGGATGCCATCTCCCGCCGGCAGATCACCAGCCGTCCCCGGCATGTCCCCTCACGTCTGGCCGCGAACCGCCTGCGTTCCGCCGGCCGGGAGGCCCAGGCCGGACCCGCGGACTAGCCGCGTTCCGAGGGTGCCGTCCGGACCAGCACCAGCACCGTGCAGGCCAGTGCGCTCGCGGCGGCCACCGCCAGGGACACCCGCCCGGAACTGGCATCGATCAACCAGCCCATGAACACTGCGCCGAACGGCACCATCCCATAGCTGCCGAGGGTCATCCAGGACATCATGCGCCCGATGAACCGGGGGTCCACGGACTCCTGCGCCGCGGCGTTGACGATCCCCTGGTAATAGCCCACGCCCAGCCCCAGCAGCGGGGCGGCGCACAGAAAGAGCCCCAGGGTGGGGGCTGCCGCGTTCAGGGCCAGCACCACCCCGAACACCGCTGTCGCCGGAACCATCGCCCGGACGGAGACCTTGCGTTGCCGGGCCGCCAGGATCCCTCCCAGCACGGCACCCACGGCATTGAGCGTGTGCACTGCGCCAACAGCACTGGCGTCCCCGCCGTAACTCAGGTCCACTGTGGAGGTCAGCACCAGCCCGAAGTTCATGGCCAGCAGGGACACCACCACGTTCACCACCAGCAGGGTGTTCACGTCCCTGCCGCGCCGGAACGGGACCCGGCCGCGCGGGCGGGCGCCGCCGTCGTGCTGCTCCCGCTGGTGCAGCTCCGCCGGGCGGATCATCCACCGGGAGCAGAAGACCACCAGGTACGCGCCGGAGTTGATGAGGATGCACAGGGCCGCGCCGAGTCCCTGGAAGGCCAGGCCCGCGAGCGCCGGCCCGACGGAGCGGGCGGCCGCCAGGGCGATCGTGCTGATCGAGGCAGCACTGGACAGGCTCCCCGGGCCCACGAGTTCGAAGATGATCGCCTGCGCCGCGACGCGTTCGAAGGCCTGGACGGATCCGAGCACGCCGACCAGCCCGTAGACCAGCCATAAGTTCGGGTCCTCGGTCACCACCAGCGCCAGGGCGGCGGTGACCACGGCAGAGAGCAGCGAGGTCACCAGCAGCACGGTCCGCGCGGCCACCCGGTCCACCAGCCGGCCAGCGGCCAGCCCCAGCACGAAGATGGGCAGGAACTGCGCGATCGTGATGCCGCTCAGGGCCTGGGCACTGCCCGTGGCGTTGAGGACGACCAGCTGCAGCGCCAGGTTCTGGAACCAGACTCCCGTGTTGGAGATGACCTGGCCGATGAAGTACAGCGAGAAGTTCCGCTGCCGGAACGGTCCGGCCGGTCCCGAGCCCTCGTCCGCGCCGGGTTCATCCGGTTCAGACACGGTGCCGGATGAACTCGGCTATCCGCTCGGGGATCCGGGCGGCCGAGCTCGACCGCTGGTCCGCGTTGTTGGCCCGGATCTCCAGCACAGGAATCCCCTCGGCTTCCAGTGCCTCGGTGATGAATCCGCTGCCCGGAGTGTCGTCAGCCACCAGGTGCACTACTCCGTCCACCCCGTGTGTCAGGGCCTCCTTGACGTACCACTGGGAAGACCACGGCGGGACGTAGAGCTGGTCGGTGATGCCCACGAATCTGGCGGCCAGTGCGCGCACGGGGTCATCGCCGTACCGAAGGTATCCGTCCGCGGCGATCGCCAGGTACATGGACCACACGAACACCGCCCCGAATTCCTCCTGGAACCGGGTGTACAGGCCGAGGTCTGACCACAGCCCCCGGCCAACCCACATCAGCCGCTTCCGCTCCCCCGGGCACACGGCTACCCCCTGGTCCACGCGCTCGGCAGTCTCCTCGTAGAGACTCCGCGCTGCATCCACCGCCCACTGGGTGCCGCGCTGCCACTGCGGCGCCATCACGGCGGGCATGGTGTCATTGACGAGCACCGGGGTGGGCCGGGTGGTGGCGATCAGATTCCGGGTGCGCCGGTTCCACTCGGCCTGCTCGTTGCCCAGGGCCATGATCTCCGCCAGGCGATCGTGGTCCAGGGTCCGCCCGGTCCGCTCCTCGAGCCAGGCGATCAGGTCCTGGATCTCGCCCTGGAGCAGGTCCAGCCGCTCCGTGCCGAAGGCCTGCTCCCACTGATGCGGCACCAGCTCCCACCACCGGTCCGGCACCGGATCCGCCCCGGTGCGGGACAGCAGGAAGGTCTCGGTGCCCGGGCGATTGCCCCACTGCTCGAAGATCTTGGCCGTGACGTCCCCACTGCGTTCGGCCACCGCGAAGCGAGGGGCCGGCAACCCACCCCACGGCCGGTCCTCGTCCGGCAGGTCCTGCTCCCCTAGTGGCATGGCGTCGTACTGCAGGCTGAAGTCCGGCAGCCCGCCCGCGGCCAGCCGCTCCATGGAAGCCGGTCCGGCCTGCTTCGCCGCGATGATCGAGGACCACCACTGCGTGACCACGTAGGGGATGTCCAGGGCGCGGAAGACCTCGTGCGGGGCGTCGGCGTTGACGAGCGCGATCGGCTCACCGGCGGCCGCGAGGCGGCGCACCGTCTGAAACCACTCCTTCTGGTGGCGGGTGGCGGCCACGGCCGAGCGGAGCCGCTGCCCCGCGGGGACCTGTGGTGTTCGCGGCTGGGCCGGCGTTCGCGGCTGGGTCACGGCACGTCCTTCCTGTTCACGGATTCGCTCAGAGTGCGGATGATCCCGGCGGTGGCGTTCTGGACGCCGTCCGCGCCCACCCGGAGTTGCTCGACCAGCCAGAGGTTGCGGCCGGCCAGGGCTGGGCGGTGGTCCGCCAGGTCCCAGACTGGGCCGTCGTCCAGGTCTCGCACCAGCGCCACCACCCCTGCGGCACCGCAGCGTTCCGACTCCGTGACTAGGTGGCTGGTCCGTTCGGTGGACAGGGACCGGGCCGCGGCCGGGGGCCGGGCTGCGTGCCGCTCGGCCAGGAGATCGCAGGCCTCCTCGATGGTGGCGGCGGTGACGGCGTCACCGATCCAGGCGGCATCACCGGCATCGTGGTCCTCGCCCACCACGACGGCCCCGACCGCCTCGAGCTCCGCGTATACGGTGGCGTCCGGATGCGAGCTGCCGGTCAGGTACACCGGCATTCCCGCGCAGGCTGGCTCGGCGGACTCGTCCCGCTCCACCGGCTCGGCGGCACTCCGGACCAGGTCCGCGATCCGCTCCAGAGCGTCCTCCGGAGACAGCTGGGCCGCAGCCCGATAGGCGGCCAACGCCGTGGTCCCGGAGAGGGCATGATCCCGACGCCGGCCCCGCAGCGCCTCGAGCACCTCGCCCAGGGCCGCTTCGCGCGCCGCGGCATCGGCCAACGACGTCGCGTCGGCCTGGTGGCCGGTGACCCCGGAGGTGAAGGCCGCTAACCTCTCGTACTGGTGGGACACGAAGCGCCGCCGGTGGTCGCCGCCGCCGCGGGGTGCATCCAGGAAGTGGACCGGGAATGGCACCCGGCCGCGCTCGGCCAGAATGCGCAGGACGTAGTAGACGCGCAGGTCCGCCATCGAGTCGTTGCAGACCACCAGTCCGGCCAGCTCGTCATGGGCGCCGGCGAGGATCTCGTCGAGGATCCGGGCCGCCACGGCATCGGTGGCCCCGAGCAGCTCGGTGGCCTCCTGGGAGACCGCGCCGGTCCATGAGCCGAGGATCCGCACCGGCACGGCCCCACAGGCCAGGACGATCTGCCGCGGTAGATCCGCGCCGACCACGCCGACCCTCGGCTCCGGCCCGAGCCCCGCGCCGGCAGGTGACGCTGTCCCAGGTACCGCCGCCGTCGCGCTGGCGCTCACAGCACTCCCGCGGCGCGCAGACCCTCGATCCGGCCGGCGTCGTAGCCGATGGCGCCCAAGACCGCGTCGGTGTGCTCGCCCAAGTGGGGTGCCGGCACGTCCAGAGTGGTCTGACTGGCGGAGAAGACCACGGGCAGCCCGGAGCCGTAGAGCCCCTCGAAGTGCCCGAACTTCGGGTGGACGAGCGGGACCACTTCGCCGCGCTGGACCACCTGCGGGTCCCGGACGGCCTCGGCGGTCGAGCGCACCGGGGCGGCCGGTGCACCCTCACGGGTCAGGGCCTGCAGCACCTCGTCCAGCGGCTTCTCGGCTGCCCAGCCGGCGATCAGTCCGTGCAAGCGGTCCGCGTTGGCCACGCGGGCGTCCCGGGTGGCGAAGTCCTCGACGTCCAACAGGTCCGGACGGTCGATGGCGCGGAGCACCCCGGAGGCGAACTGGTCCGTGGGTGCGCAAATGGCGAAATAGCCGTCTTCGGCACGGAACGTCCCGAACGGGGCCAGCCGGGGAACATAGGCCCCGGTCCGCAGCGGGAAGCCCACCGATTCCAGGGCGTCGAAGGGCTCGCAAGCCACCATGGAGGTCAGCGCCCCCAGCATCGAGACGTCCACGTGCTGGCCCTCGCCGGTTTGCTCGGCCTGCAGCGCGGCAGCCAGGGTGCCGATCACCGCGAAGAGCGGCGCGGACAGGTCCCCGATCGGCAGCCCGAAGCGCACCGGGGGCTGGCCCGGTTCTCCGGCGGTCATCATGACGCCGCTGAGGGCCTGGACGATCGTGTCCATGGCCTTGCGGTCCCCGTTGCCCGGGCCGGCACCGAAGCCGCTGATCGACGTGTAGACCAGCTTCTCGTTCAAGTGCCGCACGGAGGCGTAGTCGATCCCGAGACGCTTGGTCACCCCGGCACTGTAGTTCTCCACCAGGATGTCCGCCTCGCCGATGAGGTCGAAGAGCACCTGACGGCTCTCGGGGTGTTTCAGGTTCAGGGTGATCGACTCCTTGCCCCGGCCGCGCAGCATCATCGAGACGGACATGTCATCATCCGAGGTCCGGCGCAGGCTCAGTCCGTCCTCGGTGACATAGGGAGAGTTGTTACGGGAGGAGTCCCCACCCCGGGCGGGGTTCTCCACCTTGATCACGCGGGCGCCGAGGCCGGCCAGCAGCAGGGTCGCGTAGGGCCCTGCCAGGGCGGTGGTCAGGTCGATGACGGTCTTGCCCTTGAGCGGTGCGGTCACGGTGTTCATCGGGGATGGTCCTCCAGTTGTACGGTCAGTCGGTCTCCGCTCCAGGCCAGGACGGTGTCCAGGCCGGCTTCGCGGGTGATCTGTTGCAGATAGCCGCCCACGGCCTCGCCACCGCCTGTGCGAGTCACCGGGACCGGCCGGGCGTCGTCGTCGATCCAGCAGGGGACGACCTCCGCGCCGACCCGGCCCTCCGCCTCCAGGGTGATGACGGCGATCGCCGTGTTCCGGCTCTCCGGGTGGAAGGGGTACTCGGGCATGCCCGGATCCGGCTCGAACCCGAATAGCCGGGTCCGCTCCCGGGCCCAGGCCATCCGCTCGGGCGAGTCTCCGGGCTGGCCGCCCAAGGCGTGCGTCACCGTGGCAAGATTGCCCAGCCCGTGGAAGATGGGCCGGCCCCGGTAGGCCTCGATCCCTTTGAGGATGTGGGCGTGGTGGGCGATCACGGCCACCGCCCCGGCGTCGATCGCGGCATGGGCGATCTCGTACTGGTACTGCGCGATGTCCACGGGTTGGTGGACCAGCCCCTGGTGCAGGGCGACAATCACGTCTGTCCCCTCGCCGACCTGGGCGGCCACCCGGTCGGAGAAGGCCGCCAGGGACCGGGGTTCGGCGAACGTGTAGGTCCGCGGCGGGCCGCCGGGATTGGCACCCCGCGGCTCATAGTGCGTGACGACCTCGATCCAGGCGCAACCGGCCTTGCCGCTCCCGGCCCAGGACTCCCGGGGGCCCACGCAATTCACGCTGAGCACCGCGATCCGACGGTCCTGGTGCCCGACGACGGCCGGTTGCCAGGCCTCCTCCAGGTCACCGCCGGCGCCGGTGGTCACCATGCCCCGGTCACGGCAGTGCCGCCGGGTGTCCTCGATCCCCTCGCCACCGAAGTCGTAGACGTGGTTACCGGCCAGGGTGAGGACGTCGAAGCCCGCACCGGCCACCGCGTCCAGCGCGGACGGCGGCGCCGGCAGGGCGGGCACGTCCGAGGACATCGTGGCGGTGGCCTCGGTGTGCGGCACCTCGAGTTGGCCGATGACCACATCGGCCTCCGCCAGGACCGGGGCGACGGCGGCGAGGAGCGAGGTGGCGTCCTCCCGTTCCAGGACGAGGTCCCCGGTGGCCATGATGGTGGTGGTCAGTGCCATGCCCGTCGTCATCCCTGCCGCTCGTCGTTGGCCCGCATCGAGCGGGCCAGGAAGGAGCGCAGTCGGTCCGTCTTCGGGGCGCGGAAGAACTCGTCCGCGGGGCGATCCTCGATGACCCGGCCCTCGGCCATGAACACGCAGCGGTCCGCGACCTCGCGGGCGAACTCCATCTCGTGGGTGACCACAACCATGGTCCGGCCGGTGGCGGCCAGGGCCTTCATGGTCTGCAGCACCTCGTCGATGAGCTCCGGGTCCAGGGCGCTGGTCGGCTCGTCGAACAGCAGCACCCGCGGCTCCACGGCCACCGCCCGGGCGATGGCCACGCGCTGCTGCTGGCCGCCCGAGAGCTGCCGCGGGTACGCGTCCTCCTTGTCCGAGAGGCCCACCTTGGCCAGCAGGTCCCGCGCCGCGGCCTTGGCCTGGGCTGACGGGACCCCGTGGACCGCGATGGGGGCCTCGGTGACATTGCGCAGCACGGTCCAGTGCGGGAACAGGTTGAACTGCTGGAACACCATGCTCATCCGGCGGCGCTGGGCGCGGACCCCGGCATCGGTCAGCGGACGCAGACTGCGGCCCTGTTCGAAGCCGAGCAGTTCTCCGTCCAGGTACATGGCTCCGCCATCGATCGTCTCAAGCTGGTCGAGGCACCGCACCAGGGTGGACTTGCCGGAGCCCGAGGGCCCGAGGATGGCCACCACCTCGCCCTCGTTGACGGTCAGGTCGATGCCGTCCAGGGCCACGAGGTCCCCGAAGTGCTTGCGCAGGCTGACGACCTCGAGGACGGGCCCGGCCTTCCGGCCTCCCGCCGCGGCCGCTGTGCCCGTTGCGCCCGCTGTTCGCGCAGCCCCGGGCGTGGAGGCGGTCTGGGTCTCGTTCATCACTGGTTCTCCTGGTTCCGGATCTCCGCAGCGGCACCGGGCCGGCCGGCGTCGGGCACGGGGGTTGCGGTGGCCTTGGGCGCCGTACGCGTGGCCCCGCGGCTGTAGTAGTCCTCGACCTTGCGTTGGAAGAAGGTCAGGATGGTCACGGCCACGAGATACCAGATCACGGCCACGATCAGCATGGGCACCACGTCATAGGTGCGGTTGTAGATGACTTGCACGGCGTGCAGCAGGTCCCCCATGGCGATGACGCTGACCAGCGAGGTGCCCTTGAGGGTGGCGATGACCTGGGAGCCGGTCGGCGGGATGATGACCCGCATGGCCTGCGGCAGCACGATCCGGGTGAAGGAGTGCCACCTGCTGAAGCCCATGGCCGCCGAGGCGTCATGCTGGCCCTGGTCCACCGAGAGGATGCCCGCCCGGATGATCTCCGCCATGTAGGCGGCCTCGTGCAGGGACAGGCCGATGATGGCCGCCGTCAACGGCGTGATGATGTCGTTCGTGGACCAGCTGAAGAACTCGGGCCCGAACGGCACCCCCACGGAGATCCGAGGGAGCAGGTAGGCGAGGTTGAACCAGAAGATCAGCTGGACCAGGGGCGGGACCCCGCGGAAGAAGCCCACGAAGGCCATGCAGGCCACGCGCACGGGCCAGTAGTCGCTGAGCTGGCCGGCGGCCAGGACGGTGCCCAACGCTGTGCCGAGCACCATGGCCACCACCATCAGCAGGACACTGGTCACCAGGCCGAGGAGCACGCTGGGGTTGAAGAGGTACTCCGCGACGATGGGCCATTCGAACCGCTCGTTGGTGACGAGAAAGGATCCGATGCCCACGGCCACGAGGACCAGCACCACGGTGCCCAGGACGCGCAGCGGCCTGACCCGGGGGCGGGCCTGGGCCACGTCCACGGCGTCGGTGCGCACGGCGGGGGCGGACGGTGTGGAGGCTGTGGATGGTGCGGAGGGGGACATAGGGGTCTCCGATAGGGTCATTCGCCGGACTCTTGCTCGGACTCTTGCTCGGACTCTTGCTCGGACTTTTGCTCGGTCATGGGGTTCAGGGTCGGAGCCTCCACCGTGACGTCGTCCAGCTCCCACTCGGACATGATCCGGTCATACTCACCGTTCTCGAAGATGCCCTCGAAAGCGGCCAGCATGGCCGGCGCGAGCTCGTTGTCCTTGGGGAGGAACATGGCGAGCTGGTCCACGCCGGCGCCCTGCTCGTCCGTCTGCACGAGGAAGTCGAAGGTGCCCTCGTCCTGGCTCTGGATGTCGAGGGCCGCAGTCTGGGTGGTGCCCGCGTAGTCCGCGCGGTCCGACTGGACGGCCAGGATGGTGGAGTTGGTGTCCTCCAGGCCGATGAACTCCGGGGCTTCGAGGCCCTCACCCTCGCACCACTCGGTGTAGCGCTCCAACTGGCTCTCGGTGACCGAGCCCGTGACGCCGGCGACCCGGGCGCCGCAGAGGTCCTCCGACTCGCCCAGCTCGTCCTGGCGTTCGCTGAGGTAGAGGTAGGAGGTCCGGGTGGTCATCCAGACCACGGCGTCGAAGTCCTCCTCCCGCTCGGCGGTGGTGCGGACCGGCCCGTTGAAGGCGTCGTAGCGGCCGGACAGCATGCCGGTCAGCATGGCATCCAGTCCCGATGAGGTCTGGATGGTGAACGGAACGCCCAGCTGCTCGGAGAGGGCCTCCTGGATGTCCGGGTCGATGCCGGTGATCTCGCCGCCCTCCTGCAGGGTGCGGTACGGCGGGTGGGTGTCACCGGCGATGGTGATGCCCCCGGCGGACTTGATGTCCTCCGGCAGCAGGTCGTACGCCGGGGCCTCGGTGTTGACCCCACCGGCGGCGGTGGACGCGGAATCCTCGCCGGAGGATTCGACGCCGGCGTCCGACGAGGAACAGGAGGCGAGGGCCAGCACGGTCAGACCAGCGAGGGCTGCAGTGCCGAGACGGCTGTACTTCATGGCGATCTCCCAAGTAAGTGAGGTGCATCACGGGTGGAATGTGTGACGAGAATATCATGTCGCTTGATATTCGTCAGCCCCAAGGGAGCAGAGTTGCGCGGCCGCCAGCCCGGGTCTCCCCTGAAGGCGGGATAGTTCAACGATGCGCATCCTCAACCAATTGACCGGGCGGAGATGAACCCGTGCGCCGCGGCGCCGGGAGACCGATGATGGAAGCAGTCGAAAGGAGACGTCATGAGCGACCCGAAGGCTGGCCCCGGGACCAGCACCACCCCGTCCACCGCCACCGCCGAGGCCACCAGCACCCACGCGGAGGTGGCCGACCAGCTCATGGCGGAGGCCACGAAGGCCCAGGCCCGGCATGAGCACGATGACGCCCGCGCGGACGACTGGGGACGGGCCTCGTTCCCCGCGTCAGATCCGCCGCAGAACTACTGAGCCACCGGGGCCCGACGTCGGCCGCTACAGCCCCAGCGCGGCGATCCCGCCCAGCGAGATCCCGAGGATGACCACCGTGGAGAGCAACCCGAGCTGCACCGGCCGATAGCCGACCCGCATCAGGCTCTTCAGGTGCACCCCGAGGCCCAGGGCGAACATCGCCGCCGAGAGCAGCAGTGTCTGCAGGACCTGGCCCACGCCCAGGACCGGCTCGGGCAGCACGCCCGTGGTCCGCAGGAGCATGGCCGCCACGAAGCCGAGGACGAAGAGCGGCACGATCGGCGGACGCTTGACGGCCCGGCTCGTCGCTTCGGCCTCACCAGCCGTGACCGCCCGGCGCTGCTGCCGCCGTTGGTGGATCGACACCCCGGCCGCCATCGGCGCCAGCATCAGCACGCGGGCCAGCTTCACGGTCACGGCGATGGCGAGCGTGCCACCGCCCACCGCCCCACCGGCGGCCACCACCTGCGCGACCTCATGAGTGGAGGCCCCGATCCAGATCCCGAGCGTTCCCTCCGGCAGGCCCAGCAGTCCGCCGAGGAACGGCACCAGCGGGATCATGATGGTGCCGAACAGCACCACGAGGGCGATGGCGGTGGCGACCTCCTCCTCCTTGGCCTTGGCCACCCCGTCCATGCCGGCCACCGCTGCCGCGCCACAGATGGAGAACCCGGAGGCGATCAGCAACCGCTGGGCCGGCGAGATCCCCAGGCGGGCGCCGATCCACAGTGTCCCGAAGAACGTCACGGCCACGGACGCCACCACCACGGCCAGCACGCCGAAGCCCAGGTCCAGGACCGAGGTCAGAGACACCTGCAGCCCGAGCAGCACGATCCCCGTTCGCAGCAGCTTTTTGGCCGAGATCGCCACGCCCGGAGCCAGCACCGCCGGCACCGGGGCCAGGTTTCGCCACAGGGCTCCGGCCAGGATCGCCACGAGCAGGGGGCTGATGCCTGGCAGCAGTTGCGCCAACCCCCAGGCGAGCCCCGCCCCGGCGAAGCAGACGGCGAGGCCGGGCAGGGCCGGCGTCGGGAACCGGCGGAAGCCCCGCCGTGCCTTCTGCCGCGCCGCGGGGGTTGGTCCACGCTCGTTGCTGACCTCGGGAGTCGGCATGGGCGCTGCGGGGCGGGTTCCGGTGCTGTCAGGAAAGGGCATCCTTTGACGATTCCAGCACCGGCGGACCTGCAGTAGCCCCCGCCTGACCAACACGGCCATATGATACTGATATGCCCACCGCAGCAGAGGATGACCCTCAACAGAGCCACTTGCCTGGTCCGCAGCATGCCCAACAGCATGCCCCGTCACATCCTCCGTCCCACGCCCCGCACATCGACTCGTGGCTGAACCTGACCATGCTGCGACTGCTGGTGGGCGTCGCCGATCACGGGAGCCTGAGTTCCTCGGCGCGGGCGGCGGGGATCGCACAGTCCAATGCCTCCCGTTCCCTGAGGACGCTCGAGCGGCGGCTGGGCTACACGCTGCTGCGCCGGTCCACCCGCGGCTCGACGTTGACCCAGGAGGGCGTGCTGACGGTGGAGTGGGCGCGCGAGGTGCTGGATAGCGTGGACCGGCTGTCCGCGGGGGCTGACGCCCTGGCGCACCGGGGGCAGGAGGAGTTGGCGATCGGGGCGAGCATGACCATCGCCGAACACCTGCTCCCCGGCTGGATCGGCGCGTTCCGGGCACGGCGGCCGGGCGTGGCGACCCAGCTGCGGGTGATGAACTCGGCCCACGTCATCGAAGCGGTGACCGCCGGAACAGTGGCGCTCGGCTTCGTGGAGACCCCCGACCTGCCGGCGGACCTGCGCGCGGTCACGGTGTTCACGGACCAGCTGGTCGTCGTCGCCGGACCGGGACACCCCTGGGCCCGCCGCACCGAGCCGTTGGACCCGGACGAACTGGCCACCACGGCCCTGGTGGAGCGAGAGGAGGGGTCAGGAACCCGCGCCTTCCTCGACCGCCTCGTGGACGACCACCGCTTCGCCCCGCTCGTGGAGCTCAACAGCAATTCGGCGATCTGCCAGGCCGTCGTGGAGGGCATCGGCCCCGCCGTCCTGTCCCGTCTGGCCGTGGAGGGCTACCTGCGCTCCGGCCAGCTCACCGAGATCCCCACGCGCGGGCCACGGCTCGATCGCATCCTCCAGGCCGTCTGGCGGGGCCGGCTGCCCGACGGCGGCACGGCTGCCGAGTTCCTCGAGGTCGCCCTGGGTGGTGGCCGGGGAAGATGAATGCCTGCTACCCACCGCTGCGGCTTTAGCCCTGTCGTTGACCTACCCCTCGCAAGATTCCCGGTGATCCTGACTATTCCCGGTCATGATCACCGGGAATAGCCAGGATCGGCGGGAAAGCTGCCCCGGGTCCATGGCGTCCGGCGGTGCTCCTCCGTACCGTGAGTGGGGAAGAGCAACCGGTATCGAACGAAGGAGAACGCATGCGCGCAGTGATCGTGGCAGCCAAAGGCGCCGAGGCAGAGGTCAAAGAGGTGATGGAGGACCAGCTGCTGGTCGGCGTCGGCGAATCCGGCACCGTGGAGCTGGACGTGCTCTACTCCAGCTACAACTACAAGGACGGCATGGCCATCGACGGCGGCGGCCGGGGCATCCTGCAGAGCTTCCCGATCATCCCGGGGATTGACATCGTCGGGACGGTGACCCGCTCCGAGGACCCGGACTGGTCAGCCGGAGACACGGTGGTGCTCAACGGGGACGGCATCGGCGAGTCCCTCCACGGCGGCTTCGCCACCCGAGCCCGGGTCCGGCCGGACGCCCTCGTGAAGCTGCCCGAGTCGCTGAGCCCGGAACGCGCCGCGGCCATCGGCACCGCAGGTTTCACCGCGATGATCTCCGTGCTGCATCTGGAGGACGCGGGGGTGACCACGGAGTCCGGTGACGTGCTGGTGACCGGCGCCGCAGGCGGGGTCGGCTCGGTGGCGGTCTCCCTGCTGGCCGGCAGGGACTACCGCGTGGTGGCCTCCACCGGACGCGTCGAGGAGGAAGGCGACTACCTCCGCAGCCTCGGCGCCGCCGACCTGATCGACCGCCACGAACTCTCCGACGAGCTGGGCAAGCCCTTGCAGTCCGAGCGGTGGGCGGGGGCCATCGACGTGGCCGGCAGCACCACCCTGGCCAACGTCCTCGCGCAGACACGGTACGGCGGCACGGTCTCGGCGTGCGGCCTCGCCCAGGGAATGGACCTCCCGACCTCCGTCGCGCCCTTCATCCTGCGCGGCGTCACGCTCACCGGCGCGAACTCTGTCAATGCCCCGCGAGAACTGCGGCAACGGGCCTGGAACGCGCTGGCTGCGGAGCTGGATTTGGAGAAACTGGATGAGATGACCACGACGATCGGCCTGGAGGACACCATCCCTTACGCGGAGCGGATCCTGGCCGGACGCACGCGCGGGCGCACCGTCGTCGACGTCAACCGCTAGGCCGGACCACGGCGGCGCTGGGCAAGGTTCAGCACCGTCACCGGAGGTCCCGGAAGAACGCCTTGATCTCCTGCGCCAAGGCCTCGGGCTGCTCGAGTGCGGCAAAATGCCCGCCACGGTCCATCTGCGTCCAGCGGCGGATATCCGTGAAGTGCCGGGCGGCCAGGCTGCGCGGCGGCACCCGGATCTCGGCGGGGAAGGCCGCATAGCCGGTGGGCACGTCCACGGTGGCACCGCCGGAGAAGGGCCCGATGCCCTGGACCTGCGCGCGGTACGGCCAGAACGAGGAGGCGACGGCCCCCGTGAACCAGTACAGGGCGATGTCCGCCAGCATCCGGTCCCGGTCCACGGCTTCGAACACGTCACCGCCGTGGTCCGTCCAACCGTGGAACTTCTCCCCGATCCACGCCGCCAACCCGGCCGGGCTGTCCATCAGGGCGGCCGCGAGAGTCTGCGGCTTGGTGCCCTGGATCTGGGTGTAGGCCCCCTCCCGCCGGCGCCACTCAGCCTGCTGTTCCAGGTAGCGCCGTTCCTCCTCCGTGGCTCCCTCGGCGGGAGCGGCGCCGGGCAGTCCGATCAGGAAGTTCAGGTGGATTCCCGTGAGTCGCTGCGGGTGGCGGACGGCGAGGCTGGTGGCGATGTGCGCGCCCCAGTCCCCGCCCTGGGCGGCGAACGTGCGGTAGCCGAGGACGTCCGTCATCAGTTCGGCGAAGAGATCGGCCATCTCCGGCACGTCGAGCCGGGGCTGTCCGGGCCGGAAGGACAGCCCGTAGCCCGGCAGGGAGGGCGCCACCACGGTGAACGCATCGGCCGGGTCTCCCCCGAAGCTGGCGGGATCGGTGAGCCGCGGGATGAGGTCGAGGAACTCGAACACCGAGCCGGGCCAGCCGTGGCTGAGCAGCAGGGGCATCGGCGCCGGTCCCCGGCCGGGGACGTGGAGGAAGTGCAGCGGGATCCCGCCCACCTCGCTGCGGAACTGCGGGAAGGAGTTCAGCTCGGCCTCCTGGGCCCGCCAGTCGAACCCGTCCCGCCAGTAGCCGACCAGCTCGGCCAACCAGTCGACGTCGGCCCCGTGGGCCCACGCAGCGTCCGGCGCCTGGTCGGGCAACCGGGTGTTGGCCAACCGTCGATTCAGGTCCTCGAGGTCGGATGCGGGGATGTGCAGTTCGAAGGGCACAGGCTGGCGAGGGTCGACCGTTGTCATGGCCCCATTGTGGCGCACGGCACGTCGGAGTCCCTACGATGGGCCGATGGCACCCACCCACCACACCATCGACTACGTCGAGCTCGCCGCCCCGGACCTGGAGCGGGCCAAGGCCTTCTACGGCGAGGCCTTCGGCTGGGCCTTCAACGACTACGGCCCTGATTACGCGGGCATCCAGGCGGCAGAGGGCGATGGTGAGGTCGGCGGCTTGAACCCCCACGCGGTCGCCGGTTCCGGGATGCCGCTGGTCATCCTCTACTCGGACGATCTCGACGCGACCGTGGAGGCGGTGCGCTCGGCCGGAGGGCAGATCACCCAGGAACCCTACGCGTTCCCCGGCGGCCGGCGGTTCCACTTCACCGATCCCGGCGGCAACGAACTGGCGACCTGGTCCACGTCCTGACGCAGCCGGCTCTGTAGCATTCACGAGTGCCACCTTCAGATCCGCGGACCAGCGCCGCCAGCCGCTCGCAGGACGCTCCTGACGCCCATCTCCCGGATGCTTCCGCCCCAGCCGTGAACCCGGCCGTGAACCCGCGGCTCCTCGTCGCGGTGCTCGCGGCCACCGGCATCGTGGTCTCCCTGGCGCAGACGCTCGTAGTGCCGATCCTGGGTGAGCTGCCCGTCATCTTCGGCACGGACGTTGCCACCGCCTCCTGGGTGATCACCGTGACCCTGCTCGTGGGCGCCGTGAGCACGCCCGTGATGGGCCGGCTGGCGGACCTGTACGGCAAGAAGCGGATGATGCTGGTGGCGGTCACCCCCTTCATCCTCGGTTCCATCGTCTGCGCCCTCGCCACCGACGTGGTGATCATGATCCTCGGCCGCGGCCTCCAGGGCCTGGGCACCGGCATGATCCCGCTGGGCATCTCCCTGATCCACGACGTACTGTCCAGCGAGAAGGCCGGCTCCGCGATCGCCCTGATGAGTTCCTCCATGGGCATCGGTGGCGCCCTCGGCATCCCGGTGGCTGCGGCCATCGCCCAGTTCGCCAGTTGGCGCGTGCTCTTCTGGGCGACGGCGGCCATCGCCGTGGCCACGGCCGTCGCCATCATCCTGATCGTCCCGGCCCTCCGCCCGGCGGCCCGTCCCGTGCTTGCCGACGGCCCCAGCCCGGCAGGCACGGTCAGCAAGCCCGCCGGCTTCGACGTGGTCGGTGCGATCGGCCTGGCCATCGGGTTGACGGCCCTGCTGCTGGGCATCTCCAAGGGTGCCGAATGGGGGTGGGGCAGCGTCCTGACGTTGGGCAGCGTGGGGGTGGCCGTCGTCGTGCTCGTGGCCTGGGGCGCCTACGAATGGCGCCGGCCGGGGCCGCTGGTGGACCTGCGCACCACGCTGCGGCCCGTGGTCTTGCTGACGAACCTCGCCTCGGTGCTGTTCGGCTTCAGCATGTACGCGATGAACCTGATCGTTCCGCAGGTGATGCAGCTGCCCGTGGACCTCGGGTACGGGCTGGGCCAGACGATGATCCAGATGGGCCTGTGGATGGCACCCATGGGGCTGGGCATGATGGCGGTCTCCGGGCTCGGTGCGCGGATCAGTTACCGCAGGGGTCCGAAGCGCACTCTCACACTGGCCGGCGTGATCATCGCCGGGGGCTACGGGGCCACCGCCCTCATCCTCGCGACCCTCGGCAGCCGTACCCCGGGGCCCGCCGACGGCACGACGATCCTGTGGACGCTGGTGCTGCTGTGCGGCGCCGGGGCCCTGGTCGGCTGTGGCATCGGCTTCGCGTACGGCGCCATGCCCGCCCTGATCATGGGCGCCGTGCCGGCCACGGAGAAGGCCTCGGCGAACGGGCTCAACGCGCTGATGCGCTCGCTGGGCACCAGCATCTCCGCCGCCGTCATCGGTGCCCTGCTCGGGGCCATGACCCAGGAGGTGGGCGGCATCCCGGTACCCAGCCAGACCGGGTTCCTGGTGGCCCTGCTGTGTGGTGCCGGTGCAGCGTTGGTGGCGGCCGGCGTCGCGGTGATGATCCCGGCGAAGGGGCGGGCGAAGGGCCGGACCTGAGGGCCGGCGCGGCGGCAACCTTCCGCCTGGCGGTGTGATCCTTGACACACTCATTGCCCTGGATCCAGGATATGGCCACAGTCCGTCGGTGCTCCCCTCGCCCTGGTGCTCCATCCTCGCTGCTCTCGATGGGTTCCACGGCGGGCGAATCGCGGGTCCTCCCGCACGGCACCGCCGGAAGCCATCACTCGGGGAGGAACCATCATGTCCAGATTCAGGGAAGGTGCGCGGCGACTGGCCTGCACCGTGGCGGCGGTATCCATGGTGGCGGTGAGCCTCTCGGCTCCAGCCCAGGCCACTGGACCACTGGACCCGACAGACGTGGGATCGGGCGGCACTGAGCACTGCTCCACCCTCGCCGGACTGGAGATCGACGCCGAACAGATCGGAGTGCCCACCTCCGGCGCCGTCGTCAACACCGCCGAACACGTCTCGGACGAGACGGACGGGTCCTACTGCAAGGTGATCGGCAAGACCCTGCCGGTCGATCCCGAAGCCCCCGGCGTGACCTTCCAGGTGAACCTCCCGGACGGCTGGAACGGGAAGTCCCTGCAGTTCGGTGGAGGCGCCTTCAACGGCACCCTCGTCACCGGGACCGGACACCACAACCTGCAGCCGCAGGACCTCGAGACCCCGCTGGCTCAGGGCTACACGACCCTCGGCTCGGACGGCGGCCATGAGTCGGAGGCCGGATTCGACGCCGAGTTCGCCCTCAACGAGGAATCGCTGAAGGACTACGGCCTGTACTCCATCAAGAAGGCCCATGACGTCTCCGAGATCCTCATGGGCACGTATTACGGCCAGGAGTCCGAGTACGCCTATTTCATCGGCGGCTCCCAGGGTGGGCACGAGGCCCTGGACGCCGCAGCCCGGTACCCGGACGACTACGAGGGCGTGGTGGCCAACTACCCGGCCTACAACGTCATGATGCTTCACCTGTCCTCCCTGAACGCCGGCCGGGCCATGTACGCCGAGGGCGGCGAGGCCTGGCTCAGCCCGGAGGACACGAAACTGCTGACGGACACCGTCTACGAGGTGTGTGACACGGCGGAACTCGATGGCGCCGTGGACGGCATCATCTCCAACGTGGCGGGCTGCAACGAGGTACTCACCATCGACGCGGTCGAGCAGCTGCTGGGCTGTGAGGCGGGTGCCCCCGAGGAGGACGCCTGCCTGACGCCGGAGCAGCTCGCGGCCATCGACACGGTCCACTCCAGCTACGTCCCCGGCGTCGAGATCGCCGGCCAGACCGAGGCCAGGCGTTGGCCGATCCTGGAGGGCGCGCTCTGGCAGGCCTCGAACTTCGGGGCCGAGCCGCAGCCGTCCAATCCCCTGTCCGGCAGCGAGGGCCTGCTCTACAGCGTCGGCGCCACCAACGTGAAGTACCTGATCACCCAGGACCCGGACTACGACGCCATGGAGTTCGACCCCACGCAGTGGGAGGAGCGGATCCAGGAGCTTGCGGCCATCACGGACGTCTCCGATGTGAGCCTGGAGCCCTTCTTCGACCGCGGCGGCAAGCTGATCATGACGCACGGCACGGCGGACGACTTCATCAGCCCGCACAACTCGGACGCCTACTGGGAGCAGCAGACCGAGATCTTCGGCGAGGAGCTCGCGGACAGCGCCCGGTACTACAAGGTCCCGGGGCTCGGCCATGGCTTCGGTCCGTTCAACGCCACGTGGGACGGGCTGGGCGTGATCACCGGCTGGGTGGAGGACGGAACGGCACCCGGCACCCTGACCGCCGAGGACGCCAATGAGGGCACGGACCGGACCCGGCCGATGTGCCAGTACCCGGCCTGGCCCGAGTACCAGGGCGCCGTCTCCGAGGACTCGGCCGGCTCCTTCGAGTGCGTGATCACGGAGACGGTGGCCGACTTCACCGACAACGAGCCGGACTCCTCGTACTACGTACCGGTGCGGTGGCTGCAGCTGGCGGGGATCACCCAGGGTTATGCCGACGGCTCCTTCGGCAAGTACCGGGACATCAGCCGCGGCGAGTCCGTGGCCTTCCTGCAGCGGCACCTCGCTCCGGATGCCGAGCCGGGCGACTCCACGTTCACGGATGTGCCCGCCGGCTCCACCTTCTACACTCCGATCAGCTGGGCCGCCGGCGAGGAGATCACCCTCGGCTATGCCGACGGGCAGTTCAGGCCCGGCCAATCCGTGACCCGCGGCGAGTTCGCCTCCTTCCTCTACCGTGCCGTGGACCCGGCACACCAGGGCCCGGAGGAGAGCGAGTTCACGGACGTGGACACCACCGACACCCACTACGAGGCCGTCACGTGGATGGCGTCCGAGGGCATCTCGCAGGGCTACCGTGACGGCTCCTACAAGCCGCACCAGCACATCACCCGGGCCGAGACCGCCACCCTGCTCTACCGGTACGAGTACCTGGTGGCCGACCGAGGGTGACACTCGCCTCCTGCCCAGCCACAGGGATGTTCACTGTGGCTGGGCAGGATCGCGGTGGCGCGGATGAGTCTGTGCCGCAGCGTCATGCAGCTACACGTTTCGCCCGGAAAGCGCAGTCAGGGGTGCCACAGGCCGGTGAACTATCCTGTGTGTCGGCGTATGACGGCAGGAGCGCGCACAAAACTACGCTTTAACCGGTCACCACCCCCTTGACAACAGGAGCACCACCTATGACTCACAACCGCACCCGCGCACTCTCCCTCTCCGCCCTGGCACTGGCCGGCGCCCTGGCCCTGTCCGCCTGCGGCGGCGGTGGCAGCGAGGACGCCGAACTGGGCTCCGAGGAGAATCCGGTCCAGCTCGGCGTGGTGGGCGCCTCCGAACCGTACTGGACCACGTTCGAGGAGGCCGTGGAGGCCGAGGGCATCGCGTTGGAGATCGTGGACTTCACGGAATACCCGCAGGTGAACCCGGCCACCGCCGAGGGCGAGCTGGACATCAACCAGTTCCAGCACATCCAGTACCTCGCGGACTACAACGTCGCGTCGGGGGATGACATCCAGCCGATCGGCGCCACCGCCATCTACCCCATGGGCCTGTACTCCGAGAAGTACGACTCGGTGGACCAGATCCAGGAGGGCGAGACGGTGATCGTCCCCAATGACACCGTGAACCAGGCCCGCGGCCTGCTCGTGCTGCAGTCGGCCGGGCTGATCACGCTCCAGGACGGCGGCAACGCCTCCTCCACCCCGGAGGACATCATCGAGGAGGAGTCCAAGGTCGAGGTCTCCGCGCTGGACGCCGCCGTGACCGTGACCTCCCTGCCGGACGTCGCCGCCGCCATCGTCAACAACGACTTCATGGGTGACGCTGGTCTGACTCCCGAGGACGCCATCGCCCAGGACGACCCCGAGGACCCGGCGGCCCTGCCCTACGTCAACATCTTCGCCACGAAGTCCGAGGACAAGGACAACGAGGTGCTGAACCAGCTGGTGGAGATCTACCAGACCAACCAGGACGTTCTGGACGGCGCCCAGGAGTCGGCCGGCGGCTCCGCGGTGTTCCTGCAGACCCCGGCGGCGGAGCTGCAGGAGTCGCTCACGAGCACTGAGGAAGCTCTCCGCAACGCAGGCTGATCCCCGGCAACCGGGCCCGACGCCGGCCGGCACCTTCCGCTGGGAGGCGCCGGCCGGCGTCGGGCGTGGTGGGCACATCCGTGCCCAGGTCAAAAGGTGCCCGAACCGAAGGAATTGCAGGACAATCACCCCATGCCCCACATCGCCCTGAAGGACGTCACCAAGGAGTATCCCGCGCCGCAGCGCGGTCACGCCCCGACCGTGGCGGTGGACCGTGTCAGCCTCGAGATCGAGAAAGGTGATGTCTTCGGCATCATCGGCTATTCGGGCGCGGGGAAGTCGACCCTCGTGCGCCTGATCAACGCCCTCGAGCCAGCCACCGCCGGCTCGATCGAGATCGACGGGACGGACATCACCCGGCTCTCCGCGGCTCGGCAGCGCCAGATGCGCACCGGCATCGGGATGATCTTCCAGCGCTTCAACCTGCTCAGCTCCCGCTCGGTGCGCCGCAACGTGGAGTACCCGCTCGAGGTCGCCGGGATGGGCAAGGCCGAGCGAAGGAGGAAGGCGCTCGAGCTGCTCGACTTCGTGGGGCTCGCGGACAAGGCCAGTGCCTTCCCGGAGCAGCTCTCCGGCGGTCAGCAGCAGCGCGTCGGCATCGCCCGGGCCCTGGCCGCGGACCCGCCCATCCTGCTCGCGGACGAGGCGACCTCCGCCCTGGACCCCGAGACCACGGACGAGGTCCTGGACCTGCTGGCCAAGGTCAACCGGGAGCTCGGCGTGACGATCGTGGTCATCACCCACGAGATGGACGTGATCGCCCGGATCGCCACCAAGGTCGCCGTGATGGACCGCGGCCAGGTGGTGGAGGCCGGTGAGACCTACTCCGTCTTCACCAACCCGCAGACCGCCACATCCAGGCGCTTCGTGCGCACCGTGGTGCGGAACCTGCCCACCGGCGACGAGCTCACCGAGCTGCGCGCCCAGCACGAGGGGCGGTTCTTCACCATCTCGTTCACGGACGAGGGGGCCACCGAGGCCCGCGTCTTCGGGGCACTGGCGCGCGCCGGCGTCGACTTCAACCTGGTGTACGGCGGCGTGGACTCCATCCAGGGCCGCGTCTACGGGCTGCTGACGATCGCCGTGCGCGGGGAGGCCGCGGCGGTGGACGAGGCGATCTCCTCCATCGGATCCGGAGTCACCGTCGAGGAGGTGCACGCATGACCATCATCGATCAGATCACCGAGCTGATGCCGACGCTGCTGGAGCAGACCGGCATCATGCTGTGGATCGTCGCCCTCGCCCTCGTCTTCGGCGGGATCTGCGGCCTCATCCTGGGACTGCTGCTGTATGTGACCCGCAAGGGCGGGATCATGCAGCAAACGGCCGTCTTCTGGGTCATCAACATCCTGGTCAACACGTTCCGCCCCGTGCCGTTCATCATCTTCATCGCAGCCATCCAGCCGTTGGCGCGGCAGGTGGTGGGCACCGGCATCGGCTCCGACGCCGTGGTGTTCGGCATCTCGATCGCGGCCAGCTTCTTCATCGCCCGGCTCGTGGAGCAGAACCTGATGGCCGTGGATCCCGGCGTGATCGAGGCGGCCCGTGCCATGGGTGCCAGCCCCTGGCGCATCGTCCGCACCGTGATCCTGCCGGAGGCCCTGGGCCCGCTCGTGCTGGGCTACACCTTCGCCATCGTCGCCCTGATCGACATGTCCGCCGTGGCCGGCATCATCGGCGGTGAGGGCCTGGGCAACTACGCCGTCTCCTACGGCTACCGCCAGTTCGACCCCGTGGTCACGTGGACCGCGCTGTTCATCATCGTGATCGTGGTCCAGGTCATCCAGGCCCTGGGCAATATCCTGGCCCGCAAGATCCTGCGGCGGTAGACCGACCGTCCACTCTCAGCCATCCTGCCGAGCCACAGTGTTGATCACTGTGGCTCGGCTCGTTAACGGTGGCCGGTGACATCGTGGCGGCATCAACTTTACAGGTGTAAAGTTTTCTCCCGTCAGCCACTGAAGCAGGAGTCATCGATGAGCGAGCAGTCGTCAACGGATCATCGCGAACAGCACCAGGATCAGCCGTCGGTCCCGCCAGGACGGTCACTGGCCCCCTTGGTGGACGCCGTCACGGCGATGCTGGACGAGGGCTCCCAGCGCGGTGCCGACCCCGCCGCCCTCAACGTGGCGGACATCGCCCGCCGCGCCGGCGTCAGCCGCCCCACGTTCTACAAGTACTTCCGGGACGTCCCCGCCTTGGTCCGTGCGGCCGCGCTGCAGCGGATGGAGGCCACGTTCGAACGCGTGCCCGCGGTGGAGATCGGGGACACCTGGACCATCTTCGCCCGGGACACCTTCCAGACCCTGCTCACCGACCTGGCCGAGCGCCGCCGCTTCTACCTCTCGGCCATCGCCCTGAACCCCACGGACGTGGCCAGCGACTTCGTCCGCTACATCTCCCACCGGCTCCTGGCGCACTCCCCCCTCGGCCCGATCATCCACCGCCGCAAAGGCCCGGACACCGCCGCCGAGCGCGCGGAGTTCCTCGCCGCCGGCACGGTCTGGCTGGTGCAGCAATGGCTGGCCTCCTCCACCGACCCGCTCGGCGAGGTCCCAGAGATGGTCGAGCGCCTCTCCGCCCTGCTCCTGTCCAGCTCAGGCGCCACGGAGCAGGAGATCGCCACGGTCCGCTCGGCCTCACCGGCTCCCATCACCTTCTCCACACACCCCGGCACGACGCCGGCCGGCTCCTCCCCGGAAGGGATCGCCTGATGGCGCAGCACCAGAACCACAAGCCCACCTTCCGGCTGCGGAACAGCACCACGCCGTGGCCGAGTCCCGGCGCGCACCACTCTGCCGCCGAGGACCTCCAGCCCACGAAGGCCGGGACGTCAGCGCTCCGGAAGTACGGTCCCATGGCCTGGTTCGGCGTGATCCTGCTGGCCCTGGCCATCATCCCGTCCCTGTACTCAGGACTGCTCACCGGCTCCAACATGGACCCGACGGGTCACCTCGATGCGGTGCCGGCCGCCGTCGTGAACCTGGACGAGCCGGCTGAATCCCAGGGCGAGACCATCCACCTGGGCGAGGACCTGACCGAGGAACTGGTGCACCCGGCCGAGGACGCGGACAACCTGGACTGGCAGCCCATGGATGAGTCCGAGGCACAGACCGCCCTGGAGTCCGGGGACGTGCTGGCCGTGCTGACCATCCCGGGGCAGTTCTCCGCGCACGCGGCCGGGCTGTCCACGGGCGAGGCGGCGGACGCGGAGCAGTCCACCCTGCGTATGCAGACCAATGACGGCGCGAACATCATCATGGGCACCATCGCGAAGACCATCGGCGAGACCGCGTCCAGCACGGTGGCCCAGGGCATCGGCGAGGAGTACGTGAAGAACGTCCTGCTGGGTTTCACCGAGGTGCATGACGGCATGCAGGAGGCCGCCGACGGCGCCGGGCAGGTGGCCGAAGGTGCGCATGATGCCGAGAGCGGCGCCGGAGACCTGGTGGTCGGGATCGACCAGCTGGCGGACGGCTCCGTCACCCTGGACAGCGGGGCCCAGCAGCTCGCCGAGGGAGCGGCCGCCGCCAACGCGGGCAGTCAGGACCTCGCCCAGGGCGCCTCCTCGGCGAACGACGGCGCGCAGCAGCTCAGCTCGGGGCTGGACCAGATGCGGTCCCAGACCGAGTCCCTGCCCAGCCAGACCCAGGCCCTGGCGGACGGGGCCGGGAAGGTGGCGGCCGGCGTCGGGCAATTGGACCAGGGGGTCACCGCCCTCGAGGACACCGCGGGCACCCTCTCGGGCGGAGCCGGGCAGTTCGCCTCGGGAGTGGACGAGGCCGTGGCCGGCGCGCAGCAGCTGCGGGACAGCGCGGGCGCGGTGGTGACCGGCGTGCAGCAGGTGCAGGGCGATGCGGGCACAGTGGAGGAGCGGATCGCGAACCTGCAGGCCGCCTACGATTCGATGACCGACGAGCAGCGCCAGGCCGCCCTCACCGAGCTGGCCGACGGCGCGGGGCAGGTCACGGCCGGCGCCGAACAGGCCGCGGCCGGGGCGTCCACGGTGAACGAGGGGCTCGGCGGGATCGTCGGGGACACCTCCTCCGGCACGGGGCTGACCGGCCTGCAGGACCGCGTGGACGAGATCGCCTCTGCGGCGTCCACGGCCACCACCACGGTCTCCGAGGTGGCGGACAATATCCACACGCTCTCGGACGGCGCCGACCAGGTGGCCGCGGGAGCGCAGACCCTGGCGGACAGCTCCGGCGCGTTGACGGACGGGATCTCCACGGCCGCCACCGGAGCGCAGACGCTGGCCGACGGCACCTCGCAGCTGAGCGACGGCGCTGGCCAGCTGGCCTCGCAGATGCCGGCACTGGCCTCCGGTGCGCAGGAACTGGCCGCGGGCAGTTCCGAGCTGTCCTCCGGACTCGCCACCGCCGATGACGGTTCACGCGAGCTTGCCTCCGGGTTGGGGGAATTGTCCGATGGCTCCGGCCAGCTGTTCACATCCCTGCGGGACGGCACGGCGGACGTACCGAGCTACACGGATCAGGACGCCTCGAGCATCGGCTCCGTGGCCGCCCTGCCGGTGAGCGCGGACATGGAACGCACCAACGAGGTCCCCTCCTACGGCTACGGACTGGCCCCGTACTTCATGGCCCTGGCCCTGTGGGTGGGCGCCCTGGGGTACTTCCTGATGCGCCCGGCCGTCCGCGAGACCATGATCGCCGAGCGCAAACCCCTGTGGCGCGTGATGCTGCGCTCGGCCGCGTTGCCCGCGCTGATGGGCGTGGTGCAGTCCCTGCTGATGGTCTCGGTGATCGTGTTCGGCCTGGACCTGACCCCTGCCAACGCCTGGGGCCTGGCCGGCTTCGCCGCGCTGACCTCGGTGACCTTCATGGCCATCAACCAGGCATTGATCGCACTGCTGGGACCACCCGGGCGCTTCTTCGCCCTGATGCTGATCGTGCTGCAGCTCTCGGCCGCCGGCGGCACCTATCCCGTCCAGACCGCGCCCGCGTTCTTCCAGGCGATCCACCCCTGGCTGCCGATGACCTACGCGGTGGAGTCCTTCCGGTCGTTGATCGCCGGCGGGACGATCGGCGTGGGCCAGGGAATCACGGTGATGCTGATCTGGATGGGTGTCGCGGTGGTGATGCTGGCGGTGGCCGTGGCGCTCAAGGGCGTCAAGGCGCGTCAGGCCACCTCCGCCTCGGGTCGGCCCGAGGGGCAGGCTGCGGTGGCCACGGCCTGACCCGCCTCAGCGGCGCCCCACCAGGTCCGCCGGCGAGTCCACGGGCAGTCCCAGGTGCCCGCGCAGGGTGCTGGACGCGTACTCGTGCCGGAAGACCCCTCGCCTGCGCAACTCCGGCACCACGTGGTCCACGAAGATCTCCGCCCCGGAGGGGAAGGTGTCCGGCATGATGTTGAAGCCGTCCCCCGCCCCCGCCAGGAACCACTCCGTCAGCGTCGCCGCGATCTGCTCCGGTGTGCCGACGGCCAGCCGGTGACCGCTGCGGATCCTCCGGGTGAGCTGCCGGGGTGTCAGGTCCTCCTTCCGGGCGAGGTTGAGCTGCGCCTCGAGGAATCCGTGGCTGGTGCGCACGGAGTCGCTGGGTTCCGGGAACTGCTCCCAGGGCAGGGGCCGGTCCAGGTCGAGTTCCCGGGCGTCGATCCCGAGACGCCCGGCGATCAACCCGAGCTCCTGGTCCAGAGACAGGTGGGAGTCGAGCTCATCGGCCTTCCGGTGTGCCTCCTCCTCCGTGGAGCCGATCACGGTGGAGAGCCCCGGCATGATCTTCAGGGTCTCGGGGTCCCGGCCGAAGCCCGCGGCACGCCGCTTCATCTCCCGGGAGAAGGCGATGCCGTCCTCAAGGGTCGTCTGGGTGGTGAAGATGGCGTCGGCGTGCTTCGCACCGAGGTTCTTACCGCCTTCGGACGAGCCGGCCTGGACGATCACCGGCCGGCCCTGTGGGGTGAGCGGGAGCGTTCCGGCCCCCTCCACGGAGAAGAACTCCCCCCGGTGCTCCACGGAGTGCACCAGGGCCCGGGTGCCGTCCGCCCGCTCCACGGCGTCCGGCTCCCAGCTTCCCCAGAGCCGGGTCACCACCTCCACGAACTCGTCGGCGCGGCGGTACCGGTCAGAGTGGAACGCGGCACCGTCCTGGCCGAAGTTCCGGGCCGCGGCATCGCCGGCGGTGGTGACGGCGTTCCAGGCCGCCCGGCCGCCACTGACGTGGTCCAGCGAGGAGATCCTGCGGGCCAGGTTGTAGGGGTGGTTGTAGGAGGTGGAGGCGGTGGCGATGACCCCGATCCGCTCGGTGGCGGCCGCCACGGCCGTCAGCAGGACGATGGGATCCAGTTTCCCCGTGGGTTGGGCGGGGTCCCCCTGGAAGGCGGGGCCGTCCGCCAGGAAGACGGCGTCCAGGGTGCCCCGCTCGGAGATCTTCGCGATGTGGGTGAAGTATTCGACATCCGTGGTGGCGGTGGCGGGCACCTCCCCGTACTGACGGGCGGCCGCGTGGCCACCCAGACCCAGGATGTTCATGCCGATGCTCATCTGCCGTGATTGCCGTGATTGCCGGGTCATCGGGTGGCCTCCCGGGTGGGGCGCGGCACGGCGTCGATGAGCGCCCGCGTGGAGGGCTGAGTGGATTCCTCGAAGACCTCCCGCACCGGGCCGGACTCCACGAGCGCACCGCGCTCGAGCACCGTGACGGTGTCCGCCACCTGCCGGATCAGGCTCAGATCGTGGGAGATCAACAGGAACGTCAGGCCGTACTGATCCCGGACATCGAAGAGCAGGTCCACGATCTGCGCCTGCACCGTCACGTCCAGGGCGGACGTCGGCTCGTCCAGCACCAGGACCGAGGGCGAGAGCACGAGGGCTCGCGCGATGGCCACCCGCTGGCGTTGGCCGCCGGACAGCTGGCTGGCCTTGCGCCGCCAGAGGTCGCGGCCGAGGCCCACGCGATCCAGCATCCTCTGGGCCTGTTCCAGCGCCTCCCGGCGTCCGAGTCCGCGGATCCGCAGCGGCTCGGCCACGAGCCGTTCCACCGGGATCCGTGGGTTCAGGGCCGAGAGCGGATTCTGGTAGACGAGTTGCAGCCGTTCCGGAGAGGTGTTCACCACCCCGGGCGTCCGCCCCAGCCGCTCGCCGAACACCTCGACCTCGCCGCCGTCGAACCCGGTCAGGCCGGCGACGATGCGGGCGATGGTGGTCTTGCCCGACCCCGACTCGCCGACGAGCGCGTGGATCTCCCCGGCCTCCACCTCGAACCCCACGTGATCCACGGCGCGGACGCCGGGCACGAAGGACTTGGACAGGCCGCGGACGCTGATCCCCCACGCTGCGGGCTCACGTCCGGCGGGGGTGCCTCTCCGCCCCTCCGCCGCCTCGGCGAGCCGGTCAGCGTACTTGTCCGGGTTGAGGGCGGGCACGTCGGAGAACAGTTGCCGCGTGTACTCGTGGACGGGACGGTGCAGCACCTCGTCCACCGGCCCCTGCTCCACCACGCGGCCGTGCCGCAGCACCACCACGCGGTCCGCCCGCTCTGCTGCCAGGGACAGGTCGTGGGTCACGAGGATCAGCGTCAGCGAGAACTCGCGCTGCAGTGAGGTGAGCAGGTCCAGGATCCTCTTCTGCACGGTCACGTCCAGGGCGGAGGTCGGCTCATCCGCGATCAGGACCTCGGGCCGGCCAGCGAGGGCGCTGGCGATCAGCACGCGCTGGAGTTGACCGCCGGACAGCTCGTGTGGATAGGAGCGGTAGCGGTGCGCGGCGTCGAGGATGCCCACGTGATCCAGCAGCTCCAGGGCCGCCTGCGCCGCCTCGGTGGAGCCCACGCCACGGGCCTGTGCCACCGACTCCGCGATCTGCTGGCCCACCGGCATCAGGGGGTCAAGGGAGCCCAGGGGGTCCTGGGGGACGTAGCCGAGGACGGTTCCCCGCAGTGGCCGCCACTGCCGGTCCGTCAGGGAGGTCACGTCCCGGCCGCCCAGCGTGAGCTGCCCGGCCTCGATCCGTCCGTTGTCCGGCAGCAGCCCGGCCAGTGCGGAGACCACGGAGCTCTTGCCGGAGCCGGATTCGCCCACCAGGGCGACGGTCTCCCCGCGGGGAACCGTGAAGGACACGTCCTGCACGCCGGTGGTGCGCCCCTGGGGTGAGCTGTAGGTCAGGTGCAGGCCGTGGACCTCTGCGGCGAACGGCCCGGCGGCCGCGGCCTCGTCAGGGCCGATCGCCGCGGATCGGGGCAGGGTGGTGGTGAGCGTCATCAGGAGAATTCCTTTCTGAGCCGCGCCGCGAGGCGCTGCAGGTGGGACAGCGAGAGGACGGTCAGGACGATGGCGAGTCCGGGACCGATCAGGAGCCAGGGGGCGGACATCAGGTACTGCCGCCCCTCGGAGACGAGCAGGCCCCATTCCGGTTGCGGTGGCACCGCGCCGAAGCCGAGGAAGCTCAGGGCGGAGATCCAGATGATGGCCCCGCCGAACTGCAGGGGGATCAGCGTCAGGACGGGGCCCAGGGAGTTCGGCAGGATGTGGTGGACGAGCGTGCGCGTCCGGCCCGAACCCTGGTGCTGAGCGGCCTCCACGAATGCCGAGTTCCGGACGCGCAGGACCTCCGAGCGGGTGATGCGGGCGAAGTTCGCGATCGAGGAGATCCCCACGGCGATGGCCGCGTTGATGGCCCCGAAGCCGAGGGCCACGATGACCACCATGGACAGCAGCAGCCCCGGGACGGACAGCAGCACATCCACGATCCGGCTGACCAGGGCATCCACCCAGCCGCCGAGATACCCGGCGAGGAGGCCGAGGACGATCCCCCCGGCCAGCCCCACGGTGACGGCCACCGCCGAGGCCGAGAACGTGGTGGTGGTCCCGAAGACCAGCCGGGAGGCCAGGTCCCGGCCGAGATAGTCCGTGCCGAGCAGGTGCGCGGCGCCCGGTGCCTCGAGGATCTGCCCCGCCCCAGCCTCCAGGGGGTCGTAGGACGTCAGGAGCGTGGGTGCGGCCACGGCGATCAGCAGTCCCAGGACGAAGAGCCCGGACAACCAGTCCGCGGGCCGCAGCGCACGCAGCACCGCCCGGACACGCTGGCGGCCGGTCTGCCCCGGGGCCAGCCGGGAGTCGCCGTCCGGCTTCGGGGGGCGGCCGTCCCGGGGCGTGAGGACGCCGGCGGTCGGCAGGGAGGTGGTCATGACGTTCCTTTCGGGAGGCTCGCGTTCAGGGCACCGGGACGCCGCGCCGGACGCCGGGCCACCCGGGACTCCGTGATCACGATGCGGGGGTCGATCAGGGGGTAGATGAGGTCGGCGATCAGGTTGACCACCGAGTACAGCGCGGCCACGAACAGCACCACGGCCAGGACCACGGGCGAGTCCTGCGAACGCACGGCCTGCTCCGTCACCAGGCCGAGCCCGGCCCGGTTGAAGACGGACTCCACGATCACGGATCCGGCGATGAGGTCCGCGATCGTCAGGGCCAGCAGGGTCAGCGCCGGGATGGAGCCGTTGCGCAGCAGGTGCCGGCCGATGATCCGCGAGCGTGACAGGCCCTTGGCCTGGAGCACCTTGACGAACGGCTGGTCGTTCGCCTCGCTGAGGCCCTGGATCAGCACCTGCGTCACGGCGGGGCTCACGGCGATGCCGAGGGTCAATGCCGGCAGGATCAACCCCGTGGGGCCGTCGGTGTCCAGGGCGGAGACCCAGCCGAGCTGGTAGGAGAACACCTGCAGCAGGAACAGCCCCACCAGGAAGCTGGGCGTGGACAGTGCCAACGAGGGGTAGACGTTGAGGGCGGCCCGCACTGCCGCCGAACGGCTGAACACGGCGAACACGGCCACCAGCGTGGCAATGAGCACGGCAATCCCGAAGGCCACGAGGGCCAGCAGCAGGGTGGAGCCGATGCCCTGGGCGAAGAGATCTCCCACGGCCCGGCCGGTGCCCAGCGAATAGCCGAGGTCCCCCTGGAACAGCCGTCCGAGGGTGATGAAGAACTGCTCCACGGAGGACTGGTCCAGGTTGTAGTACTCGATGATGACCTGGGCTTGTTCCGGTGGAACCGGGTTCTGCGGGTTCTCCAGGCGGTTGCGGACCGGGTCCCCCGGCAGCGCGAAGAGCACCCAGTAGGTCAGCAGGTACACCAGGGCCACCACCAGCAGCGCGTGTCCCGCGCGCCCGGCCACGTACCGTCTCATGCCGTGCCCGACGCGCGGTCGCCAGGCTCGGGGCGAGGCGGCGGTTCCCGAGGCATCGGCCTCGTCCTCCGGGGAGACGGTGCTTCCCGGTGCGGCGGGGTGCTCCCGGACCCCGGCCGTCACTTCTCCTCCGTCCAGGCGCCGTAGAACAGCGGGCGGGCCTCGGCGCTGAAGCCGAAGTCGTGGACGGTGGGCTGCACCGCGAAGATCTGGGAGTCCTTGATCAGCGGCACGCTGTAGGCCTCATCGATCACGTGGTCCTGGAGATCACCGAGGATCTCCTCGCGTTCGGCGGGGTCCGTCTCCGTGGCCTGGGCCTCGAAGAGCTCCTCCAGCTTCGCGTCCCCGGAGGGCAGGGCGAATCCGTTGGTCCCCTCCGGGTCCCAGGAGGTCCTCAGGGTGGCCCACGGGGCCGGGTAGGGCCACCCGGAGCGAGTGGCCGCCACGTCCTCCGCGGCGTAGGCGGCCGAGACCTGCGAGTAGTCGGCGTCCCGCAGTTCGAGGTTGATGCCCAGCTCCTTCAGCTGGGCCTGGACCAACTGGTACAGCGGGCGGGCGGTGCTGTCATAGACGTCGATCACCGTGATCAGGTGCAGCTGCTCGCCGTCCTTGACCCGGTACCCCTCGGCATCACGTTCCGTGTAGCCGGCCTCGTCCAGCAGCTGGTTGGCGTGGTCCGGATCGTACTGCAGGGTCTCGCTCGCATCCTGGAACCCGAAGGCGTCCTCGGTGACGATGCTCTGCGCCACGTCCCAGTTCTCCGTGTAGAGGTCCTCGACGATGCGCTCCCGGTCGATCCCGTCCCGGATCGCCTGCCGGACCCGGACGTCCTGCAGGGCGGGGATCTGCTGCTTCAGGATCCACTGGTTGGTGGCCCCCAGCCCCTGGGCGGAGATGATCTGGGCCCCCTGCTCCGCAAGCTGGGTCTCGTCACTGGGCTGGATGTAGCGGATGGCGTCCGCCTGCCCGGAGCGGAAGGTGCCGATGCGCACGGTGTCATCCGTGACGGCGCGGACCACCACCCGGTCCAGGTAGGCCTCCCCCTCGTGGCCGACGCCCTCGGGCGCCCAGTCGTAGCCCTCACGCTTGGCGAAAACGATCTCCTCGCCGTACTTCTCGCTCTCCACCACGAAGGGGCCGCTGCCGATGAGCCCGGTGATCTGCTGCTGCTCCTCCAGTGAGGCCTCGATGGTGGCATCGGCCACGAGGGAGGCGGACCAGCCCGAGAGGACGTCGAGGAACTCGGCGTACGGGTGCTCCAGGGCCACCGTCACGGTGTCCCCCTCCGATTCCACGGACTCGACCGCGGGGAACTGGTTGTTCGGCTGGATGCCCTTGGCCTCGTCCCCGTCGGCCTGCCACTGGAGGTTGCGTTGCACGCTCGCCGCGTCCAACGGCGTCCCGTCCGAGTAGGTCACCCCCGGGCGGATGGTGAACTCGTAGGTCAGGCCGTCCTCGGAGACGTCCCAGGACTCGGCGATGTACGGGAGCAGTTCCCCGGTCTCCGGGTCCTTCCAGACGAGCCGGTCGGTGACGTTCTCCACGTAGGCACTGTCCTGCCACGTCCCGGCGCCCTGGAGCTGGGTGGAGCGGGAGGCCTCGGCGTCGAGGTACGTCAGGGTGCCCCCCTCCTTCTCCACGGGTCCGGTGGAGGCCGTCTGACCGGCCGGGCTGCAGGCGGCGAGGGCCAGGGCCAGGGGCGCCGCGGCCAGCCACAGCGTGGTCCGGCGGGATGTTCTGGCGGGATGGTTCTGGGTGGTCATGACTGGTTCTCCCCGGTGATGGTGGGTTGGCGTGCTTCGATGAGGTGCCGTGTCGAATGGGTGATGAACGGCCCGTGGGTCTGGATGTGGTCATGCAGGTCCTTCAGCCGACATCGGTGGTGCGCCACGGTGAATCCGGGCACCCACCAGATGACCTTGCGCAGCAGGTAGACCACGGCGGCCACGTCATGGATCTCGATCCTCAGCCGAGCCCTGCGGAGGTCGACGACCTCCAGTCCTGCCGCCCGCGCGTCGTCCGCCTCCGCCTCCGGGTCCCGCACGTGGCGGGCGCCCGGCTGGGGGCCGAGGAAGAACTCGATGAGTTCGAACGCGCTGGCCGGGCCCACGTGCTGGGCGAGGTACGTGCCCCCGGGCTTCAGGACCCGGGCGATCTCCTCCCACCAGAGGCTCGCGGGGTGCCGGCTGGAGACCAGGTCGAACGCGGCGTCGGCGAAGGGCAACGGCGGTTCGTCCTGGTCGGACACCACCACCACGCCACGGGGGTGCAGCCGTGCGCTGGCCCGCGCGAGGTTCGGCGCCCAGGACTCCGTGGCCACGGCGGTCGGCGGGAACACCTCAGCCTGGGCCAGGACCTCCCCGCCGCCGGTCTGGATGTCCAGGGAGGCGGAGGCATCCCGGAGCCGGCGGGCCAGGTGGCCGGCGTACCCCCACGGGGGGCGTTCCTCGGTGGCCCGGCCCTCCAGCCAGGAGAAGTCCCACCCGGTCACGTCCGCGGATTGACCGGCCTCGAGCAGTTCCTCAAAGGTGGCGGCCATGGTCAGCGTCACCCCGACCGGCATTGCCTGCTGGCCCGGCTTGGCCCTCTGGGGCCTCCTGGGCGTCCTGGGCCTCCTGGACGGCCGGGCCTCCCGCCGGTCCCTTGCCGCCCCACAGCGCGAACTCGCCGGTCAGCAGGTACTCGCCGACCGCCCGGGCCCGGTACTTCGCGGGGTTGTGGCTGGCGATGGTGCGGGCGTTGCGCCAGTGCCGGTCCAGGCTCCGGCTGGTGCTCGTGGCCGAGGCCCCGCCCACCTCGAAGATCTCGGTGGTGGCCCGCTGCACCAGCTCGAGGACCACCAGCTGCGCCTGGAACACCTCACGGGCCAACTGGCCGGACTCCTCCGCCAGGGACGCCACTGCCTCCGGAGTCCCTTCCCGGGCACCGTCAGCAGCCTTCCGCGCATACGCGTCCAGCGCCGCCACCTGCCCCAGCGCGATCAACCGGGCGGCATGGGCCTTGGCGGCAACCTCCCCGACCACGGTCTGGACCACATCCTCCTCCCGGGGAGCCAGCTCGCCCCGGTGGGCAAAGGTCCGCCGGCGGGGGCGGACATAGTCCACCGCATCCTCCACCGCCGACTGGGCCACTCCTGCCGCCACCAGGAGCAGGATCACCTGGAAGAGCCCGACCCCGAACCCGGCATGCGGATCCTCCGGCTCGAAGGCGCGGATGTCCTGTGGGTCCACCGGGACCTCGGCGAGCGTGAGGCCACCGCTGGCGGTCAGCTGCTGGCCGAAGCCGTCCCAGTCGTCGGCCACCCGCACCCCGTGGTGGGAGGCGTCCACCAGCACCGAATGCCGGGTCTCCCCTCGGACGGCGGACAGGGAGATCCAGTCCGCGTAGATGCTGCCGGTGGTGTAGTACTTCGTCCCCGTGACGGTCCACCGCCCGCCGCGCTCCTCCAGCCGGGTGGTGATCTCCGTCAGCTCGTTGCGCTCCGAGGCGGCATTGCCGATCAACGCCCCCGCACCGATCCGGCGCAACCACTGATCGCGGTGGCCCCCGGGGGGCCGCAGCAAGAGCCGCTCCAGGAAGGCGATGTGCCCGCGCAACAGGTGGGCGACATTCGAATCCGCCGCGGCCAGGTCCACCAGCAGCGCGGCGAACTCGCTCAATCCCACTCCCCTGCCCCCGAACTCGAGGGGAACACGCAACGCGGTGAAGCCCGTCTGCTTGAGCTCCTCCACCACCAGGAAAGGAAGCTCCCGTGACCGCTCGCGCTCCACGGCGCCTTGTCGAACGCGGCGGAACAGGGGGGCGAACTCGGCGCGGAGCGCTTCGGTGCTCACATGGGCCGGCGTCGGGGTAGGTGAAACAGTGGTCATGGGCGCCCTCTCGGATGGCCTCGCCGGGCAGCGATCATCCTTCAGATGTCTTCAGCCGGCTGTACTTGCCGGTCACCGCTGCGGGCCGGCCGAATCATCACCTGGTGCACCCCACTACAGCGAGAGGGTTGCAGTCCGGCCAGCCAGGGCTTCGCACCGGAACTCGTGATTCTGGGAACGAGGCTATGAGCTCAGCGCCTGGTCCGCATCACCGGTTTAATGCGGCGACTTCTGCGGCCCGGCGGGTGCTCCGACCCCGCGGAGCAACGTCCCGGAGCGTCATGAGAGGGCAACATGTCTCCTCATGAAGCGACAGGGACGCGGACAGAAGACTAGTCATCTCAAACGCAATGTCTACGGCCGAACGACTACCAGTTGATGAGTGCCAGAGTTCTATCGTGTCCGGGGCGAGGCTCAACCTGGCGGCGTCCTTCATCACACCTCACCGGAAGCCATCGCATGTCCCACTTGGCCTACTGCCCAACCTGTCAGAACCCGTATAGCAAAGGTGCCCCGTACTGCTCATCATGCGGCAACTCACGGTATTCCGCCCCCGCGGTAGACCAGAGCAACAACGCTGGGGGCACGAACATGCACGCGGGCCGGGACATCCACCTCGGAGATACAGAGCGATGGGATACGCGGACCAAAGCTGTCATGGACCGTGACGCCAAGCGGCCGGTCTGGCCTGCCGACCGGATCTCCGCCATCTCCGGAATCATGACCATCGCGTCCTTCCTCGGTATCGGGTGGCTGCCTGATCTGACTGCTCCCCTCGCGCTCTTCGCCATGGCGCTCGGGATCGTCACGCTTCTGGCCTTCGCTGCCGGTAATGACCTCAGGACCTATGGAACACACGTCCTGCCTCTGAGATGGGGCACCCTCGAACGCGCCCAGGACGGATCGACCTGGCTAACCGATCCTGTAGCTGCATGTCCGTGGTGCCCAAAGGACCGCCCTGGGGTCATGCACGTCGAGCGCTCACCCAGTGGCCCTCAGTGGGTTTGCGCCAACTCTCCGAACCACCATGACGGCTTCGACGGCACCCAGTTGCCGACCCTTCCAACCGACAAAAGCGAAGTTTCGTAGCACTTCGCCCCGCTGCCCGCCCTCTCTTGATTCCGACTTTCCGCCGACAGACCACCCAACAACTTCAACAGATAGACGCTTGGTTTGTTTCACTCTGGAAGATACAATCAAAGCATGAGCACGAGAATCGCGCTTCGCCAGCTTGCCGACCTGTCGTCATCCCAATGGGGGATGTTTACAACGGCCCAGGCAGCAGCACAGGACGTCTCTCGGCTTGACCTTGCACGCCTCGCAGGCTCCGGTGACATAATTCGGTTGGCTAACGGCGTCTACCGAAATGCCGGCTCACCGAGTGACGAGTACGAAGATCTACGTGTCGCGTGGCTCAGCACCGATCCTCGCCGTCTCGCAGAGGTTCGCCTCGGCGATCAACTGCCGAGCGTGGTTGCCTCTGGCGCCTCGGCTGCATGGCTCCACCACATCGGAGACCTGCCTGCAGATCGACACGAGTTCACCGTTCCGACACGGAGGCAATCCCAACGTCCTGAAATCCGGTATCGAATGCGGCAACTGCATGAGGCGGAAGTGACCGTCGTTCATGGGCTGCCCGCCACCACACCCGAACGCACGATCGCCGATCTGGTGGACGCACGCACGGACCTCACATTGGTCGCCGACATTCTGTCAGAAGCAATCCTCAAGGAGACGTTCAATCTCGACCGGCTGGCGGAGGCCCTCGCTCCCCTCGCAGCACGGAACGGGTTCGACCAGGATGACGGGAAAGCACTTCGGAGACATCTTCTCGAACTAGCTGAAATGGATCTTCCATCACTGGCTCACCAGATCGCCTCCGAACGGGACCTCTCGGAGGCGATTCTCCAGGTGGTCACTGCATCCCCGGCACCGAACCATGCTGCCGCCCGCTTTGATTCGCGGATCGTCAGACTCAGCCGTGCAGCTGTCGCCTCGGCCCAGCGCTCGACGGACCGGAAAAACGGTGAAGGACATGAGTGAGCCTGTGCCCTATGGAAGCGCTACGGCAGTCGAGGCGGCAATCCGCGAGGCAGCTCGGCGGGCCTCGATCCATAACCGCTCCACCCCCATTTCAGCGCACATCCGGCAAGAGCACTTTCGGCGATTCCTGAGCAGGGTTTTCTCAGAAGGAGAACAATCCGAATGGCTCCTCAAAGGCGGTACTGGAATGCTGGCCCGCGTTCCAGCCGCGCGGGCGACGAAAGACGTGGACCTCTACCGCTCTGGATTCAGTCTGAACGAGGCTCTGGTTGACCTTCGCCGCCTCGCGAGCGTGGATCTCGGCGACCACTTTCACTTCGTCTACGCTGGCCACACTGCCACCCTCGGTGGCGGAGACCAGCCGTACACTGATGGATTCAGAGTAGTCTTCGATGCCTACGTCGGCGCGCAGAAACGATCCCAAGTCAAAGTCGACCTCGTCGTAGGTACTGGACTGACGACACAGCCTACGCTGCAAGCACCAGCCAACGGGCTCCCACTTCCCCGTCTCGTGAGCCACGACTATCGTCTTTACCCGGTCGTCGATCAGATCGCCGACAAGGTCTGCGCCACCATGATGATGTACTCAGGCAGGCCATCGAGCCGCGAGAAGGACCTCATCGACCTCGTCGTCCTAGCCGTGACCCAACCAGTGAACGGATCCGAACTAGGCCGGGCCATCCGGTTCGAAACGCGCCGCAGGCGGCTTGATACGATTCGCACCTTCAACATTCCAACCGCGTGGGGCTCCTCATACGCCGCGATGGCCAAGGAGATTCCACTCTGCAGTGACTTCCGCACCATAGATCAAGCCACAAAACTGGCGTCCGCGTTCTTAGATCCGGTTCTGACCCGGCCCGTTACTTCCATCCAGTGGTCGCCACAAGAACGACAATGGGTACCGGCGCCGAGAACATCAGGTTGAAGGCCATGCCTTCGCACGCCGCGATAGCCGCCGCAGCGGTTCCACGGTGCCCAGGCCTGGAGAACCTCGCACTTTGAGGGCAGTTAGAACCAGCTCCGACTGCGCCTCGGATCCTCGGACCCCGGCCACATCAACCCGGCCGGAGTCCTCCCGGCTGGTCAGGTACCACCGGGACTTGCCCCAGCCGTCATGACGCTCGTGCGCCTCGACGGCAGCACGCACCTGGTTCAGGACGATCTGACTGGCGCGTTTGTAGGCGATTGCCGCATGCGCAGCGATGGTGCGTGGAAGAGGCCGATGCCTGAGGGCTTGGGTCTCAAGGCCGCCAAGAGACGGCGGGCCGCGAGCTGACGCCTACGCCTTTTCGGGCCAGCGATAATGGGCGCATGCCTTCCGCTGACGAGCTCTTGGGGCCAATTGCCGCCACTGCTCTCACTCGCTCCATCCAAGACCTCATGCCCGGAGCCGAGCTGCACGAGCTGCCACGTGCCGCCGATTCGCTCACCGGCCTCGCCCTCCGCGAGCGCGCGGACCTCCTGCGGGACGCTCTTCTCGCCGACCTCCCGGGCGACTACCAGTCACTCGCCCACGTCATCCGTCAGGCGAGGGACAGCAGCTCCGACTTCTCCGGCTGGCTCGTCTGGCCGGTTACCGGTGCGGTCGCCGCCCGGGCCGTCCAGGAGGACACCGACGCGGCGTTCACGGATGCCATGGCGCTCCTGGCAGAACTCACGGGCCGGCTCACCTCTGAGTTCGCCCTCCGCACTCTCCTGCGTCACGACCTCCCCCGGGGGCTGGAGGTCATCACGGGGTGGACGGATTCCGCGGATGAACACATCAGACGCCTGGCCAGTGAGGGCACTCGCCCCTACCTACCGTGGGCGGTGCGCGTCCCGGGAATCACTGCCCATCCCGGCGTGACCGTGCACCTCCTGGAGGCCCTGTACCGGGATCCCAGCGAGTACGTTCGGCGTTCGGTGGCCAACCACCTCAACGACCTCAGCCGAGACGATCCGAGCCTCGTGGTCGAGACGGCCCAGAGGTGGCTGGACGCGCCCGGCCCGGCCACTCCGGCGCTCGTGCGCCACGGCCTGCGCACCCTCCTCAAGAAGGGCCACCCCGGGGCCCTCGCCCTTCTCGGGTTCATGCCTGCATCAGTAGAAGTGGACGGGCTGCACCTCGCCGAGACGCAGGTGCCCTGGGGCGGGGAGGTCCGCTTCACCGCGGCGCTGCGCAACAGCGGCCCGGAGCCCGCCCGCCTCGCCATCGACTACGTGATGCACCACCGCAAGGCCAACGGCACCCTCAGTACCAAGGTCTTCAAGCTCACCACCCGGGACCTGCCCGCCGGAGACGAGATAGTCATCAACCGGACGCACTCCTTCCGGTCGATCACCACCCGCCGTTACTACCCCGGTGGTCATGCGGTCGCGCTTCAGGTCAACGGGATCGCCACCGCACCGGTGCAGTTCGAACTACTGGCCGCAGACGACACTCCCGGTTCCTGACCCTGCCCGCACCTGGACCACCACCTCGCCCGCTCCAGCATCTCCGCTCACTATTATGGGGAGCATGCCGCGGCGGGTGGACGACTTTCGGGGGCTCACGCAGAAGAGCCGATTGCGGCTGCTGCACGCCGTGCAGCGCATCCCGGGCCGGCTCCTGCAGGAGCTCGCCGAGGAGACCGGGTTGCCCCTGAACACCGCCCGCGATCACCTGCGGGTCCTGGAGGACGAGGGGCTCATCGCCAGGGCTCCCGTCGAGACCGGCCGGCGGGGCCGGCCACCCAACGGGTACTCCCCCGTACGCCACACCGAGCACAGCCCCGTGGCGGAGCGGCGCGCCCGAACGGCTCAGGAACGGGGCGATACCCTCCGTGGCTTGGACCCGGAGCTCGACCATCGTGACGCCCTCGGAGACGAGGCGGTCCATCAGCTCGACGCCCTCTACGAGCACCTCGAGGACGCCGGCCTGGAGCCCGAGGTGAACGAACGTGATCTCACGATCGGGCTGCTGCCCTGCCTCTACGAGGAGATGATCGACGCGGATCGGCCGGCGGTCTGCTCCGTGCACGCCCGGCTCGTGCGGGACCAGCTCGAACAGGTCCCCGGTCCGCTGGAGCTGCGCCGCCTGCATCCGTTCGTCGGTCCAGAGCGCTGTGTGCTCGTGCTCGGACGCCAAGGGGAGGCGGCGCCGTCGTCGCGCTCCGGCGGGATCGAGGCTGATCGCGACGATGCTGACCTGGAGCAGGCGGCCGCGCGGGCGCTGCGGGGCTTGCCCGGCCGCGGGCGAGTGCCGGACCGCGGAGCCCACAGCCCCGAGTAGTCACACCGTCCGGGACTCACCCAACACCGCACCCGCCAGCGTGAGGGTCACGCGGGCTGTTGCGCCCACAAGTCGGGTCCAAACACCTCGTAATGGATGTTCTCGCTTGGCACGCCCTGATCAATCAGGGAGCGCCGGGCCCTCTGCATGAACGGCAGCGGTCCGCACATGAACACCTGTGCGCTTTCGGGGAGCTCGACGTCGGAGAGGTCCATGAACCCGGACTTCGCCGGATACAGGGTCGGCGCTGTCTCCGCGTCGTTGCGGTACCAGTTCTGGGCCCGTGCGTCCGGCATCGCAAGCACCTGCCGGCGCAGTCCGCTGTACAGGGCGTGGTGCGCATGGGACTTGTCGGCGTGGAAGAGCCGCACGGTGCGCCACGGCTGCCGGCGGGAGAGATCCTCCACAATCGCCGCCACCGGAGTGATGCCGATTCCCGCGGAGACCAGCACCAGGGGGGCGTCGCTCTCATCGAGCACCACGTCGCCGGAGGGTTGCGACACGTCGAGGAGCGCCCCCGGCTGCGCGTGCTCGTGCAGCCACCCCGAGACCTGACCGTCCGGGGCGCCCTCCACACCGTGCACGCGCTTGATCGTCACGCGCAGCGAGTCACCTCGCGGTCCCGAGGAGATCGTGTATTGCCGCGGCTGGCGCAGCCCGCCCGGCAGGTCGACGGCGATGGCCACATACTGTCCCGTCCGGTGCGCGGGAATTTGTCCCTCCACCGGGGACAGCAGCAGCGAGAAGACCTCCTCGGACTCCTCGAAACGCTCCACCACGCGGTACTGGCGCCACGGGTTTTGCGGGTCAGTGCCACCCGTGGCGTAGAGCTTGCCCTCCTCGGCGATCAGGGCTGTGGCGAAGAGCCAGTAGACCTCGTCCCAGGCCGCCCCCACCGCGGGCGTGATCGCATCGCCGAGCACCTTTTTCACCGCACCGAGCAGGTAGCGGCCGACGATGGTGTATTCGGGCGCACTGATTCCGAGAGAGACGTGCTTGTGGGCGATGCGCCGCATCACGGGCATGAAGTCCGGTGCCCCGGGATCCAGCAGGTGCACCGCGAACGCCACGACCGAGGCCGCCAGCGCCTTCGGCTGCTCTCCGATGGCCTGGTTCGCCTGGTTGAACACGTTGAGCAGCTCGGGGTGGGCGGCGAACATGTCCGGATAGAAGACTTTGCTGATCTCTTCGGCATGCTCGGCGACGACGCCCGCCGTCTGGGCCACGACGGCTTGGGAATCTGGGGACAGTCTCACGGGAGCCTCTTCTTCTGGGTCGATGCGGAACTGGGGGACCCCCCGATGGTTGCGCACCGTCCGACCCGGGCGCTCGCGGTTTCACCGTGTTTATTCGGGGACCGCGTCACCGCAGCAGATCTGCAGAGCGGCCGGCCGGATGGTGATCCGGGCCGCGAGGATCGAACCGAAGCTGTCACCGTCGAGCTGCACGCCGTGCGGGACCTCGAAGCGGACCGTGAAGTCCCAGCCCTGGGCATAGGCCAACCCCTGCATGTCGGGTGCCAGCTGCAGCATGCCTCGTCCGAACCGGGAGCGGTGGGCCACGCCCTGCACGGCCAGGCGCGTGCCGATCCGCGCCCAATCGAATCGGGCCTTCGGGCGCAGCATGACGACGTCCAGCAACCCGTCGTCGGGCTGGGCGGCCGGAAGCAGGAGCATGCTGCCCGTGAGCGTTCCACAGTTTCCCACGATGATCGTGTGCGCCCGGGCTGAGCGCACCCTCCCGCCGTCGACCCGGTACCGCAGGTGAATCGATCGGTTGGCCAGGAGCGACTGCGCGATGGGACTGACATAGGCCAGCCAGCCGAGGTGCCGCTTGGCCAGCGCACTGGTGTTCTGAGCCATCTGGGCATCGAGACCGATGCCGGCCATGACCAAAAACACCTGGCTACTCCGGTTCCCGGCGGTGTCCTCCAGCTCGGCCATCCCCACGTCGATCGGACGGGTCGTGCTGCCGAACGCGGCACTCACCGAGGCGTTGATGTCCCCCAGGGGCAGGCCCAGGTTGCGGGCCAGGAGATTGCCAGTCCCCGCCGGCACCAGGGCCAGCGCCGTTCCGCTGCCCTGGATGACTTCCGCGACAGCCCGTACTGTCCCGTCTCCACCAGCGACGATGACCACCGTGGGCTCCGCTGCCAAGGCTTCTTGCGCCGCTCCCCGGCCGGAGTCCTCCCGGCCGGTCGGATACCACCGGGACTGGTTCCAGCCGAGACGACGCTCCTGCTCCTCGACGGCGGCACGCACCTGGTCCAGCGCGATCCTACTGGCCGGGTTGTAGACGATCGCCGCATGCGCCGCGGTGGCCACGGGTGGTTGCATGGGAGAAGCCTAACCCTGAGCCGTCAGGCCTCGACTTCCTTTCGCGACGCCCGCGCCAGCCGTTCGACAAGCTCGTCCGGAATGGGTTTGCGCGGCGAGAAGGTGATGCCGGTCTTGGTCGCTTTGAGGCCCGCGGCCGCGATGTCATCGGCATGTGCGGAGATGGCGCCCGGCAGCACATACAGCCCGCACTGCTTGCTGAACGCCGCATAACTCGCAACGACAGTGCCACCGATGCTGAAGCCCGGCATGTTGTACGCCACCATCTCCTCCGCCTCAGGCAGGGTGCGGGCCAGGATCGAGCGCAACCGTTGCAGTTCTGGCCGGAAGGGCTCGGCTGCCGCGGCAATGTAGGCGTCGTGGTCGTCGATCGTCGTCATGGCTGTGATTCGCTTCCAATTCCGGTAACTCTGAAGATTCTCGTTCCCTGACCCGAATACTCATTCATTGTCCGGGAAGCCGGGCCTGGAGTGCTACTCGGCGATCTCCGCCACGGCAGGACGCCGGCTCTGCACCCGGTATCTGCTGGGACGGACACCGTACTCGCGGGTGAAGGCGGCGCTCAGGGCGAAGGCACTCGAGTAGCCGACCTGCCGGGCGATGGACTCCATGGTGTCCTCACGTTCCTGCAGGAGGTCCGCGGCCAGACACAGGCGCCAACCAGCCAGGTAGGAGATCGGCGGTTCGCCCATCACCTCGGCAAAGCGGCGGGCGAACGTGGCTCGTGAGACCTGTGCGCGGCGCGCCAGTGCCTCGACGGTCCACGGCCGCGCCGGATCGGCGTGGAGGGCTCCGAGCGCGGGGCCGACGACGGGGTCCCCTGCCGCCCCGTACCAGGCAGGGACGGCCGTGTCCGGGAGCGCGAACCAGTCCCGCAGCGCCCCGATCAGCACGAGGTCCAGGAGCCGATCGAGCACGGCCTGCTGTCCGGGCTCCCGGTTCTCGAGTTCGGACTCGAGCAGGCCCAACGCCCGTGAGCGTTGCTGGGCACGGGGGACCACCAGCACGGGCGGCAGCGCATCGAGGAGCCGCCCGGCGATCCTTCCCGAGGTCGGGAAGGACCCGGCGAGCAGGACGTGCTCCGTCTCCAAGGGTGCCGCGTCCGTCACTCTCCCGAGCCCGACGTCCGCATCGGAGAGGCGCTCACCGGTCTCCTGGAGGCAGGCGCCCTCAGCGGTCAGGACACACGTGGTGGGGATCCATCCGGTGGGGTCACTAGTCAGGAGCGTAGGCCCCGGACCGGTGAGGATCGCGAGGTCGCGGGTGCCCAGGCGGAGTGGATCGTCCCCGTCTCGCCTGATCCAGGCCTCGCCTCGGAGCATCGCCACCACGGTGATCGAGGCGCCGCCCTCCTGGCGGATCGCCCAGGGTGGGGAGAGCAGGTTCTGATCGATCAACGCCCCCGAGGAGCGGATGTTGTCGAGCACTTCAGTGAGTGTGTCCACCCCGTCAGGCTAGACGATGACGCATTGATTCCGGAGTTTCGAGCATTCTCCGTCTGATCGATGTGCGGTGGACTGGATACCACCCACACAGAAGGAGAGGCACCATGCCCGTCGATCATCCGCCCGTTCCGGGATCCGCCCTCTGGGTCCTCGCCCACCCCCGCCAGGCGTCGCTGAACGGCCACCTGTACCGCGCCGGCGTCGAGGCCTTGTCCCGGGACCATGATGTCACCACCTCGGATCTCTACTCCTTGGGGTTCGACCCCGTCTTCGGCCGAGCCGACCTGGGTGAGCCGGCGGATCGTCCGGGGAACCTGGCCGAACTCGCCGGTCAGGCCTACTCCCGCGGCGAGCTTCCGGCACCGGTCCGGGCCGAACACGCGAAGCTCGCCGCCGCGGAATTGCTCGTCCTCCAGTTCCCGCTGTGGTGGTACGGCCCGCCGGCCATCCTCAAGGGCTGGCTGGACCGCGTGCTGACGGACAGCTTCGCCTATGACAACGAGCTGGACCCGGACCTACACCTCCCCCGCCGCTACGGGGATGGCGGACTCACCCGGCGCAAGGCCCTGATCATCGTCACCGCCGGGGAGGACGAGCGCACCATCGGCCCCCGCGGCCTCAGCGGCGATCTCGACTCCCTGTTGTTCCCCCTGACCCATGGGGCGCTCTGGTACGTCGGCATCGACACCCTCGACCTGCACGTGGTCCATGACGCCGACTCCCTTGGCCCGGCTGACGTCGAGCGGGAGCGCGAGCGGCTCCTCGGGCGGCTCCAGGGGATCGACAGCGAACCGACCCGCCCCTACCGGCGCCTGCGCGACGGGGACTACCCCTCGGACCTGCGCGCCCTGCACCCGGACCTGCTTCCCGGGCGCATGGACCTTGCCATCCATCGCCGCGAAGCCCGGGCAGGCATGGGAACCGAGGGCAATTCCGCCGGGGCCGTCGCATCGCCCATCACGTCCCGGGCCTAGACCATGGCGCATCACGGCCTCGAGATTATGCACTGGCATCCCACGAACCTGAACAGGGTGAGATTCCAAGACAGAGTGGAGCGTTCAGCCAAACATCTCAGTTGGCCTGTCGGCCTGATTCCCACTGACCGCTGCGAGATCCTGCCGCGGAGTTTCCCCGCGATCATGAGTTTTCGCCGTGATCATCACTGGGAAGTCTCACGATCACCAGGAATTGTGGGAAGCGGAAGGGGCAAAGCGTCAACGCCCGCCAGCACCTGGCGCACCACCTCACCCGGATCCGGCGCCTCCATCAGCGCCCGCACCATCACGACGCCGGCCACGCCGGTCCCGGCCAGCGCCGCGGCATCCGCGGGGGTGACGTCCCCGATCGCCACGATCGGCAGGGCCGTGGCCGCCACCAGGGGTCCGTAACCGGACACCCCCAGCGGCTCACGCCCGGAGTCCTTCGTCGGCGTCAGCCGGAAGGGCCCGGCGCCGATGTAGTCCAGCACCTCACGTTGTGCCTCGGCGGCGCGGACCAACTCTAGGGTCCCCGTCGTCAGCCCGATGATCGCCTCCGGCCCCAGCAGCTCCCGTGCCGCGGCCACGGGCAGATCGTCCTGGCCCAGGTGCACGCCATGCACCGCCGCGCCCCGCGACCGAGCAACCCAAGCGACATCCGGCCGGTCGTCCACCAGCACCCGGGTGGCCGGCCGGGCGGCATGCACCGCCTCGGCCACGGCGAGGGTCAGCTCCAGCAGTTCGGCGGCGGAGGCCTCCTTGGCGCGCACCTGCACGACGCCGGCCCCGGCGCCCGCCGCGGCCGCCGCCACGTCAACGGTGCGCCGTCCGGTCCCCGAGGTCACGAGGTAGCAGCGCAGGTCCAGCGGCTCCCGCCGCACCGCCTCACCGTTCACGAGAACACCCCGTTCTCCACAGCCTGACCCACGGCATCCAGCGCATCGAGCAGCTCCACCCGGAAACTCCCCGGCCCGGAGGCCCGCTCCGCGGCGAGTTCCCCGGCCACATTCATCCACACCGTGGCGGCCAGTGCGGCCTCGAAGCCGTCCTCGGCCACCACCGAGCACGCCGCGGTCAGTGTCCCGAGCAGGCACCCCGTGCCGGTGACCCGGGTGAGCTGGGAGGTGCCGCGCGCCACCAGGGTTCGACGGCCGGCGTCGAGCACCAGGTCTATTTCACCGGAGACGGCGACCGCTCCCCCGGTCCTCCGCACCACGTCACGGGCCGCCTCTTCGGCGGCTGCCGGCGCCGAGACCGAATCCGCCCCACGGCCCCCGGCACCAAAACCCACCAAGGCCAGCACCTCGGAGGCATTGCCGCGCACCACCTCCGGATCAGAATCCAGCAGCTTCCGCGCCAGCGGCGTGCGCACGGGAGCGAGGCCGATGGCGGTGGGGTCGAGCACCCAGGGCCGCCCGTCCCGCACGGCGACCTCGACCGCCGCGGGAATCCCGTCCATCGCGTCGGTGCTCAGGGTCCCGAGGTTGACCGCGATCGCATCGGCCACGGTGGTCACCACGGGGGCCTCGGCCAGGGTCTCGGTCATCATGGGGCGGGCGCCGGCGGCGAGCAGCCCGTCGGCCACGATCCCCATGGACACGGTCGCGGTGATGCAGTGCACCAGCGGCTGGCGCTCCCGCACCGCACGGATCACGGGCGCGACGGCGGCCAGGTCCGGATCGCGCGCGAGGTCCGGTCCCAGCCGGCTCGCCCCGCTCACCGGCCGCCTCCCGTCCCGACAACGCCTGCGGCGACCTCGTCGAGGTCCCCGTCCAGGTCCCGGGGTGCCAGCTTCGGCCCGAGCGCCGCGCCGAGCACGAGCAGCACCCCGCCCAGGACCACGAGCGCCATCACGGAGCCATCCCGTCCGAACCCGGCCTCGAGCGCAGGCAGGTAGAAGGGATAGAGCGCCGGGATGATGAGGGACAGGCTGTACCCGGAGCCGTAGCCGGTGGAGCGGATCTCGGTGGGGAACCGCTCGGAGAGGTACGCCGAGACGGGGCCGTAGGCGGAGACGGTGATGACCTGCAGCACGGCGGCGCACGCGGCCGCGGTGGCGAGGGTCGGCGAATGCACCGCCAGCCACCACACCACCGGGCCGGCGATGGCGGCGGCCAGTCCCCACAGCACGAAGACCCGACGCCGGCCCACGCGGGTGGACAGGTGCCCGGCCAGGGCCATCACCACGGCCTGCGCCACGGAGGCGATGCCCATGACCACGGGGACCGCGGTGGGATCCAGCGCGGAATCGGTGGCCAGCCGGTCGGTCAGCAGCAGCACGGTGGTGTTGGTCAGCAGCCACAGCCCGGTCATCAGCACGAAGACCTGCCAGAAGGCCCGCGCCCACCGGCCGGCGAGCAGCTGGCGCAGCCCCGGCCGACCGGCCGGCTTCGCCTGTCCCGCGGGCACCGTCTCCCCCGCCTGGTCCGCACGCTCGGCCTGTTCAGCCTCTTCCGCCCGCTGCTTGCTGAGGTGGAACACCGGGGCGTCGGTGACCTGCCGGGAGTAGTAGACCAGCATCCCCACGGAGAGCAGCGCGCCGAGCACGAACAGCAGCCGCCAGCCCCAGGCGGCGTAGGCGTCGGGCCCGATCAGCGCGAGCAGCCCGGCCACGGAGAACGCGATGGTGGCCTGCGCCCACGGGGCCATGGACAGAATGAGCCCGCTCATCAGCCCACGGCGGCGCGGGGCGGACCACTCCATGGCCAGCGGGATGGCCGCCGAGTACTCCCCCGCTACGAAGATCCCGCACAAGAAGCGCAGGGCCAGGATCAGCCCGATGGTCCCGGCGCCGAGGATCTCGTGCGTGGGGGTGGCGGCGATGACCAGGGCGCACAGGGCGGTCCCGGCGATCGCGATCCGCGTGGTGCGGGTGCGCCCGAGCCGGTCGGCGATGCGCCCGAACACCACCCCGCCGATCGGCCGCCCCAACATCATCGCGATGACGATCAGCGCCCCGGTGGACACGGCGGCGGCCGGCCCGGCGAGCACGAGCATCGCCGGGGCCAGGGCGGTCAGCGGCAGGAATACGTGGATATTGTCGATCCAGTTGCCCACCACGCCGGCCCGCAGGGCGGCCTTGCCCTCCGGGGGCAGGTGAACGACGGCGGCCGGGGCCGTGGCAGCGGCCGTCACCGGGCGCTCCCGGACAGTGCGGCGGTGGTGTTGCCAGGGCTGGCGCTTCCGGTGCTGCGGGTGGCGCCGGTTGCGGTTCCGGCAACGGCAGCGGCCTCGCCGGGTTCGATCCGTAGGGCCTGGTCGAAGAACTCCAGCTCGTGCCGGCAGGCGGTCAGGTAGGCCCGGGCCGCGGAGGCACGCACGGCCGGGGAGGCCGCGGCCATCTCGGCCTCCAGCTGGGCGAGGGCCTGCTCGGTGGCGGTGACGAAGCCGGGGTCCCGGTAGGTGTCCAGCCAGGCGGCGTAGGGGTGGCCCGCGGGGACGGCGGGCAGGGCGGCGCCGACCTGCGCGTAGAGCCAGAAGCAGGGCAGCACGGCGGCCACACCCACGGTCCGGTCCTCACCGAAGGCGGTGGCCAGCAGGAAGTTCGTGTAGGCACTGGTGACCGGACTCGACGCTGGCGTCAGGGCCGATTCACTGTTGCGGCCGAGCCAGCCGCGGTGCAGCTCGGCCTCTTCGGCCAGGGCTCCGGTGGCTGCCTGGGACCAGTAGACCTGGGCGGCGGGGTCGGTGCTGCGGGCGGAGAGTGCGGCCAGGGCTCGGGCGTAGCCGTTGAGGTACAGCGCGTCCTGGGCCAGGTAGAACGCGAAGGCGTGCTGCGGCAGGGACCCGTCCACCAGGGCGCGGACGAAGTCGGAGTCGGTGATGGCTTCGGTGGTCTCCGCGCCGGCGGCCCAGAGTGCGGCGGTCCACGGGCCGGAGGGTGCGACGGCTGGCGCGGGGTCGACGTCGTCGTTCTTGGTGCCAGCCCGCGGGGCACCCAGGTCTGCGGGTGCCTCGAGGAGGTGGGGGACGGCGTCGGGCGTCAGCCAGGGGGCGGACGATGCGGCCGCCTGCAGCCGGCGGGAGTGGTGGCCGTGGTCCACGGGGCCGTGGCCGGAGCCGACGCGCAGGGCGGCGCCGTGGGTGATGGACTCGTGGAGCCAGTCGGTGGCCCAGGCCAGGGCGGCGGCGGGGGTGTCCCCGAGGCCGAGGCGGGTGGCCAGGGCTGAGGACAGGGAGCAGCCGGTGCCGTGCGTGCTGGTGGTGTCCACGCGGGTGGAGGGCACGGCGATGCGGGTGCCGTCCGGGCCGAGCCAGGTGTTGGTGACGGTCAGGGTGTCCAGGTGCCCGGTCTTCACGACGACGGCCACGCCCGTCTCCGCGGACCAGCGGGCGGCTTGCTCCAGCGCCTCGTCCTCCGTGGTGGCGCGGGGCGAGCCGGCGAGCACGGCGAGCTCGTCGATGTTGGGGGTGACCACGGTGGCGCGGCGGCAGAAGGCGACCATGGCCTGCTCGGCCTCGGGCTGCAGCAGGCGGTCCCCGCTGGTGGCGATCATGACCGGGTCGACGACGAGGATCGGGGGTTGGACGTCGTCCAGCCAGGCGGTGACCGTTGCGATGATGTCCGCGGTGCCGAGCATGCCGGTCTTGACTGCGTCGAGGGTGACGTCGTCGCTGACGGCGCGCAGTTGGGCGGCGAGGAACTCGGCGGGCGGGACGTGTAGGTCCCGCACGCCGTGGGTGTTCTGGGCGACCAGGGCGGTCACGACGCTCATGCCGTAGCCGCCGGCCGCGGTGATGGACTTCAGGTCTGCGGCGGTGCCCGCTCCCCCGGTCGGATCGGTGCCGGCGATGGAGAGCACGCGGGGAACTGGGGATTTCTGGGTGTGGCAAGAAGAAGTCACGTGGACATCCCTTCGCTAGTTCGAACTAGATCAGGTTCCACGGGTTTGATCTCAGCGCCGGTCGGCGCACCCCGTGTCCGCGCCCCAGTATAGACAGGTCCAATTCGGCCCACCCACGGCGGCCATTCTGATACCCAAGCTGCCTGGTGTCCCAAAATCACGAGGTTCGTTTTTACCTTCGGGGTTACATTGGGCCCATCCAGCGGCTGGCCACATCGAAGCTTGAATCGCACCCCAGATCCCGATACAAGACCGCGCGGGGAGTCGGCCACCCATCAAGATCACCATTTGCCATTGGTGATCTTGATTTAGGCAGCTTCGATGGGTTTGAAGCACACAAGGACATTGCCTGCGGGTATCACATTCTCGGCCGTCAGCCGACACTTGCTCGACCACCTGACCTACTCGCAGCTCGACAAGTACGTGTTAGCACGGTCCGTACTCTGCAAGTGGATGGCAGTCTTGAAGCACACGTTGAACCAATATGCAGGTGTAGTTACAGCTAACCTTAGGATCATGAACCAACAGGATGGGAACAGCGAAGACACGGGCCCTTCGGGAGAACGAACCGTTCGAGAGCTCTCACCTGACGAATTTCTTAGTGAACGTCTAATCCGCCTTCTCGAGCTGATGGCCAATAGGCAATCGGAAATCCTTCGCTTGGCATCCTTCATGGATGATCGAGAGACTGAGGTCGACAATGCCGCTCGTCGTGCAAGGGAGCAGATCCAGGATCGACTCGGTAGCTCCATTAACGACGACGGAGTTGATGAGCTGGTAGAAGTCTTCGAATCCTTCAATACCCCAGACCCCACTAGTGATCTCAGCAATGAAGAGCGCGAGGAAGCCTTCATTAAGGCGCTCATCGACATGGAATCCAAGCTGCCGGATGGCCACATGTCAACATATCTAGACAGCGTCATACGCGCCCTACGAACGCCGCCTTCGTCGCACTTCTTACGGTCCTCCCTATTGGTGAGCCTTGTTGGAGAACTGGAAATGGTAGTGAACCAAATCGCCCGCGCAGCAGTAGAACGACAACCGAACACCTTGAAAGGTGGAGATCGGCAGCTTACATGGGCAGAAATCTCTCAGTTTGAATCGATTGACGAAATTAGAGACTCTTTCGTTGATAAGATTATTGACGAAATTTTTCGCGGCTCACTTTCTGACTGGATGGATTTTTTCGCGAAGAAGTTCAAACTTCCTCGAATACTTCGTGCAGAAACATTTGAAGCGCTAGAGGTAGTTCAACGCAGGCATTGCATCGTACATAACGCCGGCCTAGTCTCCGCGGCATATCTCTCCAAGCTCGAAAAGTTCGATGTTACAAAAGCAATTGACGACCCATTAGTTGTTGATACGAAGTATCTTCAGAATGCGGCAGACACATTATTCTCTATCGCATTTAGTTTAGTCTGGTCGATTGGCACAAAGTTATGCGCAAGTGAAGACGTAAAACATGACTTTTTTAGTCATCTTGCCGACCGCACTTATCACCTTCTTCAAGATCGTAGGTACGACCTCTTGAAGCAACTCGGGAAAGACGCACCTATTGACAAACTTAAAGACACAACATCTCTCATATTCAAAGTGAATGTCTGGCTATCTTACAAGTACAGCAATGACTTCGACGTTGTCCGTGAGGAAGTCGTGAAGTTCGACACGTCCGCCAGAAGCCGCGACTTCCAACTGGCCAAAGCGGCCCTACTTGACGACGTAGAGGATGCCAAGATGATCGCGGATTCGATGCTCCGGGACGGCGTTCTTAGCCGCGCCCACTACGTGACCTGGCCACTACTATCCAAGGTGCGCGAATTTGATCGATTAGAGCAAAGTGACGGGGATCTTGACGGAACTGCGGCTGACGCTATTGTAGATACAGTAGGCGCGGACACACCCGTAGCCGAAGTTCCAAGGGAGGACACTGAGAATGAGCACCCCTAACCTTTAAGAAGCATTAGCAGTCCGGGCGACGTGTAGCCCGGTGGCTGACAAATGGAACTGACGGGCCTCCGCAAGATTGTGGGGGTCCGTCAGCATTGAGCCACCCAATAGCTAAGGGTCCTTGATTATTCTCGTCCGTGCACTCGATTCACTTCGTCTGCTGCAGGGCCGTTCAAATGTCGACGGGTCCTCCTCGAACTGTCACGTGTTCGGAGCTTTCGTCACCTTGCTTGGGTAACGCTGGTAGATGAGTGTTGCTCTACCAATTCACCTAATGGCTAGCCTCAGGCGATTGCCCGGGCGTCTTGATAGACATCCACTGGCATGCCCCGATGCAGGTCCCACGTAATCTGCATCGGACGTTCACCTTTCCAAGAGTCAATATCCGCAGTTCCGAGGCAGACAAATGGCATCGTTCCTATCTCGTTGGCGGGTGCCTCGCGAACAAACAGCATCGTGCTCGTGCCATTCGTCAGTTTGGTGGCGTAGCGACGGCCCGTGGCTGACGATGCCCGGGTGTTGTTCTGGCTTTCCCAGTGGAACTGATCGCGGCTAATGGCGTAGTCGCGGTACATCGTGGTGGGCGAGAAGTCGCGCTCTGACTTCTTCAGATTGATGAGCAACGCATCAGTCGCGAACTCCTCGGACCAGGCAACGCCGGAAACGTGAACCGCGTCGGGTGACTTATCGAACGTCCTGATGCCAAGGGCGGGCAGAATCTCTTCACGACGGTAGTGCGCATGGGTCAAGAGTGGAGTGGAACGGCCCAGCGCCGTTTCACTTGGATTCGTCCGAGTGACCGAAAGCGTGTGCTCGAAGATCTCCTCAACTTCATCCACGAACGCCCTCTGGGCGCGGACCCATAGGAAGGCTTCGTCAATGGAGCTGAACCGCCCCTTCTGATAGATCGCCGTGAAGTAGAGCATCTCCGCGAACTGGCGCTCCCGGGCAGTCAGAGATGCGATTTCTACATCGTCACGCATCAATCGCAGATAGGTGTCAGCTCGTTCCCGGTCGTCGACATGAAGAAGCGCAGATGCCCGCAAGACCTGCTTTAACTCCACCTTCGGCAAATCGACTCGCGGCTCTGCCCGATCCGCCTTCATCTTCAGTGTCGCCCACGATCGACCGTTGGCACCGGAGCGGTAGATATCCGACAGGCCTCGACCAGCATCCTCCAGATACTGGTCGAGCCGGTACTCCCACAGTGATCGATCACCAGCGTGCTCACGGATGTCCTGCGCAAGCTGGTTCGCCGTCATGGCGATCTGGCCTTTGACGTTGTTGATGACGACGTCCTTGGCCACGGCATCCAGGACGATTTGGGAGCCGGCAGGAAGGAACGGAAAGTCGTTGCCGATGTCGTCGATCAAGCGCTTCCGTCCGGAGCCAGTGAGGGCGCGGAGCTTCTGATCGAACCTAAACTCCTTGCGCTGCATACCGATGAAGTCCAGAACAGTCAGCACATCCTTGCCGAAAGACCTCCGGAGTCCACGTCCGAGCTGCTGAAGGAAGATGGTCGCGCTCTGGGTGGGACGGAGGAACAGCACAGTGTTCACCTGTGGAATGTCCAAGCCCTCATTGAAGACATCGACGGTAAAGATGCACTTGATGTCTCCACGACGCAGGCCTTCCAGCGCCGCGCGGCGTTCTCCACCCGGCGTCTCGCCAGTGACCACGGCTGAGGAGATATTCGCGAGGTTGAAGCGATCTGCCATGTACTGGGCATGGCGTACCGACACACAGAAACCCAGAGCCTTGATGTCATCCACCGAGGACGACTTATCCACCAGTTGCCGAACGATCAGCCTCGCGCGTGCCTCGTTGCCCGTGTAGAGGTTCTCGAGCTCTGACGCGTCGTACTTCCCGGCCTTCCACGAGACTTCGGAGACGTCAACCTCGTCGGCCACTCCGAAGTAGTGGAACGGGACCAGGATGTCGGTGTCCAGTGCATCCCACAACCGCAGTTCTGAGGCGATTCGATTGCCAAATAGTTCTTTAACGTTGAACCCATTTGAACGCTCCGGTGTCGCGGTCAACCCGAGCAGTTCCAATGGCTTGACGTGGTCCAGAATCCGTCGGTATGTCACGGCGTCGGCATGGTGGAACTCGTCGATAACGACGACATCGAAGTGCTCGGCGCTGATGCGGTCGAGACCCCTCGACGACAACGACTGGACGCTGGCGAAGACGTGGTTCCAGCGCACCGGGCGCTGGCCGTCAACGAACAATTCCCCGAAGGATCCTTCACCCAGGATGTTCCGATAGGTGCGCATCGCTTGCTCGAGGATTTCCTTTCGGTGCGCCACGAAGAGCAGCCGCAGATCTTTCTTGTGCTCCGTGACGAGGTTTCGGTAATCGAGTCCCGCCACTACCGTCTTGCCAGTGCCCGTCGCTGCTACCACGAGGTTCCGATGCCGGTCATGTACCGACCGCTCGGCCTGGAGGTCCTCCAGGATGAGGGCCTGGTGCGGGTACGGACGGACCTCGAGGCCTGACAGGTCGACGGCTTTGCCTTCACTGCTGAATGAACCGTTGCTGATCTCCCGGTCCAGCCGTTCGGCATCCGTGTCCGGGTCATAGGACTCAAAGGCGGAATCCTGCCAGTAACTCTCGAACGTGGCCTCGAACTTCTTCATCAGCTCTGGGGTGGCCACTGACGACAGCCGGACGTTCCATTCCAATCCGTCGAGCAGTGCGGACTTCGACAGGTTCGAAGAACCCACATAGGCCGTACTGAATCCGCTCTCGCGGTGGAACATCCACGCCTTCGCATGGAGCCGGGTCGACCTGGTTTCATAGCTGATGTGGACCTCGCCGCCGAAGTCCCGCACGATCCGATCGAGCGCGCGCCGTTCCGTGGCGCCCACATAAGTGGTGGTGATGACCCGGAAGGGCACCTGACGTAGCTTCAGTTCGGCAAGCTGTTCCTCGAGGATCCTCAAGCCATGCCATTTGACGAAGGCACAGAGCAGATCCACCCGATCGGCGGTGTCGAGCTCTGCCCGCAGTTCTGCACCAAAACTCGGTTCATGCGAGGAGTTGGTCAGAAGGGCGGCCGCAGACAGCGGTGATTCGGGCCGGTGGAACGGTGCGGTCGACGGTTCATCGGGTGCCCGGACTTCCGTGAGAGCGGCAAGATTTCCTTCAGCACGGGGAGCAGACTGTTGGTAGTCCTCGCCGAGTACCGCGATGAGTTTCCGCGCCAGATCGACTCGTTCAGCAGCGCTCTTCTTCGACTCCAGGGCATGTCGGATAACGCCCGACAGATGGGTGACCAAGTGATGTGGTTCCTCCCCATCCTCCACATCGGCCGTTTCGTACGTGATGGCCTCGGAACGGGACAGCCGGCGATCCAGCTCTTCGGTCAGCAGGGATTCATAGATCCCCACAGGAATATCCGAAGGCAAGCCGTTTCTGACCGGATCCACTGGAACGACCTTTCCCCTGCGCAATGTCGAGTATCGGGATGTCGGAACACGTGATATCCCGGATTCTCGAACCGTAACAGGAGCAACGGACGGGATGAGTTACTGCGCCACGTAGCCGCCGTCCCCGGACCACACGACCCCAGTGACGAAGCTGGCGGCATCGGAGGCCAGGAAACAGATGACCTCGGCGACCTCCTCGGGGGCGCCGAGACGGCCGATGGGCTGACGGGCGGTCATCTGGGAGCGCACGGACTCGTCCAGGCCGGCAGTCAGCGGGGTCTCCACGTAGCCCGGGGCCACCGCATTGACGCGGATCCCTGTCTGCGCATAGCCCAACCCGACGGAGCGGACCAGGTTGGCGACCCCGGCCTTCGCGGCCGAATACGGTGCGGAGTTCGCCTGGCCGACCAGCCCAAGGATCGAGGAGACCGCGACGACAGCACCGCTCCCCCGCCGATCCTCGGCAGCTGCCATGTGCCGCAGCGCGTGCTTCATGGACAACGCCACCCCGGTCAGGTCGATGTCCAGCACGGTGCGCCAGTGGTCCACGTCGAGCTCGTGCAAAGGCCCCTTGCGCTCGGCGATTCCCGCATTGGCCACCAGCACGTCCACACTCCCGGACCCACCGGAGCCACCAACTGAGCCGCCGAACTCCGCAGCGGCATCCATCAGCGCTGCCATGGAGTCCTCGTCGGTCACATCGCACCGCACGGACAAGGCCCGGCCGCCAGCAGCCTCGATCTCAGAGACCACCTCCGCGGCCCGCGGATCCACGTCCCCGATCACCACGGCGGCCCCACGGGCGGCCAGCATCCGCGCGGTCGCGGCGCCGATGCCGCCGGCCGCACCGGTCACCACCGCCGTACGCCCCGCGAAGGGCGAGGGGTCCACACCCAGCCCCGCGTCCGAGGTGCTCTGGGAACCCAGCCGGGGGCCGGCGTCGGGCGTCTGTTCAGAAGACGTCCCGGCGCCGGCCCCCAGGGAATCAGCCAGACTCAAACCTGGACCTCCATGGCCCGCTCCAGGGCATCAGCAGAACCGGACTCTGCAGCGAGCTCGGAAATGTCCCGGCCCATCCGGTAGCCGAACACCAACGCCGGGCCGATGTGGGACCCATACCCGGGGTAACCGCCGCCGAACACCGAGACAGCGGCAGCACCCACGGAGTACAGGCCCGGGATGCGCTTGCCGTCCTCGCGGATCACCGCGTGGCGGGAGTCCACATCGATCCCGGCGAAGGACCCGAGGTCTCCCATCCGCACCTTGGCGGCGTAGAACGGGGCGTTGTCGATGGTCGCCAGGTTCGGGTTGGGCTTGTGGTCCATGTCCCCGCGGAAGTGGTTGTACGCGGTGGAGCCCCTGCCGAACTCGGTGTCCTCGCCGGCCTCGGCGTCCCGGTTGAACGTCGCCAGGGTGGCCTTCAGTCCGTCGGCGTCCACGCCGATCTTCCCGGCCAGTTCCTCCACGGTCTCACCCTTGACCAGGTAGTCCGCCGCGTAGAACAGCTGACGCGGGATCGGCGTGGGCTTGGCGAAGCCGATGCCGTACTTGCGCATCAGCTTCTCATCGCCCACGATCCACGCGAACACCTCACGCTCGCCGGACATGTGGTCCAGCATCTGCCGGCCGAAGTCGTGGTAGCTCAGCGCCTCGTTGCCGAAGCGCTTGCCGTGCTGGTCCACCGTGATCATGCCGGGCAGGCCGATCTGGCGCAGGTGCGGGAAGAGCCGCTGGGCGCGCGTGACCAGGTCCTTGAACACCGTCACCGGGGCCCAGGAGCCCGGAGAGGAGACGTCCGCGTTGATCCCGCCCGCCCACGGCCATCGCCATTCGGGCCGAGGAGCCGTCGTGGCCCTGGGTCGGGGTGAAGTGCTCCCCGCCGTTCGCATCGTGCGGGAAGTACTGCTTCCGCAGCTCCGCATCCCCGGAGAACCCGCCGCCGGCCAGCACCACACCGAGCCGTGCCTGCACGGTGCCGGCCCGCTTCCCGGACAGGACCGCACCGGTGACGGCGCCGTCGTCGTTGGTCACCAGCTCCTGAACCGGAGTGGAAGTCCACACCCGCACCCCGGCGTCCAGCGCGGAGGCGACCATGCGGGTCATCAGCGCCGAGCCGTTGGTGCGCTTGAGCGGCTGGCCGAACAGGGCGGTGTCCACCCAGGTGCGCAGCAGCTTCGAGGCGGTGTAGGTGAAGGCCTTCACCGACTGGTTGGCCTTGAGGATGGTGGCCATGTCCGGGCCCACCTGCGGCATGTACCCGAACACGGTGTAGGAGCTCAGGTACGGCTGCAGCTCCTTGCGCCGGGACCCGAGCATCCGGATGTCCGCATCCGAGGGCAGGATCGCGCGCCCACCGAGCTTCGCCCCGGGCAGGTCCATCTGGTAGTCCGGGGCCTTCTCCGGGTAGGAGAACACCACGGAGGTGTTGTCCTCGAAGAAGTCGATGGCCTCCGGCACGGTGTCCAGGAACCCGGCCACGCCCTCTTCGTTGTAGTAGTCGCCGGACAGCGCCTTCAGGTAGGTCTCGGCCTCGGCCCGGGTGTCCCCCGTGGCCGCGGTGCCCTGCGGGTTGCCCGGCACCCAGGACCAGCCCGCGGACAGGGCCGTGGTCCCGCCGAAGTGCTCGGACTTCTCCGCCACGATCACGTTCAGCCCGTCATGGGCGGCCCGCAGGGCGGTGGCCATCCCGGCGGCGCCGGAGCCGACCACCAGGACGTCGCACTTGTGGACGGTTTCAGTTCGCTCTGCGGCGGGGGTGTTCTCAGTCATGTGTTCTCCAGAGGTCGGAGAGGCGTTCGAGGTCGTCGCCATGGTCAGATCCGGCCGGTGCCCTTGAGGTAGGGCTCGCCGAGCTCGGCGATGGGGGTGTGGGCGGTCTCCCGGGAGGAGAAGCAGGCCACGGCGGCGATCAGGGCCACCACGCAGCCGAAGATGGCCACGGGGACCCAGCCGAACGTGCCGGCGCCGAGCAGCATGCCGCCGATCATCGGGCCGAAGCCGGCCACCATCAGGCCCAACTGGTTGCCCATGGCCATGCCGGTGTAGCGGACCGGGGCGGCGAACAGCTCGCCGAAGAAGGAGGTCCACACGCCGTTGAAGCCGGAGTACAGCACGGTCATGAACAGGAACGAGGCGGCGAACACCAGCCAGATGTTGCCGGTCCCCAGGGCCAGGAAGTACACGAAGATGCTCACGGAACAGCCGATCATGGCGGTCAGCATCAGCTGTTTGCGGCCGATCCGGTCCGAGAGCTTGCCGGCGAACGGCATGAACACCATGGACAGGCCCACGGCCACCGCGTTGACGGTGAGGATGTCCGTGCGCTCGAAGCCGCCGTGGTCCACGGCATAGGACAGCCCGAACACGGTGAAGATCGTCTGCATCACGGAGAACGCGGACATCAGCAGCACGCGGAACACGTCCCCGCCCTGGTACTTCAGCACCTCACCGGCGGGCAGCTTCTTGACCTCGCCGGCCTCGGCCACCTCCTCCTCGAAGACGGGGTCTCGTCCAGCTTGGTCCGCACGTAGAAGGCGATGGCCAGCACAAAGATGGACAGCAGGAACGGGATCCGCCAGCCCCAGCTCATCAGGTCCTCCTCCGGCAGGGCCGCGATGGGGATGAACACCACCGTGGAGAGCACCATGCCGGCCGCGTAGCCCATCATCACGAAGGAGGTGAAGAAGCCGCGGCGGCCCTCAGGGGAGTGCTCGATCGTCAGCGAGGACGCCCCCGCAGACTCGGCGCCGGCGGAGAAGCCCTGCGCCAAGCGGGCCACCACGAGCAGCACGGTGGTCCAGATGCCGATCGAGTCGAAGGTCGGCAGCACGCCGATCGCCAGCGAGGCCAGGCCCATGATCATCAGGGTCACCAGCAGCACGTTCTTGCAGCCCAGCCGGTCCCCGAAGTGGCCCATCACCAGGCCGCCGAGAGGACGGGCGATGTAGGCCACGCCGAACGTGGCGAAGGAGGCGATGGCCGCGATGGCCGGGTCGCCGCCCGGGAAGAACAGCTGCGGGAACACCAGCGCCGCGGCGGTGCCGTAGATGAAGAAGTCGTAGTACTCCATGGTGGAGCCCAGGAAGGAGGCCAGGGCAGGTGATCAACTACAACCAAGCTGCACCGCGAAATCGACTAACCCGGTCCCTCCTCTTCTGACGCGACAGGACTCCGAGTCGACTTGTAGAGGTGTTCCCAGAGGATGTCATGAGTCTTCGTAGGCAACCGCTCCGGCCATGTCGCGGCCGGCGATATACCCGAAGGTCAGGGCCGGCCCCAGATTGATGCCGCCCGCAGGATAGTGTCCTCCCATGACTGAGTTGTGGTCGTTCCCTGCTACATACAGTCCGGGGATGATGTTCCCCTCGTCATCTAGAACTCGCGCACGCCCGTCCGCTTCCAAGCCGGCGAAGGTTCCGAAGCTGCCCGGTAGCACCTTGACTGCGTAGAATGGGCCTTTCTCAATGGGTCCAAGGGATGGGTTGGGACCAACCTGCGGATCGCCTCCGTATCGGTTGAACTCAGTCTCGCCTCGGCTGAAGTCCGGGTCGATGCCCAAGCGGGCGTGTTCGTTGAACCGTCTCACGGTTTGGGTCAGTCCAGCTGGGTCGATCCCGCACTGCTCGGCGAGCTCTTCCAAGGTACGGCCCCGCTTCAGGTATCCCGAGCGCAGGTATGGAAGCAGGGGAACCGGCCAGGGCTTGGCCATGCCCAAGGGATACTTGCGAACGAACCGGGAGTCGGCAATTTGCCAGGACTCGACCGGTTCATCCTCCGGCGTAGTTTCTATCAGGGCGGAAACGTAGTCGTAGTAGCCGTTGGCCTCGTTGACGAAACGCTTGCCGTCCGCACGCACGCCGATGGAACCAGGCTTAGCTCGGTCCATGATGTGGGGGAAGACACCCGTGCGACCGTTGCGGTACGGCACCAGGGAAACAGGGCACCACGCTGCAGGCGACTTCACCTCCGTGTTGAACCGGGCCCCGACGGATTGACCCAACGAGATGCCGTCGCCATCGGCCTCGGCCGGTGCCAAAGTCCAGTGCTCGAGACCAGTGGGCGCCTTGGGAAACAGTTGCTTGCGTCGCTGGATGTCTCGCGGGAATCCACCCGTGGCCAACACCACTCCGCGGGCTGCATGGATGCGCGTTTCGCCTCCGGGTGCTTCGAGAACAGCGCCAGACACTCGTCCATCCTCATCAGTCAATAGGCGGGTCGCCCGGGTGGAGACGCGGATGTCGACTCCCAGCTCGTCGGCAGACATCAAGAGTCGACCGACGAGCGCAGTTCCGTTGACCAGCTGCATATTTCTGCGGTGGGCCACCAAGTCCCACAGATGAGGGGTAAAGCGCCGCGCGGCATGGATTAGGCCGGCGATGCTGCCCTGTGATGCGGCAAGGAACTTGGTGAGATCGGGGCCAGCCATGATGCCCATGCCGAGGAACGAAGTCTCATAGAGCTGGTGGCGCATCTTCGCTCGGACCCAGGAATGAATCTCACGTGCGTTGATGGGCTTGGGACCCACCGAGCGATGGCCGACGCCGGCACCCGGCGTCTTGCCGTAGACGTCCTTGATCTTGGCGCCGGGAGTGAACTGCAGGCTGGTCTTCTGGTCGAAGAATCCCACCATGTGTGGCACGGCCTCGAGGAAGGCCTCCACTTTCTCCTCGTGGTAGTTCGTCCCGAGACTGTGGTGGAGGTAGGTGCGGAAGAGGCTGGGGTCTTCCGTGACGCCGTCTGCGTGAGCGAGGGGGTTTCCGGGAGTCCACGCCCAGCCTCCGGACCAGGCCGTGGCACCGCCACAAACGGAAGCTCGTTCCGCCACGATGACTTTCAACCCGTGGTATGCCGCGGTCACGGCGGCTGAAAGTCCACCAGCGCCGGAGCCAACGACGAGGACATCACAGGTCAAAGTCTCGGTGGCGGCGGTCTGTGATGGTTCGGATGCAACGCTCTTCATGCAGGACTGGCCCTCTTCGGTGTGTTTATTCTTGGTACTGGGAGATGTCGGGGACGAACCGAGTGCATGAACGCCGGGGCTTTGCCGTCCGTTGTTCATGCACTCGGCCATGACTCAATGCAGTTAGTTGTTGTGAGGTCTTGGGTGGGCTCAGCGATGTTCCTGGCTGGCCCATTTGTAAGACCACAGGCCGGAGACCAAGGCCACGAGGCATAGTGCGGCAAGCAGCGCTGCGGCGGCCATCCAGCTGCCAGTACTGGCCAGCAAGGCCGTGGCGATCAATGGGATGAAGCCACCAACGGCACCGGCCAGTGCGTAGGCGAATCCGGCACCGCTGTACCGGATGCGCACATCGAACATGTCGGTGAACCAGGACTGCTGGACGCAGGTCGAGATGTTGTGCCCAAGGTTGATGAGGGCCATGAAGCCCAGAATCATCGGCAACAATTCGCCGCTGTTGAGCGCCATGAAGAATGGTGCTGCTGACAGGGCGGCCAGCAAGGGTCCGACAACGTAGAACCACTTCCGGCCGAACCTGTCTGCGAGGCTTCCCCATAGGCCCAAGAACGGGATGGCCAGAATCATGGCGACCATAGAAGCTGTCAAGACCGTCGACGTCGGGGTGTCGGTGAAGTTCTCCACATACGCCAGGGAGAAAGTGAAGCCCATGTAGAACGTGCTCTGATCCACCATGCGCATGCCGATCACGGCCAGGATCTTCTTCGGGCTGGTGCGGATAGCCTCCGCTAGGGGTGCGCGAGTTTCTTCATGATCACTTTTGGCCTCAGTGAACTCTGTCGACTCAGGCACTCCGGCGCGGATCCACAGGCCGACGAGAGCGAAGAGGATACTGATCACGAATGGGATTCGCCAGCCCCAGTCGAGGAACTGCTCTTCAGTGGTCAACGCAGTCATGAGAGAGAACGCCGCTGTGCCGAGGAGTAGTCCTACGAACGATCCGATCTGCACTCCGGTGGCGAAAAAGTTCCGCTTGTTTGCGGGCGCACTTTCCACTGCCATGAGGGCGGCGCCTCCCCATTCTCCGCCGACCGCAATACCCTGGATTGCCCGGAGTGCCACGAGCAGGATCGGAGCGCCGATCCCGATGGCGGCGTAGGTGGGGAGCAAGCCGATGGCAGTGCTGGCGATCCCCATCATGATGACGGTGATGAACAGCATGGTGCGGCGCCCGTATTTGTCCCCGAAGTGGCCGAAAATGGCCCCGCCCAGAGGCCGGAACACGAAACCAACGGCGAACGAGCCCATAGAAGCCAGAAGTCCGACAACCTCGTTGCCCGAAGGGAAGAACAGGGGGCCGAACACCACGGCCGCTGCCGTGCCGTAGAGGAAGAAGTCGTACCAATCAACGATGGCGCCGACGGTGCTGGCGAGAGCCGCACGGCGGCCAGATTTAGCATCGCTAGCGACTGGGCGTGGATTCGAGCCGACGCCATCGGGAATTACGGTGCCCGAAGCTGGTGAAGTTGACATTGCGGTTCACCGCAACCTTTCTATTGTTCGCTGCGTTTGGCCGGAGACGGGAGGAGTGATTCAATGACTACGTAGTCATTGGGTGGTGCACATCATATGGACGTGCTTCACCGGACGTCAAATGCCTTTCGAACAGGATGAGAACGATGAACAGGAATCTGGGGCTGGCACACTTGTCAGCGCTACATCTGAGCCCACCCGAACTGATCGACGCCGCAGCCGCTGCGGGTTTCACCTCTGTCGGGATACGCGTGCATCCGGCAACGCAGAATGAACGCCCGTACCCCGTGAGTGCCGGCTCTCCCATGTCGAAGAAGACCCTTGGGCGCATGGAAGCCACCGGGCTGACCGTGCGCGACGTCGAAGCGTTCACTCTTGATGGCATCAGAAGCAAAGAACAGTGGATACCGGCGTTGGAATCCGGAGCTGCGCTGGAGGCCGAGATTCTCAACGTGATCTGTGGCGATCCCGATTCAGGCCGACTCAAGGACGCGTTGTCAGCGCTGGTCGAGGATGCCAAGGCGTACAAGATTCGCCCATCGGTTGAACCGATTTCGTATCAAGCACTCGACTCCGTCACCGCGGCGGGAGCGTTGGTCGAGCAGACCGGGTGCGGAATCATGCTTGATGTCCTGCATTTTGTCCGCGCAGGCGGACGCGTTGCAGAGTTGAGAGACCTGCCGCCAAACGCGGTTGCCGTCATCCAGTTGTGTGATGGCCCGGCTTCGACTCCGAGCCTCCCGACACCGGATCTCATGCCGCTTGGGCAGGACGTGAACGGGTCGGCGAGGCAGATCGAATCACGGGCAAAGAGGCTGGCTCCGGGTCGCGGGGATTTCCCTCTGACGGAGATCTTGCGGGCCCTTCCGGACGCCCCCATCAGCGTCGAGGTTCCTGATGTCTGGTCTGCCGACGCGGAAGGCACTGACGTCCATCTACGCCGAATCTACACCGCGGCCGAAAGCCTGCTCGATTCTCTCCACATGACCGAAACGGAGCCCACATCATGAGTGAACCATCCTCAGCCACCATCCCGAACACGGCGGCACGAGACTCGCAGCAGACTCGCATCGCCAATGACCAGATCTACTGGCCGGACCGATTTCAAGGCCAGGTATTCCTCGTGACCGGCGCGGCAGGCGGACTCGGCTCGAATGCCGCAGATCGGCTCGCGCGGGAAGGCGCTCATGTCGTCTGTACAGATGTCACTGCTTCCGGCCAAGGCGACGGCGGCAGTCCAGCGGATTGCGTGGCGCTGGATGTCACGCACCGACCGGATTGGGACCGCATTGTCAAGGCTGTGCTCGACCGGTACGGCCGGCTCGACGGCGCGCTCTTCGCCCACGGAATCCAGGGGCCCGAAGTAGCGGTGACGGAAATGCCCTCGGATGGCTGGGCCAAAACCCTGGGCGTCAACCTCGATGGTTGTCTGCATGGTTTGGCGAGCGTCCTTCCGGTGCTTACCGGCCGGGGATACGGACGGGTGGCCATCCTCTCCTCCATTTCAGCGCGGGAAGGGAACCCGTACCAGGCCGCCTATTCGGCGTCCAAGGCCGGGCTCGTGGCATTGGTCAAGACGGCCGCGAAGGAAGTTGCCCCGATGGGAGTGACCGTGAATTCCATCGCCCCGTCCATGATGAAGACCAGGCTCCTCCAGGACCTCAGCCCAGAACGTAACGCCCAGCTGTTGGCGAAGGTGCCGATGGGACGGATCGGGCTGCCCGAGGAGTTCTCTGCCCTAGCTGCATGGTTGCTCTCCCAGGAAGCGAGCTACATGACTGGTCAGACTCTGGACCTCAGTGGAGGCCGCAACACCGCCTGAGGCGGCGGAGCAGTCGTCCCCCGTACTTCCAGCCGGACAGGATGTATGGCCTTGCTGGGCTGGTTCGGAAGGCCGCCGTCGATCCTTCGAATCAAACGATCGACTGCGTCTTTCGCCATGTCCGCAATCGGCTGGTGGACGGTTGTCAGATTGATGAAGCTCCAGCGGGCGGGCGGAGAATCGTCCACCCCGACGATCGACAAGTCATCCGGAACCCGTAGGCCCAATTGGGACGCTGCGTCCAAGGCGGCTAGTGCGAAGACGTCATTGACGCAGAACAATGCGGTCGGCCGGCCCTCTTGGTCCAACAATCGCCGGGCGACCCGAACGCCGTCTTCATGCGTCAAGCGAATACGCTGGAGCCAATCCTGCCGTACTGGGATATTCAAGCGCCCCATCGCTTCTCTGGCGCCATCCTCTCGGTCACGTCCGTTGGAGCGGTCCCGGAGGGTGGAGATCACCCCGATCTCCGTATGCCCCAAATCCTGCAAGTGGGAGATCGCCTGCTCTCCTGCACTGATGTCGTCGGCGAGAACCGCTTCGACATCTACGCTGACGTCGTCACGGCTGAGCAAGACGACCGGGGTCTGTCGATCGAGAACTCTGCTGAGCGCCGTGGACTTGTCCCGAGCAGACAAGAGGATCATGCCGTCCACAGTGGTTTTGCCCAACGTATCGACCGCTTGAGGGTCTGGAGAAGCGTCCGGATCTCGGATCAGGATCATCCGGTATCCATGCTGGAGCAGTCGGCTCTGCAGCGATTCCATGATGATCGGGTAAACGGCACTAGCAAGGTCAGCCACCACGATGCCTACGGCGTGCGTTCGTCGAGTGACCATCATGCGGGCCGCTTCGTTCGGGACGTAACCTAGTTCGCGAGCCGCAGACAATACTCGCTCCTTGGTCGCCAGGGCGACTGCTGGGTCGCCGCGCAAGGCACGCGAAACAGTCGACTGGGACAGACCCACAAGTTGAGCCACGTCTACGCTGGTCACCATTGGATCATCTTAAGAGATCGGGGGAAAACGCAGGTACCGCCACTGAATAGGGGGTCCAGGCTGGCTTTGTAGGCGGCCAGCTCTCTCTGCTGGGCCCGACTGAGGATCCGGGAGTCCAACAGGCGGTGGTACGGGGTTTTCGGAGTGTCGTAGACGCGCTTGCAGCGCCCGGAGGGGTCGGAGGGGTCGGAAGACCAGCCGATCGGCTTCTTCGTGGGCATGTAGAAGTTCAGCCGGTCATTGACCGACGGCCAGAGCTCGTTCAGGACCGTCAGTTCGGTCGGGGTGTCATATCGGTCAGGTTCACCGATCGGACGAACTCGCCCTTCAGGCACGGCCCGCAGTGGGCGGCGGTGTCAGCCTCAAAGAAGCCGGGCTCAGCTTCGACCTCGTCACCGGCCTTGCGGATCGTGATCGAGTTCCGTAGCAGGGCCCTGGCTACCACCGTCCACTCAGGACCCGGCGTGGCCTCTCCTGGCGTGCTCATGCCGGCCGTGCGCGGCCACATACCAGACCGCCGCCACCAGCACGAACCCGGCCAGCACCAGATACATCACCCCGAAACCGGCCGCGGTGACGAGCCCGCCCAGGGCGACGGGCCCCAGCCCCAGGCCGACGTCCGCGAACAGCAGCAGCGTGGAGACGCCCGAGCCATACTGGTGCGGCTCGACCCGGGACACCGCGATGGCCTGCGCCGCCGGCATGAGGGTCCCGTACCCCAGGCCCGTCAGCGCACCGGCCACCACCACGTGCCAGTCCCGACTGGAGACCGCCAACAGCACGAGCGCCAGCGCGAAGAACACCAGCCCGAAGGCCACCACGGGGTTGTCCCCCCGGCGATCCTGGAGCGTGCCGAGGGTCAGGCGCATGAGCAGCATCGCGACCGCGTAGGCCACGAAGAACAGCCCGGCCCCGGTGGCGAGGTCGCGCTGTTCCGCCAGCGCGTTGAGGAAGGTCATGACGCCGCCGTAGCAGAGGCCGATGACCACCATGAAGATCCCGATCGGCACCACGGCCGGGTGCACGATGGCCGACCACGAGATCCGCGGTTGCAAAGCGGCCTGTGCTTCGGGGCCGGACTCGGGGCTGGACTCGGGGCTGGACGTGGGACTGTCCGCGGGGCTGGCCGCGGGGCTCTTGAGGAAGAGCGCAAGGACCAGACCGACCACGGTCGAGCCGAACGCCACGGCGAACAGCACCGCGTAGTCGAATCCGCCGGCCACCCACAGGCCCATGGCCGGGCCGACCGCCGTGGCCAGGGTGGTGCCCAGAGCCAGGTAGCCGGTCCCCTCGCCGCGGCGGGTGGGCGGAATGGCGGCCTGCGCCAGGGCCATGACCGCTGTGCTGGCGAAGGCGTAGGTGAACCCATGCAGGATGCGCACGCCGATCAGCAGGGCCAGGGATCCGGCGGCGAAGTACAGCGCGCAGGAGACCGCCGCCAGCACGAGGGCGACGAGCATGGTGCGCCGGCGTCCGAACCGGTCCACCACGTAGCCGGTGGACAGCCGCGCGACGGTGGCCCCGATGACGAAGGCGCTGGAAGCCAGCCCACCGGCGGCGTCCGAGGCCGCGAACTCGCGGACGGCGTAGAGCGCCAACGTGGTGACGAGGAAGTAGAACGTCAGGAACTGGGAGAAGTTGACGAGCCACGCCAGGGTGAAGGTTCGGGTCAGCAGTCGGTGGTTTTGCATCATGCACATCGTACTCCTGTTTTGTATGATGCAAATGTCGGGGCAGGGCTCCTCACCCGTCGCCCCACCGTCCCGACCGTTACCTCCCCTCCCGCACCCCGCCTGTCACAGCCCACCGACGCGGCGCGACCGCCGCACCCGCAGACCCCGAAGGAGCCGCCACCATGGCCCGCAGCACCCACGACGAGCTGGCCTACGAGCAGATGCTGCTGACCCGGGCCGCACTGCAGGGAACACCGGCGAAGAACCGTGAGTGGGTGCTGGACCGCAGCGCCGCGGTCCTGATCGCCCGGCTTGAGGCCTCGGGGCCGCTGTCCGTGGGCGAGCTGGCCGAGGCCTTCGGCCTGGACGTCTCCACGGTGCACCGCCAGGTGGCCGCCGCGCTGAGGACCGGGCTGGTGGAGAGGATTCCGGACCCCGACGGCGGCCCCGCGCGCAAGCACCGCCCCACCGCCGAGGGCTCCCGCCGCTTCGGCGAAGAGATGGCCGCACGTGCAGCGTCCTTCCGCACCGTGACCGCGGATTGGACTCCGGAGGAGGTCGACACGTTCGTGGCCCTGATGCGCAGCTTCAACGAGGGCATCGAAGCCCTGCGGGGCCAGCCCTGGCCCCGCTCCTGACCACCCCACTCCTACGATGACGCGGCGGTCCACGGTGGCGCGGCGGTCAGAGACCCACGGTCAGGCGCGGGTGCGGGGCTCACTGCGGCGCTGCATGGCGCGGGCCGCGGGCTCGTGGCCCAGCCGGCGCGTGATGGCACGGGCCGCGAACTGCAGCTGCGGGATGGAGACGGCCAGGTGCTCCTCGCCCCGGGGCACGATCAGGGAGAGCGTGGCCACGGCGTGCTGGTCCTCCACGAAGATCGGCACGGAGATCCCACTGGACTCCGGCACGATGATCCCGGCCATGGAGACGTAGCCATTGCGCCGGATGTCCGCGAGGATGCCGCGCAACTGTTCCGGCTCGGTCACCGTGTCTGGGGTGAGCTTGTCCAGCCGCCGGTGCAGGAACCGCTCCTGCTCCTCCTCCGGCGCATAAGCCATGAACACGAGTCCGGCGGAGCAGCCGTGGACGGGCAGGCGGCCGGCGATCCGGGTGATGTTGATCGTGGCATCGTCCGCGGCCAGTCGCTCCAGGTACAGCACGTCCGTGCCCTCCAGCACGCCGAGCGAGACGTGGTTGCCGGTGTGGTTGAGTAGGTCCTCCATGGGCGGCAGGGCTGCCTCCCGCAAGGAGGAGGCTCGCGAGCCGCGGGAGGCCATCTCCCACATCCGGTGCCCGTGGCGCAGCCGGCCGGAGCCGTCCCGGACGAGCAGCCCCTCGACCTCCAGCTCGGCCACCAGCCGGTGCACCGTGGAGACCGGCAGCCCGACGATCCGCGCGAGCTCCCGCAGATGCAGGGCTGGCGCCTCGTCCCCGAAGGCGGAGAGGATGCGCACCACGCGGTGGATGACGGATTCGCCGGAGGGCGAGTTGGCCACGGAATGCCTTTCGACGCAGAGGTGACTCCGATCATACCGATCAACGGAACACCCCCACGCTCCCCCAGCCCGCCCGTTCCTAGGGTGAGCCCATGACTGAGACCGCCGACTCCCCCACCCGCCCGGCCGAAACCGTCCCGGAGAACGCCGAGCACGACGCCGGCTCCGGCCGCGCCGCCGGCAAGGTCGCCTTGATCTCGGGTGCCGCGCAAGGCATGGGCGCCTCCCATGCCCGCGCACTGGCCGCCGCCGGGGCGTGCGTCGTGATCGGCGACCTGCAGGAGGAGACCGGCTCCGCCCTGGCCGAGGAGATCAACGCGGCCGCCGGCCGGCGGGCCGCCGCCTTCACCCCGCTCAACGTGACGCGACTGGAGGACTGGACGGCCGCCGTCGGGCACTGCGTCCGGGAGTTCGGGAAGCTGGACGTGCTGGTCAATAACGCGGGCATCTACACGCCCGGGACCGTGGAGGACGCCTCCGTGGAGGACTGGTCCAGGACCATCGAGATCGACCTGACCGGGACGTTCCTCGGCATGAAAGCCGCGGTGCCCGAGCTGAGGAAGCAGCGGACCTCCTCGATCATCAATGTCTCCTCGATCGCCGGGCTGGTCGGTTTCAAGAACCGCGCCGCCTACTCCGCCGCGAAATGGGGCGTGCAGGGGCTGACGAAGACCTCCGCCCTTGACTTCGGCGCGGACGGCATCCGGGTGAACTCCATCCACCCCGGCTCCGTGGAGACGCCTCTGACCGCCGGCCTGCAGCGCGGCTACGGCCAGGTCCCCGCCGGCCGCGCCGCCCAGGTCGAGGAGATCAGCGCGCTCGTGCTCTACCTGGCCTCGGACGAGTCCCGGTTCGTCTCCGGCTCCTCCATCGCGATCGACGGCGGTGAGACCGCGGGCAACAACCTGCGGCAGGATTCCTGACCTGGTGAGCCGCGTCCGTACCGGCACATTCCTCAGGCGATGAGCCCGAAGATGAACTCCTCTGCATGCCGGATGGCCTTGCTGAACGCTTGGTTGCGCAGCGTCACCCGCTCCCGGTCCCTCCCATCTTCTGGTTCGATGTACTGGGTCGGGCCGGGATGCAGAACCCAGATGTCGCCCTGCGGTGGCAGATAGAACACCCCGAACGAGCGATGCTCGGAGTCATCCGCCCACATCGGCACCACCGCCACGGCCGCGCCCGTATCCACGTTGATCCATTGGGCGCGAGGCAATGGTGGCTCCGTCGCCTCGGGATCGAGAAAGGGGGCGGCACCTTTGCCCCACCGCTCCTCGAACCTCTCATAGAAGGCCGGGACCAGCGAGTGGTTATAGGGTCGCCACGAGCTCATTCCAGTCACCTCGCTCATGGTCTCTGTGCGCGAAGCACACCTCCCCCAGACCGAAGGCACAGGGGCCGGGGCCCCGGACGGTCTCCGGGGCCCCTGGTCCCCGTCCCTAGGCGCCGGACTCCACGAGCTGCTTCGGCTCGCCCGCCGCCTCCACCTGGATCCGCCGCGGCTTCGCATGCTCCGCCACAGGTATGCGAACGGTGAGAACCCCCGCCTCGTAGCCAGCAGTGATGGCTCCGGTATCGAGTTGCTCACCGAGGATGACCTGGCGGCTGAACACACCGCGTGGTTGCTCCGAGGCCAGCATCTCGGCGCCTTCGGGGGCCCGTGGGGCTCGCTCGGCCCGGACAGTCAGGGCGTTGCCCTCGATCCCGAGATCGATGGAGTCCGCGTCCACCCCGGGCAGGTCGAACGCGATGGCGAACTGGTCACCCTCCCGCCAGGCTTCCAACGGCATGGCCGCGGGCCTGGAGCGGGTGCCCAGCACCTGCTCGGCGAGACGGTCAAGGTCGCGGAACGGATCGGTACGCATCAGCATGATGACTCACTCCCAACAGATGATCGATGTATTCAGTGGTCCCAGCCTTGAGGATCTCAACTGGCTGGTACATATTTATATAACTCACGGACACAAGGTGTGCAAGGGTAGATTCCCGGACGAGTGGAAAGGTTTCCCGCTTTGAGCAAGGACAACCAGGGTGTGTACAGCATTTCGGTCACCGCCAGGATGGTGGGGATGGAGCAGCACAACCTGCGCCAGTACGAGAGCCGTGGCCTGCTGGAGCCAGAGCGGACCCCCGGAGGCACCCGCCTTTACAGTGACCGGGATGTGGCCGCGCTTCGGCGCATCGGAGAGCTACTGGCCGATGGCCTCAACCTGGCCGGAGTCCGGCTGGTGCTGCAGCTCGAGGCCCGGAACCGGCAGCTGACGCATCAGGTGAGGCGCCTCCAAGACCGGGCCTAGTCACCGCCGCCCGGCCCTGGAGCACACCCCCGTCCACTCTTAATCCACCCTCACCGTGAACGTGTACTCACTCGACGTCCGGCCGTCCGGTGCCACCACTCCCACGGTGAAGCGCGTCTTGTGCCGGACTGGCACCCTGACCGGCCGGGAGTGCCGCACCTGGGACCCGTTGACCGTCAGGGAGCGGACGTTGCTGGACATCGCGGTCGGCAGCACGGACACCGAGCGGGTGCCGCGGGGCACCACGATCTCGTAGTCGAACACCCAGGGGTTGAACTTGTCCGTCAGCTTGTTCTCCACCCCGTTCGAGGGCGGCGCCCAGTGCACGTCGGTGCCCACCAGCCGGCCGCCGTCGATCTCGAGGTGACTCAGGACCGAATAGCGCAGATGCCCACCCTCGGCGTTGTAGTCCACCGTCACCCCGGAGGGGTAGGCGTCCGTCGGCGAGCTCAGGTAGTCCCGCGGCTGGTCCAGGCCGGCGCCGATGGAGTTGCCCACGGCGATCCAGTTCGGGTCCCGCCACATGTCCCCCACCTTGGACATCCGGGAGTTGCGCACCGGCCCGGTGGGGTTGCCGCTGATGCCGCCCCGGATGGAGGGCTCGATGGCGGCGTCGGCGTCGTCGATCATGTTCTGGAAGCACTCGATGAAGTTGTCGATGCACTCCATGCCCACGGCCACGTCCTGGTGGGCGTTCGTCACCTCGACCACGCGGCCGCTGCGGCTGCGTTTCTGGTAATCCGCCACCAGCTGGCGCTGCAGGGACAGGAAGAGGTCCGCGCGGATGGAGTTGAACTGCGTGGTGTCCGCCGTGTATGGGCGGTTGCAGCCGTAGTGATCGGAGCAATAGACCCAGCCGGTCTGGTTGATGAGCGCCGTGATCAGCCCGTTGGTGTGGCCGGGGGCATGGAACAAGCTGACCTGAACGTTGCCCAGATCGATCTCGAAGCCGTCCTCCACGGCGACGGCGGCCTGGCCGGCCAGGCGGTGATCCTCGCGCCGGGCGGCGCTCAGGGCGGCCTTCTCCCGGTCGGTGCAGTAGAGGGTGACCCCGGCGGAGGTGAAGTTGTGGATCTGTTCGGCATGGTCCGGATGGTTGTGGCCGAGGACCAGGTCGTAGGGCCGGGAGGCGATGGTGTCGATGAAGGCCTTGAGGTCGGCCTTCTCCGCGCTGTACTCACCCGCGTCGAAGACGATGCCCCTCCGGGAGCCCTCGATGTAGTAGACGTTGGCCTGGTAGTACTCGGAGGGATTGTTGATCTTCCAGATGGCCGGCTGGGAACGCCCGGCGCGCTTGACCTGCTGGGCCCGGAACTCCCCCTGCAGCGGGCGGACGATGTTCCAGGTGAACTCGCGGATGGCACTGGGGTTCATTCCGTCCTTCACGGCCACGGCCTTGAGGCGGTACTCCTTGGAGTCCGTGGTGGAGGACAGCGGGTTCACGAACTGCAGGACGCCGTTCTGGCGCAGATCGAACGTCGGAGAATCGGTACTCGGGTCCACCGGCTCGCTGCCGTCATCCGTGTAGGTGTAGTGGATCGTGGCACCGTCGGTGGGCGTGGTGATGTCGATGTAGCGCCGCGGCGCGGTCGTCCCCGGCTTGCACATGACCTGCGGCGGCGAGACGAGTTCCCGCGTCAGCCGATCGAAGATGGTCCGGGCCTCCTTCGGCGAGAGCGGGGACCGCGGGGAGAGCCTCGAGCGGGATTCGCCCGTCAGGAAGCCGGCAGCCAGCATCGCGTTGACGCTACCGCGCAGGGACGGGTCCACCGCGTTGGCGTCGGAGAATCGGCTCAGGGCGTTCTGGTCCGACGCGGGCAGGTGGAAGGCCTTGGCTAGCATGTCCGCGGCATCCTGGCGGGTGATCGGCTTGCTCGGGTTGAAGGTCCGCTTGGCGTTGGACACCACCCCCTCTTCGAGCGCGGTCTCGATCTGATAGGAGTGCTCGGTCTTGCCCAGCTTCACATCGTTAAAGGTCGGCTGGGGCAGCTTGTAGGGGTCGATGTACATCGACGAGTGCACCCAGTCGAAGTGGTTGGAGATCAGGGAGATGAACTCCCCGCGGGTGAGGTGCTGGGAGCCGCGGTGGGCAGCGGCCGGTTCGGCCGACGCCGCGGTGATCCCCACCGTAGCCGCCGCGGCCACGGCGAGGACGCCGAATTGCCGGCGGGACACCCGGGACTGCGTGAGCTCGTCCACCGTCGGCCGGGCGGAATCCTGTGTGCAGGAGCACATCTGGTCCATGTTTGATCTCTTTCCTCGGGGTGCGCATAACGGGATGGCGGTGATGAATGATTGAACCCTAGGGTGACGCTCCTGGACTGACGAGAAGTTTCAATGAGTTTCATGAGGAGGCCACGGTGTCTGAGCCGGTCCGGGTGACGATCTACGATGTGGCCCGGGAGAGCGGCGTCTCCCCTGCCACCGTCAGCCGGGCCCTGAGCCAACCGCAGAAGGTCCACCCGCACACCCTCGCCCTCGTGCTGGCCGTCGTGGACCGCCTCGGTTACCGCCGCAACGCGTTCGCCCGATCGGCCGGCTCCCCGCGTACCGGAACCATCGCCATGGTGGTCCCGGACATCACCAACCCCTACTACTCGGAGGCCATCCACGGGGCCGAGCGGAGGGCCCAAGCCGCGGACATCGGGCTGGTGCTCGCCAACACCGGCGAGGACCCTGCCCGGGAACGAGCCGTCCTGGAGCGCCTCATCGGCCGGGTGGACGGATTCGTCCTCACCTCGAGCCGACTGTCCGACGCGGAGGTCACCGCACTGTCTGACCGGGCCAGCGTCGTGCTGCTGAACCGGCATGTGGAAGGCATCTCGTGCTCCCTCGTGGACCAGGACCAGGGATCGCAGCGCATCATCACCCACTTGGCGGCCCTGGGCCACACCCGGATGGCCTATGCCGGCGGACCCTCCAGCAGCTGGGTCCGCCACCAGCGGTGGAACGCCCTGTCCGGCTCCGCTCAGTCGCACGAGCTGGAGATCCGCCAGCTCGGCCCCTTCCGACCCTCACTGGAGGATGGGCCCGCAGCAGCCGAAGAGGTCCTGCGCGCCGGTGCCACCGCCGTCGTCGCCCACAACGACCTCCTCGCGATCGGGATCATCCGGCACGTCCAGGGCAACGGCCTCGCCGTCCCCGCCGACCTCAGCGTGGTGGGGTACGACGACATGTTCGTGTCGCGGTTCTGCACGCCCCCGTTGACCACGCTCGGGGGCCAATACGAGTCCGCCGCCCACCACGGCGTCGAGATGCTGGTCGAGGGCCGGCGCAACCAGCTCGTCGTGCTGCCCTCCAGCCTGGCCATCCGCGAGTCCACCGGCCCCGCCCCCGGTGCCACACCTTGCACCTCCTCGTCCCTTCGTCCATAGTGATGGTGGCTGCGTGACCCTCGTCACATACTCCCCCGTCACGCGGTGCCTCGGCCCCGACCTCCGGAGGAATCATGCCGTCCACGCCTCGCACCTCGAATGTCCCCCGCCGCACCCTTCTGGGCGCCGGCGGCATCGCCGCCCTGAGCGCCCCGATCCTTGGCGCGGGCTCCGCGAGCGCCACCACTGCCGCCAAGGCCGCGACCAGCCCCGTGCTGGCCACGGCCGCGAACGTGCCGGACACCGGCATGCACCTGGTCACCCTCGGAACCGCTGCCGGACCGGCAATCCGCGGGACCCGGCACGGGATCGCGAGCGCCGTCGTCGTCGATGGGCTGCACTACCTGGTGGACTTCGGACTGGGGATGCCGCGGCAGGCCGCCGAGTCGGGCCTGACCGGCAACAAGCTGCGTCAGGCGTTCGTCACGCACCTGCACTCGGACCACATCTCCGAGCTGAGCGCCTACATGCTCTACAACTGGGACACCCCGGTACAGGGCGTCACCTCCCGGGTGGGGATCATAGGCCCCGGCCGCACCCGCCTGCCCAGGGGCATCCGGCCGGTGGTCTCCCCGCCGCAGACCGGCATGAAGGACGTCATCCAGAACCTGATGCGCGCCAACGCCTATGACATCAACATCCGCACCACGGACGAGGCCCGGATCCCGCTCGATGAGCTCTTCGAGGGCGTGGACATCGAGCTGCCCCGGCGCCCGCGGGCGGATCCGGACCGCAATCCCGTCCCGGACATGAAGCCGTTTACCATCTACGAGGACGACCGCGTGCGGGTGAAGGCCACCCTGGTGGAGCATCTGCCGGTCTTCCCGTCCTTCGGGTTCCGCTTCGAGACCGAGTACGGCGTGATCACCTTCTCCGGGGACACCGCCGAAACCCCCAACATGGTCCGCCTCAGCCAGGACGCCGACCTCCTGGTCCACGAGGTCGTCAACATGGACTACTACCGGGACCAGGACTTCGCCGAGGAGTTCCTGCACCACCTGGAGTCCAGCCACACCACGCCCGAGGGGATCGGACGCATCGCCTCCGAGGCCGGGGCGAAGAAAGTCGTGGTCAGCCACATGGCCGGGGTCTTCTCCGACGCCGACCTGGCCGGCATCGCCGAGTTCTACGACGGGCCCTACACCCTGGCCGCCGACCGGCAGCTCTTCAGCGTCTGACCCCGCGTCCGACGGAGGCCGGCGCGGATAGACTGCCCGAATGTCCGCGCCTCCCCCATCCCAGCGCATCCCCGGCCGAACCCTGCTCGTGGGCTGCGGCGCCCTCGGCACCCGGCTCGGGGAGCGGCTGACCGCGGACGGCGGGGAGGTGTTCGCCCTGCGCCGCACTACGGCCGGGCTCCCCGCCGCCTTCACCGCCCTGCCGGTGGACCTGCAGGCACCCGTGCGCACAGCACTGCCGGCCGTGGACGCCATGGTCATCACCCTGCCTCCCGGCGGCCCGGTGTCCGCACCTATGGCCAGCCCGGCGCCCGGCTCGGAGCCCGCCCAGAATCCCGGGCACGACGACGGCTACCTCACCTCGCTGCGGAACCTCGCCGCCGCGCTGCCGCGGGTCCCGCCCCGCGTGGTCCTGGTGTCCTCCACTCGGGTGCTCGGCGGCCACACCCACGGCCGCCCCCTCGCCGAACTGGACGCGCCCGCCCCGGTGGGCCAGCGCGCCACCACCCTGCTCGAGGGTGAGCGGCTGGCCACGGAACTCTTCGACGCCGTCATCCTCCGCCCGGCCGGGATCTACGGGCCGGGACGCGAGATGCTGCTGCGCAAGGCCCTGGAGGGCGCCCCGGTCCAGTACGCCCGCCGCACGAACCGCATCCACGAGGACGACCTGGTCCGCACCCTGCACGCCCTGCTCATCACGGAGGATCCGCCCCGCCTGCTGCACGCGGTGGACCAGGCACCGGCACCGCTCGGCGAGGTCATCACCTACATCGCCCACCGACTCGGGGTCCCGCCACCACCGGCCATCGAGCCAGCAGAGGCGACCGGCACTGTCCTGGACGGCGCGCGGCTCCTGGATTTCCTGGGCAGCCTGGAGCACCCCACGTTCCAGTCCGGCTACGGCCAGCTCATCGACGCCCGAAACAGGACGGGATCCCCGGAGCAGTCTTAGGGCAGGTGGTGACCCGCTGCCTGCCCTCGCTGTCAGCCGTAGTGGTATCGGCAGGCCGCGATGCGCGTTTCGTCGTCTGCACATTTATAGACGAGCCGGTGCTCATCCGTGATGCGTCGTGACCAATACCCGGCGAAGTTGTGTTTGAGGGCCTCTGGCTTGCCGATCCCCTCGTTGCCGTTCCGCTGGATGTCTTTGATCAGAAGATTGATCCTCTTCAGGACGTGGCGATCCTGCGCTTGCCACCACAGGTAGTCCTCCCAGGCATTCTCGCTCCAGATCAGCAACACGTCGTCAATCCTCGATGAGGTCACGTGCCGTTCCGTGGCCGGACTCCAGGGCTTCCATAGAATCCAGCAGACGGCGGGCATTGGACGGCGAGCGCATGAGGTATGCCGTTTCCCGCAGGGACTCGTAGTCCTCCAGCGAAACGATCACCACGGACTCATGACCCGAACGGGTCACGATCACTTCTTCGCGGTCGTTCACGACGCCGTCAAGGACTTCTGCGTACCGCGCCCGCGACTCTGTATAGCTGATGGTTTTCATGGCTCCTCCTGTACGGATTACTGTACAGTCAATTTCTTCGTCACATCCCCGCAGGTCAGGGGACGTGGTGGCCGGCCGCCTGGAGCAGGCCGTACCACTCGCCCCGGGTGAGCGGGAGGTCGGAACCGGCCACCGCCTCGGCGATCCGCTGCGGATTGGTGGTCCCGAGCACCACCTGCATGTTGGCCGGGTGACGGGTGATCCAGGACGTGGCGATCGCCGTCGGGGTGACGCCGTAGTGCGTGGCCAGCCGGTCCAGTTCCGCGTTGAGCTCCGGGTGGTCCTCGGAGCCGAAGAACACGCCACCCTGGGCGCCCCTCTGGAAGGGTGACCAGGCCTGGACAGTGATGCCGTGGAGGCGGCAGTAGTCCAGGATCCCCCCGCCGTCACGGGTCAGCGAGTCCTCCTGGCCGGCCATGTTCGAGGCCAGGCCCTGGGCCACGATCGTCGAGTGTGTGAGGGAGAGCTGGACCTGGTTGACGAGCAACGGCTGGCGAACGGCCCTCTGGAGCAGGTCGATCTGGCGGGGCGTGTGGTTGGAGACCCCGAAGGACCGCACCTTCCCGGCGGACTCGAGCTCGTCGAAGGCGCGGGCCACCTCCTCCGGCTCCACGAGGGCGTCCGGGCGGTGCAGGAGCAACACGTCGATGTACTCGGTGCGCAGCGCCCGCAGCGACTCCTCGGCGGAGGTCATGATGTGCTCGTAGGAGGAGTCAAAGTGCCAGTCCCGGTCTACAATCCCGGCCTTGGTCTGCAGCGTGACCTGCTCCCGCTCCGCGTTGCTGAGGCTCAGTGCCTCGGCGAAGACGCGTTCGCAGTGGTGGTAGCCGCCGGGGTGGTTGAAGCCGTAGAGGTCAGCGTGGTCGAAGAAGTCGACGCCGGCCTCCCGCGCCGCGCTGTAGAGCGCCCGGACCTGCTCGGGCGACTTGTCCGCGATCCGCATCATGCCGGCGATGATGTTGGGCACGGTGGTCTCGGTGCTGCCGAGGGGCACGGTCTTCATGGGGCTCCTTGCCGGTGGTGGTCTCGGTCGGTCAGCCATGGCCGACGTCGTCGTCCCCCCATGATGCCCGGCCGTGGCACTCCATGGCAGGGCTCACCCTGGCCTGAGGGCTCCATCACAGGGGTACCACGAGGGACTCCCAGCCGCCCTCGCCGGGTGGTTCACTGATGCGGTGACCGTGGCGGGCAATCCCTGCGGCGGCCACCTCCATCCGTACAGACCATGCAAAGGACCTTGATGACCGCTGTTCCCGCTTACATCGCCGCCAACGCCACCGACCCGATGACCCTCGGGACCGTCGAGCGGCGCCCGGTCGGCCCCCATGACGTGCGGATCGACATCCGCTGGTCCGGCATCTGCCACTCGGACATCCACACCGTCCGAGGTGACTGGGGCCCGCAGCCCTATCCGCTGACCGTCGGCCATGAGATCGCCGGGATCGTGGCGGAGGTCGGCTCTGAGGTGACCACCCATCAGGTGGGCGACCGAGCCGGCGTCGGCTGTCTGGTGAACTCCTGCGGCGACTGCACCAACTGCGCCAATGGGGATGAGCAGTACTGCCTCAACGGCTCCGTGGGCACCTACGGCGCCACGGACCGGGACGGCACCATCACCCAGGGTGGCTACGCCACGGAAATCGTGGTGGACGCAGACTTCGTGCTGCGCATCCCCGAGTCCCTTCCCTTCGAGGCCTCGGCCCCGCTGCTGTGCGCCGGCATCACCACCTACTCCCCGCTCAAGCATTGGGGTGCCGGGCCGGGCAAGCGCGTGGGGGTGGTCGGCTTCGGCGGGCTCGGGCACATGGCCGTGAAGATCGCCCACGCCATGGGCGCCGAGGTCACCGTGCTCTCCCAGTCCTTGCGCAAGCAGGAGGACGGCGAGCGCCTGGGCGCGGACCACTACTACGCCACGAGTGACCCGGAGACCTTCACTGCGCTGTCCCAGAGCCTGGACCTGATCATCAACACGGTCAGCGCCCCGGTGGACGTGGACGCCTTCCTGGGCCTGCTGGCCGTCAACGGCGCCCTGGTGAACGTGGGCGCCCCGGCCGAGCCGATGAGCTTGAACGTGGGCTCCCTGCTGGGCGGACGCCGCACCTACGCCGGCTCCATGATCGGCGGGATCGCCGAGACCCAGGAGATGCTGGACTTCTGCGCCGAGCACGGCATCGCCGCCGAGGTCGAGGTCATCGGCGCCGAGCAGATCAACGAGGCCTGGGAGCGGGTGCTGGCCTCAGACGTGCGCTACCGCTTCGTGATCGACGCCTCCACGTTCACGGCCTGACCCGGCTCCGCCGCTGCGTGCCCACACGGACGCAGCGGCGGGTCACCTCGGTCATCTCCGGCGGACGTCAGCCTCCTCTGGGCTTGCCGCCAGTGACGCCAACAGTTGCAGCCGCTCTGCGGACGCCGAGCCCGGCTCGGCGGTGTAGACCACCATGGCCAACCCTTCCTCGGCGGTGATCGCCAACTCCTCGTAGGCCAGCACCAGCTCGCCGACCTGCGGGTGGTTGAAGCGCTTGATACCGGCGCCGTGGGTCCGCACATCGTGGGCGGCCCACAGCGTCCGGAAGGTCTCGCTCTGCGTGGACAGCTCCCCCACCAGGTCCTGAATGCCCCGGTTCTGGGGGTCCCGGCCGGCCTCGGCCCGCATGCTGCCCACGCACATGTGCGCAAACCGGTCCCACTCCGGGTAGAAGTCCCGGGAGGCCGGGTCCAGGAACTGGAACCGGGCCAGGTTGGGTGTGCGGCCGCCGTCGCCGATCACCGGCGAGTAGAACGCGCGCCCGAGGCGGTTGACGGCCACCAGGTCCTGGACCGGGTTCCGCACGAAGGCCACCGCGCCCTGCATGGACTCCAGCGTCCATTGCAGGCTCTCCCGTGGCTGACGTGGAGCGGAGGCGGGCCGGCGGTGACGCCCGGACGTCGGGATGCCGTCGGCGGCCCGGGCCAGGTCGAACAGGTGGGCCCGCTCTGTCTCGTTGAGCATCAGGGCGCGGCTCAGGGAATCCAGGACCGACGCCGACGCCCCGGCGATCGCGCCGCGCTCCAGCTTCGTGTAGTACTCCACGCTGACCCCCGCCAGGGTGGCGACCTCATGGCGCCGCAGCCCCGGCACCCGGCGGTTCCCGCCCGCCGGCAGCCCGGCCCGCTCCGGGGTGATCTTGGCGCGGCGGGACATGAGGAACTCGCGTACCTCGGCTCGATTGTCCATGACGTCAGCGTAGCCAGATCCGGGGACGGCGACGGAGTCCACAGCGGTACCCCTCTCGGCAGGGACTCCCCCGCCCCCGGTGACGGGTGGTTGTCTGGAGCCAGACAAGGAGCCCCACCCTTTTCGTTTTCAGTCGAGTTTGGGTGGGTGTTTGGCCCACATACCCACGCAAACTCGACTGAAAACCAAGCTGTTGACCGACAAGGAGAAGCGATGGAACTCGAGGACCTGCTCGACGCCCTGAACGCCGGCGAGACCATCACGGGCGATTCGCCCCTGCACGCGGTCATGCACCGCACCAGCCAGGAGGCGCTGCGCATCACCGGGGAGCTGAACGGCGGTTACCACGAGCCGGCCCGGGTCCGGGAGCTGCTGTCCGAGCTCTTCGGCCGGCCGGTCCCGGACACGGTGATGCTGTTCCCGCCGTTCCGGACCGACTTCGGCAAGAACACCGTCCTCGGCGAACGGGTCTTCCTCAACTCCGGCTGCGCCTTCCAGGACCAGGGCGGCATCACGATCGGCGAGGGCTGCCAGATCGGGCACAACACGGTCATCGCGACCCTGAACCACGCCCTCGATCCGGTGCACCGCCTGGACATGCTCCCGGCGCCCGTGGTGATCGGGAACAACGTGTGGGTCGGATCCAATGCGACGCTCCTGCCGGGCGTGACCATCGGGGACAACGCCGTGGTGGCCGCGGCCGCCGTGGTGACCAAGGACGTGCCGGCAGACTCGGTAGTCGTGGGCTCGCCGGCCCGGGTGGTGCGCAGCCTGTAGCCTCGGTGGGAACTGGCCCCCCACCCCGTCAAGTCAGCCGGGCAGGTCCTCCTGCATGACCGCCACCAGCGCACGGATGCCCTGGGTGAGGGCCTCGAGGTCCGTCAGTGCCAGGCGGTCCAGGGGGAAGTGCGTCAGTTCGGGCCGGGCCGCCAGCAGGCGCTGGATGGTGTCCCGGCCGGCGTCGGTGACCGTCACCCGGCGCACCCGCTGGTCACTGGGGTCCAGGGTCCGCCCGATCATTCCCTGCGCCTCCAGTCGGTCGACGATTCCGGACATAGTGGCCAGCGAGACCCTCATGGCGGAGGACAGGCCCCGGATAGTACTCCCAGCGGGCTCGGCTACGAGGAGGGTGAGCACCTTGAGCTGCTGCATCGTCAGCCGCAGGGACATCATGGGCTCGATCACGGCCGGGACATAGGACCGCTCCAGCTCGTTCTGCAGGCTCAGCAGCTCGCCGCGCAGGTGCTCGCGCTGTTCGGTCTCGTCTGGATCCACAGCCCCGAGCTTAGCCCGCAGCCAGCGTCTACCAGAGGCCTCTACCCGGAATCGCCGAATTGCATAGCCCTGCACTAAGCTTTGCCTGACCCTACGTTTCGATCGTTCCGCGTCCGGTGCGGTCCAACCCGCTTGCCAACCCCCATCGGTGGTGCCCGTGTTCCGTCTTGCCCGCTTCAGTCTGGCCAATCGCCTGCTGATCGCCCTCCTGACCCTGTTCATCGCAGCCTTCGGCCTGTACTCGATGACCCAGCTCAAGCAGGAACTGATCCCCGCGATCGAGCTGCCCCAGACGACCGTGGTCACCGCCGTGCCCGGCGCTAGCCCCGAGGTACTGGACGAGCAGGTCAGCGAGCCGATCTCCCGGGCCGTGGGCGATCTGGATGGGGTGGAGCAGGTGGTGGCCACCTCGTCGGCGAACATGTCCATGGTCTCGATCGCCTATGAGTACGGCACGGATGCCGATGAGTTCAACGCCTCCGTCGAGGCGGCCACAGACACGGTGACCCTGCCCAACGACGCCGAGGCGAACCTCATGTCCGGCGGCACGGACCAGGTGCCGGTCATCTTCATGACCGCCTCCTCCTCCGAGCTGGATGAGGCCGAGATCTCGGCCGCCCTGCAGGACACTGTCAAGCCGCGGCTCGAGGCCATCGAGGGGGTCCGCTCCGCAGCCGTCTCCGGCGGTGCCGTACAGCGGGTGGAGATCACCCCGAACCAGACCGCGATGGCCCAGCACGGGTTGAGTCAGCAGGCCATCACCCAGGCCCTGCAGGACAACGGCACCACCCTGCCGCTGGGCACCGTCAACCAGGACGGCGCCTCGCTGCCGGTCGACGGCGGCACGGCCCTGGGCTCGCTGGAGGATCTGGAGACACTGCCGTTGGCCAGTCAGACCGAGCCGGGCACCGTCGTGCACATCGGCGACGTGGCCGAGCTGGAGCTCGCCACCCAGGAGCCCACCTCCATCACCCGGATGAACGGCGACCCGGCACTGTCGGTGTCCATCACCGCGAGCCAGGGGGCCGACGTCGTGGGCGTGTCCCATGCGGTCGAGGACGCCCTGACCGAGCTGGCCGCGGAGGTGCCCGGGCTGAAGCTGACCGTGGTCTTCGACCAGGCACCGTTCATCGAGCAGTCCATCGAGGGGCTAGCGGTCGAGGGCCTGCTCGGCCTGCTGTTCGCCGTCATCGTGATCCTCGTCTTCCTGCTCTCCGTGCGCTCCACGCTCGTGACCGCCCTCTCGATCCCTCTCTCCGTGCTCGTCACCTTCATCGGCCTGAACCTCGGCGGGCACTCGCTGAACATGCTGACCCTCGGTGCCATGACGATCGCGATCGGCCGCGTGGTGGACGACTCGATCGTGGTGATCGAGAACATCAAGCGACACCTGGCCTACGGCGAGCCGAAGGTCCACGCGATCCTCACCGCGGTGCGAGAGGTGGCCGGCGCCATCACCGCCTCCACCCTGACCACCGTTGCGGTCTTCCTGCCGATCGCGCTGGTCGGGGGCATGGTCGGCGAACTGTTCGCCCCCTTCGCCCTGACCGTGGCGATCGCCATGCTCTCCTCGCTGCTGGTCGCGCTGACCATCGTGCCGGTGCTGTCCTACTGGTTCCTCCGGGCACCGAAGGACGTCAAAGTCCAGGAGGCGGTCCGTGCCGAGGCTGAGGAGAAGGAACACCGCAGCTGGCTGCAGCGCGGCTACAAGCCCGTGCTGCGCGGCACCCAGAAGCACCCCGTCATCACCGTGGTGGCGTCGGCGCTGCTCCTCGTGCTGACCGTGTCCCTCATCCCGCTGCTGAAGGTCGATTTCCTCGGCAACACCGGCCAGAACATGGTCATGGCCACCCAGACCTTCGACTCGGGCACGGACCTGCAGACGGTGTCCGAGGGCGCCGAGGCGGTCGAGGATGCCCTGGCCGATGTCGAGGGCGTTCAGGACATCATGCTCATGGCCGGCTCCTCCGGCGGTGGCGAGGGTGACTTCTCGGCCCTGCTCGGCGGGGGCGGCGGTTCGGCCACCTTCATCGTCAACACCGATCCCGACGCCGACCAGTCGGCCCTGCAGGAGGAGATCCGGTCCCGCCTGGCGGGCCTGGACGGCCCCGGCGATGTCAGCCTGATGGACCCGGCCTCCATGGGCGGGTTCGGCGGCTCCGTGGACGTGGAGGTCCACTCCCAGGACGAGGCCGCTCTGGCCGAGGCCGCACAAGCCGTCCAGACCGCCCTCGAGGGGACCCCGCACACGGCTGAACTCAGCAGTGACCTGGCCGCGGAGCAGCCGACCGTCCAGGTGGCCGTGGACCGCACCGCCGCCCTGGAGCAGGGGCTGACCGAGATGCAGGTCCTCGGCATGGTGGCCGGGACGCTGTCCCCGCAGAGCATCGGCTCGGTGACCCTGGACGGTGACGACTTCGACATCTACATCGAGGGCACCGACGCACCGGAGACCATCGCGGAACTGGAGGACATGGCCGTCCCCACTGCGGCCGGCATGACCACGCTGTCCGAGTTGGCCAGCGTGGAGGAGGTGACCGTTCCCGAATCGGTCACGCGTCAGGACGGCGAGCTGGTGGCCACCGTCTCCGTCACGCCCACCGAGGGAGAGCTCGGGGCCGTGATCACGGAGGTCCAGGAGCGCGTGGACGCGCTCGACCTGCCGGAGGGCACCCAGGCGAGCATGGGCGGGATCGCCCAGACGCAGCAGGAGTCCTTCGAGCAGCTGGGCCTGGCCATGGTGGTGGCCGTGGTCATCGTGTTCATGCTGCTGGTGATCACCTTCCGGTCCATGATGCAGCCGCTGATCCTGCTGGTCTCCATCCCGTTCGCCGCCACCGGGGCCATCGGCCTGCTGCTGGCCACCGGCAAGCCCCTGGGCATCTCCGCCCTGATCGGCATGCTGATGCTCATCGGCATCGTGGTCACGAACGCCATTGTGCTGATCGACCTGATCAACCAGTACCGGGTTCAGGGCCAGAGCCTGCAGGACGCCATCTTCAACGGGGCCCGCCAGCGGTTGCGCCCCATCCTCATGACGGCGCTGGCCACGATCTTCGCCCTGATTCCCATGGCCATCGGCATCACCGGTTCGAGCGGATTCATCAGTCAGGACCTGGCCATCGTGGTGATCGGCGGGCTCATCTCCTCGACGCTGCTCACCCTGATCCTGGTGCCGGTGCTCTACCAGCTCTTCGAACAGGGCAAGGAGCGCCGCCGTGCGGCCCGCGGCGAGGCCGTCGTCGGGGATGCCGTGGACCAGGAGCTGGCGACGGCGCCGGGGGCCTCTGCGGCACCGGAAGCCGGGCCCACGGGTCGGCATCGGGACCCGAACGCCTAATAGTGCGACCGACGCTACGATGACGGAGCCCTCCGGCGGGTCTGGGTGGCCTGGCCCGCCGGCACCGGGAACGGCAGGCTCCGTTTGACGCAGCCGCACTCGAGCAACCAGGACGGCCGACCGCTGGTCTGCTGGCCCCTCATTGGCGCCTATCCCCGCAATACCGAGATGGCGGCGCGCACGGTATCCGCCAGCGCCCTCATCCAGGATGGCCTGGCCGCGCTTCGCAACCACTGGTCTTTGTCAGCAACAACGTAATCCCATCAGTAATGGTGGGAGGAAGAAACCCGCGGAGGGGCCCGAACTTGTCCCTTGTCTCGTCCGGTCCCCTCCGCGCTCAGGCCAGGTGGCCTCGCTGCTCCGCTCACACAGAGGCCAGATCACCGGCTCCGTGTGGCCGATGGTCTCGAACGCACCTCGTGGCAGCCTGACCGGCCCGCCTACTCCCAGAAGGCGATGGTTCGGACTTCGACGCTTTCACGCTTGTGGTCCACCGAGACGGTCCCGTCCTTGAACGCCGAGTGCATCACCCTCCACGGTCCGGTCGTGTCCGTGTCATTCAACTTGAAGAAGATCACTTCGTCCCTGTTCATATTCGGGAAGTACCACCAGCGATGGTCCGCGCTGTAGTAGAACGCCGACCCGGCGGCAGCTGTCCGCCCTCCCGTGATCGTGTCCAGGTCCGCGTAGGGATCCTCGGGCAGTTCATCCACGAAGACCATATGGGTGTCGATGCCCTCGGCATCGTCGAGGCTGGTGTACTGGGCGACTGCCAACGGCCAATCCTGCGGCGCTGGGCTGAAGGTTCGCCAGAAACTCGTCACGAGTGCTCTTTTGTACCCGGGACCGTCCGGAAAGTTCTCCCGATATGCGTCATCGAAGCGTCGTCGAGCATCGGTCGCTGACATGTCGACATGGACATCGTTCCCCGGGGGCTGCGACTGAACCTCGCCCGGCTTCTCGGACCGTCGAACCACGTACCCCATGGCGACGACCTGGTCGGCGCCGGTGATGCGCTGCACCTCCCCGCGTACCTCATCGAGATACACCTCATCGAGTTCGTTCCTGTCCGTGAAGTCCTTGACGGAGCTGCGGTGGTCCAGAAGCATGAACCCCTCGGTATCCAGGTTGAAGTGATCTCTCACGGGCCGGCCGTCATGAATGTTGATCTCGCGGGGTTCATAGGTGCCGGTCTTCAGTACCTCCCCTTTGCCCACGAAGCGCCGATTGACGGTCGTTTCGGTACTCAGGTAGTTGACTTCGCCACGGATCTTTGAGACCTGTTCCGACAGCTCGCCGATTGATGCAGTCATTATCTTGTCCTTTCACGTGCCTTCTATGGGTGTTGTTGTTCCAGACCACTTGCTCATGATTTTGCAAACCATGGAGATACCGGCATTCGGGGCACCGGACACCGCGATCAGCAGGTTCTCTACCGAGGACGCCTCCAGAACTCGCTGGAAGCCAGGTCTGCCATCCGTTCCGGAGGGTCCCCGAGCCCGGCTGGACGTGACTTCGTCCTTTCCTGAGCGCGCAAGCAGATGACCAGAGCGACCCGAGTGCTCGAAGAGCCACTCACGGACCTCCTGACGCGTCATCCCGGCCGCATGGAGCATCCTGGCGTGCTCCGGGTTGAGAACCACTGCGATTGCAGAGGTGCCGAAGACCCACGATCCTGTTCTGGACATCGTGTCCGCGAGGTCGTGGAGCACATGTTCCACCTTGTTGGAATGGCGATTGTCCACGAACTCCACGGACCTGACGAAGGTCGCCGTGACGGTGCTCGACCCAGATGGCGCCCCGAGTTCGTTCGACATCGGCTCCCAGGGGCTTTCCTCTTCGTTCTCACCGAGGCATATCGACCAGCGGCCCGGGGTCCCCTGGGTGGACTGTTCAAAGACCTGAGGCCGGACACCCAAGGCGTTGCGGACCATGAGCCCGAGAGATCGGGCGATGGTGGCGTTGGCCCGGAATCCCGGTCCGAACGCACCCCCTTGGCTGTTGATGCCCAGTTGCTGGCGGATCGGACCGTTGACGATAAGTAGAGGGGCTGGGCCGGCTGTGCTCTGAAAAGCGCCCCGGGTGGCCACATGATCCTTCATCAACGAGTCCCACGCCGCCAGAACGACGGGAAAATACTCGGGGCGGCAGCCGGCCATGAGAGCGTTAATGGCCGCAAGTTCGACGTTGACCTCACGATCAAGACGCTCAAGCCGGCCAATGACCTCACCAGGGTCCCGATTGGTGGTGGCCAGGAAAGCGTCTACTCCCTCCCGCGTCGCCGGAACCAGCGGCAACCCGTCAGACCAGTCCTGATCGTAGAGATACTCGATAACCGTCGGCATCGCCCTGGGATCCCGTAATTGAGACGTCAGCGATTCCGTCAGTCCACCGGTGGGCGTCGTCGTCATGGTGTGCGTCCCTGGTCGGTGAGCATGGACAACACCTGCGGGAGCAGCTGCGCCGCTCGAACGTTAACCTCACTGCGTTCAAGGATCGCCACAGGATGCCGCGTGGTGAGGTACTCGTAGTCCGCCATTCCCTGGACTCCTGCCATTGCACTCGCCGTGACCCTGTATGCGTCACTACAGATGACGGCCGCCGGAATGCCTTCCCTTTCGAACTCGATTCCGTCGGCCACGGCCGAGGCACTGCACGCACCACAGTCCCCGATACCGATGATCATCACGTCACAGGACGAGACGAACGACGTCAGCATCTCCTCGGGCATGGGTTGGCCGAAGTCATGCTTGGTAGCCCTCACCAGGTCTTGTACCCCATACCTAGCGAGCAAGGCGTCCCCGAGTTGGTCGAGGAGGTAGGCAGCATGATGTTTGGTGTTCTCCAGGAGGCCCACTGTCAATCCGTCAAGGGAGCGAGGTCGGCTCGCCACGGCTGGCGCTGGCGTGCCGGTGGGTCCAGCGCCGGCGGCAATCCCTGTCGGGTCGAGAATCTCGCCGTAGGCCTCATCGATATCATTCGGACTGGAGTCATACGTCGATGTCATGCCCTCACCGTCCATGCATCCGCCAGTCTGACGGCGCCCCCGACCCAGTCCTGGTTGAGGTCCTGGTCTTCTCGTTCTGAAGCCCAAGGGCTACGCGAATAGTAGGGGGAACCGATGAAGGTCGCTTCGATGGCGGCAATTTCGCCGCTCTTGACCTTGAACATCTCCAGGAAACTCCACGTATGCGGCTCTTGGAACGGAGATTCCCTGAAACTGCCGTCCGTGAGTTCGTAGGACAGGAGCAGACCCTTATGGTCGATGAACCCTCTGGCCAGGCAGATTCCACGGACCTCATCGACCATGATCCATTCGCGGCGGACTCGTTCGTTGAAGCGCCACCGCCCCAAGAGAAAATCCTTGGCTGCCCCCTGAGGTGCAGCTTGGTATCCGTTCTCGATGCGGAAGCAGTTCTCAGCAAAGCTGGTGTACAGAGTGCCGTCATTGCGGGAAAGTGTTTGAAAGTACCCGTCCCCGACGTTCAAAACTTCGGCTCGGCAGCCCTCCGTGCCCTGCGGCAGCGGGTCGGAGATCCCTTCCTGGTGGGTGAGTTCTTCCACCTTGCCGAAGGGAGTCGGCGGGCCACTGACGCCCCGCTTCGTAGACAACATGTGCTCGATCTCTGTGATCCGCCCCTTCACGACCTTGATGCGGATGGTGAGGAATCCAGGGGTGCCGTTCATTAGGATGGCCGTGAAAGCGGCTACATTGCCTGTCGCCGGGTCAGAGAATGTCATTGCCGGCCCTACTTCGTCCGTCACTGCATCCCAGCTTGCCTCCGGAAACGGAAGCTCCACATTGTTCTCCGTGAAACGGACGTCGGGAGTGACTGGCAGTGACCCGGCATCCCGCGCAAGGTAAGCCCGGCGATAACTCGCCATCAGAGACTCCAGGAATGCTTGGTCGTGTCGGTCCGCTTCGGCCATTACTGCCGGTGGCGTGATGATCTTCATTTCGGGTCCTTTCCCAACGACAACAAGAACGTTTCAAGCGCACAGCCGAGAGAGCTGTCTTCCGTGCCCACGTGGAGCACTTCGCTGAAGTGGTTGTGCCTGGGCAGAAACACCATGTGCGGTAGCCGTTCCTGCGACAGCAGTTGTAAGTGCGCCAGGTTCAGGAACTGTCGGTGTTGTTCCGGCGGATCCAATTCGCTGACGACGATCATCAAGGGGGTCTCCAGACCCGCCAGGTCAGCATGCGGCGACATCTCGGCCAGCAGCGTCCCTGCCCCGTAGTAGGTGCTGAGTACGGAATCACCCTCGAGGCCGCGGAAGTCGTACACTCCGGAGAGCAGGACAACGCCCGATACGGGCGGTTCCTGTGACGCTCGCTCAGCCACCCATTGGGCTACGTGCGTAGCCCCCGCGGAAGCGCCGACGAGCACGATGTTTTCGCAGTCGATGTTCAGGTCTGCGGCGCTCTCCCGTATCCAGCGAATCGCCTGGTCAAGGTCCTCGATCCCGGAGGGGTGGGTTGATTCGGGAGCCAGACGGTAGTTCAAAGTGATGCCGACAAAATGATGTTGAACTGCCCACACGCCGATGTTGCTGTAGAAGGGGCTGCCCGGCACATGTTTGTCACCGGCGACGAAGTTGCCACCATGAACGAAGACCATGACCCCTCGCGACTCCCCTGCGGAGACCAGCGGCTCAAATACGTCCAACCTGTTCCTCGGATGGGCGCCGTAGACCACATCCCGTGTCACTTTCACTCCGGGGTGTTCGTCCAATTTGTGGCGGGGTGCGTATATCGCATTGCTGAACTTGGCATTCTTCGGGTTGATCGCCGTTCCCAGTTCTCGGATTCTCTCCGCTGTTGTGAGATCCATCATCGATGCTGCATCCTTTGCTTTCGCGTCAAATAGCTGTACTTGCCGTACGGCCGGACGGACCCATTCCTGTGGCCAAGGTTTTCACTGTCGAGCCTTTCTTGACGGACAGATCTGCCGTGGTTTCAGTGCTAAGAACGGTAGTAGAGCGACCAAAATATAACAAGCTTCTTTTCATTAATCACCCAAGCGATCCCTTCTCCTGCAACCTACTTAGCTGTTGACGGATCACCATCGGGTCGAGACACCTAAAGAACGTTGATACTGTAAATGGAACAGCACACGACGGAGAGTAGAACCAACCCATGACCGACGAATTCGAGCCGACGGCACAGCAGGACTCCACCCATCGACGTCCACTTCTGGGACTACTCCTCAATGCCGAGCGGGGGATCCGCTCCTATATGGACGACATCCTCCCGGCCCACTCGTTGTCGACACCGGAATACACGGCACTCGTCATCCTGAGGAACTATGGACCCATGGCCTCCTCAGAACTGGCACGCCATACCTTCGTCACGCCTCAGGCCATGGGGCAGATCATCAGCAGCATCGAGGCCCGAAATCTGGTTATCAGGCACCAGGACCCCAACCACGGGAGAAAACTCATCGCCGACCTCACTCCCGAGGGAGCGGACCTCGTGGACGCTTGCGTCGACCACCTGCAAGTCGTTGAGGAACGATTTCTGGGGAGCCTCAAGCATCGAGAACGGGAGTACTTTCTGGATCTCCTCTCGGAATGCGTTGACAACTTGAATAGTCATCGCAGTGGAACCGCCCACCGATCGCGGCACCTTGCGGACGGGATCGACTGACGACGCTGCGCTCTATGCGGCGTGACACCTGTACCCTCTGCGTCAGTGCCTGATCTGATTCAGGATGCGGCTGCGTGCTTGGGTGAAACGCGAATCTGCCTTGGTCTCGATCTGGTCCCTCTGCTGACCGAACGGTATCTCCACGAGATCCACCACCGATGCAGGCCGTCCTGAGAGCACGACCACTCGGTCTGCCAGATACACGGCTTCATCGATGTCGTGAGTCACCACGACGATGCTGATTCCCAGTCGGTTCCTCAGGTTCAGAACCAGGTCTTCGAGGTCGAAGCGGGTCTGGGCATCGACTGAGGCGAAGGGCTCATCCATCAGGAGGATCTCGGACTGGTAGGCCAGAGCGCGGGCGATGGCGGCGCGCTGTTGCATGCCGCCCGACAGCTGCCATGGATACTTCCGACCGATGTCCCCCAGCCCGACTGCGGCCAGACACTGTTCGGCGAGGGCCATCCGTTCGGCTTTGTTCACCCCTTGACCCTCCAGTGGGAACGCAACATTCTCCTTGGTCCTCATCCACGGCAGGAGTGATCGGCTGTAGTCTTGGAAGACGACTCCCACTTCACGGAGGGGCTCCGCCATCTCGTGCTCTCCGAGTAGGACCCTGCCCGAGGTCGGCGGCAGAAGACCGGCGAGACACCTCAAGAGTGTCGTCTTGCCGGCCCCGGACGGTCCCACGATGCACACCACTTCGCCCGGTTCCACGCTGACATCAAGATTGTGGAGAACCTCTACGGCCGCATCACCCTCACCGTAGGATTTACTCAGCCCTTGCACCGAGAGTGTGTGTTCCGCGCTCCTCGAGGCCAATTGGTCAAGGTTCATGGAGGGAGACGTCATTTTCGTGCCTTTCGACGAGTCTGGTTCACGCGTGATTTCCCGCCCGCCAGGGCGGCTGATTCGTAGTACCAACCGAGTACTGACCGCTCGACGACGACGAAGACCGTACTGAGCACATACCCCAGGACTCCCACCACCAAGGTGCCTGCCCACGCCGTCGAGACATCGAAGACAGAACCGGCCATGTGGATGGAGTGCCCCAAACCCTGCAGTGAACTGTAGATTTCGCTGACCACCATGACGACGACCCCGACTGCCAACGAGACGCGGATGCCAGCCACTATCTGGGGAGTCGCTGCCGGCAGGATGACTTTTCGAAGCCGAAGCAGACGAGGGATGCGATAGGCCTTCGCCATCGAGAGCACTTCCGGTGGTATCGACCGCACTCCGTCGATGGTATTGAGCAGGACCGGCCACAGACAGGCGAACGCAATCATGTAGATCTTCGGCGCCTGCCCGATTCCTAGAGCGCCGATGACAATGGGGATGAGCGCTGACTGGGGAACCGAACGCGCGAATTGGAGAAGCGGATCCAGCACGAGCCTCAGATTCTCGACCTGCCCGATCACCAGCCCGAGGAGAACCGCGATCACCGAACCCAAGGCCAGGCCGGCCACGATGTTCGTAAGACTGAACACCAGGTCAGTCCACAGCGAGCCCTCGGTGAACCCTGTCGCCAATGACTGCCAGATGGTGGACAGCGGAGGGAAGTACAGTGATTCGCTTCCCTCGGACAAGAACCACCACGCCACCGCCAGGACGACGACGAGCCACAGCGCCTCGCCGACCCTCATGCCACGTTTTCCGACCTCAAACGCCAAAGTCCTCATGCCGCAGCCTCCACTGATTGCCGATTCCAGGCCAGAAGCTTTCCTTCAACCGACCACAACACCTTGTTCACCAGAAAGCCCACAATTCCCGCGTAGATGACGTATGAAAGAGCCAGAGCCGGGGCGCCGTCGGTCTGAGCCCTGGAGATCTCCCCACCGATGCCAGGTGTGACACTGAGAACTTCAACGCCGAGGGCGATCAGGATCGATGCCGATGAGGCGATCCTGATACCGGTGACGGCGAAGGGTGCCGCGTTCGGCAGGGTGACTTTGATGAAGCGCAATCTCAGTGGAATGCGGTAGGCACTGACCGTATCCGCGATCACCGGCTCGACCCGCTTGGCACCGTCAATCGTCTGCAGCAGGATGGGCCAGACGACACCGAGGAAGACCACCACGATCTCCATTTGTGCCGTTGCCCCGAGGATGAGCACCATCACCGGCAGTAGTGCTATCACCGGGAATGCCCTCCCCAGATCCACGAGAAATTGGGTTGATCTATTGAGCGCGGGGCTGGTCCCGAGCACCATCCCGAGAGGGATGCCGACGATGATGGCCAGCAGGAGTCCGATCAGCGCATTGGAGACGGTGAATCCCAAGGCGAACCAGAACTCCGACTCGGTGATGAGTGTGACGAAGCGGACAGCGACCTCCCACACCGGTGGGAGTAACTCCCGGCTGAAGGCTCCGCTGATGTAGATCAGAGTCCAGACCAACAGGGTGGCCAGGACCGTGACGATCTGCCACATGGTCAGATGCCGTCGACTCAGACGCTTCGGGGCCGTGGCTCTCTTTCCCTCCCCGGAGGGGCGGCTGCTAGTGGACGGACGGAGATTCTCGATGACTGTCATGGTGTCGGATCACCCCTCGACCAGGGGTGCACCGCTCCACACGACGTCGTCGAACGTCGGCTCGGAGTCAATGAAGCCGTACTTCACGAGACCGTCGATCGTCGACTGCATGCCCTCTCGGTGAATACGCCATTCCAGGTTCTGGGCCGGTGCGTTCCTTAAATACTCGGGGTCTTGGTCGGTTCGCTCGATCTGCTGGTCCACCACTGCGTCATGGTTGTCCATGGCAAAGGTTGTGGCTTCTTCCATCGCCGACTGGAAATTCTTCACGGTCTCTTCGTTCGCGTCGATGTACTCAGTCGTGGTGAACCACAGGGCGCTCGCGCCCCCGTCCATGAACTCATTTGCCGGAGCACCCAGAGGCCGAAATCCCATGTCCAGCCCCGCCGGATAGAAACTGCCGATGCTGTAGACCGCATCCACCTGGCCCTTGGCCAGGGCGTCGTTCAAGCCAGGGAGTGGCACCTGAACGAAGTTGACTTTGTCCGGGTCTCCGCCTTCCGACTCCACTCCCAACAGTGTGCCGAGGTTGGTGGTCTCCTGCAGACCCTGCAGGCCGACGGTCTTGCCCTCGAGGTCCTTGTAGCTGTTGATGTCGCTGTCTTCCTTGACCAGGAGTCCCGACGTAACAATGGAGGAGTCAGCATTCATCGAACCCGCAATGGCTTTCACGGGGATCCCCTGGGCCACGGCTGCGATATGGGACACGCCGCCGGTATGCGCGATATCCACTTCACCCGAGACCAACTGCGGAATCGCCTGAGCTGCAGTCCCGCCTTCGACGATATTGATGTCGAGACCATGCTTCTCAAAGATCCCTTGGTCCATGGCGATGTAGACCGGCTCATAGGCGACAGGAGCGACCAACAGGTCGATCGCGGTCAGCTCCTCAGACCCCCCAACCGAGGAGGCGCCCCCTTCGGAGGCAACCGACCCGGCAGCTGGACCATTGGCGCTACACCCCACGAGAGCCAAGCCCAGAGCCCCGGTGGCAGCTGTGACTATCATGATCTGGCGAGAGAATCGTTCTGACATGATGACAACTTTCGTTAGAGAGACGATGCGAATGGGCGACGAGATAATCGCCTGAAACGGCTCACATCCCCGGATCGAAGTGCGCCGGAGGCGTGCGACAACCATAGAAATGTGACGCTTATCACGTCAAGTGGCTTTCAATTATTTCTGAGCGAGTCGAGAAGATGACGTTTAGGCAACAGTGGTTACGAGAACAGGACGCTGACGGTCTTGAGCTCGCAAAACGCATCCAGTCCGATCTGCCCGCCTTCACGCCCTAGACCGCTCTGCTTCGCGCCCCCAAAAGGAATCGAGGCGCCGACGAGTGGATGGCGATTGACCCACGCACCGCCAGTCCTGAGCCGGCCTGCCAACCTCAACCCCTCTTGAACGTCAGCGGTCCAGATGGATCCACCCAGTCCGAACTCAGTCGCATTGGCACGTTCCATCACCTCGTCCAGATTTCGATACGACATGATGGGCAGCACGGGGCCGAATTGCTCTTCGTCGACCAGCCGGACACCATGGTCTACCCCTGTGATGATGGTGGGAGGTATAAAGAAGCCTTCCTTATCGAGCGCTTTCCCACCGGTGACAGCACGTCCGCCATTCTGGAGGGCGTCTTCCATGAGCGAGCAGACCCTGTCGAACTGTGGCTTGGTGGTCAACGGACCCATGGTGACTCCGTCCTCCCAAGGGGTGCCGGCCTTGGCCGCCAGCGCAAGGGCAGCCATGCCCTCGACCACGTCGTCGAAGATGGATTCATGGACATAGAGGCGCTTGATCGCGGCACAGATCTGACCACTCAGCGCGAATGCGCCTCGGTACAGTTTGGGGATCGCTGTCTCCAGGTCGGCATCGGAGAGGACCACAGCGGCATCGTTCCCGCCCAACTCCAGGAGCATCCTCTTGAGTGTCGGAGCGCCAGCAGCCATGATGTCCCGGCCAGCGTCCACGCTGCCGGTGAAGGCAACCATGTTGACATCTGGATGTGCCGTCATGGCCTTCCCGAGGACATCCCCTCCCGCCAGGATGTTCACCGTGCCGGCCGGAACCAGATCCCGGAGGAGCGCCCCCACGAGAAGGCTGGTCAGCGGGGTAAAGGGCGAGGACTTCGCGATGACAGTGTTGCCCGTGGCTATCGACGCTGCGATCTTGTTGATCAGCATCAAGATCGGCCCATTCCACGGGACAATGGCGGCCACCACCCCCACGGGCTCTCTGATCACCTGCGTGAGCTCTGCATCCGAGTCCTCGAGGGTATCGACCCGAAGGGACTGCCGCGCGTACCAGCGGGCATGTTCAGCGGCGCCTCGGATCTCACCCACACCGATGTGCAGTGGCTTGCCGGTTTCGGCGGAGTTGACGGTGCCCAAATCGTCAGCATGTTCGTCCAGACGGTCAGCGATATTCGCCAGGGCAGAGCGTCGTGCCTCGGAGTCAGCAGCCCAGGACTGCTGACTTCGTCGGGCCGATCGCACAGCCTTCTCCAACAGCTCGGCCTCGGCCGCCGGACATCGGGCCAGCACTCTTCCGTTCCACGGCGCGATGACGTCGAATCGTTGTCCGTCGGAAACGACTTCACCATCGATGAGGTGGCCCAGGCCCACGAGATGCCTCTCGATGTCCACCTCGACCTGCGGTCGCGTGGTCGTGTCTAGTTGAGTGTCCACAAGTATTCTCCTGTGTTGTAGTTCGCTGCAATTTGCTCATGTGCGGAATGGTGATGGATAGGTCCCCGTCAGAAGACGGGTTCCCCCAGGGTCGGCACCCGCCCCAATTCCTCGGAGGAGACCCAGAGCCCGTGAAACGTGGGGCGGACATTCATGGGGATGTGGACGGTGGCCACCGGACCGTCGCTGAAATGAGCCGTATCGATGATCACCAGCTCCGTATGCGCCCGGGGCAGGCGGTTCACCAGTGCCACCAGGAAGCCGTCGCCTTCCGGCGCCTCATCAGAGCGCGGGATGAACACGGGCTCCTGAACATTGGAATCGTCCCCGATATACCAACGCTCCGACTCGCCGGTCAGATGGTCGATGTGGACCAGGGTGTTGAACCACACCCCTACGGCGATCTCCGGGTTCACCGGATACAGCGGGTCCCTGGCCGCCATGAATCCGTGACGATACTTCTGGGTCGCGAAGCGTTGGTCGATCTCCGGCATGTCAACGGTGAGCCCATCGAGCAGCGGCCGTTGCACGAAGTCGCTTCCTGGCCTGTCCAGGTCACAAGTCCATCGGGTGAGCTTGAACGCCACCTCGTCAGGGGTGAACATCTTGCCGTTGAGATCAGGGAATGGCGCCCTGTCACTGACGCACAAGTCAATGTGCACCAGGTTGCCTTCGGTCCAGGAGTTCATGGTGTGGAAGGAGAACAATGACGGACCCTCGAAGTAAACCATCTCATCGATAGGCCGATTGCGCGCGACGACTCCGAGATGCGTGGTCTTACCGGGGTCCCAGGCCCATCTCGGGCCGCCTTCCATCACGCGATTGCGGTCCGTCGTCAACGGCATCACCGGAAGAATATTGTGCTGCTGCGTCACGGCCCAGTCGTGGATCGCACTCTGGTAAGGCGGGATGAACCACTGCTCATCCGTGAGTCGGCCCTTCGAATCCGCCACGGCCACGGAGATGTCGTCGCTGAGCTCACCGCCGGCTGAATAGCCGAAGAAGACCCACTCGCCGGTTACCGGGTCGATCTTTGGATGCGCCGTCATGGTCTTGCTCAGAAGGCGTCCACCGAAGTTGTGTTTGCCGATCGTCTGCAACGTCAGTGGATCCAGCTGGTGTGCCAGTCCGTCCTCTTTGATCGCGAAGAGTTTATTGGCGTGCCAGATCATGGACGTGTTCGCCGTCGTGCGATCCATCCCGGCGACCGAGGGACTATCTGTCCATGGATTCCGATAAGCACCGAAGAGAGCTCGGCCGGCCGCCCGTTCGGCCTGGAACTTGTCCGTTCGCACATAGCGCGACCGCATGGAAGCCCGACCCTCCGAGAGGACGTACATGGACACCATGCCATCGCCGTTGATGTAGATGTCATCACCGAGCAGCGGAGGGAACGCCGGGTCGGGCCCGCACCGATAGAGCACCCCGGATACCTGTGGAGGTATTCGACCGTCTACCTGCAAGTTATGAATGTCTGCTTCAATTCGGTTTGGCTTGTTGATCCCCACGAATGACTTGGTATCAGGGAAAGACAATGATTCTGCAATTTGTGGATCGATGGTCGAGGTCATCTTGATTCTCATCTCTTCTCTAGCGTCGAATGAGAGCGGCGGTGTGATCTGTTGCCACAGCTCGGTCCAAGAGGCGAGACGCGAGCAATTCCGCCATGGCAATGATGGTGAGGTTGATGTTGGCGCTGGGTACCGTCGGCATGACGGAGGCATCCAGAACCCGAAGGCCGTCGAGGCCTTTGACGCGGCAATCCGGCGTCACCACCGCCTCAGCATCATGGGCTCCTCCCATACGGACGGTTGAGCTCATGTGCATGACGTCTTTCACCGTGCCCAGGATCTCGTCATCCGTCTCCGGCAGGCGTGGTTCCGCCGTCGCGATACGGGCGAATGCCTGATCGCACAGCAGTTCGTCCGCGCGCCGAACGGCGTCCTTCATCCGGATCAGATCCCGCGGATCCGACAAGAGATTCATCTCAAAATGGGGTTCGGCGAACGGATCCGCGGAGTGAAGACGGTAGGTGCCGCGGCTATGGACCTGATTGAGCTGGATTCCCAGCCCAGCTGTCGGCAAGCCGAACCAGTAATTGTGGTTACTTGCCATGAGCATCATGTCGTTGGGCCGCGCCTCGGGCATCTCCGATGAGTAGCGCACCACCACGTTCGTCGGGCGGTTTCCCACCGACACCTGCGAGGCTGGCTCCACTGGCAGCTCCACGAAGATCACCGCATGGTCCTGGTGCCCCTCGCCCACCGGCAGGACTTCCACTGGTGCCACGCCGATGGACTTCAACCCGGCCTCAGTCCCGATTCCGGACCTCATGAGGATTCCGGGGGAATGCACGGCTCCCGCGGAGATGATGATCTCGCCGTCTCCCGCAGAGGCACGGATCTCCTCCCCGGAGGCCAAGATCACTCCGACCGCGCGGCCCGCCTCAATGATGAGGCGGTCAACATGGGCGTTGCCCTTGATGCGAAGGTTCGACCTGCCTCGTGCAGGTTCCAGATAGGCATCATTGGTCGAGACGCGTCGGCCGTCACGGATGTTCATGGCGAAGGCCGCCACGCCCGTCCCGTCCGGTGAGTTGTGGTCCTCGTCCCACCCGTAGCCGGAATTCAGTGCAGCATCGCGAAGGGCAATGTCGGTACCACCCCAGCCACGCTCCGGCTCCCGATAGATCGGCGTCGGCCCGCTAGACCCGTGAAAGGCAGCATCCGGAAAATCGTGGTCCGACTCCAGGGCGATGAATGCAGGGAGCAGATCCTCATAGGACCAGCCCGATGCCCCCATCCTTTCCCATTCAGCAAAGTCTGACGGGACCCCGCGAATGGCACAGAGGCCGTTGACCGTGGAGCTGCCACCCAGCCCGCGCCCCCGCCGATAGGGGAAGACCTCCTGCATCGAGTGTCGCCGGGCCTTGGCGCCAGCCCAGAAGAAGTCAGGATTCGTTTCCTCCCTGCCGGGCCGGAGCTCGAGCCCTCGGCCAAGGTTTCGATCGTGAAACTGCAGGGGCGTCTCCGCTGAACGGTAGTCCAGTCCAGCCTCGAGCAGGAGGACGTTGACCGAAGGGTCCTCAGATAGTCGACCCGCCAGGGTCGCGCCCGCAGACCCGGCTCCCACAATGATGTAATCCCAGTTGTCCATGCGATGTCCCGCGTCCTTCTCGCTCCGCAAAGCGACGAATCCATGTTCGCGCCGGTTGGCGGTGGCCGAGCTTTCGGCCTGCCACGAGTGTAATGAGCATCACATCCAATATCAAGGCCCTTTTTATGTGCGCAGCCGAAGCATGTTCGGAATCCAGGCAATTCCGCGGCGATAAAAGCCAACCTCTAGACCTCACCGCAGAACTGAGCGTTCTCACACTAAAGCCACTTTTCATTTTTTATCGAGGCTAGCGATCGCGGACGCCCGCATGAACTCTCTTGAATAGGTTTTCTGTGAACGAACTTTGGCGCTTCTAAAGACGTTTCATGAGGTTCGCGACTCCACGGACTCGTTGAAGACAGCTTCTTCCGCATCGATGGTCACCGTTCGTCGATTCATCCGCGTCGACTTCGGACACGGCCTCGAGGTTGCGATCGACCTCCAAGATCGGGCCGGACGGCAGGACGTCGACGTGACGCCTCAATCCGGGACGGCCCAGCTTCAGCTGTGCTGAAACGCCACGATCCGTTCGATAGATTCCGCCACCACGTCTTACCCGGCGGCGAAGGACAGCCGCACATACTGCTCCCCGTGCGCGGTGTCGACATCGGCGCCCGGCGTCAGCGCCACACGGGCCCGCTCCAGCAGGGCCTCGCAATAGGCGGTCGAGGTGCCGCACCGCGCGAGCATGGCCTCCCCCGGCTTCGCCCAGAAATAGAAGGCGCCGTCCGCGGGCGCGGCATCGGTCCAGCCCAGCCGGCCCTGGTTCTCCAGCACCAGGGCGCGGGCCCGGGCGAACCCGGCGACCTGGACGTCGCACTCCACGTAGGACTGCTCCGTGAAGGCCTCCACCGCCGCGTACTGCACGGCCGCCGGCGGACAATGGGGCACCGAACCGGAGAGCACCCGATCGCCGGCCCGGTCACCGCGCGCTTCCGCCACACAGCCGGCGCCAACCGCGCCGGAGGCACCGGAGGATGCCAGCACTCTAGGCGTACCCCGGTAACCCTGGGCCCCCCACCGTCGCAGGTTTCTCATGCACTGCCCGACATGTCGTGGTGGGATCCCACCGTGAAATGTCGATCGGACCATGAGGAGTGCCCCGGCGCGAACGCACGGGGTCAGTCCGTCAGGTACCCATTGGGGTTGAGCACGAACTTCGTCGCCGCACCGGCGTCGAACTCGGCATAGCCACGCGGGGCGTCCTCGAGCGAGATCGCCTTCGCGTTGACGGCCTTCGCGATCGGAGCCTTGTCGTGCAGAATCGCCATCATCAGCTGGCGATTGTACTTCATCACCGGGCACTGCCCCGTGGCGAAGGACAGGGACTTGGCCCAGCCCGTGCCCAGCGAGAAGGACAACGAGCCCTTCCGAGCGGCCTCGTCCACGGCTCCCGGGTCCCCCGTGACGTAGAGGCCCGGGATGCCGAGGGATCCGCCGGCGGTGGTGATGTCCATGAGGGAGTTCAGGACCGTCGCCGGAGCCTCGTGGCCGGCGTCCTTGCCGTGGCCGCGGGCCTCGAAGCCGACGGCGTCGATGCCGCTGTCCACCTCGGGGACACCGAGGATCTGTTCGATCTGGTCCTGGAGCGCGCCCTCGCCGACATTGACGGTCTCGCAGCCGAAGCTGCGCGCCTGCGCCAGGCGGTCCTCGTTCAGGTCCCCCACGATCACGACGGCGGCCCCGAGCAGCTGCGCGCCCATGGCCGCGGCCAGGCCGACGGGTCCCGCACCGGCGACGTAGACGGTGGAACCGACTCCCACCCCGGCGGTGACGGCGCCGTGGAAGCCGGTGGGGAAGATGTCGGAGAGCATCGTGAGGTCCATGATCTTCTCCAGTGCCTGGTCCCGGTCCGGGAACTTCAGCAGGTTCCAGTCGGCATAGGGGACGAGGACGTACTCGGCCTGTCCGCCCACCCAGCCACCCATGTCCACGTAGCCGTAGGCGCTGCCCGGACGGTCCGGGTTCACGTTCAGGCAGATGCCGGTCTTGCGCTCCTTGCAGTTGCGGCACCGGCCGCAGGAGATGTTGAACGGAACGGAGACGATGTCGCCGACCGCGATGAACTCGACGTCGGGGCCGACCTCCACCACTTCACCGGTGATCTCGTGACCCAGCACCAGGTTGGCCGGGGCCGTGGTCCGGCCGCGCACCATGTGCTGGTCCGAGCCGCAGATGTTGGTGGCGACGGTCTTCAGGATGACCCCGTGGGGGACCTTGCGTCCCACGTTGGCGGGGTTCACCCCCGGCCCGTCCTTCAGCTCGAAGGTGGGATACTCGGTGTCGATGACCTCGACGACGCCCGGTTCCTTGTAGGCGACGGCACGATTTCCTGGCATTGCGGTTCCTCTTTCCTGTGGGTGTTCCAACGGTGCGGACTCAGCCGCGCAACCGCTTCATCTCCGGGTCGTACAGCGGATCGTCCACCACGGTGGCCGCGATCCGGCGCCCGAGGTACTCGATCTCCACCGCGTCCCCGGTCTCCACCCGGTTCGGCAGCCACGCGTAGGCGATCGGCTGGCGCACGGTGTATCCGTACGCCGCACTGGTGACGTAGCCCGATGCCTCGCCGCCCACGTACACCGGCTCCTTGCCGAGGACCACCGAGACCCCGTCGTCGACCGTCAGGCAGCGCAGTCGCGTGGTCGCCGCCGCGGCCCGCTCCGCCAGCACGCCCTTGCCGACGAAGTCGTCCGTCTTCGAGGCCTTCACGGCGAAACCGAGCCCGGCCTGGACCGGCTCGTGCTCGCTGGTCATGTCCGTGCCGAAGGACCGGAAGCCCTTCTCCAGGCGCATCGAGTTGAATGCCTCGCGGCCCGCGGCGATGATCCCGTGCTCCCGGCCCGCCTCCCAGAGCACATCCCAGAGCCGGTGCCCGACGTCGGCCGAGGCATAGAGCTCCCAGCCGAACTCACCCACGTAGGACAGGCGCATGGCGGTCACCGGGATGCCACCGATCGAGATCTCCTTGGCGCGGAAGTACTTCAGCCCGTCCCGGCTCAGATCGTCGCGGCTGACCTTCTCCATGACGGCGGCGGCGAGCGGGCCCCAGAGGCCGATGCAGCAGGTGCCGGGGGTGATGTCCCGGACGGTGACCCACTGGGCGGGGTCCTCCTCGCTCTGGTGGCGGGCCTTGCGGGAGAGGTAGGCCAGGTCCACGGTGGAGTTCACACCGGCCTGGTATGACTGCTCGGACAGGCGCGCGACCGTGATGTCGCTGGTGATGCCGCCGGCCTCGTCAAGGAGCAGCGTATAGCTGACGGCGCCGGGTGCCCGCAGCATGCTCGACGTCGTCAGGCCGTGCAGCAGGGGGCCGGCACCCGGCCCCGTGATCTCCAGGCGTTTGAGCTGGGTCATGTCGAACAGGGCCACGGCGGTCCGGGTCTTCCAGACCTCGGCGGCGGCGATCGGGGAGTGGAACCGGTCAGACCAGGCGTCACGCTCCGGAGCGGCCCACTCGGCGGGCATCTCCTCCAGCAGGGCGGCGTTCGCCTCGAACCAGTGGGGGCGCTCCCAGCCGGTGCCCTCCAGGAAGAACGCGCCGAGGGCCTTCTGCTGCTCGTGGAAGGGGCTGACGCGCACGTTGCGCGGGGACAGCCGGGGCTCCAGGGGGTGGCGCACGTCGTAGATCTCGACGAAGTTCTGCTGCGAGGTCTCAGAGACGTACTCGGGTGTGGTCTGCACGTCTTCGAACCGGTTCAGGTCGCAGTCGGACAGGTCGATGCTCGACTGCCCGGTCGCGATCAGTTCGGCGACGGCCCGGGCGATGCCCGGACCGTGGGTGACCCACACGGCCTCGGCCGCGAAGAAGCCGTCCACGTGGCGGGACTCGCCCACGAGCGAGCCGCCGTCCGGTGTGAAGGAGAAGATGCCGTTGAACCCGCGCTTGATCTCGGTGGTCCTCAATTCCGGGAGCAGCTCCTGACTGGCCTCCCACTCCGCGGCGAAGTCCTCCGGGGTGAAGGGCAGGGATGACGGCATGCGCTCGCCCGTGATGTCCTCCGGCCGGTAGGCCGGCAGGGTGTCAAGATCGACCGGCAGGGGGCGGTGAGCGTAGGAGCCGATGCCGATGGTGTCACCCCACTCGCGGTAGTACAGGTCACGGTCCTGGTACCGCAGGATCGGGCGGCTGGCGCCGTTCGGCAGCTCGTTGACGCCGGCCAGGGACGGGACCGGAGTGGACCACGCGAATTGGTGGGCCAGCGGCAGCAGCGGGATCTCGGTGCCAACCATCCTGCCGATGTTCGGGCCCCAGAAGCCGGCGCAGGAGACGACGACGTCGGCCGGGAAGCGCTCCTCGCCCGCCACGACCGCCGTGACCCGGCCCCCGGACTGCTCGATGTCGGTGACGGTGGTCCGGTCGCGGAACTCGACTCCGGCAGCCTGGGCGCGCCCGATGACCAGCTGGGTTCCCTTGGCGGCCAGGGCCAGGCCGTCGCCCGGGGTGAGGAGCCCGCCGAGCGGCAGGTCCGGATTGAGCAGGGGGAAGAGCCGGAGGCACTCGTCGGCGTCGACGACGTGCGCCTCCACTCCGTATGAACGGTTCCAGCCCGCGCGGCGGTGGAGGTCCTGCAGGCGCTCTTCCGTGGTGGCGATCTCGAGGCCGCCCACGGGCAGGAAGGAGCCGCGGCCGTCGGGGCCGGTGAGCGAGGTGAGCTTCTCGATCGTGTACTGCGCGAACGCCGTCATCGACTTCGATCCGTTGGAGGAGAAGACGAGGCCCGGCGCGTGCGAGGTCGAGCCGCCGGGAATCCCCAGCGGTCCCTGCTCGAGGACGAGGGTGTTGGTGTGTCCGAGTTGGGCGAGCTCGTCCGCGAGGTTCGCGCCGACGATGCCGGCTCCGATGATGACGACCCGGGGAGAGGGCGTAGGACTCATTGATCACTCCTTGCTGTGCTGATTCAGGGTGGTTAGGCGTCGACGACCAGGTCGGTCTGCGCCGTCGAACAGCACGGCAGAAATTTGCCGGCCTCAATCTCGCGGGCCCGGATGCCGCCCTGGTGATTCATGTCCACCTCACCGCTGACCTTGACGACCTTGCAGGAGCCGCACATGCCCTCCCGGCAGTTCGCCCCGATGCGCACGCCGGCCTCCCGGGCGGCGTCCAGGACGTTCGCCTGCGGGTCGATGCGCACGTTCAGGCGGGTGCGCAGGAACGACATCGTCAGGCTGCCTTCCCCGACCACCTCGAAGGTGGCCGGGTCAGCCGGCCCGGTCGCCTCCGGTGCGGCCGGGCTCGACGTGACCGGCCTCGAGGAGGCCGCTGCGCCGCCGTCGTCCACGGGGATGTTCAGTTCCGCGATCCGGTAGAGGTCCAGTGCACCCGTGGGCGGATCGACGACGTCGGCCGGGACCTCCCCGGCCGCCTCTCGTGCGGCGTCCTGGGCGGCAGCCTGTGCGGCCGCCATCCCCTCGGCGATACCGCCGGCGAGGGCCACCTCCTCCCGATACTCGAGCACGGTCTCACGGGTACCGGAGAAGGACTCGATGAAGATGGACGTCTCGTCCACGCCCACTCTGGTCAGCAGGTCCGCGGCGACGTCAATGTACCCCTCCGGACCGCAGGCGAACACCTTGCGCCCGTTGGCGTCGGGGACCACGGTCTCGATCATCTCCGCGGTGAGCCGCCCGACCATGCCCTCCCAGGTGCCAGGGACGCTGCGGTCGCCCAGCGAGTAATACACGGTGATCCGCGAGTCGACCGCGGCCAGATGCTCGAGCTCGTGGGAGAACGCGAAGGTCCCCGGCGCGGCCCCGTGATACAGCATGATCACGTCGGCATTGGCCGGGAGGGAGTGGATCGTCCGGATCATCGACATCAGCGGGGTGACACCAGACCCGGCGGCCAGGAACAGGTACCGGGCGCGGCGGTCGTAGTCGGGCAGGTGGAACGCCCCCACGGGGCCGAGCACCTCCAGCACGGCCCCGGGCCGGATGTTCTCGTGAATCCACGGCGAGACCGTGCCGCCCTCCTCGTGCTTGACGGTGATGGCGAAGGTCCACGGTTCCGTCGGGGCGCTGGAGAGGGAATAGCTGCGGTTGACCGGCTCGGCCTCCGGACCGTTCACGGGGAAGGCAATGTTGAGGTACTGCCCGGAGCGGAAGGCGAGCGGTGCGCCGTCGGTCCGGCGCATGACCACGGTGAGCATGCCCCCGGCCTCGGGGATGGTCTGGACGCACTCGGCGAGGAACTCCTGCGGGTACCAGGGGGCCAGCGCCGTGGCCGCCGCCGCGAAGGGCAGGTCGGCGGAGGCCTGGACCACCCTGTTCCACGGCATCTCCAGGCCGCGGAGGCGCCGGACCTCCGGGATCGTGGTGAGGGTGGTGCTGACGGTCATGCCACGTGCTCACGCATGCGCTGGGTGTACCAGTTGATGAACGCCTCCACCTGGTACTCGCTCCTCATGTACGGTCCGGGCTCGTAGGCCGGACTGTACGCCCCCTGCTGGCACATCTCCACGAAATTCTTGTCCTGCAGGTTCGTCTGCTTCCACGTGTGGGTGAGCGCGTCGAGGTCGTAGTCCACGCCCTCGACGGCGTCGTCGGCCACGAGCCAGGTGGTGCGCACCAACGTCTGGTGCTCGTTGATCGGGAACGCGGCGAACGTGATCACGTGGTCGGAGAGCAGGTGGAACCAGGAGTTCGGCTGCAGGTGCATGGAGCAGCGGCCCAGCCGGAAGTCCCGCAGGTCACCCAGCAGCTTCTTGGACAGGCGGCGGCCGGTGGCGGAGAAGGACTCCCCCGCTCCGTCGAGCGGCTCGCGGGAGATGCGGATGCCGGTGACGCGGGTGTCGAGTTCCTCGACCACCTCGAAGGGCAGACCGTAGCGGGTGCAGCGTCCTCTCAGGGCGTCCTCGGCCTCGATGTTGCGGTTCCAGACGTCCTCCAGGTGGGGCGGGACGATCCCCTCGGAGAGGCCCCAGGTCGGGAAGAGGGAGCAGGCCAGCTCCGGGTGGCCGTCGCAGTGGTAGCACTCCCGGTTGTTCTCCATCACGAGTTTCCAGTTGCCCTCCTCGATGATGTCCTGTTGGTAGGCCACCCGGGCGCTGGCGATCTCATGCGGGGCCAGGTACGGCTCGAAGATCCCGCCGACCTCGTCGAAGTCGGCGGGGGGCTCGTCCGCCAGGCAGACGAACACCAACCCGGCGACCACCCGCCCGTGCGCCTTCTTCAGCGCGAAGCACGCCTTGTCGAAGGACGTCTCGCCCGGGGAGGAGGCGTGGATCAGGTCCCCGTCGGCCGAGTAGGTCCACGAGTGGTAGCCGCACACCAGGTTGCCGGTGCTGCCCGTCTTCTCCGGGAGGACCCGGGCACCGCGGTGGCGGCACACGTTGTGCAGGACGTTCACGCCCTCGTCGGTGCGGAGGACGATCAGGGAGTACGGACCGTAGTCCACAGTGACGTAGTCACCCGGCTCGGGGATCTCGGCGAGGCTGGCAGCGAAGAGCCAGTGCCGGCCGAAGATGCCCTGCATGTCCGCGGCGAAGATCTCAGGATCGGTGTAGAACGGCGCCTCCAACGAGTAGCCGGTGCGGCGTTCGTTGAGCAGGAGGCGCAACTGGGCCGTCTGCTCCGCGGTGGGGGCGAGGCGGCCGCGGGTAACGCTGGAGTTCACGGCAAGGGTCACGGTACTGGTTCCTCGAGTCTGCGGGGATCGGGGTGGTGCTGCGGGCCGAGCGGGTTGCATCCGTTACGGTGCTGTGATCAGTGACACATCGATCGTAACGACCTGAACCCTGCAATAAAAAGCACGGAAAAGTGGCAGGAACCGTGCAATATTGGTGCATGATCGATCGACGCCTCCTCACCCTCCGGACGTTCGCCTCCTGTGGCAGCATCGCGGCGACGGCGGAGCTCACCGGTTACTCCCCGTCTGCCGTCTCGGCACAGCTGCGCGAACTTCAGCAGTCACTCGGCATGCGCCTGCTGCTGAAGGAGGGCCGCGGGCTACACCTCACGGCCACCGGGCGCTACCTCGTCGAGCAGACGGACGGTCTGGTTGAAGAGTGCGACCGCATCACCTCCACCATGGCGTCCGTCGCCGGAGCCACGCCCATCGAGTTCGGCCTGGGCGGCTTCTCGACCGCGGCCTCCAGTCTGCTCGTCCCGCTCGCGGCGGAGCTGCAGGCCACACAGCCTAAGGTCACCGTGCGGGTGGTCGAGGCGAGCCCGTCGCGGTGCCTGGACCTCCTCCTCGCGGAGCGGATCGATCTCGCCGTCGTCGTGGCCACCGAGGCCGAGGCCGACGTCGGCGCCGATGCAAGGGTCGAGGAGACGCCGCTGCTCGACGATCCGCTGGACGTCATGCTGCCGCTGAAGCACCGCTTGGCCGCAAGATCCTCCGTCTCGTTGCACGAACTCGTGGGGGAGGTCTGGATCACGGACGCGCCGGGTACCGCCTACCGCGCGTTGTTCTCCGCTGCATTCACCGCGGCCGGCGTGAACCCGAAGGTCCAGCACGAGGTGACCGAGTGGGAGACGACGACGGCTCTCGTCGGGGCCGGGATGGGCCTCGGCCTGGTGCCGCGCCTGGCGAGCCTGGCGGGGGCCGAGAATGTGCGGCGCGTGCCCATCTCAGGTCCGGCGCGGCCGACGCGGCGGATCCTCGCCGCAGTACGCCGGGGCACGGCGACCGCTCCCATCATCGCTGCCTCCCTGGCCCACCTGAAGGATGCCGCCCGGCGCCTGCTCTCGGAGCGCCTGGCGGAGAATCCCTAACCCCGAGTCCCCGATTCCCCAGGCCGGCTACTCCGCACCCGGCGAGGAGTCCTGCTGGAACGCCACGATCCGCTCGATCGCCTCCGCCACGTCCCGCTCGCCGGCCGCGAAGGACAGCCGCACGTACTCCTCGCCGTGCGCCGTGTCGAAGTCCGTGCCCGGCGTCAGCGCCACGTGCGCCCGCTCCAGCAGTGCCTCACAGTAGGCCGTGGAGGTGCCGTACCGCGCCAGCATCGCTTCCCCTGGCTTCGCCCAGAAATAGAAGGCGCCGTTCGCGGGCGCGGCATCGGTCCAGCCCAGCCGGCCCTGGTTCTCCAGCACCAGGGCGCGGGCCCGGGCGAACCCGGCGACCTGGACGTCGCACTCCACGTAGGACTGCTCCGTGAAGGCCTCCACCGCCGCGTACTGCGCGGCCGCCGGCGGGCACAGGGACACCGAGCCGGAGAGCCCGCTGACCGCCGGCGCCAGGTCCTCCGGCATCAGCATCCACCCGATCCGCCAGCCCGGCATCCCCCAGTACTTGGAGAAGGAGCTGATCACCAGGGCCTCCGCCGAATACTCCCCCGCACAGACCCCGCGCACGACGCCGGCCGCGTCACCTCCCGCGGCACCGTCACCTGCGGTGCTGGAAGACCCGTACGTCACCCCGTGGTAGATCTCGTCCGAGACCAGCCGCACCCCGCGACCGGAGCACCACCGCGCCAGCGCGGCCATCTCCTGCCGGGTGGCCATGGTCCCGGTCGGATTGTTCGGGGAGGCGAGGATCAATCCGGCCAGCGGACCGTGCACGGCCTCCGCCTCCTCGAGGAGCGCGGGGGTGGGCTGGAAGCGCACGGCCGGGCCGGCGTCGAGCTCCACCACCTGGCAGCCGAGCGCGGCGAGGATGTTGCGGTAGGCGGCATAGCCGGGGCGGGCCATGGCCACGCGGTCCCCCGGGTTGAAGGCGGCGAGGAAGCCGAGCATGAACGCGCCGGAGGAGCCGGTGGTCACGGCCACCCGCGCGGGGTCCACGTCCAGGCCGTACCAGCGCCCGTAGTGCGCCGCGATGGCCTGCCGCAGCGGGGCGATGCCCAGCGTCGGCGTGTAGTTCAGCGCCCGCCCGGAGGCGTGCACCTCCGCCGCCCGCGCGTTGACCGCGGTGGGCGCCCCGCCGCCGGGTTCCCCGGCGCACAGGCTCACGACGTCGGCTCCAGCGGCCCGCAGTTCGGCGACCCTCCCGAGGATGGTCATCACCTGGAAGTCCGGGACCTGCGAGCGCGAGGAGGGGCCGAGGGGGCGGGCGGTGGAAGCGGCAGGGGCGGGGCGCTCGTCGGTCATGACCCGAGCCTAGCGATGGGTCAGTCCCTGTCCTCCTCGGTCTCCGGGATGCCTTGGACGTTGTAGACGCCGAACCCGAGCACGCCCGCCACGACCGCGGCCACGATGGCCGGGCGCAGCAGATAGTCCGAGGCGCCCTCGATCCACCCTGCCTGAGCGGTGACCAGGCCGGCGATCTGCGTCAGAACCAGAAGGAAGGCCAGGCCGAGGAACAGGGTCATGGCCACGGTGTACAGGCCGGTGAAGGCCTTGTTGAGTGTCTTGCGCACGGAGTGCTCCTAACTGATGGGGACGGGGACGATGCCCAAGGCGATGAGGATTCCCAGGGCCGTGATCGGCAGGACGTAGTAGATCACCAGGGGGATGAAGGTGCTCTCCGGTTTGGCGCCGGTGATGCCGCTGGCCACGAAGATGGAGCCGGAGGCCGGGGGTGAGGCACCCTCGGTGGAGGCGAAGACCAGCATGGCGATGACCGCCAGGAGGGGGTCCACCCCCGCTCCGACGAGGGTGACGAGGGAGACCTGGCCGACGGCCGAGAGCGTGGCCGTCGAGGACAGCGGCCCGGCCACGAGGACCACCAGGGCACCCACGAGGCTCACGAGGAGCCAGACAGGGATGTCCAGTCCGCTGACGATGCTGTCCACGTCCTCGGCCAGGCCGAGGCGGTCGAGGACCTCGCTGGCGGAGATCGCGAAGTACAGCAGCACCCCGATGGTGAAGAAGTGCGGCACGCTGTCCCGCATCAGCTCCCACCAGCCCCGCAGCGTCCGGGGCAGCTCTCGCCAGCCCACGATGGCGCTGATCGCGATGATCAGGACGGGGATCCAGACGATCAAGGAGATGGAGTCGAGCGATTCCCCGTACCCGCCCGAGGCGAGGAGCGCGTCGGCCAGGGGGCCGACGGTCACCAGGATCGGCACGAGGGCGCCCAGGAAGATCAGCGTGGAGGGCCAGCCGGTTCGGAGTGCGCTGCGCAGGGTGACGTGGTCCTCGGCGACCTCCGGCCGCACGCCGTCCCGGTGGACGAACCAGAAGGTCAGGATGACCCGCCACACCACCTGGTACAGGCCCGCCACCAGCAGTGCCAGGTAGACCTGGCTGGTGGTCACCATGGAACCGGCGAAGCCGATCATGATGATCATCGACGCACTCGGCGGCAGGGCCGCGCCCAGTCCGGCGTTCCCGGCGATCACGGTGGCCGCCCGGGACCGCTTCCAGCCGGATTTGACCATCCAGGGGCCGGTGATCGAGCCCGAGGCGGCAGCGTTGCCGGTGTTCGAGCCCCCGGCGAGCGCCCCCATGACCCCGGACGCCGCAACGTCCACGAAGGCGGGACCTCCGCGGACTCGTCCGAGTGCGGAGGACAGGATCTTCACGAGTTTGCCGATGACCCCGACGCGTTCGACGAAGTACGTCATGAACACGAATCCGGCCGCGGCGTAGAGGACTTCCGACTCGGTGGCCTCCACCATGGACTCCACGGCGACGGCCGGTGCATCCATGCCCGCGAACGGCAGGGTCGCCAGGAAACCGAGAATCATTGCCTCGCCCATGTTGCGCTTGACCAGCACGTTCCAGATGACGATGACCGAGATGAAGACAGCGAGGGCGATCAGTGCGGTCGGCATCAGGAACCAGCCTTCCCACGGCGGCGGAGAATCTCGTCCCGGCGGCGTTCCTCGTCGGCCAGGACGGCCTGGCCGCGGCGCAGGACGGATTCGACTTCAGCGGAGGGGACCACGATCACGCCGTCGGAGTCGGCGACCACGTAGTCACCGGGCTGGCACACGACTCCACCGATGGACACGGGTACCTCGGTTCGGCCGGGGCCGTCCTTGTAGGGGCCGGCGGGTGAAATTCCGGCAGCCCAGACCGGGAAGCCGATCTCCGCCAGCTCCCGGGCGTCGCGGACTGCGCCGTCCGTGATGAAGGCACGGATTCCTTTCGAGACCGCGCGCTCGGCGATGAGCTCGCCCATCAAAGCTCGTTCGGCGTGGCCGCCGGCGGCCACCACGAGGATGTCCCCCGCCCGGGCTGCGTCCAGCGCGCGGTGCACGGCCGCGTTGTCCCCCGGCCGGGTCCAGACGGTCAATGCCCGTCCGGCCACGGCTGGCGCCTCCCAGACGGGCTTGATCCGGGAGGTCATCAGGCCCAGCCGGTCGCCGGCGTCGCCCAGGGCCGCGGTGGGAATGGCCGCGAGCCGTTCCACCAGGTCCCCGTCTGAGGTACGGGCGGCGCGCAGGTGGTATTCGCGGGCACCGCTGGTCACCGGCCAATCGGACGCTGGCCCGTCCAGCCCCGTGAGGCTGTCCGCGAGTTCTCGGCCCCGGCGGGCGGCGTGGAGCATGGTCCCCGATCGTAGACGGTCACGACCGGCGTCACCGTCAGCCAGGGCCACGGCGATCTGTTCGCCCATCCAGTCAGACTCGCCGGCGCGGTCCGCCGCGTCCATCGACTCGCTGACCAACGCGCCCAGGCCTTTCATGAAGACGCTGCGCAACAGTTTCCGGCTGGAGGCCGCACCGAGGTCCGTCCCCACCGTCTCCGGATTGCCGCCCAGCTCCACCAGTCGCCGGCGGGCCTCCTCGGCGGCCGGGCCGGCCAGCAGCACCTGGACCCGTTCCCCGAACCGCCGCACCGAGCCGATGACCGCCCCGTCGACGACCTCCGCGCCAGGCTCTCCGGTCCCGGACAGGGCGTCCCGCACCTGCTCCTTGAGCCGGGGGGAACCGGAGTTCAGGTCGATGTACACGGCGTCCCGTCCCAGGTGCGGCGCCGCCTCCTGCGCCGCGGCGACCGCGTGCGCCGCCGTCGTCAGACTCAGCACCACTTCCGCCCCGTCGACGGCCTGGGCAATCGACGGTCGGCGGTGCACCGAGGGGTTCACCGCCACCTCCGCCGGGTCATACCCCGAGACCTCGTGACCCGTGCGGGCGAACCCCTCGGCGAAGGTCCTCCCCGCCTCACCCAAACCCAACACCGCTACTCGCACGATGACATCTCCTATCGTTAGTGGCATATTTACTCTCACTCTGCGAGAGTCCTTGTGCATCTTAGTGTTACATATCACTGTGATGTCAAGCACGAATCATTGAATGAGAGTTGGAGGCCATGGGCGAGATTTCTTGCCACAATGGGAGGCCAGAGGTCCGTACGGTGAGGAGCAGGGCATGGCGGAGAGCAACAACCGGGGGCGCACGGTAGAACGGTCGCTGGACATCGTGGACTACGTCAGCACGGTGCGCAGCCCGGTGAAGCTGAGTCAGATCGCCCGGCAGACCGGCCTGCACCTGGCCACCACCCAGCGGCTGGCCGCCACTCTGGTGCACCGCGGCTACCTCCGGGTGCAGGACGCCGGGTACACCGTGGGCCCCTCCGTGCTCTCGCTGGCGCGGGCCTTCACGCTCCAGGATCGCCTCAGCGTGGTCTCCTTCCCGGTCCTCCAGGGCCTCACCGACGCCACGGGGCTCACCTCCTCGCTCTACGTGCGCACCGGGGACACCCGGGTGCTGACCTGCCGGGTGGATGCGCCCCACCCGATGAGGTACCAGCTCCCGATCGGCCAGCGCCTCGAACTCACCCGCGGCGGAGGCAAGGTGCTGCTCGCCTATCAGTCCGCCGAGGACGGCCAGGCAGTGGAGGATGAGGCCGAGACGACACTCGCGGACGGTCGGATCCAGACCTCCGAGGACCTGGCCGGCGAACTGGCCACCGTCAGGTCACTGGGATACCACTTGAGCATCTCCGAGCGGCACCACGGGACCGTGAGCCTCACGGCTCCCATTTGGTCCCCGGACGGGGTCCTGTGCGGCGTCGTCAACATCGTGGCCCATGACGACACGCTCACCGGAGACCAGGTCATGGAGCTACGGCCCCACCTGATGTCAGCGGCCCGCAACATCGGCGAACAGATGTAGCCCTGACGGCTCCTGCCCCGGGTCAATCGCCTCGCAGCCCGAGCAGGGCACCCTGGACCCATGACACGGCACCCGCGGCACGGTGGCTGCGGGCTGGCGCACCTGGCTGTAATTACTGATCGGCGGGGCCGCGGCGCCGGGACTGATCGGCCTCGCCGCGGTCCACCTGGTCCTCAGCGCCGCCCCCAGCGCGGTCACGCTGTTCCTGATGGGCCCGTCAGTACTGGCCGGTCATCCCAGCCGGGAGGTGCCGAGTGTTGGAGGCTGGGAGCTGGCACCTGGGCATCACGCCCCTATGAATCAGCCGGCGGCCGGTGCCGTGAGCCCGTTGACCATGGCGTCGATCCGCTGCGGGGACATGGCGTGGTGGATGGCCAGCATGCTGGCGCCGAGGACGCCGGCGTCCAGCCCGGAGCCCGACTGGACGATCTGCAGGTGCTGCGTGGCCAGCGGGACGGTCCGGGAGTACACCGCCTCGCGGATGCCCGCGATGAAGTGCTCGCCGGTCAGGGTCATGGAGCCGCCGACCACGATCACGGACGGATTGATGAGGCTGATGCAGGCGGACAGGACCTCGCCGACGTCCCGCCCCGCCTGCCGGACCGCATGGACCGCCTCGGTGTGACCGGTTTGAACCAGACGCACCACGTCCTCGCCCGTATGGGCGTCCAGACCCTGCGCGCGCAGTTGTGTGGCCACCGCCGGGCCGGAGGCCACGGCTTCCAGGCAGTCCAGGTTGCCGCAGTGACAGGGAACACCGCCGCCACGGTGCACGCGGATGTGGCCGATGTCCCCGGCCACGCCGTCCGCACCTCGCTGGAGCCGGCCGCTGGCGACGATGCCGGCGCCGATGCCCGTGGCCACCTTCACGAACATCAGGTCGTCCACCTGCGGCCAGGCGACGTTGCGCTCGCCGAGGGCCATGATGTTGACGTCATTGTCCACCAGGACCGGCACGTGGAAGTGGTCCTGCAGGAATCCGGGGACATCGAAACCGTTCCAGCCGGGCATGATCGGTGGATTGATGGGCCGGCCGGTGCGGTGTTCCACGGGGCCGGGGACGCCGACGCCGATCGCCAGCAGGTCGCCCGTGGTGCGCTCCGACTCCCCGAGGAGTCCGGTGGCGAGTTCGACAACGGCCTGCAGCACTACTTCAGGGCCTTGCGCCACCGCGATGGTGCGGGTGGTCTCCCGGAGGCGGTGGCCGGCGAGGTCCGTCACGGCCAGCCGCAGGTGGGACGCGCCGATGTCCACGCCGAGAACCACCTTGCTGCCTGCCTGCAGGGCGATGCGTGAGGACGGGCGGCCGCCGGTGGGGACCGCCTCGTCGACGTAGCCGACCAGGCCCAGCTCCATCAGCGCCTCGATGCGGAGGGTCACCGTGGACCGGGACAGTCCCATGCGCTCCGCCAGCTCGGTCCTCGTGCGGGGGTGTCCGTCCCGCAGGATCTGGAACAATTCGCTGGCGCCCGATCCGCCCGATCCGTCCAGCCCATCGAACCTGCTTATGTCGTTCATCGACTCATTACAGCATACGTCTCGACGCAACGATTCACTGGTCCTCCCTTCGCGCGGATCACCCTAGACCTTGAGCGGCTTGGCCGTGGCCCGGCGCTCATTGCGGGCGGCGAAGCGTTGCTGCAGGAGGACGGCCACCACGATGATGAGGCCCTTCGCCAGCGCCTGGACGGACGTATCCATGTTGTTCTGCGTGAACACGTTGGTCAGGGTGCTGAAGATCAGCACGCCGAGCACGGTGCCCATGATGGTGCCGCGACCGCCGATGAGCAGGGTGCCGCCCACCACCACGGCGGCGATCGCGTCCAGCTCGTAGAGCAGGCCGTGTGTGGAGGTGCCGGCCGTCGTGCGGCCCATCATCATGAGCCCGGCAATGCCGGCCGCGAGCCCGGCCAGGACATAGAGGTAGACGAGGTGGCGCTTGACCTTGACGCCGGCCAGGCGTGATGCCTCGAGATTGCCGCCGATCGCGACGGTGCGGCGGCCGAACGTGGTGCGGTTGAGCAGGAACCAACCGGCCGCGGCCACGAGGGCGAAGATCCAGACCAGCACGGGGACGCCCAGGAAATCGGCGCGCATGAAGTCCAGGAAGTCCCCGTTGTTCACGATCAGCGTCCTGCGCCCGGAGATGAGCTCGGCGAGTCCACGCGCGGCCACCAGCATGGCGAGGGTGGCGATGAAGGCCACCACGTTTCCGTAGGCGATGATCACGCCGTTCACGAGTCCGGCAATCCCGCCCACGAGGAGCGCCACGAGCACCATCACCAGCCACGTGGACTGCGTGGCGGCCAGCTGGACGCTGGCCAGGCTGGCCACCACCGTGGTCAGGCCCATGACCGAGCCGACGGAGAGGTCGATGCCGCCGGCCGTGATCACGAAGGTGATGCCGATGCTGATCACGCCGATGATCGAGGCATGGCGCAGGATGGTGAGGATGTTCTCGACCGCCAGGAACCTCTCTCCGCTGGTGATGAGGCCGATGGCGACGAGCGCGGCCAGGGCGATGACCAGCCCCAGGCTGCGGGCACCGGAGCCGTGGAGGAGGTTCCGTCCGGGGGTCCTGCTGCCGGGGGCGCCGTGACTGGAGGCCGGGGCCGGACGCCGATCGGCCACGGGTGTCTTCTGCTCGCTCACGCGGCACTTCCCTTCATGACGAGGTCGAGCACTCCGTGCTCGTCGATTTCGTTGGCGTCGGACTCCGCGAGGACGCGACCGTCGTCGATGACGAGCACGCGGTCGGCCAGACCGAGGACTTCCTCGATCTCACTGGAGATGACGATGATGGCGGTGCCGGCTGCGGCGAGCCGCCGGATGAGCGTATAGATCTCCGCACGGGCGCCCACGTCCACGCCACGGGTCGGCTCATCCAGCAGGAGCACCGGGGTTCCGTGCACCAGCCACCGGGCCAGGAGGATCTTCTGCTGGTTGCCGCCGGAGAGCGTCCGTGCCGGGCGGTCGGGATCGGCTGGGCGCAGCTCCAGGGCGTCGATCTGCTCCCGCGCCGCCTGGCGTTCGGCCGACTCGTCGAGCAGGCCCGCCCGTGCGAAGCGTCCGAAGGTGGAGAGGGTCACGTTCCGGTAGAGCGGCTCGTCCAGGATGAGCCCCTGGCTCTTGCGCTCCTCGGGGGACAGGCCGATGCCGGCGTCCACGGCCGCGCTGACCGAGCCGGGCGTGAGCCTCCGGCCGTTCACGCTGACGCGTCCGGCGGTCGCCTTCCGGGCGCCGTAGATGGTCTCGATGATCTCCGAGCGCTGTGAGCCGACCAGTCCGGCGAGTCCGAGGATCTCGCCGGCGCGGACCATGAAGCTGACCGGCTCGAAGTGACCCTGCAGCTCCAGGCCGTCCACCTCGAGCGCCACGGGGGCATCGGCCGCGACGGGCTTCCGCGGCGGGAACACGTTCGCGACCTCGCGGCCGGTCATGAGCCTGATCAGCTCCGCCTTCGGGGTCTCGGTGACATGGAGGCCGTTCGCGGTGCTGCGGCCGTCCTTGATGACGGAGATGCGGTCCCCGATCTGGCGGATCTCCTCCAGGCGGTGCGAGATGTAGACGACGGCGATGCCTTGGGCCGTGAGCTCGCGGATCACCCGGAACAGGTTCTGGACCTCGCCGGAGTCCAGGATGGCACTGGGCTCATCCATGATGATCAGCTTGGTGTCCCGCGAGAGCGCGCGGGCCATGCTGACGATCTGCTGGTTCGCGGCGGAGAGCGAGCCGACCTCCCGCGACGGGGAGAGGCCGCCATGGCCCAGCCGCTGCAGGAGGGACCGCGCGGCCGCGTTGGTCCTCTTCACGTGCAACACGCCCCCGGTCGACCGCTCGTGGCCCAGGAAGATGTTCTCCGCGATGGTCAGCCCGCCGACCACGTCGAGCTCCTGGTACATCGTGGCGATGCCGAGGTCCAGCGCTGTGGCGGGGCTCTCGAGCTCGACGGCACGGCCCTCCCAGAGGATCTCGCCCTCATCCGGTCGATGTACGCCGGAGAGCGTCTTGATGAGGGTGGACTTGCCGGCCCCGTTCTGGCCCATGACGCAGTGGACCTCTCCGGCACGCACGTCGAGGTCGACTCCCTTGAGCGCCTGGACGGCGGCGAAGCGCTTGGAGAGTCCGCGCACCTCCAGCAGCGGCGACGCCTGATCATGTTCCGACATGTGACGAAGCTAACACATTACGTCGATCATCGGTACAAGGGCGTCGATTTCTCCCATGGTTCTGTTATTGTGACTCACATCACGTCGATGAGCCGTCTCTTGGAAGCAGGCTCCCCCGACGCACACGCACCCACTCATCGAGGAGAGAGACATGCTCGCAGTTCGTATCGGACGGTCAATGCTCGTCACCACCGGCGCCATATTGGCGGTCGGTGCACTCGTCACCGGCTGCTCATCCGGATCAGCCGGTGACAGCACCCAGCCCACCAATGCCTCGGTGGAGGGCAACACCGAGGAGGGCGAGACCGTGGTCGTAGGCTTCTCGGGCCCCGCGGCGGACCACGGCTGGCTCGGAGCCATCAACGCCGCCGCCACCGCCGAGGCCGAGCAGTACGGTGACATCGATTTCCGCGTGGCCGAGGGCACCAACGACGCCAACCTGCAGATCAGCCAGGTCGAGCAGTTCATCAACGACGGCGTGGATGCCATCGTCCTGCTCCCCACCGACGGTGCCGCCCTCACGGCCGTCGCCACCAAGGCCATGGAGGCCGGGATCCCCGTGGTCAACGTGGACCGCGAGTTCTCCAGCCCGGCAGCGGCCCGCACGACGATCCTCGGAGACAACTACGGCATGGGCCAGAGCGCCGGCAACTACATCTGCGAGCAGATGAGTGACACACCGGATGCCGTCGTCGCGGAGGTCGCCGGTATCGACTCCCTGCCGCTGACCCAGGACCGCAGCCAGGGCTTCGCCGACGCCCTGGAGTCCTGCGGCCTCGACGTGGACAACCGAGTCGCCGCCGACTTCACGGTCCAGGGAGGCGAGGCCGCCACGTCCCAGCTGCTAGCGGCCGCCCCGGAGATCGATGCCCTCTGGAACCATGACGATGACCAGGGCATCGGCGTGCTGTCCGCCATCGACAATGCCGGCCGTGACGAGTTCATCATGGTCGGCGGCGGCGGTTCCGCCAATGCCATGCGGGAGATCCAGTCCGGTGAAAGCGTCCTCCAGGCCACGGTGATCTACCCGTCCACCCAGGCCGCCGACGGCGTCCGGCTGGCGCGACTGATCGCCCAGGACAAGGCCATGAGCGACCTGGTGGAGGTCGAGGTCCCCAAGCGGATCGTCCTGAACGCCCCGGTGGTCACCAGCGAGAACGTCGAGGAGTACCTCCCCACCGCGTTCGAGTCCTAGAGCCATCCGTTGCGGGGCGTGGCGTTCCCCGGTGGAACACCCCGCCCCGCATGCGGCCATCAACGAGCCGTCATCCATCCGTCATCCATCTCCCATCGAGCCGATGCCCCCGCAGGAGAAACCATGCCCCATCCCGCACCGCCCCTGAGGATCGCCCTGATCGGGCACGGCTTCATGGGAGCCGCCCATTCGCAGGGGTGGCGGGTGGCGCCCCGGTTCTTCGATCTGTCCGCCCGTCCGGAGATGACGTTGCTGGTGGGCCGCCACGCCGCCGGCGTCGAGGCCGCTGCCGCCCGGTGGGGGTGGGCGGAGACCTCCACGGATTGGCGGTCGGCCGTCAAGCGGGAGGACATCGACGTGGTGGACATCGTGACCCCCGGCGGCTCCCACGCCGAGATAGCCATCGCCGCCCTGGAAGCCGGCAAGCACGTGTTGTGCGAGAAGCCACTCGCGAACACCCTTGAGGAGGCCGCGGCGATGGCCGAGGCCGCGGAGCAGACCGGGGCGAACGTCTTCGCCATGGTCGGATTCACCTACCGCCGGGTGCCGGCCGCGGCCTTCGCCCGTGACCTCGTCCGCTCGGGTGCGATCGGCGAGGTCCGCCAGGTCCGTGCCGCCTACCTGCAGGACTGGTTGTACGACGCCGACGCGCCCCTGACGTGGCGGCTCCAGAAGGAGCATGCCGGCTCCGGCGCGCTTGGTGACCTGGGTGCCCATGCCGTCGACCTGTCTCAGTTCATCACGGGGCAGAAGGTGGCCGGCGTGAGCGGCATCCTGAACACGTTCGTCGGGGAACGGCCACTCCCGGACTCGGCGTCAGAGCGCGGCCGGGTGTCCGTGGACGACGCCGCGCTGTTCACCGCGCGATTCGACGGCGGCGCCATCGGCTCCTTCGAGGCCACCCGCATGGCCACCGGACGCAAGAACTCCCTGCGCATCGAGGTCTCCGGGTCCCTCGGCGCGATCGCGTTCGACCTGGAGAACTACAACTCGTTGGGCTTCTACGACGCGACCGCCCCGGGCACCCGCCAGGGCTTCACCGACATCATGGTCACCGAGCCCGAGCACCCCTACATGTCCGCTTGGTGGCCCACCGGCCACGCGCTCGGCTACGAGCACGGCTTCGTGCACCAGGCCCGGGACTTCACCGAGGCCATCACCGAAGGCCGGCAGCCCGAGCCCTCCTTCGCCGATGGATACCAGGTGCAGCGCGTCCTGGACGGCGTCCAGCGCAGCGCGGAGCACGGCAGCGCCTGGACCGCGACCGGCTAGCAGCGGCGCCGCAGCACCGAGCCGCACCGCAGAACCCCACCGCAGAACACCGCACCGAAGGAGCAACCGGATGGCACGCAACTACACCCTGTTCACCGGCCAATGGGTCGACCTGCCCCTCGAAGACGTCGCCCGCCTCGCGGCCGGCTGGGGCTACGACGGACTGGAGATCGCGGTTTCCGGCGGACACCTCGATGCCTGGCGCTGGGAGGATGACGACTACATCGCTGACCGCCTGGGCATCCTGGAGCGATATGGACTGAGGGTCTGGGCCATCTCGAATCACCTGACGGGTCAGGCGGTCTGCGACGATCCGATCGACTTCCGCCACCAGGCGATCGTCGGCGACCGGGTATGGGGGGACGGCGATCCGGAGGGCGTCCGCCAGCGGGCGGCCGAGGAGCTCAAGAACACCGCACGGCTGGCCCGGCGGCTGGGAGTGGACACCGTCGTCGGATTCACAGGGTCCTCGATCTGGCAGTACGTGACCCTGTTCCCGCCCGTGCCGGGGGAGGTCATCGAGGCAGGCTACCGGGACTTCGCCGACCGGTGGAACCCCATCCTGGATGTCTTCGACGAGTGCGGGGTGCGCTTCGCCCATGAGGTGCATCCGACCGAGATCGCCTACGACTACTGGTCGACGGTCAAGACGCTGGAAGCCGTGGGTCACCGTGAGGCGTTCGGCTTGAACTGGGATCCGAGCCACATGATGTGGCAGGGGATCGATCCGGTGGCGTTCATCTCCGACTTCGCCGACCGGATCTACCACGTGGACTGCAAGGACACGCGGATGCGGATGGGTGGAGGACGCAATGGCGTGCTCGGCTCACATCTGCCGTGGGGTGACCCGCGGCGCGGCTGGGACTTCGTCTCGGTGGGACGAGGTGATGTGCCGTGGGAGGATGCGTTCCGCGCGCTGGCATCGATCGGCTACGACGGCCCCATCTCGATCGAATGGGAGGACGCCGGGATGGACCGGCTGCACGGAGCACCGGAGGCCCTCGCAGTGCTGAGGAAGCTGGACTTCCCGGCACCGTCCGCGTCCTTCGACGCGGCGTTCGAGCAACGCCGACCGTCCGGCTCCTGACCCGGATCCCCCAGATCACGACCGCGCTACCCGTCGAGACACGCCGAAAGAATCGACAGGTGGCGCGGCCGTGATCCCTGGTTGGGAGTCAGCCGATCCGCAGTACCGGTTTGATGGTCTCGCCGGACTTGGAGTCGGCGAAGGCCTGGTCCACCTGGTCGAAGTCGTAGTACCGGACCAGCTCGTCGAACGGGAACCGGCCCTGCTGGTACAGCGCGATCAGGGCGGGGATCAGGTCCTGCGAGGTCCCGGAGCCGCCCAGGGTGCCGACCACGTGCTTGCCCCACAGGGTCCGCTGGTGATCCAGGCTGAACCGGGCCTCGGCCGGCGCCCCGCCGATCAGGATCAGCGTGCCGAGCATCCCGACCGCCTCGGCGGCCTCCTCGATCACCGCCACCACCCCGGTGCAGTCCACGGCATAGTCCGCGGGACCGCCGCAGATTTCCAGAATCCGCTCCAGTGCATTCTCCCGCCCCGAGTTGATGATGTGGGTGGCGCCGTACCGGGTGGCCAAGTCCAGGCGGGACTCGTGCAGGTCGATGGCGATGATCGTGGTGGCCGGGGTGTTGCGGGCCGCCATGATCGCCGCGAGTCCCACCGCCCCCGCGCCGTAGATGACCACGGACTCCCCGGCGGCGGGACGGGCGGTGTTCAGGATGGCACCCGCACCGGTGGTGATGCCGCAGGCGAGCACGCCCACCAACTCCAGTGGGACCTCCGGATCCACGGTCACGAGGGCATTCGCGTTGGCCAGTGCATAGGTCGCGAAGGAGGACTGGCCGAAGAAGTGCCCGGACAGCGTGGATCCATCCACACGGGAATACGCGGAGGTTCCGGCTTGCGGCCCGATGAACCGCTGTCCGCTGGCCACCGCCGGACCGAGCAGGTCGCAGTAGCGGTGTTCGCCACGGCGGCAGTTCCGGCACTGGCCGCAGTAGGGCCAGCCCATGATGACGTGGTCCCCCACCGCCACCGAGTCCACGCCTTCGCCGACGGCCTCCACCACCCCCGAGCCCTCATGGCCGAGCACGCCGGGCAACGGCAGGGGCATGTCCCCTGCCTGGGTGATGGCGTCCGTGTGGCACACCCCGGAGGCCACCACCCGCACCAGGACCTCACCGGGGCCCGGCTGCTCGAGTTCGAGCTCCTCCCGGACGAAGGGGGCGTTCTTCTCTTCGACAACCAGTGCTTCGATCTTCACGGCGGAGTCTCCTGATCAACCTGTTTTGGCGGCCGTCTTCTCCGCAGCTACGCGGAACCGTGTGGCACCCCGGAAAGACCGCCCTGGGTTCATTTGTCAGGGTATCGAGGGGGCTGGTGCCGGACCAGTCGCTCTCGCCACGTGGAACGACCGTACTGTTCGGGCAACGTCACTCCTTCAGGCAGCAGGGCACCCCTGTGCGGCTGAGGCCCCTCAGAGGACAGCCAGCCCCTGCTCGACGAGGATGCTGGCCCCGATCAGGGTCATCAGGATCCCGGCGACCTTGACCACGGCGGCGCTGATGCGGGGCCGCGAGCGGAGGATCCGCTTCGCCAGCAGGGCCACCACGAGGTAGATGACCGCGCAGTTGGCCACGTGCAGGCTGCCCAGGGTGAACATCTGGGCTGTCGAGGACCAGGCACCGCCCCCTGACGTGAACTGGGGCAGGAGCGCGAGCAGCAACAGCAGCCCCTTCGGGTTGATCCCGCTGGTCCCGGCGCCCCGGAGGAACTGGGATAGCGGGCCGGTCCCCAGTGGCTCGGCGCTGGCGGAGGGCGGCTCGGTCCGTGCGGCCAGAGTGGTGATCCCGAGGTGGAGCAGGTACACCGATCCGGCCAGGGTCAGCACGGTCAGGGCCGCGGGGTACTGAGTCACGAGGGCACCGGCACCCACGGCCACCAGGGTCACCACGAGGGCGTAACCGGTGACCATGCCGGCCACGGCGGGCACCACGGACCGAGCGCGCAGGCCGGCGGAGATCGCATACGCCCAGTCGGCCCCCGGCGTCAGCGCGAGCAGCACCGCCACGAGCCAGAACTGTGCCATCAATGCCGCATCCATACTGCCCTCCCCTTCTCCTGGCTGTAGATCGTACGGAGAATCGGGCGAGATGTGCTTCGAATTCCCTCGCGAAATCACCTCTAGGGTGGAATACTTTCCGGCATGGACGCGATCAACCGGGAGATCCTCTCCCTCCTGCAGGAGGACGGGCGCATGAGCGCCACCGTGCTGGCCCAGAAAGTCGGCCTCAGCCTCTCCGCCTGCCACCGCCGGCTCAAGGACCTCGAGCAGTCACGGGCGATCGAGCGCTACCGAGCCGTGGTCTCCCCGGAGGCCATCGGGCTGCACTTCGAGGCCATCGTCTTCGTCACCATGGGGCGTACCGACGTCGAGACCGTCGGCGCGTTCGAGGCCGCCGCGCGGGAGATCCCGGAGATCGTCGAGGCACAGCGGCTTTTCGGCGAGCCGGACTACCTCCTGCGCATCCTTACCCCAGACCTGGCCGCCTACCAGCAGCTCTACGACACCGCCCTCGGCAGCCTGCCCGGCGTCCAGCGCCTGGGCTCCACCATGGTCATGAAGAGAATCCGCAGCGGGGAGACACTCCCGATCCCGTAGCACTAGGCCATGATCAGGACGGGCTGATACCCGTCCGGGCGTTTCCGGTAGATCCGGGCCGGACGGCCCAGTCCGTTGCCACCCGGCGGCACGGCCCGCTCCTCGAGTGCCTCGAGGAGCGGCTCCATGGTCCGCCGGAAGGTGTCCTTCTGATGGACGGTTCCCGCCACGGCATCATGGGCCTGACGAAGCTGGGTCATGGTGAATTGGGAGTCCAGGAGGTTCCACGGGTCCGGGGCCTGGCCGTACTCCCAGCGCACCATCTTCACGGCCCACGCGATGATCTCGTCATGACTGAAGGGCAGGCCGTGGACCTCGGAGACCGGCCGCAGCTGGCCATGGCCGTGCTCCAGCCCCAGTGTCAGCTCGGACAACGGCAGCACGTCCAGGTGGGTGACGGTGAGGACCCAGCCGCGTTCGTCCCGCCCGGGATCGTCGAAGACATGGAGCTGTCTCGGGGAGCGGCCCTGGATGTGCATCCGCGTGTCCAGGCACCGCAGCACCGCGTCACCCAGCCGCTCGCGTTCGCGCAGCATGGTGCCCGGCAGCATCCACTCCCCCGCATGGCTTCCCTGGTCCCGCTTCCGCAGGATCACGTTCAGTTCACCGTCGGCCACGGTCAGGAGCACGACGTCGGCCGCCACGGACGGGCGGGGATAGGCCAGCAGGTCATCGCGTTCCGGGGACATGCCTCCCAATCTATCCAGCCCGCGGGCGGGGCCCACGTCAGGCGAAGAGGGCGGCAGCGTCACGGACGAACTCCTCGCCCGTGCGGAAGGTGGTGTCCCAGATCTTCAGCGCATCGGCCACCGATTCCTGCATGACGGCACGGCTGAACCCCTCCACGCCGAACCTCCCCGCATAGCCCAGGGCCTGGACCTCCTTCAGGATCCGGGACAGGTCCAGGGAACCCGTGGAAAGCAGTCCGCGGGAGGACTGCCCGAACTCCAGGTACCCGAGGTGCGGCAGGGCGTGGGCCACCGACCCGAGCAGGTCCTTCTCCTCGATGGCCATATGGAAGGTGTCCAGGTGGATCTTCAGGTTCCTCGAACCGGAGAGCTCCACGAACCGCACGGCCTGGGCCGCCGTGTTCAGCACGGAGGTCTCGTACCGGTTGACCACCTCGAAGGTCATCAGGATCCCGGCGGCGGCGGCCTCATCAGCCACGTCACCCACCAGTTGCGCCGTGTGGGCGAGCGCTCCCTCCGCCGGCCGGGCGGTGGTGTCACCGTGGACGCCGTAGGGCACCCCGTTGAGCTGGTCCCCGCCCATCCGCATCGTCATGTTCACGAACCGGCGAAGCTGGTCGAAACCACGCCGGCGCACGGTCGGCTCGTCGGACATGACGTTCGCCTCCGGGGACTGGACGGCCATCGTGATGGGGACCAGGCCGGCGTCGTGAATCCGCTGTCCGAGCGCCTCGATGCCCCGGCTGGACGGGTCCAGCGGGCCGAGCACCACGCGCCGGTATCCAGCGTCCTGCAGGACCGGAAGGGAGCGAGTGAACTCTTCGCTGAAGGGGTCCGTGGTGAAGGCCGCACTCTGGCAGGCCAGGTCCACCCGCAGCCGGGTGGCCTGGCGGGCCTCCGCGGCTACCGAGGTGTCCGCGGCCGGATTCGTCAGCGGCATAGCCATCTCAGAACTCCGGGAGCTCGAAGCGGTGCTTGAACACCGAGTAGCCGTCATCCACGTTCACCACGGTGCCGTTCATGGCGTTGGACTCCTCGGAGAACAGGAAGGCCACCACGTTCGCGATCTCCTCCGGCTCGGTCATGACGTTGCGCAGCTGCTCGGAGGCGAAGAGGTCCCGCAGGTGCTGGGGGAACTGCTGGATGATCGCGGTGTTCGCGCGCCCCGGGGTGATCGCCAGCACGCGCGTTCCGTGTTCGGCCAGTTCGTAGGCGGCCGAGCGGGTGAAGGAGATGACGGCGGCCTTGGCGGCACTGTAGGTGAAGGACAATTCAGCAGCCTGCTCGCCGTAGATGGAGGACGTGTTGACGATGACCCCGCCGCCGCCCTGCTTCACGAACTGCCGGGCCGCGGCCAGGATGCCGTAGTACACGCCGTCCTGGTCGATCCGGATCATCGGGTGGTAGTCCCGCTCGGGGTCATGGTCCAGCAGCGGCTTGCCGCCGGCGATCCCCGCGTTGTTGAAGATGCCGTCCAGGCGTCCGAAGGCGTCCACGGCGGACTGCACGGCCTGCTCGACGGCGGCGAAGTCCGAGACGTCGACGGCCACGGCGTGCGCTGTGCCTCCGGCCGCCGCCACCTCGTCGGCCACCGCCTTGGCGCCATCGAGGTTCAGGTCTGCCACGACCACCTTGGCGCCCTTCTCGGCGCAGCGGCGCACGGTGGCGCGGCCGATGCCGCTCGCTCCGCCGGTGATGAGCAGGACTTTGTCCGTCAGGGTGGTCATGGATACTCCTTGGGTCGAAGGGGAAATCGGTCAGAACATGCCGTGGGAGAGGGCCAGCGCCCCACCGTCCACGGCCAGGACAGCGCCGGTGACGAACGAGTTGCCCGGTGCCACGAGGAAGAGCATCGGGGCCTGGATCTCCGCCATGGTTCCCATCCGGGCCAGCGGGATGGTCTCCTCCCACATCCGTTCACCGGCCTCGTCCAGCACGGCGTCCCCGCCGATCCGGGTGCCCTTGAAGGGGCCGGGGGCGATGACGTTGACGCGGATCCCGCGGGGTGCGAGTTCCAGGGCGGCCTGCCGGGCAAGGTTGATGATCCCGGCCTTGGTGGCGCCGTAGGCGTAGGAGACCATCGGGTCGGTGCGCAGCCCGGCGGTGGAGGAGGTCACCAGGATCCGGCCGTGGTCCGGCAGGACGCGGGCGGCGGCGCGGACCGTCTCGAAGGTGCCGTTGAGGTTGGTGGCCACCACGTCCCGCCACTCCTCGTCCGTGTACCGGCCGATGGCCCCGCCCTCCGTGCGGTAGCTGCCGCCACCAGCGATACCGGCATTGGCCACCACCACCGTCGGGCGGCCCACCTCCGCCACGATCCGCTCCAGCACCTCGTCGACGGCGCCCGGCGCGGCCAGGTCGGCAGCGTAGGCGTGGGTCGTGCCCCCGGTGGCGGCGATCGCGTCCCTGACCTCGTCCAGCCGGCGCTGGTCCCGGCCGAGGACAACGACGGTCGCGCCGGCGTCGGCGTAGATCTCGGCCGCGGCGCGGCCGATGCCGCTCGAGGCCCCGGTGACCACGACGATGTCGTCGCGCATCGAGAACAGATCGAGGAGCCGGTCGGTTCCGTGGGCGGGTCGGGCATGTTCAGTGGTGGACGTCATGGATACGGGCCTCTCTCATCGTTCTCCGGGGGTGGGGGCGTGGCCGGCCGGCGGCGGTGTAACTGCCGCCGGGTCAGACACGCCCCCGGGGTCACATGGACGGGGTGAAGTCGGCCGCATTGTTGCGGTCGATCAGCTCGCCCTCGACCTCGACGAAGTTCTCCTCGGGCAGGGTGCCATCAGCCCGGTAGGCCTCGATGTCCTCGACCACGACGTCGACGACGGAGAACCAGTCCTGGTGGACGGAGGCGTAGAACGGACCGTCCTTCTTGATCTCCTCGACGGCCACGCCGAGCGCGTCCACGCCGGTGACGTAGATGTCATCCCGGCCGGCTTCGTTGATGGCCTGGGCGGCGCCCAGTGCGGCGTGGTCCCAGCCGACCCAGACCCCGTCCAAGCCTTCCGGGTTGGCCTGCAGGAAGTCGGTGACGAACTTCAGTGCCTCCTCCTGGGAGGTGCCCGGGTTCAACGCCTGCTTCATCTCACCGCCGGCGATGTTGGCCCCTGCCTCCTCGAGCATGTCGTAGGCCAGGTTGCTGCGCGTCATGATGCCGATGTGGGGATCATGGCCGATCACCATGACGTCCTTGCCCTCGAGGCCGCCCATGGCTTCCTCGAGCGCGCCCACGGTGAGTGAAGCGAGCTGGTCCTGGTCGAAGGTGACGTCCTCCACGAAGTCCTCGTTGGGTTCCACCCCGCCATCGATGGAGAAGATGGGGATATCCGCGGACTCGGCGGCGTTGACGAGCGGGGCGATCTGGCGTGGATCGGGGAAGCCCGCCAGGATGACGTCTGCCCCCTGGGTGATGGCGGACTGCATGTCCGAGTTGATCTTGTCGTAGTCAAAGTCGGAGGTGTAGAGGGTGACGTCCCAGCCCTTGGCCTTGCCCTCCTCCACGAACTTGTCCAGGGTCAGTTTGCCGCCAGGCGTCGCGTAGCCGGCGGTGAAGGCGGCGACCTTGAAGGTGCCGTCATCGCCGGAGCCTCCGGAGGTTCCACCTGCTTCGGCGCCGGTGCCAGGGCCGGAGCAGCCGGTCAGGCCGAGCATGGCGGCCGCAGCGAGGCCGGTGATGATCTTCAGTCGAGTGCGCATGGGTTTCTCCCGAGGTAGGGCACACCGTGGTGTGGGGATAGAGGGGTGACAGGGGGTGATGGAGATGACTACTGACGGGCGTCACGCCCGGCGTGATTTGAAGGATGAGAGCAGCACGGCGGCGACGATGATGATGCCGGTCAGCACCTGTTGCACGTAGGTGTTGACGCCCACGATGTTCAGGCCGTTCTGCAGGACGCCGATGATGCCGACGCCTACGAGGGTCCCGCCAAGGTTGGCCTGGCCGGAGTTGGAGAGCGTCATGCCCAGGAAGACCGCTGCCACGGCCAGCATCATGTAGTCGTTGGCGCTGGTGGCACTGGCGCTGGACAGCCGACTGACCAGGACGATTCCACCCATCCCTGAAACCAGGCCGGCCAGGGCGAAGGCCCAGAACACGTTGCCGCGCACGCTGACGCCGGATAACCGGGCGACGTCCGCATTGCCGCCGACGGCGTACCAGCGGCGACCGACCGTGGTGTACTTCAGCACGATCCAGATGATCAAGGCGACGACCAGGGCGATGACCACGGGCATGGGCAGGCCGGCGATGCGGGATTGGCCGACCCAGTAGAAGACCTCCGGCATGCCGTACAGGGTGGTACCGTCCGTGACGATGAAGGCGAGACCGCCGACGGTGGTCAGGGTGGCCAGGGTGGCCACGATGGCCGAGATGTTCAGGAAGGCCACCAGGAAGCCGTTGATCATGCCCACTCCCAGGCCGACCAGCAGCCCCAGGATGATGGCGACGGGGACCGGGAGGCCGGACAGCATGAAGGCCGAGGCGCTGGCTCCGGAGAGGGTGGCCGTGGTGCCGACAGAGAGGTCGAAATGCCCGGTGACCATGACGATTGTCTGGGCTCCCGCGATGATGGTCAGGATGGCGACCTGCGCCAGGATGTTTGTCAGGTTCCCCAGGCTGAGGAATCCACCGGGGCTCATGATGCCGAAGATGACGATCAGCCCCACGAGGGCGATGATGGTGCCGCTCTGGAGCACCATCTGAGAGAGGGACTTGCGCTCTTCACGGGGCTCGTCGGGCCGGTCTTGGGGCAACGGCGCTGCCGAGACGGTTTCGGTGGTTGCCATGTCAGGCATTCCTTCCGTAGCAGTAGGAGAGCAGGAGTTCCTCGTCGGCACCCTCGGCGGGCACCTGCCCGGAGATCCGTCCCTCGTGCATGATGAGGATCCGATCGGAGAGACCGATCAGTTCTGGGAGTTCGGAACTCACGGCGATGATCGTGGTCCCCTGGGCAGCGAGCTCGCGGATGAGCCGGTAGATCTCGGCCTTGGTGCCGACGTCGATTCCCCGGGTGGGTTCGTCGAGTAGCAGCACGTGCGGCTCCCGGGCCAGCATCTTGGCCAGGACGACCTTCTGCTGGTTGCCGCCCGAGAGCAAGCCGACGTGCTGACGTGGGCCGCGCGCCTTGATGCGCAGGTTCTCCATACTCCGGCGCGCCAATTCGGTCACGCGGCGGGCTGACACCCATCCGCCGGTGCTGACCTTCTCCAGATTGGCCAGGGCGATGTTGTCCTGGATCGAGGCGTTCAGGGAGACGCCTTGACTGCGGCGCTCCTCGGGAACCAGCACCATGCCGGCATTCAGGACCGCGCCGACATCGCCCTTCGCGGGCAGTTCCCGCCCCGCCACCGTGATGGTGCCTCCGGTGAACTTCTGGGCACCGGCCAGCAGACGCAGGAGTTCGCTGCGACCGGACCCTGCCAGGCCCCCGATACCGAGGACCTCACCGGCATGCGCCGTGAACGAGACGTCTTGGACCCGGCGGCCGGTCAGTGACTCGACCGACACCACGGCGCGGTCCGTCGCGGTTCCCCGGTCCGGGAACAGTTCCCCCGGGTCGCGGCCGACCATGGTGGAGATGACACCCTCGATCGTGATGTCCGCGACGTCCCGGGTGGAGATGGTCGATCCGTTGCGCATGATGGTCACGCGGTCGCACAGCTCGAACACCTCCTCCAGACGGTGTGAGACGTAGACAATCCCGACCCCCTCGTCGCGCAGGCTGCGCAGCACCGCGAAGAGGTCCTTGATCTCGGTATCCGTCAGGGAGGCGGTGGGTTCATCAAGGATGAGAACGCGAGCGTCGGCGGCCAGAGCACGCGCCACGGCCACCATCGTCTGCTGCACCGGCGAGAGCTGTCCCGCCAGCCGACGGACGGGGATGCGCTGGTTGAGACGATCCAGGTGCCGGCGGGCCTCACGGTTGGCCTCCGGCCACCGCACCAGGCCCGCGGTGTTCGGGGTGCGCTCACCGAGCAGGATGTTCTCGGCCACACTGATCGTCGGCACGATGGACAGTTCCTGGTACAGGGCCACCACGCCGGCCTGATGGGCGTCCTTCACCCCGGTGAACTGCACGGGCTCGCCATCCGAGGCGATCGAGCCGGCATCCGGCCGGTAGACCCCCGTCAGGATCTTGATTAACGTTGACTTGCCGGCACCGTTCTCCCCCAGCAGGGCGTGGATCTCCCCCGGCCGAACGTCGAGCCGGGCGTCCGTCAGCGCGGCCACACCGTCGAAATGCTTGGAGATGGATGTGGCCTGCAGCGCCAGGCGTGCGGCCGGCGGCGCGACCGGCTCTGCGGTGGAGGCACTCATCGGCGTTCTGCCCTCTCGGTGCCGTCGTCCGTCAGGTCGTTGCAGCGGATGACCACCTTCGGATGCTCGCCGCTCACATGCATGTCGAAGGCCTCGGACGCGTTCTCCAGGTCGAAGACCGACTGCAGGAAGGGTTCCAGGTCCAATTCGGCGAGGACGCGCACGGCGCGCGGGAACGTGTACGGGGAGACGAAGACCCCGGTCAGGGTCAGCTCCTTGCGGTACAGGTAGTCGGAGAGGTTCAGCGGCAGCTCGTAGTCCTCCGGATACATGGCCCCGTAGACCACGGTGCCGCCCGGAGCCGCGATGTCCAGCAGTCCGGCCACCGCGTGCCGGGAGCCGGAGGCATCGATCACGACGTCGAATCCCTCCCCCGCGGTGATCTCGCGTGTCCGCTCCTCCAGGGACTCGCCATTGGGGTCGATCACGTGGAGCGCTCCGAAACGCCGGGCGAGTTCGCGGCGCTCCGCGATCGGCTCGATGAGCGTGAGGGAGGTGGCCCCGTACCGTGCCATGAGCTGCAGGGTGAGCTGGCCGATGGGGCCGCCACCGCAGATCGCCACCCGGTCGCCAGCCCGGACACGGGTCTTGTCCGCGATCCGCACGGCCACGGAGGTGGGCTCCAGCAGGCAGCCCTTCAGTAGCGAGACCTCCTCGGGAAGCTTGTAGACCTGGGATTCGTGCCAGACCACGGACCGGGCCATGCCGGGACGGTTGTAGTCGCCCAGGTGTTCGCAGAACTGTTGACGCCCGTCCTGGCAGGGCGGGCAAGCCCCGCAGAAGCGGACGAAGTTCCCGGAGACGCGGTCCCCCACCTGCAGGTCGGTGCGGCGGACCTGCGGCCCCAGTTCGGCCACGACGCCGGAGATCTCGTGTCCCAGCCCGATCGGCACGTCCGTGCCGAAGAATCCCTCGGCCAGGTGCGGGTCGGAACCACAGATCGCGGCATAGGCGACCGTGATGCGCACGTCCTGAGGCCCGACGGTGTCCGCCGGGAAAGTGACGACGCCGATGCTGCCCCGCTGGCCGGCGTCGGGGGCCCGAAGACTGCCGATCTTGGTGACCGCGACGGTCTCCACGCCGCTCGAGGTCCGTTCCGGGGCGGCGCTGACGGTGGTGGTGGTGCTGGTGCTGGTCATGCGATGCTCCGCTCGCCGGTGCGTTGGGTCGGTCGGCCCTCGGTCACCGCGAGGGCCGCGTCCACGGTGGCCTGCAGCCCGTAACCGTGCTTGTCCCGGAGCTCCGTATCCTCACCGAAGCCCGCGAAGACCTGGGGGATGCCGAGCCGCCGGAAGCCCTCGAGCCGCAAGCCCCGATCCGCGATGACGTCCGAGACCTGCGAGGCCAGCCCGCCATAGGCCAGGTGGTCCTCGACCACCACGAAGCGACCGGTCTCCTCGGCGCAGCGCTGGATGAGGTCGGCGTCAACCGGCTTGAGCGTGAACATGTCCACCACGCGGGCGTCGATGCCGTGCTCGGCGGCCAGGACCTCCGCGGCCTCGAGAGCCTGGGACACCGTCTCGCCGTGCGCGAAGAGGGTGAGGTCGGTGCCCTCGCGGGCGGTGATGCCTTTGCCGATCTCCACGGTGACGGAGCCGGGCTCGTAGATCACCTTGTCCTTCTTGCCCACAGCCAGGCGGATGTAGAGCGGACCCGTCATGGACATGGACTGGCGAAGGACCTCTCCGACCATCAGCGGATCACCAATGGAGGTGACTGTCATGTTCACCAGAGAGGTCATCAGGCCCAGGTCCTCGACGGCGTAGTGGGTGGAGCCGCCGTTGCCGACGAGCCCGCCGTGCGTGCCGACGATCTTCACCGGCAGGTTCGGGTAGCAGATGTCCGAGCGGACCTGCTCGAGCGCACGCATGCTCAGGAACGGCAGCATGCCGGAGACCACCGGGATGTTGCCCTCATTGGCCAGGCCGGCCGCGATGCCCACGCAGGCCTGCTCGGACAGCCCCACGTCCACGAACCGGTCCGGGAAGGTGTCGCGGAACTCCACCAGGGTGGCCCCGATGTCCGGAGTCAGCACCCACAGGTTGTCATGGGTCTCGCCGAGTTCCTTCAGCGTCTGGCCGATCACGGTCCGGGAGGAGAGCAACTCCCCGAAGGTGAACGAGGTGGTCGGCTCGGGATCGCCGGGGATGCCCGCCGTAGCCGCGGAACTCTCTGCAGAGCCCGTGTTGGTGGGGACACTACTCGCGGTGTTGGTGGCCATGGTCATGCCGCCTTTCGTCCATCGGCCAGCGCGGCGAGGGCACGCTGGAGGTCCTTGTCATTGAGGGATCCGGCGTGCCAGGCGAGATTGGCCTCCATGAAGTCCACGCCCTTGCCCTTGACCGTGTCGCAGACGATCACCGTGGGGGTGTCCGAATCCGGGTCCGGCAGGGAGTCGAAGGCTGCCACGAGGGCGCCCATGTCATGGCCGTCCACCTCGATCACGTTCCAGCCGAAGGCCCGCCACTTGTCCGGATACGGCTCGAGCTTCACGCGCTCCTCGGAGAAGCTCGTCATCAGCTGGCGGTTGCGGTCGATGAACGCCACCAGGTTGCCCAGGTTGTTGCTGTTCGCAGCCAAGGCGGCTTCCCAGACCGAGCCCTCGCCGGTCTCGCCATCCCCCATCAGGGTGAAGACACGGTGGCTCATGCCGTTGCGCCGGGCATGCAGGGCCATACCGGTGGCCAGCGGGAGCCCGTGGCCCAGGGAGCCGGTAGACACCTCCACACCGGGCAGTTGCACCTTGCACGGATGCATGCCGTAGGCGGAGTCCAGCCGGCCATAGGTACGCACGATGTCGTCGTAGTCGAAGAAGCCACGGATGGCCATCGTGATGTACATGCAGACCGCCGCGTGGCCCTTGCTGAGGACGAACCTGTCCCGCTCGGGATTGTGCAGATCCTGTGGATCCACGTGCATCCCATACTGGAACAACAACGTCAAAATATCAGCACAAGAAAGGTCGCCACCTATGTGCACTGAACCGTCATACTCTCCGCAGAGAAGGAGTAACTTTTCCCTCAGCTCATACGAAAGGTCTTCCAACTCGGAAACGTTGGTCTCCGGTCTCGTGATCGTTGCGGCCATGTGTTCCCCCAGGGAAATCGCGTTGCCCCAGCCACTTTGCTGAGATGTGATCTATGTCTCCCCGAGACCTTAGGCGCAGCAAGGGCCCCACGTAAAGGGGTATTTCACGCAAATTTGCTCTAAGTCAGTCACTGGCTCTCTGACCTGCGGTTTTCTCGGAAGATTCCTCGATGGGGATTCCGGGTCTGCGAAATCCATCCGGCCAGGCCACCCCATCCTTGACGCACCGCGCCCCCTTTGATTCACTATCCTTGAAGTGATGTGGCTCACGTGGTCGCGCCCGCGTCCCCGAGGCCCACCGTCTCATCGCGGAATCGGTTTTCACCGCTCATGTTTTAGGCATTCCATTTCAGAACGGCCGCATTCATCATCCCTGAAAGAGGCATCATGACTGACACCACCACTTCCCGCTCGCCGGGAAACACAGATCACCAGGACCTTCCCACCACGCCGTTGTACTACGGGGGCCGTGAGCACCAGAGCGAGGCGACACTGACCGTGGTCAATCCGGCCAAGCCCTCCGAGGTCGTCGGCCAGGCCGCGGCCGCCACCCGGGACCAGGCCCTGGCCGCCGTGGCCGCCGCCAAGGACGCCTTCCCGGCGTGGGCCGCCCTGTCCCCCACCGAACGCGCCGAGGCCCTGACCACGGCCGCGGCCGCCATCATGGAGGGCTCCGAACGGGAGGCCGCCATCCTCTCCTCGGAGAACGGCAAGGTCGTCGGGGAATCGACCTTCGACCTGATGGGCCTGGTCCAGCGCTTCGAGCTGGCGATCGGCCTCGCCGAGGAGGTGGACGCCGTCGAGACCCTTCCGGGGCCACCCACCGAAGTGCGCATCTCACACCAGCCGATGGGCGTGGTGACGATCATCGTGCCGTTCAACTGGCCCATCGCCATCCTCGGCGCCTCCCTGCCCTACGCCCTGATGGCCGGGAACACCGTGGTGGTCAAGCCGCCGCCCTCCTGCCCGCTGGCCACCACCCGCGCCGTGCAGCGCGTGGCGGAGCGGCTACCCGCCGGCGTGCTCAACGTGGTGACCGGCGCGGACGCCGAGATCGGCGAGGCCTTGGTCTCCAACGAGGACGTGGCCAAGGTCTGCTTCACCGGCTCCGTCGGCGGCGGCAAGAAGATCATGTCCATGGCCGCGCAGACGCTGACCAACGTCACCCTGGAACTCGGGGGCAATGACGGCGTGCTGATCCTCGAGGACGCCGAGTTCACCGAGCAGGGGATGGACCTGCTGTTCATGGGCATCTTCGGCACCACCGGCCAGGTCTGCATGAACGCCAAGCGCATCTACGTGCACTCCTCCAAGAGGGACGAGCTGGTGGCGGAGCTGACCCGGCGGCTGGAGGGCACCACGCTTGGCCCGGCCACGGACGCAGCCACCACCATGGGGCCCTTCCACCAGAGGGCCCAGCTCGAGTACGTGCAGGCCCTGGTCCAGGAGGCCAAGGACTCCGGTGCGGACGTCCGCGAGTTCGGCGAGCTACCCGGCGGCGAATGGGCCGAGGGGAACTTCATGCGTCCCTCACTGGTGCTGGACCCGGACCCGGCCCTGCGCGTGGTCACCGAGGAGCAGTTCGGCCCGACCATCCCGATCATCACCTTCGAGGACCTCGAGGACGGCATCCGGATGGTGAACGACACGCAGTACGGGTTGTGCAACTCCGTGTGGACCTCGGACGAGCAGACCGCCATCGAGATCGGCTCCCGGTTGCAGGCCGGCTATGTCTTCCACAACACCCACGGCCCCGCCCTGCTGGACCAGCGCGCCCCCTTCGGCGGCATCAAGCAGTCCGGCATCGGCCGCGAGATGGGCACCATCGGCCTGCGCAACTTCCAGGAGCCCCACGCCCTGGGCCTGCTGAAGGCCGGCCCCTCGTCCGGTGAGGCGGACAGCACGCCCGTCGGCTGATCGCTTCGCCCCAGGAGCCCCGCGACCCGGTCGAGGCCGCGGGGCTCCTTTGTGCTGCGGCTCACACGCTTGCTAGGGTCGGCGAGTCGCAGCATCCCTAGGCCATTCGACTCCGCACGATGAATGACGCCTCCAGCTCTTGCGGAAGGTCGCACCATGATTGCCGTCCACACACTCATCGCCATCCTGGTGATCGTGGTCCTCATCATCCGGCTCAAGGTGGATCCGGTCATCAGCCTCGTCCTCGGCTGCCTCTACCTGGGGATCGCCACCGGAGTGGGCCTGGCCGGCACCGTCGAGGCGATCACCACGGGATTCGGTGAGATCATGGTCGAGGTCGGGTTGCTCATCGGCTTCGGCGTGCTCATCGGCTCCCAATTGCATGCCAGTGGCGCCTTCACTCGCCTCGTGACGGTCCTCGTGCGGACGGTGGGCGCGGATCGATTGCCGTACTCGATGGCGGCCTTGCTGTCCGTGGTGATGCCGTCCATCTACGTGGATGTCCAGGTGGTCCTCGCGGCCCCGGTTGCCCGATCCGCTGCACCGAAGATCGGCAAGCACGGTCTGCCCCTGCTGGCCGCGGCGCTCGGCACGGGGATCTTCTCGGGTTACGTGTTCGTCGTCCCCGGTCTGGCTGCCCTCTCCATCACCGGGTTGATGGATATCCCGCTGGGCGACTGGCTCCTCTACGGCCTCGTCCTCGGGCCGGTCACGGCCCTCCTCACCACGCTCGTGATGCGCCTCATCCTGCGGACGAACTACTGGAAGCCCTCCTCCGACGAGGGCGCGACCCCCGTTTCGGAGCTTGAGGAGGCCCGCCTCCAGAAGGCCCAGGCGGACTCAGCCGGCCACGCAGGAACCACCGGTGGCGGGGGATCAACCGGTGGCGGTGGAACGACCGGTTCTGCCAGCACGGCGCCGGCGCGTGAACTACCCCTGATCGTGCTGTTCCTGCCGATCATCGTGCCGCTGGTCCTCATCGCTTTCGGGGCCTTCGCAGGCCTTTTCGAGTTCACCAACCCGGTCATCGAGTTCTTCGGGGACGCCAATATCGCCCTGTTCATCGGCCTGCTCGGGGCCTACCTGATTTCCCGGATCACGAACGGCAATGGCCGCACGCAGGATGCGCTGCAGTCGGGTTTTCACACCACGGGTGAGATCCTGCTCATCACGGGCGTGGGCGGCTCGCTGGGTGCCGTGATCGGCGCCTCGGGACTCGACCAGCTCCTAGCGGGCCTGTTCACGGCGAATGAGAGCATGCCGACCGTCCTCATCATCGTGCTGGCGTGGTTCGTCGCGGCGCTGCTGCACCTGGCCATCGGCTCGGTCTCCGTCGCAGCCATCGCGGCGGCCGGCATCATCGCCCCGGTGCTCGGCGCAGTGGACGTGAGCCCCATTGCGATGGGCCTGGCCATCGCCTCCGGCGCAATGTTCGCGCTCCAGGTGAACAGCAATTTCTTCTGGATGTTCAACTCGCTGCTCGGCCTCACCACCAAGGGATCCCTCAAGACGCTCACCATGTCGACGTCCATCTCCTCGGTCATCTCCCTGCCGATCGTGGTGATCCTCGCGCTGGTACTTCCCGCCTAGCCGACGCGGTGGCGGCGCACGTGCTGGGTGCCGGCTAGACCGCCGCGGACCGGGTCCGCTCCTTGTAGGCCGCCCGGAGGGAGAATCCTTCGGACAGGGCCTCCTCGCGGGTGATCTCGAGGCCCGCGGCGAGGATCTTCCGGGCCGAGAGGTGGTCGCTGGGCATGTTCACGGACTCGACGGCTGCCAGGATCCCGTCGCGGAAGCAGAACACGGAGAACTTCGGGCTGGCAGGATCCGGGTCCCCCACCACCACGGTCTCGTCGTCCGCCCGCACGATGTTGGCCATCTGCAGCCGGAACGGCCCCTGGGTGGACCAGAACCACGGCAGCTCCGCATACGGGACGTCGACGCCGAGGATCACGCCGGCCACGTGCCGGGCGTGATCGGTGGCGTTCTGCACGGACTCCAGGCGGAACGGCCCGCCGGCGTGCACGCAGGGAAACGCGGCACAGTCCCCGATCGCGTAGATGTCCGGGTCAGCGGTGCGCAGGTTCGCGTCCACCACGATCCCGTTGGCAGTCTCGAGACCGGCCTCGGCGGCCAGCTGGTCGTTCGGCTGGACCCCGACGCCGGCCACCACCAGGTCTGCCGGGTACCGGTCCCCGGTGGTCGAGACCGCGAAGGAGACCCGGCCGTCGTCGCCGGCCTCGAAGGACGCGATGCCCTCGTTCAGCCGCAGGTCGATACCCAGATCCCGGTGGGCGCCGGCGAACCAGTCGCCCAGCAGCGGGGTGAGCGCGCGGCCCATCGGGCGGGGCGCGAACTCCAGGACGGTGACGTGGCAGCCGCGGGCGAGCGCCGCCGTCGCGAATTCCAGGCCGATGAACCCGGCGCCGACCACGACCACGTTCTGCGCGGTGTCCAGCGCGGCGCCGAGCTGTTCGGCGTCCTCCAGGGTGCGCAGTCCGTGGATGCCCGGTAGGTCGATGCCCGGGGTCGGCAGTTCGCGGTTGCGGGCACCGGTGGCCAACACCAGCGACGAGTAGCCCAGGGTGGTGCCGTCGGCGAGGGTGACGGTTTGGGACTGCCGGTCCATGCTGGTGGCGGCGGTGCCGGTGAGCAGGGTGATGGCGTGGTCCGCGAAGAACGCCGCACCGCGCAGTGGCAGGGGCGCGGCCGAGGTGCCGCCTGAACCGTCAGTACCGTCCGTGGGACGGGCCTTCAGGTAGTCCTTGGACAGCGGCGGCCGCTGATAGGGCAGGCCGGGCTCCTCGGCCACGATGGTGACCTCGCCGGTGAAGCCCTCGGAGCGCAGGGACGCGGCGGCCTGCAGTCCGGCCTGGCCGCCGCCGATGATGACGACGCCGCGGGCGTCCTGATCTGCCGCTGCGGACACGTTTTGGCTCTGGCTCTGATGCTGGCTCGCGCTCATGGTTCAGACCTGCTCTTCCGGGATGTCGACCTCGATGGCCTCCGGGCCGCTGCCGCCGACCTCGATCTGGCAGCCCAGGCGGCTGCGGCGCTCATCTCGCTCGGAGGCGGTGACCTCGAGCATCTCCTCCTCGTCGTCGCCGATCTCCGGCAGGGCGTCCAGGTACTCCTCGCGGACGTACACGTGGCAGGTGGCGCACATGGCCTGGCCGCCACATTCCCCGACGATGCCCGGGACGCTGTTCTTCAGCGCCGCCTGCATGATGCGGTCGGGCTTCTCGAGCTCGATGACCTGGGTGTCGCCGTCGGGCTGGTGATACGTGATGGTGGGCATGGTGGGCTCCTGGGAGATCGGCCCGGCAGCTGTGCCGGGGTCTGAGGGTGGCGTGACCTCCAGAATGTGCTGGACACCACATCGGCGCAAAGTGGAAGATTAGGGGTAGTTCATCGCTATTACCGATAAAGGAGCCGCATGGCCCTGCCCTTCACCCTGCGCCAGTTGGAGATCTTCGATGCCGTGGTGCGTACCGGCTCCCTCTCCGCCGCAGCCCGTGACCTGCACACGGCCCAGTCCTCGGTGTCCTCCGCGATCGACGAGCTCGAGAAGCAGGTCGGCCAGCGGCTCCTCGTCCGCCGCAAAGCCCAGGGCGCCTGGCCCACCGCCGCGGGCCGCCAGTTACACCGCGAGGCGGGGATCGTGCTCCACACCGCCCAGGAAGCCGGCCGGATCCTGCAGGAGCGGGACGGTCAGCTGCGCGGCCCGTTGACCATTGGCGTCTACCAGACCCTGGCCCCCTACGTGCTGCCCCTGCTCCTGGGGGACTTCGCCACGGAGCACCCCCTGGTGGAGCTGTCCTTCGTGGAGGTCCAGCATGCCGAGCTGATGGCCGGCCTGACCTCCGGTGCCATCGATGTGGGGTTCACCTACCTCCATGAGGTCCCGGCCGAGGTGGACCACCAGCCCATCCTCGAGCGGCCGCCCTACGTCCTGATGCCGGCTGACCACCCGTTGGCGGACCGGCCCTCCGTGACGCTGCCCGATCTGACCGGGGAGAAGATCATCCTGCTCGGCGATGCCCCCAGCAAGGCCAACACGCTCCGGGACCTGGACACCACGGAGGACGACGAGCGCATCGCCTGGGTCACCTCATCCCTGCCGCTGACCCGCGCCCTCGTGGGCAAGGGCCTGGGAGTGGCCATCCTGGTGCAACCGGACGCCTCTCCGTGGACCGTGGACGGTCACCCGGTGGTCGAGGTTCCCCTGCACGTCGAGGACGGGAACGTCTTCGTCCACATCGCCTGGCTCAAACCCCAGGCCCGACGCCGGCCCCCGCGCCGCATCACCGAGATGGTCACCTTCGCCGAGGCGAACTTCGCGCCCCACATCGCCCGCATCGACGAGGATCGGCGCCTGCGAAAGGCCTCGGACATTGCTTGAGGTAGTGACTCATGGCACACTGAGTTGCAATTGCAACGATCGGCTTCTGGGCCGGTGAAGGAGAGACCATGACCACCGTGGCCAGCGGCACGCCCATTCTCGACGTGGACCCCTTCTCCGTCCCCTCGCTGCGGGACCCCCACCCCGTCGAGGACGCGATCCGTGAGGCCGGCCCGATCGTCTGGCTCGAGTCCCACGGCATCTGGGCCACCGGGCGGGCGGACCTGGTCCAGGAGATCTTCCTGGACCAGGAGACCTTCATCTCCTCGCACGGCACCGGCCTGACGAACACCGCACTGGAGGCGAACTGGCGCAAGCCGAGCGTGATCCTGGAACAGGACCAGCCACAGCACACCGCCACGCGCAAGCTCATGAGCTCCGCGCTCTCCCTCAAGGTCGTCAAGCAGCTCAAGGAGGACTTCCAGGCCGAGGCCTTCGCCGTGGTGGACGAGGTCTGCGCGCGGGGCGAGTTCGATGCCGTGACAGACCTCGCCGAGGCCTACCCGCTGCGGGTGCTGCCGGACGCCGTTGGACTGGCCCCCGAGGGGCGGCAGTACCTGCTGAAGTACGCCAACCTGAACTTCCAGGCCATGGGTCCTCGAGACGATGCACTCTACGAGGAGGCGGTGATCCAGGCGGCCGAGGCCACAGAATACGTGGAATGGCAGATGCGGCGCGAGAACCTGGATGAGACCAAGCTCGCCGGGAAGTTCTTCACCGCGGCGGACGAGGGAGCCATCACGGAGGAGACGGCCGGACTGCTGGTGCGGACCTTCCTCTCCGCCGGGCTGGACACCACCATGCTGGGGATCGGCAACGCCCTGCTGGCCCTGTCCCGCACCCCGGATGCATGGTCTGCCCTCCGCGGGGACCCCTCTCTGGCCCGCACGGTCTTCGAGGAGACGCTGCGGTGCCATGCCCCGAGTCCTTACATCGGCCGGACCGTGGGCACGCGCACCGAACTCGGCGGCGTGGTGCTGGAACCAGAGCAGAAGATCATCACCTGTCTCTCCGCCGCCAACCGGGACCCGCGCCGCTGGACCGACCCGGAGGCCTTTGACATCACCCGCGACGTCCGCGGCCACGCGGCCTTCGGCTACGGCATCCACGCCTGTGTGGGCCAGATGATGGCCCGCATGGAGGCCGAATGCCTGTTGACGGCCTTCGCCACCCGCGTGGACTCACTCGAGGTCACAGCCGAACCCGTGCGCAAACTCAACCACTGGCTGCGCGGCTACACCTCGATGCCGATGCGGGTGACGCTGAAGTAGCCCCGCCCCGCCGATCGGGAGTCTGCAGTGCGCGTCAGTCGCAGACTGCCGCCCGGGCCGCCGCGTCCAGCCACAGGTAGACGGCCCAGGCACCCGGGTCCAGGTGCCCCTTGACGCGGTCCCCCGCGTAGCTGGAGCGGCCCCGGCGCGGGGCCATGTCCGCCGTGGCCTCGGCGCCGGCCCGGGCCGCGTCGGCGGCCGCGCGCAGGGCCACCGGCAGCGGTTCGGACCCGGCACCGGCAAAGGCCTCAGCCGCCGGAGCGAGGGCATCCAGCATGGTGCGGTCCCCCGGGGAGGCCCCGCCCAGATCCTGGATCCCACGCTGACCGGCAGCCAGCGCCCTGGCCCAGTCAGCGGATGCCGGTTGCTCGATGCCGGCCAGCGCCGCGGAGGCCTTCAGCAGGAAGACCGCGTACAGCGGCCCCGAGGTGCCACCGATGCTCTTACGGGCCACCGCGGAGACCCGCCTCAGCAGCAGGTCCGGACGGCACGGCAGGCTGGCCTGCTCCTGGAGCACCGCCCTGGCGCCGCGGTCCAGACTGTGGCCGAGGTCGCCGTCGCCCACCTGCTGGTCCATGGCCGTGAGCTCAGGTTCCGCGTCCCGCAACGCCTGCAACACGTCTTCCAGCACCCTCCACCCCGGGCCGGCGAGCGCCGGGCCCTCCAGGCCGAACGCCTCGGCCGGCGGCACCGCCAGGAAGGGCTCAGTGTTCACCCGGCCGGACAGGGCCGGCCACGCCGACGTCTGGACCGGTGCATCCAGTAGCTCCACCAGCCGGTCATCCACGGCCAGCAGGGACAAGGACACGCCTTCCATCTCCATGGCCGTCAAGAAGGTGCCGGACCAGGCCCGGACCACGTCGAGGCCACGCTCACGCAACCAGGTCAGGGCGGCGTCGGCCACCAGGGAGATCTCCATCGCCGAGCTGCCACCCAGGTTGTTGACCAGCAGGGCGACCCGGCCGGCGTCGGGAATCCGACCGACCGCCAGGCAGGCCGACAGCAACCGGTCCACGGCCTCGGTGGCCGTGAGCAGGGCAGAGCGTTCCACCCCCTGCTCTCCATGGATCCCCAGGCCCCACTCGACCTCGTCCTCCCCGAGCTCGAAGCTCGGACTGCCGGCGGCCGGCACCGTGCACGAGCCGAGGGCCACGCCCATGGTGGCAAGGGCATCCGCCGCGGACTGGGCCACCCGGGCCGCAGCATCAAGGTCCTGGCCGGCGGCAGCCGCGGCCCCGGCGATCTTGTGGACCAGGACCGTGCCGGCGATTCCGCGATGCCCTGCGTGGTCGCTGGAACCGGCGAGGGCGACATCGTCCGCCACCACGACCATCCGCACGTCGATGCCGTCCGCGCGGGCCAGCTCCGCGGCCAATCCGAAGTTCAGCCGGTCACCGGTGTAACTCTTCACGATCAGCAGCACCCCGGCCCCGGAGTCCACCGCACGGATGCCGGCCAGGATGTCGTCCACCGAGGGGGACGTGAAGACCTCACCCGAGACCGCACCGGTCAGCATCCCGGCTCCCACGAATCCCGCATGCGCCGGCTCGTGGCCGGCACCACCACCGGAGAGGACGGCCACCCGGCCACGCTCGGAAGCCCGGGCCTCCACCACCGTGCGGGAGCCCTCCAGCAACCGAAGGCCCGGATTCATCCGCACCAGTCCGGTCAGGGATTCGACCACGACGTCGCGCGGATTGTTGATGAGCTTCTTCATGCTGTCCTTCGTCTCTGAGATGGTCACTACTGGTGGTTTGATGGGCCACATGACGTCCGCCGCCGAACCGATCCGCACCCGACTCAAGCACACGATCGACCGGGAGACCTTCCCCCCGGCCTACCTGTCCCTCGTGGACAACGCCCATGTGTGGGGCGGGTCGCGGATCTACAACGAGCGGTTCGGAGTCACCTCGCCGGACTTCGCCATCCTGTCCACACTGTCCAACCGCCCGGGATGCCAGGCCGTGGACATCTCGGAGCAGGTGGCCCTGGACAAGTCGGTGGTCAGCCGCCGGCTCCAGCGACTGCGGGACAAGGGCCTCATCTGCTGGGAGCAGGATGGTGCCCGCCGCCGGTTGTTCCTGACTCCCCAGGGCGCCCAGGTGCACGATGCGGTGCTCCCCGTGGCCCTGGAGCGCGCCGAACTGATGGTGGATGGCTTCTCGAACGAGGAACGGGCCCAGTTGCAGTCCTTCCTGCGTCGGATGTACGAGAACATTCCTCTGATGAATACCCCGCCTTCGCTCGAAGAATCCTGAAGCACTACGCCACCGATTTTTGGTACTTGTCGAATCGTATGTGAGATGCGACACTCGTTGCAATTGCAACTCGGAACGTGACTCTCCCGGTCATGCTCCACCGGACCCCCTCCGGATCACCCAAGGCAGGTACCCATGAACAGACTTCGCGCCACCCTCGCCACCGCGGCCGCCACCATGCTGTTGCTGACCGGTTGCGGCAGTGGCACCACCTCCGGTGCCGCCTCCTCGGAGGCGCCCGCAAAGGGCGCTGACTCCACCGCGAACTCCGATTCCTCCGGCACCGCGGCCGACGGCGAACTGAAGACCGTACGGGTGGCCGCCGTGCCCGTGGTGGACGTGGCGGCCATCTACCTCGGCGAGGAGAAGGGCTTCTTCGCCGAGAAGGGCATGACGATCGACATCCAGTTCACCACCGGAAGCTCGATCTCCATCCCGGCCCTGCTGCAGGACCAGTACGACATGGTCTACACCGGCAGTGTCAACGCCTTCCAGGCCCGCGAGAAGGGGCTTCCGGTGATCGCCGTGGCCGAGGGCGGCCGCACCACCGGCGAGCCCGGCGCTGACCACGGTGGCATCGTGGTGCCGGAGGATTCGGAGATCCAGGATGCCGGTGACCTTGAGGGCAAGTCCGTGGCCGTCAATGCGGTCAAGGGGCTCCACGAGGCAGCCATCCGCCAGTCCGTGAAGAAGGCTGGCGGAGACCCTGACCAGGTGAATTTCCTCGAGCTGGCCCTCCCGGACATGCAGCCAGCCCTGGAGCGTGGCTCCGTGGACGCCATCTCCACCTCGGAGCCGTTCCTCGGCAACGCCAAGGAGGCCGGACATCGCCTGATCGCGGACCCCTACATCGATGTGGATCCGGAGTTCGTGACGGCCGTCTACCTGACCTCGGAGCAGAAGTGGTCCCAGGACCCGGAGTTCGTCAAGGACTTTGTGGAGGTCGTCAAGAAGTCTCAGGAGTACGCCACGGAGCACCCGGATGAGTTCCGGACCGAGCTGTCCAACTTCACCGAGATCGATCCGGAGACTGCCGAGACGATGATCCTCACGAAGTTCGGCTGGGGCTTCCCCGAGCAGGCCATGCTGCGCGGTTCAGAGGCATCCCAGGAGGCCGGCATCATCGAGGATGCCGAGGCCGGGCTCGATGGACTCGTGGTGGACGTGCTGCAGTAGGGATCAGGCAGCAGTCAACCGCAGCGGCAGGCTCTCCCAGCCGCGCAGGGTGTTGTTCAGCTGCAGTTCCGGCTCACCGACCACCTCGATCATGGCGACCCTGCGGGCCAGCGCGCCGAGAAGACATTCGCCCTCGAGCCGGGCCATGATCTGGCCGACGCAGGAGTGGATGCCGAAACCGAAGCCCACGTGGCCGGAGGCCTGGCGGCTGATGTCAAAGGTGTCCGGATCCTCCCAGTGGCGCGGGTCCCGGTTCGCGGCAGCCAGGAACATCAGGATCTTGGACCCCTCGGGCAGCTGCACACCGGACACCTCGGTGTCCTCGTTCACCGTGCGGAAGAAGGTCTGGACGGGAGCCATATAGCGGACGGTCTCGTCGAAGGCCGCCCGGGCCTTGGACGGATCCTGGCGCAACGCGGCCCACTGCTCCGGATGCTCGGCCAGCTCGCGCAGCGCGGCCCCGATGCCATGCACCGTGGTGTCCACGCCGGCGGTCAGGAAGGAGCGCAGCAACCGTGCGGCCTCGTCCTCGTCCAGCCCCGCCTCGGCAGCCTTCTCATGCAGGGTCGCGCCGAACCGACCGGGCTTCGGGGTGCCCACCACGCACTGCTCGACGATCCACGGAGCCGCCTGGCCTCCGGTCTCCATGGCCCGGTCGTAGAGGTGGTTCTGAGGGCCGAAGGCGTTGAACGCCATGTTGCCGTAGGGCAGCAGGTTCTCCCGCCCGGTCTCGGACAGGCCGATGAAGTCCGGGAAGACGGACAGCGGGTAGGCGGCGGCCAGCTCGGCCACCCCGTCGATCTCCACCGTGGAGCCCTCGGCGAAGAGCTCGTCTACCATCCGGTTGGCGGTGTCCTGGAACTCCTCTCGAATCTGGCGCATGGTCTTGGGGTTGAACACCGAGGTCGCGACCTTGCGGGCCTGCGTGTGCTGGGGCGGGTCCGCCTCCAACAACAGCGACGGCGGCCGCCAGGGCTTCTCATTCTGGTAGTCCGAGAGCCCCACACCGCGCCCGGACACGAAGATCTCGTGGTTCTGCAGCACGTGGACCACCTCGTCGTACCGGGCCACCGCATAGACGCCATAACGGGGCAGCCAGGCGACGGGCCCGGCCTCCCGCAGGGTCTCATGCAAGGGGTAGGGATCGGTCAGCGTCTCGTCCGAGAATGGGTCGAGGTCGACCACCGGGACGCCGGCAGGTGAGGGAGGGACGTCGAGGGGCGGGACAGGTCGCTCCCCGTGGGGATTCGCCGGGGCCTGGATGGCGGTGGTGTCAGTCATGAGGGCTTCTCCTGTCAATCGGTGTAGGCCGTGCCCTGGACGTCCAGGGCCTCGTCGATCAGGTCGTATTCGAGCATCAGGTCGGCGCCCTGCTGGAGCTTCTCGAGGTCCAGCTCGGCGGAGAACACGGGCAGCTCGATCTCCTGCACCACCTCGGCGGTGACCGTGGTGAACTCCGGCACCAGGGCGCTGAAGGCCTCGCGGTTGCCGTCGAGATCCTCCATGGATGAGGACAGGGCCGAGCGCAGACCGTCGATGACCTCGGGATGGGAGTCGGCGTACTCCCGGGTGGTGATCCATCCGGCCACGGGCATCTCCTCGGCCGGACCCGCGAACAGGTTGCCGATCTTCACCAGCCCCTCCTTCTCGGAGACAGCCTGGAACGGCTCGACCTGCCAGACGGCATCCACGTTGCCGTTCTGCACGGCGGCGGCCATGTCCGGGTACGGCATCTCCATCACCTCGACGTCGGCCGGTGAGAGCCCGGCCTCCTCGAGTTGGGCGTAGAGGGCCACCGTGCCGATGTTCTGCAGGTTGTTGACGGCAAAGCTCTTGCCCTTCAGGTCGGCGATCTCCTCGATCCCCGAGTCCGGGTCCACGTAGATTCCGTGATCGTCGGCGCCGACGTCGTTGCCGGCGATCAGGACGATGGGCAGCCCTTGCTGGGCGGCCAACAGAGCCGAGGTGTAGTTGGCGTAGGTGATGTCCACATTGCCGGAGGCCAGGGCCGGAATGGCCGCCGCGCCACCCTGCGTCTGGGTCAGCTCGGCATCGATGCCGGCGTCCTCGAGGTACCCCTGCTCGTCGGCATTGACGAGGGTGGAGGTGTGCACGAGCGGGAAGTAGCCGATGTTGACGGCCTCCAACGCATCTGAGCCCTCGCCGGCGGCGGCGGACGATTTGGCGGTGTCCGCTTCGGCGCTGCTGGGTGAGCCGGAACCACAGGCGGTCAGGGTCAGAGCGGCAACAGACAGGACGCCGGCGGCCAGCAGGCTGCGGCGTCGGGCGGCCAGGAGTCTTTGTGTGGGCATCGTGGTCTCCTTGGTGGACGGGGGTGTCTTCGACTATGAGTCATGTCACACTGTTTTCATCGGAGTCATCCCTTTGAAAGGAAACGCATGGCCAGAACGTCCGCGGGTCGGTCTTCGTTGAGCCGTGCAGTGGACCTGCTGGATGCCTTCGACTCCAACTCGGTGTTTCTCACCGCCACCGAGATCGCCCAACGCACCGGCAGCCCGGTGTCCACCACTCACCGGCTGCTGGGAGAGTTGACCTCACTCGGCCTGCTCGAACGCGCCCCGGACCGGACCTACCGGCTCGGGGCGCGGATCTGGGAATGGTCTGCGCGCTCCCCCGGTGCCGCCGGTCTGCGAGCCGCGGCCCTGCCCCACCTGCAGAAGGTTCACCATGCCGTCCGGCAGCATGCCCAGATCGGGATCCTCTCGGGCCGCGACGTCCTGTTCATCGAACGCCTGTCCGCGCCGGACGCCGTCGTGAATTATTCGGTGATCGGCCAGCGGCTGCCCGCACTGGCCTCCTCCTCCGGCCTCGTGCAACTCGCGTGGCTGCCGGACCGGGAACAGGAGGCCGCCCTGGCCGCCGGACTGAAGCAGTTCACCTCGATGACCGTGACGGACCCGGCCCAGATCCGCCGCCGCCTCGCCGAGATCCGCCGCACCGGTCACGTGGTCAACGACGGCTTCCTGCACACCGCTGCACGCGGTATCGCGGTCCCGCTGCGCGGGCATCAGGATGACCTGCTGGGCGCACTCTCTGTCATCGTCCCCAACGACGCCGCCCCCGCCCTGCCGTACGTCACCCTGCTGCAGACCGCCGCCGCGGCGATCACCCGGGACTACGCGACCCTGACCAGTGGGCGCCGGGCCTGAGTCCGACCTGATCCGGCCTTGATCCTGCCCTGAACCAGAACCGGCCTGGCCCCGGACATGGCGCCGATGTCCACCGTTCTTAGCGTGGTGTTCACCGGGCGCTCTCCTGCGCGTTGACGGCGACCGCTGAACTGTCCAGGTCACGGTGGGGGGAACCCCGCCGCTCATCACTCGCGCCTGGCTCTCGCACGGACAGGCGCTCCAGGCCTGAACATCGGAGCCCCCAACATGCAGCGCAAGCTACCCGCGGCCGCCCTGGCCGGACTCATGACCATCGGCTTCCTGGCCACCCCGGCCACAGCCACCACCACCGCAGAGCCGGCCGGCCCACCCGCCCAGCCCGGCGCTGAGTGCAGCGCGGCGGACTTCCGGGACAACGAACCGGGCAACCACTACTACGACTTCATCCGGTGGATGCAGTGCTCCGACCTGGCCGAGGGCTTCGCCGACAACTCCTTCGGAACCTTCACCGACATCACCCGCGGTGAATCCCTGTCCCTGGTGCACCGGTACCTGCAGCCGAAGGTCGAGCCCACCGCCACCTTCCCCGACGTCCCGGAGACCAACGCCCACTTCGACGCCATCTCCTGGGGCGTGGCCGAGGAGATCACCACCGGCTATGTGGACGGCGAGTTCAAACCCGACCGGAACGTGACCCGCGGAGAGTTCGCCTCCTTCCTCTACCGCGCCCTCGACCCCGAGGTCGAGAACCCGCACCTGAGCTTCACCGACGTCCCGAAGACCAATGCCCACCACGACTCCATCACCTGGATGGCTTCCGAAGGCCTCAGCGTGGGCTACCAGGACAACTCCTTCCGCCCCAGCCAACCCATCACCCGTGGCGAAGTCGCCGCCCTGATGTTCCGCTACAACGAGTCCCAGCTCGCTACGGAGGAACCCGAGATGCCCGCCGGCGAGCCGGTCCTGCTGACCGATCCGTTCCTGCAGGTTCCCGAGGTCGGCCAGACCAACGTCGCCTGGTTCACCGAGCTCGAGGGCAGCCAGCACTGGGTCATCACCGGTGACGTCTACGGGCTGACCGCTGAGGACCTGATGCCCACCGTGGACAAGGCCAGCAACGCCCGCAACGGCGTGTTCCAGTCCGAGGCGAACAACACACAGTTCACCGTCACCAAGGCCGAGTCCATGCAGATGTCCCGCACTGCTGAGGACGCCGATTCGGTGCTGTCCGACGCCCCGGCCGAAGAGGACGGCATCGTCTCCCGGGACATCTTCCGCCACGAGGCCACCGTGACCGGGCTGGAGGACGCCGGCGAGGTCGACTACCGCGTTGTCTCCATCCTGGACGGCGAGCCGGTCCTCTCGGACACGTTCTCCCTCGAGGACGCGAAGACCGCCGAGGAGGACGCCAACATCCTGTTGACCTCGGACCACCAGGCCAAGAACAACACCCCGGCCAACCTCGAGTGGGCCGAGACGGTCATCGGTGACATCGACGCCGTCTTCATGGCCGGCGACCTGGCCAACGTCCCGGACCGCGCCTCCGAGTGGTTCGACTCGGAGAACGGCCTGGCCTTCTTCCGCGGGCTGCAGGGCAACGCCGGCTTCGAGGCCCCGAACGGCGAGACGTACGACGGCGGCGAGATCCTGCAGTATGCCCCGCTCTACACGGCCATCGGTAACCACGAGGTCCAGGGCCGGGTCGACGGCATGAACTCCCTGGACGAGTCCTTCAACTCCCCGGTGCCGCGCGAGGTGGCCGAGGCTGAGTACGAGAAGGTCGCAGTAGAGGTCAACCCGGACGGCCACGCCGAGGTCAAGGAGCAGTGGATCGAGGACAACTCCTTCTCCACCACCACCTACGAGGAGCTCTTCACGCTGCCCGAGTCCGAGTCCGGCGGCGAGACGTACTACGCCACCACCGTGGGCAACACCCGCTTGATCTCGCTCTACTCCACGCGCATCTGGCGCTCCGGCACCGCCGAGTCCGATCCGGCGGCGCGTCAGGCCGCCTCGCGCTTCCAGGAGGCCGCGGACACGCTGGACGACCCGATGTCCCAGGGCCACGGCTCATTCATCTTCGAGACCCTGGCCGTGGACTCGGACCAGTACCGCTGGCTGCAGGACGAGCTGGCCTCGGACGCCACCACCGAGGCCGAGAACGTGGTCGTCATGATGCACGAGGGCCCGCAGGGCCTGGGTGACAACGTGACCCCCGCCTTCGCCGAACCGACGAAGATCGAGGAGAAGGACGCCGAGGGCAACGTCACCGGTATCCGCTACGAGTACGAGGCGGAGAACAACAAGCTCCTCACCGACCTCACTCCGCTGATCGACGCCGAGGGCACCTCCGTGGACCTGGTGTTCAACGGCCACTCCCACCTGTGGAACCGCTTCGAGTCCGAGAACGGCGTGAACTACCTGGAGACCTCCAACGTGGGCAACTCCTACGGCGCCTACCACGAGCTCTCCGGCGACTCCCGCCCGGTGCCGGGTGCCCCGTGGAACGCGGACAACTACGTGGAGCAGGGCAGCCCGGGCGGCCTCGAGCCGATCGTTCCGTCCGAGCGTCCGTTCGCATCCCTGGTGGACCCGGACCAGGACGCCCCGTACGTGGCCTCCAATGACTACAGCATCTTCACCAACCTGGACGCCCAGGCCGGCTCGGTGACCTCGTTCATCCTGGACACCAATAACCCGGACGCGCAGCCGGAAGTCCTGGACGTGTTCATGCTCGACTGATCCACCATCACGAGAGCGCTACCTGTCGAGACACGCCGGTGTCACCGACAAGTAGCGCTCTCGTGTTTTAAGGGATGCGGGGGTGGCGTGGCGTACCTTGGCCTCTTGTGAGTCCCCCTGTGAACCCCCAGATGCCCGACGGCGGCGCAACCGAACGCGTGCCCGTCTCCATCGCCCTGGCCTCCTTCACCTCCAGCGTGGACCGTTTCGCGGTCAGCCCGCTGCTGGTCTTCCTGGCCGTGGACCTGGGCGCCTCCCTGGACGAGGCGGTGGCCGTGGCCGGGGTGTACTTCCTCGCCTACGGCTTTACCCAGCCGCTCTGGGGCGGCCTCTCGGACCGGTTCGGGCGGATGCGGCTGATGCGGATCGCCCTGGCCGGGTCCGTGGTGTTCGGCCTGCTCTCCGCGATCGCGCCCACCCTGCCGCTGCTGATGCTCTTCCGCTGCCTGACCGGCGCGTGCTTCGGCGGGATCATCCCCACCGCCATCACCTTCATCGGGGACACCGTGCCGCCACTGCGCCGCCAAGCCGCGCTGGCGGACAACATGGCGGCCATCGCGGTGGGGACGGCGATCGCGACGGCCGCGGCCGGCATCGTGGGCGAGACGGTGGGCTGGCGGCTGATGTTCGCCCTCCCGCCGGTGCTGGCCGTGGGCTGCATCGTGGCCCTGTGGACCACCGCCGAACCTCCGCTGCCGGCCCGGCGGCCCCTGCTGGGGGCGTTCGCCGAGGCGCTGCGGCACCGCTGGATGCTCGCGGTGATCGGGCTGGTGTTCGTAGAGGGGGCCGTGGTGCTGGGGTTGCTGACCCTGCTGGCACCGGCCCTGCAGGACCAGGGGCTGGACGCGTCCGTGGCGGGCCTGGCCGTTGCCGCGTACGGGGTGTCCACCCTCGCGTGCAGTCGGCTGGTCCGGCCCATCCTCCGCCGGCTGTCCGTTCCGGCGACCATGGCCCTGGGCGGGGCCGGCATGGTGGCCGGCTATGCCGCCGTCGCCGTCCACGTCTCGGTGCCGACCGTCGCGTTCGCCGCCGCGGCGCTGGGCTGGACGTGGGCGCTGCTGCACACCTCGCTGCAGGCCTGGGCCACGAACGTGTTGCCGGGACTGCGTGGAACGGCCGTCGCGCTGTTCGCCGCGTCCCTGTTCGCCGGCAGCTCTGTGGGCACCCTGGTGGCGGGCCCCCTCGCCGACGCCGGCCAGTGGGCCTGGCTGTTCGGTGCCACAGCCGCGGTGGGCGCGGTGCTGGTGGGGCTCGTGGTGGTGGCGCAGCGGCGCTACCTGCGCTCCGACCCGCCGTCCTGAAACACTGCGGCCAGTACGGATCCGAACGTTGAATCGCGGCCCGACGAGCTATGATCCTGTGGTCATCACCGCTCATCGCCCCCGCCGGAATGCTCCCCCCGCCGACGTCCGGGCTCGCACCGAAAGTCCTGCACATGTCCTTGCCTCGCCCTGCCCGGACCCTGGTTCCGGCCGCCCTGTTGACCGCCAGCCTCCTGACCGTCTCCGCCTGCTCCGCTGTGCCAGAGGAGGTGGACGAGGCCGCCCGGGCCTTCGGGGTCGAGCTCAATCCCGAGCGGACGGACGCCAACGACCTGGTGGCGGGTGAGTGCTTCATCGAGCCGGAGGCCGACGAGCTCATCGGCGTCAGCACCGTGGATTGCGGCGAAGAGCATGACAACGAAGTGCTGCACGTGGTCTCGGTCCCTGGGTCGGTCGAGTACCCGGGCGAGGATCCCGAGCTGTGGTGGGAACACCAGGAGGTCTGCGCCGGCCAGGTCTTCGAGGATTACGTGGACGAGGCCTGGGAGGACTCACCCGACTGGGACTTCTATCCCCTCCTGCCCAACGAGTACTCCTGGGAGAGCGGCGAGCGGAACATCCACTGCGTGCTGTACCGGATGGACGGCACCTCCTGGACGGGCAGCCCCGCCACTGGGGACGCCGAGCCCGTCAGCGGCTGAGCACTTCGCTCCGGCCCGTCTTCGCCTCCGCCGACTGAGGCTCGTCGGCCCTGGGCCCTTCACCGGCCGTGGCAGGGATGGTCGCCCGGGCTGCCTCAGGAGAGACGATCGACATGCTTCCGGTGGCCAGCGGTTCGGTCTCGACCGCACGCTCGATCCGGGTGGCCAGCGGCTTCTCCTTCACGAAGCACAGCAACACGGCGGCGAGCAGGGCCAGCGGCGCGATCCACAGGAAGATCGGCGTCAGGGCGTCACTGTAGGCGGTGATCACCGTGTCATGGAGCGGCTCCGGCAGTCCCTGCACGGCGGCGGGGGTCAGCGAGTCGGCGTTGCCCATCTGACCGGATGCCGCGGCGGGAATCCGCTCGCTCATGAGGTTCGCCAGGCGGGACGCGAACAGGCTGCCGACCAGCGAGGAGCCCAGGGTGGCACCGATCTGACGGAAGTAGTTGTTCGAGGCCGTGGCGGTCCCGACCATGGAGATCGGGAAGGTGTTCTGCACGATCAGCACGAGGATCTGCATGGACAGGCCCAGGCCGAGGCCGAGGACCGCCATGTAGGTGCAGACGATCCAGATCGGCTGATGCGGATCCATCAGGGACAGCAGACCCATGGCGCCGGTGATCACGAAAGCACCGACCACCGGGTACCACTTGTACCTGCCGTACTTGGACACGAGCTGCCCGGACACCGTGGAGGTGACGAGCATGGTGGCCATCATGGGGATCATGGCCAACCCCGCCACGGAGGCCTCCAGGCCGAACGACATCTGCAGGTAGGTCGGCATGTAGCCCAGCGCGCCGAACATGGCGACGCCGACGAACAGCCCCGAGATGGTGGTCAGCACGAAGTTGCGCTCCCGGAACAGCGTCATCGGGATCAGCGGCTCGGCGGTGCGGCGCTCCACCAGCACGAAGACGACGGCGGCCACCACGAACACGGCGATGAGGCCCAGGATCATCGGGTCGGTCCAGGCGTAGGTGCTGCCGCCCCACGTGGTCACCAGGACCATTGAGGTGGTGGCGACGGCAATCAGCGCCATGCCGGCCCAGTCGAGCGTCAGGCGGCCATGGTTCTTGCGGGGGAGCTTGAGGAAGAAGACGGCCGCCAGCAGTGCCAGCACGCCGATCGGCAGGTTGATCCAGAAGGCCCAGCGCCAGCCGGGGCCGTCCGTGAACCAGCCGCCCAGCAGGGGGCCGATCACGGAGGACAGGGCGAAGACGCCACCCATGATGCCCATGTACTTGCCGCGCTCACGGGCGGGGACCACGTCCGCGATGGCAGCCTGGGACAGGATCATCAGGCCGCCACCGCCGAGTCCCTGGATGACGCGGGCCACGATCAGGGTGGTCATGTCCGGGGCCAGGCCGCCGACCACGGAGCCGGCCATGAACACGGAGATGGCGAAGATCAGCAGCGGCTTGCGGCCGATCTGGTCACCGAGCTTGCCGTAGATCGGCATGGCGATGGTGGTGGCCAGGATGAACGCCGTGATGACCCAGACCATGCTGCTGACGCCGTTGAGCTCACCGACGATGGTCGGCAGGGCGGTCGAGAAGACGGTCTGGTTCAGGGAGGCCAGCAGCATGGCCAGCATGAGGCCGATGAACAGTGGGACGAGCGTTCCCTTCGGGACCGCGGAACCGGACGTGGCCTGGGGTGTGGCCGGGCCGGCGTCGGACACGGTCTTCTGGACCGGTGCGGCGGGGGCGGATGCGGACCCCTTGAGAGCATCCTCGGGGTGGTGGGTCATGAAAGCTTCCTGTAGAGGTCCTGATAGAGGTCAAGGGCGTCGTCCACGGAGGACTGTGCGAGATATCCGCCGGCCGCGCCACGGGTCACGATGAGATAGCGCAGCGGGACGCCGGCCGCCATGGTGAGCATGCGGGCTGTCCGCTCCACGCTGTGGCCGTTGAGCCCGCCGGACCATGCCGGGTGGTCGGCCATGGCCGTGGCGATCATCTGATAGACGAGGTCCTCGCCCTGCATCATCATTTCCCGGCGCCGCAACAGCAGGTGCGGGAACTTCTCGAAGAGTCTGCTCCGCCGGTCAGCATCACCCTCCGCGTACGTGCTCCGGCCGACGGTCAGCAGGAGTTCCGTGGTGCGGTGAATGAGCCCCTCTTCATCGAGGAAGTCCTCGGGAAGTTCAGGCGCGCTGGGCGGCATCACGCCGAGAATGGCATCTTCCTTGGTGGGGAAGTAGTTGAAGAATGTCCGTTGGGAGATTCCAGCCTCGCTGGCAATGGCCTCGACGGTGACGTGCTTGGTGTCATCATCGAGGGCGAGTTCTGCGGCAGCGTCATGGATGGCGTGCCAGGTCTCGGTCTTCTTGCGCTCGCGAAGGGACGTCGAAGCAGGGGTATCCGTGGGGGGCATGCCTCTATTTTTGCACGACTGCACTTATTGCGCAACTGCAAAATTGCAGTGATGCAGCTCACCCCAGGCGTGCTGGGTCAGGCTGCGCAGCCTGCTCCTCCGCCATGCGGCGCACCTTGGCGATCTCCATGCCCTTGACCTGGTCCAACAACTCTCCGAGGGCAGTACCGGGCAGGGCTCCGGCCTGGGAGAAGACCAGCACGCCACCGCGGAAGGCCATCAGCGTGGGGATGGACGTGATGCCGGCCATCGCGGCCAGCTGCTGCTCGGCCTCGGTGTCCACCTTGGCGAACACCACATCGGGGTGCCGTTCGGAGGCAGCCTCGAACACGGGGGCGAACTGGCGGCACGGGCCGCACCACGCGGCCCAGAAATCCACCAGGACGGTGTCATTCTCAGCAACGGCGGTGCCGAAGGTCTCTACGGAGAGGTCAACGGTGGCCATGGGGCTCCTGTCAGGAGAGAGGTCGGAATCTACACCCCTCAACCCGTCCGCCCCGGCCTGCTATTCCTGGGCGCGCGCCAGCTCGGTCAGCAGCCGGGCCAACTCGGCCTGGTCGGGCGGGGACAGCACAGAGAAATAGTCGCCGGCCTCCCGGCGCCGGGCCTCACGGACGTCTTCCCGCAGCTGGACGCCGGCCGTGGACAGGCTGATGCGGGTGGCCCGCCGGTCCTCGGGGTCGGGCCGGCGCTCCACGAGCCCCTTGGCCTCGAGCTGGTCGATGACCTCGGTGGCCGAGCGCGCGGCGATCCGCAGGCGGTCGGCAATGTCCTTCAGGCGCAGGCCCTCCTCGATATGCCGGCCCGCCTCCTGGCAACGGCGGTGGTCAGCACACGCCCCGTGACCATCCGGCCCATGCCCGTGGGCACCACCCCCCACGGCCTGCAGGGCCCGGAACTGATACGGCGTCAGGTCGAAGGGGGCCAGCTGATGACTCCAGCGGTGGCGCAGCCGGCGGAAGGCGGCGTGCATGAGGTCGCCGAGGTCGGGGGTCTCGGCCGGGGGGCCACCAGCAGTCATGCCCCTCATCCTACGCGATTATTGACTTCCAACCTCTTAGTGAGGTAACCTCTCTAAGTCTCCTGAAGGGAGGACCATGAGCAACTCCGCCCCCCACACCCCCTCCGACCCGCCCAGCGGCGGAGGCCGCGGCCCAGCCAAGGTGGACCCGGCTGACAAGACCCAACTGCAGCGCCACCCCGTGTCCCTGCGCCGCATCGCGGCGCTCTTCACCCCGCACAAGGTGACCATCACCGTCGTCGTGCTGTTGATCTCCGTCTCCTCGGTCGTCAATCTTGCCCAGCCGTTCCTGGTCCGCGGGGTGATCGATGACGCCTTGCCGAACCGGGACCTCTCCCTGTTGGCCCTCCTGGCCGGTGCGATGGTCGCCGTGGCGGCCGTGACCGCCGTGATCGGCGTGGTCCAGACGTGGATGGCCACGCAGATGGGTCAGCGGGTCATGCACACCCTGCGCGTCAAGCTCTTCACGCACCTGCAGCAGCAGTCGCTGGCGTTCTTCACCAGGACCCGCGGCGGCGAGGTCCAGTCCCGCCTGACGCATGACATCGCAGGCATGCAGTCCGTGGTCACATCCACCGCCACGGGCGTCGCCACCAACCTGACCACCACGGTGGCCACCGCCGTCGCCATGGTGGCCCTGTCCCCGCAGCTCTCGCTGATCTCCCTCGTGGTGCTGCCGCCGGCCATCTGGCTCTCCCGCCGGGTGGCCATGATCCGACGCGCCGTCACCGCCGAACGCCAGCAGACGCTCGCGGCGCTGCACACCCAGGTGGAGGAGGGCCTCTCCGTCTCCGGCGTGCGCCTGACCAAGACCCTCGGCACCACCGAGCGGGACGCCCGCCGCTTCACCGACCGCTCCGAGGCGCTCTTGGGCCTGGAGATGCGCTCCCAACTGGCTGGCCGCTGGCGGATGGCCACCATGCAGATCATCTTCGCCGCCATCCCCGCCGTCATCTACCTGGCCGCCGGCTTCCCGGCGACCTCCGGCGGCATGACCATCGGCACGCTCGTGGCGTTCACCGCCCTACAGGGCACCGTGTTCCGCCCCGTCATGGGCCTGCTCGACATCGGCGTCCAGTGGGTCACCGCGCTGGCCTTCTTCTCCCGCATCTTCGAATACCTCGACCTCGATCCCGAGTTGAAGCCGCCGTCCTCACCCGCCGCGATCGAGCCGAAACAGGTCCGTGGCGAGGTGCGCTTCGAGAACGTCTCCTTCGCCTACGACGACGGCGCCGCCCCCACCGCGGACGGCGCGCCTGCCGCGGGGCGCAACCCGGGGACCGGGCCACGCCACGTGCTCGACGGCATCGACCTGGTGATCCCGGCTGGGACGTCCACGGCCGTCGTCGGCCCCACGGGGTCAGGCAAGTCCACGCTCGCGTCACTGCTGCCCCGGCTGTATGACGCCACGGGAGGCCGGGTGACGATCGACGGGACTGATGTCAGGGACATCGCCCCGCAGGACCTGGCGAGGATGGTCGGGGTGGTCTCCCAGGAGACGTATCTGATCCACGCCTCTGTGCGGGAGAACCTGCTCCTCGCGGACCCGGAGGCCACCGATGCCCGCCTCTGGGAAGTCCTGGGCGCCGCCTCGCTGGCTGACACCATCGCGGCCCTGCCCGACGGGCTGGACACCCTGGTCGGCGCCCGCGGACACCGCTTCTCCGGCGGCGAGCAGCAGCGGCTGGCCATCGCCCGGACCATCCTGCGCGATCCTCCCGTGCTGGTCCTGGACGAGGCGACCTCCGCGCTGGACAACACCACCGAGGCCCGCGTCCAGGCCGCCCTGGACCGCCTCTCCGTGGGCCGCACCACGCTGATGATCGCCCACCGCCTGTCCACGGTCACCGAGGCGGACCAGGTCGTGGTGCTCGGCGCCGGCCGGATCGTGGAGCAGGGACCTCCGGCTGCGCTCCTGGCCGGGAATGGCCCGTTCGCTCTCCTTGCCGCCCGCGGCGAACAGCCGACGGTCACGGCCCTCAGATCGCCAGTCGCCACGGGCTAGCCAGGCCACCGGGGGCCGTGCCTAGGGTGGCCACGGACCCACCCCAGTCCTGCAGTCCGGGATCCCGTCCCGCACGACGTCGTCGGCGCCTTCCGCGCCACAGGTCACGGCCTGCAGGGCCCGACGAAAGGCCAGTTCCATGCCCGAGCAGCAGCCTCCGATCCCCGGCTCCCCCGGCAGCACCGAACCCACCATCGAGGAGCCCACCACTCCGGCCGGGCCGCTGCCGCCCTCGCCGGACCAGTCCGGGCCGGCCACCGTGTCCCCCACCGGCCAGGAGACGGGCACCCCACAGGAGAAGGTGGCCCAGGGCGGGAAGTTCCTCACCACCGCACACGGCGCCCGACTGAAGGACTCCGACCACTCCCTGCGGGCCGGCGCGCGGGGTCCGGCGCTGCTGCAGGACCACCACTTCCGCGAGAAGATCAGCCACTTCGACCACGAGCGGATCCCCGAGCGGGTGGTCCACGCCCGGGGCGCCGGGGCCCACGGCGTCTTCCGCGGCTACGGCTCGGCTTCGAAGATCAGCCGGGCCGGTGTGTTCGCCAAGGGCAAGGAGACGGAGGTCTTCGTCCGCTTCTCCACGGTGGTCGGCTCCCGCGGGTCCTCGGACCTGGCCCGGGACACCCGCGGCTTCGCCACGAAGTTCTACACGGACGAGGGCACCTGGGACCTCGTGGGCAACAACATCCCGGTGTTCTTCATCCAGGACGCGCTCAAATTCCCGGACGTGGTGCACGCCGTGAAACCACACCCGGACCGGGAGATCCCCCAGGCCCAATCCGCCCATGACACCTTCTGGGACTTCGTCTCCCTGCACACCGAGGCCCAGCACCACACCATGTGGAACATGGCCGACCGCGGCATCCCGCGCTCCTTCCGGATGATGGAGGGCTTCGGGATCCACACGTTCCGCCTCATCGCCGAGGACGGCTCCACCGTGCTGGTGAAGTTCCACTGGAAGCCGAAGCTCGGCGTGCACTCCGTAACCTGGGAGGAGGCGCAGATCATCAGCGGCGCCGATCCGGACTTCCACCGCCGGGACCTCGCCGACGCCATCGAGGCCGGAGCCTTCCCCGAGTGGGAGCTGGGCGTTCAGGTCTTCGAGGACACCGAGGACCAGATGTTCGCGGGGATCGACCTGCTGGACCCCACCAAGATCGTGCCGGAGGAACTGGTGCCGGTGGAGCCGATCGGCCTGATGACCCTGAACAAGAACACCTCGAACTACTTCGCCGAGACCGAGCAGGTGGCTTTCAACCCGAACAACCTCGTCCCGGGCATCGACGTCACCAATGACCCGCTGCTGCAGGGCCGCCTGTTCTCCTACCTGGACACCCAGATCACCCGACTCGGCGGACCGAACTGGAACCAGCTGCCCATCAACCGCCCGCACGCCGCCGTGAATGACATGCTGCGGGACGGCATGCACCAGACCGCGGTGCACACCGGGGTGGCCCCCTACCGGCCGAACTCGCTGGACGGGGGCAACCCCTTCGAGACGCCCGACGGCGACCGGCCGTTCATCGATCACCCCGCCCCGGTGCCCGCCTCGGTGAAGGAACGGGCCCTGCCGGCCTCGTTCGACGACCACTTCAGCCAGGCCCGGTTGTTCTTCCAGTCCCTGTCCGAGGTGGAGAAGGAGCACACGGCGCAGGCCTACACCTTCGAGCTCGGCAAGTGCTACGAACAAACCGTCCGCGAGCGCCAGTTGAAGGCCCTGGCCGCGATCGACTCGACCCTGGCGCAGGTCGTCGCGGATGGGCTGGGCCTGCCGGTGCCGAAGCCGGCGGAGTCCCCGGCCGACGTCGTACCATCCCCGGCACTGTCCCAGGTGGGCCGGGAATGGCCCCTCGACGGACGGCAGGTGGGCATCGTGGTCGGACCGGAGGTCGATGCCGGCGAGCTGTCCGGTGCGGTCACCGCGGTGCACCAGGCCGGACTGGTGCCGCTGGTCATCGCGCCGAGCGGAGGGGATGCCGCCACCCGGCTGCTGGGCAAGGACCTGACGGCCCAACGCACCTACCTCACCGCCCGGTCCATCGAGTTCGACGCCGTCCTGATCGCCTCGGCGACGCCGCCGGCCCCGGACGCCGCCAATGGGCTCGACAGCAAGGTCGGGGCCTCCACCCCGGACGGCATCGATCCCCGGGTCTCCCTGCTGCTGGGCGAGGTGTGGCGCCAGGCCAAGGCCATCGGTGCCTACGGGGCCGGCGAGGACGTGCTGCGCACGGCCGGGTACCTGGAGGGTGCCGGCGTCGTCACCGGTGCCGGCGGCGAGGAAGCGGTCCAGCAGCTGCTGCGCCTGATGCCCGCGCACCGGGTCTGGGATCGGTTCCCGACGACGGGCCGCTTCGCGACCGCCTGATCCGGCCCCGCTCCGCCCCAGCATCCGGCCGCCCCTCCGGCCCGCCGCCGGCCACGGCGCCTCCATCGGCGTCTGACCTGCGGCGGGCCGGTCTGGGGTGCCGGTTAGGATCGGGGCGTGAGCGATGACAACAGCCCCACCCTGCCCGGTCTCCGCCAGGGCAGGTCAGCCGCTTGGCTTCCGTTCCTCCTGAGCGTGCTCGCCCTGGCGGCCGTCGTTGTCTGGGGACTCCGGGTCTACCCCGACCTGCCCGAGACCATACCCACGCACTGGGGCCCCGGCGGGGTACCCGATGCCTGGGAGGAGAAGTCCTTCGGCACCGTGTTCATGCCGCAGATGATCGCCGCCGGCACCACCGCGCTGATGGCGGTCCTGGCGCTCATCATCCCCGCGCTCATGAACCCGCCGAAGGATCCCTCGGCGTGGAAGCGGTACCGGCTGGAGGGTGCCGAGCGTGCCACCATCTCCGTGCTGGGCTGGATCTCCCTGTTGACCGTGTTGTTCGTCGGGTACCTCGGCGTCCAAGGCTGGGTCACGCCGGATGAGGTCTCTTTCAAGTGGCCGATGGCCCTCTACCTCCTCCTGGTCTTCCTCATGATCTTCCTGCCCTACCGGCGCTGGAGCCGCTGGGCAGACGCCCAGGCTGGCGAGCACGGCTTCACTCCCACCGCAGAGGAACAGGCCGAGGAGAAGCTCTGGCTCCCCGGGGGGATCTACAACAACCCGGATGAGCCGCTGATCTTGGTCCCCAAGCGGGAGGGCCACGGCACCGGGGCCACCATCAACGTGGGCAATCGCGCCGGCCGGATCACCGTGATCGTGTTCCTCGTCGTGTTCGTGGGTGGCCCGTTGGCGCTCGTCTTCGCGGTCGGCTGATCGGTTCCCGCGTCATAGTCGATCTGGCGATGGTGCCGGTGGAGGCTCGTCCACGCAGGGGTACCCGGATACCGTGGAGAGCGTGAGCCGCTTTCCCCAACCCACCCTGTCCCTGCAGGCGAACTTCGCCTCCGATCTGCCGGAACTGGCCATCCCGTGGCAGGCCGAGGAGACCCCGGAGCCGCGGCTGTTGGTGGTCAACGAACCATTGGCCGCCGATCTCGGCCTGGATCCGGAGTGGCTTCGCAGTCAGGACGGCGTCAGCCTCCTGACCGGCAACCGCGTACCCGAAGGTGCCACACCCGTGGCCCAGGCCTATGCGGGACATCAGTTCGGCTCCTACGTCCCCCGGCTGGGTGACGGCCGGGCCCTGTTGCTGGGCGAGATCACGGACACCGGCGGCCATCGGCGGGACATCCACCTCAAGGGTTCCGGGCGCACGCCCTTCGCCCGCGGCGGGGACGGGCGGGCCGTCGTCGGGCCCATGCTCCGGGAGTACCTCATCAGCGAGGCCATGCACGGGCTCGGCATCCGGACGACCCGCTCGCTGGGGGTGGTCGCCACCGGCCGGACCGTCCTGCGCGAGGAGGGTCCGTTGCGCGGGGCCGTGCTCGCCCGGGTGGCGGCCAGCCACCTGCGCGTCGGCAGTTTCCAGTACGCCCGCAACCATGAGGATCCTGCGCTGCTCCGCCGCCTGGCGGACCAGGCCGTGGCCCTGCACTATCCGACGGCGGCTCAGGACGAGAACCCTTACCTGTCCCTGCTGCGCGGCGTCTTCAGGGCGCAGGCCGGCCTGGTGGCCCAGTGGCTGCTGGTCGGGTTCGTGCACGGGGTGATGAACACGGACAACATGACCATCTCCGGCGAGACCATCGACTACGGCCCCTGCGCCTTCATGGACGCCTTCGACCGCAACGCCGTGTACAGCTCCATCGACACCGGCGGGCGCTATGCCTACGGGAACCAGCCGGCGGTCGCCCAATGGAACCTGGCCCGCTTCGCCGAGGCCCTGCTGCCGTTGCTGGACGAGAACGAGGACCGGGCGGTGGCCCTGGCCACCGAGGCCCTGGGAGAGTTCCCCCGGGAGTTCGGGACCGCCTTCTCGGCCGGCATGCGCCGCAAGCTGGGCCTGCCGGCGGATTCCCCGGACAAGACCGTCGGCCCGCTGATCGATGACCTCCTCGCCCTGCTGCACCAGGACCACGTGGACTACACCCAGTTCTTACGCCGCCTGGGCCAGGCCGCTCGCGGAGACCTAAGCCCGGTGCAGGCCGTGTTCACCGACCGGCCCACCCTCGACGCCTGGATCGAGCGCTGGCAGTCCTTCACCCCGGATCCCGAGTCGATGGAGCGCGCGAATCCGGCGTATATCCCCCGCAACCATCTGGTCGAGGAGGCCCTCGAAGCCGCATCGGCCGATGACCTGGCGCCCCTGTACCGACTGCTGGAGGCCGTCAGCGAGCCCTTCCGCGAACGCCCCGGCTTCGAGCGCTACGCGGAGTCCCCGCCAGAGGACTTCGGTCAGTACCGCACCTACTGCGGGACCTGAACGGTCAGGGCGTCCGGTCCACGGCGACCAGCCGGACGTCCGCCAACCGCCCGTCCTGCACCGCAGCGGTCATCAGGGTGCACTCGGGTTGCCTCCGGCGGTCCGTCGGCGAACCCGGATTCAACAGTCGCAGGCCGGGATTCGCCGTTTCGTCGCCGGCCACCGAGTCCCAAGGGATGTGGCTGTGGCCGAAGATCAGCACGTCGTCCTCCACGAACGCGGTGGCCATCCGCTGTTCCCGGCCACGGGCCGCCCCGGTCTCATGCGTCATGGCGAACCGGACGCCACCGATCTCCACCCGCGCGATCTCTGGCAGTCGCCGGCGCAACTCCGCGCCGTCATTGTTGCCCCACACGCCCACCAGGCGATGGGCTCGGGCCTGGAGCTCGTCCAGCACCTCCGTAACCTGCCAATCCCCGGCATGGAAGACGACGTCGGCCGCCTCCACGGCCTGCCACACCTGCGCGGGGAGGGCGCGCGCCCGGGTGGGGACGTGCGTGTCCGCCAGCAGCAGCAGGCGGACCGGAGCGGTGGACATGCCCTGAGACTAGCGGCCTCGCCGCGGATCGAGTCGTGTCGATCCGCGGCGCAGGAAGCAGAAGTGGTCAGGCAACGGTGACGGTGACGCTCCAAGTGACACCGAACCGGTCGGTGAGCATCCCGAACCCGGCGCTCCAGGCCGACGCAGCCAGCGGCTCCACGATGGTCGCGTCCACAGCGAGGGCGTCCCAGTAGCCCTGGAGCTCGTCGAGGGTGTCAGAGCCGATCGAGACGAACAGCGCCTGGTCGGTGACGGTGGTGTTGTTCTCGCGGCGGGTCGAGCCGCCCCCCGCGATCGGGCCGTCAGTCTGGCCAGGGATGTCGTAGCCCATCAGCCGGAAGCCGTTCTCGGCGGCAACGAGACCGAACACCACCTTGTCAGCACCAGGAACATCTGCCGGCATGCCGAAATCGGCGTAGGTGTTGATGACGGTGTGACCGCCGAAGACGGACTGGTAGAACTCCAGCGCCGAGCGCGCGTCGCCACGGAAGTTGAGGTGGGTGGTCGTCTGAATGGTCATCTTCACTCCTTGATGAAAGTCGGCCGGATCCGGCCGATGCCTCAACGGTTCCAGGCGTATAGGCACGTTTCTGTCCTAGACTCGAATTAGGGTGAGAAACATGACGACAACATCACGGTTGCTGAACTTGTTGTCGCTGTTGCAAACGCGACGGGACTGGCCGGGGTCGATTCTGGCGTCCCGGCTAGAGATCAGCGACCGCACGGTACGCCGGGACATCGAACGGCTACGGGACATGGGCTACAGCATCCAGGCCACGATGGGACCGGATGGCGGGTACCGGCTCGACGCGGGCAGCGAGCTCCCTCCACTCCTGTTCGACGACGACCAAGCCGTTGCCGTGGCGATTGCCCTGCAAGCGGCACCAGCGGTGGGAGCAGGGATCGAGGAAGCGGCGATCCGCGCCCTGGGGACGATCCGTCAGGTCATGCCCTCACGGCTACGACACCGCCTCGACGCGCTCGATGTCACCGCGATCGACCGTCCCGGCGACGCCGTATCCACACACGTCTCGCTCGACGTTCTCGTCACACTCGCCAACGCCATCCGCGACCGGACGAGCCTTCGGTTTGACTACGCTGCACGCGACGCCATGCAAGACGACCAGCAACTCCCTGCCCGCCGGGTGGAGCCTCATCACCTCGTCACCTCCCACGGGCGGTGGCACCTCGTCGCGTGGGACCTCGACCGCGAAGACTGGCGCCTCTACAGCGCCGACCGTATCCATCCACGCACACCCAGCGGCCCCCGCTTCACCTCTCGAACGGTGCCCGGCGGCGGCGTGGGAGAGTTCGTCTCCGCACGATTTAAAGGTTCCGATGTCAACGGATGGCCCTGCCGCGGGACCGTGATCCTGAACCTCCCTGCTCGCGAGGTCTTGCCATTCGCCGGAGACGGCACGGTCGTCACCCTCGACGACCACCGGTGCAGTCTCGAAGCCGGCTCATGGTCATGGGGGTCGCTCGCGGCCTCCTTCGGAAGATTCGAAGTACCAATGGAGGTCATCGGCCCTCCAGAACTCGCCACTGCGTTCGCCACGCTCGCAACGCGATACGCGACAACGGCTCACAACGTCGTGGCGCAAGACTAACCAGTAGCCGCGCCTCTCGAGGCCGTCCCAGGTCATCTTGCGACCCCCAGTTAAGGAGAACGGGCCGGCGTCGGGAACAATGAATGCAACGGGACCGTTGCGCCAGTCACCGCCACCCGGCACCGCCCTGGCGCACCACCCCCGACCCTGTCCCCGCTGGAAGGATCTTCGTGGCAGAACACCAGTTCGGCTTCCGTACCCGCGCGCTGCATGCCGGCGCCGTCCCTGATGCCGTGCACGGCTCCCGCGCCGTGCCGATCCACCAGACCACCTCCTACGTCTTCGAGTCCGCCCAGGACGCCGCGAACCTCTTCGCGCTGCAGAAGTACGGCAACATCTACTCCCGCATCGGCAACCCCACGGTCGCCGCCTTCGAGGAGCGCATGGCGGCGCTGGAAGGGGGCATCGGGGCGGTCGCGACGGCGTCCGGCATGTCCGCCGAGTTCGTCACCTTCGCCGCGCTGGCCGGCGCGGGAGACCACATCGTGGCCTCGTCCAAGCTCTACGGCGGCACCATCACGCAGCTGGATGTCTCGCTGCGCCGCTTCGGGGTGGAGACGACCTTCGTGGACTCGATGGAGGCGGCTGACTTCGAGGCCGCCATCCAGCCGAACACGAAGGCCGTCTACACGGAGATCGTGGCCAACCCCTCGGGAGACATCGTGGACCTGCCGGGCCTGGCCCGAGTCGCCCACGCCGCCGGGGTGCCGCTGATCGTGGACGCCACCCTGACCCCGCCTTACCTGATCCGCCCCTTCGAGCACGGCGCGGACATCGTCATCCACTCCGCCACCAAGTTCCTCGGCGGCCACGGCACCACCCTGGGCGGCGTCGTCGTCGAGTCCGGGTTGTTCCCGTGGGACAACGGCAGGTTCCCGGCCATGACCGAGCCCGTACCCTCATACGGCGGTGTCTCCTGGTGGGGCAACTTCGGCGAGTACGGCTTCCTGACCAAGCTGCGCTCCGAGCAGCTGCGCGATTTCGGCCCCGCCCTGCCGCCGGCCTCCGCCCAGCAGCTGATGCTCGGCCTCGAAACCCTGGCCCAGCGCATGGACGCCCACCTGGCCAACGCCCAGCGGGTGGCCGAATGGCTCGAGGCCGACGATCGGATCTCCTGGGTGAACTTCGCCGGTCTGCCCTCGCACCCGCATCACGAGCGCGGCAAGGAATTGCTCCCGCTGGGTGTCGGTTCCGTGTTCAGCTTCGGGGTCAAGGGAGGGCGCGACGCCGGCGCCTCCTTCATCTCGCACCTCCAGCTGGCCAGCCACCTGGCCAACATCGGCGATGCGAAGACCCTCGTCCTGCACCCTGCCTCCACCACGCACCAGCAGCTCAGCGCCGAGCAGCTCGTCTCCGCCGGCGTTCCGGAGGATCTGATCCGCCTGTCCGTGGGCATCGAGGATGTGGAGGACATCCTCTGGGACCTGGACCAGGCCCTCGAGGCCGCCGTGAACGGCGCCGCCAGCACTGTCCCCGCCACCGAGGAGGTCTCCGAATGAGCACCGCACTGCCTGACCGCACCTGGACCGGCCCGTCCGCACCCGAGCGGCTGCGCCTGCTGCGCGAGGCGAAGTCCATCGCCATCGTCGGCGCCTCGGACAAGCCGGCCCGCGCGTCCTACTTCGTGGCGACCTACCTGAACAGCTCGACGACGTTCGACCTGTACTTCATCAACCCGATCCTCGCCGAGAAGGGCACCGAGATCCTCGGCCACCGGGTCTACGCCTCGCTGGCTGACCTGCCCGTGGTGCCGGACCTGGTGGAGGTCTTCCGCAAGGCCGAGGACACCCCTGGCATCGTGGAGGAGGCCCGTGCCATCGGCGCGAAGACCGTCTGGCTGCAGCTGGGCATCTGGAACGAGGACGCCGCCCACGCAGCCGAATCGGGCGGGATGAACATGGTCATGGACCGCTGCGTGAAGATCGAGCACGCCCGCTTCCACGGCGGCCTCAACCTGGCCGGCTTCAACACCGGGGTCATCTCCTCGAGGCGCCAGCAGCTGGACCGCTAGACCGGCCCACCCCGCGTGCAAGGGACCCCACCTCGATCGTTGTGACGGGGTGGGGTCCCTTGGTGCCCGGGACGACGGAGATGCGCCGTTCCGGGCATTCGGCGTTGAGGCGTGTCCTCAGTGCCGGGGCGGCTGGGGCCCGCTGCCACGGCTTGGATCGCCGGGATGGCCGCCGCGGCCATCGGTGAAGCGACGCGCGGCGTCCAGGACTCGATTGAGGCCAGACGAGTGGCCCGCGCCGGAGGCCTTGCCGCCGCCGCGCCGCCGCACGGCGTCCGTCGCCTGATTGATCATCTTCCGCCCCCGCGGACTGCTGGCGAAAGACTGGGCCTTGTTGGCCAGGTCCTTGAAGTTCATGGTCTCCTCTTCGTGGCGTTGTGTTGGGACCTCATCGGACAGAGTGAGACCCCGGGCTACCGGCTGCGGAGGGGAATCGCATTCGCCGGACCCGGGGTCCCTGTCATCACTCGCACCTTCATCACTCGCACCATGATGAGGTGCTTTCAGCATAGGAAACGAACTTGTGCTCGCACCCCACACTGCCTGTGAGAAGGCTGTGACCCGTCGCTGAGCGCTGACGCCGACTCCCCCTAGTAGCCGGCGCGGCGCGGGTAGACCCTCCGCACATGACGAGACCCCGGGCTGTCGGCCACCGTGAGGCGAACCGGACCCGGGGTCCCTGTCATCACTCGCACCTTCATCACTCGCACCTTGATGAGGCTCTTCCAGAGTAGGGACCCGACATGGGGGCGAACCGCACGCGGCCTGACCGTTGGCTGATCGACCCGGAGGGTACGGCTCACGAGGGGCCGGTGGACATGGCAGGGCCCCGGGTAGTCCGGCGGCGTGAGGGGAACGCCATCTGCCGGGCCCGGGGCCCTCTGTCATCACTCGCACCTTGATGAGGTGGTTCCACCCTAAGAACCGGGAGTGAGAATCGCCCGGGCGCCAGCTGGGAGGTCCCTGGCAATGCTGGAACCACCTAGGAGCCGGCACAGCCCAACTGGTCCACGTCCGTGCGACGGTTGGCCAGCACGGGCAGGAAGGAGCGCACCTCGTCGATGCGCTCTCGGGTGACGTCGGCGGTCTCGATCGCCTCGCCCTCCTCGCCGAGGAAGGCCACGGGCACGGCCAGCGGATCGATGATGGCCGAGTGGCCCACGGTGTTGTCACTGCGCGTGCCCGCGGCCACGATCCAGACGGTGTTCTCCACGGCCCGCGCCTTGAGCAGCAGCTGCCAGTGCTCGATCTTGTAGTCGCCCTTGAACCAGGCGGCCGGCACCAGCACGACGTCGGCCCCGGCCACGGCCAGCGACCGCGCCACTTCCGGGAAGCGCAGGTCGTAGCAGGTCATGATGCCGAACCTGAGGCCGCCGAGTTCCACCATCAGGGTGCCCCGGTCGCCGGCGGTGATGCGGTCCGATTCCTTGTACTTGAAGGCGTCGTAGAGGTGCAGCTTGCGGTAGGTCCCCAGGATCTTTCCCGTGGCGTCCACCGCCACCACGGTGTTGTAGGGCCGCCCGGTGCCCGAGGGCTCGTACCCGCCGGCCACCACGGCGATGGAGAGGTCTGCGGCGATCCGCGTGATCTCGGAGACGAAAGCCGACCAGCCGGCGTCGACGGCTTCAGCCAGCGGGCCGTCCACGTGCCGCACGGTGAACATGGACTCCTCGGGGAACAGCACCAGTTCGGCGCCGTCGTCCTTGGCGGATTCCGCCAGACGCCGCAGCGTGGCCACGTTCTCGGCGACCACACCCGTGGGGCGGAATTGTCCGACGCTGATCCTCATGTGACCGTCCTCCTCGCATGGCGTGAAACCGTCCTCCCAGCCTAACCTGAGGCCATGTCCGCCGCCCCAGACCACGGTCCCGGACGCCGGGTCTCCACCGACGTCCTGGTGGTCGGCGCAGGACCGACGGGGCTGATGGCGGGCGCCTGGTGTGCGAGGCTCGGGCTCCAGTCCCTCGTGGTGGACGGCAAGACCGGGCCGACCCGCGAGTCCCGGGCCCTGGCCGTTCAGGCCCGCTCCCTGGAGGTCTACCGGCAGCTCGGCCTGGTGCAGGCCGTGCTGGACGGGGCGACCCCCGCGACGTCCGTCAGTCCCGGATTCCGCCACCGCACGCTGGGCACCGTGCGGCTGGACCGGGTGGGCCAGCAGCTGACGCCCTTCCCGGGGATCACCATCTTCGAGCAGAGCGCGAACGAGGAGCTGCTGGCCGGCCACCTCCGGGACCGGCACTGGCCCGTCGCCTGGGGCACCTCGTTCCGGTCCTTCACCACCGATCCCCGGGCGGCAGGGTCCGGCGGAGCCGTCACCGTCGAACTGGACTCTTCTGAAGGGCTGGTTCAGGTCAGCGCCCGGTATGTGGTGGCCGCCGACGGTGCCTCGTCAGCGGTCCGGCGTGCCCTGGGCATCGCCTTCGAGGGTGCCACCAACCGGTTCGAGTTCTACGTGCTGGACGCCTACGGCGTCACGGGCACCGAGTCCGGCATCACCCTGCGCGCCTCCCGGGAGCACTTCATGCTGGCTTTTCCCCTGGGCGACGACGGCCGCGGCGGGCGGCGCGCACGCCTCCTGGGGATCCTGCGCGCCGAAGACCGGATTCCAGCGGATCCCGACCAGGGCGCCGGCACTGCGGCCGCGTCCCCCGCTGACGAGGCCGCCGCCGAAGCCCGCGACGAAGTCCGTGCCCGGGCGTCCCTGGCCGAGGAGTTCGGCGTCCGGTATGCCGGCACGGATTGGTACAGCACCTACCGGGTGCATCATCGCGTGGCCGCCGCCTTCCGGGCCGGCCGGGTGTTCCTGGCGGGGGATGCCGCGCACATCCACTCCCCCGTGGGCGCGCAGGGGATGAACACGGGGTTGCAGGACGCGCAGAACATCGTCTGCACCATCGCCGATGTCCTCGCCGGCCGGGAGCCCGAGGACGTCCTCGACCGCTATGAGGCCGAGCGCCGGCCGGTGGCCCTGAACCTGGTCCGGACCACCGACGTGGTGTTCGGAGCTGTCACCTCCATGGCCCCCCTGGCGCGCTTTGTGCGGACGCGGGTCTTCCCCCTCGCCGCCCCGGTCCTCCTGCGCGCGGCGCCTCGACTTCCCCTGGGCGGACGGATGTTCGGCTACCTCTCCCAGATCCGGATCCACTACTGGATGCCGGGGACGGAAGCGGACCGCACCGGCCCACGGCGGCGGCGCCGCGGCACGGTCCTGGGTCGTCGCCTTCCCTGGGTTCCCGACGCCGGCCCTACCGGTCCGGTGCCCGGCGGGGACGGGCGCGGGGACAACCATGAGGCGCTCAACACGGCCGAATGGCAGGTGCACGCCTACGGTCCGGCCGCCGACCGGTTGGCGCGGGACCTGGCCGACCGCCATCAGGACAGGGCTGCGGGACGCGCCGGGCCGGCGTCAGGTGAGACGAACAACCCGGGTGCCGGGCCGGCGTCGGGCCTGCCGGTGTTCAGGTTCCGGGCGGCCCCGGAGGCGGGGCTGCCGGACGGAACGGCACTGCTGATCCGCCCGGACGGCTTCGTCGCCGAGATCTTGGACGACTCTTCGGTTCCTGCTCGGAGGGTCAGTCCTCGATGAGGTCGCGGACCTGGACCACCTGGTCGCGGCCCGGGCCGACGCCGATCGCCGACATCCGGGTTCCGGACATCTTCTCGAGGGCCAGTACATAGTCACGGGCATTGGCCGGCAGATCCTCCATGGTGCGGGCGCCGGAGATGTCCTCGGTCCAGCCCTCGAAGTACTCGAAGATCGGCTTGGCATGGTGGAACTCGGTCTGCGTCATGGGCATCTCGTCATGCCGCACGCCGTCCACGTCATACGCCACGCACACAGGGATCTGCTCGATGCCGGTGAGGACGTCCAGCTTGGTCAGGAAGTAGTCGGTGAAGCCGTTGATGCGGGTGGCGTAGCGGGCCATCACCGCGTCATACCAGCCGGTGCGGCGCGGGCGTCCGGTGTTCACGCCGAACTCGCCGCCCACGGTGCGCAGGCGCGTGCCCATGCCGTCCTCGTCGAAGAGTTCGGTGGGGAACGGGCCGGCCCCCACCCGGGTGGTGTAGGCCTTGACGATGCCGATGGTGCGGGTGAAGCGGGTGGGGCCGATGCCCGCGCCCACGGAGGCGCCACCGGCGGTCGGGTTGGAGGACGTCACGAACGGGTAGGTGCCGTGGTCCACGTCCAGGTAGGTGGCCTGGCCGCCTTCCATCAGGACGACCTTGCCCTCGTCGAGGGCGTCGTTGAGCAGGATCGTGGAGTCCACGACCATGGGACGCAGCCGCTCCGCGTAGGACAGGAAGTACTCGGCGATCTCGTCCACGGTGATCGCCCGGCGGTTGTACAGCTTGACCAGCAGCTCGTTCTTCTGGCGCAGGGCGCCCTCGATCTTCTGGCGCAGGATCGACTCGTCGAAGATGTCCTGGACGCGCACGCCGAGACGGCCGACCTTGTCCATGTAGGTGGGGCCGATGCCGCGGCCGGTGGTGCCGATGGCGCGCTTGCCGAGGAAGCGCTCGGTGACCTTGTCCATGGTCTGGTGGTACGGGGCCACCAGGTGCGCATTGGCAGAGATCTTCAGGTGGTCGCAGCGCTGGCCACGGGCCTCGAGTCCGTCGATCTCCTCGAACAGGGCCTCGAGGTTGACCACCACGCCGTTGCCGATCACCGGGACGGCGTTCGGAGACAGGATGCCAGCCGGCAGCAGCTTGAGCTCGAACTTCTCACCGCCGACGACGACGGTGTGTCCGGCATTGTTGCCGCCGTTGGGCTTGACCACGTAGTCCACGCGGCCGCCCAGCAGATCGGTGGCCTTACCCTTGCCCTCGTCGCCCCACTGGGCGCCGACGATCGCGATTGCTGGCATGAATGCATCTCTCCTGAGCAGGTCACGGCAACCGTTCTTGCGGCGGTCCCGTCCGGCCCTCGACATGGAAAACGCCCCCGGTGACCGCTCCCACGGTTCTCTGCCGTGCGGTGCATCACACGAGGGCCTTACAACCGGAGTTTACCAGTCAGTGCCCATGGGGAGTTCTGCCCATCGCCCGGCCTCCGCCGTCCGCCTAGGCTGTCGGCGGAACCAACAGGGTTCCCAGGACTCTGGAGCGGGGAGATCTCATGACGAACTGGCACGTCGACGAGGAGCCGGCGCGGTCCACCGTGCGCACGGCCACGTCGGAGATCGATGAGATCGTCGAGTTCGCCCCCACCATGACCACCCGCTTCGAATCCGCCGCCACGGCGTGCGACCATCTGGAGATCGGCTCGGCGATCGACGACCTGCTGCAACAGGTAGCCGACCCCCTCCTCCAGGCCGTGGCCGGCTCAGGGAGCAACATCTGCTCCTCGACATCCGAGCTCATCAACGCGATCGTGAACGCCGATCTGACCATGGCTGCCGACGCCGAGGAGGACATCTACACCATCCCCGAGGCCCCGGCCGCAGGACCCCAGGCGGAGGGATAATCATGGCCGTCGACACCAGCCAACTGCCCACCCGATTGCCCTCGTCCGGGACGATCGACCCCGCGGCGAGGAACGTCCGCTCCCTGGGGACCACGGTCAGCGGTCACTACGCGGATGCGGCCCAGATCTGGACCCAACTCAGCGACGGGCGCCTGATCACACCCCACAGCGAACGTGTGTACACGGCGTTCGTGGACGTGATGAAGCCGTACGCGGACGCCTATGAGACGCTGACGGACGAGGCCGCCACGGCCCTGGAGGACTTCTCCGAGGACATCGAGGGGCTTCGGAACCGGTATACAAATGCCAAGGCCGACGCGGCCACGCACAACACGATGCCGGAGGCCGACCGCCCGGACGACTACGCCGATGCCGGCGCCGGCATCCAGACCCGCGTGGACGCCGTGGCCGAGGACTATGACACCGCGGTCCAGACCTGCGCCAACGCCCTCAAAGGTCTCAACCCCACCTCCGGCGTGACCGTCAACGCGAACCTCTCCGACGCCATGCTGGCCATCGGCGCCTCCCAGAACACCGCGGCGTCCGGCGGCGCCGGCGCACTGAGCCTGCGCACCCGGGACGGCAAGCTCTACTTCCAGTTCGACGCCCAGCACTACCAGACCCTGACGGGCAAGCCCGGAAACTGGCAGACCTCCCGACTCTCCTCGGCCACCCTGGGACAGCTCGGCGTCCCCCAGAGCTACCTCAACCGGCTCAATGACGCCGCCACAGGCGGAAACCGCTTGAGCAACAACACCTCTGGCGCCATGCTGCGCGGCCTCGACCCGAAGACCCCGCTCGGCGCCCTGGTGGCCCGCTACCCCTTCCTGAAGAACACCAAGCTGAACGTCGACGGCGGCCGGGGCACCTTCCGCGTGCAGCTCACCTCCGGGACCGGTCGGCCCCCCAGCGGGACTCCGACCTCGGTCACGGCCCTGACGAGCCGCCTGCGCACCGTCGAGCGGATCGCCGGAAACCCCGCGCTCGGGCGCACCCTGCTGGTCGGCGGCGCGGCGCTGACCTTCACCGGCGAGTACGGCAGCTCGTACAACGAGTCACTGATGCGCAATCCGGACGCGAGCGAGGCCGAGCACCACCGGACGGCCGCCGTGGATGCCGGGGTCGTGGCGGGAGCCGAGACGGCGGGCGCCCTCGTCGGGGCCCGCGTGGGGCAGGTCGCCGGGGCGGCCGTGGGTCAAGCCCTCATCCCCATCCCCGGCGTGGGTGCCGCGATCGGCGGCGTGGCCGGCAACTTCATCGGTGGCTTCGTCGGCGGGAAGGTGGGCAACAGCGTGGGTCAGGCCATCAACGAGTTCCGGCACACGGACGGCAATGTACTGGAGAAGGGTGCTGCCGCCGGCAAGGCGTTCCTGTCCTCCCTCAACCCCTTCGACTGAGTTCGGTCCCGTGGTCCCCCAGCGGATACGGTGGACGGAACCGAACCGAGGAGCCGGATGACCCCCCTGCAGGAACACCTGTTCTTCCTCGCCATCACGGTGATCCCCGGACTGGCCGGCCTCATTCCGGGTTGGCTGGCGTGGACTGGCAGATACCGCAACTGGGCCCGGCAGCCGAAGTCCACCTGGTCCACCACGCGGTACAACATGTTCCCCCTGCACATCGGGTGGATCGGGATCACCTGGGTCGTGTTGTGGGTCAATAACTGGTACGAGCACTTCCTGCCAGTCCTGCCGGTCGCCCCTCCCGGGTTTTGGATCTTGTTTCCCTGCTTGGTGATCGGGATCGTCCTCAACTTCTGGTGGCCTCGCTTCCTCACCCCTGCCTGGCATCGGGACTGGGTGGACCGCGGCGGTCGGTATGACACCCCGCTGCGCGGCCCCGACGGCCCCTGACCACGGACCTTCCTCTGAACCGGAAAGAGCACTCCATGACACCCTCAGCGCCGGCCCTGACCACCGGCTACCTCGGTATCCTGCAGTTCTACCCGGCACCCCACTGGGTCCCGGAGTCGGTCCGCCCGGAGATCGAGCTGATCGCCACTCTCCCGGTGGACGAGGACACGTTCCGCCCCTCGATCGTGGTCACGGCCAACCCTTTCGAGGGCAGCATCCGCGAGTTCAGCGTCAAGGCCCTGACGGGGCTGACCTCCACCCTCCGCGCCTGCCGGATCATCGACGTCGGCGGCTGGGAGCGCCGGTCCGAGGACCGGCCACAGGAGCATCTGGGCGTCGAGACGGACACCTCCCTGCAGTCCCGGCGGATCGAGTACCTCCACCGCGCGGACAACGGCCGGCTGGTCTCCGGCGTGGACCACCTGGTGCTGATGGACGGTTGGGCGGTCCAGATATCGACCACCTGCGCGGTCCAGGACCGGCTCTTCCTCACCGCGGACCTGGAGGCGATGGCCCGCAGCGTGGAGCTCGCGCCGGGCGGCATGGCCCCTCCCTCGGCACCGGTCACGGCCGAACCCGGGTATGACGCCATTGCCTCGGCGGCCTACGACCTCCCCGTCGAGGATCTCACGCCGTGGCAACGCCCTGACGGCATGGACCGCGGAGGCGACTGGCTGACACCGGCGGCGGTCGAGCGGCTCCAGGAGCTCGGGGCCGCCGGCCACGGACGCCTCGGGTGGCCGGGGCATGACGGGTCGGCGGCTGAGCTCGAGGCCACGGGGCTGGTGGAGGACGGCCGCCTGACCGAGGTCGGAGACCTCCTCTCCGCCACCCTGCTGGAGTCGGCGTTCCGCCTGCGCCTGACGGGTACCGCCGGGGGCGGTGACCACCTCGTCCAGGTGTTCGGCCTCTCCGATGTGGCCCTCATGGTCTCGCAGCCGGGCTTCGGCGAACGGATCCTCGGCGGGCCATGGGAGGCTCCCGGGCCCGAGCACCTGCACGTGGGCATGGTCCCGCTTTCCGAGCTCTCGGCTCGGCTGCTCGCGTGGGCGGGGGCCGCCCCTGCGTGGAACCTCCTGCCCACCCCGGCTCTGATCACGCCCGCGGCCTACGACGCCCGGCTGGCAGGGCCGACACCACCGCCCGCCGGGGCCGACCCCGCCCTGACGGCCCTGTGGGACCAGCCGTGGTGGGTCTGGCGGATCGAGGCCGACGCGGACGGTGCCGAGGGCTTCCCCGAGACAACGGTGCTCACCACCCCTCAGCGCGGCACATACCGGGTCGGTCTGGTCCCCGACCCGGCCACGGGGCAGGACCGGGTACTGCTCTGGCCGGTGGAGAGTTCGTTCCTGCTGGCCCTGGTGGAAGACCTCATCCAGGCCGCCCACTTCGGGCGTGCACCCCAGCTGAGCTGAGGGCACAGTGGGGTTGAGCGCTCAGGGCGCCTTCTCCGCGTAGTCGCGCAGCGACTCGAGCTGTCCGGCGTCCGCGTCGGCGAGCGCGGCGGCCAGGCCGAGCGCCTCCACGCGTAGTTCCTCCGCCGCTCGCACGGCGATGCGCAGGTGCACCCGGGTGGCGCCGGCGTCGGGCAGCAGGAGGTAGCCGTATTCCACGCGGACGTCCGCGTCATCGGCACCGGAGACCATGGTCAGCCCGTGCCCGGGCTCATAGGTGGCCAGTGTGTACTGGCGCTGATGGCCGCCGGTCGCATAGGAGAGCTCCTGGCCCGGCCCAGCCGGCCCGTTGACGTGCATCTCCTCGACATCGGGGAGCCACGCCGGCGCGGCGGCCCAGTCCGTGAGCAGCTCCCACACCCTCGGAGCAGGCAGGTGGACCACGATGTCGTCTTCGAGGGCCGCGATGGTCAACATGGTCCGATCCTCGCCCCTGGACGCCCTCGGTGTTAAGGGGTGAAACGCCGCTAGGTTCCACTGCGCCCAGACCATGCCTGCCTATGGTGGTGCCAGTCACATTCGCTTAGGGGCCTCCCAGCGCCACCACCGCACCGTAACGCGCCGGCCCCGCACCGTCAGGAGCCATCGGCATGTCCAGCACCCCGGGAACCACCGAAACGCCGCCGCGCAAGGAAGGAACCCCGCTCTCCCGCGCCATGCGCCCCGTCAACCACGTGGTGGAACGGTTCATCCCGTCCGCCCTGGTGTTCTCGATCGTCCTGACTTTCGTCGTCGCGATCCTGGCGCTGATCCTGACCGGCACCGGCCCCGGCGACCTCGTGGTCCACTGGGGCGACGGTCTGGCCGGGCTGCTCGACTTCATCACCCAGATGGCGCTGATCCTGCTGCTCGGGCACATCCTGGCCAATACCGGACCGGTCCGGCGCGTACTGGCCTTCCTGGGCTCGGTCCCCCGCACGGAGCTCGCCGCCTACGTGTTCGTCTTCGCCGTGGCCGCCGTGGCCAGCCTCGTCACCTGGGGGCTGGGCCTGGTGGTCGGGGGCCTGCTGGCCCGGGAAGTCGCCTACCAGGGGCGCGAGCGCGGCCTGAAGCTGCACTTCCCCATGCTGGTGGCCGCCGGCTTCGCCGGCTTCGTGGTCTGGCACATGGGCTATTCGGCATCCGGTCCCCTGACCGCCGCCACCGAGGGCTCCTTCCTCATGGAGTCCCTCGGCGGACAGCCCGTGCCGATCAGTGAAACCGTGTTCTCCTCCTGGAACATGATCGCCGCCGTGGTGACGATCCTCGTGGTGGCCCTGGCCCTGTTCCTGGTGGCCCCGCGCCGCGGTGACAAGATCGTGGAGCTGGCGAAGGACGCGCGCGAGCAGGCCGATGACGGCCAGGAGGAGATCGTGACCCCGGCCGATCGCGTGGATGCCAGCCGCCTGCCGACCCTGCTGCTGGGCCTGATGCTGGTGGCCTACCTGGTGCTGCACTTCGTCCAGGGCGGCACGCTCACCCTGGACACCGTGAACTGGTCCTTCCTCGCCCTGATCCTGCTGCTGGTGCGCAATCCCTTCGAGCTGATCCACCTGACCAAGAACGCCGCGTCCAATGTGGGGGAGATCCTGCTGCAGTTCCCCCTCTATGCGGGCATCCTGGGCATGATGACCGAGTCTGGCCTGGTGCAGATCCTCTCCGACGCCTTCGTGGCCATCTCCAATCCCACGACGTTCGGCATGCTGGCCTTCCTGTCCGCCGGCCTGGTGAACTTCTTCGTTCCCTCCGGCGGCGGGCAGTTCGCGGTGCAGGGGCCCATCATGCTCGGAGCCGGCGCCGATCTCGGTGTGGACCCCGCGATCACCATCATGGCCGTGTCCTACGGCGATCAGTGGACGAACATGATCCAGCCGTTCTGGGCCATCCCCCTGCTGGCGATCGCCGGGCTGAAGATGCGGGACATCCTCGGCTACACCACCGTGGTGCTCATCGCCTCCGGGCTCGTGTTCGCCGGGACGCTTCTGATCGTCTCCCTCTGACGCCACATGCGTCAGCAGACTCCGTGCCCAGCCATGCGGCGCGGCCGGTCACTCCGCGCCGAGCCGCCCGCCGGACTCCTCGAGATAGCAGACCCCGCACAGGGACTCGTAGGTGACCTCCACGCCGTCGATCGCCACCTGGTCGCCCTCGAAGACGAAGCGTTCGCGCCGGGACTCGCGCGCACCGGCCACCGGGCCGGCGTCGTGCCCCGTCACCGTGTCCACCACCTTGCGGGTATTGAAGATGGCCTTGCGCCCGCACCGGCAGATGGTCTTGAGCTCCTCGAGGGAGTGGGCCAGCTCCATGAGCCGGGCCGAGCCGGGGAAGGAGGCTGTGCGGAAGTCGGTGCGGATGCCGTAGGCCATCACGGGGACCCCCTCGAGCACGGCGATCCGCAGCAGGTCGTCCACCTGGGCGGGCTCGAGGAACTGGGCCTCGTCCACGAGCAGGCAGGCGACGGGCTTGACCTCGCCGTCCAGGTGCGTGAGGAGGGCGGTGGGGTCGTCCCGGCGGGCCTCCTGGCGGAACAGCGCCATGAGATCGGCCCCGGGCGGGATCAGGAAGTCGGCATTCCGGGTGACGCCCAGCCGGGAGACGATCTGGTCCTCGCCCTTCGAGTCCACCTGGGGCTTGGCCAGCAGTACCCGCTGCCCGCGTTCCTCGTAGTTGAACGCCGCCTGGAGCAATCCGGTCGACTTTCCGGAGTTCATCGCCCCGTAGCGGAAGTAGAGCTTGGCCACGATCGAGAAGTCTAGTGCTGGTCCGGTGCGCTACTTGATCGAGTTCGGGTGCTTCGCCAGCGGAGTGACCTTGATGTCCATGTAGGGGTACATGGGGAAACCGCTGAGGATGGTGTGCAGCTCGTCGTTGTCCGCCACGTCATAGACGGAGTAGTTGGCGTATTCGCCCACCACGCGCCAGATGTCCCGCATCCTGCCCTCGCGCTGCAGGTTGCCGGAGTACTCCTTCTCCTTGACCTGGAAATCCGCCTTGGTCTCCTCGGTCATCGACTCGGGGAAGGTCACGTCCATCCGTGCCAGAAACAGCATCGTCACTCCTTCGTACGGCGCATCACGCAGTGGTTGCGCTGGGGCTGAGTTCGCCGAGGGCGTTCGGCCGTTGTCACTATAGACCGCCCGAGTTAGGCCCGACGGGTCAGCCCCGGGGCAGGACGAAACCGGGCCGCCGCACGGTGACCCGGGTTCGCGCCTCCCCGGGGATGCCCTCGGCATCCAGAGGAAGCCCCACGACGGCGTCACCCCGTTCCAGCGCGACCAGCAGCGTGGGTGCCCCGCCGGGATGGCCGAGCGCTAGGTGGCGCGGCCAGTTCCCGCCGCACGGCACCTCGGCGATGAGTTCGGGGGTACCGGCGCGGTGGATCACCCCGATGGTGTCGCGGCCGCGGTTGGCCACATAGATCAGCGCACCGTCCGGGGAGAGCACCAGGTGCGAGGGCAGGTTGTCCTGGGCGGATCCGGGATCCTGGTCCTGAGCGTGGGTGGGCACGATGGCGACCTCGCGGAATCCCCCGGCAGTGGCGTCCAGGTCCAGCACGTGCAGCCGCGAGTCCAGCTCTCCCACCACGGCCAGGTGCCGTCCATCGATGCCGGCCTCCGGCAACGGGGGCAACAGCGCGAGATGGCGGGGACCGGTGCCGGCGGGCAGGAGGTGGACCCAGGATGGCGTGCAGTCGGTCACGTCCACACCCGCAGTGTCCCCGGGAGCGGTCCCCGCCCCGTTCCGGACGATGTCCTGGAGGGAGTACTCGAGGAGGCGGTCGGCGCCCAGGTCCGTGACGAGCAGGCGGTCGTCGTCCAGGAAGAGCACGAAGTGCAGGTGAGGGGCCTCTTGGCGGGAAGCCACCGGCCCGGACCCGTCCGGAGCCTGGACCGCCACCGGCTGGCCCAGCAGACCACCCTCGAGGACGGGAGCCACCGTCAGGGTGCCCGAGTCGTAAGAGGCTGCAGCCAGCCAGGTGCCGGAGGGATTGAGGTCCGCATGGCAGGTGTTCGCGCCACCGGTGGGCACACGCTGGGAGGTGGTCCAGCCGACGTCGTTGCCGGGGGAAGGCGCGCGCACAGCGGACGGGGACAGGACGGCGATCTCGCCCTCGGGCAGGTGCAGGGCGGCATACAGCTTGCCCTCCGAATCCGTGCCCGCACGGCCACGGACCAGCCATGAGGGGGCGTCCGGGCCGCCACCGGCCACCGCGTCCGCGGGGTCCGGCCAGCCGGTGGTTCGCACGAGTCCGCCGGCGTTGGCCAGGACGGGAGAATCGGCACCGGGGGTGTTGAAGGTGCCCACGAGGACGGTGTCAGCCCCTGCGGGGCCGTCGCTGCCGCCTGCGCCGACGGCGGGGTTCGGCACCATGGCTCAGCCCTGGGCGATCTGTTCTGTGGCCGTGGGATCGGCGTCCACCAGGAAGGCCTCGATGCGGTGGACCTCTTCGCCCTCCCCGATGGCGGCGGCAGCCTGGCCGAGCATGTAGAGCGACCGCAGGAAACCGCGGTTCGGCTCGTGGGAGTAGGGCACCGGACCGGCACCCCGCCAGCCCGCACCCCGCAGCGAGTCCAGGCCACGGTGGTACCCCACCCGGGCGAAGGCGTAGGCATCGATGGTGCGCCCCTCGGCCCAGGCGTCCTCGGCCATCAGGGCCCAGGCGAGGGAGGACTTGGGGAACCGGATGGCGATGTCCTCCGGCAGGTCGCCCGCCTCGATCCGCGCCAGGACCCCCGGTTCCTCCGGAAGCTGCGTGGGGGCGGGCTGCATGAGGTTCTTGCCGACGATCGACGCGTCAGAGGACATGGTGCTCCTTGGTGCGGGTGGCTCCGGGGGGCGGACGGCACCGGTACTGTCGCGGTGGCCCACGCCGGAGGAGGACTGGACACCTACGACCCTACCCGTGGAACCCCGCCTGGCCCGTGGGTCGGGTCACCGCCGATCAGCGCCGATTCCAGCGAGGCCCGTTGGCTAGGATGCCACCATGCGCACCTCCCACCGCCGTCTTTCCTGGTCAGTCGCAGGCCTTAGCCTCGCCGTGGCACTGGCAACCTCCGGTTGCGGCGGGACATCCGAACCTTCCGGCTCCGGCACAGACGGTGCCGCTGCTGCCAAGGAGCACGGGGAAGGCCCTTTGCGCATCAGCGCCATCCCGGACATGGACCCCTCCGACCTCGCCGAGCGCGAGAAGGCAATGGCCGCCTACCTCGCCGAGGAGCTGGGCGTGGAGGTGGAGTACGTCCCCGTCAGTGACTACGCCGCCTCCGTCAGCCTGTTCGGCACCGGGGACCTCGACCTGGTCTTCTACGGCGGTCTGACCGGCGTCCAGGCACGGCTTCGCACCGAGGGGGCAGAAGTGCTGGCTCAGCGGGACATCGACGAGCGCTTCCGCAGCGTCTTCATCGCCCATCGCGACGCCGGCCTGGAACCGGTCGACGACGTGGCCGGGTTGGCGGAGCTGGCGGACACGCGGTTCACCTTCGGCAGTGAGTCCTCCACGTCCGGGCGCCTCATGCCGTCCTACTTCCTGGACCAGGCCGGGGTGGACCCGGCCGCCGACCTCGACGGCGAGCCCGGCTTCTCCGGCTCCCACGACCTGACCATCGACCTGGTGGAATCCGGCAGCTACGAGGCCGGTGCCCTCAACGAACAGGTGTGGCGGTCCCGGACCGAGGCCGGAACGGTGGACACCGAGAAGGTCCAGGAGATCTTCACGACCCCGGAGTACGCCGACTACCACTGGATCGGTTCCCCCGGTGTGGACGAGCGGCTGGGGGACGGTTTCACCGAGGACCTGCGGCAGGCCCTCATGGACCTCGACGGCTCCGACACCGAGGAGGCGGCGCTTCTCGAGGCCTACGGTGCGGAGGCGATCGTCCCGGCGGAGGCCTCCGACCACGAGCGGATCGAGGAGATCGGCCGCACGCTCGGCCTGATCCGATGACGCATGACTGACCCGAGCACGGAACCGGCCCCCGCCGTGGCTCTGCAGGACGTCACGGTGTCCTACGGGAGCCGTTCCGCCCTGGACAAGATCACCCTCCGGATCCAGCCCGGCGAACGGGTGGCCCTGGTGGGGCCCAGCGGCGCGGGCAAGACGACTCTGCTGGGACTGTGCAACGGCACCGTCGCCCCCACCTCCGGTCAGATCCACGTCCTGGGCACGGACCCCGCCCGCGCCTCCGCCCGTGGGTTGAGGGCGTTGCGGAGCAGGATCGGCTCCGTGCACCAGCAGCTCAACCTCGTGGGACCGCTGCGGGTGGTGCACAACGTCAACGCCGGTCACCTGGGCAGCTGGGGACGGTGGCGGGCCCTGCGCTCCCTGGTCCGCCCACTCCAGGTGGACGAGGCCCGCGAGGCCCTGGACCGGGTGGGCATCGCAGGGCACCTGTACCAGCGCACCGACCGGCTCTCCGGCGGGGAGCAGCAGCGGGTGGCGCTGGCCCGGGTCCTGGTGCAGGATCCAGACCTCGTCCTCGCCGACGAACCGGTCTCCAGCCTGGACCCGGCTCGCGCCGACGAGGTGATGGGCCTGCTCTGCGGAGTACTCAGCCTGGACCGGCCGCGCCGGACCCTGCTGGTGAGCCTGCACGACTTCGACCTCGCCGTGCGGCACTGCGATCGCGTGGTGGGACTGCGTCAAGGCCGCGTGGTCCTCGATCTCCCCACCGCCGAGGTGGATGCGCAGGCCCGGGCGCGCCTCTACGAGCTGGAACCCGACCGGTGAGCCCCAGCGGCCTGACGGCCCTGACACGACTGGAGGGGCCCGGCCGGCATCCCGGCCGCCAGTCCGGTCTGCAACCCGGCCAGCAACCCAGCCAGCGACCTGACCGGCGCGCCCGGTGGCGACTGCGCGGCGGTGGGCGGATGTGGGCCGTCGCCTGGGTGCTCGTCCTCGTGTGGTCCGTGGGCAGCTGGCTGATCGAAGACGGCGCCCTGGTCAACACCCGGGGCTGGCCGATGTTCGCGGAATTCTTCGCCGCGGCGCTCGCCCCGGACCTCTCGGCAGACTTCCTGGTCCGCATCGGCGAGGCGACCCTGACCACGCTCTCCTTCGCGATCCTGGGAACGCTGCTGGCCGTGGCCGGGGGCCTGGTGGTCGGGGTGCTCACCTCGGAGACCTGGTGGGCGGCCGGCTCGCCGTCCCGCGGCCGGTCACTGGCCAGCCGCACAGCTCGCCGGGCCGGATGGCTGGTCACCCGGCTCGGTTTGGCTCTGCCGCGGGGCATCCACGAGGCCGTCTGGGCCCTGCTGCTGCTCAGCGTGCTGGGCCGGGATCCACTGGTGGGGGTGCTGGCGATCGCGATCCCGTTCGGGGCCATCACGGCCAAGGTCTACGCCGAGATCATCGACGAGTCCGCCCGCGGCCCCTTCGAGGCGCTGCGGGCATCCGGTGCCCGGCGCGGGACCGCGTTGCTCTACGCCGTGGCACCGGTCGCCCTGCCGGACCTGGCCTCGTATGCCTTCTACCGGTTCGAGTGCGCCGTCCGCTCCGCCGTGATCCTCGGCATGGTGGGTGCCGGTGGCCTCGGCTTCGAACTGGTCCTGAGCTTCGCCGGCTCTCGTCATGGCGAGGTCTGGACGCTGATCTTCACCATGGTGTTGCTGGGAGCCGTGGTGGACCGGTGGGGATCCGGCCTCCGTCGTGCTGGCGGGCGCTGGCGCACCGGCGGGACGGTATTGATCACGGCCGTCCTGGCCATCGCCGCGCTCGTGCACCTCGGGCCGGACCTGTCCCGGGTGTTCACGGAGCGGACCGCCGGCCTGTTCGCCGGCCTGGTGGATGATCTGCTGCCCCCGGCACTGCCCGACGGCGGGTGGTCCCGGTTGCTCGAGGACGCGCTCGAGACGCTGCAGATGTCCCTCGTGGCGGGCACGATCGCCGGCGTGGCGGCCGTGGGCGTGGCCTTCGTGGCGGCCCGCAACAGGGGCGCCGGCGTCAGTGCCGCCCGACGGCTGGCCGGGGCGGCGGCCCGCTGGCTGCTGTTGTTCACCCGGTCCCTGCCGCCGCCGGTCTGGGCCCTTCTGTTCCTGTTCCTGTTCCTGCCGGGGCCGTTGCCCGGGGCACTGGCGTTGGCCGCCTACAACTTCGGAATCCTGGGGCGGTTGTGCGCCGAGGTGGTGGAGAACCTCGACCGGCGCTCCCACGACCATCTCATCGCGGCCGGCGCCCCGCCGCTCAGTGCCTTCAGCTACGGGATCGTTCCCCAGGCCGGAGGGCGGTTCCTGTCCTATGGGCTGTACCGCTGGGAGGTGGCCATGCGGGAGACGGTCGTGGTCGGCGTCGTGGGGGCCGGCGGTCTGGGGCGGCTCCTGGAGGATCAGCGGGTCTCCTTCGACTACGGCGGCATGAGCGGGACCATCCTGGCCCTGGTGGTGCTCTCAGCCCTGGTCGACCTGATCAGCAGCGCTGTGCGCCGCTCCCTGCGCTGACCAGGCCAGTCAGGTCACTCGTCCCCGAGGCCCAGCTCCTTGGCTTTGCGCTCCCAGGCCTCATGCTCGTTGTCCCGCAGTTCCCGCTTCTCCACGCGGGCCTCGAGGCGGTCGATGCGGCGCTCGACCTCGGGTCTGACCTGCCCCGATTCCAGGGCCTCGATGCGCTTCTTGAGGCTCTCGAGTTCCTTCGGGTTGGACTCGTTGTCCGAGCCCGGAATGGCCTTGCCGGTCACCATGCTGAACACCATGAGGCCGCCCCAGACGAGGATGGCGATGATGGCGATCCATGCGAACCAGGGCATGGGCTTCTCCTTCTCAAGGACGGCGGCCGGGGCATCCGCTGCGGAACGCGACCGGCCGGCGTCGTGATGGATTATTTGATGGACTTGCCGGCGGAGCCGAGTTCCTGGCAGGCCTGCCCCACGCGGGCGGCCATGGACTCCTCGGCCTTGGCACCCCAGTTGCGCGGGTCGTACAGCTTCTTGTTGCCGACTTCGCCGTCGACCTTCAGGACACCGTCGTAGTTCTGGAACATGTGGGTCACCACGGGGCGGGTGAAGGCATACTGCGTGTCCGTGTCCACATTCATCTTGATGACGCCGTAGGACACCGCGTCCGAGATCTCCTGGGAGGTGGAGCCGGAGCCGCCGTGGAAGACGAGGTCGAAGGGCCGGTCCTTGCCGATGCTGGCGCCGACCTCACGCTGGATCTCGTCCAGGATCTCCGGGCGCAGCGTCACTCCGCCGGGCTTGTAGACGCCGTGGACGTTGCCGAAGGTCAGGGCCGTGATGTAGCGGCCGTTCTCGCCGGCGCCGAGGGCCTCGATGGTGGCCAGGCCGTCCGCCACGGAGGTGTAGAGCTTGTCATTGATCTCGTGCGCCACGCCGTCCTCCTCGCCGCCGACCACGCCGATCTCCACCTCGAGGATCTGCCGGTTGGCGTGGGTGCGGGCCAGCAGCTCGCGGCCGATGCGCAGGTTCTCCTCGAGGGTCTCGGCCGAACCGTCCCACATGTGCGAGTTGAAGAACGGGTCACGGCCGGCCTTGACCTCGGCTTCGGAGGCGTCCAGCAGCGGCATGACGAAGCCGTCCAGCTTGTCCTTCGGGCAGTGGTCCGTGTGCAGGGCGATGTTGACGTCGTACTGCTTGGCCACCTCGCGGGCGAAGGCCACCATGGCCAGCGAACCGGTGACCATGTCCTTGACGGAAGAGCCGGAGAAGTAGGCCGCGCCACCCGTGGAGGCCTGGATGATGCCGTCCGAGCCGGCCTCGGCGAAGCCACGGATCGCGGCGTTCAGCGTCTGGGAGCTCGTGACGTTGATGGCCGGGTAGGCATAGCCGCCCTTCTTGGCGGAGTCGATCATTTCGGCGTACTTGTCCGGTGAGGCGATGGGCATTGCGGCTCCTTGACATCGATAGGTATCGGGTGACCCTGTCCATGGCCCATCCTAGTCAACCGCGCTGGTCACCCAAGGCCCCGGACCCGCCCGGGCCCACGCCCCGTCAGGGGCGCTGGCCGAAGACCTGCTGGCGGATCCAGGCGTGCATGGCGATGCCGGCGGCGGAGGCTGCATTGATGGACCGGGTGGATCCGTACTGTGCGATGGACAGCGTGGCCTCGGCCGCCGCATGGACCTCCTCGGAGAGCCCCGGCCCCTCCTGCCCGAAGACCAGCACGCACCGCTCGGGCAGCGGGAACGTCTCCAAGGGCACGGAGTCCGGGAAGATGTCGATGCCGATCACGGCCAGCCCCTCGGACGCGGCCCAGTCCGTGAAGTCCTCCACGGTGGGGTGGTGGTGCACGTGCAGATAGCGGTCCGTGACCATGGCCCCGCGCCGGTTCCAGCGGCGCCGGCCGATGATGTGCACCCCCGCCGCGTTGAACGCGTTGGCGGTGCGCACCACGGTGCCGATGTTCAGGTCGTGCTGCCAGTTCTCGATCGCCACGTGGAACGGATGCCGCTTGGTGTCCAGGTCCGCCACGATCGCCTCGAGCGTCCAGTACCGGTAGTGGTCCGCCACATTGCGCCGGTCGCCGGCCCGCAGCAGCTCGGGGTCCCAGTGCTCCCCCGTGGGCCAGTCGCCCTCCCAGGGGCCCACGCCCACCTCACGCTCGGGTGCGTCCGGAACCGGCGCACCCGGGGCGGCCGGGCCGGCGTCGGGCGTCACTTGAGGCGGTCGACGAGCGCCCAGGAGGCGAGCGCGGAGGCCCCCGCCACGGTCAGGACAGCCGGCCACGGGCCGATCTTCTTGGCGAGCGGGTGGGAGGCACCGAAGCCGCCGATGTACAACGCGGACAGCGCGACGGTGGTGGCGGCACCGCCCTTGGCGGCCCACGTGCGGCCGGCGTAGGCACCGGCCGCGGCCAGGACCACGCCGCCGAGGGCGCGGACCCCGGTCTCGCGGGCGGTGAGGTAGCCGCCGACGAGCCCGAGGGCGGCCAAGGGGGCGGTCACAACGGATTCTGCGGGCTTGAACACACCGGTTTCGCTCATGGACACCACGGTAGCCCGCCCAGCCATTCATCACGGCCGCGCTACCTGTCGAGACACACCGGGACGACTAGACAGTTGGCGCTTTCGTGATGGGAAATGCAGAGCACAATGGACCCGTGACCATCGTCGACAACGCCATCTACAAGGACGGCCAGCGCATCCTGGCGCCCACCACGCTGCAGGAGACTTTCGAGCAGTGCAAACGGCTCGGCGGGATGGCGTGGGTGGGGCTGTACCGGCCGGATGAGGCGGAGCTGCAGGAGGTGGCGCACGAGCTCAACCTGCACGAGCTGGCGGTGGAGGATGCCCTGGTGGGCGGGCAGCGGGCCAAGCTCGAGCGCTATGACGATGACCGCTTCTTTGTGTTGATCCCCGCTCGGTACCTGGACGAGTCGGAGACGGTGGAGTTCGGCGAGCTCAACGTGTTCGTGGGCAGCGACTTCGTGGTCACGGTCCGCCATTCGGAGGTCCCGGACCTCGCCCGGGTCCGGCGACACCTGGAGGAGCAACGGCCGGAACTTCTCTCCGCCGGTACCTCCGCCGTGGTGCACGGGATCCTCGACTCCGTGGTGGACGACTACTTCCCCGTGGCCGAGGGCCTGGAGAACGACATCGGCGAGATCGAGGACGAGATCTTCGCCGGGGACGGCAACGTGACCCGCCGCATCTACGAGCTCTCCCGCGAGGTGGTGGGATTCCAGCGGGCCATCCGGTCCCTGCCTCACATGTTGGAGACCTTGATCGAGCACCTGGAGGGGGATCCGGGCAAGGTCGAGGTACTCCGCAAGCTGCGTGACGTGCACGACCACAGCGTGCAGCTCAACGACCGCGTCGCCTCCATGCGCACGATGCTCGAGCATGCCCTGGAGCTGGACTCCACCCTGACCTCGAAGAAGCTCGCCGAGGTCTCCGTGGCGCAGAACGAGCAGGTCAAGCGCATCTCGTCCTGGGCGGCGATCATCTTCGCCCCGCAGCTGGTGGGCTCGATCTACGGCATGAACTTCGACCTCATGCCGGAGTTGCACTGGGTGTGGGGCTACCCGTTCGCCCTGGGGCTGATGCTCGCCGTGGCGCTGACGCTGTTCGTCCTGTTCCGCAAGAACGACTGGCTGTAGCCCGCCAGCCTCCGCCACGACCCGACATCCCAGGTTACGATCACGCCCGACGTCGAAACGCGCCGGTGCAGTCGACGCGTGTCGTGCTCGTAACCGGGGTCAGTCGAGGCCGAGCTCGTCCTTGCCGAAGGCGTACAGGTACTGCACCCCGGCCTCCTCCTCGATGCGTTCGGCGGCGCCGGTGTCCCGGTCCACGATCACGGCCACGGCCTGCACCAGGCCGCCGGCCTGGCGGACTCCCTCGACGGCGGTCAGCGCCGACCCTCCGGTGGTGGAGGTGTCCTCGAGGACGACGACGGGGCGTCCTTCCACGGACGGTCCCTCCACCTGACGGCCCATGCCGTAGGACTTCTGCGCCTTGCGGACCACGAAGGCGTCCAGGTCCCGGCCCTGGCGGCCGGCCTCGTGGAGCATGGCGGTGCCGACGGGGTCCGCGCCCATGGTCAGGCCGCCGACGGCCTGGGCCTCGACGCCGGCCTGGTCCAACAGGTTCAGCATGACCCGTCCCACCAGCGGGGCGGCCTCGTGGTGGAGGGTGATGCGGCGCAGGTCGATGTAGTAGTCGGCCTCCTTGCCGGAGGAGAGGGTGACCCTTCCGCGCACCACGGCCAGCTCCTTGATGAGTTCCAGCAAGCGGGCACGGTCCTGGGTCTGAGTCGTCATGGACTCCATCCTAGATTCCCCGACTCTGGATTCTCCGGCAGCGCACTCCTAGGGTGGTGCCATGAGTGACCCCATTGACCGGGAGGCCCCGTCGGGCAACCCCACCGAACAGATGCTCAGCTACTGGATCAACCTGGTGGACACCCTGCTGACCACGCGCGTCAACGAGTCCCTCGCCGAACACGGGCTCACCCGCGCACAGTGGCAGCTGATGAACACCCTGACGGCCCGGCCCCAGACCACCGAGGAACTCAGCCAGTCACTGGCGCCCGCCGCGGCCACCACCGAGGAGGGGCCACGGACGGTCGAGGAGCATCTGGACGAGCTCGTCGAGTCGGGCTGGCTGGTGGCTGAGGGCGGGATGTACACCCTGACCAGCACGGGACGCACGTCCGGCGAGCGCGTGGCCGCCGTGGTGGAGGAACTGCGGGCGGAGATCACTGAGGGGTTCGATGACAGCCAGTACCAGATGGTGGTCCAGGCACTGAAGACCATGGCCAGGAACCTCGGTTGGGAACATGCCTGAAACATCCATGCGCCTAGGCTGGCCCCATGCGTGAACTGCAGCGAGAGATCATCGCCGAGATGGGCGTCAGCCCCGAGATCGATCCGGCCGCCGAGGCGGCCAGACGCGTGACCTTCCTCCAGGACTATCTGCGGTCCTCCGGTGCCCAGGGATTCGTCCTCGGCATCTCCGGAGGTCTGGACTCCACCCTGGCGGGCCGCTTGGCGCAGTTGGCCGTCGAAGGGCTCCGGGCCGAGGGCGAACAGGCCGAGTTCATCGCGGTCCGCCTGCCCTACAACGTGCAGCATGACGAGGACGATGCCCGGGCCGCCCTGGGCTTCATCGGCGCCGACCGCGAGGTCACCTATGACATCGCCGCCGCCGTGGACGGGTTCGAGTCCGAGTTCGCCTCCGCCATCGGTGAACCGATCTCCGACTTCAACAAGGGCAATGTCAAGGCGCGCGTGCGCATGGTCGCCCAGTATGCGATCGCCGGGGGCCGTGGCCTCCTGGTGATCGGCACGGACCAGGCCGCGGAGTCCGTGACCGGATTCTTCACCAAGTACGGCGACGGCGGCGCGGACGTGCTGCCGCTGTTCGGTTTGAACAAGCGCCAGAACCGTTCGCTGCTCCAGCACCTCGGAGCGGCCGAGAGGCTGTGGGCCAAGGTGCCCACGGCGGACCTGCTGGACGGCAAGCCGGGCCAGACCGACGAGGCCGAGCTCGGCCTGGACTATGACACGATCGACGATTACCTCGAGGGCCGCGCCATCCCGGACGAGGCCGCCCAGAAGCTGGAATCGATCTACCTGCGCTCCCGGCACAAGCGCACCACACCGGTGACGATCCTGGACGGCTGGTGGCGCGGCTGAGGTTCGCCCGGGCCTAACGCCCCACGGGAACCTTGCGCATCACCAGCCAGGACACCCCGTTGGCGAGGACGGCGATCACGATCAGCAGGCCGGAGATCTTGGCGATGAGGTTCGTCGAGAAGAACGTCATGAAGTCCATCCCGGTGCCCAGCACCAGGGCCAGCGCCCCGAGGATGACCACCAGCAGCCCGGCGATCCCGGCCATCACGCCGTACTGGCCCCACCGCAGGTAGACGGCGGCCAGTCCGGCCCCGACCGAGAGGCACGCCAGGGTGATCGCGAAGCTGATGAGCAGGGCGGCCCCCAGGTCACCGTCGCCGAGCGCGTAGACGTCGAACATGCGCGCTCCCGTGAACCAGTGGCCGGTGGCCTGCTCCAGTAGCAGGAAGGCCCCCATCAGGGCGGACAGGAAGGCGGACTGCACCACGATCCACAGGGCGGTGCCGGCCCAGTAGTGCCGGCGGGTGGATCCCATCATGCCGATGGCGAAGGGCATGGTCCGGGCGTAGGCGTAGACGCCGATCGTCACGATGAAGCCCGGCCAGGACCACAGTGCCGCCTGGTTGTAGCGGAAGCCGTCGGCGAGCTCTTCTGCCGTGGCCGGCGTCAGGGCCACCAGCAGCAGGAAGATGACCACGCACACGGCGGCCACGGCGGCCAGCATGATGATCGGCACCCAGACCATCTGCATGCGGTCCACGAAGTGCAGCCGGACGATCCGCAGCACGGGGTTCATCCCGCCGTGGGCGGTGGCGGCCGGAGCGGGCCCGGCCTGGGTCAGGGTTGCGGTGCTCATCGTGACTCCTTCGGGGATTCGGTGGCGGGCTCGCCCACGGTGTCGGTGGGCCGCGAGCCGATCGCGGCCACCAGGTCTTGGAGTCCGACCGGACCGATCTCCAGGTGCTGCTCGGCCGCGGCGGCGGCCAGGCCGGCGTCGGGCTGTCCGGCCAGGGTGACGGAGGACAGGCCGCCGATCCGGCGGGAGTGCAGGATGCTCCTGCCCTCCGTGAGCTGCCCGACGGCGGCCGCCGGGCCGGAGAGGGAGAAGGCGGCGCTGCGCGCCGAGTCCGCGTCGGCGTCCATCAGGATCCGGCCGTCGTCGATCACCAGGACCTTCTCCAGCAGGTCCGCGGCCTCGTCGATGAGGTGGGTGGACATGATGATGGTGCGGGGGTGCTCCAGGTAGTCCTGCAGCATCACGTCGTAGAACAGCTGGCGGGCCGTGGCGTCCAGGCCGAGGTAGGGCTCGTCGAAGAAGGTCAGCGGGGCCCGGGAGGCGAGGCCGACGACGATGGCGACCGAGGACAGCTGCCCGCGGGAGAGCTTCTGGATCTTGGTCTCCACTGGAAGCCGGAACATCCTCACCAGTCGTTCGGCGAAGCTCTGGTCCCAGCTCTCGAAGAACCAGGGGGCGGACTTCAGCACGTGCCCGGCCTTGAAGGACTCCGGGTACTTCTGGTTCTCCCGGGCGAAGCACAGGTGGGAGGCCGTCTCGATGTCCTCGAAGGGTTGCCGTCCCATCACCGAGACCTCCCCGTTGCTGGCCCGGTCCTGGCCGGAGAGGATGGACAGGGCGGTGGTCTTGCCGGCGCCGTTGCGGCCGAGCAGGCCGCAGATGGAGTTGGCGGGGATATCGAAGTCGAGCCCGTGCAGGATCTCCTTGCGGCCGAAGGACTTCCGCAGCCCGCGCACGCTGATCACGGCCTCGGGGTTGATCGGCTGCCCGGCCGGCAGCGGCCTGGCCTCGTGGCTCAGGGCGTCGGCGGCATGGCCGGTGCCGGCGCCTGTGCCGGGCTCGGCCCGGAAGGACGCGGCCGCCGTGCCGGACATGGTGCCGGACGAGGTTCCGGGCGTGGTTCCGGATGGGGCGTCGCGTGCGGTGTGGTTGATGCCGCCGGGAGCGGTCTCGGGAACGGTGTTGGGAGTGACGTGCATGATTCCCCCTACAGGGATGATCGGGTGGTGTCTGCGGTGGTCGTGAGATCGGCGGCGGTACTGCGGATCATCTCGGACAGGTCCTCCGGGGTGATCTCCAACCGGGCCGCCTCGGTGAGCAACGGGTGGATGTACTGCCGGGTGAAGGCCTCGCGGCGGGTGCCCAGCAGCTGCTGCCGGGCACCGGGCGCCACGAACATGCCGATGCCCCGTTTCTTGTAGAGGATCCCCGTGTCCACCAGCAGGTTGATCCCCTTGTTGGCGGTGGCCGGATTGATGCGCAGGAACGCGGAGAACTCGGTGGTGGAGGGCACCTGCGTCTCCTCCGGGTAGGTTCCGTCCACGATCCCCTGCTCGATCCGGAGCGCCAGCTGGCGGAAGATCGGCTGCGTGGCGTCCATCTCCATGCGGCGCTCCATTCCTGGGGTCAGAACCGACCGCTACAGCCGGCCAGGTCCATTGGTTCATTAGTTATGTAACTAACCTAGCAACCTGCCTACGGCCTGTCCACCCCCGCTTTCAGTTGAGTTCGGGTGGGCGGTCGACGCGAGCACCCACCCGAAATCGACTGAAATCCTTCTGCCCCCGGTTCGTTAGGCTGGCCAGGTGAAGATCGCGACCTGGAATGTGAACTCCCTCCGTGCCCGAGCCGACCGCGTCGAGTCCTGGCTCGAACGCACCGACGTGGATGTCCTGGCCATCCAGGAGACCAAGTGCAAGGACGAGAACTTCCCGTGGGAGCTCTTCGAGCGCATGGACTACGAGGTGGCCCACTTCGGCTTCTCCCAGTGGAACGGGGTGGCCATCGCCTCCCGCGTGGGCCTGGCGGACGTCGAACGCACCTTCTCCGGCCAGCCCGCCTTCGGCAAGGGCGGCCTGGATCCGGTCCAGGAGGCCCGCGCCATCGCGGCGACCGTGGGCACCGGGGCGGATGCGGTACGCCTGTGGTCCCTCTACGTCCCCAACGGCCGCGCCCTCGAGGACGAGCACATGCCCTACAAACTGCAGTGGCTCCACGTCCTCAAGGAGCAGGCCGCCGCGGACCTCGCCGCGGACCCGAACCTGCGCTTGGCCCTGACCGGGGACTGGAACATCGCCCCGCAGGACGAGGACGTCTGGGACATCCAGTTCTTCCGGGACCAGGGTCTGACACACGTGTCCGCACCGGAGCGCGCCGCCTTCCACGCCTTCGAGGAGGCCGGGTTCCAGGACGTCGTCCGCCCGCGCCACCCGGGACCCGGGGTCTACACCTACTGGGACTACACGCAGTTGCGCTTCCCCAAGAAGGAGGGCATGCGCATCGACTTCGTCCTGGCCTCCCCGGCTCTCGCCGACTCCGTCACGGACGCCTGGATCGACCGCGAGGAGCGCAAGGGCAAGGGCGCCTCGGACCACGCCCCCGTGGTCGTGGACTTCGGCCCCTGAGCCGGAACGCCATGGAGTACCAGTCCGAGCTGCGCGTCTACCAGCCCCTCGCGGCCTTTCCCGACGCCGTCCAGGCCGAGTACCAGCGCGCCAGCCGCCGCACACGCGCGGAGGCCGAGCAGGAGGCCGCTGGCCGCGCCCAGCGCCGGCTGCTGCGCGACGTCACCGACCCGTTCCCGCACGGCCGTGACCTGGTCCGGGTGCTCCGGGTCCCCGTGGCCGACGGCGAGGCCCCGGTCTCCGAGTACTTCTGCCCGGATGAGATGGCCCTGCGGAGCGAACTCGCGGCCGAGCAGCTGGCTGACTCGATGCGCCCGCAGATCTTCACCCTGCTCGTCCCGGAGGCGGCCCGGCAGGCCAACATCGAGCGGCTGGCGGACCGGCTGGAGTTCGGCGACGCCGAGGCCCTGCACCAGGTCCACACCCGCACTGCAGTGTGGGGCGTCCCCGCCAGCTGGTTCGCGCTGGTGCACGAGGACGATGAGGTGACCGTGATCGGGGACCCGGACTCCCCCGAGTCCGTGCGCCTCACCGTGCCGCTGGAACTGGCCCTGGAGCGGGCCCGGCACGCCGCCGTCGTGCTCTCCCTGCACGCCCCGGACATGGACCTGCTGAACGATGTGACCGTCCTGGTGTCCTGGCTGGAGTCCTTCCACCCGGATTCCCGCGTGGAGCTGGACTACGGCGGGCTGGCCCGGCTCGTGTGGCCGGACGATTCCCCCTTCGACGTCCGCACCGCGATCGAGGCCCTGGAGGACGGGGAGACCGAGGCCGCCGTGATCGCGAACCACCGGATGGTGCGCCGCTGGCTGCCGGTCCGGCAGCTGGGCCGGGCGAGCTGAGCCCTGCGCCGAGTGGTTGTCCACATGGGGAGTTCTCCCCATCGCACCGGACTTGCGAACGCGGTGTAATGGTGGGCGGGAGAATCGAGGCCGACCGCGGCCCGGGCCACCACCACAGGGTAGGACTTCGCAGTGGGATTCAGTGACTACGAGATCAGCGCGGATCCCGCGCGCGCGATCGTCGAGTCGGCACGCGGCCGGTTCCAGGACCTCGACGGCATGGAGAACAAGCTCGAGGCCACCGGCGATGCCGTGGCCTCGGCGGCGGACGAGGACAAGATCACCAAGGCGTTGAAGGACTCCTATACGAACTTCCAACGCCCCTTCGTGGTGACCATGATCAGCACTGCGGACAACATCTTCTCCACGACGGACAACGTCATCAACATCTATGACAACGCGGACTCCTCCATGGAGGACGATGCGAAGGCCACGGCTGTCGAGGACATGGGCTACGAGGCAACCAAGTACGACAACGTCCCGGATTACAGCGCCACCGACTCCACCGGCGACCAAGGCAAAGAGGAGACCTCCTGGTGACCACGGCCCTAGGACCCACTCACGCTGGCATCATGTTCACATCGTTCCTCCCGGACCCGCTGCCGGACGGGGAGGCCGTCAAGACGGCAGCCAAGGAGTACACCACACACGGGACCACGATGGACGATGCCTACGTGGAGACCAACACCACGTGGGGCACCCTGCCCGAGAATTTCCAGATCCCCGAACCGGACATGGCGACCACCCTCACGGCCCTGCGGGACATGGTGGAGCCCCTCGGTGCTGCCGTGGTAGACGGCATCGATGACATCGAGTCCGCCATGGACGCCTACGGTGACGCAATCGTCGGGTTCAAGACAACGCACCAGCGGCTCAGGGAGCGGGTCGACGAGTACAACGCGCTGCCCCCCACGGAGTTCACCGCCTCGCAGAAGTCCGAAGCCATCGAGGACGGAGAATCGCTGCCGACCACGAGGACCGAGACCCGCCGCGCCGTCCTCGAGACGGACCTCCACCAGGCTCAGGAGGAATACGAGGGGTACATCGACACCTGCGTCTCCGCCATTGAGGCGGCCACGCCGGCGGTGGTCAAGGACCAACCTGCGAACGTCACGGCGAACATCAAGCTCATCCAGAAATCCTATGAGCTCGCCGCCACCTGGTCCGAGCGTGGCGCGGCCTTCCGCGGCGCCGGCCAGGGCCGCATGCGGTTCATCTGGCGTGCTGATGTCAACACCCTCTCCGATTTCGTCAAGGACGGCGTCCCCGGCTGGAAGGCCGTGCACACGGAGGGCACCTGGCTCAACAAGGCCCCCGGGTGGTTCAAGAACAGGATTCCTGATCCCGCGAACTTCACGGACCTGAATGCCGTCAAGGCAATGGACAGCTGGTATGAGTCCGGCATCACCAAGATGTCCCACGCCTCCGATCGGTTCAGAGGCATGCTGATGGCGTCCATGCCCGCTCCGGTCTTCAACCAGCTGGACAAGCTGAAGAACAGCCGCGCCGGTAAGTTCCTCAGTCTGAACTCGGTCAAGAAGGTCAACGGCAAGTGGAAGGTCGAGGTCAACGTCGGCGGTAAGCGCTCGTACCTGGTCCCGGAGAAGATCCGGTCCCAGATGGGCAAGTTCGACAAGGCCAACGACTTCTTCAAGAAGGTCGGGGACAATCCGGTCGTCAAGAACGGCGGGAAGGTCCTCGGCGCCCTGGACATGGGGGCCACCTACTACGAGTCCTACGGCAACAACTACAACGAGGCATTGCGGGAGAACCCGAACGGCTCTCCCGATGCGGTCCGCAACGAGGCGATCACCTCGACGGCCATCGAGGGCACGGCTGAGAACGCCGGCAAGGTCGTCGGCGGCGTGGTCGGCCGTGCTGCCGGTGCCGCCGTGGGCCAGGCCCTGATTCCCATTCCCGGAGTGGGTGCGGCCGTCGGAGGTTTCGTCGGGGGCGTCGTCGGCGACTACGTTGGGGGCAAGGTCGGGGCTGCCGCTGGCGAATTCATCAATGACTGGCGTCAGGGCGGAGCCGACAAGGCATTCGGGGACGCCGGGAAAGCGATCGGTGATGCGGGCAAGGCGATCGGTGATGGCGTCAAGGACGTCGCGTCGAGTATCGGCAAGAAGTTGTTCGGCTGGTGAGCCGAAACGGAAAGGTCCAATCCTTGAACACTGTCACCATCACCGGTCGTACCGACCGGGCACAGATGACCATCCCGGAGCACTGGAGCGCCGAGGACATCCGGGACGAGATCGAGCTGTTGTCCGTCCTGAAGGGTAAGGACGGGGTCTTCGCCCCCAACCTCGTGGTCACCCTCAACGCCTACGACGGTTCGATGGCGGAGTTCCTGTCCTCAGCGGTGGGGAACATTTCCCAGACCCTGACCGAGGTCCGCTTCATCGACATCACCCTATGGAATCCCGGAGGCGCCCTGCCCGGGCAGACCCCTGCACTGGACGGCCGGGCCGTGACGTATACCCACGTCTCCCCCGCGTCCGGAGAGGTCCTTCGCACCACGGACTGGCTCTTCATCGAGAACGGGCTGGCCGTACAGGCCACGGGAACCACGGCGGCCCCGGACTGGATGGCCCTCGGTCCCGAGCTGGAGCAGATCGCTTCCTCGCTGGTGGTGGCCGAGGACGCCGGCACCGCCGGTGCCCCGGTCCGCACAGAGTTGCCCGAGGGCGCCCTAGACGAGCTGGCGAGCGGAGAATTGGGAGCTCCGGTGGAATCCATCAGTGGCATCGGCCGGACCCAGACCTTCGATTACGCCGGCGCCTGGGTCCACGCCTCGGCGCTCGCCCTCTTGGACGAGATGGCCGAGGGATTCAGGATCGGACGGCTCAACGCCGATTCCTACCGGGACCAACTGGCCGAGCTGGAGAGCGCCGGACTGGCCCAGGGCACCAAGCTGACGGACACCGGGGAGTACGCGTGCCTGCACCTCGATGAGCCGGACGCCTCGTTCCGGATCAGCGCCGCCGGGTCGGGTGGCGCGATGTACTACCAAGCCTGGCTATACGGCCCCACGGCCCTGGTCACCGCAGGAACCGGATATCACACCCAGGTCGGACTCCAGGCTGACGAGGCACCGTCGCGGGACCACGTCAACGTCCGGATCTTCCCGATCACCGAGCTGGCGCGGGAGATGGCCTCCTGGCTCGGCGTAGGCCCGGCCTGGCCGCTGCCGGCGCTGCCAGCAGGACTACCGGCGGAACGCCTCGAGCAGCGCTGGGCCGGCAATACCGAGATCCCCGAGACAGCGAATCCCGTCTTGGCTGCCCTCTGGGAGCAGGACTGGTTCACCTGGGAACTCTCGGCCCAGGGGCCGGAGGGCGAGATCGATCCGGTCGCCTACCTCAACGGAGGCCCCCTGGGGCACTACCGCCTCGGGTCCGAGGACGGGCGCACGTGGCTGATGCCCACCCCGTCGGTCTACCTGTACGACCAGTTGGACGACCTGATCGCCGCTGCCATCTACGGCCGACCCGCCCGGCTTCGCTGACACGTTCCACGGACCGTTTCGCAGCCCATTACCCTCAGGGCATAGCCTGACTGTCCACGTGGATCCAGAATCGAAAGGCCCCGCATGTTGTTGCGCACCATCATGACCACCCCGGCATATCTGGGGATGCTCGTCCTGATCGGCGGGGCCGCCGCCTTGCTGTTCTACATCGCCTGGCGGTGCCTCAACGGGGACACCCGCACGTGGGCCCTGCTGCCGCCCTTCCCGTTTCAGGTATCCAAGCACAACACCTGGCCGTTCATGCTCCTGATGATCGGCCTCACCCTGCTGACAGCCCTGCCCTCGGTGTTCTTTGAGGCCGCCCGGATGGAAGAGGCCCGAGTAGCCACGTGGAACGTCGTCTTCATCCCCCTGGCCCTGGTAATCCTCTCCTTCATCTGGTGGCCCCTGGCCTGGACGCCCCGCTGGTTCCGCAACTGGGCCGCGCAGAACAACCCTGGCGCCACCCCGTGGACCCTGGAGGAGATCGAGCGCGTCAAGGCAGCGCCCCCCTCCAAACGCCGCAACCGCGCCATCAAGGACATCGCCCGCCTCGCCGGTGAGGAGCATGTCAAGGGCATGGTCCCCGAGGGCATTCTCGACAAAGTCGAGGAAAAGGGAATCAAGTACGACGAGAAGCACGGCATCACCCCAGGCATGGACAGCTTCGAACGCGCCAAGATCATCAGGGCCAACCGTGCCCGGTGGAAAGAAGAGAAACGCCAACAGAAGCAAGCCCGCCGCAACCACCAGTCCTGAACCTGACGCGGAGCGGTCCTCTCATGACCGAACCGAACATTGACATCCTCACCAACCCGGTCTCCTGGGTGTTCCTGCTCTTCGTCGTCGCCCTCGCCGCCGTCCCCCTGTGGACCGGGGGACGAATGCTCCGCGGCACGGTGCGCCACTGGACCCTGGCCCCCAAGATCCCGTTCCAGATCCCGGACCGCAACACCTGGCCCTTCATCCTGGTGAGCTTCGGCCTCGCCATCTCCATCGCCATCCTCTCCATCCCCTTCGAAATCGCCGGCTGGGAGCACGGACGGCAGTTCATCTGGAATGGTCCCTTCTGGATCCCCTGGGTGGGCGTGGCACTGGGCGTCTTCTACTGGCCCCTGGCGCTGACCCCCCGGTGGTACAAGCGCTGGGTCAACCACGAGGACTACCCCGACGTCTCCCCCTGGCGGCCAGAGGAGGTCCGCGCAGTGTTGACGCGGCCCGCCGACAAGAAGCGGGACCGCATGATTAGAGACATGGGTTGGTGCGGCATCGATGTGAAAGCCGCCTGGTCTGAGGCCGGCCTGCCCGGAGAACCGCCCGAGGAGTGGTGGGCGAAGGCCACGCGCCAGGGCGACCAGAAGTACGCGGACATGGGCATCACCGAGGACATGGACGCCTTCCAACGGGCCGACATCATCCGTTCGTGCGCACCGCCAGAAGGCCAAAGCCGCCAAGAGAGCCGCCCGCTAGACCCACCACGACTAACTGACGGCCTCGGGACGAAGGCGTCCGCCAGACGGTTGGCAGAGACTGAAGCGGCAGCAGAAACAGGTCCGCGGGAACAACTAGGACGTCGGCGTCCCGGACTGCGCCGCCCAGCGGAGTCGCCGGGCAGCAGGTCGGCCCCTGACCCGGGGGGCCGGTGGCCGATAGGGTGTGCCCCATGACCACGGGACCGCTGAGCACCCCACCGTCCGAAGCCCGCAATCATCCGGAGAACCCATGGTGGGTTGATGCCGTGATCTACCAGGTCTACCCCCGCTCCTTCGCGGACGCGGACGGGGACGGCATGGGCGATCTCGCCGGCGTCACGGCGCAGCTGCCGTATCTCGAAGAGCTCGGGGTGGACGCGCTCTGGCTCTCACCGTTCTACGTCTCCCCGCAGCGGGACGGCGGCTATGACGTGGCTGACTACCGGGACGTGGACCCCCTCTTCGGCAGCCTGGAGGACGCCGAACGGCTGTTGGACGCCGCCCACGAGTCAGGGCTCCGGGTGATCGTGGACCTGGTTCCCAACCACACCTCCTCCGCCCATCCCTGGTTCATCGAGGCACTGTCCGCGGACCCGAGTACCGAGGCCGGCCGCGCGGTCCGCGATCGCTACCTGTTCCGGCCCGGGACCGGTGCGGATGGCGCGGAGCCTCCGAACAATTGGCAGTCCACGTTCGGCGGGCCGGCCTGGACCCGCACCACGAATCCGGACGGCTCGCCAGGAGACTGGTACCTACACCTGTTCGACTCCTCCCAACCGGACCTGAATTGGGACAACACCGAGGTCCGGGATGAGTTCGAGGACATCCTGCGCTTCTGGCTGGACCGCGGCGTGGACGGCTTCCGCGTGGACGTGGCCCACGGGCTCGTCAAGGCCGAGGGTCTACCGGACCACCATGCCCGTCCTGGCATGGTCACGGACGCCGAGCCCCTCGCCGCCACGGGAGATGCCGACTCCGGCCAGGACGTCGCCGGCCACCGGGAGGCCAACCCGCAGGACCACGCCCACCCCGTCCCGTATCACGACCAGGAGGGGGTCCACGAGATCTACCGTTCGTGGAACGCCGTCCTGACCGAGTATGACCACGACCCGGTACTGGTCGCCGAGGCCTGGGTGTCCCCGCTGGAGCGGTTGTTCCGCTACGTCCGCCCGGGCGAGATGCACCAGGCCTTCAACTTCACCTTCCTCCTGGCAGGGTGGGACGCGGTGCGCATGTCCGATGCGATCACGGTCTCCGTCCAGGAAGCCGAGAAGGTCGGGGCGCCGAACACCTGGGTGCTGTCCAATCACGACACGGTCCGGCACGCCTCCCGCTTCGGACTCTCCGACCCCACGCGCTATCCCAACGGCCTTGGCGCGGAGGACGAACAACCGGACGAGGCACTGGGCTGGAAGCGCGGCCGCGCTGCGGCGATGATCGAGCTGGGACTGCCCGGATCGGCCTACATCTACCAGGGAGACGAACTCGGCCTGCCCGAGCACACGACCCTGGACGACTCCCTCCGCCAGGACCCCACGTACGTGCGCACCGAGGGTGCGGAGAAGGGCCGGGACGGCTGCCGCGTCCCCCTGCCCTGGCGCGCCGACGCCCCCGGATTCGGCTTCGCCGTCGGGCATCACGCCGATGCCGGTCCGTCTCCGTTCACCCCAGCAACCCCCGGGCACGACGCCGGCGCGGCACCTCTCGCTGCCGCGGCACCTTGGCTGCCCCAGCCGGAGTCGTACGGGACGTACGCGGCGGACCGGCAGGTCGACGTCGCCGGTTCGACCTTCGAGCTGTACCGGCAGCTACTCGGCGTCCGCGGGGAGCTGGACCTGGGCACCGGAACCTTCGCGTGGTCTCGTTTCCACAGCCCCGAGCTCGGCGTGCTGGCGTTCACCGTGGCCACGGGCGGCGGTCAGCATGGGTATGACCTCGATTCCGGTGACCTCATCCCGGAGAAGGTCGCGCTGGTCATGGCCAACATGGGCCAGACGGCGGTGGAGGTCCCCGAGGAGTATGCCGCGGCGATCTTCAGCCACGACGAGGCGTTGCAGGACGGGCAGCTGATGCCCGATTCCGCCGCCTGGTTCCTCAAGCGCTGAGGTACCGGGACGACGAAGGCCCCCACTCTGGCGAGTGGGGGCCTTCTCCTGCTGGTGGCTCCGACCGGCGTCGATCCGGTGACCTTTCGATTTTCAGTCGAACGCTCTACCAACTGAGCTACAGAGCCTGGCATCTCCGGCCGAAACCGGTGATCGCCAAGATCCTCCGAACCGGGAAAACCGGCGATCGGAACATCCGAGCGACCCTGACGGGACTTGAACCCGCGACCTCCGCCGTGACAGGGCGGCGCGCTAACCAACTGCGCTACAGGGCCAGTGTGCGAGAACTAACTCTACCAGACTGATTCCGGGCTTTTGACCACGAGTGGCCGGTCCAGCCGGAAGGGCTGGTCGTGCAAGTACTGCGTACCCCCAACGGGATTCGAACCCGTGTCGCCGCCGTGAAAGGGCGGTGTCCTAGGCCTCTAGACGATGGGGGCCAGAACACTTCGGGTTCCCGAAGTGGACCCATAGGAGTTTAGGACGTCGAGGCCCCCTATCGCAAACTGTGTCCACGCACTCGGGGCAGGATGGAGGGGTGAACGACGATCCCAGCCCTTCCCCCGCCGATCCTGCCGATCCCACTGATCCGTCCGAGCCCGACCCCGTCGGCGTCGACATGTCCGAGGACGACTTTGACCAGGCGGTGTCCGATGCCCTGGATGCCATCCCCCCTGCCCTGGCTCAGCGACTGTCCAACGTGGCCGTCTTCGTGGAGGAGGAGTACGAACCGGAACCATGGGAGGACCCGGAGATGGAACTGCTGGGCCTCTACGACGGCATCCCGCTGACCGAACGGGCTGAGATGCCGTTCCAGCTCCCGGACCGGATCGTCGTCTTCCGTGGTCCCTTGTTGCGGATGTGCAACGACCGCGAGGAACTTGTCGAGGAGATCACCGTGACCGTGGTCCACGAGGTCGCGCACTTCTTCGGGATCGACGACGACACCCTGCATGCCCTGGGATGGGGCTGACCGTCCGGGGCGTCCGTTCCACCCGGGAACGGCAACACGCCCGGCCATACGCCGGGAAATGACACCATTGTTGTTTATGATTCTGATGGGACTCGTGTTGCTTTTGTGACAAAAGTGCATCTATTGTCACTACCGTGGCGCCTTTTGGCAGGCACGTGACCATCACGCGTTATTCCCGTGACGGTGACGTGACCATCCCGCACCGTGGTTCGGCCCATCCTGACGATGACCGGACCTGCCAACCCCCTCGCACGGGTGCCACAGTGAGGAACTGCCGTGAACACCCGCCGCACCGTGGGAGTGACCGCTGTCGTGGCCGCCGTCGCCGCCACCGCCCTGGCCGCCGCATCTCTGCCAGCCGTCTTCGACGCGTCCTCGGACACCGTCCAGGCGAACCTGCAGCGCGCCGACCAGTCGACTGACGCCACCGAACCGGACATTGACCGCCCGAAGATCCCCGCCCTTGATGACGTGGTGGCCGCCAAGGAGCAGTCCTCCTCCAAGTCCGCGATGGCCGATCGTCTGCAGGTCTCCATCCGCCAGTCCGCGGAGCGGGAGCGCCAGGCCGAGGCCCGTGCCCAGCAGGCCAACGAGGGCGTCCGCACCGCCAACGAGGCCCTGGCAGAGCGTAACGAGACCGCCAACGCGGCCCGCCACCGCGCCGATGCGACCACCGAGGCGGCTGGCACCGCCCGCGATGAGTCCGGCACCGTGGCCGCGGATCTGTATCGCGGCGGACAGGCCAGCGCCGGTGAGGTCCTCCTCGGCGACGAAGACGTCTTGGCCCGCCAGGCCACCGCGGAGAAGGTCGCCGCGGACAAGGCCCGCGTGGCCGAGGAATCCGCGCGCCAGGCCGCAGAGGCCGAGGAGCTGGCCCGCCAGGCCGAGGCAGCGCAGGCCGCCCAGGCGGAGGCCACAGCCGCCGCCGAGGAGCAGCAGCGTCGCCTCGAAGCAGCGGCCCAGGCTGCCGCGCAGGCCGAGCAGCAGAACGAGGCCGACCGCGAGCAGCTGATCTCCCTCCTGGCCGAGCTCGAGGACCTCACCGTGGCCGAGGCCACCAGTCAGGTCGAGGCCATGGAACAGTCCGAGCGGGACAACGCCCTCCAGGACGCCATCGCCGCCTCGGAGCAACTGGCCGAGGAGCCGGCGGCGGACGCTCCGGCACCGACCGCCGCACCCGCTGCCGGCACCGATCCGGCCAGCACCGCACCGGCCACCACGGTTCCCGTGATCCCCGCGGCCCCCGCGAGCACCCCCACGGCAACGGCCACGCCGTCCGCCACCGCCACTGCCTCGCCGTCCCCGACGAAGTCGGCAACGGCCTCCCCCACTCCCACGAAGACGCCGACTGCGACGCCGACCCCCACCCGGACGGCCACCCCGACTCCGGCTCCGAGCACGCCGGCCGCCCCGAAGCCCACGAAGACGCCGGCGCCCACCAAGACGGCCGCCCCGAAGCCCACCCCGGCCCCGACGTCGGGCTCATGGACCTCGACCGCCACCACCTGGGCCGTCAACAAGGCCAATGAGGCGGGCACCTTCTACACCTGGGGCGGCAACGGCCCGAAGGGCTATGACTGCTCGGGCTTCACCCGGGACGCCTTCGATGCCGCCGGCAAGTATCTGCCGCGCACGTCGACCGACCAGTACCGGGCCGCCAAGCAGTACGTCCCGCTGTCCCAGCTGCAGCCCGGTGACCTGGTGTTCTGGTCCTCCAACGGCGGCTCCAGCATGTACCACGTGGCCGTCTACATCGGTGACGGCAAGATCGCGCACGCCCGCAACCCCACCATGGGCATCTCCGTGACCGCGCTGAACTACGGCGGCATGTACAACATCCACCCGTACGCCGGGCGCTACTGACCCGTCGGGTCAACGCCTTCCCGCACAGCTCACGACGCCGGCCGGTCACCTTCCGCAGGGAAGGCGACCGGCCGGCGTCGTGAGTGGTGTGAACACCTCAGGTCAGGAGAAGGTGGGGCCGAAGCTCGCGCGATGGGCCAGGCGGCTGTCCTTGAGATACGGGACCACCATGACGGGCCCGTGCGCGTGAGAGATGACGCCCTGGGAGGTCGAGCCCAGCAGGGCGCCGGCGAAGCCGCCGTGGCCGCGGGTGCCGACCACGGTCAGCCGGGCCGTCTTGGACTCGTTGACCATGACATCCACAGGGACACCGTCCACGATGTCCGAGGTGATCTCGAGGGCGGGGAACTCGGATTGCAGCCACTCGATGCCAGCCTCGAGCCGTTCCCGCATCTCACCGACCAGGGACTGCTCGTCCACGGTGGCGGGCAGCCAGGCGACGGCCCCGGAGATCGGCGGCATGGCGATCACCACGCGCAGCGGTGACTGACGGACCTCGGCCTCGAGGGCGGCGGCGAGGGCCGCGATCCGGCCCTGCTCAGAGCCGTCCACGCCCACGATGACGGGCACCCCGGCGGCGGCGCGGGAGGCATGCTCGCCCTTGGGGACGATCACCACGGGGCACTTGGCGTGAGCGGGAAGGGCGGAGGCCACGGAGCCGAGCAACCGGCCGAAGAAGCCACCGCGTCCGCGGGAACCGGCCACCAGCAGGTTGGCGTTGGCGGAGTAGTCGACGAGGACACCGGCGGCGTCCCCCATCTCCACGCGGTGCACGAGCGGCACCTCGAGGCGGCCGAGCTGGTTGACCACCCCCTGCAGCACCTGCATGGCGCCGTCACGGATCATCGTGTCGTCCGGGACGCCGTAGCCGGCCTCGAGTGCCGAGGCCGCGAACACGGGCATCGTGTAGGCGGTGACGAGGGTCAGCGGCAACCCGCGCAGTTCGGCCTCCCGGGCGGCCCACTTGGCGGCCGAGACGGACTGCTCCGAACCGTCCACACCCACCACGATGCCGTGGGTGGTGGCGGCATCCTGGGTGGTCGGGGTGTTGTCCTGTTCGTGCGAACCGGTCATGACGGCCTCCTGTCATTCCTGCCCGTTGTCTCCGTTGACACGGGATGATGGTGATTCCAGTTTAGGACCCTTGCAGCGGTTCCTCGCAGTACCTGGCCCCGGCCGTGAAGTTATCGAGGGGTTCCACCAGGCGTGTGGGCAGGGGGTCGGAGAGCAGGTGGCGTACGAGGGCGTCCCGGCGGGCGCCCCCTCCGGTCAACGGTCCGTTGCTCGCCGCGAAGACGATGTTGCCCCGGCGCCGGCCCTTGAGCATCTGCGGATCGGCCAGCGCGGCGACCGTGGAGAACGCCTCCCGGAGGGTCGCCGCCTCCTGCCGGGCTGCCGTCAGGTCCGGGCCGCCGCCGTGGTTGACGAGGTAGATCCCGTCTCCCACCACGCGGGCCGCGGCCTGGGCGGCCTCCACCCCGATCAGGTGTCCGGGCGTGAACTGCTCCTTCGGCGTGGCCCCGGCGAACACGTCTCGGATGATCACGTCCCGGCTGCCCTCATGCGCTCCGGCGAGCACCTCGCCCGCCTCCGCCACCCGGATGCGCAGCTGCGGGGCGCGGGGCAGGGCGAACCGCTCCCGTGCCAGGGCGGCCAGGCCGGCGTCGAGCTCGACGGCGGTCTGCCGGGCATTCGGGAACCACACGGCCGCCCAGCGGGCCAGGGTGCACCCGGCTCCACCGAGATGCAGGATCCGCAGCCCGGCATCCGGCTCCCAGCGGTGCATCACGACGGCGGCCATCCACCGCATGTACTCGAAGCCCAGTTCCAGCGGGGTCTCCGGATTGATCTGGGACGACTCCGCCCCGTTGAGCTTGAGCAGCCAGGCGCCATCCGTGAACGGGTCCGGCGTGATCTCGGCGGTGCCGGCGTCGATCGGGAAGACTCCCGGCTCGAGGGCCGGCTCGGCGGCGCCGCGACGGCTCCGTTCCCCGCGGTGATCCTTCCGGCCTCCCTGCGCGCCCTTCGCCCCGGCCTTGCCGGCCTTCGCCACGCTCTTGCCGCTCTTGCCGGACGTGGAGCCACGGTCACGTGCCACGGCGCACCATGAGCCGTTCCGTCAGCCCGGCCCAGGGGCCGTCCATCGGGACCGGGTCCCCCACCGCGGCGAATCCGTGCCGCCGGTAGAAGGACCGGGCGCGGGCGTTGTCCTCGACCACCCACAGCAGGCAGGGGCCATCGCCGATCGCCCGCTCCAGCAGGGCGTCGGCCACGCCGCTGCCCTGGGCCTCGGCCAGGACGTACAGCGCGTAGAGCTGGGTCTGCGGCAGGTCGGCATCCTGCGGTACCTCGGGTTCCTCAGGTTCCTGCGGTTCTTGGACGGGTCCGGCCGCAGCCAGGCCCACGCAGCGCCCCCGGGAGTCCTCTGCCATCCAGAGGACCTGCCCTCGCGCCATCAGCCGGCGCCAGTGCTCGGCCTGGCGGTCCAGGGTGGCCTCCGCCGCAGCGAAGAACGACTCGTCCCGCAGGTGCCCATAAGCCTCCCGCCAGGACCGGGCCTTCATGGAGAGCACGGCCTCAAGGTCCGCGGGGGCGGCGTCGCGAACGTAGTAGCGGGTGCCGGCGGCACCGTGTCCTCGGGGGGTCACTGGTCCTTCAGTGCTGCTTCCAACCGTTCCAGCTTGCCATCCAGCTCGCCGGTGTGGCCGGGACGGATGTCCGCCTTGAGGACCAGGGAGATGCGGGATCCGTAGGGGGCCACGGCCTCGACGGCCTCCTTGACCACGCCCATGACCTCATCCCATTCGCCCTCGATCTCCGTGAACATCGAGGAGGTTCGGTGGGGCAGGCCGGAGCCGCGGACCACCTTCACGGCCGCGGCCACGGCGTCATGCACGGAGCCGTCCCCGGGCTGGCTGTGGGCGGCCGGGCCATCGGGACGGGGGTTGCCGGAGGGGGAGACAGAGAAGGCGATGATCATGTGCCCAGTCTGCCCCACCACCCCCGGCGGATCGAAGCCCCCGGGCCGGGTCAGCCGCCGAAGAGCGGGGAGACCGCCTTGACCAGTTCGTTGGCACCCAGCACCACGAACACCAGGGCGGTGATGCCGAGCAGGCCGTTGTGCACCCAGTTGTTGCGGAACTGGGAGGGGACCAAGCGCTTCTGGTTGTTCAGGATCAGCAGGGTGACCGCCAGGAACGGCATGAACAGGGCGCCGAGCGTGCCGTAGAGCAGGATCAGGAAGATCGGCCGCTCCAGGAACAGCAGGGACATCGGCAGGATGGTCAGCCAGATCAGGTAGAAGCGGGCCGGCTTCGACTTCAGCGACGGGGCGTCATCCTGGTCCAGGCTGTCCGCGGGCTTGCGGAAGTTCGTCCAGAAGTCGGCGAACATCAGCGAGACACCGTGCCACACGCCCAGCAGGGAGGAGAAGGACGCGGCGAAGAAGCCGATGAGGAAGACGTAGGAGTAGGCCTCGCCGTAGCGTTCGGCCAGCACGTTGCCGACATCCAGCAGCCCCTCGTCGCCGGCGGAGATGGCCAGTCCGGCCGAATGCAGCAGCTCCACGCCCATGATCATGGTGGCGATGACGAAGATGCCGGTGAGGCTGTAGGAGACCGCGTTGTCATACCGCATGACCTTCATCCACTTGGGCCGGTTCCAGCCCTTCTCGCGGAGCCAGTACCCGTAGGCCGCCAGGGTGATGGTGCCGCCCACGCCGCCGGCCAGGCCGAGCACGTAGAACATGGCACCGTCCTCCTCGGGGATGCGCGGGATGAGGCCGGTGAGGATGTCCCCGATGTTCGGTGCGGTCAGGAACGCGGACCACAGCACCGTGATGAACATGATGCCGATCAGCACGGTCATCAGCTTCTCGATGAGGTTGTACTTGTTGAGCCAGACCAGGCCCATGCCGATCAGGCCGGAGGCGATGGCGAAGATCTTGGAGTCCACCGCGGGGAAGAGCGTCGCGAGTGGCAGCGCCACCGAACTCATGGCGGTGGCCCCGTAGACGAAGCCCCAGATGATGATGTAGATGCCGAAGTACCAGCTGGTCCAGACCCCGAGGGTGCGCCAGCCCTGGAAGATCGTCTTGCCAGTGGACAGGTAGTACCGGCCTACGCCCTCCACGAGCACGATCTTGAAGATGACCCCGAGGACCACGGCCCACATCAGGGCGTAACCGTAGCGGGAGCCCGCGGTCAACGTGGCCACCAGGTCCGCCGCGCCCACGCCGGTGGCCGCCGCGACGATGCCGGGACCCAATGAGTTCCACTTGACCTTGACGGGTTTCTCGGTGATCTCGGCGTCGGTGAAACCGACGATGTTCGGATTGTGGACAGGATGCCCCGTGTCCACGTGGTCGCGTCTTGACATCTGTGCCCCTCGTTACTACTCCGTGCGTTGTGCACCACAGACTAGTGTGGTTTGCCGTGAGTCAAGGAATCTTCGTCACCACCACCACCAACGGCGCCGGCAAATCACTCGTCACCCTCGGGATCGCCGACTCCCTCTACAAGAGGTCCGGCAGCATCGGCTACCTCCGCCCGGTCGTACCCGGGGACTCCGTGGAGACAGACCCCATGGTCCAGTTGATGCGGGAGGACTACGGGCTCGACGCCGGCCTGGCCCGGGGCGGCGTGACCGCCGCCGAAGCGCGGCGCATGGTGGCCGAGGGCCGCACCGACGAGCTCTACGAGCGCTGCGTGGCCCTGTTCGAGAAGATGGCCGGAGCCTGCGGCATCGTGGTGGTGGAGGGCAGTGACCTGACAGGCGCTGATCCCGCCGTCGAGCTTGATCTCAACGCCGAGCTGGCCCGCCACCTGAGTCTTCCCGTGGTGGGCGTGGTGTCCGCCGCCGGGTTGGACGGCACCGCTGCGGCCGACGCGGTGGACTTGGCCCGGCGCACCCTGGACGAGTCCGGCGTGGACCTGTTGTCCATGATCGTCAACCGGGCCGATCCGGCCCGCCTCGAGGAGATCGAGACCGCCATCCGGCCCGGCCGCCATGAGTGGCCCGTGTACGTGCTGCCGGAGTTGCCGGAACTGTCCCTGCCGTCCGTCTCCGAGGTCGCCACCGCGCTCGGGCTGACCCAGGTGGCCGGGAACCTGAACCTGGACCGCGACGTCTCCGAGGTCAAGGCCGTCTCCATGGAAGGCGGCAACTTCCTGCAGATCCTCCGTGAGGGCGCCCTGGTGCTGGTCTCCGGCGACCGCTCGGACGCCGTCCTGGCCACCGTGGCCTCGTCACTGGCCCCGGAGTTCCCCGTGGCCTCCGGGATGATCCTGACCAACGGGATCGAGCCCAACGAGCAGATCCGGCGCCTGTACGCCGAGGCCCCGTTCCCCATCTTCACCACGTTCGCGGACACCTTCAGCACGGCGCGGGCCGTGTCCGCCGTGCGCAGTGAGCTCTCCAGCGCCCAGCCCCGCAAGACGGCCGCTGCCCTGGGAGCCTGGCACCAGCGCGTGGACGGCACGGAGCTGCTGCAGCGCATCGACCTGCCGCGCGCCGCGCGCACCACGCCCCTGCGTTTCCTGCACGGGCTGATCGAACGGGCCCGGTCCGAGCGGAAGACGATCGTGCTCCCGGAAGGTGAGGACACCCGCATCCTCCGCGCGGCCGAGATCCTGCGCCGGCGAGACGTCTGTGACCTGGTGGTGCTCGGCCACGAGGCCACCATCCGGGACCTCGCCGCCAAGGAGGGGGTGGACCTGGCCGGGCTGACCCTGGTGGACCCCTCCACCTCCGAGGCCCGCGAGCGCTACGCCGAGGAGTACTCCCGGCTCCGCGCCCACAAGGGGATCGACCTGGAACGCGCCCGGGACATCATGACCGAGGGCGCCTACTTCGGCACGATGATGGTCCAGCTGGGAGACGTGGACGGCATGGTCTCCGGCGCCGCACACACCACCGCGAACACGATCCGCCCGGCACTGGAGTTCGTCAAGACACGGCCCGGCGTCTCGATCGTCTCCTCCGTGTTCTTCATGCTGCTGCCGGACCGCGCCCTCGTCTACGGGGATTGCGCCGTGAATCCGGATCCGAACGCCGAGCAGCTGGCGGACATCGCCTACGCCTCCTCGCTGACGGCGCAGCAGTTCGGGGTGCAGCCGCGCGTGGCCATGCTGTCCTACTCCACCGGGGGTTCGGGGACCGGGGACGCCGTGGACAAGGTCCGCACGGCCACCGAACTCGTGCGGGACGAGCACCCGCAGCTCAAGGTGGACGGCCCCCTGCAGTACGACGCGGCCGTCAACGCCTCGGTGGCCGCCTCGAAGATGCCGGATTCGGAGGTGGCCGGCCAGGCCACCGTGTTCGTCTTCCCGGACCTGAACACCGGCAACAACACGTACAAGGCAGTCCAGCAGTCCTCCGGGGCCGTCGCCGTCGGGCCGGTCCTGCAAGGGCTGAACAAGCCGGTCAACGACCTCTCGCGGGGCTGCACCGTGGACGACATCGTCAACACGGTGGCCATCACCGCCATCCAAGCCCAGTCCGGCCAGTCCGGCCGACCGGGAGAGTGAACCCATGCTGATCCTCGTCATCAACTCCGGCTCCTCGTCGCTGAAGTACCAGTTGCGCGAGGTCGCCGCGGACGGCACGGAGCCTGCGGAGCCCGTGGTCGCCCAGGGCCTGGTGGAACGCATCGGCGTGCCCGGCTCCGGGGTGGACAACCACGCCGAGGCCCTCGAGCAGATCGATGCGGAGCTGGAGCAGGTGCTCCAGGGCCGTAGCATCGACGCCGCCGGTCACCGTGTGGTCCACGGCGGGGAGCGCTTCAAGGCCCCGACCCTGGTCACCATGGAAGTCATCCGTGCCATCGAGCGCCTGGCACCACTGGCCCCGCTGCACAACCCCGCCGCGGCGCAGGGTCTGCGCGCCATTGCCGAGAAGTGGCCGGACATGCCGCAGGCCGTGGTCTTCGACACCTCGTTCCACCAGTCGATGCCCGAGGAGGCCTGGCGGTATGCCCTCCCGGACTCCCTCTACACGGAGAACGGCATCCGTCGGTACGGTTTCCACGGCACCAGCCACGATCTCGTCACGGGGATCGCCGCGGAGACGCTGGGCATCCCGCGCGCCGAGTTCAACGCGGTGATCCTGCACCTGGGCAACGGCGCCTCCGCCACGGCCATCCGCGGTGGGGCGTCGGTGGACACGTCCATGGGCTACACGCCGCTGGCGGGGCTCGTGATGGGCACCCGGTCCGGGGACGTCGACCCCTCGATCATCACGCACCTCATCCGCAACGGCGCGTACGACGCGGAGCAGATGGACCGGTTACTCAACAAGGAGTCCGGGCTGCTCGGCATGACCGGCAACGCCGACATGCGCCAGGTCATCGACTCCGCCCACGCCGGCCACCGGCGGTCCCGGACCGCGCTGAAAGTGGCGTCCTACCGCCTCGCGAAGTACGTGGGCGGCTACCACGTGGCTGTCGGCGGCGCCCAGGCCGTGGTCTTCACGGCCGGCATCGGGGAGAACTCGGCGCCGTTCCGCTCGGCCGTGCTGGACCGCCTGGAACCCCTGGGCATCGCCTACGACGCCGAGGCGAACCTTGAGCGGTCCGACGCAGCCCGCGTGATCTCCACCGAGGAATCGGCCATTCCCGTCCTGGTGGTGCCCACGAACGAGGAGCTGGCGATCGCCCAGCTCACCCTCGCGGTGGCGCAGGAGCACGGCGCACTGGGGCGCTAGTCCGCCGGGACCACCGCCACGTCACCCTCCCGCCGGGAGTCCTGGGCCCCGGTGATGGTGCCGGTCTCGTAGTCGATCTCCAGCGCCTGCACCGAGCCGAAGACGGCGTCGGCCCGCTCGGTCACGCGCGGCTGCCACCCACGCTGGCGGATCAGGGCGGCCACGTCCTGCGCCGGCTGCTCCTCCAGGGAGAGCACACCGTCCTGGAGATAGTGGCGCGGTGAGTCGACCGCCTCCTGCAGCGGCGCCTCCTGGAGGGCCCAGGGCACCATGACGGTGGCGAGGATCGAGGGGATGACCTGCCCGCCCGGCGATCCCAGGCCCATGACCACGCGGCCCTCGGAGTCCAGGACCAGGCTGGGCGCCGACCAGCTGACGGACTTGCGCCCCGGCTCCGGCTGGTTGGCGGGGGTGTCCAAGGACTCGAACCGGGACAGCTGGTTGTTGAGGAAGAACCCTCCCACGGTGCTGCTCTCCGCACCGCCCCAGAAGCTGGTGATCGTGTTCGTCATGGACACGGTCAGTCCCTCGTCGTCCACCACGGTCAGGTGGGTGGTGTTCCCCGCCTCAGCGGGCTCAGCGGGCTCAGCGGGCTCAGCGGCTGAGGAGAGCGCCGGCGCCACCTCGGTCCGGGCCAGCTCGGCGTTGGCCTCCGGATCCGTGAGCCGGTCCACGGGGACGTCCACGAACGCCGGGTCCCCGAAGGACTCCGTCACGCTGGCATCGGCCACCCGCCAGGCCGCGGCCATGGCGTCCACATACTCCGCGGACCCGGGCTCGGCCTCCGCCACCCCGAGCGCCTCGGCGACCTGCAGGAATTGCACGACGGCGGCACCGGGCAGCGGCGGTGCGGCCGAGACGTACTCGTAGTCGCCGACCGGGCCGCTGACCGGTTCGGTGGTGTCCGTCTCATAGGCGGCGAGGGACTCGGCATCGAGTCCGTCCACGGCGGTGAGGTCCTCCGCCAGGCTTCCGGTGTAGAGGGCGTCCGGGCCCTCCTCGGCCAGCGTCTCCATGGTGGCCGCCAACTCTGCCTGGACCAGGGTCTCTCCCTCCCCCAGCGGAGCGGCGCCTCCCGAGCCCTCCGCGCCCTCACCGGCTGACCCGGAGTGGAACGCGGCGATCCCCTCGATGGCGCCGGGCCCGTAGTCGGAGCGCATCCGCTGGGCCAGCAGGGGCGAGACCGGAAACCCCTCCTCGGCCAGCTCGATGGCGGGGGCCAGCAACTCGGACCACTCCAGGGAGCCGTGTTCGGCGTGCAGGGTGGCCATGCCGTCCACGAAGCCCGGGACACCGGTGCCGGAGGCCGGGATGTCCCCGTCCTGGGCCACGGTCTCGCGGTAGTCATAGGCCAGCGGGTCCCCGTCTCCGCGGGCGACCAGGGCCGAGCCACCTCCCCCGATGCCCGAGGCGAAGGGTTCCACCACGGCCACGGCGAAGGCGGTGGCGACGGCGGCATCGGCGGCGTTGCCGCCCCGTTCCAGAATCTCGGTCCCGACGTCCACCGCCGCCGGGTGTCCGGCGGCGACCGCCTGCTCCTGGAGCGCTGATGCGGAGGCGGACGGGGCCGGCGTCGTTGCGGGGGTGCCGTTCGAGGGACCGGAGACTGAGGAGGACGGAGAGCCGGAGGCCGGGTCCGATGGTTCCTCCGGGGCCGGGGAGGCGCATCCGGTCAGGGCCAGCAGCACGGCCGAGAGGACGGCCACGCAGGACAGGGCGGGGACGGAGGTGCGGGTCCGCTGCATCAGGGTTCCTCGGGTGCTCGAGTACGGCGGGCCCGAGCGATACTAACGGTTCCGTCTGTGCACGGTCTGGGCGGCGGCTGGGCGCGTCATCCAGTCGCCGTCCCTACACTGCCCACGACCTCCCCCGCCACCACCACCGCACAGGACAGAATGGCTTCCATGACCCCAGCCAACGTGCCGGCCGCCTCGGGTTCCCCCGCTGCGTCTCCGCCCTCCGGCGTGCGCCTGACAGGCCTCGACGCGGCCCGGGCTCTGGCCATCATCGGCATGATCGCGGTGAATGTGGGCCCCCGGGGTGAACCGGGGATCGCGGGATTCATGTACGACCTGCCGGTGGGGCGGGCCTCCATCCTGTTCGTGGTGCTGGCCGGCGTGGGAATGTCCTTCCTGACCGGATCCGCCCGCCGGCCCGGTGGGCGGCTGCCGTGGAGGACGGTCCTGTGGCGCTCCGCACTGCTGTTCGCCGGTGGGCTGGCCCTACAGGAACTGGGGCACGACGTCAGTGTCATCCTGGCCGTGTACGGGGTGCTGTTCCTGCTGTCCCTGCCGCTGCTGAAGGCTCCGACCCCGGTCATCGCGGCCCTGGCGGGGGCCCTGCTGGCGGTGGGGCCCGTGGTCTGGATCGGGGCGCAGCTGGCCTCCGGGACCGCCTTCCAGTTCGCTGACCCGGACCTGAGCAACGACGCTCCCCACCTGCTCCACCGGATCTTCCTCTCCGGCTCCTACCCGGTGCTGGTGTGGTGCGTCCCCTTCCTGGTGGGGCTCATCCTGGGACGGGCACCCCTCACCGACCGCAGGCTGCAGAAGCGGCTGGTGGTGTGGGGCGGGGTCGCGGCCATCGGCGCCTATGCACTCTCGCAGGTCCTGGTCCGCATGCTGGGCCAGCCGGGGAACGAGATCGGCTGGGACCGGCTCCTGTCCGCCGTCGGGCACTCGCAGATGCCGTTGTGGCTGGTCTCCAGCATCGGCACGGCACTCGTGGCCCTCGGCGGGTTCCTCTGGGCCGGGGACCTCGTGGACCGCCGCCTGGGCATGCTGGTCTCGGCCGGACGGCTCTCCCTCACGATCTACGTGGCGCACCTGTTCGTCCTCGCGGCCATCATCCGGCCGGAGCCGCACACCCTGCTCCGGGGCTACCTCATCACGATCGTGTTGTCCGCGGTGCTGGTCCTGCTGGCCCACCTGTGGGTGAAATGGCGGCCGATCGGGCCGTTGGAGCAGCTCATGCGCCTGCCCCGGCGACTCTGAGGTTCAGGCCCCGGTACCGACCAGCACGCGCTCACGGCGGCGGACCCGCTCCAATACGCGGGCCGGCAGGTTCGTGGTGATCTGCTGCACCCCGGCCCTCAGCAGCAGGTCCACGTCCTCATCCCGGTCCGCCGTCCACACCCGCAGGGTGCGTCCCGCCGCGAGCCACGCCTTCACGTCCGCCAGGTTCTCCCGCACATAGGCCAGCCCCGGCCCGGCGATGCCCGCGCGGCCCTCCCAGATCAGCCGTTCCGCATCCGCCACGGCCTGCCGCAGCGTGGCCCGCACGGCAGCGCGGCTGAGCGGACCCAGGTTGAAGCGGCTCGGCACCGGCGCGTCCGGGACCACGGAGAGCAGCTGACACAGGTGCTCGGAGCCCACCGACGGCGCGAGGTACTGCAGGGAACCGGCGTAGAAGCTCATGAAGGTCACCTCGACCGCCCCGATCCTCGAGGTCTCCGGATCCCAGCCGGCGCCCAGCAGCCAGGACAGGGCGCGTTCCTCAAGCTCATGGCCGAAGGGGCTCGGATGCTTGAGTTCCAGGGCCAGCCGCACGGGACGGCCGGCGGCGGCGAGCAGCTCGACCAGGTCCGGCAATGTCAGCAGCTGGGCCGAGGCCGGGCCGTACTCAGCCGGAATCCGCGCCCCCTTCCATCGGTGGAAGTCGAGCCGGCGCAGCTGGGCCAGCGTGTGGTCGGCCACCGGTCCGGACCCGTCGGAGGTGCGCTCCAGGGTCGGATCGTGCAGGCAGACCAGGTGCCGGTCCCGGGTCAGGTGGACGTCCACCTCCACGCCGTCCGCGCCCTCGGCGAGCGCGTGCAGGAACGCCGCGCGGGTGTTCTCGGCGTAGGCTCCGGAGGACCCCCGATGGGCGATCACCAGCGGTCGTCGCAGCGGCCGGTGCCGGTCAGCGTCGGTAGGGTTCGGGGTGGTGCCGGGGCTCGGGGTGTCGGACACGCCCTCAGGTTACGGGGCCCGTCCCGAGAGAACCGCCGGCGAGAGGCGACAGGCTGGTTAACTTGTGCTGACACTTTGATCCCCGCCGGAGGACCCATGGATAACCAGATGCCCGACGCCGGCCCCTCCGAGGCCCAGCGCGCCTCCGCCCTGCGCCGGATGAAGGGGGTGGCCACGGGCGTCCTGGTGCTGCTGGCGGTGGTCTTCGTGGTCTCCTTCGCCCTGCAGGACGACTACCCCTGGCTGCGGTATGTCCGGGCGGCAGCGGAGGGCGGCATGGTGGGCGCCCTCGCCGACTGGTTCGCGGTCACCGCCCTGTTCCGGCACCCGATGGGCCTGAAGATCCCGCACACGGCGATCATCCCGCGGAAGAAGGACACCATCGGGGAGTCCCTGGGAGCCTTCGTGCAGGAGAATTTCCTGGACGGGGAGGTGGCCCGGGAGAAGCTCGCCGGACTGAAGCTCGCCGGCCGCGCCGGGGCCTGGCTGCGCCAACGCCCGCATGCGGAGCGGGTGGCGGCGGAGGTGTCCGCCTCGGCCGAGCGGATCCTGGACGCCATGGACGATGTCCTGGTGCGGGACCTGGTGGCCAACCTGGCCCAGAAGCACATGATCGAGCCCGATTGGGCGCCCACCCTGTCCGAGGTCCTGGGCAAGGTGACCGCCGAGCGTCACCATGACCAGGTGGTGGACCTGGTGGTGTCCCGGACGGGGGACTGGGTCACCCGGCACCCCGAGTTCTTCCTGAACAGCGTGCGGCAACGCTCCCCGCAGTGGGTGCCGGGCGTCGTCGACCAATTGCTGGCCGAGCGGATCCATGCCGAGGCCCTGAAGTACCTCGCCGCCGTGCGGGAGGACCCGGACCACGAGCTGCGCCGCTCCGTGGACGACTGGCTCGCGGATCTGGTGACCGACCTGCACCGGGATCCGGCGACCAGGGCGAAGGTGGAGCAGGCCAAGAGGGAGCTGTTCAACGATCCGCGCATGCGGGAGTGGGCCGAGCGGGCCTGGGCCACGACCAAGTCCGCACTGCTGACCCAGTTGCGGGACCCCGGCTCAGACCTGCACCTGGCACTGGTGGCTGCCCTGCAGGACCTCGGCGTCCGGCTCGAGGAGGACCCGGCCCTGGCGGACCGGGTGGACGGCTGGGCCTCCGACGGCGCCCAGCACCTGGCCCGCCGCTACGGACCGGAGCTGGTAGGGATCTTCGGGGAGACCATCCAACGCTGGGACGGCCGGCAGGCCTCCCGCACCATCGAGCTCTACCTCGGCCGGGACCTGCAGTTCATCCGTATCAACGGCTCCATCGTCGGCGCCCTGGCCGGCCTGGCGATCTACACGGTCGCCACCCTGGCCTTCGGTTAGCTGCACCGACCGGGGCGGCTCATCGGCCGCGCGTGCGATTCCGGCGGTGCTCGGCGCGGGCAGCCTCGACGTCGGCCGCGAACCCGGCCGGGTCCTCCGCCTTCAGGGCGTCGAGGGTCCCGTCCGCCCGCAGTGCCTCGATGTCCGCGCGCACGCCCTCCTCGAGCAGGTCCGCCAGGTCCGGATCCGTCCCGGCGTGCTCCGAATCCGCATCCACATCCGCTCCGGCCGTCACACGCCCCGCTCCCCGGGAGCCGCCGGCGGAGCCCTTGGGCTTCTTGCCGGCCGGCAGGGCCTGGAGGTCCGTCACCAACCGCCCGGGCAGTGATTCCGGCAGCGGCCCGAAGATGTTCTGGGCGGCCTTGATGACGCTCTTGCCCATGGCCCGGTTGCCGACGCCGCCGATCACGGCGCCCACCCCGAACGGCACCAGTCGGCCGAGCATGCCGGCACCCTGACGGACGATGAACTTCTTCATGAACATGCGCTTCATCTGCTGGAACAGCACATCGGAGATGCCGGATGCCCCGGAGATCGCGGCCACGGCGCCGCCCAGGGGGCCGGATCCGGAGCCGTTCGCCTGGGTGGTGAAGTCCCGCAGGAGCTTGCGGCCGTCGTCACCGAGCATCACGGCCATGACGAGGGTCTGCGCGCGCTGCGGGTCATCGGTGGTCACCCCCATCAGTTCGGCCACGGACTGGGCGTACAGGGCCGTGGTCTCGAGGAAACCGATGGTGGCCGCGGCGGAGAGGCCCAGGGCGGCGGCCGTGCCGACCCCCGGCACCACGGCGGTGCCCCCGACGGCGGCCCCGCCCCCGGTGACCGCGGTCAGGTACTGCTTGCCCAGGCGTTCGGCGAGCTGTGCAGGCGTCTCGTCCGGGTGCGAACGGCGCAGGCGGTTGAGGTTGCGCAGCACCAGCGGGCGCTGGACCTCCACGGCCCGGAGCACGATCTTATGGAACGCCGGCGTCGGGTTCCCATGCGGATCCACGGCCCGGTTCAGGGCGAAATCGGTCGCCTTCTGCCCGGCGACGGTCGAGATGATCGATTTCTTTGCCATGGTGGTGGCCTCCTGGAGCTGGTGGATCCTGCCGACGACGCTACCGGAGCGCGTGCTTCAGGAAGATCCGGACATCCCGGGCCTCCTCGGCGCTCATCCCGTGCCCCATCCCCTCATAGGTGCGAGCCGTGAGCCGGGTGTTGTCCTCAAGCCAGTCCGCCGTGTACGCGATGGCGTCCGGGTTGATGACGAGGTCCTCCACGTCCCGGCCCCAGAAGAAGGGCCTGGGTCCCGGGCCCTCGGGGGGTGAGTCCAGGGTCTCCAGCAGCGGGTTGGAGAGCACGAAGCCGCTGAGGCCCACCACGCAGGTGAAGGCCTCCGGGCGGAGCCGGTACACCGTGGACGCCATGGCCATCCCCTGGGAATGGCCCAGCACCGAGACCGTCCGGAATCCGCTCCGGGTGACCTCCTCGGCGTCCAACAGGTCGAAGACGCGATGGGCGGCCGCCACCACCTCGGCGAAGTCGTTCGTCAGGAAGTAGTCCAGCAGGAACCAGCCCCAGGCGCCCGGATCGGGCCCCGGACCGGACCCGGCACCGTCCGTGCCCTCCATGACCGGTGCGGCGCCGGCGTCGATCTCGAACCCACCGCGCACGGCCAGGCCCGTGGCGTTCTCGGGAAGCATCCCGAAGTAGGCCTGGGCGGCCCGGACCTCATTGGCCCCGTAGCCGTGGACGACCAGCACCAGGTCCGTGCCGTGGCGCTGGGACTCAGGCCGGGACCAGACCACGTGGTGGCCGGTGGACAGTGTCTCTCTCACTCGGCCGTCAGCCGCTTCCGGAGCCGAGGTCGAGGTCGGTCCAGACCAGGCGGTGCTCGCTCGGGGTCGAGTCGTTGGGCTCACCCGGTTCGCCACCCGGCGCGTTGGCGCGAGTCAGGTGCGAGCCCAGTTGGCCGGACTGGGGCCAGAAGACACCGGACGCCGCGGTGGTCAGGGACGAGGACGGCAGCAGGTAGTCCGACCGAGCCACCGTCCAGTCACCGCCCTCACGGCCCACCACCTCGGTGGCCATCGGGTGCTCATCCTCGGTGATCACCGCGGCGCCGCGCGAGGTGGGTTCGGGGTCCTGGACGGCCTCCGACTCCAGCAGGCCAGCGATGACGGAGGGATGCTCCTCCTCGTCCAGGTCGGTTCCGGTCAACGGCCCGAACTCTCCGGCCAGAATGAACGGTTCGCCCTCGCTGAGCCCACCGGACTGACCCTCGTCGTCCACGATGTAGCCGGACTCTGCCGGGTCGCCGGAGACGTAGTCCGCCCACAGCCGCATCTCGTCGTGGTGGCGTTCCGCTCCGGCAAGGCCGTCTCCGCCATCTCCCGGCCGGGCCGCCAGCACGTGCACGGTCTGATCGCCGACCTGGACGGGGATATCCCAGTGTGAACTGGACGAGAGCCGCAGGACGGACCGCTCGAGATCTGAGAAGGTGTCCTCCGGGATGGCATTGCCCGGCATGGAGTCCCACGGCAGTTCCTGGAAGGTGCGGATGCCCTCCGTGTCCAGGGGATGTTTCGAGTACAAGACCATGCCGTGCTGGCCGGCGAACTCTCCCGGGCCGAAGGTGTCTCCGGGTCCGCCGATGACGCCGTCGTTGTCCAGGTCCGCCCCGGTGTCCACTCCGTTGTTGACCTCGGCCACGTACATGTAGGGGTAGTCGATACCCTGCTGACCACCGGTCCCGACGGCCAGGTAGTTCGTCCGGAAGGACTGGGCGAGTTCCTCGCCCCCGTCCACGTCCACGTCGGTCAGCAGCACGAGATCCGGCGCGGCCCGCTGGACGGTCTCGGCCACCTGCTGCCCCTGCTCATCTCCGGGAGTGGAGAGATCCTCGGTCAGCTCTCCGGGGGCGGAGCGGCTCAGCCCGGCCGAGAAGGTGGCCACGCGCAGGTTCTCCGGGGCGGCAGACGGCACCTTCCCCTCCTTGATCCACAGCATCTGCCGCAGCAGGTCGGGATTCTCGGGAAGGGCGTCGTTGAAGTCGAAGGAGGCCAAGCGCTGTGCCGGCGAGACCGAGGCGTGCACTGCGGGAGCCTGCAGGATGGCCGGTGCGGCCGTCGCCGCGGGTGCACCAAGCAACGCCGCCACGGCGGCTGCAGGCACAAGGGCACCGCCAAGCACCATGGGCCGGCGGAGCACCCGGGGGAAAGCACTCATGCGGACCACCCTAGGCACGGACGTTGCTCCGGGGGTAGGGCCAAACCGGGCCCACATCGCCAGGTCACGGCACCGGCCGGGCGGTGACCGCCGGCCACGGACCAAGCCGAAAACCGCGAGGACAGCGCGTGTCGCGGCCACTATCTCCAGAGTGGTTCAACAGCCCCACGCCTCATTCGGACGTCAGAGCCCGTGATTCGGTTATCAAATCTTGATCTCGGCGCAGTCACCGAGACATCCCTGAAACATTCGAGCGAGCGACTGGCATCCTGAAGGATCGAGATGGCGGGAGATGGCGGGAACTGTCAGCGTTCCGGCCAGGACGAGGAGCGCTCAAACCCTGGCACAGTGCACAGAAACGGCCCCTGACCCGGCATGATGCCGATTCAGGGGCCGTTGCGCGGTGGGCCCTGCGGGGATCGAACCCGCGACCCGCGGATTAAAAGTCCGATGCTCTGCCAACTGAGCTAAAGGCCCTGGCCAGCCGGTGGCCGCGTCCCATGCTAGCGGACGGCGGCACCCGAGAGGCGATCGTTCGGCCAGCGTCCGGGGGGCGGGACCGTACCGCACCGCCGGCGAAGGCGTACCGTGGAGTGGGTTCCCGGTGGCGCCGCCCGTTGCAGCATTACGCCCGGCGCGGCACTGAGACCCCAAGCAGACACACCCCCCATCCCCGGAAAGGTGGCCCTCCCGTGACGTCCTCCCGGAATCGTTCCGGCCGGTCCCCGAGCTCGACGGCGGCCGGCACCGTCCGCCATCACCGGCCTCGGCCGTTCGCCCCGGACCAATTCGCCGCCTTTCAGGGCGGCACCGACCCTGCCGCCACCGCAGAGGGTGCGGCGTTGCTGGCGCGCGCCCTGGTCGACGGCGGCCGGTCCACCACAGACCAGGCCGCAGTCCGTCGGCTGGTCGGCCTGGTCGAGGAGGCTGGGATAGACACCGTGGCCCAGTGGTGGGCCGATGCCCCGGCGATCTCCCTGAGCGGTGTCCTCTGGCGGCTGTACGCGCTCCGCTCAGCGACGGTCCGCAACGGGGCCCAGTGGGCCGCCTGGTACCGTGCCGGCCACGAGGCACATGTGGCCCGCGCCGTGGCAGGGCCGGTCGAACCGCCCGGTGCCCGAGAACTGCAGCAGCTGACGACCGACATCCTCACCGGGGCGTTCACCGGAGACTTCGACGTGGCACTCGAGCGGGCCGCCGCCTATAGCCGGGTCATCTGCCTGGGCCAGGCACACCACTCCGAGGCGCTCGAAGCCGGTCAGCCGGCCCAGGCCGCCGTCCTGCTGCGCCAGGCCAAACGGCTCCTGGGCACCGCCGAGGAACTCGAGGAGGCGGCGGCCGCCTGGCGCCGCGGCACGCTCGATTGAGCCGATGGCTGACAACATCGGCCCCGGTGGACATCCCCGCCCCCGAACGCGCACACTGGATACCGGTGCCGGGCCGCGGTAACCCCGGGCTCCAATATTCTGCCGCTACGAGCGGCCACTCGCCGAGAGGCGTTCCCGGTCCGGCACTGCCCCCTTTTGCGGGATACCCTCTTCTTTGATGAACCTCTCACTGTCCTCCCTCCTTGCCCCGGACACCGCCAGCCTCGAACACCTCGCGGCCCTGGCGGATGGCCTGGGTGCCGCCGTGCACCAGGTTGCCCAGTTGATGGGCTCCTCCACGGCCGCCGCTGAGGAGGTCAGCACCCGCCTCTCCGAGATCGACAGCGAGTCCAGCGTCCGCCACATGGCCCTGCTCACCAGCCTGCGGAGTTCCTTCATCACCCCCCTGCCGCGCCAGGACCTCTACCTGATGGCGGACGGACTCAACAATGCCGTGGAGAAGGTCTGCAATGCCGGACTGCTCATCGTCTCCACCGAGCAGTACCGGCTGCCGGCCGAGGCCATGGACATCCTGGAGACCCTGGGCCGGCAGGCCGAGCTGCTCAAGGAGGCCACGGCCCAGTTCCGGACCCTCGACGCCCTCGAGGAGACCTGGATCCAGCTCCAGCGCAATTCGAAGCGCGCCGAGCGCGTCATGGTCGAATGGGTCTCCGGGATGACTGGCGACCTGCTGCAGCGCAGCTACAACCGGCAGCGGGAGGCAGCGCATGCCGTGGATGCCGCCATCGTCGCCGTCCGGCAGATCACCGTCCACGTCGGCAGCGTCCTGGTGCAGGAGTCCTGACGGACGTGTCCCCCCTCGTTCTGGTCCTGCTGTGCCTGGTCCTCGCCCTCACAGTCGGGTACGGGTTGCTCAACGGCATGCGGGACGCCCCCAATGCCATCGCCCTACCCGTCCGCAGCCGGGCCCTCACTCCCGGGGTGGCCCTGCTCCTGGCCGCTGTGATGAACCTCGGTGGCGGCATCCTGTCCGGTGGCCTGCTGACCGCCGTGTGGCAGGAGCTTCCCCCCGCCATCCCCAACGGCGGACCGGGCCTGCTGATGGCCGTCGTCGCCCTGGCCGTGGCGATCGGGTGGGGGTGGTTCGCCTGGCAGCGCGGCCTGCCCGTGTCCATGACGCATGCGCTCATCGCCGGTCTCATCGGGGCAGGCGTGGCCCTGACCGTGACCGGTGACGCATCCTTCGAGGGAATCTGGTCCCCCGCGCTGGTCACCGCGATGCTGGCGGGACTGCTGCTGACCCCGCTGCTGGGGTGCTTCCTGTCCTGGATCCTCGTCACCCCGGCCACCTGGGTGGCCCGCGATGCCGCACCGGGCACGGTCAATCACACCGCCCGCATGGGGCTGGCGATCACCGGTGCCGCCAACGCCCTCGGCCACGGCGTGCAGTCCGGCCAGCGCATGACCTTCATGGTCGCCATCGCCCTCACCGCCATCGGCCGGCCCGATGCCATGGGCTGGTGGGTTCCGGTGGCAGCCGGTCTCACCCTGGCCATCGGCACCCTGTTCGGCGGGTGGCGCGTTGCCCACACCCTCACGGAGAAGCTCGTGCACCTGGACCCGCTGCGCTCCGCGGTGGCCTCGACCGTCAGCGCCGGGCTGCTGTTCGTGGGCTCGTTCGCCCTCCACCTGCCGTTGTCCTCCACCCACGCCGCGGCGGCGACCATCCTGGGCGCCGGCCAGAACCAGCGTTACACCGCGGTCCGTTGGCAGCAGGTCCAGCGGGTGATCGGCTACTGGTTCGCGACCTTGGTGGCGCCCGCGGCCGTGGCGCTCATCCTCGCCGCAGCCGCCAGCCCGCTGTTCTGAGGGGAGCCGGGCCTGGAACGCCCCGGCCGGTGACGATCAGCCGAAGCGGCCGGAGACGTAGTCCTCCGTCTGCTTGTTGGCCGGGTTGTTGAAGATGACGGACGTCTCGTCGTATTCGATGAGCTTGCCCGGCTTGCCGGTGCCGGCGATGTTGAAGAACGCCGTCTTGTCCGCCACGCGAGCGGCCTGCTGCATATTGTGCGTCACGATCACCACGGTGAACTCGTTCTTCAGCTCGTTGATCAGGTCCTCGATCGCCAGGGTGGAGATCGGGTCCAGGGCGGAGCAGGGCTCGTCCATGAGGATCACGTCCGGCTCCACGGCGATGGAGCGGGCGATGCACAGGCGCTGCTGCTGGCCACCGGACAGGCCGGAGCCGGGCTTGTCCAGCCGGTCCTTGACCTCGTTCCAGAGGTTGGCGCCGCGCAGGGACTTCTCCACGATCCCGTCCGCCTCCGAGCGGGACATCCGGGCGCCGTTCAGCTTGTGGCCGGCCAGGATGTTGTCCCGGATGGACATGGTGGGGAAGGGGTTCGGTCGCTGGAAGACCATGCCCACCTGGGTGCGGACGGTCACCGGGTCCACGCCCGAGGCGTAGACGTCCTCGCCGTCCAGGAGCAGCCGTCCCTCGGCGCGCGCGCCGGGGAGTACCTCGTGCATGCGGTTGATGGTCCGCAGGAAGGTCGTCTTGCCACAGCCCGAGGGGCCGATGAACGCGGTGACGGACCGGGGTTCGATGTTGATGTTGACGCCTTCCACAGCCAGGAAGTTGCCGTAGTAGACGTTGAGGTCAATGGCTTCGATGCGCTTTGACATGTGAATTCCTCTGTCTTTCGTCTCTGCTCGGCTTAGCGGCCGGTCTTCGGCGCGAACGCCTTGGCGATGACGCGTGCGGCCAGGTTCAGCAGCATCACGATGACGATCAGGACCAGGGCCGCGGCCCAGGCACGGTCCGCCGAGGGCATGCCGGCGGCCGGCGCGGTCGGGTTCATCAGCTGGCGGTAGATGAACACCGGCAGGGCCGTCATCCATTCGCCGAACGGGTTCCAGTTGGTCGCCGCCGCATAGCCCGCGGTCACCAGGATCGGTGCCGTCTCGCCCGTGACGCGGGCGATGGCCAGGGTGATGCCGGAGGCGATACCGGACATGGCCGTGGGGAGCACGACCTTGAAGATGGTCCGCCACTTGCGCACACCGAGGGCGTAGGACGCCTCCCGGAGCTCGTTCGGGACCACCCGGAGCATCTCCTCGGTGGACCGGACCACCACGGGGATCATCAGCACGGACAGGGCGATGGCCGCCGTGAGGCCCATCTTGATCATCTGCACGTGCCGCGGCGACTCCCCGATGAACGTGGTGATGAACAGTTCCACCACGGCGAACGCGAACAGGCCGGCCACGATCGAGGGGATGCCGGTCATGACGTCCACGAAGAACACGATGGAGCGGGAGAACCAGCCGCCCCGGCTGTACTCCACCAGGAAGATCGAGGTCAGCAGGCCGATCGGCACCGAGATGATCGTGGCCATCAGCGTGATCATCAGGGTGCCGGCCAGACCGTGCAGGAAGCCGCCCTGCAGGGAGGCGCCCTCATTCTGTGTCGCGATGTCATCCGCGCCGGTCACGCCTGCCATGTCCGTCCACAGCAGCTGCGGATTGGCCAGCAGGGTGGGCAGACCGTTGGCGAACACGGTCCAGATCACGGAGATCAGCGGGATGAGGGCCAGGATGAAGGCGGACCACACGAGGTTGCGCCAGATGCCGTCCGTGGCACGGCGCTTGTTCTCGATGACGTAGGTGGTGACGTACATGCCGACGATGTAGAGGACCGCGGCGAAGATCAGCCAGCCGGTCCAGCTGAAGGACCCGCCGCCCAGCAGGGCCGTCAGGCCGGCGGCGAGGACCAGCGCACCGATGGCGACGGCGATCCAGGTCCAGCGCGGCATCTGGCCGGCGGTCAGGGAGTTCTTCCTGGTTCCGCCCGGCTGCGGGCTGGTTCCCCGCTGGGTGGTGTCAGTTGAGGTGGTCATCAGTTCGCTCCCGAGAATTCCTTGTGCCGGTTGACGATCCAGCGCGCGATCATGTTGACCACGAGGGTGATGATGAACAGCATCAGGCCGGCTGCAATCAGCTCGGACTGGCGCATGCCGAACGCCTCGGGGAAGTTCAGCGCGATCTCAGACGGGATGGTCGCATTCCGCCCGGAGGTGATGATGCTCCAGGAGAAGATGCCCGGGGAGAGCACCAGGGTGACGGCCATGGTCTCGCCGAGGGCGCGGCCCAGGCCCAGCATGATCGAGGAGATGATTCCGGCGCGGGCGAACGGGAAGACGGTCATCCTGATCATCTCCCAGCGGGTGGCACCGAGCGCCAGGGCGGCTTCCTCGTGCAGCTTGGGGGTCTGGATGAAGATCTCGCGGCAGAGGGACGTGATGATCGGCAGGATCATCACGGCCAGCACGATCGCGGACGTCAACAGGGCCCGGCCGGTGTTGCCGGCATCGCCGCCGAACAGCGGGATCCAGCCCAGGTACTCGTGCAGCCACTTGTAGATGGGCACCACACCGCCGGCCAGCGTGGTCATTCCCCACGCGCCGAAGACCACGGACGGGATGGCCGCCAGCAGGTCGATGATGTAGCCGACCGGGGTCGCCACCGACCTGGGGGCGTAGTGCGAGATGTAGAGCGCGATCCCCACCGCCACCGGGGTGGCCAGCAGGATGGCGATGATCGAGGCGATCAGCGTGCCGGCCATGAGCGGCCAGACGTACTGCCAGAACGTGTCCGCGCTCTCGATGCTCTCCTCATCGGAGAAGACCTCCGGCCACAGGGCCGGCAGGGATTCGACCACCAGGAAGATCGCGACGAACGCCAGGACCATCAGGATGACGACGCCGGCCGCGAGGGCCAGGCCGGAGAAGACCTTGTCCCCTGCGGCACCGCCGCTCGACGCCGTGAGCGACGACTTCTTCGCCGGCTCAGTGGCTGTTTCAGTCACGGTGACTCCCCTCGGAGTTCGTGGTGCGGACCCGGAGTCCACATCTCAGGAATGGATAGCGTGTCAAGCATGGCACAGCCGCCGACCCTACTTGAGAGGGTCGGCGGCTGGGCCGAGAGGCCGATCAGCACCGGCCGGAACCGGCGATGATCAACCCTGGACGGAGATGGCCTGGATGGACTCCAGAGCGGCTTCGCGGGTGGCCTCGGAGATCGGGGCGTTGCCCGCGGAGGACTCGGCAGCGGTCTGACCCTCCTCGGACACCACGTACTCGCCGAAGGCCTTGGCCGTGTCAGCGGTCTCCTGGTCCTGGTACTGGTTGCAGAAGATGTGGTACGAGACCAACACGATCGGGTAGACGCCGGCCTCGGTGGTCGTGCGGTCGAGCTCGACGGCACCGGCCTCGCCCGGCGCAGCCTTCTCGACGGCGGCGGCAGCAGCATCGGCGGAGTACGGCACGTACTCCTCGCCGACCTGGACGGCCACGGTTCCGAGCTCTCCGATCTGGGAGGCATCGGCGTAGGTGATGGCACCGTCGGTGGACTGGGCCAGGGAGACGACACCGGAGGTCTGCTGGGCGGACTCGGCGGTGATCTCAGAGGGCCAGGTCTCGACGACGTCGTAGGTCCAGGACTCCGGAGCCGCGGCCGTGAGGTAGTCGGTGAAGTTCTCGGTGGTGCCGGAGTCATCGGCACGGTGCACCACGGTGATGTCGGTGTCCGGCAGCTCGGCATCCGGGTTCTGGTCGGCGATCGCCGGGTCGTTCCAGGTGGTGATCTCGCCGGTGAAGACCTGGGCGATGGTCTCGGCGTCCATGTTGACCTGGTCGACACCCTCGAGGTTGAAGGCGACGGCAACCGGGGAAATGTAGGACGGGACGTGGAAGACACCCTCCGGGCCACAGATCTCCTCGGCGGAGGCCATCTCCTCTTCGTCCATGGCGGCGTCGGAGCCGGCGAAGGAGTACTGGCCGGCCAGGAAGCCCTCGCGGCCGGAGCCGGAGCCCACCGGGTCGTACTGGACGGTCAGGTCCGGGTGGACCTCGGTGACACCGTTGGTCCAGGCGGTCATGGCGGACTCCTGCGAGGAGGCGCCACCACCGATCAGGGTGCCCGAGACCTCGGCCGGGGCACCCGACTCGGAGCCGGCCGGAGCGGAGGACTCGGTGGAGCCACCGTTGCCGCCGCAGGCGGTCAGGGCCAGGGCGGCGACAGACAGGACGGCGGCGTAGCGCCCGATGCGAAGAGCCTTCACGAATATGCCTCTTTCGAGTTCGATGACAGTGCAGGCGAGGCCGTCACCACTGCTTGTCCGAGTGGCAACTGACGAAGCAGGGCAGGGATGCCGATGGCCTCTATCCACGAGAAAGCTATGGGGGCAAGGTGACGCGAGGGGCGGTGCAAGATTAACGCGAGCTTAACGAGGCCACGGCATCGAATGCGACACCACCGCCCCGACGCGCGGGAAGGCCAGTAATGGCGCGGAAGTCGCCGGCGTCTCCGGAGATTTCATTGACGGCGTGAGTAATCTCACGCTGCCCCGAGTGCCGTCAGTGTCCCCTCGGGGCTCCCCGACGGTCCCGTGGCGACGGGTCCCGGCCCGAACGATCGTCCGCCACCCCGGTCGGTCCCGCCTAAGCTAGTCGGCATGGAGCAGCAGCCCGCGTCCGGCTCCTCCTGGACGAGAACGGTGACGAAGGCACGGCAGTGGTGGGCCCGCACGTGGTCCTTCGCCACCCGCCGGGCACGCTCAGGCGCCTCCCGGGTCACCTCGGCGCTGGTCCCTGCGGCCGTGACCTCCCTGTGCGCAGTCCTGGCCTACGTCTTCGCCGAGCTCGTCCTGGGTCACCAGGATCCCCTGTTCGCCGCTACGGCAGCGCTGATCGCCCTCGGCTTCAACCGGGATCCGAAGGTGCGCAAGGTCCTCGAAGTGGCCATCGGCTGCACCCTGGGCATCCTCATCGGAGACCTGATGCAGGCCGTTCTGGGCCAGGGCTACTGGCAGGCCGTGCTGGTGGTCTACACCTCCATCCTGGTGGCCCGGTTCATCGACTCCGGGGCCACCTTCACGCTGCAGATGAGCTTGCAGTCCGTTCTGGTGGTGCTCCTGCCCGCAGCGGAGGGCGGGCCGTTCACGCGCAGCCAGGACGCCGTCGTCGGCGGCCTCATCGCCCTCGTGGTGACACTGCTGATGCCGAAGAACCTGCGCAAGGAGGCCGCTACCGGGCTGCGGGATCTCTACGGGACGCTCACGCGCGCCCTACGCGACTGCTCGGAGGCCCTGCGCTCCCATGAGTCCCGGACCGCGTGGATGGGGCTGGTGGCCTGCCGCGGCACGCAGACGGCCGTGGAGAACCTGCGCAAGGACGTCAAGAACGCCCGCGAGCTGGCCACCTTCTCCCCCACCAAACGCCGCGCCCGGCCGGAGCTGGACGAGACGGCCCACACCGTGGAGATGTCCGATCTGGCGGTGCGGAGCATGCGCGTCGTCGCCCGCCGCGTCATCAGCGTGATCGACAACGGCGCCTTGGACGACGAGGGGACCAGATTGCTGGCGGACTGGTTCGATGAGGCCGCGGACGCCGTCGGAATCCTGGGCCGGTCGCTGGGAGAGCCGGCGGCAGCCGGTCGGCACAAGTCGCTCTCCGTGGCCCGGGACGCCCTCGGTGGGGCGGCCGCGCGGCTCGAACCAGCCGAGCTGGGCGCCACCACACTGCACGCTGAGGCGCTCGTCATGCTGCTCCGCCCCATGATGGTCGACCTCATCGAGGCCACCGGCTCCTCCCACGACGAGGCCGTCGGGTACCTGCCGCGCCTCTGATTCCGGCGCTCAGCCGGCCCCAGAACTGGTCCCTGAGCCAGCGTGTCCGTGCGCGGCACTAGCCTTGATCCATGGCGACGAAGACCAGCAGACGTGTGAACCCCGGCTACCGCTGCAGCGAGTGCGGGTGGACGACCGCCAAGTGGGTGGGTCGGTGCGGCGAGTGCCAGGCCTGGGGCACGGTGACCGAGGCCGGCGCGGACGCCTCGTCCGGCCGGACCCCCGCCGCCATGGTCGCGACTCCGGCCGTGCCGATCGGTGAGGTCGACGCCTCACAGGCCCGCTTCCACACCACCGGGGTGTCCGAACTGGACCGGGTGCTCGGCGGGGGACTGGTTCCGGGCGCGGTGGTGTTGATGGCCGGCGAGCCCGGCATCGGCAAATCCACCCTGCTGCTGGACGTGGCCGCCAAGGTGGCCCGGCACCGGCGTCCGGAGGGTTCCACGCGGTCCGTCCTGTACGTGACCGGGGAGGAGTCCGCGGCCCAGGTGCGGCTGCGTGCCGACCGGATCGGCGCCGTCGCCGACACCCTGTTCCTGGCCGCCGAGACGGATCTCGGCCGGGCCCTGGGCCAGATCGAGAAGGCCGAGCCGGACCTGCTGATCGTGGACTCCGTCCAGACCCTGCAGTCCCAGTCCGTGGACGGCACCGCCGGGGGCGTCACCCAGGTGCGCGAGGTGGCGGCCAGCCTGATCAACGAGGCCAAGAGCCGGAACATGACCACCGTGCTCGTGGGCCACGTGACCAAGGACGGCTCCATCGCCGGCCCCCGCCTGTTGGAGCACCTGGTGGACGTGGTATGCCAGTTCGAGGGTGAACGGCATTCACGCCTGCGCCTGGTCCGGGCCGTGAAGAACCGCTATGGGCCGACGGACGAGGTGGGGTGCTTCGACTTGGGGGATGCCGGCATCGTCTCCCTGGAGGACCCCTCGGGACTGTTCCTGTCCGGGACCCTGAATCCCGTGGAGGGCACCTGCGTGACGGTGACCCTGGAGGGTCGGCGGCCCCTGGTGGCAGAGGTCCAGTCCCTGCTGACACCGTCCGGGCAGGGCAGCCCCCGCCGGACCGTCAGCGGGCTGGACTCGGCCCGGATCAACATGATCCTGGCCGTCCTGCAGCGCCGTGCGGGCTTCCCCCTGAACCAGGACGACTGTTATGTGGCCACCGTGGGCGGGGTGCGGCTGACCGAGCCGGCGTCTGACCTGGCGGCGGCCCTGGCCATCGCGAGCGCCAAGCTCAATGCGGTGGTGCCCAAGGGTCTGATCGCCTTCGGGGAATTGGGACTGGCCGGAGAGGTCCGCCCCGTGCCCGGCATCGGCCGGCGCATTCGGGAGGCCGCCCGGTTGGGATTCCGCCGCGCCGTGGTGCCGAAGTCCCCCGAACCGCTGGGTGAGTTGCCGGACGGCGTGGCGGTGGCCGAGGTCCGCACGCTGACGGAGGCACTGGAGACCATGAAGGAGTGGGCCTCCTGATCCCCCAAGCCCTCTGACCCCAGCCTTCTGAGCCCGGTTACTGCAGGTTGAACGTCACCGGCTGGGCCTTGAGCTCTCCCAGGGACACCTCGAGGCGGTACGTGCCGCTGCGGGGTTCCGTGGCGGTCTCGCCGCAGTCCTCGGCGGAGCGCACGCGCGGCCAGGTAAATCGGGCACGCTCCTGCTCATCCGGGGAGATCTCCACCAGGGCGTCCTGGCCGTCCACCTGGCAGTCCTCCGTGGAGAAGATCCGGTCCGAGCCGGAGTACACCGTGAACACCTGCTGCGTGGTGCCGAGGTTCGCCTCGCAGGGCTCCTCACCCGTGTTGTCCACGCGCAGCTCCAGCACCGGTTCCTCCCCGTCCCCGTAGGTCGGCTGGTCCGTCGCGGCGGAGATCACGATGTCCCCGGGCGGACAATTGCCCGCGGCCGCGGCCGCGGCCTCGCCGGAGGCCGAGGGCGAGTCCGACGGGTCATCACCGGCCCCGTCGGTGGCGCCGGATTCGGGCGCGGTTCCCGTGGCGGACGCCGATGGCGAGGCCGCGGCCTCTCCGGAGGGGGTGGTGCCCACGCTCGCGGACGACGTCGGCGCGGGGGCGTCCTCACCGGCGGCCGGCCGGAAGAGCGAGACGAGCCACCAGACTAACCCCACCACGATCGCCAGGACCACCACGAGCAGCACCACGGCGACCAGCCGGCGACGGCGGTACACCGCGCTCGATTGCGGTCGCAGCAGGTCGTTGTTTCGGGGCTCACCGGGCATGCCTCCAGCCTAAGGACTGCGGTGGCCGGTCCCGGACTGGCCACGCCGAGGATCGGCCGGCGCACTACAGTAGACGGCATGTCTGCGCCGGTGATCACGTCTACCCTCCACCACCGGGTCAACGACTGGTTCTCCCTCCACGCCCGGGATCTGCCGTGGCGTCACCCGGAGTGCAGCCCGTGGGGTGTCCTCGTCAGTGAGATCATGCTGCAGCAGACCCCCGTGGTGCGGGTGCTGCCCGTCTGGACGGCCTGGATGGAACGCTGGCCCACGCCGCGGGACCTGGCCGCAGAGCCACCGGGCGAGGTCATCCGCGCCTGGGGCCGTCTGGGATATCCACGCCGGGCCCTCCGGCTCCAGGCTGCCGCCGCCGAGATCGCCGGGTCCCACGGGAATCGGGTGCCGGACCGTGTCGACCAACTCCTCGCCCTGCCCGGCGTCGGTGCCTACACGGCCGCCGCCGTCGCCTGCTTCGCCTTCGATCAGCCTGAGGTGGTCGTGGACACCAACATCCGCCGGGCACACGCGAGGATGGTCTCCGGCCGGGCGCTACCGGAGGAATCCCTGACCACCGCTGAGATGGCCTTGGCCCGGGACCTCATGCCCGAGGATCCGGAACAGGCCTGCCGGTGGAATGCCGCGGTGATGGAACTGGGGGCGCTGATCTGCACGGCCCGCTCCCCCCAATGCGAGCTATGCCCGGTGGCGGACCTCTGCGCCTGGCGAGCGGCCGGCATGCCGGAGCCGCACTACAAGCCCACGGGCCAGGCCTGGGCCGGCACCGACCGCCAAGTGCGGGGCGCCATCATGGCCGTGCTCCGCGACCGCGGCTCGGTGGCACTGTCCGCACTTCCCGCACTCACGACGTCGGGCGGCACCTTGGGCGTGCATCGTCCCGAGGCCGCCCAGTATGAGCGGTGCGTGGACAGCCTGGTGTCAGACGGGCTGGCCATCCGGAACGGCAACGGCCCGGAGGCCATGCTCAGCCTGCCTGGCTGAGGGCCCCCGGGCCGTCCGGTGCCAGAGCCCCCCACCTCCGCCTGGATGGCGGCCGGTGACTCCGGCGACTGCGTTGGTCAGTTGATCAGTTGTTCTTGTTTCCGCCGAAGAGGTCCTTGGCAGCGTCCTTGACGTCCTCGACCTTGTCCTTGATACCGGCCTTGGCCTCATCGGCCCGGCCCTCGTTCTTCAGACGGTCGTTGTCCGTCGCCTCGCCCAGACCCTGCTTGGCCTGGCCCTTGACCTCATCGGCCTTGTTCTCAAAGCGATCTCCGGTACCCATGGTCTCCTCCTCGCGTCGGTGGATGGCCGGCACCTGCCGACCCTTGCCCCTGCAGTCAAGCACGGCACCCCGAGCTGTGGCTACAGGGAGACGATCATGCGGGTGTTGCCGAGGGTGTTGGGCTTGACGCGGGCCAGGTCCAGGAACTCGGCCACGCCCTCGTCCTGTGAGCGCAGCAGCTCGGAGTACACCTCCGGGTCGACGACCGACTGGTCTGCCATGACCGTGAATCCGTGGCGGCTGAAGAAGTCGACCTCGAACGTCAGGCAGAACACCCTGGACACTCCCAGTGCGCGGGCCCGCTCCAGCAGCCGGTCCAGGATGCGATGGCCCACCCCGTGCCCACGCCATTCGCTAGAGGTGGCCAGCGTGCGCACCTCGGCGATGTCCTCCCAGATCACATGGAGGGCGCCGAATCCCGCCAGGGAGCCGTCCGGAGCCTCAGCCACCATGAACTCCTGGATGGCCTCGTAATAGGCCACGGCCTCCTTCTGCAGCAGCACGCGTTCACGGGCCAGTGGCTCCACCAGGGCGCGGATGGCATGGACATCCTGAGTGCGCGCGGGCCGGATGACGAGTTCAGTGGAGTCCATCGGTTCAGTGTAGGACTCCGGCCGCGGCATCAGTCCCCTATGCGGCAGAGGACCCGCCCTCCAGGGGCGGGTCCTCTCAATACCAGCTGCCGTGGAGCCCGGGTCCGGACTGACGGCGTGGCCGGCCCCTACTGCCCGGTGGTCGAGGCCTCGATCTCCGGGTGCTCCGGAGCCGCTTCCAGAGCCTCGGGCTGATGGGCGACGGCGAAGGTGAGCTTGGCCGTCTCCGCCTCCCCTTCCAGATCAACGGTGATGGCAGAACCGGGCGTGATCTCCCCGAAGAGGATCCGCTCGGAGAGCTGGTCCTCCACGAGGTGCTGGATGGTTCGGCGAAGCGGGCGGGCACCCATGGCCGGATCGTAGCCCCGATTGGCCAGGAACTCCTTGGCCGGGGTGGACACGCTGATGGTGAGATCCTGCTCATCCAGTCGCTTCTGCAGGCGCGCGATGAACAGGTCCACGATCTGCACGATCTCGCCCTTGGACAGCTGCGGGAAGACGATCACGTCATCCACGCGGTTGAGGAACTCCGGCCGGAAGTGCTGGCGCAGCTCCTCCTGGACCTTGCCCTTCATCCGGTCGTAGCCGGTCTGGGTGTCCGCGGCGGACTGGAAGCCCGTCATGACGCCCTTGGAGATGTCCTTGGTGCCGAGGTTCGTGGTCATGATGATCACGGTGTTCTTGAAGTCCACCACTCGACCCTGGGAATCGGTCAGGCGGCCGTCCTCCAGGATCTGCAACAGGGAGTTGAACAGGTCCGCGTGGGCCTTCTCCACCTCGTCGAACAGCACCACGGAGAACGGGCGGCGGCGGACCTTCTCCGTCAGCTGGCCGCCTTCCTCGTAGCCCACATAGCCGGGAGGGGCACCGAAGAGACGGGAGACGGTGTGCTTCTCCTGGAACTCAGACATGTCCAGCGTGATGAGGGCTTCCTCGTCACCGAACAGGAACTCGGCCAAGGCCTTCGCCAACTCGGTCTTGCCGACGCCCGTGGGCCCGGCGAAGATGAACGAGCCGGAGGGCCGGTTCGGATCCTTCAGGCCAGCGCGGGTGCGGCGGATCGCCTGGGACAGCGACTTGATGGCCTCGTTCTGGCCGATGACCCGCTGGTGGAGTTCGGCCTCCATATTGCGCAGGCGGTCGGTCTCCTCCTCGGTGAGCTTGAAGACCGGGATGCCGGTGGAGGTGGAGAGCACCTCAGCGATGAGATCGTCGTCCACCTCGGCGATGCCCTCGGTGACCGAGGTCCGCCATTCCTCTTCCTTCTGATTGCGCTCGTCCGTGAGCTTCTGCTCCTGGTCGCGCAGGTTGGCGGCACCCTCGAAGTCCTGGCCGTCGATGGCGGCCTCCTTCTCGGCGCGGACCTCGGCGATCCTGGCCTCGAACTCCTTGATCTCCGGCGGCGTGGTCATCCGCTTGATGCGAAGCCGTGCCCCGGCCTCGTCGATCAGGTCGATGGCCTTGTCCGGCAGGAACCGGTCCGAGACATACCGGTCAGCCAGGGTGGCGGCCGACTTCAGCGCCTCATCCGTGATCGAGACACGGTGGTGTGCCTCGTAGCGATCACGCAGCCCCCGGAGGATCTCAGTGGTCTCCTCGACGGAGGGCTCGTTGACCTGGATCGGCTGGAAACGACGCTCCAGCGCGGCATCCTTCTCGATGTGCTTGCGGTACTCGTCCAGGGTGGTCGCACCGATGGTCTGCAGTTCGCCGCGGGCCAGCATCGGCTTCAGGATCGAGGCGGCATCGATGGCACCCTCGGCGGCGCCCGCACCCACGAGGGTGTGGATCTCGTCGATGAACAGGATGATGTCCCCACGGGTGCGGATCTCCTTGAGGACCTTCTTCAGGCGCTCCTCGAAGTCACCGCGGTAGCGGGAACCGGCCACCAACGAGCCGAGATCCAGCGTGTACAGCTGCTTGTCCATCAGGGTTTCCGGGACATCGTTGCGGACGATGGCCTGGGCCAGGCCCTCAACCACGGCGGTCTTGCCGACGCCGGGCTCACCGATGAGCACGGGATTGTTCTTGGTGCGGCGGGACAGCACCTGCATGACCCGTTCCATCTCCAGGGCACGTCCGATCACCGGGTCCAGCTTGCCCTCGCGGGCGGCGGCGGTCAGGTTGCGGCCGAACTGGTCCAAGACCACCGAGCCGGCCGGGGCTCCCTCGGACTGGCCGCCGGCGGAGACGCCGGCTCCGGCGGTCTCCTTGCCGCCGGCACCGCCCTGGTAACCGGACAGCAGCTGGATGACGGTCTGGCGGACCCGGTTGAGGTCAGCGCCGAGCTTCACCAGCACCTGGGCGGCCACACCCTCGCCCTCGCGGATCAGCCCCAGCAGGATGTGCTCGGTGCCGATGTAGTTGTGGCCGAGCTGGAGGGCCTCGCGCAGGGAGAGCTCCAGGACCTTCTTCGCCCGCGGCGTGAAAGGGATGTGACCGGAGGGGGTCTGCTGACCCTGACCGATAATTTCCTGGACCTGCTCGCGCACGGCGCCCAGGGAGATGTTGAGCGACTCGAGGGCCTTGGCGGCCACTCCTTCGCCTTCGTGGATCAGACCGAGCAGGATGTGCTCGGTACCGATGTAGCTGTGGTTGAGCATTCGCGCTTCTTCCTGCGCGAGCACCACCACCCGCCGGGCACGGTCCGTGAATCTCTCAAACATTTGGGCACACTCCTTGCTGACTGTGGTGTCGATGCTACGCACCGCAGGACGACTTCGGGCGGCTGTTCGCCACTGGGAGAACAGCCGCCCGAAGGGGCGTGGGAACAGCGCGAGGGCGAGAGCGGAGCGGTCAGCCCTCCCCGCGCCACGGACTACTTCTTGGCGTTCCGGTAAGCCTCGACGATGTCCCGGTGCAACCGCCCCCGGCGGGAGACCTCGTAGCCGTTGTCCGCGGCCCATTCGCGGATCTTCGCCGCCTCATTGGCGGGTGCCGGCGGTGCCACGGCGCGGGCCTTGCGGATGTACCCCTTCAGGGTCGTGCGCAATTCCTTGGCGTGCTCCGCCGACAAGTCGATTTCATAGTGACGCCCGTCCAAGGAGAACTGAACGGTTTCTTCGGCTGGTGTTCCGTCCAGATCGTCAACCAAGACCACTTCCACTTTCTGTGCCAAGACTCCCCCTAGGTGTTCTGCTTATCCCTCTCCAGCATCCGTTCAATCGGCCGCGATGATTCACGGACAATGCATCGGCATTCTGGAATCTGATCCACTGATCTTGATTCGAATACCGAGTATTGCGGAGAAGATAAGAAACGTTCAACTCAGAAGCGCTTGCGCTCAATTATTCCATGCGAACTCACAGGTTCGGAATGCGTGATGTTTCCGAACAGCAAAGAACCCCATCGGATTCTTTCATCCTGATGAGACAGTGCATTCACGGGTCAATTCACTGATCAAGGAGTGAAGATATTCCTGTGCCATCGGCACCAGAATGGCGTTGTTCTCACGGCTCTCCGCTTTCCCAGAATCAGGGAGCCGGGTCCCGGCCACGGCCGTCACCCAGCACGGGCCGGAGGCTCAGTCGCGGGGAGGCTGAGCGCGTCCGTCGAGCCGACCGGAACCGTCGAGCCGATCGACTTCTTCGATCTGATCTGAGCCGTTCTGACGGTCCGCTCCTGAGCCGGGAGCTGCTCGCTGGCGAGCCCACTCCTGCGCCTCGCGCTCCTCGAGCTGCGCCTTGGCCTGGCGCTCTCCAGTGTCCACTCGGAACACCGAGCGCATGACGAGCCAGAAGATCAGGGCCAGACCCACGGAGGGGGCCAAGACGGAGAAGTAATCCCAGAAACTTGCCATCACTGACCGCCTCCGGGGGCCTCTGGCTTGAGCAGGGGGAACAGGATGGTCTCCCTGATCCCGGCACCGGTGAAGAGCATGACGAGCCGGTCGATGCCGAGACCGATACCGCCCATGGGCGGGGCCCCGTACTCGAGGGCCCGCAGGAAGTCCTCGTCGAACTGCATGGCCTCGTCGTCACCGGCGGCTGAGGCCCGGGACTGCTCCACGAGCCGCTCGCGCTGGATGACCGGATCGATCAGCTCGGAGAACGCGGTGCCGCGCTCCATTCCACCGATGATCAGGTCCCAGGCCTCGATGACGCCCGGCTGGTCCCGGTGCGGGCGGGCCAGCGGCTGTGCGGCCGGTGGGTAGTTGTAGACGAACGTGGGGTTCACCAGCGTGGGCTCGACGATCTCCCCGAACAGCTCGAGGACCATCTTCTCCGCGTCCCAGAAGGGGTCGAAGGACACCTGGTGCTCCTCGGCCACGGCTCGCAGCTGTTCCACCGGGGTCTCCGGCGTGATCTCTCGGCCCACAGCCTCGGACAACCCCGGGTACACCTCCACCCAGGCCCACTCGCCGTCCAGGTCCGCCGTGCCGTTCGGCGTCTCGACGGTCCGGCCGGCGCCCACGGCGTCCGCTGCGTTCAGGATCATTTCCTTCATGCGGTCCGCCATGGCGTACATGTCCGCCCAGGCCTCGTAGGACTCGAGCATGGTGAACTCGGGTGAGTGCGTGGAGTCCACGCCTTCGTTGCGGAAGACGCGGCCGATCTCGAACACGCGGTCGATCCCACCGACCACGGCCCGCTTGAGGTAGAGCTCCGTGGCGATGCGCAGTGTCATGTCCTGGCCGAAGGCGTTCAGGTGCGTCTCGAACGGGCGCGCGTGCGCGCCGCCGTGGACGAGCTGCAGGACCGGAGTCTCGACCTCGACGTAGTCGCGCGCTTCCAGGGTGTTGCGGATCGAGCGGATGATGGCGGCGCGGGTGTGCACCATCTTCCGGGCCTCCGGCCGCACGATCAGGTCCGCATAGCGCTGGCGGACGCGGGTCTCCTCGTTGAGTTCGGCGTGCAGCACGGGCAATGGCCGCAGGGCCTTGGAGGCCATCTGCCAGGAGTCGGCCATGATGGACAGCTCGCCCCGGCGCGAGGCGATGACCTCGCCGCTCACGGCCAGGTGGTCGCCGAGATCCACGAGGTGCTTCCAGTCCGCGAGGGAGTCCTCGCCGACGTTCGCCAGGGAGACCATGACCTGCAGGCGGACGCCCTCACCGCCGTCGCCGCCTTCCTGCAGGGTGGCGAAGCACAACTTGCCGGTGTTCCGCAGGAACACCACGCGGCCGGCAACACCGACCCTGTCTCCGGTCTCCGTGCCGGGCTCGAGGTCGGGGTAGGCCTCGCGGACCTGCTGCAGGGAGTGGGTCCGCCCGACAGTGACCGGGTACGCCTCGCGTCCGGAGGCCAGCATCTCGGCGCGCTTGTCATGGCGCACCTGGCGCTGGTCGGCACTGGAGGCGGGGTTCGTGGGGGGCGGAGTCTTCTCGGTGGTCACGGTCATCCAGTCTACGTGCCCCCGGTAGGACGCCAATTGCCGCGCGTGCGCGCCACCACCTGCGCGCCACCACCTGCGCGTCACCTGCTGTCACCAGATGGTGACGCGATCCTCCGGATCCAGCCACATCGCATCACCGGGTTCGGTGCCGTAGGCCTCGTGGAACGCGTCCAGGTTCTTCACCACCTGGTTACAGCGGAACTCGTTGGGTGAGTGCGGGTCCGAGGTGATGCGCGTGATCGCGGTCTCCGTGCGGGTCAGTTGGCGCCAGCACTCGGCCCAGGAGGCGAAGAACGCCCGGTCCTGCTCGCGGGAGGCCTCGTCGGCGTCGGCCCGCTCGGCGGGCCCGTCGGTGTTCGGGAGGCCTTCGGAGACGGGCCCGTCACGGTCAGCGTCGGTGCCGCCCGCCCCGAGGTTCTCCTCGCGCCAGATACCCAACGCCTGGGAGGCGATGCCGAGTCCGCCCAGGTCACCGATGTTCTCGCCGAGCGTGAGCTCGCCGTTGACCTGGTGCTCGGGGGCCTCAGCGGGCCTGAGCACCTCATACTGGCCGACGAGCCGGGCGGTGCGTTCCTCGAAGGCCGCACGGTCGGCGTCGGTCCACCAGTTCTGCAGGGAGCCGTCTCCGGCGTATTGGGAGCCCTGGTCGTCGAAGCCGTGGCCGATCTCATGGCCGATGACCGCGCCGATGGCACCGAAGTTCTCCGCTGCCAGCCGGTTCGGGTCGAAGAACGGGGGCTGGAGGATGGCGGCGGGGAACACGATCGCGTTCTCCAGCGGGGAGTAATAGGCATTGACCGTCTGCGGGGTCATGTGCCATTCCTCCGGGTCCGGCCCCGTCTCGATCTTGGCGAGGTCGCGTTCGAACTCGAACGCGTTGGCGGCCCGGACGTTGGCGATGAGGTTCTCCGGATCCACGGCCAGGGACGAGTAGTCGATCCACTTCACGGGGAACCCCACCATGGGCTTGAACATGGACAACTTCTCCAGGGCCTTCTGGCGGGTGTCCTCCCCCATCCAGTCAAGGGTGCTGATCGACCGGCGGTAGGCCTCGATGAGTGCGGAGATGAGGCCGTCCATGGCGGCCTGGTGGCCGGCCGGGAAATGCTTGGCCACATACAGCCGGCCGACATCCTCGCCCACGGCGCCGTTCACGAAGGCGACGCCGCGCTTCCAACGGGGCCGGACCTCCTCGGTGCCGGCGATCTTGCGGCCGTAGAACTCGAAGTTCTCGTTGACGAAGGCCTCGGTCAGGTAGGGCGCGGCGGACCGGAGCAGCTGGAGCTGTAGCCACCGCTTCCACGTGCCCAGGTCCTCCTCCACGAGCAGCGTCTGCATCGCGGCCAGGAAGTCCGGCTGCCAGACGACGACCTCTGCACTGCGGCCACCCGTGGCGCCGACACCCTCGAGCCAGCGCTCGGCCAGCGGGAAGGCCTTCAGCAAGGCGGTCTGGTCCAGGAGGTTGTACCGGGCCACGGCGTCACGGACCTTGACGACGTCCCAGTGGGCGGCGGCGATCTTGGTCTCCAGGTCCACCACCCGGTCCGCGTCCCGCTCGGCCTCGTCCCGGTCCCCGCCAATGCCGGCGAGCATGAACACGTTGTCCACGTGCTGGCGGTAGTCCGTGACCAGCTCCGCGAACTTCTCCTCGCGATAGTAGGACTCGTCCGGCAGCCCGAGGCCGTCCTGGATCAGGTGCAGCAGCATGCGCTCGGGGTTCCCGGCGTCATTCAGGGATCCCGTGCCGATCAGCCCGCTGACCCCGGCACGCTGCAGTTGGCCGGAGAGGTGGATGAGCTCCTCCGGCGTGGAGACGCCCTCGATCTGGGCGAGGTCGGCGACGATCGGTTCGAGGCCTCGCTCCTCCACTCCGGATTCGTCCATGAAGGAGGCGTAGAGGGCGCCGATCCGACCACGGGCGCCGTCGTCGTCATGGCCCGCGGCGAAGGGGCCGGACTCACGCCCCGCGCCCGGGCCGGACCAGAAGTGCGCGGCCGCGTCCTCGGCGATGTGTCGCACGGCCAGTTCCGAGGCGTCCCGCAACTCCATGAACGCCCCGTAGGCACCCTGGTCCGCGGGGATCGAGTTGGACTGCAGCCAGGCACCGTTGACGTGCCGGTAGAGGTCCTCGCGGGCGCTGGGCTGCCGGGATGGGGTGGTTTCAGTCACGGATGCTCCTAGGAAGGGCCGGGCATGTCCACCGATCCTAGCGGCGAAGGGCCCCGACTCAGACGAGCGACTGAAGACGGCCCAGGGACTGGTCCATCTGGTCGGAGCTGATGGCGGGGAAGATGTTCTTGGCCAGCAGCTCCTGGTCGGTGACCTGGGACCAGTCGTAGGTCAAGGAGACCTCCGTGGTGTCCTGGTCCACCGGTTCCAGCTGGTACACCCACTGCCAGCCGCCCGGCTCCCCGCCGACGGGGCCCGGCTTCCAGCCCACGAGCTTGTTCTCGTCATAGGCCACCACGTGGTTCTCACGCTGGTAGTCGCCGCCCTGGGACTCGGCGTGCATGTTCATGACGAACGTGTCGCCGACCTGCTGGATGCGCTGGGACTTCTCATCTGCACGCACCATGTCGGAGCCGTCGAACTCCCGATGCCGGGCCGGAAGGGTCAGGATCTGGAAGATGTCCTTGGCCGGGGCCTCGATGGTCCGGGTGACAGTCTGCTTCTTCTCGCCGTGTGCGGTCTCGTTCATCGTCATGCTGCACCCTAAACACGTCCGGCGCCGGACGTGCAAGGGCAGTGGCGCGCCAGTCTGTCAGCCGGACCGGTCAGGCGGAGTCAGCCGGACCGGTCAGGCGGAGTCAGCCGGAGCGGTCAGCCGGAGCCAGCCGGAGCGGTTGCCGGCCCGCCCCGACCTACCGCCGAGTGGCCGGCAGGATCATGTTGTCGATGAGCCGGACCGATTCGACGGTGGCGGCCACCAGGGCGAGCGCCTCATGTTCCAGCGGGGCGGCGAGCTGCTCGGAGCTCAGGGGCTCCAGGGTCGAGTGGTCCACGATCTCCAGATAGTCCAGGCCCGCCAGGGGCTCGGCCCGGACCAGCGCGCGGGCCGCCTCCAGATCGAGGGGGCGGCCGGCGTCGGCGGCCAGGCGCAGGGATTCCAGGGCGCGGTGCAGCACGAGGGCAGCCTCCAGCCCCGCGGGGGACAGCCGGGTGTTCCGGCTGGAGAGCGCGAGGCCCTCCGGCGAGCGGACCAGCGGGACCGGGCGGATCTCGAGGTCGAAGTCCAGGTCCACCTGCATCCGTCGCAGAACGGCCAGCTGCTGGGCGTCCTTCTGCCCGAAGTAGCTGCGCAGCTGCGCCGGGGCGGGTGGCATCGCCGCGTGCCAGAGCTTCGCGACGACGGTGCAGACGCCGTCGAAGTGCCCCGGGCGGGCGGCCCCCTCGAGGACCTCGCCCATGTGGCCCGCGGTGACGGTGACCATGGGCGCGTCCGGGTAGCCGGGATACATCTCCCCCAGGTCCGGGGCGAAGACCAGCTCGCAGCCCTCGGCACCCAGGATCGCCCGGTCCGCCTCGAGGGTGCGCGGATAGTTCTCCAGGTCGGACGGATCACCGAACTGCAGCGGGTTGACGAACACCGAGGCGATGACGATCTCGTTCTCCTCGCGGGCCTGCCGGACCAGGGCCGCATGGCCGCCGTGCAGCGCGCCCATGGTCGGGATCAGCCCCACGGTGGGCTCTGGGATCCCGGCGGCGACGGCGGCCCGCACCCTCTCCGCGAGCGCGGCCTTGAATGCCGCCCGGGTGGTGTGCACGGCGGGCAGGTCACCGGCCCCCGTGGGCGGCTGGCGAGCCGTGTCCTCCAGGGTCAGGCCGGTGCCGGCGGGGACGGGGGTGCGGTCGGGAACACGGTCGAGCGGGGTCACGCAGGTGAGTCTAGGGCGGTTCAGGCGGGGCGCTGCCCGTGACCCGCGAGGCTCACTGCTCCAACAGGTCCAGGAGTTCTGCCACGCTCGCCTCGGACAGCGCGCCCCGGGCCAGGGCGCGCTGTGCGGTCGCCGTGGCCATGGCCCGGTAGGCCTGCCCGACGTCAGCCGGGATCCCCTCGGCGGCAAGCACCTGCAGGTGCCGGCGCACCGTGCCCACGTCACCGCGGGCCACTGGCCCGGTGAGGGCCCCGTCCCCGTTGGCGAGGGCGTTCTCGAGGGAGGCGTTCAGCAGCGGGGAGAGCATCCGGTCGGTCTGCTCCACCCCGATCGAGGCCAGGACCTGCGTGGCCTGCGCGGTCAGGGTGACGAGGTGGTTCGAGGCGTGCGCCAGGGCCGCGTGGTAGGTCCCGCGGTCTGCCTCGGCGATGACGGCCGGCTCCCCGCCCATCTCCACCACGAGCGCCTGTGCCACCGGCAGCACGATCGGGTCGGCGGTGACGCCGAACATGCAGTCCTGCAGCCGGGCCAGGTCCAGGGTCAGTCCCGTGAAGGACATGGCGGGATGGATCGCCAGCGGGATCGCCCCGGAGGCCCTCACCGGGTCCAGCACGGACACTCCGTGGGCCCCGGAAGTGTGGACCACGAGGTGGCCGGTCTGGAAGTGACCGGCCTCGGCGAGTCCGGAGACCAACGCCGGCAGCACATCGTCGGGAACGGCGAGCAGGACCATCTCGGAGCGGCGCAGGATCTCGGGGATCTCGAGCACCGGCACCTCGGGCAGCAGGGACTCCGCCCGGCTGCGGGAGGCCTCGGAGACGGCATGCACGCCCGTGACTGCGTGGCCGGCGTTGCGCAGGGCGGCCCCGAGCACGGCACCGACCTTGCCGGCTCCGATGACGCCGACGCCCAGCCGGCCCGGCCGGTTCTGCGGCTCGGCGGCCCAGGGCTGGGTGCTCACTGCTCGATCACCTGCTGCGTGCGCTGCTCGAAGCGGTCCAGTTCATCCTGGCGCATCCACTGGTTGCGGTCCCGCATGCGGCGGGAGACGGCGGCGATGTCTGCCTCCTCGTTGAACAGTCGGACGGCAACGTCCACATCAGCATGCGGCAGCACCGGCACCACCGGGCCAGCGGTGGAGTGGAACCGCAGGGTGGCCACGCGCAGGCGGCGCTCGAGGGGACCCTGGTGCAGGCCGATGGACTGGATCCGCTCGTGCGGCATGAGCACCAGGTAACGCTCGAGCCTGCCCGAGCGCAGCAGGACCATGGTGTCCGTGGACCGGTACGCGTTGCGCTTCCAGGTCAGCGGGTCCAGCCACCACACGCGCCTCGGGGAGTGCGTGAAGCCCTGCCCGTCGCCGCTGCCGGTGATGCCTTCACGGATGACCTCCGGCGCGTCCTCCACGCCCGGGTCCGGCGCCACCACGGAGAGCACGCGCATGACGTCCTCGATGGTCCCGACGGGCAGCACCGTCGACTTGTCGGCGCCGCTGCCCTCCGTCACGGCCCCATAACCTGCCACGTTGACGCTCATCTTGTACCAGCCGAAGGCCCGCCACAGCAGGCCCTGGCTGATGCGCACCGCCTGGACACGGCCTGGCGGCACGGTCTGCTGCGAGGTCTCGAGCAGGCCGTACCGCAGGCGCAGCCCGTCCGGAGACGTGGCGACCGTGAAGTTGTAGCCCTTGTTGAAACCGCCCCACGCGACGCCGATCAGGGAGAACACGAAGGGCAGCAGGACGAACAGCAGGATCAGCCACCAGCTGTCCTCGCCGTCCTGTGGGATGGTCATGTCCAGGATCCAGGCACCCAGGACCAGGAGGACGATGATCGAGACCATCACGATCATCGCCGTGGACAACAGCACCGAACCGATCATCCGGCCAGCGGGGACCTTGAGCATGACGTGCTCGGGCGCCTCCGGAAGGGACGACGTCGGGGCTGCGGCCGGGCGCGGGCCCTCGCTCAACTCCTCGCCCGATTCCGCAGTGGCCGCCACGGCACCCTGCCGCGCGACCTCCTCGGGGGCCGCCCCGGCACGGATGCCCGCGGCACGGCCCATGATCTCGGCGCGGAGGATGCGGGCCTCGCCTTCCTTGATGAAGGCCAGCTGCATGGCCGTACTGCCGCCGTCCGCGGCCTCGAACTTCAGTTCCGCGAGCCCGAAGATGCGCGCCACCAGCGGCTGGCGGATGTCCACGGCCTGGACGCGGTCATAGCGCACACGCCGGTGCTGACGGAAGATCACGCCGGTGTCCAGCAGGACCTGTTCCTCGGCGAGCTGGTACTTCGTGAAACGCCAGGAGAAGTAGTAGATGATCACCATGACCACGAACACCCCGCCGTAGATCGCCAGGGTGATCCACAGGCCCTCGGCGGCCTGGAACTCGCCCTGGCCGACCAGCGCCCGGACCATGTCCTCGCCGAACGACTGGGTGGCGAAGAACAGCATGGCGACGAGGATCACCCAGCCACGCACCCACGGGCTGATGGGATGCACGCGGTGCCATTCGCCGTCGGCGGCTTCCGGACGGCCCGCGCCGGGGGGCTGCTCCTGCGGCGCCGTCACAGTCCGGCCAGTCGTGCCTGTCCGCGAGCCATGAGCTGGTCGCGGAGCCGTTCACTGTCCTCGGCCGGGATGCCCTCGATGGTGGCGTTGGTGGCCGCGGACGCGGTCTGCAGTTCCAGGGAGCGGATGCCGAAACGCCGCTGCACGGGCCCCTCCTTGATGTCGAGGTACTGGAGGCGGCCATAGGGGACGGCCAGCACGCGGCGGAACCAGAGCCCGGATTTGAACACGAAGTCGTCCTCACGCTCGGCGTAGCCCATGGCACGCACACGGCGTGGGACGAGGACCAGGTCCACGAGGCCCCACACCAGCACGATTCCCGGCAGCCCCCAGGCCAGCCAGGCCGGATAGGCGGGCCAGACGTCCACCAGCATGAGGACCAGCGGGACGGCCAGGACCGCCGTGATGATCAGCGTGGTGAGGCCAGTGGAGATGAGATGGGCCGGGACCAGCTTCGGGGACACCGGGGTCCACTCCACCTGCTCCAGGCCGGCCACATCATGATTTGTTCGTCCGGGCATATCCGCCTTCCCCCTCCGCGCCGTAGGCGGGCCCGGTCTGTCCCCGGTGCCCCTCGCCGTTGCGGCCGTTCGCGTCTGTGGTGCCGTCCGCCCCGTCTTCAGGGGGTATCCGGCAGAATTGCTCCACGATGTACCCCACGATAACCAGAACCAGCCCCCCGACCACCATCAACAGCGCATCGTTCACGGTGGGGGTGCCGAAGCCGGTGGCCGAGGTCAGGTGGACAAGGACTCCCCCGTGCCAGCCGGCGATGAGCGATCCGGCGTAGGCGCCGGCCTGTGCCAGGGCCAGGGTCCGAGTGGCCACGAGCGGGTTCATCCGGGCTGCGGGCGGGCGCTTCTTGTCCCGCTGGACGCGGATACCGAGCACCAGCACCAGCAAGGCGACGGATCCGAGGGTGATCGTGGAGGAGCGCACCAGCACCGGCGCGACCACGCCCGCCTCGGCCGTCAGCAGTGCGGCCACCCAGCCCAGACCGCCGGAGACGAGCAGGATCAGCAGCAGCCACAGGGGGCGGATGCCGCTCATGAGGCAGGCCTTCCGGTGTCGATGGGCAGCCGCCGCACCGAGCCGGCGTCGTCCGCCTGTGCGGCCAGGTCCGCGACGCGCGCACCGCCGAGCGTGGCCTCGGGGTCCACCCACGACCACGGGGTGAGCACGAACGCGCGGAGGTGGGCGCGCGGGTGGGGAAGGGTGAGCTCCGGATCGTCCGAGGCCAGGTCCGCGTAGGTGATCACGTCGATGTCCAGGGTGCGGGGACCCCAGCGCACCTCGCGGGTGCGATGGTGCGTGTGCTCGATCGCCTGGCCGGCCGCGAGCAGGCCGCGCGGGGACAGGTTCGTCATGAGGGTCAGCACGAGGTTCAGGTAGTCGGGTTGGCCCGGAGGCCCGCCGACCGGCTGGGTCGCCGCGACCGGGGACACCCCGGTCAGCTCGATCCCCGGGGTCTCGGCGAGCTGGCGGACCGCGTCCTTGAGGGTCGCGGCGGCCTCTCCCAGGTTCGCCCCGAGTGCCAGCACCGCCGGGACCGGGGCGGACGGGACACGGTCGAGGTCCGGCCCGTGATGCCCGGTCTCGTCGGCGGGCGAGGCGGGCGAGGTCACGTCCGGCTCCGGAAGACCGTGACCGCGACGTCGGCGAAGTCCGCCTCGATGGGGGCGTGCGGTTTGTGCACGGTCACCTCGACCGCGGTGGCCACGGGCTGTCCGGCGAGGAGGGCGCGGGCGATGCGGTCCGCGACGGTCTCGATGAGGTCGAGGGACTCCCCCGTGACCACGCCGAGCACCGTCTCGGCGACCTGGGCGTAGTTGACGGTGCGGGCCAGGTCGTCGCCGGCGGCGGCCGGTGCCGCGTCCAGGTGCACCACCACGTCGGTGGTGAAGTCCTGGCCGTCCCTCTTCTCCTCGGCGAAGACACCGTGGAATCCGCGGGCGGTCAGCCCGGTGAGGGTGATGCGGTCGGCCGGGTGCCCGGCGGTGCTCTCGACCACGGCTCAGGCCCTCCGACGGCGGGCGCTGGTGGCCTCCGGGTCCAGCCAGGCCCGGGCGGCCTTGACCGCGTGGAGGCTGGGCTCGATCTCGTGGACCCGCACTCCCCACACCCGGTGCAGGGCGGACAGGGCGGACACGGCTGCGGTGGCGTGGTCGCGGTCCGCGGGCGCCGGCTCGGCGCCGGCCTCATTGGCCAGCAGGGTGCCGAGGAAGCGCTTGCGGGAGGCGGCCACGAGGACCGGGAAGCCGAGGGACTGCAGGCGGTCCAGGCCCTTCAGCAGTTCCCAGTTCTGCGCGCCGGCCTTAGCGAAGCCCAGTCCCGGGTCCAGGATAAGCTGCTCGGGCTGCACCCCGGCCGCCAGGAACGCGTCCTTCAGCCCGGTCAGCTCCCGGGCGACGTCCTCGACCACGTCCCCGTAGTCCGCGAGGGAGTCCATGGTCTTGGAGTCACCGCGGTTGTGCATGAGGATGTACGTCGCCCCCGTGCGGGCGATCAGCTCGGGCATCTCGGGTTCGTAGTTCAGCCCGGAGACGTCGTTGATGATGACGTCACCGATCTTGAGGGCGGCCTCCGCGGTGACGGCGTGCATGGTGTCCACGGAGACCACAGCGCCGGCCTTCACGAGGGCCTCGATGACGGGCAGGATGCGGTTCTGTTCCGTGACCGGGTCGATTGCCTCCGCCCCGGGACGAGTGGACTCCCCGCCCACGTCGATGATGTCCGCACCGGCGTAGTGCAGTCGCAGCCCCTGCTCGATGGCGGCATCCGCGGCGAGGTACTGCCCGCCGTCCGAGAAGGAGTTGTGGGTGACGTTCACGACGCCCATGATCAGCGTGCGGTCCGTGGGCAGGTCGCGGAGAGTGCGGCGGCGAACCTTGCGGACCACCGAGAGGGGGCCCGTGTTGGGCCCGGTTCCGGTCTGTGCTGCCATCGAGTCCATCGGTGGTCCTTTCATCGCGGTGGCCGGTGGCGCCGGTGGCGCGCGGCAGGTCAGAGATGCAGGCGGTGGCGCGGTGGCGCCGCGCTCAGCCGTGCAGGATCAGGCTCATCGCCTCGGAACGGGTGGAGGAGTCGCGAAGCTGGCCCCGGACGGCCGAGGTCACGGTCTTGGCGCCGGGCTTGCGGACCCCGCGCATGGACATGCACATGTGCTCGGCCTCGATCACCACGATGGCTCCGCGGGGACTCAGGTGTGTCATGAGAGCCTCCACGATCTGCGTGGTCAGCCGCTCCTGCACCTGGGGACGCCGGGCGAAGACCTCCACCAGCCGGGCCAGCTTGCTCAGCCCGGTGACCAGCCCCTCCGGGGAGGGGATGTAGCCGATGTGGGCTGTGCCGTGGAAGGGCACTAGGTGGTGTTCGCACGTGGAGTAGAACGGGATGTCCTTCACCAGCACGAGTTCCTCATGCGCGATGTCGAAGGTGGTGCCCAGGATCTCACCGGGGTCCTGCTTCAGGCCGGCGAAGAACTCGTCGTACGCCTTGGCCACGCGCTTCGGGGTGTCCTGGAGACCCTCCCGGTCCGGATCCTCGCCGATTGCCTCGAGGATCTCGCGCACGGCGGCCTCGATGCGCGGACGGTCCACACCGGCTGGGGCCAGCTCAGCCTCGTCGTCCACGTCCACGTCCACGTCCACGTCCCTCAGGGTGTTCTGTGTCTGCTCCACGATTCCGATCCTATCGGTGGGTGAACCGGCGCGGTGGCCGTGCCACCGGGCGGTGGCAGGTGGCGGACCGGTCAGGTCTGGTCGGCACGCGGCAGGTCCGTGGGACCGGCGGGTCCCCCGGGCCGGCCGGTCCCTCCGTCGGGCTCCCCGGGCAATTGACTGCCGGGGGTGGGATCCACCGTGGGGTTCAGCGAATCCGAGGAGGATTCGGGGTCCACGGGAGGCTCCTGCTCCGGATCGGAGTGACCGCCATGGCCGTCGGAATCCCCGCGGCCGGCGTCGCGCCCCTGGCCGTTCGACGCGGCCTTCTCCTCCAGGGCACGGCGCTCGGCGGGGGACAGGATGGGCGGCTGGTCGGAGACCGGCCGGTCCTCACTGGAGAGCCATACGGTGCGGGGCTCGCGCTGGCGGATCTCAGAGAAGATCTCGGCGATCTGGGCCTGGTTGAGGGTCTCCTTGGCCAGCAGCTCATAGGCGAGCCGGTCCAGGATCTCCCGGTTCTCGTTGATGATCCAGTACGCCTCGTCATGGGCCTGGTCCAAGAGCTGACGCACCTCGGCGTCCACCATGCCGGCGACCTGCTCGGAGTACTCACGGCCGCTGCTCATGTCCCGGCCCATGAAGGGCTCGCCGCTGGCGGAACCGAGCTTCACGGCACCCACGCGCTCACTCATGCCGTACTCGAGGACCATCTTGCGGGCCGTGTCCGTGGCCTTGGAGATGTCGTTCGAGGCTCCGGTGGACGGATCGTGGAAGATGATCTCCTCGGCCACGCGGCCGCCCATGGCGTAGGCGAGCTGGTCGAGGAGCTCGTTGCGGGTGACGGAGTACTTGTCCTCCTCCGGGACCACCATCGTGTAACCGAGGGCGCGTCCGCGCGGCAGGATCGTGATCTTGGTGACGGGCGCTGAGTTGCGCAGACCGGCCGCCACCAGTGCGTGGCCACCCTCGTGATAGGCGGTGACCTTGCGCTCGTGCTCCTTCATCAGGCGCGAGCGCTTCTGTGGTCCGGCCATGACCCGGTCGACGGCCTCGTCCAGGGCGCGGTCGTCAATCAGCTGCGCGTTGGAGCGGGCGGTGAGCAGGGCGGCCTCGTTGAGCACGTTGGCCAGGTCTGCACCGGTGAAGCCGGGGGTGCGCTTGGCCAGCGAACGCAGGTCCGTGCCGGGGGCCATGGGCTTTCCCTGTGCATGCACGGAGAGGATCTGGTGGCGGCCCTCCATGTCCGGGGCCTCCACGGGGATCTGCCGGTCGAAGCGGCCAGGGCGCAACAGGGCGGGGTCCAGGACATCGGGCCGGTTGGTGGCCGCAATCAGGATGACGTTGGTGGTGGCGTCGAAGCCGTCCATCTCCACGAGCAGCTGGTTCAGGGTCTGTTCGCGTTCGTCGTTGCCGCCACCCACGCCGGCACCGCGGTGGCGGCCGACGGCGTCGATCTCGTCCACGAAGATGATGGCCGGGGAGTTGTTCTTGGCCTGCTCGAACAGGTCACGCACGCGGGAGGCGCCGACGCCGACGAACATCTCCACGAAGTCGGAGCCCGAGATCGAGTAGAACGGCACGCCGGCCTCGCCAGCCACGGCCTTGGCGAGCAGGGTCTTGCCGGTACCGGGAGGGCCGTACAGCAGCACGCCCTTGGGGATCTTGGCGCCGACGGCCTGGAACTTGGCAGGCTCGGCGAGGAATTCCTTGATCTCGTGGAGTTCCTCCACGGCCTCCTCGGCGCCGGCCACGTCCACGAAGGTCACCTGCGGCATGTCCTTGGAGATCAGCTTCGCCTTCGACTTGCCGAACTGCATGACCTTGCCGCCGCCGCCCTGCATGCGGGACATCAAGAACCAGAAGACCAGGCCGATGAGCAGGAAGGGGATGATGAAGCCCAGCATGGACAGCAGCCAGTTGTTCTGCACCGGCTCATCCGTGAAGCCGTCCAGACCGGAGGCGTCAATGGCCTCGACCACGTTGTCCGCGCGGGCCGTCGAGTAGTAGAAGTAGACATCTGTGCCGAGGTCACGGCCGTCCTGGGAATAGGACTCGCGCAGGGTCAGGTCGACGCGCTGCTCACCGTCCTGGATCTTGGCCTGGGCGGCCTTGTCCTCCTCGAGCAGGACCAGTCCCACGTTGGTGTCCACCCGGGCGGAGGACCCCTGCGTCAGCGCGGGGATGATCAGCATCAGGAACACGGCGGCCAAAACGATCCAGATGATCGGGCCCTTGAAGACCTTCTTGGCTTTCAACAACTCTCCTGACCTTGACCTACTTCGATGAGCACGGCGCGCCCATCAGGTACGGCTACGTGCCGTCAGCCCCGTTGCGGAGCGGGGTCACTGGCACAGGGCACAGCCGTACCCGTCCACGGTACCGGGGGTTAGTCTACGGCCGGGGTCTGGGAGTCCGCCGTTCGCGGGCGGTGGAATGGCTGCCGGCGCCCGCGGCGGACGGCGTCAGGAGTAGACGTGCGGGGCGAGGGTCCCGATGAAGTCCAGGTTGCGGTACTTCTCGTCGAAGTCCAGGCCGTAGCCGACCACGAACTCGTTGGGGATGTCCTGGCCGACGTACTTGACGTCGATCTCGACCTTCATGGCGTCCGGCTTGCGCAGGAAGGCGCAGATCTCGACCGAGGCGGGGCCGCGGGACTCGAGGTTGGTCTTGAGCCAGGACAGGGTCAGGCCGGAGTCGATGATGTCCTCGACGATGAGCACGTGGCGACCCATGAGGTCGGCGTCCAGGTCCTTGAGGATCCGCACCACGCCGGAGGACTGGGTCCCCGAGCCGTAGGAGGAGACGGCCATGAAGTCGAGGGTGACGTGCGAGTGCAGTGCGCGGGAGAGGTCGGCCATGACCATCACCGCCCCCTTGAGCACCGCCACCAGGAGGACGTCCTTGCCCTCGTAGTCGCGGTCGATCTGGGCTGCCAGATCCTTGATGGTGTCCTGGATCTGCTCTGTGGTCATGAGCACATGATCCAGGTCGCCGTGCACGTCCTGTGCTTCCATGCGGGCTGCTCCTGCTGCGGGTTTCTGTGGTTTGCGCTACCGGGAAGGCGCCGGGGGATCTGGGGAATCTGGGGGGTCCGCGGACTCCAGGACCTCGCCGGCGTCGAAGTCCAGTGTTGCATACCCGCCGGTACGACGACGGCGGGAGACCACGCCGCCCGGCAACTGGACCGGCCCGGCCGAGGTCCCCCCGCCGGCCCGGCCGGCGATCAGCCGGTCCACGGCCAGCACGCGTTCGCGGCTGGGCCGCTCACCGCCCGCCGCGACGACGGCGGTGCCGATGACCCGGTACCGGATCGCGTCCGTCAGCGCCGCCAGTTCCTCCAGCGGCAGGAACACGTGCGCGCCCCGGTCGGCCGTGATGTCGGGACGGCTGCCGGTGCCGGAGGTGTGCTCGCCGGACCTGTGCCCCACGAGTCGGCTGTACTCACGGGAGGCCCACTGCTCGAGTGCATCGGCGTCCTCGGCCGCGATGTCCGCACTGCGCGCCAGGGCCGCGGACAGGCCGGGGCCCAGACCCTCGTCCGGATCCTCGAGCGCGGGCAGCACACGGGTGCGGAGCCGCGAGCGCAGATAGGCCGGGTCCGCGTTGGCCGGGTCCTGCCACCAGCGCACACCGGCCCAGCGGCAGATGGCCTCCGTCTCCTGCCGCGTCAGGTCCAGCAGCGGACGCAGGATCAGCCCCCGACGACGGCGGATCCCCGCGAGCGACCGTGTCCCGGATCCGCGGGCGAGACCCAACAGGACCTGTTCGGCCTGGTCATCGCGGGTGTGCGCCAGCAGCACGGCGCCGGAGTCCAGGCGCTGGGCAGCGGCCTCGAGCGCCGTGTAACGGGCCCGGCGGGCCTCGGCCTCGGGTCCGTCACCGGTGGTGGTGACCTGGACGCGCTCGACCACCACCGGATCGAGTCCCAGTCTCCGTGCGATGGCGGCGGCGCGGTCTGCCACGGCGGCGGAGTCCTCGTGGAGACCGTGATCCACGACCACGGCACCGGCACCACCGGCCAGCGCCGGGTTGGCCCGGGTGCGGACCGCCTCCGCGGTGGCCACGGCGAGCGCGAGGGAGTCCGCGCCGCCGGAGAGGCCGACCAGCGGCATCCGGCGGCCCGGGGTGGCCGCGGCGACCGCGTGCACGGCGCGGTGGAGGACCTCCGGCCAGCGGGAGGCGGGTGGCCAGGCCTCAGGACCGGCCGGCGTCGTGCGGGGGTCCGGGCCGGCTGATGCCGGACCGTCCGGTACCGGGCTCAGCCCGTCTCCCGGATGCGCTGGATCCACTGTTCCGGGTGCTGGATCTCCTGCTCGCCGGGCAGGTTCTCGGCCGCCTCCCACACCACGTTGAAGCCGTCCATGCCGAGCTCCCGGACCACGTGCTTCACGAAGCGCTGGCCCTCCCGGTACTGGCGCATCTTGGCGTCCATGCCCATGAAGCGGCGGATCCAGCGGTCCAGGGAGGAGCGGGTGGCGCCGCGGTGGTCGAAGCGCTGGCGGATGGTCTTGACGGTGGGGACCACCGAGGAGTCGATGGCATCCATCACCACGTTGGCGTGCCCCTCCAGGAGGGACATCACGGCGTTGAGGTGGGCGAGCCGTTTCTTGTCCTCGGGGTCCTGGATCAGCTCGAGGAGACCCATGGAGGCGGGGTGCTCGTCCGTGCCGAGCTCGGCAGAGCCCTGGCCCCGCTCCACCGAGGCCGGGTCAGCCTCGGGTCCCTGCAGCAGGGCGCGGACACGGGCGGAGAGGCGTTCAGGCAGGGTGTCGGCCTTCTCGAACATGCCGGAGACCAGGGCCGTGATGTGGGACTGCAGGTATTCACGCAGCCACGGGGCGGCGGCGAACTGCACGCGGTGGGTCTGCTCATGCAGGCAGACCCAGAGCCGGAAGTCCTCCGGGTCCACGTTGAGCTCCACCCTGACCTCGGCGATGTTGGGTGCCACCAGCAGCAGGCGGCCGCCCTCGGGCCCGGCGGAGGTCCCGCCCGGCCCCGGCAGGGCACAGAACGGCTCGTACTGGCCGAGGACCTTCGAGGAGAGGAACGCCAGGACGGCGCCGGCCTCCATGGCGGTGGCGACGGTGCCGAGTCCGGCGGTGGCGCGGGCATACTCGTCCGGGCGGATCGACTGGACGTGCTCGAAGGCCGGCCCCAGCAGGGTGGAGAAGGCCTGGACATTGGCCTGCGTCCAGGTGGGACGGTCCACCACGAGCACCTCGGAATCGCGCAGGTCCTTAGCGGCGTCCAGCCGGGTGATCCGGTGGACGTGGTCCACGGACACCTCGGCGGCCTGGCGCAGGCCGTTGGCCTCACGCTCTGCCTGGTGACGGGTGAACCGCGGCCCGGCGGCACACAGGCGGGCCGCGGTGGCGGCCGCCAGGTCCCAATTCACCGGGGACGGGATGGTCTGACTGGAGACGGATTCCATGGACCCATCCCATCACATGGCGGTCAGCCGCGCAGGGCGGCCGCCCGATCGAGGACGTCGGCGAGGGCGGCGGCACCGGTGGCACGGGCGGCCTGTGCCGTGGCACGGAGCTGCTCGCCGGTGGCCAGCCCGCCCAGGGGGACGGCGAGATCGGCATCCGAGAGGGCGCCGGCGTCGGGCGTCAGGAGGCGGGCCTGCCGGGCCCGGGAGGCGTGGGTGCTGAGCACCGGCTCCGAGGCCTCCACCTCGGACAGCACCCGGGTCAGGTCAGTCTCGTCCTGGCGCTCCTCCAGCATGACCAGGCGTTCATAGACGGCTGGATTGCCGATCTTGATGCGCTGCGCGTTGATCAGCTGGGACAGCATGGGTGCGGAGAGTCCCAGGACGCGGGCCAGGGAGCGCTGGCTGAGTCCGTAGGCGGCCATGATGACGCCGAAGCGCTCGGACAGGGAGATCCCGTAGATGGCCTGCTGCTGGGCGAGACGCTGATCGGTGTCCGGCGAGGGCATGGGATTCATCCTAGCCGATCGTTTGCGAAGGCAAAGGTGCTGGCGGGATCCCGGAGGAACTCCCCAGTGAAACGGCGCACCGACCCTAGCGGCAGCCGCACCCGGCCAGCGCGACGGCCCCGCGGTCCACGGCGAAACGGGCGTTGGTCAGCACGCCCGGCTGATTGTTGGCGACGAAGCTGAACAACAGCGTCCGGCCGTCCTCGGTCTGGACCGTGCCGGTCAGTGAGGCGACGGAGCTGAGCGTGCCCGTCTTCGCCTGCACGTTGCCCGCGGCATCGGTCCCGACCATGCGCTGCTCCAGCGTGCCCTGCTCCCCGGCCACGGGCAGGCCGGTGACGGCCGCCTCCAGGTCCGGGGCCGTCGTCGCGACCTGCATGGCGGCGGTCAGTTGGGCGGCGGACACCAGGTTCTTGCCGGACAGGCCGGACGCATCCACCAGGGCCATCCCCGTGGTGTCCACCTCGAGATCCGCGAGGGTCTCCTTGATGGTCTGCGCGGCGCCGGCGAAACTGCCCGGGGCGCCGGCGGCGAGCGCCAGGTTGCGCCCGGTGGCCTCGGCGACCTGATTGTCCGAGGTCTGGAGCATGTAGGCCATCTGCTCGGCCAGCGGCGCGGACTGTACGCTCGCCAGTTCGATGCCCGGTGAAGCCGGCGCCGGTGACGTCAAACCCGGTGAGATCGGTTCCGCCGATGCCGACTCGGTCGACGTCGGCTCAGCCGCGGCCGTTTCGGCCGGAACCCGGCTCGTCTCCGCGGCGAGGGTGATGTCCAGTCCGAGGGTCTGCGCGTGCGCGGCCAGCTGGTCCCGGAACACCTCGGCGGCATACAGCGCCGGGTCGTGGAGGCGATCGGTGTCCCTACTGGGCACGGCCCGGCCGCCGTAGGTGGCCATCGGCTGCACCGCGGAGGCGTTGCCGGAGGACACGATGTCGCTGCTCCAGTCCGGCGAGGCCGAGGGGCCCTCATAGCCGGAGTCATCGAGCTGGACCGACACCGTGCCCGTGGTGCCCTGCGCCTGGAGCGCCTCGGCCGTCCGGAGGGCCAGCGTTCCGAGTCCGGCCCGGCCGTTCGCCTCGTCGGCGTTCGCCCCGGTCCCCAGCATTACGTCTCCCCCGGCCTCCAGCACGACGGCGGTGCCCTCCGGTCCCGCGGGCATGCCGACGGCCGCGGTGGTGTAGCGGTGCTCCGGTCCGAGGACCTCCAAGGCGGCCACCGCGGTCAGGATCTTGACGGCCGAGGCCGGCACCACGGCGGTGTCCGCCCCCTGGTCGTACAGCAGTTCCCCGGTCAGTCCGTCCCGGACCGCGGCGGAGACGGAGCCGTCCTGCACCGTCAGCGCCTCGTCCAGCACCGGTTCCAAGACCTCCGGGTCCGGGCTCGGAACCAACAGCGGCGTCAGGTCCGGGAAGTCCAGGAACTCGGTCAGGGTGGCTGCGGCGGACGCCGCCGCCAGTGGTTCGGCGGTGCTGGAAGGCTCCGCGGCAGTGGGAGACGGGGCTGCGCTGGAAGGTTGGCCGGGCTGGGAGGAGCCGGCCTGCGTCGTGCTGGTGGCGGTGGTGACGCTGGTTCCGCTGCTGGAGGACGCACCGGTTGCCGTGCCGGAGGACGCCGGGACCGGGATCACAGTACAACCGGCCAGCAGCGTGGCCGCCGCAACCCCCAGCGCTGCTCGCGCCGCTGCGGCCGTCCGCGCCGTCAAGGAGGCCGGTCTGCCCGCGCGGGCAGGCCGTCGCGGGGCGGGGCGTTCGGTCACGGTGGGGCTTTCCTGGTGGGGCGCGGGATACCCTTGATTCTAGACGCCGCGCCTGGCAGCGCCATCCGGCGCGGTGACCACCGAAGCCCACCGAAGAAGCAGCGCCAAGGAGCACCGTCCATGAGCCATGACGTCACCATCGAGATCCCGGCCGGATCCCGCGTCAAGTACGAGTTCGATCACGAGTCCGGTCGCCTGCGCCTGGACCGCATCCTCTTCACGTCCATGCAGTACCCCACGCACTACGGGTACTTCGAGGACACGCTGGGAGAAGACGGCGACCCGCTGGACGCCATGGTGTTCCTGCCCGGCTTCGACCTGGTCCCCGGCGTGATCGTGGGGGCCCGCCCCATCGGCGTGTTCAACATGACCGACGACGGCGGGGGCGACGCCAAGCTGCTGTGCGTTCCGGAGGACAAGCGCTTCGACCACATCCAGGAGCTCGAGGACATCGACGAGTGGCTGAAGAAGGAGATCGAGCACTTCTTCACCCGCTACAAGGACCTGGAGCCCGGCAAGTGGGTCAAGGCCGAGGGCTGGCAGGGTCGCGAGGCCGCCGAGGCTGAACTCGCCGCCTCGGTCAAGCGCTTCGCCGCCCATGGCGAGGAGACCCCGGAGGACGAGCCGCAGGGCCGCGACGTCGAGACCGCGGAAGAGGATCCCGTCGTCTCGGCGAACGCCCCTCAGGGCCGCGAGTCCTGATCACCTCACTGTCCTGACTCACGTCGAGGGCCATTCCCATCGGTGGGAGTGGCCCTCGGCGTGGTTAACAGGCTCGAGGTGGTCAAGACGGATGTGGCGTTGCCGGCCGCGGCGCAGGTTGCTGGCAGAATCGGGGCCATGTCTCACTACGTCCTGACGATCAACCAGCGTGATTCGCGGGAGGTCGGGGACATGGTCGGCGACCTGTTGCGATCGCTGCGGCCCGTGGGCACGGTGGTGCCCTTCCAGCGCTCCTTCGGCGACGAGGCCATCGGCATCGTGCCGGACGCCCGGTCCGCCGTCGATGCGGCGATGCGGGCCCTTCGCCAGCGGCGCTGGAACGTGGGCATCGGCGTCGGTTCGGTGGGACCGGCCGACCCGGAGCGCGGCGGTTCCCTGCCGGACACCCAGGTGATCCACGACGTCGGCGGGCCGGGCCTGGTCTATGCGCGGCGGGCGGTGGAGGAGGCTGCCAGGACCGGGGTCCGCGTTCCGGTGGCCGTGGACGGGCCCGATGCGGACGTGGCCGAGGAGACGCAGGCCGTGCTGCGGCTCATCGGACAGTTGGTGCTGACCCGTACGGACGCGGAGTGGGCGGTACTCGACCTGCTGGTCCCGGGGGTCAGGGGGCAGCAGAAGCCCGTGGCCGCCGAGCTCGGGATCACGGTGCAGGCCGTCTCCAAGGCGGTGCAGCGCTCCTTCTGGAACGAGGAACATGCCTGCCGCCCCGCGGCCGAACGACTGCTGTCCCTCGTGGATGCGGTCGGACTCCCCCGCTGAGGATCAGTCCAGCAGCGAGCGCAGGACGGCGGCGGCACCGTTCTCGTTGACGTTTCCGGTGACCTCATCGGCGACCTTGACGACCTCCGGCGGCGCCTGTCCCATGGCCACGCCGCGGCCGGCCCACGCCAGCATCTCGATGTCATTGCGGCCGTCACCGACGGCCACCGTGTCGTCGATGTGCACGCCCAGATGGTCGCGCAGCGCCTCCAGTCCAGACGCCTTGGTGACGCCGGCAGCGGCGATGTCCAGCCATGCGGACCAGCCCACGGAGTACGTGACACCCTGCAGGCCGATCGACTCGACCGCCTCGCCGAACTCCTCGGCCGAGGAATCCGTGGAGAACACGACGAGGCGCACCGCGGTGGCCTCCATCAACTCCTCGAAGGTCACGCCCTCGGCCTGCACGCCGAAGCTCATGTCCTGGAAGCGTTCCGTGGACAGGAAGCGTCCACGGTCATCCTCAATGGCGTACTTTGCACTCGGCAGGCGGTGGCGCAGGGACCGGAGGGCCGGTGCCGGGTCGAAGGTCCGGCGGTCGATGACCTCGAAGCCCTCCTCGAGAGCGGTGGACAGCCTCAGGGTGACGCCGCCGTTGCTGCAGACGCTGTGCCCCTGTTCCAGGCCGATGGTCTGGATGATGGGCAGGGTTGCCGCAAGCGAGCGACCGGTGGCGATGAGCACGTGGTGGCCGGCCTCGACGACGGCACGTGCGGCATCCCGCACCTCGTCGTCCATATGGCCGTCATGGTCCACGAGCGTGCCGTCCACGTCCAGGCACACCATCTTGCGGGTGCCATTTCCATTCGGTTGATGCCCTGACGAGGTCATGTCCGAGGTGGGACGGTAGGTGGTCTGGAGGGAACCGGTGATCGGGTTCCGTTCTTCGTGCCGGTCTTCGGTGCCAGCGTTCCTTGAATTGAGCATGCCTCTAGTCAAGCAGACCGCGCGGACACGCAGTAGTCCGTTCCCTGCCGGCGGATGACGGGACGGTAAACACTCACAGGTTGTCCCCACTGTGGACATCTTGGGCTCAGAGTGGACCTCCGCCCCCGGAGGCCTACTTCGAGAGGACCGGCAGGACCTCGAGGCCACCCAGGTAGGGCTGCAGGGCCGCCGGAACATTGACGGAGCCGTCCGGGTTCTGGTGGTTCTCCAGGATGGCCACGAGCCACCGGGTGGTGGCCAAGGTGCCGTTGAGGGTGGCGACCATGCGCGTGCCGCCCTTGGAGCCGATCTTGCCGCCTCCCTCGGCGGCCACGCGCTCACGGATGTTCAGGCGGCGGGCCTGGAACGTGGAGCAGTTCGAGGTGGAGGTCAGCTCCCGGTAGGTCTCCTGGGTGGGGACCCAGGCCTCGCAGTCGAACTTGCGGGCGGCACTCATGCCGAGATCGCCGGCGGCCGTGTCGATCACGCGGTAGGGCAGCTCGACCATGGCGAGCATCTGCTCCTCCCAGTCCAGCAGCCGGGCGTGTTCCTCGGCGGCGTTCTCCGACGAGGTGTAGATGAACATCTCCAGCTTGTTGAACTGGTGCACACGGATGATGCCGCGGGTGTCCTTGCCTGCCGAACCGGCCTCGCGGCGGTAACAGGTGGACCAACCGGCGTAGCGGATCGGCTCTTCCCCCAGCTCGAGGATCTCGTCCGCGTGATAGCCGGCCAGCGCCACCTCGGAGGTGCCGACCAGGTACAGGTCGTCCCGCTCGAGCTTGTAGATCTCGTCGTCGTGCTCCACGTCGAAGCCCGTGCCCTGCATGGTCTCGGGACGCACCAGGGTGGGGGTCATCATGGGGATGAAGCCGTTCTTCAGGGCCAGGTCCAACCCCATCTGCATCAGCGCCAGCTCCAGGCGGGCACCCACTCCCTTGAGGAAGTAGAACCGGGAGCCGGAGACCTTGGCGCCGCGCTCCATGTCGATCGCGCCGATCAGCTCGCCGATCTCCAGGTGGTCCCGCGCGGTGAAGCCGTCGGCGGAGAAGTCCCGGATGGTGCCCACGGTCTTGATGGTGTTGAAGTCGTCCTCACCGCCGGCGGGCACGCCATCCTCGATGAGGTTCGGGAACCGGCGCTGCAGGCCGTCAAGCCTGCTCTTCGCCTCATCAGAGGCAGCCTCGGCTGCCTTGACGTTGGCGGAGAGCTCCTTGACCTCGGCCAGCAGCTGCTGCTTCTCCTCACCCTTGGCGGCGGCGACCCGCTCGCCGAAGACCTTCTGCTCGGCGCGGAGCTCCTCGAAAGCCGTGATCGACGAACGGCGCTCCGCGTCGGCGGACACGATCTGTTCGACGAGTGACTCGTCGGCGCCGCGGGCGCGCTGGGAGGCCACATAGAGGTCCGGGTTTTCGATGAGGTGCTTGACGTCGATCACGGGGTCAAGCCTAGTCGGCCCACCCGCCACCACCGCGAGTCGTCACTTGATGTCGCGGTTGCGCAGCCAAGCGCGACATCATCCGACCACCCACGCCGGCGCGGGAGCCGGGGCACGCCCCCGTAGACTGCTGCACATGCCCGTTGAACTGGTCCTGGTCATCATCGCCCTTGCCCTCGTGGTGGCCGCGCTGGCCTTCGTCACGGGGCTCTGGACTGGACATCGGCGCCTGCGCAGTCGCATGGACCGCCTCGACGGCCAGGTCACCTCGCTGCACGGCAACGTCCAGACCCTTCCAGGTCGGATGGACGACCTGAACGGCAGGGTCCAGGTCCTCGACGGGCAGGTCAGCGAGATCGCTGACGCACCACTGGTGGCCCGAGCCATGGACCATCCCCAGCGCGTCGCCCTGGTGCTCAATCCCTCCAAGAACGGTGCTGACAGCATCCGTACGAAGGCCACCGCCGCCGTCGCCGAGGCCGGACTGCCCGAGCTGAAGGTCTACGAGACCACCGTGGAGGACCCGGGCCAGCAGATGGCGCGGGATGCCATCCGGGACGGCGCCGACGTCGTGATCGCCGCCGGTGGCGATGGGACGGTGCGGTTCGTGGCAGAGGAACTGGCCGGGACCGACGTCGCGCTGGCGCTGGTGCCGATGGGAACCGGCAACCTGCTGGCGCGGAACCTCAAGCTGCCACTGGACGACCACCAGGCCTGCATCAACACGGCCATCCACGGGTCCACGCGCGAGATCGACTCCGTCAGCATCAAGCTTGAGGGCACCGACGGCGAGGTCAAGAAGAACACCTTCCTGGTGATCGCCGGCGCGGGCATCGACGCGGAGGTCATGGGCGACACGCGTGACGACCTCAAGGCCAAGGCCGGCTGGCTGGCCTACGGCGAGGCGGGTATGCGCCACCTGGCCGGCAAGCGCAAGGAGATCTCCGTCTCGCTCGACGGCGGCGCCCCCCAGCGGCGCAAGGTCCGGTCCGTGATGGTCGCCAACTGCGGCGAGCTCACCGCGGGCATGGACTTCATCCCGGACGCCCGGTTCGACGACGGCCTGCTGGACGTGGTCATGCTCTCCCCGCGCCATGTGGGCGACTGGGTCCGCATCGCCGCCAAGACGCTGACCAAGTCCACCACCGAGATCCCCGTGATGGAGACCCACCAGGCCACCCGGTGCCGCGTGGTGCTGCACGAGCCGATGACCGCCCAGCTCGACGGTGACGCGATCATGGAGGTCAAGGTCATCGACGCGCGGGTCAAGCCGGATTCCCTCCGGGTGCAGATGCCGGCCACGGACGTGCCGGACTCGGCCGCCGCCCCGCTCATGCAGCCGGAGGCTGTTCCACCGGCAGAGGACTGAGCCCTACCGCTCCATGATCGCCGCGACCCACTCCTGCCCGGCCCGGTAGGCCGCATCCCGGGTGTGCGCCGGGATCGAGTACTTCAGCTTGTCAGCACGGGGGTAGGACCCGAGGAACCGGATGCCCGGGATCATCCGGTACAGGGCGGCGAGCGCGGCCTTCACCCGCTCCTCGGCCACGTGGCCCTCGAAGTCGATCGAGAAGAAGTAGCTGCCCAACCCAGCCCCGGTGGGACGGGACTCGATCCGCGAGAGGTTGATCCCGCGCGTCGAGAACTGGTCCAGGATGTCCATCAGCGCACCCGGGTGGTCCTCCGGCAGGGGCACGACGACGGTCGTCTTGTCCGAGCCCGTCGGCGCCGGCACGGTGCCCGGGCGGGAGACGAGGACGAACCGGGTCACGGCGCCGGCGGTGTCCTCGATGGCCGAGGCCAGCACGGGCAGGCCGGTCTGCTCCGCCACCAGCGGCGCGCAGACGGCGGCATCGTAGGTCGTGGAGTCATCGAGCAGGCCCCGGGCCGCGCCGGCGGTCGAGTTGCCGGGGACGAACTCCGCCTGGGGGATATGGGCCGCGGCCCAGTTGCGCACCTGCGCCCAACCGTGGGTGTGGGTGGAGACCGTCCGGATCTCGTTCAACTCCAGCTGACGCCGGCCGACCAGCACGAAGCTGATCGGCACGAGGATCTCGCGCCGGATCTGCAGGTTGTCGTCCGCCGCGATGTCATCCAGGGTGGCGGTGACGCCGCCCTCCACGGAGTTCTCGATCGGCACCACGGCATAGTCGGCGGTGCCGTTGCGAACCTCGGCGAGCGCCGTGATCACCGAGCCGACGGGGTCGCACTGGGCCTGCTCCGTGCCCGGGACCTGGCGCAGGGCGGCCTCGGTGAACGTTCCCTCAGGGCCGAGGAAGACGTACCGGGCGCGCCCGGCACCCATCACGCCGCCCGTCGCGCCCGAGGTGGCCGGGCCGGCGTCGTGCGCAGTGCCGGAAGGCGCAACGGCAGCGCTCACTTGACGGTCGGTTCGGCGCCGCCGTCCGCCTCCATGGGCCGTTCGGACTCGAGCCAGGCACCGGATCCGCCGGCGATGTTGATGGCGGAGTAACCGCGGTCCACCATGAATCCGGCCGCGCGCATGGAGCGGCCGCCGGTCCGGCAGATCACGTAGTAGTCGGTGTCCGGATCCAGCTCATCGAGCCGCTCGGGCAGCTCGCCGAGGGGGATGTGCAGGGCGCCGGCAGCGCGGCCCAGGACCCATTCGCCATCCTCCCGGACATCGAGGATGGTGGCGTTCTCCGGGACATCGCCGACAGGGACGGTTTCGAACATGCTCATGGTTCCCAGCCTATAGAGCAAGGCGGACGGCTGGAACCATGCGTCCCGGCTTCCCCGGTGGACGCTCGTTACAGTGGGGGGATGAATCAACGGGATACCCCTGCCGGCGTGGCCGACCCGACCGGCCCCGGCCTGGATGGCCTCACCGCCCTGCAACTCCGCGACGCCCTCGCCGCGGGACAGGTCTCCGCCGTGGACGTCACGCGGCATTTCCTGGCCGTGGCCGAGCGGCGCAACCCCGAGCTGGGGGCATTCATCACCCTTGCCCCGGAAGCAGCCCTCCAGCGGGCCGAGGAGTTGGACCGGCGCTTCGCCGACGACGGTGCCACCGGTTCCCTGCACGGGATGCCGTTGGCGTTCAAGGACCTGGTGGACGTGGCCGGGATGCGCACCACGTTCGGCTCCCGCGTGATGGCGCAGGCCCCCGCGACCACGGAGGACGATCCGCTGGCGGCCGCCCTGCACGCCGCCGGCGCCCTCTCCACCGGGAAGACCACCGTTCCGGAGTTCGGCCTGCCCTGCCACTCGGAGAACCTCATCTCCGCCCCCGCCCGCAACCCGCTCGACCCCGAGCGCACCCCGGGCGGCTCCACGGGCGGCGGTGCCGCGGCGGTGGCGGCTGGCATGCTGCCTTTCGCCCCCGGCAACGACGGCGGCGGGTCCGTCCGCATCCCGGCGGCGGCCTGCGGGCTGGTGGGCCTGAAACCCGGACGGGGGACCGTTCCCACCGATCAGCAGGACGACTCGGTGCGCAATCTCTCTGTTTCGGGGCCCATCGCGCGCAACGCCGCGGACGCCGCCCTGTTGTACGACGCCATGCTGGGTGGCCCCGGCGGGGAGGGTCGGAGCCTGCCGCGGGCCCTCGAAGCCGCTCCGGGACAACTGCGCGTCGGGTACTCCACCGCCTCCCCGTTCTCCCCGGACCTGGACATCACGCTGGCCCGGCCGGCCGTGGACGCCCTCACCGCCGCCGCCGCGGCGCTGGGCCGGGACGGGCACGAGGTGGTGGAGGCCGATCTCTCCTACGCGCCCGGATACCACCGGGACTTCCGCACCGTCTGGACCTCGGCCCTGACCAGAGTGCCCCTGCCGGATGGCGCCGAGCCACTCCTCGGGCCCCTGTCCGCCTACTTCCTGGAGTTGGCCCGCGGCTACTCCGAGGACCACCTCGCCACCTCGGTGGGACGCCTGACCGAGTGGGCGGCCGATGCCCGCCGCCAGCTGTCTGCGCACGATGTGGTGCTGACGCCGGTCCTGGCCTTCGCCCCGCCGGCCGTCGGCACGTTCACCGCCCTGCCCCCGGCCGAGGACTACGAGCTGCAGTGCCGGTTCACTCCGTACACGTCCATGGTCAACGTCATGGGGCTGCCGGCCGTCTCCGTCCCCGTACTCCGGGACGCGGACGGGTTCAGTTGGTCCGTCCAGGCCATCGGCCGGCCCGGGACGGAGGGCACCCTGTTGGCCCTCGCCGCCCGGATAGAGCAGTTGCTGGCCGGTTAGTCCCGGTTAGACGAAGAGCAACGCCATGAATCCGAGGACGCCGAGGAGCGTGAGCCCGGTCATCAGGTAGCCCATGACGAGTCCGGCGATCGCGAAACCCCGGCCCTGACGGTCCCGGTTCAGGCTGATGTGACCGAGGATGACCGCCAGGATCTGGGGCACGAAGAGGAACCCGCCGGTCACCACGCCGACGATTCCCAGCACCATGGATGCCACAGCCAGGCCGCTGGGCTGAGCCGGATGGTCGGCCGTGGGGAACGGGCTGCCCGCCTGGCGACCGGACGCGTCCCACGGTCCGGTCTGGCCCGGGCGTGGGCCGTAGGGATTGCCGGCAGCGGCCTGGCCGTAGGACCCGTTCGGCCCAGGCGGAGTGCCCTGGCCTGGCTGATTGGCAATGACGGGATATTCACCGTGGATCGGGTACTGGCCCTGGCCGTTGCCGTAGGGACCGGCCAGGGGCTGATCGGCATAGGGATTGCGTGCGGCGGCCTGCTGTCCGGGCGACTGTTGCGGAGCGGCGGGCGCGGCCGGCGCGGAGGGGTCCGAGTACCAGGAGGGGTGATGCGGGTCGTTGAACGGCCGGTCGCCGCCCGACGACTCGGACGACTGGCCACCGTGCTGGCGTGGTTCCCGATCGGACATGGCTCCCCTTGACTCTTCGGCTGCTGCGGGCCGGACCGGAAACTGGACGAGCCAGTCGCCGGCAGGCGGAATGTTGAGCCCCAGTCTACGGAACAGATCCGGCACCGTCCCGGCCGAGGCCGATCCCTATCGTGTCCCCGGTCGCATGCAGGATGATCGAGACCGCAGGGGCCGGACCGTCCGACACTGGCGGCAACGGGAGGAATCTGATGACGATGTTCACGGCGACCACGCCTCGCGATATCGACGCTGCGCGAGGGTATCGACGCCACTGCGCCGTGCCCCCGTATCTGCTGGAGCACTTGTCCCGGCACCAGCCGCCGGCCGCCGTCGCGAGAACCCTGGAACTGGATGAACAGGTCCGCGAGCGGCGCCACCATGGGGCACTGCCGGAGCGCGCCCTGGTGGCCCCGGCGGGCACCCTGGATCGCACGATCTCCGATGCGGAGAACACCGAGGAGCTCCCCGGCAGGACCGTGCGGGAGGAGGGACAGCCACCGGTGGAGGACGTGTCCGTCAACGAGGCCTATGACGGGATCGGCTCCGTGCACGCGTTCCTCGAGGAGGTCTATCGGCGGTCCTCCCTGGACGGGACCGGACTGGGACTGCTCGCGACCGTCCACTACGGCCAGCGCTATGACAACGCGTTCTGGGACGGAACCCAGATGGTGTTCGGGGACGGCGACGGTGAAATCTTCACGGGGTTCACGCCCTCGGTGTCCGTGATCGCCCACGAGCTCGCGCACGGGCTGATGCAGTATTCCACGGACCTGCTCTACGAAGGCCAGTCCGGTGCCCTGAACGAGTCCTTCTCCGACGTGCTCGGCGCCCTGGTGGACCAGTACGCGCAGGGCCAGACGGCCGAGCAGGCCAGTTGGCTGATCGGTTCGGAGATCTTCGGCGAGGGCGTCCAGGCTGACGGGCTGCGGTCCATGGCCGCGCCGGGGACCGCCTATGACGACCCGCGGATGGGGCGGGATCCGCAGCCGGCACACATGGACGACTACGTGGAGACCCAGGCGGACTACGGCGGGGTGCACCTGAACTCCGGCATCCCCAACAAGGCCTTCCACCTCGCGGCGATGGCCCTCGGCGGGCACGCCTGGGAGCGGGCAGGGCAGGCCTGGTTCGACGTCATCACGGGCGAGTCACTGCCGCGTGATGCCGACTTCGCCGGTTTCGCGGAGGCCACCGAGCTGGCGGCCCAAGAACGATTCGACGAGGCCGTGGCCACGACGATCCGGGACGCCTGGGAGCAGGTCGGGGTTCTGGCCGCCCGATCCTGACTCGGAACAACCGGCACCGAACACCCCCTGCGTAGGCTTGCACCATGGATGGCACTGCTGATCGCCCCGCGGGGCCACTGGGCCCTCCCGGAGAACCTGGAGCACCTGGAGCACCTGGAGCACCTCAGCAAGGTTCGGACACCGCACTGTTCGAGGTCACGGTGGAGCGCTCCGGCGGGATCGCCGGGATGGTGCGCCGGTGGTCCGCCCCGGTTCCCGACGACGGCGGCCCGGCCGCGCGTGCGGCGCACCGGATCGCGGACCTGACCACAGCAGAGTGCAGCACACAGAGGCCGGGCACAGACGGTCCGGGCCGGGTGCGGGACGGCTTCGTCTGGGCCGTGACCTGTGGGGAAGGCTCTTTGCAGTGCGACGAGGAGGGCCGGCGTCGTGATCCCGAGGTGGATGCCCTCATCTCCGTGGTGACCGCGCCAGAGTAGTCCGGCGCCCCAGGAGTCCGGCTTGGACAGGAATGCTGAGAAGAACCGAGTGGTGTCACGGTAGGCACTTCTCTACCCGCCCCGGGCCGGGCGTGCCACAGTGGTGACATGAGCTCTGAGAACGCCTCACCCGATGCCGCCGCCACCCAGGTGAGGCCCGCCGCCGAACGAGCCGGGACACGCGCCCTCGCGCAGGACCTGGTGGACGTGCCGGCGTTGCTCGCCGCCTACTCCGAGCAGCATCCCGATCCCGCCAACCCGGCCCAGCAGGTCTCCTTCGGGACCTCAGGCCACCGTGGCTCCTCGCTCAAGGCCTCCTTCAACGAAGATCACATCGCCGCCATCACCCAGGCGATCATCGAGTACCGTGCCGCCCAGGGCGTGACTGGCCCCCTCCTGATGGGTCGGGACACCCACGCCCTCTCGGGCCCCGCACAGGACACCGCGCTCGAGGTGCTCATGGGCAACGGCGTGCACACCCTGATCGACTCCCGGGACGGGTTCACCCCCACCCCCGCCGTCTCCCACGCCATCCTGGCGCTGAACGCGGAGGTGCCAGCCGGCGACGGGCCCTCTGAGGCCGGACAGACGGGGCAGGCCGACGGCATCGTCATCACTCCGTCCCACAACCCGCCCACCGACGGCGGCATCAAGTACAACCCTCCGCACGGCGGCCCCGCGGACACGGACGCCACAAACTGGATCGCTGACCGCGCCAACGCCCTGCTCGCCGGCGGCCTCACGGACGTCCAGCGCATCCCGCTGGCCGAGGCCCGGCGGCACGAGGCCCTCGGGACCTACGACTTCCTGGATCGCTACGTCTCCGACCTGCCCAAGGTCATCGACCTGGATGCCATCCGCCAGGCCAGGGTACGCATCGGAGCGGACCCCATGGGCGGCGCTTCCGTGGGGTACTGGGGAGAGATCGGAGCCCGGCACGGCCTGGACCTGACCGTGGTGAACCCGGAGGTCGACCCGCAGTGGGGGTTCATGACCCTGGACTGGGACGGGAAGATCCGCATGGACTGCTCCTCCCCCAACGCGATGGCCTCGCTGATCGAGCGGATGCGGGCCGAGGGGACCGGTGAGAACGAGTCGGCCGGCGCTGCCCCGTTCGACATCGCCACGGGCAACGACGCCGACGCCGACCGCCATGGGATCGTCACTCCGGACGGCGGGCTGATGAATCCGAACCACTTCCTGTCCGTCGCCATTGACTACCTCTACCGGCACCGGCACGGCTGGCCGGCCGGCGCCGGCGTCGGGAAGACCTTGGTCTCCTCCTCGATGATCGACCGGGTGGCCGCGGGACTCGGACGACCGCTCGTGGAGGTGCCGGTCGGCTTCAAGTGGTTCGTGCCCGGACTGTTGGACGGCACCGGGGTGTTCGGCGGCGAGGAGTCCGCCGGCGCCTCCTTCGTGCGCTTCGACGGCGGCGCCTGGTCCACGGACAAGGACGGATTGCTGCTGTGCCTGCTCGCCGCTGAGATCCGTGCGGTGACGGGCAAGTCGCCCTCGGCGTACTACGCGGAGCTGGTGGAGCAGTACGGCGATCCCGTGTACGCCCGCATCGATGCGCCGGCCACCGCCGAGCAGAAGGCGAAGCTGAAGAAGATGTCCCCGTCCGACGTCACCGCGGACACCCTGGCCGGCGAACCGATCACCGCCAAGATGACTGAGGCCCCCGGCAACGGCGCGGCCATCGGCGGCCTCAAGGTCACCACCGAGAACGCCTGGTTCGCGGCCCGGCCCTCCGGCACCGAGGACGTGTACAAGATCTATGCCGAGTCGTTCGTCTCCGCCGAGCACCTGGCGCGGGTGCAGGCGGAGGCCAAGGCGATCGTGGACGCCGTCATCGCCTGACCGTAGGCACGCCGCCTACAGCAGGCGCTTGAGGGCCTGGCGCTTGGTCCAGGTGTAAGGCGGGTAGACCATCCTCAGGGTGTCCACCTGATCGGTCTTCGTCAGGGCCGGGCGCAGCTGGGAGAACGTCTCGAATCCGGCCCGTCCGTGATAGGCACCCAGGCCGGATGCACCCACCCCACCGAAGGGCAGCGTGGGCAGGCCCACCTGCAGCAGAGCCACGTCGAAGGCAATGCCGCCGGCCGTGACGCGCTCCTCGAAGGCCCGGTGGTAGCGGTGCTTGTCCGTGAACAGGTAGGCGGCCAGGGGGTGCGGCCGGGCTGTGATGAACTCCACGGCCTCCTCGAAGGTGTCGACGCGCACAATCGGCAACACGGGCCCGAAGATCTCCTCCGCCATCAGGGCGCTGTCCGGTGACACGTCCGCCACCACGGTCGGCTCCAGGAACCGGTCGGCGACGTCGGCCCGGCCGCCATGCACGAGCCGCGCGGGTGGGCGGCCCTCGCCTCCGGCCCGAGCGCCGGCACCGCCTTCAGCACCCGCACTGGCACTGGCACCCGACAGGGAGTCTTCCAGCAACGCCACCGTCCGTTCCAGGTGCTCGGCGCTGACCATACGGCCGTAATCCGGCGATTTCTGCGCGTCCTTGCCGTAGAACTCCTCGATGGCCTTCGGCAGGTGCTTCTCGAGCTGCCGCTGGGACTCCTCGCCCACGGCCAGCACGTAGTCCGGGGCCACGCAGGTCTGCCCCGCGTTGGTGAACTTGCCGAAGGCGATCCGGCGGGCGATCGCGGGCCAGTTGCGTCCGTCCGCCACCACGCACGGGGACTTGCCGCCCAGCTCGAGGGTCACCGGCGTGAGCTGCTTCGCGGCGGCCTCGTAGACGATCCGCCCCACGCGCTCCCCTCCGGTGTAGAAGATGTGGTCGAACTTCTCCGCCAGCAGGGCCTGCACGGCCTCGGCCCCGCCCTGCACCACGGCGACCGCACGCGGGTCCAGGTACTGCGGGATGAGCCGGCCGATGAGTTCGGACGTGGCGGGGGCCTTCTCGCTGGGCTTGAGCACCACGGCGTTGCCAGCCGCCACGGCCGCCACCAGCGGGCCGAGCAGGGTCTGGACCGGGTAGTTCCACGGGCCGATGATCAGCACGGTCCCCAGAGGCCGGGCCTCGACCTTGGCGCTGGCGGGGCGGAAGGCCAGCGGCACCTTCACCGATTCCGGTTCCATCCAGTCGGTCAGGTACAGCAGGGCGTGGTCCACCTCGGATCGGGTGGGCTGGACCTCGGTCAGCATCGCCTCGACGGTGGGTTTGCCGAGGTCGGCCGCCAAGGCCGCGCAGATCGCGTCAGCCTGTTCCTCCAGCATCCGCCGGATGCCCTTGAGCTGACCGGCACGGAAGCGCCGCGGGTGCGCCAACCTCAGCGCGGCGGCCTGGCGCATCCTCGCGACGGCGACCCCCGGCTCCTCGTTCCCGCTCGCCACGTCCGGTCCGGCCGGGACGTGCAGCATCGACGCCGGGTCGAGGGCGGTGTCATCCTGCCCCGGTCCCTCGCGGTGCTGGCCGGGGTTCAGGGTCTGGTCCGCGATGAAGTCCGGAATCTGAGGCATGACCCCACGGTAATGGCAAGGGCCCGATACCGCGCAGCCGCTCTGGTCACAGCGGGGGTTCAGCGCTGCGGCCAGTACCCGCGTGCCTCCATCACGGAGGCCAGGGCCTCGGCGTCGTCCGTCATCAGCCCGTCCACGCCGAGGGCCAGCAGGTGCTCCATCTCCGCGGGCTCGTCCACCACCCACACGTGGACCTGCAGGCCGGCGGCCTGGCACCGGGACACGAAGGTACGGGTCACCACGGGAACGGGGCCCTGCTTCACGGGGACCTGGACGCAGTCGACGTGGACCAGCCGGCGCGCCACGAATCGGGTCAGTCCCAAGGGAGCCGCCAGCACGAGGGCGGCGATGGCCCATCCGCCGCCGGACATCGCGATCCGGCGGCCGGCCGTCCGAGTGAAGCGCCGGCGTCGGGAATCATGGAAGGAGGCGATCAGCACCCGGTCCCAGGCATCATGGCGGGCCAGCAGGGGCACCATGGCCTCACCCGCGGCATCGTCCTTGAGGTCCACGTTGAGGTGCACGTCAGGCCACTCGGTCAGCAGGTCCTCAAAGCGCAGCAGGTGCTCACCCTCGAGCAGGTCGCTCCCGGCGAACCCCACCTCGGGGTCCAGCGCCTCACCGCCACCGGAGGCCACCCGCTCCCGCACCGGCCCGCGGTCGGACCCCTGCCCGGTGGCCGGATCCAGTACCCGGAGCGTGCTGAGCTCCTCCCAGGTGTGGTCGGAGATCCTCCCCGAGCCGGTGGTGACGCGGTCCAGGACCTCGTCGTGGAAGACCATGAGCACCCCGTCCTTCGAGGTGCGTACGTCCAACTCGAGGTAACCGTAGCCACGGTCCACGGCGCTGTGGAATGCGGTCAGCGTGTTCTCCCGGGTGGTGTCCGCCCCGCGGTGGGCGAAGGCCAGCGGCCAGCCTCGGCGGGCGGGGAGGGAGTCCGTCAGGTAGGGAGGCAGGAGGGGGCGTTTCACGCGTCCACCCTAACCGTCAGTCGAGGGTGAGCAGATGTTCGATGGCCTGGGCCACCCCATCGTCATCGCAGGCTCCGGTGGTCGCGTCCGCAGCGGCGAGCAGGGCAGGGTGCCCCGAGGCCACGGCGTACCCGGTGCCGGCCCAGTGGATCATCTCCAGGTCGTTAGGCATGTCCCCGAACGCCACCACCTCGCTGGCGGAGATGCCATGCTCGGCGGCGAAGCCGGCCAGGGTCGTGGCCTTGTTGACCTCCGGCCGGGACAACTCCAGCAGGGTCATCCCGGGTGCGGAATGCGTCACGGCAAGCAGGTCACCCAGCAGATCCCGGACCTCGGCCAGAAAGGCATCGGGCTCGTGGGAGCGGGTCTTGACCAGGAATTTCACCACGGCGGGATCCTCGGGCAGGACCTCATCCAGACGCGGTGCCACGTGGACGCCGGCGGCCAGTTCGCCAGAGACCAGGTCCCCGGTGGCCTCCGCGTCCCGGCGGTCGACGAAGGCGGCGTCGAGGTGGAAGCCCTCCAGGGTCTCCATCCCGAACGACGCCGACGGGTCCAGAGTGGCGATCATCTCTCGCGCCTGCAGGACGGTCTGGAAGTCCATGGGCTTGGAGTCGAGCACGGTCTCCCGCACGAGGTCATAGATGACGGCCCCGTTCGAGCAGATGATGGGCCCGGCATGACCCAGCGCCTCGGTCAGCGGCGTCAGCCAGCGGATGGGCCGGCCGGTCACGAACACCACCTGGATGCCGGCGTCATGCGCGGCCTGGAAGGCGTCCACAGTCCGCGGCGAGATCAGCCCGGTGCGGGTGTGGTCGTAACCGATGATGGTGCCGTCCAGGTCGCTGGCGATCATCCGGGGTCGGCGGAGGGCCGGACCGGCCGGAGCCGGCGGCGCCGGTTCGTAGGTCGGGTCTGGACGGGACATGGCCCCCATTCTAGGCCGCGGGCCCGCGGGGGTGACGGCGCGAGGCGAACCGGCGGGGCGCCTCAGCCGAGCTCGTCACGCCTGGGCGGATCGGCCCCCAGCCGGGACGAGGTGATGGCTGCGGCCCGCGCGGCGTAGGCGAGTACTGCCGCGGTGTCCTCCGGGCTGATGTTCCGCAGCTCCTTCCGGTTCTCGGCACCCAGGAGCCCGCGGTCCTTCAGGGCGACCAGCAGGGCGGCGGTGAAGGAGTCGCCCGCACCCACCGTGTCCGCAACCTCCACGGGCGTCACGGGGTGTTCGATCACACCGGCGGCGGTGGCGCACAGGATCGAGGTCTCCCCGCGGGTCACCACCACCATGGCCGGCTCGATCCGCTGCCACTCGACGATCACGTCCTCGAGCGCACGGTCCGGGTACAGCCAGGCCAGATCCTCGTCCGAGGCGTGCACGATGTCCGCGAACGCCACCGACTCCTCAGCTCGGCGGCGGGCGGTGGTCCGGTCGGGGACGATCGACGGCCGGCAGTTCGGGTCGTAGCTCAGGGTGACGTCCGGCTCGAGCGTGGTCAGCAACTCCATGACGGTGGAGGCGCCCGGCTCGAGCATCGTGGCGATGGATCCCGTGTGCAGGTGTTTGAGGGTCCGTGCCCGGCCGTCCCGGCCCAATACGGCGCGCACCAGCCGGGCGGTCTCCTGAGGATCGGGCAGCGACCAGTCCAGGTCGAACTCGTAGTGGGCCACGCCCGTGGGGTCCAGGCGGGCGGTGGCCACGGAGGTCGGCAGGCCGTCCGGGTCCAGCACCGTTGTCACGCCGTTGCGGTCGAGGTGCTCGCGGACCATGGTGCCGTAGTCGTCGTGGCCGTAGCGGCCGGCGAAGAACACGTTCTCCCCGAGCCTGGCCAGGCCAACGGCCACATTGAGGGGACTGCCGCCGACGTGGACCCGCGGCGTCGCGGTATCGGAAAGGACGACGTCGACGAGCGCCTCGCCGATCACACCCACGTAATCAGTCACAGATCAACGGTACCCTACCGCTCAGTTGCCTTCTCGGTTTTAGACCGGTCCTCCGGACATCCGCAGGGCAATCCCCGCACCCCCGAACCGACCGGAAAGATGCCCGTGACCTCGAAGGACCCCACAGAGCCCACCGACGGACCCGTCGCGGGAGCCACCACCGCGTCCGCCACCAGGGAGCAGCGGTCCCTGGCCCGCCGGCTCGGCATGGGCTGGCATCTGCATGGCGACGGCCGGCGCATCACCCCGGGCGAGGTCGTCGCCCCGGACGAGCGGCTCGCGTGGCCACAGACCATCGGCGTCGGCATCCAGCACGTGATGGCCATGTTCGGCGCCACCGTACTCGTGCCCACCATCACCGGCTTCCCCGTGACCGCATCCCTGTTCTTCTCAGGCGTGGGCACTCTGCTGTTCCTGATCATCACCGCCGGCAGGGTCCCCTCCTACCTCGGCAGTTCGTTCGCGTTCATCGCGCCCATCAGCGCGGCGATGAGCCAACACGGCATCGGCGGGGCCCTCGGCGGCGTCCTCGTCTCCGGAGTCGCCCTGTTCCTCGTCGGCCTAATCGTGCAGCGGGCCGGAACCGGGTGGATCCACGCGCTCATGCCCCCGGTCGTCATGGGAACGATCGTGGCCCTGATCGGCCTGAACCTCGCCGGTTCCACCACGGAGGCCATGGTCACGGTGCCCCTGACCACCTTCTCCACCGCCCTGGCCATCGTGGTGTGCGCCGTGCTGTTCAAGGGCCTGCTGGGCCGGCTGTCCATCCTGCTCGGCATCGTCGTCGGCTACCTCGTGGCCCTGGCCCAGGGCCAGATCGACTTCAGCCCCATCGGTGAGGCAGCCGTGGTCGGCCTGCCGCCCTTCCACGCACCGGAGTTCCACTGGGACGTGCTGTTCCTCTTCCTGCCCGTGGTGCTGGTGCTCGTGGCCGAGAACATCGGCCACGTGAAGACGGTCGGGCTCATGACGAACCGCAACCTGGACTCCTCCAACGGGCGGGCCCTGATGGCCGACGGCCTGGCGACCACCCTCTCCGGCCTCGGCGGCGGCGTGGGCACCACCACCTACGCGGAGAACATCGGCGTCATGGCCTCCTCCCGCGTCTACTCCACCGCCGCCTACTGGGTGGCCGGGATCGTGGCCCTCGCCCTCGCGTTCTTCCCCCAGTTCGGCGCCCTGATCAACACCATCCCCGCGGGCGTCGCCGGAGGGGCGGGCATCATCCTCTACGGCATGATCGGCGTGATGGGGGTGCGCATCTGGGTGCAGAACCGGGTGGACTTCTCGAACACGATCAACCTGATGTCCGCCGGCGCAGGCCTCATCGTCGCGATCGCCGATCCGACCCTGGACATCGCCGGCATGCAGTTCGGCGGCATCGCCCTCGGCACCGCGACCGTGCTCGTGGTCTTCCACCTCATGACCGCCCTCGCCCGCTGGCGCGGCACCGAACCCGTGTCCGCTGATCCGGACGAGAATCCCTACGAGTCCTCCGAGCCCGGCCGCCTGGGCTGACGCGAACGGCCACGGCCGCAACGGCGAACATGCACGACGCCGATCCTCCCCCTCCGCAGGTCAGGTCCTGTTCAGCGGCGCTTGCCGCCCCTGCCGCCCTTCGACCCCTGGGACCCCTTCGATCCGCTGGCCGCGCCCTTCGACCCGCGCTTGGAATTCTTGGAGCCAGCCCCGGAGGCACGCTTGGTGCCCTTCGTGGCCGTGCCGTCACGGCCCGCAGTAGTGGCCTTGCCGCTGCGGGACGCACCGGCGGACGAGGCGCCGCCTTGAGGCGCCGCGGTGGAGGCCTGGAGGTGGTCATTCCGGGACGAGCCGGGGCGGCGGCCCTTCGCCGCGCCGACGAAGTCCTGCACGAGTTGGGAGTCCACGGCCCTTAACCAGGCCAGGCCCACGCCCCATCCGGGGTGGCCGCCGGATGCCTCCGCGGCGTCACCGCGACGTTCCAGCGGCAGCACCACCACGTCCTTGCGGCCGAACATGCGGGCCACCGAGGCGGGCAGGACCACGTGGCCCGCGCCCGTGGCCACGATCTCCACGGCCATCCGCTCGCCCGCACCCGGGATCTCCGGGGCGTCCAGCCCGTCGATCGGCGGCTCGGGGGCGAACCTCGCCGGGTCCATCCGCTCGTCCGGATCCAGCTCGGAACACGGGACGGGGCCGTCTGCTGCGGCATCCCACGCCGCCAGCAGGTGATCCTGCCCCACGCAGACCACCGGGTCCTCCTCGTAGAACCGGACCACGTGCACGTCGGCGGGATCCACGCCGCCGGAGGCGAGGAGCGCCTCGGGGGTGGAATCGAGCCGCCAGCGCAGGTAGCCCAGCTGCGGGAGCCCGCGGGGGGCGGAGCCGTCCGGGCCGGGGGCCAGGAACGCGACCTGCCCGCCGACGTCGTGCTTCACCAACTGGACCCGGCGCTCACGGGAGGTGAAGCGGTCCACCCACTTGGACGGCGAGGCGCCGGGGATGGTGGAGAGGAACAGCGTCTCCGGGACGATCTCGTCTGCTGAAGACCGCCCGGACGGGGGCGAGGACGGAGGCACCGGCGGTTACTCGACCTTGTCCTTCAGGAACCGCACGGTGCGGGACCAAGCGAGCTCAGCCTCCTCCGGGCGGTAGTTGCCCTGGGGGTTCTCGTCATTGTGGAAGGCGTGCGGGGCGTCGTAGAAGAAGTACTCGACCTCGGCACCGGACTCGTCCCGGATCTGCTGCTCCTGGGCGCGTGCGTCCTCGGGCGGGAACATGGAGTCCTGTTCGGCGTAGTGGCCTTGAACAGCAGCCCTCACACCGGCGTAGGCCTGCGGGACGGCCTGGCCGACTCCATAGAAGGGCACCGCTGCAGAGACCTTGGCACCCTGGTCAGCGGCCAGTGCGAGTACGAACCCGCCACCCATGCAGAACCCGACAGTGCCGACGGTCTTCGAGGTGACCGAGTCCAGGGACAGCAGGTAGCCGACGGCCCCGGCCAGCTGGCGGGCCCCCTCCTCCGCGGGGAGGTTCTGCATCATCTCGCCGGCCTCCTCGCCATCATGGGCGACCCAACCGCCGAACAGGTCCGGGGCCAGGGCGGTGAAGCCCTCCGCAGCCAGCCGATCGCAGACGTCCCGCATGTGGTCCGTGAGGCCCCACCATTCCTGGATGACGATGACGCCGGGGCCGGACCCGGATTCGGGGGTGGCCAGGTAGCCGTGGCCTCGATGGTCGCCGCCCTCGGTACCCTCCTTCTCCGGCAGGGTGAAGGTGGTGTTCTGGTGCGGGGTCTTTCCGGCCATTGGTCCTCCTTGGATCCGCGGATGAAGCTGGTATCGGTCACGGTCAGTCTAGGCGTGCCTTCAGACCCGACAAGTAGAGATACTGGGGCTTCCAGCAGCCGCCCGTCTAGCCCTTACCCGGAGGGCCGGTGCCGGTCTGCCATGACAGCACTGGAGGATCGCACCATGCCTGCTTCATCTGCTCCCAGTACCCCAGCCCGCTTGGCGGCCGAGTTCCTCGGCACCTTCGTCCTCGTCTTCGGCGGTTGCGGTACCGCCGTCTTCGCCGCCCAGGTCATGGACGATGCCGCCGGCGTGAACATGGGCGTCGGCTTCCTCGGCGTCGCCCTCGCCTTCGGCCTGACCGTGGTGGTCATGGCCTACGCAGTGGGACACGTCTCCGGCGGCCACTTCAACCCCGCCGTCACGCTGGGCACCGCCCTGGCGGGCCGCACCAAGTGGTCCGACGTCGGCCCCTACATGCTGATCCAGGTCCTCGGCGCCACGGTGGCCGGCGGCGTCCTGCTGGCGATCGCCTCCGGGAAGGCCGGATTCGACGCCCAGGAGTCCGGATTCGCCACCAACGGCTACGGGGAGCGTTCACCGGACGGCTACACGATGCTGTCCGTGCTGCTGATCGAGGTCGTCCTGACCGCCGTGTTCCTCTACGTCATCCTCGGTGTCACGGACCGCCGTGCCCCGGCCGGCTTCGGTCCGCTGGCGATCGGCCTGTCCCTGACCCTGATCCACCTGATCTCCATCCCGGTGTCCAACACCTCCGTGAACCCGGCCCGCTCCCTCGGCGTGGCCTGGTTCGCCGGCGGTGAGGCACTGGGTCAGGTATGGCTGTTCATCCTGGCCCCGCTCGTGGGCGCTGCCATCGCCGGGCTGACCTACCACCTGCTGTTCCCCGACCGCGGAGACGTCAACGCTGACATCGCCGGGCGGGAAGCCAACGACGCCACCGCCTGAGCCGTTGCCTGCCGCGCCAGATCGCCTCCAGAGGTCAAAAGCGCCCCGTTGTCCCGGATGATCTCCGGGACGACGGGGCGCTCTGGCCTGCAGTCGCAGGCGGGGGTGTGCTCAGGCTCAGGCCTGGGCGCCCTCTTCGGCCGGCAGGACGAAGGAGGCGTCGATCTGGATCTTGACGGCGTCCGAGACGAGCACGCCACCGGCCGCGGCCTGCAGCGGGGCGTTCCAGGTGATGCCGAAGTCCTTGCGGGAGATCTCACCGGCGGCCTCGAAGCCGGCGCGGGTCATGCCGAAGGCGTCGACGGTCTGGCCGCCGAACTCCGCCTTGAGCTCGACCGGGTTGGTGACGCCCTTGATGGTCAGGTTGCCCACGAGGGTGAACTCCTGCGGATCATTGCCGGCGGCGCGGACCTCGGTGGAGACGAAGGTCATGTTCGGGTGGGCCTCGGTCTCGAAGAAGTCGGCGGCCTTGATGTGGGCATCGCGGTCCGGCTGGCCGGTGTCCACCGAGTTGGCGTCGATGGTGATGTTCACGTTCGAGGCGGTGGCGTCATCGGCCACGACCAGCGATCCCTCAACGGCGTTGAAGGTGCCGCGGACCTTGGAGATGCCGGCGTGGCGGACCGTGAAGTCCACATCGGTGTGGGTGGCGTCCAGGTTCCAGGTTCCGGGGGTCAATGCGGTCATGAGGGGTCTCCTTGCGTTGAAAGCGGTGGCGTCCGGACCGCAGCCCGTCCGTTCCACCAATATTGGTTGAACGTTCAATAGAACCACGGCCGGCCCGGAACTATTCCCCGCACCGGCATGAACTTCGGATGAACGGATCGAGGCGCCCCCGCGGACAGCGACCGACGGCGGCCATCCTGCCCCGCATGGCGCCGGGCCTCCCACCCCACCTGACGTCGAGTCTCCTGACATCCACGCGTCCAACTGGCCCCCGAGGGCCGGTCGTTTGGATAGGCTCAAGACGACCCTTCGACCAACACGGCAGCCAACCCCGGTGCCCGCCTGCGCATCCGGACCGCGGCTCGCCGTGTTCAATCCCTCGACAACCTGCATTGGGAGTACTTGTGAAGATTGCGATCCTCGGCGGCGACGGCTTCTGCGGCTGGCCCGCTTCCCTGCACCTCTCGGACCAGGGCCATGAGGTCACCATCGTGGACAACTTCTCCCGGCGCGTGATCGACGAGGAGCTAGAGGCCGAGTCCCTGACCCCGATCCGATCGCTCACTGAACGCCGAGCGGCCTGGAAGCAGGTCTCCGGCCGGGAGATCGGCTTCGCCTTCATCGACGTGGCGCAGGACTACGAGGGACTGCTGGAGTTCTTCCGCACCGAGCGCCCCGATGCCGTGGTTCACTTCGCCGAGCAGCGGGCAGCGCCCTATTCCATGAAGTCCTCGAAGAACAAGCGCTACACCGTGGACAACAATGTGAACGCCACGCACCATGTGCTGAGCGCGATCGTCGAGTCCGGAGTGGACATCCACCTGGTCCACCTCGGCACCATGGGCGTCTACGGCTACGGCACCGCCGGCATGAAGATCCCCGAGGGCTACCTGGACATCGAGGTCACCGCGGACGGCGAGGCGAACGGCCCGTCCGACCCGCCGGCCGAACCGCGGCGCATCGAACAGCAGATCCTGTATCCGAGCAATCCAGGCTCGATCTACCACCTGACCAAGGTCCTGGACCAGCACCTCTTCGCCTACTACGTGAAGAACGACTCGGTGCGGATCACCGACCTGCACCAGGGCATCATCTGGGGCACCCACACGGCCCAGACCCAGCTCGACGAGCGCCTGATCAACCGCTTCGACTATGACGGCGACTACGGCACCGTGCTGAACCGCTTCCTCATGCAGGCCGCCGTGGGCCATCCGCTCACAGTGCACGGCACGGGCGGCCAGACGCGCGCGTTCATCCACCTGCAGGACATGGTCCGCTGCGTGCAGATCGCCCTGGAGAACCCGCCGGCCGCGGGCGATCGCGTCAAGATCTTCAACCAGATGACCGAGACCCACCGCGTGCGGGACCTGGCCGAGATGATCGGCAAGATCACCGGCGCCGAGGTGGCTATGGTGCCGAACCCGCGCAAGGAGTCGGCCGAGAACGACCTGCACGTCGTCAACGACACCTTCCTGGACCTCGGACTCCACCCGACCACCCTGTCCGAGGGGCTGCTGCTCGAGGTCGAGCAGATCGCCGAGAAGTACCGGGACCGCGCGGACCTGTCCAAGATCCCCGCCACCTCGCTCTGGACCGCCGACCAGCAGGCCGGCGTCCCGGACGCGGCCCCGGCCGGGCCGGCGTCGCCCCCGGTTCCGGCTTCGGATCCCGTTCCCAGCGCTGTGCCGAACGCTGTTCCGGATCATGCCCCGGTGAAGTAGCGGGAGCGGACACTGCACATGCGCATCGCGATGTTCACCGAGGTCTTCCTGCCGAAGATCGATGGCGTGGTGACCCGCGTGGTGCGCACCCTGGAACAGCTGGAGGCGATGGGGCATGAGGTCCTGCTCTTCGCGCCCGGTGAGCCACCGGCCGAGTACGCCGGGCATGAGGTGGTCAAGGTGCGGAGCTTCTCGCTGCGCTACCTGTACCCGGAGTTGAAGGTGGGAGTCCCGACGCCGGCCATCGCCCGGCGGGTGGAGGCCTTCCGGCCGCACGTGGTCCACACCGTCAACCCGATCTGGCTGGCCGCCTACGGCGTACTCTCGGCCGGGCGGCGGGACCTGCCCCAGTTGGCGAGCTTCCACACTGACGTGCCCAAGTACACGGAATCACTGCGCGTGGGCTGGGCCCGGCACCCCCTCGAGTCCTGGATCCAACTCCTCCACAACAAGGCCGAGGTGAACCTGTGCACCTCCGGGCCCATGGTGGACCGGGCCCGTGAAGTCGGCATCCAGCGGGTGGACCTATGGCCGAAGGGCGTGGACACGGTCGGCTACCACCCCTCCAAGGCCACGGAACGGATGCGGGAGAAGCTGACCGCAGGCCACCCCGAGGCCCCCCTGGTGGTCTACGTGGGGCGCATGAGCCGGGAGAAGGACCTCGACCAGCTGGTGGAACCGATGCGCCGGGTCCGCGAGCAGGTCCCCGGTGCCCGGCTGGCCATGGTGGGCTCGGGGCCGCACGTGAACGAGCTGAAGAAGATGTTCGACCCGGCCTACACCGTGTTCACGGGCTACCTGTCCGGCGCGGACCTCGCCGCCGCGTATGCCAGCGCGGACATCTTCGCCTTCCCGTCCACCACGGAGACCCTGGGCCTGGTGGCCCTGGAGTCCATGGCCTCCGCGGTGCCCGTGGTCGGAGCCCGTGCCGGCGGCATCCCCTTCGTGATCGACGACGGCGGCACCGGCTTCCTGGTCGACCCCGGCGATGTGGACGGCTGGGTGGACCGCCTGGCGCGCCTGCTCGGGAACCGCGGGCTCCGGACCTCGATGGGTAAGGCGGCCCGCGCCGAAGCCGAGCGGCATTCCTGGCGTGCCGCCACCGAGGCCCTCGTGGGCTTCTACGAGCAGGCGATCGAAACGCACTGGAGCAGCACCCACCGGGAGCTCAACGGCCCCTTCCTGGACCGCTTCGCCAAGCCGATGCCGCGGGCGCTGGACTGAGAAACCCCGGGGAACAGTGAAGGCCCCGGATCCATGATCCGGGGCCTTCACTGTATTGACTCGCGTGCGCGAGGGGGGACTTGAACCCCCACGTCCTTTCGAACACTGGCACCTGAAGCCAGCGCGTCTGCCAATTCCGCCACTCGCGCGAGGTTTTGGTCTGTCTTCCCGGTCGAAAGGCCTGTATGGAATCCTTCGTACCGGTCAGAACAGCAGGATCTATCCTATCCCCACCGTGACGGATTCCCAAATCGAAGACCAAGCGAAGACCAATCGAGGGCACTTCGAGCGCCTGAGTCCGGCCTGGGAGACCGCATTGAAACCGCATTGAAACCCGCCCCCGGCCTGTTCCTCACGGTTTGCTCCTGCGTGCCGCGTACTATCGACACAGACATCTGCCGAAAGGAGTACCCCCGCGTGGGTCTTCTGGATAACCTCGAGCGCGGCCTGGAGAAGGCTGTGCAGTCAGCCTTCTCGGCCGGCGGCTCCCGAGCAGTCAAGCCGGTCGAGATCGCCAACGCCCTGAGACTGACCATGGACGACGAGGCCGTGGTCCTCTCCGAGGGCCGCACTTTCGTGCCCAACGTCTTCATCATCCGCTTCTCCACCCCGGACTTCGAGCTGGCCCGGAAATGGGGCTCCGCCCTCGCGGAGGAACTCTGCGACGAGGCCATCCGGCATGCCCGGGACCAGGGTTACACCCTGCATGGCCCGGTCCGCGTCACCTTCGTGGAGGAGGCGTCGCTGCGCGCCGGCAAACTGGACATCGAGTCCGCCTCGGACCGCTCCGGCGGTTCGGACCAGATGCACGACGCCGGCTCCTCGCCCACCGGGACCGGCTCGGCCGCCGTCGTGTCCCAGGCTCCGGTGGACCGGAACGCGCCCGTCCCGCCGGTGCCACCCGTGGCCTCACCCCCGGCACCCCGGCCCACGCCGGCCGCGTCGGCGGAGGCAGTCCGGCGGACACCGAGCCCGTCCCCCCAGCGCCCGGCCCAGCCGTCCCGACCGGCCACCCCACCACTGCAGCCCGTGCTCGAGATCGACGGCCGCAAGTACGGCATCAACGCCGATTCGATCGTGCTCGGCCGTTCCGCCGATGCGGACATCCTGGTGGAAGACACGGGCGTCTCCCGCCGCCACCTGGAGATCATCACCCGGGGCAGCACCGTCATGGCGGTGGACCTGGGATCCACGAACGGGATCTACGTCAACGACCGTAAAGTGGACGGCTCCACCGTGCTGCGGCACGGTGACCGAATCACGATGGGACGTGTTGCCATGGTCTTCAGGATGCTGCCCGCGCGGGACACGCCGGGCCAGGGAGGAGCCTCATGAGTGAACTTGCCGTGGCCGCCCTGCGGCTGGGCCTGCTGCTGGTCATGTGGATCCTTATCATCTCGATCGTCTCCTCCCAGGGACGGGATCTCATGGTCGGCGCCCGCAACAAGGTCCGTCCCCGCGGCAAGAACCCAGCGCCCGTCGCCGCCGGTGCGGCCGCCGGTACGGTCGGCAGCCCCAGTGGTGGTGCACCCGCCTCCGGGACCGGTGGTCAGAGCACCGGCCAGCAACAGGCCCGGCCGCTGCCGACGCGGCTCCAGGTCACCGAGGGCCCACTCCAGGGCTCCGTCGTCGAACTGCACGGATCACCGCTCCTGCTCGGGCGCGCCCAAGAGGCTGACCTGGTGCTGGACGACGACTACGTCTCGGGCCGTCATGCCCGCCTGTTCCCCCAGGGCTCGCGCTGGTTCCTTGAGGACCTCGGCTCCACCAACGGCACCTACGTGTCCGGCTCCCAGCTGACCCGCACCGTGGCCGTGGACCCGGGCACCCCGATCCGGATCGGCAAGACCGTCCTGGAACTGAGGTCCTGACGCCGATGCCTTTGGTCCTCCGCTTCGCTGCGCGATCCGATGTGGGCAGGGTCAGGTCGAAGAACGACGACTCTGCCTATGCCGGATTACACCTTGCCGTCGTGGCCGACGGCATGGGCGGGCACGTCGGGGGTGACGTGGCCAGCGCCTCCACGGTGCTGGACCTGGCCCCCCTGGACGCCACCGGCTATGCCAGTCCGGAGACCGTGCTGCCGGACGAGATCCAGAACGCGAACCTGATCCTCAACGACCTGGTCCATGCCAGTCCCAAACTCGCCGGCATGGGGACCACGTGCACGGCGATGTTACTCGCCGGGCGGACCATCCACGTGGCGCACATCGGAGACTCCCGGGCCTACCGGCTCAAGGACGACACCTTCGAGCAGATCAGCATCGACCACACCTTCGTGCAGCGACTCGTGGACGAGGGACGGCTGGACCCCGCCGAGGCCGAGTCGCATCCGCACAAGAACGTGCTCATGCGGGTGCTCGGCGACGTGGATGCCTCCCCGGAGCTCGATATCTCGGCTGTGGACGCCGCACCCGGCGAGCGCTGGCTGCTGTGCTCCGATGGGCTGACAGCCGTGGTGCCGTCCTCCGTGATCGAGCAGAAGCTGCGCCACCGGAGCGATCTTCAGGCCGTGGCCGATGAACTGGTCGAGCTGACCTTGGCCGGCGGTGCCCCGGACAACGTCACCGTCGTGGCCCTGGAGGTGGACGAGGCCACCGAGGCCGAGGCGGCCCTGCCCTCGCCCGCCCACCTCTCCGACCAGGCCCTCGCCGCCGCTACGCCCGGCGAGGCCGGCCCCGTCTCCGCCTCCCTGCTGCGGGAGGATCTGGAGTCACGGCCCCACGTCCTCGTCGGTGCCGCCGACCTGGCAACCCAGACCGGCAAGATCCCGATCGTCACCCGCCGCAGCACCCAGAAGCGAGCAGCCGCTCTGTTGACCGGCGCGGCCAGCCACGGTGCCCAGGCCGAGGGCGCCCTGCCCGACCCGCTGGCGGTCTCCGCCGCCTCGGAGCTCATCGAGGGCCACCGTGGCCCGGTCGATGGCTCGGATGACGGTCTCGGTGGCGACTCGGATTCCGGCGGGCACGAACCGGAGGAAACGCGGGACGGGACACGGGCAGAGGGGCGGCCGCGCCGGCGTCGTTCCGTCTTCATCCCGGTCTTCACCGCCCTCTTGGCGCTGATCTTCGCCGTGCTGTTGCTCTGGGGCTACCTGTGGACACAGACCCAGTACTACGTGGGTGCCCAGGACGGCCGGGTGGCCATCTACAACGGCGTCTCCCAGCGGCTGGGGCCGATCCAGCTGTCCCACCTCGACAGTGAGACGGACGTGGCGCTGGAGGATCTGCCGGCATATTCACGTCAACGCGTCGAATCGGGCCTGCCGGCCCGCGACCTCGAGCACGCCCAGCAGATCGTCGCCGATCTGGAGAACTCCGTGACTCCGGATCCACCGGCCACGCCGAGCCCGTCCCCGTCCGAGACGCCGAGCGATTCGCCGTCGGGGACTTCCTCGGGCAGTCCGACCTCCACGCCCCCGTCCACCCCTCCAGGAGGTGATCGCTGATGTCCCAGATCTCTTCCACCCCCCGTCCACGGCGCAACACCGAACTGGTGCTGTTGATCCTGGGCCTGTGCATCGGCACCGGAGCCAGCCTGCTCGCCGGCCTCGGCATGGACCGCGAGATCACCTCCGAATACTGGGTGCAGGCGGCCGTGCTGGCCATCATGGCCCTCGTCTTCCACCTGGTACTGCGGCTGCGCGCACGGTACGCGGATCCGTACATCCTGCCGATCGTGGTCACCCTCAACGGCCTCGGGATCGCCATGATCCACCGCATCGACGTGGCCGAGGGGGACGACGCCGCCTCCCGCCAGCTGATGTGGACCGTGGTGGCGATGGGCGTGGCGATAGCCCTGCTCTGGCTGCTCAAGGATCACCGGGTCCTGCGGCGCTGGCCCTACCTGTTCCTCGCCGCCTCCGGCATCTTGCTGCTGCTGCCGCTGATTCCGGGACTGGGCATGGAGATCAACGGCGCCCGGATCTGGATCAACCTCGGCGTGGGCTCCTTCCAGCCGGGAGAGATCGCCAAGATCACCCTGGCCATCTTCTTCGCGGGCTATCTCTCCGCCAACCGTGACCTCATCCTGCTGGCCGGCAAGAAGATCGGCCCCGTGACCTTCCCCCGCTTCCGGGACATGGGCCCGCTGGTGATCGCGTGGCTGATCTCCATGGGCGTGCTCGTGTTCCAGCGGGACCTCGGCTCCGCCATCCTGTTCTTCGGGCTGTTCATGGCCATGATCTACCTGGCCACCTCCCGGGTGTCCTGGATCATCCTCGGCCTGGTCCTGGTGGCCGTGGGCGGGCTGCTCGCCGTGAACACGATCTCCCACGTGGGGCTGCGCGTGGACGCCTGGCTCCATGCCTTCGACCCGGAGGTCTACAACCGCGGTGCCGGCAGTTACCAGATCGTGCAGGGCCTGTTCGGTCTCGCCTCCGGCGGACTCCTCGGCACCGGACTGGGCGGGGGCCGGCCAGACATCGTGGCCTACGCCAACTCGGACATGATCATCGCCTCGTTCGGCGAGGAGCTGGGCTTCATCGGCCTGTCCGCGATCCTCATGCTCTTCGTGCTGCTGGTGACCCGCATGCTCCGCGCCGCCTTGGGAACCCGTGACGCCTTCGGCAAACTCCTGGCCGCCGGGCTGGCCTTCACCATGGCCCTGCAGTGCTTCGTGGTCATCGGCGGAGTCACCATGGTGATCCCGCTGACCGGCCTCACCACTCCGTTCATGGCGGCCGGTGGCTCCTCACTGCTGGCCAACTGGATCGTGGTGGCGCTCGTGCTGATGGTGTCCCAGTCCGCGCGCAAGCCGGTAGCCGTCGGTCCCATGGTCAACGCGTCCGGCTCCGGATCAGGGCACCAGGACCGCACGTCCGGAGTTCCGGTCGAGACGCCGGCAGGAGGAGTCACCGCATGAACCAGGCCATCCGCAATTCCTGGGTCGTCATCGTCGCCATGTTCATGGTGCTCGTGGTGGCCATCTCGATCATCCAGGTCATCGCCGCCGATGCCCTGAAGAACAACGACTTCAACTCGCGGCAGCTCTACCAGGAGTTCGGCTCCGCCCGCGGACCGATCCTCGTGGACGGCAACCCGATCGCCGAATCCGTGGAGTCCAACGACGACTTCAACTACCAGCGCGTCTACCACGACACCGAGCTGTACTCGGGGCTGACCGGTTTCTATTCGCTGACCTACGGAGCCACCGGCCTCGAGGACAAGCTCAACCGCTACCTGGCCGGCTCAACTGACGGCCAGTTCGTGGATCGCATCGTCGAACTGTTCTCCGGCACCCAGATGGAGGGCGCCCAGGTGGAGCTGACGATCGACCCCGAGATGCAGGAACTGGCCTACTCGGTGATGCCGGACGGGGTGGAGGCCTCCGTGGTCATCACGGATCCGGAGAGCGGGGATATCTTGGCCATGGCCTCCAAGCCCAGCTATGACACGAACCTGCTCGCCACACACAACGGGGCCGAGGCCTCGGCGAACATGGAGGAGCTGCAGTCCGTGCCGGGCTTGAGCCCTTACCTCAACCGGCCCACCGCCTCCCTGCCGGCCCCGGGTTCCACGTTCAAGCTCATCGACACGGTGGCCATGCTCGAGTCCGGCGAGTACCAACCGGATCAGGTCCTCGACGTCCCGAATTCCATCACCCTGCCGAACACGAACACGCCCCTGGGCAACTTCGGCGGTGGCCTGTGCGGCAGGATGGACGAGGCCACCCTCGCCGAGATCTTCGCCCAGTCCTGCAACACGCCCTTCGCCCTCGCGGCCATGGAGCTGGGCCAGGACCGGATCCGCACTACGGCGGAGAACTTCGGGTTCAACGAGTCCTTCGACATCCCCCTGACGGTCGCCGCCTCGCAGTTCCCCGAGGACCTGGATGACGCAGCCCTGGCCCAGTCCTCGATCGGCCAGCGGGACGTCAAGGCCACCGCCCTCCAGATGAACATGGTGGCCGCCGCCATCGCCAACGACGGGACGATGATGAAACCGCAGCTGATCGACACGATCCGAGGGTCGGATCTGACGCTGCTGGAGGACGTGCAGCCGGAGGTCTTCAAGCGCTCCACCACCCCGGAGATCGCTGAACAGATGACGGAGCTGATGCGCGGTCCGCTCGACGGCGGTACGGCCTACCGGGCCCAGTCAGACCGCGTGGACATCGCCGCCAAGACCGGCACTGCCCAGTTGGGGGCGGACAATGACCTGGTCAATTCCTGGATCACCGGGTTTGCCCCGGCCGATGATCCACAGGTGGCCGTCACGATCGTGTACCAGAACATCGACTTCGACACCGGCAGTGAGCTGACGTCGACCAACCTGAAGGAAATCATGGAGGCGGTGGTCACACAGTGAGGCCGACATCGGGTATCACGCTGGGCGGCAGGTATCAGCTCACCGAGCGCATCGCCATCGGCGGCATGGGCGAGGTCTGGAAGGCCAAGGACAAGATCCTGGGCCGGCTGACGGCGGTGAAGATCCTCAAGGAGGAGTACACCGGTGACGCGAACTTCCTGCGCCGCTTCCGGGCGGAGGCCCAGCACACGGCGTTATTGAACCATCCCGGCGTCGCGAACGTCTTCGACTACGGCGAGGAGGACGGCTCCGGCTACCTTGTCATGGAGTTGGTCCCCGGACCGCCACTCTCGGCGATCCTGGACAAGGAGAAGGTCCTCTCCCCGGACCGGACCCTGAACATCATCGCGCAGACCGCCCGTGCCCTGTCCGCCGCCCACGCCCAGGGCCTGGTGCACCGCGACGTGAAGCCCGGGAACCTGCTGATCACTCCGCACGGCCGCGTCAAGGTCACCGACTTCGGGATCGCCCGGATCGCTGACCAGGTGCCATTGACCGCCACCGGCCAGGTCATGGGCACCGCCCAGTATCTGGCCCCGGAACAGGCCACGGGACAGCAGGCCACCGGCTCCTCGGACATCTACTCCCTCGGTGTCATCGGCTACGAGAGCCTCGTGGGACACCGTCCCTTCTCCGGCGAGTCCCAGATCGCGATCGCGCTGGCCCAGGTCAACGACCCGCCACCGCCCCTGCCGGACACCATCCCGGAACCGGTGCGGGCCCTGATCATGTCCATGCTGGCCAAGGAGGCCGACGAGCGTCCGGCCAACGCCACCGCCCTGGCCGAGGCTGCGGAGTCCCTGCGTCAACAGGACACGGCGTCCGCTGCCGCCGCCGTGCCCGGGATGATTCCGTTCCTGACGGGAGGAGCCGCAGCTGCGGCCGTTGCCGCCCAGGGCGCCCAGACCCAAGCGCTCACACAGGCCGTCGACTACTCGGGCATGTCAGACACCCATGCCACCGAGGTCATCAGTGGTGCTTCCGGTTCGGAGGGCACGGGCACCTCCGCACTGCCCGTGGCCGCCAGCGTCGGTGCCGGTAGCGGCGCTGGCGCAGCCGGTGCCATCTCCGCCACGGAGGACCCGGATGCCTACCGCGCCGGAGACTCCTCGGACCCGGACGCCGAGGGCTACAACGAGCAGCTCGACCGCACCGCCGGACGGAAGAAGCGCAGCCCGTGGACCTGGCCGATGATCGGGTTGATCGCGCTGATCGTCTTCGTCGTCCTCGGCATCTGGCTCGGACCCCAGTTGACCGGCGGCGGTGGCGAGGAATCCTCCTCGGCGCCGGTGACCTCCGCCAGCTCGTCGGTCGCCGACTCGGAGACGCAGTCGCCCTCACCGAGCACGTCCGAACCGACCACCGAGTCGCCGACGCCCACCGAGACCGGACCCGAGACCGTGTCGATCCAGGCCGCGTCGTATCAAGGCCGGGACTTCGAGACGGTCGCGAGTGAGCTACGCGCCCTGGGCATGGAGGTAGAGGGCGCCGAGATCCGTAACGACGCCCCCTCCGGTACGGTCATCAATCTCTCGCCGAGCAACACGGACGTCGAGGTCGGCTCGCTGATCATCGTCACCTACTCCGCCGGCCCGCAGCCGACGATGTCGGCCCCATCCACTCCCGAGGAACCCTCGACACCCCCGGAGTCGTCGCCGACCGAGGAATCGGAGACCTCGACGCCCCCGCCGACGACGGGAACGGCGACCACGGCCCCGCAGAGTGCGCCGAGCTCGACGCTCGATTCGACCGCTACCCCCACGGACACGGACGAGGACCCCGCCACCTAGACCGCCCGGACACCCCGCCGGCTAGCATCATCAGTGAGAACAGGACGAACGACAGTGCCACATCAACGCATCCTCAACGGCCGTTACGAGGTCGGTGACCTCATCGGCCGGGGTGGCATGGCCGATGTGTTCCAGGGTCGGGACCAGAAACTCGGTCGCAAGATCGCCATCAAGCTGATGCGCCCGGATTTGGCCCGCGATCCGCAGTTCCAGTCCCGGTTCCGCCGGGAGGCCCAGTCTTCCGCTGCGCTGAACCACCCGAACATCGTCTCGGTGTTCGACACGGGCGAGGAACGGTTCGAGGACGGCGCCTACCAGGGCGTCGCCTGTCCCTTCATGGTCATGGAGTTCGTGGATGGTCGCACGCTACGCGACCTGCTGCGCCATGACGAGATCACCGTGGACCAGGCCATCGAATGGACCTCCGGGGTGCTGGCCGCCCTGAACTACAGCCACGAGGAAGGCATCGTCCACCGGGACATCAAGCCGGCCAACATCATGGTCACCAAGTCCGGGGCCGTGAAGGTCATGGACTTCGGCATCGCCCGCGCACTGTCCGATTCGGCCGCCACGATGACGCAGACCCAGGCCGTGGTCGGAACCGCCCAGTACCTGTCACCGGAACAGGCCCGGGGTGAGTCCGTGGATTCGCGGTCGGACCTGTACTCGGCCGGCTGCCTGCTGTTCGAGCTGCTGACCGGGCGCCCGCCGTTCGTGGGGGATTCCGCCGTGGCCGTGGCCTACCAGCATGTCAGGGAGGAGCCTCCGGTTCCCTCCACGCTCAACCCGACCGTCTCGCCCGCCCTGGACGCCGTGGTCTCCCGCGCGCTCTCGAAGGACCGAGAGGACCGGTTCCAGTCTGGCCTGGAATTCCGTGCCAGCTTGTACCGGGCAGCTGAGCAGCCCGACGCCGGCCCTGCGCAGCACTCGTCCCCCTCGGCTGCCGCTGGGGACCGATCCGGTGGCATTGCCGGTGCCGCCGCCGTCGGGATGTATCCGGACGGCGCCACGGAGGCCATGACGGCCGTCTCTCCCCGGCCGGAGGGAGAGACCAGGGCGATGGCCGCCGTCGGGAATGATTCCGGTAGCGAGCCCAGGACCGAGAGGTACACGGGCCTCGCGGATGACCTGCATTCCGGCCGTCACGACGGGGAACTCTCTGCCCCCACCGCGGCCACGCCTCCCGCACCCCCGGAGGATACGGGCCACCCGCTGGACCTCGGCGAGGAGCCGCGCCCGGGTACACCGAAGAAGAAGCGCAAAGCGCACCGCGTCTGGGTGCCCATCCTCGTGGTCATCCTGGCCCTGGCCGCCGTGGCAGGTGGGTGGTTCCTGATGGAGGAACTGAACCGGCGCAATGTGGAGGCCAATCAGGTGACCGTTCCTGCCGTGGCCGAGATGACCCAGATCGAGGCCCAGAACACGCTGACCTCCGCGGAACTGCGGCCCATCCTGGAAGAGGTGCACGATGATGAGGTCCAGCGGGATCTGGCCGTCGGCACTGAACCCGACAGCGGAACCGTCGTCCAGAAGAACCAGGAGATCACCCTCTTCATCTCCATCGGCCCCGAACAGGTGGAGATCCCCGCGGACCTGGCCGGGCAGTCGGAGGCCACGGCGCGGGACACCCTGGAGGGTCTGGGCCTGTCCATCTCCTCGGTCCGCTATGTCCCCTCGGCCGACGTCCCGCGGGACCGGCTGGTCGGCACCTCCCCGGAGCTCGGAGCCACCGTGAAGTCAGGCTCTACTGTGGAGCTGCAGATGTCCTCCGGCAACGTCGTGGTCCCCAACCTCGTCGGCCTGACCCAGGAGGAGGCCCAAGCCGCCCTCCAGGAGTTGGGCCTGCAGATGACCGTCTCCGAGGTGGAACGCGAAGCGCCGGTGGAACCGGGCACTGTGGTCAGTCAGGAACAGCCCGAGGGAACCGAGGTGCCCCAGGACTCGTCCGTCACGGTCGAGGTGGCGAAGGTCCCCGAGGAGCCGACTGCCTCTCCGTCTCCGTCGAGTGAGTCGCCCAGCGGGTCCCCGAGTCCGAGCGACTCCGCATCCGGCTCACCCAGCGAGTCGCCCAGCCCGTCGGATTCATCTGCCGAGGCGTCCGGTCCCCAGCCCACTGGCCCGGGGAACAATCGGGGCAGCGGGCAGAGCGGCTGAGCCACAAGTTCGCCGGATGCAGCAGCGGTTGGAGTGTCAGTTCATCACCGGTGAGAGCGTATCGGCCCGGGCGGCCGCACCCGTCATGCCAAGGTACTCGAGCCAGTTGCCCAGCATCCGGTAGCCGCCCTCGGTCAACACGGACTCCGGGTGGAACTGCACGCCCCACAGCGGAGCACTGCGGTGGGCCACGCCCATGACGATCCCTCCGTCCGTCTCCGCGGTGATCTCCAGTTCCTCGGGGACGGTGGCGCGCACGGCCGCGAGGGAATGGTAGCGGGTGGCGACGAACGGGTCAGGGACTCCGGCGAACATCGGATGCCCCCCGTGGAGGACCCGCGAGGTCTTGCCGTGCATGAGTTCCTCGGCGTGCGTCACGGTGGCCCCGTGGGCTTCGGAGATCGCCTGATGTCCCAGACAGACCCCGTAGAGAGGCTTGCCGTGCTCGGCGGCCCACCGGACCATGTCCGTGCTGATCCCGGCGTCAGCGGGGGTCCCGGGGCCGGGAGACAACAGGATCCCGTCCCGCTCTGCCGCCAGTTCGGTCGCGTCCTCGAGGCTCACGGCATCATTGCGGACCACGAGGGTGTCTGCCCCGAGCTCCCGCAGATACCCCACCAGGGTGTAGACGAAGCTGTCATAGTTGTCGACCACGAGGATCCGGGCGGAGGATCCGGCCCCGGAGACGATGGCGTGGTCCGAGTCGGTGGATGCGGTCGGGGAGGTCATGAGCAGAGGTCCCATCGTATGTCGGGCGGGCAGGGCAGCGGAGGCGGGTCCGGAGGTACTCGACGCATCCTGGCGATCCCCGGATGGTCTCACGGGCGGGCCCATGTCCTCCACCAGTTCGCCGCTAGACTGGGCCGAGTACTTCATCTGAAGCAGACTACGCCGTGACCGGTTCCGGTGCGGCGACGTGACCGAACCATCGTGGACAGGAATCGAAGTGCCCGAGTCGAAGTCCCGCAAGACCGACCAGATCGGCCAGAAGAGCAAGAGTGCTGCGCAGGCCGAGCGAGGCCAGCGCCGGGCCGATCTCCGCGCGGAGAAGCCCGAGCCGGGCCCGCTGCCCACTTGGTACAAGGCCATCATGTTCGGTCTGATGATCATCGGCCTGCTGTGGATCGTCGTCTACTACCTCACCATGGGGGTGGCCCCCATTCCACAGGCCGGTGGCTGGAACATCGGCATCGGCTTCGGCATCGCCTGCGTGGGTTTCCTCATGACCACGCGTTGGCGCTAGACGTTCCTGACCCTACGATCGCGTCGGCGCTAGACGTTCCTGTCCGCGCGATAGAGGTCCCTCAGTAGACACATCTCTGCCCCGTGGTGGATGGCCTCGCGGTTGATGTGCAGGACCAGCTCAAGCATTGAGTGCTCCTTCCACGGTCCTTCGGCTTCTCCGGCGGCTGCGCCGAGCGCACCCGCATCGAGCCTGTCCACCGCATCACACCATGCCGTCACAGCGGCGTCGAGCCTCTCATAGGCCTCCCGTGCCGTCCCCGGGTAGTCATAGGTGAAGTAGTCCATCTCCGGGCCGTCGAAGTGCCCCGCCATCCGGGTACCGAATACGCCCACGAGCACGTGGGCCATCCTCCACGCGATCGTCGTCAGCGGTGCGGGTTCCGGCTCGGGAAAGGCGAAGTCGATCACCCAGTCGCCACCACCGGCCTGCACGGCGCCCGGATAGTCCGGTGGAGTGGCGCCCCGTGGACGCAGACCCCACGCCCCGCGAGCCGGTTCCCAGTGGTACTCCTCGTCACTCATCCCCGCCAGACGGGCGGACAGATGGTGGTCCCAATGCCAGCGCAATTGCTGTGACAGCTGTCCAAGCGGCAGGCCAACAGGCCTGTGGTTATCTTTTGACGGGCCTGTGGATTCAGCGGCGTCCTCTGTCATGATCCGATGTTCCCGCCTCCGTCGCAATTGTGGAAGACCTGCCGGATGAGCTCATCGAAACGCCCGAGTTTTCCACAGTTGCAACATTCTCCCTTAAAGCGGATCTGACATGGGGTCTTACTATCCACAGGGGTATCCACAGTGTGAACAACATGCCTGTGATTCATCCACACTGTGGATAACCCCTGTGGATAACTTGGGCCTTGAATCACAACCATGTCATTCCATCCACATCAGTGGATAACTCTGTGGATAAACAAAGGACCCGTGGAGCGCCGATCCTCAGGGATCGATGCTCCACGGGTCCGTGCTGCCTCACCGCCTCAGCGTGACTCGGACGGCGTCAACCGCTGCGGGTCAGAGGCCCGGCCACAGCGACCAGCGGTCTGTTCACGTATCCAGCCAGTATTCGACCAGGGTGGCGTCCGTGAGCCGCAGGATGCCCACGATCGTCAGGACCGCCAACACCACGAGGATCCCCGCCAAGAGGATCCACTGGACGGTGACCGACCGCTGGTCCAATCGCGCCGGAAATCCGGGTCCGCGCTGACCACGGGGCAGATAGGCCACCACCGCGGCGCAGGCGGCCCCCGTGACCAGGCCGCCTATGTGGCCCTGCCAGGAGATGTTGGCCCCCGGCAGGAAGGAGATCACCAGGTTCACACCGATCAGGGCGGCGATCCCGGTGACGTTCCCCCCGGTCCGGCGCATCACGATGAACAGGGCCGCGAAGAGCCCGTACACGGCGCCGGAGGCCCCCACCACCGGAACATACGGGTTGGAGAGCAACAACACCGCCACGGAGCCGCCAAAGGCGGACAGGAGGTAGAGCGCGAGGAACCGAGGCCATCCGAGAACAGGTTCCAGCATGCGTCCCATGAGCCACAGGGTGTACAGGTTAAGGACGATGTGCAGCGGGTTGCCCAGCGAGTGCAGGAAGGCCGAGGTCAGCATGCGCCACGGTTCCATGGCCTCTGAAGAGGTGTGCAGTCCGGCATAGAAGAACTGCTCAGTGATCCCGATGCGCTGGCCCGAGGTGACCCACTGCAGGGCATACATGGCCACACAGAGCCCGATCATGATCCAGGTGACCCAAGGTTGCCCGGGCCGGCGGCGCACGACTGTCCGCCCGGGACGGCCTGTGCCCGTCGGAAGGATCAGGCGGCCTTCGCCGTAGGGTGGCCTCGCCGCCTCGGCCGATCCGGAGGACGGAACCCCCCACGGATCGGTGGACTGCTGTCCGGGACCGGTAGTGCCTGTTCCGGCCGGGGTCCGGCCAGCGGCACAGTCAACACAGTGGATGCCGACGGCGGCCGGCCGCTGGCATTCCGGGCACGCCGGACGTCCGCAGCGTTGGCAGTGGATGAACGAAGGGCGGTCCGGGTGGCGGGGGCAGACCGGCAGTTGCCGGCCCGCCCCTCCGTCCGGACCGCCCGCGGTCTGGTGGGACAAGGAGACTCAGGCTTCCTTGATCTCGATGGACTCGATCGAGACGCCCTCGAGCGGCTTGTCACGACCATCGGTGGCCACGGCGTTCAGGGCATCGACGACCTTCTGGGAGGCCTCGTCCTTCACCTCACCGAAGATGGTGTGCTTGCCCTGCAACCAGGTGGTCGGCACGGTGGTGATGAAGAACTGGGAGCCGTTGGTCCCGCGTCCGTTCTGGATGCCCGCGTTGGCCATGGCCAGCTTGTAGGGGGCGTTGAAGTCCAGGTCCGGGCTGATCTCGTCGTCGAACTGGTAGCCGGGGCCGCCGAAACCCTGGCCGAGCGGGTCTCCGCCCTGGATCATGAAATCCTTGATGATGCGGTGGAAGACGGTCCCGTTGTACAGCGGGGTGCCGTTGTGGGTCTCCCCGGTCTGCGGGTGGGTCCATTCCCGCTCACCCGTGGACAGCCCGACGAAGTTCTGGACGGTCTTCGGGGCGTGGTTCCCGTAGAGCTCGACGAGGATGTCGCCGGCGGTGGTCTTGATGGTGGCGGTATGCGTTGCAATGGCAGTCATGGTCGCCATTGTTCCATCACCCCGCCAGTCAGAACCCGCCGCGGCTCAACGGTGGTGGCAACTTCGCCCACAGCCGAATCACCGCGCTCCGGGCTCGCCGTGCCGTCACGGCCCGGACCCCGTAGGCTATCTCCAGGACCGGCGGACCGGTGGGTTGCCGGCACACCACAGTGCACAACCGCACGTCATGGAGGTTCAGATGAGCAAGAAGACGACTGTCCCGAGCATCGAAGACCGGATCAACTCCGGCGTGGACCATGCGGCACATTGGGCTGCACCGAAGGTGGAGGCCGCATTGGCTTGGGCCGAACGAGGCCTCGGTGAGGGCAAGGTCCAGGGAAAGGCCGCAGGGGAGAAGACCTCCCAGCAGGTGTCCGAGGCCGTGGAGAAGCTCAGCCCGCAGGTCAGGGCCGGCCTGGCTCAGGCGAGTTCAGTCCTGTCTGGGGCCGTTGACAAGGTCTCACCGCAGGTCCAGGCCCAGCTCGACCGGCTGGCCCCGGCTTTCGAGGGCGCTCGGAGCAAGGTGGAGGGCGAGTACGTCCCCGCCGCGTCGGCACGCCTCGCCACGGTGGCCGGCCAGGCCTCGAAGGCGGCTCATGGCGTCAAGGTCTCCCCGGCTGTCGAGAGGGCCCTGGTGAACATCACCGGTGACAAGAAGACCGTGAAGAAGCTGAAGAAGGCCGCCGAGGAGTACGCCAAGACGGCGGAGAAGCAGCTGAGGAAGCAGGCCAAGAAGCAGCACAAGGGCGGCAAGGGCTGGCTCGTGGCCGGCATCGTGGTGGCCGCTGGCGTCGCGGCCGTCGCCGTCTGGCAGTTGACCAAGCCGGTCGAGGATCCGTGGAAGACCCCGGCACCCTCACCGCTGCCGAAGCAGGACGCACCGTCCGCACCGGCATCGGCCGGTGCCGATCCGGACCTGGCCACCAAGGCCCCGTCCGTTCCGGGTCCGACTCCGGCCGCCAGCTCCGCTGCAGCCACCCCGGCTCCCAGCGTCGCCGCGGGCACCGCCACCGTGGACTCCGTGGATGGCCCCGAGGAGAAGGTCGAGGGGATTCCCGCCCCAAAGTCCGCAGAGTGATGCGGACCCGGCTAACGGCTTCCGGTTGAAACAGAAGGGCCCGGGACACCACTGGTGTCCCGGGCCCTTCTCTCGGTGGAGGCAAGGGGACTCGAACCCCTAACCCCCTGCTTGCAAAGCAGGTGCGCTACCAATTGCGCCATGCCCCCGAGGGGTGTTCAGTTATGTGCATCCGGTTGATTCTCACGCGGATCTCCGGGGCTGTTCAGAGAATCCGTGGCCGAACTCCAGACCTGCTTGCCGCGTTCGTTCTCCCGCCAGAAGCGGATCCCGAGCACTGCGGCCACGCCAGCTGCCAGGGCAGCCAGTCGAACTACCGGCTTCATGGTGCCGCCTTCCCCGGCCTACGGCCGGATGGGGACTGCGTGGGTGGGCGTACCAAGACTTGAACTTGGGACCTCTTCGTTATCAGCGAAGCGCTCTAACCGCCTGAGCTATACGCCCTCACGTTTCGAAAGACCGAACCAAATCGTGTCTCCGGAACGAGAATCAACATTACCCCAGCGGGGCTGACCGTCAAAATCGATGAATGATCCCGTCGAGCCTCTCGCTGTGCGGGCGGAGATCAGAGGTGCTTACCCCTCATCTCGGCCCGCGCAGCGAACGCTGTGGTGTTCAGTCATCGGTCAGGGTGACCCCGATCCCGCCGACGAGGGTCGCGGAGATGTTGTACAGCACGGCCGCGAGCATGCTCAAGGCCGTCAGCAGCACCACATTGACCACCGCGATGATCGTCGCGAAGGAGGCGACCTGGCCCAGCGAGATCAGTTGCTGCACCGTGAACGATCCTCCCTCTGAGCCCAGGACCTGGGCCAGCAGGTCGTTGACCTGGTCGAAGATGCCGGTTAGGTCCATGACGGTCCACAGCACCACGGCTCCGACAACGGTGACGATGCCCAAGGCCACCGACAGGAGGAAGGCCATCTTCAGCACCGACCAGGGATCGACCTTGGAGACGAGCAGCCGGGCTTTGCGGACCTTGGCCTTGGGCGCCGGACGCACCAAGCCCTGGGCGGCGGGCCGCTGCGCGGGGCGCTTCTGTCCGGATCCCGCGGATCCTGTGGGACGGGCATTCTGCGGACGCTGGCCGGGCTGACGGGAACCTTGCGCCGAGGGTCGCTGCTGCGTCCCTCGAGGTGTGACTCCCCTGTCCGACGAACCGCCGGCCGGGCGTTGGCCTGCAGGCCGGGGCGTTCCGGATGTGCTCACTACTGTCCTCCGTCAATCTCCGCGTCCGGGTCAGGATCGACCGCTGCGGATTCGGTGGCTGTCACGGTCGTGTCGGTCCCCTCCGCACTGGCGGGGGCGGCCGTCTCAGAGTCCAAGGGTACTTCACCCTCGGTAACATCCCCTGCGACCTCTCCCTCGGGATTCTCGTCCGTCACACCGTTGAGCTGCTTCTCGTTGTTGAGCGTGACGGCGATGATCCGATCGTTCTTGTCCGGCTTGGCGAAGATGACGCCCATGGTGTTGCGGCCCTTGGCCGGGACACCGGTGACGGCGGATCGGACCACCTTGCCGGAGTTCATCACCACCAGCACTTCGTCGTGTTCCTCCACCACCAGGCCGCCGGTCAACTCTCCGCGATCCTCGACGATGTTGCCGACCTTGATGCCCAGTCCGCCGCGATTCTGCACGCGGTACTCATCCACCGTGGAACGCTTGGCGTAGCCACCGTCCGTGACGATGAACACGAAGGCGTCCTCGCGGACCACATCCGCGGTGAGGAGCTCGTCCCCCTGACGGAACTTCATGCCGGTGACGCCGGAGGTGGCACGTCCCATGGGGCGCAGTGCCTCGTTGGTGGCATTGAAGCGCAACGACTGGCCGTTCTTGGAGATCAGGATCAGGTCATCCTCCTCCGAGACCAGCTTGGCCGAGACGACCTCGTCGTCATCGCGCAGTTTGATGGCGATGACGCCGGCGGTGCGGTTGGTGTCGTAGTCCGCCAACAGGGTCTTCTTGACCAGGCCCTGCCGGGTGGCGAGCACCAGGTAGGGAGCCCTTCCGTAGTCGGCGAGCGGCAGTGCCTGGGCAATCCGCTCCTCGGGCTGGAAGGCCATCAGGTTGGCCACGTGCTGGCCCTTGGCATCCCGTCCCGCTTCCTGCAGCTCGTAGGTCTTGATGCGGTAGACCCGGCCCAGATTGGTGAAGAACAGGATCCAATGGTGCGTGGACGTGGTGAAGAAGTGCTCCACCACATCGTCGTTGCGCAGGGAGGCACCACGCACGCCCTTGCCGCCACGGTTCTGAGCCCGGTAGTTGTCGATCCGCGTGCGCTTGATGTAGCCACCGCGGGTGATGGTGACCACCATCTCCTCTTCGGGGATCAGGTCCTCCATCGACATGTCGCCGTCATAGCCGTACATGATCTCCGTGCGGCGGTCATCACCGTACTTCGCCACGATCTCCGCCAACTCGGTGGAGACCACCTCGCGCTGACGCTCCGGGGAGGCCAGGATCGCGTTGTACTCGGCGATCTTCGCCTGCAACTCGTCGTACTCGTCCTGGATCCCCTGGCGTTCCAGTGCGGCCAGCTGCCGCAACTGCATGTTGAGGATGGCCTTGGCCTGATCGTCGTCGATCTCCAACAGCGTCTTGAGGGACTCCCGTGCGGCATCGGCGCTGGCGGAGGCCCGGATGGTGGCAATGACCTCGTCCAGCATGTCCAGGGCCTTGAGCAGCCCCAGCAGGATGTGGGCACGTTCCTCGGCCTTGCGCTTGCGGAACTCCGTGCGCCGGACGATCACCTCGATCTGGTGCATCACCCAGTGGTGCACGAATCCGTCCAGGGAGAGGGTCCGCGGGACTCCGTCCACGAGGGCCAACATGTTGGCGGAGAAGTTCTCCTGCAGCTGGGTGTGCTTGTAGAGGTTGTTGAGCACCACCTTGGCCACAGCATCCCGCTTGAGGACGATCACCAGGCGCTGACCCGTGCGGCCGGAAGTCTCGTCGCGCATGTCCGCGATCCCCGAGAGCTTGCCGTCGCGGACCATCTCGGCGATCTTGGCGGCCAGATTGTCCGGGTTGGCCATGTACGGCAGCTCGGTGACCACCAGGCAGGTCCGGCCCTGGATCTCCTCGACATTGACCACGGCCCGCATGGCGATGGAGCCGCGGCCGGTGCGGTACGCGTCCTCGATGCCCTTGCGGCCGAGGATCTGCGCGCCGGAGGGGAAGTCCGGCCCCTTGATGCGCTGCATCAGTGCTGCCAGGAGCTCCTCGCGGGAGGCCTCCGGGTTCTCCAGGTACCACTGCACGCCGTCCACGACCTCGCGGAGGTTGTGCGGCGGGATGTTGGTGGCCATGCCCACGGCGATGCCGGAGGAACCGTTGACCAGCAGGTTCGGGAACCGGGCCGGCATGACGGTCGGCTCCTGCTGCTTGCCGTCGTAGTTGTCCTGGAAATCGACCGTGTCTTCCTGGATGTCCCGGACCATCTCCATGGCCAGCGGCGCCATCTTGGTCTCGGTGTAACGCTGGGCGGCGGCGCCGTCGTTGCCGGGGGATCCGAAGTTGCCCTGGCCCAGGGCCAGCGGGTAGCGCATGACCCAGTCCTGGATGAGCCGGACCAGGGCGTCGTAGATGGCCGAGTCACCGTGCGGGTGATAGTTGCCCATCACCTCACCGACCACGCGGGCCGACTTGTTGAACGAACGATCCGGACGGTAGCCGCCGTCGAACATGCCGTACAACACCCGGCGATGCACGGGCTTCAGCCCGTCCCGCACGTCCGGCAGTGCGCGGCCCACGATGACCGCCATGGCGTAGTCCAGGTAGGACCGCTTCATCTCGGTCTGCAGGTCGACCTGCTCGACCTTGTCATGCTCGGTCAGTGCCGGGGCGATGACCGGGACCTCTCCCTCGCCAGCCGGCAGGCCGGCGTCGGGATTACCGTTGTTGTCCGGGTTCACGTTCTCGTTCTCAGGGTTCTGCTCGTCAGTCACGCGCGGTGTCCTCGGGTCTCAAAGTGTGGGGGCCGGCACCACGGCCCGGGCGCCGATCACTCGGTGCCGCCGGGCCGTGGCCGTTTCCGGCCGGGGTGGATAGCGGAGGGGATCAGAAGCCTCAGAAGGCTCAGATATCCAAGAAGCGGACGTCCTTGGCGTTCTGCTGGATGAAGGAACGGCGTGATTCGACGTCCTCTCCCATCAGCATGGAGAAGATCTCGTCCGCCGCGGCCGCGTCGTCCATGGTGACCTGCAGCAGGGTGCGGTGCTCCGGGTCCATGGTGGTGTCCCACAGCTCCTTGAAGTCCATCTCACCCAGGCCCTTGTAGCGCTGGATGCCGTTGTCCTTCGGGTAGCGCCAGCCCCTGGCCAGACCCGCGGCCACCGCCTGGTCCCGCTCCTCGTCGGAGAAGACGTAGTCGTGCGGCGCGTTGGACCACTTCACCCGGTACAGCGGGGGTTGCGCCAGGAACACGAATCCGTGCTCGATCAGCGGCCGCATGTAGCGGAACAGCACCGTCAGCAGCAGCGTGGTGATGTGCTGGCCGTCCACATCGGCATCCGCCATCAGCACGATCTTGTGGTACCGCAGCTTCGTGATGTCGAATTCCTCACCGATACCGGTGCCGAAGGCGGTGATCATCGACTGGATCTCGGCATTGGACAGCGCCCGGTCCAGGCGGGCCCGCTCCACGTTCAGGATCTTGCCACGGAGCGGGAGGATGGCCTGGGTGCCGGGGTTGCGGCCCTGCTTGGCCGAGCCGCCGGCGGAGTCACCCTCCACGATGTAGACCTCGCACTCGACCGGGTTCTTCGAGGAGCAGTCGGCGAGTTTACCGGGCATGCCGAAGGACTCCAGCGGTGACTTGCGGCGAGCGTTGTCCCTGGCCTTGCGCGCGGCCATCCGCGCCTGAGAGGCCAGCTGGGCCTTGCGGATGATGTCCTTGGCCGGGCCGGGGTTGCGTTCCAGCCAGTCACCGAGCTGGTCGGAGACGATCTTCTGGATGAAGCCCTTGGCCTCGGAGTTGCCGAGCTTGGTCTTGGTCTGGCCCTCGAACTGCGGTTCGGAGAGCTTGATGGACAGCACGGCGGTCAGCCCCTCGCGGACGTCATCACCCGAGAGGTTCTCGTCCTTGGCCCTCAGGATCTCCTTCTCCCGCGCATAGCGGTTGACCAGGGAGGTCAGAGCCGCACGGAACCCTTCTTCGTGACTACCCCCCTCGTGCGTGTTGATGGTGTTGGCGTAGGTGTGCACGGACTCGGAGTAGGCCGTGGTCCACTGCATGGCCACCTCGGCGGCCATCTTGCGGTCGGTGTCCTCCGTCTCGAAGGCGATGACGTCCTCGTGGACCATCTCGACCTTCTTGTTCGAGTTCAGGTGCTGGACGTAGTCCAGCAGCCCGTTGTCGTACTTGTAGTCGACCATCCGCTTCTTCGCGCTGGCCAGATCCTCGCCGATGGTGTCCGGCTGGGCTTCGCTCTCGGTCTGGCGGTCCGCTTCGGTGCCCGGAATGCCGTCGCCGTCGGTGTCTCCGGCGATCTCGTCCTGCTGGATCTCGTTCGTCTCGATCAACCGCTCATCCGTGAGGGTGATGCGCAGACCCTTGTTGAGGAACGCCATCTGCTGGAACCGGGCGCGCAGGGTCTCGAAGTCGAAATCGACCGTGTCGAAGATCTCGGGGTCCGGGTAGAACGTCTGGGTGGTGCCCGTCTCGTCCGTCTCCCCGGCCTTGACGAGTTCGCCCTGCGGCACACCGCCATCGGCGAAGCTCATCTTCCAGAGGCTTCCCTGGCGGCGGATCTCAGTGTCCACGCGGGTGGACAACGCGTTCACCACGGAGATGCCCACACCGTGCAGACCACCGGAGACCGCGTAGCCGCCGCCGCCGAACTTGCCGCCGGCATGCAGGATCGTCATGACGACCTCCACGGTGGGCCTGCCCTCGGTGGGGTGCATGTCCACGGGGATGCCGCGGCCATTGTCCTCCACGCGCACGCCGCCGTCCGCCTGCAGGGTCACATGGATGGTGTCGCAGTACCCGGCCAGCGCCTCGTCCACGGAGTTGTCCACGACCTCGGACACCAAGTGGTGCAGACCGCGCGGACCCGTGGAACCGATGTACATGCCGGGGCGTTTGCGGACGGCCTCCAACCCCTCGAGGACCGTGATGTCCCCTGCGCCATACTCGTGCTCCACCTTGCGGGTCGCCTCGGTGATCTGCGTCGACTGGGTGGATGCCTCCGAGGCCGCCGCGTCGGTCTCCGCCGGGGCGGTGGTCTCGACGGTGGGATCCTGCGGGGCGCCGCTCTGATCTGTGCCGTTGTTCTCTTCGGCCACGGGCGTCTACGGCTCCTCTGTTGGGGTACTGGGCTTCATATCGCATGTACCAAGGGGTTCTGGCGCCGGGGCGCACGGAAGGTGTCCCTTTCGGCACGATTCCGTCTCATTCTACCCCCGACACGCCGATTCGTGCGTCTTCAGGGGGGTGTTCCAGGGATAAAACATGGCCTCTGCGGAACAGAATCGGCGATTCCGACCACCCGGGGTACCCCCTCCCGGTCCCGGTCCGCCCGACGGGGTTCCAGTTCGCCAAATCGCCGTTGGCGGGTTCCTCGGCGAATGCCGCGCGACCTCTGGAACCCGTGCCGGCACCGATCCGGTCAGCCGTAGGTGTCCCGGGGGCCGCGTCCTTTGACCACCCGTGGACCCTTGCGCCACGAGGGAGCGGCTGGGCCTGCCACCCGCAGGCTCGTCACGATCCCAGGACCCAGTTCGACCTCGAACCGCTGGAGCAGGGCCGGTGTCAGCAGCTTGAGCTGGGTGGCCCAAGCGGTGGAATCGCAGCGGACGGTCACCACGGCGTTCTCGAAGCTCTCAGGCCGGCAGTGCAGCCCGATGTCCGCGCCGACGAGTTCGTCCCACCGGGACAGGACGGATCCCACGGCCACGGGCGAGGACCAACCGCGTTCGGTGACCAACCGGCCGAAGACATCGCCCACCATCCTCGGGTCCCGGGCATCTGGACCCCGACGTCGGCCTGGAACCGTCCCGCTCGCGGCCCCCGATGCAGGGGTGGTCCCGCGGCCTTTGGCTGCCGGGCGCCGACGTCGGACCTCACCCCGGGATTCCGCGGCCTGACGCACTCGGTTGAGGGCCACGATCGCCGCATCAGGATCATCCTCGATCCCGTCCGGGGAGGTTTCCCGCTCCGGTGGGGGCACCGGTTCGTCAGGGCTGCTCACGGGGCTTCCTCCGGCTCGGGTGCGACCGATCCGGAGGATTCGGCCTGGTGGACCACGCTCCCATCGTCCCCCAGAGTGACGTTGATCCTCGGCCCGGCCAGCTCGTCCGGGATGTCTGCGGCGACGGCGGCCGTGACCAGCAGTTGTTCCGCGCCGGCGGCCAATTCGGCGAGCCGGCTGCGGCGGGCGGCATCGAGTTCGGCGAAGACATCGTCGAGGATGAGCACGGGCCGGGCTTGAGGATCCGGATCGTCCGCCACCAGGATGCGGTAACTGGCCAACTTCAGTGACAGTGCCATGGACCAGGTCTCGCCGTGGGAGGCGAAGCCCTTCACCGGTGCCGGGCCGAGGGTCAGGGCCAGGTCATCCCGGTGCGGACCGGCCAGGGTGACGCCGCGGTCTCGTTCCTGCCGGTGCCGGGACTCGAGTTCTGCGAGCAGTGCTTCGTGGAGGGCCTGTTCCTCCGGAATCTCCTGGTGTTGGCCTCCCGCCAGCGGGACCGTGGATTCATAGCTGAACCCGGCCGTCTTCACGCTCTCGGCAAGAGCGGTGTAGGACTCGGTGAGGGGATGGGCGAGCATCTGCAGCACATGGAGCCGGCCGTTGAGCACGCGGGCACCGGCACGGGCGAGGTGTTCGTCCCACACCCCGAGGGTATGCGCGTGTTCCTCAGTCCATCGTCCGGAGTGCTTGGCGTTCTTCAACAGCGCGTTGCGTTGCTTCAGCACCCGGTCGTAATCGCTGCGGGCATCCCCGAGGGCCGGGCGCAGCTGAACCACGAGATCGTCCAGGAACCGACGCCGAACGGACGGGTCGCCGTTGATCAGGGCCAGATCCTCCGGAGCGAACAGCACCGACCGCAGCAGTCCGAGGCCCTCCCGGGCCCGTTGTGGGGCACCCCGGTTGACGGCGGCCCGGTTGGATTTCCCGGGATTGATCTCCAGTTCGAGGGAGATGGCCCGGTCCCCTCGGTGGATGCGACCGCGGATGATCGCTTGCGAGGCGCCGAAGTGCACCAAGGGGGAATCAGTGGACACGCGGTGGGAGACCTGGGTGGCCAGGTAGCCCACGGCCTCGACGATATTCGTCTTTCCGGCCCCGTTGGATCCGACCAGCACATTGGGCCCTGGCACCAGGGAGACATCGGCCTGGTGGTAGGAGCGGTATTGAGTGAGGGAGAGGTGGGAGAGAAACACGTTTCGGTGTCGGTGACCTGACTGGGCCGGCAGTCGGGTCAGTTGGCCAGACGGACCGGCATGACCAGGTACCGGTAGTCGTCCTGTTCGGGTGAGTCCTGTTCCTGCTGGGCGGTCATCAGGGCAGGCTTCGGCGCCGTGGTGAAGGAGAAGCGAACGTACGGGGCGTTGATGACGTTGAGTCCCTCGCCCAGGTAGGACGGGTTGAACGCCACGGTGATCTCGTCGCCGTCGAGGACGGCGTCCAGGGATTCGTTCGCGGAGGCGTCGTCGCCGGCACCGGCGTCCAGGGTGACGTGGCCGTCATTGAACATCATGCGCACGGCGGTGTTGCGTTCGGCGACGAGGGCTACGCGCCGGACGGCCTCGACGAGCGGACCGGTCGGGACCACGGCGTGGATGGGGCTGGACTCTGGGAAGAGTGCCCGGATCTTCGGGTACTCCCCGTCCACCAGCAGGCTTGTGGTGCGTCGTCCTCCGGAGGCGAAGCCCACCAGGTCCGAGGTGGATGACTCCTTCGGCAACCGAAGCTGCAGATCCCCGCCGCCAGCCAACGATTTGGCGACTTCCGTGAGGGTCTTGGCCTTGACCAACAGTGACGTTGAGATCGAAGGATCGGCAGGGGACCAGTTGAGTTCCTTCATGGCCAGCCGGTACCGGTCCGTGGCGAGGAAGGTGATGCGGTCCCCCTCGATCTCCAACTTCACGGCGGTGAGGATGGGCAGGGTGTCGTCCTTGGAAGCCGCCACAGTCACCTGGGCGACCGCGTGGGCGAAGGCGTCCCCATCCACAGTGCCAGCCGACTCGGGCATCTCTGGAAGGGCCGGATAGTCCTCGACGGGCATGGTGGCCAAGGCGAAGCGGGAGTTCCGGCAGGTCAGGACCACTTTGGAGCCATCGGTCTCCAGAGTGACGGGCGCCGCCGGAAGGGAGCGGACGATGTCGTTGAGCAGCCGGCCGGAGACCAGGATCTTGCCGGGCGTCTCGATGTCTGCCTCGATCTCGAGTTGAGCTGAGGTCTCGTAGTCGAAGCTGGCGATGGAGACCAGGTTGTCTTCGGCGGTGATCAGCAGCCCGGACAGAACCGGTACCGGCGGGCGAGGGGACAGGGAACGTGCGGTCCAGGAGACGGCGTCCGTCAGGATGTCTCGCTCAACGGTGAACTTCACAGAAGTTTCCGCCTTTCTCGTAGACGGCAGGTGATGTTGGTCTTCCTCCGGATACCCCCGCCGGGCATCCTTTGAATCACACGTCTGAGCCGTGTGCTGTGTCAGCTTACCGTGACTCGCCGAGGGCGCGAATGTTGGCATTTGTGCCGCGGATGTGGTTGGGCGATGCGGCTCAGGGATGAGGGCCGTCCTCGAAGCGTCCGACGTTTCGACGGATTCGTCAGATCCGGTGAGCGGCGTTCGGCAGGGAGGAGTGGATGTTCTTGGGATTCATTCTTAACAGGGATTAGTAGTGTTAATAAGTCCTGTGGATACTGTGGATAACCCGATCCGTCGGTGTGGTTCCGGCGTTCCTCCTGTGGACCCCGCGGTGGACTTCTCTCGTCTGCCCTGTGCACCGTCGGTGCACAACTTTCGAGCGGGGATCTGCGAATTCACAGGGAAGCGTGTAGTTATCCAGAGACTCGCCCGAACACTCCACTTAAGCATCCACAGGTTTGTCCACAGCTGTGGGTTGTGCTCGGTGAGGGCCTCTATCAACCTGTGGATATCTGTGGACCACTGTGGATAAGACGAGGTCTCGAGCGCTCGATCCGGGGTTCTGCCTGTGGAACGACCTTGTCGTTAAGGATCAAGGTTGCCTGGATGAGGGAGGCCAAGGGCTGGGTCCGGCCGCGACGACCGTTGAGGTCAGCGGGCGCGCTGCTGCTGCTTGATCCGGTTCGTCAGCTCGGTGACCTGGTTGTAGATCGTCCGGCGTTCAGCCATCAGCTCTCGGATCTTGCGGTCAGCGTGGATCACCGTGGTGTGGTCCCGCCCGCCAAGCTCCTGACCGATCTTCGGCAGGGACATCTCTGTCAGCTCACGCAGCAGGTACATGGCGATCTGCCGGGCGGTGACGAGGGTCCTGGTCCGTGACTTGGAGGTCAACTCCTCCATGGTCAGGTTGAAGTACGCGGCCGTCTCGTTGAGGATCGTCGGCGCGGTGATCTCGTGTGCGTCCTCATGGGTGATGAGATCACGCAGTACCTGCTCTGCCAGCTGGATCCCGACCGGCTGCTTGTTCAGCGACGCGAAGGCCGTGACGCGAATGAGAGCGCCTTCCAGCTCCCGGATATTGGTGGAGATGTTGGAGCCGATGTACTCGAGGACCTCGGGCGGGGCCGTCAAACCCTCGGCTTCTGCCTTCTTGCGGAGGATGGCGATGCGCGTCTCCAGGTCCGGCGGCTGGATGTCCGTGATCAGCCCCCACTCGAAGCGAGAGCGCAGACGTTCTTCGAAGCCGGACAGTTGCTTGGGGGGCAGGTCGGAGGTGATCACGACCTGCTTGTTGTTGTTGTAGAGGGTGTTGAAGGTGTGGAAGAACTCCTCGATGGTCGCTTCCTTGTCCGCGAGGAACTGGATGTCGTCGATGAGCAGGATGTCCACATTGCGGTACACCTGTTTGAAGCTCGCACCCTCGTCGTGGCGGATCGAGTTGATGAAGTCGTTGGTGAACTCCTCGGAGTTCACGTACCGGACGCGCAGCCCCGGGTACAGGTGACGGGCATAGTGACCGATCGCGTGCAACAGGTGCGTCTTCCCCAGCCCGGACTCGCCGTAGATGAACAGCGGGTTGTAGGCCTTCGCGGGCGCTTCGGCCACGGCGTTCGCGGCGGCATGGGCGAAGCGGTTCGAGGAACCGATGACGAAGGTCTCGAAGTGATATCGCGGGTTCAGACGGCTGGTCTCATCCGAGGTCGACGGCGGCGCTGGCGCTGGCGCCGCTGACCGGACCGGGGCATGGGGGGAGGGGGCCGAGCGGGTGTGCTGGACGTCGCGGACCGGGGGGACCGCGGCTGTCGGGAGCTGGTAGTCCTCCCCTGTCTGGGCCATCAGGGTCGAGTCAATCGAATACGCGCACAGGATCTCGGTCCTGAACACGTTCCCGAGCGCTTCAGCAAGGGCGTCCTTGAGCTGGGACTGCAGGACCTCACGGGTCAGTTCATTCGGAACGGCGAGCAACAGGGTCGTACCGATCAGCCCCTGGGGCTGCGCGAGGCCGACATGGCCGAGTTGGCGAGGTGAGACGCGGTCGTCTTCCTCAAGGGTGCGTACCACCTTGCGCCACGAGCTGCTGACAGCCTCATCTGCAACCATGGGGGCTGGGGTCCTTCCGTCGGCGTCGAACCGAGTCTAACGGGAATCCACAGAGTTATTCACAGGCAGTGGATAACTTCGGCGAGGGTACAGGTCCGGTGCGCGGGTGACCACCGGAGAGTGCAATTTGACGCTGTAGCCGACCATCCCTAAACTTGATTGGTCCCCGCGGGGTTGTTTAGCCGTGCTCTGAACCGACTGGAATTGTCCGGATCGACCTCAGGGTGCAGCCGACCAGCGGACACCCGAAGGCCCAGGCCTGTTGGATTGGTGTCTTCAGCGGGGAAGTCCTAGTCAGAGCGTCTACCGGTTCTTCCCCCAGGTACAACGGGTCCGGGCGCATACACACGTTGTGGAGATATCAAGTGAGCAAGCGGACTTTTCAGCCGAATACCCGCCGCCGGGCCAAGAAGCACGGTTTCCGCGCCCGGATGCGTACCCGCGCCGGCCGCGCCATCCTGGCAACCCGCCGTACCAAGGGCCGCACGGAACTGTCCGCCTGATCTGGCCTGAGGCCGATCAGCAGAGCGGACGACACGGCGTGCTGCCCCGCGAGAAACGGGTACGCACCCCCGCGGATTTTTCCCAGACACTGCGTTCCGGCGCCCGAACAGGGCGCCGGAACGTTGTCGTGTCCGCACACCTTCTCGATCCCACGCTCCCCAGCGAGGCCGATAGCTCGGCCGGACCGGTGCGCGTGGGTTTCGTCGTCTCCAAGGCCGTCGGCAATGCGGTGGTGCGAAATCGCGTCAAGCGCAGGCTTCGGGCCGCCGTGGCTGATCAACTCAGCGGACCACTGGCGCGACATCCGGGTGCGACGGTCGTGGTCCGTGCCCTGCCGCCGTCGGGAACGGCCGATTGGGATGAGCTCAAGAAGGACCTGGATTCGGCCCTGGCGGGTGCTCTGCGGAAGGAAACCGGCCGGCGTCGTCCCGGCGGTCCCGTGTCTCACAGCCGGTCCGCATCACAGGTGCGGAGCCCGGGGACGGAGATGGACGCATGATCACGCAGTCCCCGTTCACCACCCGGCCCGGCGCCGCCGAATGGAACTGGCTTCGCGCCCTACCGTCCACCCTGCTGGCCTGGCTGCTGATGGCCTACCGCGCGGTGATCTCGCCCCTCTACGGCCAGGTATGCCGCTACTTTCCCTCGTGCTCGGCCTACGCGCTCGAGGCGGTCCACGTCCACGGGGCCGTGAAGGGCTCGTGGCTCTCGGCACGCCGTCTCGGCAGCTGCCACCCCTGGTCGAAAGGCGGTGTCGACGCGGTCCCACCCGGCAAGAGGATTTGGCCACCGGGCCGCCGACCCAAGATCATTGACCTAAACCATCCCGTCATCCCCCCGGATCCTCCGGCGGAACAGTAGGAGATCATGGACTTCTTCCAAATCATTCTCTGGCCCTTCAAGTGGGTGATGTCCTGGATCCTCGGTGCCTTCCACACGGTCCTGGAACTGGTCGGCATGGACCCGGACAGCGGGTTCACCTGGACCCTGTCGATCATCCTGCTCGTGGTGTTGGTGCGGACCCTGCTGATTCCGCTGTTCGTCAAGCAGATCAAGTCGCAGCGCGCCATGCAGGCGCTCCAGCCGGACATCAAGAAGCTGCAGGCCAAGTACAAGGGCAAGACGGACCAATTGTCCCGTCAGGCCATGGCCATGGAACAGCAGGCCCTGTTCAAGGAACACGGCACCAGCCCCTTCGCGGCCTGTCTGCCGATGCTCGTGCAGATGCCCTTCTTCTTCGCGCTGTTCCAGATCCTGACCGGAGCCGGGGCCGCCGCCGAGCGAGGTGAGGGGGAAGCCGCGCTGACTGCGGACCAGATCCGTTCCTTCGGAGACGCGATCTTCCTCGGCGCGCCCATGCAGGCCACGTTCCTGGGTTCCGTGGGCGAGAACCTCAACATCGCCGTCATCATGGTCTCCGTCGTCATGATCATCCTCATGTCGGGCTCGCAGTTCTTCATGCAGAAGATGCTGATGAGCAAGAACATGTCCGAGGCTGCCATGACCGGGCCCTTCGCCCAGTCGCAGAAGTTCATGCTGTACATCCTTCCGTTGGTGTTCGGCATCGGTGGCATCAACTTCCCGATCGGCGTGCTGATCTACTGGACCGCCACGAACTTCTGGGCCGTGGCACAGCAGATGTGGATCATCCGCAACAACCCGACCCCGGGTTCCCTGGCTGAGCAGGAACTGAACGAACGCCGCGCCGTCAAAGGCCTTCCCCCCGTCGGCAAAGCCGCCCAGGAGGCGGCTGCCAAGGCGGAGATCGAAGCTGCCAAGCCCCAGCAGACCGGTCAGCGCCAGCAGCCGAAGCGCAAGACCAAGAAGAGGAGATGACCATGAGTGACGCGTCCAACACGCCGTCCGGGGAGGCCGCGGAGTCGGCCGTGACCGCCGAGCAGGGCATCGAGCAAGCCACGGTGGCACCCTCTGTGACACCCACCGGCTCGACTCCACCCGCAGACTCCTCTGCAGCCGAGGACGTGTCGGGAGAGCAAGAGTCCACAGAGGCCGGCCAGGACGCCGCTGCGTCGGCGGATGCGTCTGAGGACTCCTCCGCCCCGTCCGCCAGCCGCCTCGAGGAAGAGGGGGACATCGCTGCCGACTACGTCGAGGAACTGCTGGACATCTCCGACCTCGACGGTGACATCGACATCGAGATCCGCAATGGCCGCACCTACGTCTCTGTGATCGCGGAGGAGGGAGACGACCGCCTGCGCGGCCTCGTGGGCAAGGACGGCAAGGGACTGGAAGCCCTGCAGGAGCTAGTGCGCCTGGCCGTGCTGTCAGCCACCGGCAGCCGCTCCCGGCTCGTCCTGGACGTCGCAGGGCACCGCACCGAACGGGCACAGGAGCTGGAGCAGCTCGCCCAAGAGGCCATCGTCAAGGTTCGGGAGACCGGCGAACCGCTGCACCTGAGGCCGATGGGCGCCTACGAACGCAAGATCGTTCACGATGTCATCGCCGAGGGTGGACTCGTGAGCGAATCCGAGGGCGAGGGCCCGCGTCGGCATGTGGTGGTCTCCGCCGGTGTCTGATCAGCCCCAACCAGAGAACGACCAGACCTCTCCGCAGCCCACTCGGGACGGTGAGAAGCCCCCCATCGAAGCGCAAGACCCACCGGAACTGACCGGTGACCTGTTGACCGCAGCCGAGGAACTCTTCGGCGACCGGATCGATCTCGCCGTTCGCTTCGTGGAACACCTGTCCTCCACCGGGATCGAGTGGGGGCTGCTGGGTCCGCGCGAGGTACCGCGGCTGTGGGAACGCCACGTCTTGAACTGCGCCGTGGTCGGGGATCTGCTGCCGGAAGGTGCCCTGGTGGCCGACGTCGGCTCGGGCGCCGGATTGCCGGGCCTCGCCCTCGCGTTGGCCCGGCCAGACTGCCAGTTCATCCTCATCGAACCGCTGGAACGGCGGGTGGCCTGGTTGGACATGGTGATCGATGATCTTGGGTTGGACAACGTCGACGTGGTCCGGGCCCGGTCGGAACAGGTGGTGGGCAACGTGGTCGTGGACATCGTGACCGCCCGCGCCGTGTCTGCCCTCAAGACCTTGATTCCGTTGACCCTTCCACTGCTCCAGGGGTCCGGACAACTGTTGGCCATCAAGGGCCGGAGCGCGGCCGAAGAGGTCAAGTCGGCCGCCAAGGTCCTGAAGAAGCACAAGGGGTCCACCCCGGTCATAGAGACCGTGGGCGAGGATCTGCTGGCCGAGCCCACCACGGTGGTACGGGTGCGTGTGGGCTCCTCACGCTGACCAGTAGGCTGGAGTGGCTGGATGCCACGGCCGAAGGTTCGTTTCGCCGTCTATCAACCTCGGGAGGTTGTTCTCATTGACCAATGAGTCGGAAGTTTCACGGGAAACCGTCAGCACCGTGGACTCGTCCGTGGCGGATGACATCGAGACGCCCTTGGCGCGTGAGCTGGCCCAGGAGAACCGTCGACGGGACAAGCTGAAGGGCCGGAGATTGCCCACCCCGACTGAGACGCGCATCGTCACCGTGTCGAACCAGAAGGGCGGGGTCGGCAAGACCACGACGACGGTCAACCTCTCGGCAGCCCTGGCGCGTGCTGGCATGCAGGTCCTGGTCGTGGACATCGATCCCCAGGGGAACGCCTCCACCGCGCTGGCCATCCCCCACAACTCGGACGTGGACAGTGTCTACGACGTCCTCATCGACGAACTGCCCATGGCCGATGTGGTCAAGCCCTGCCCTGACGTGGATGGGCTGGTGGTGGCTCCGGCAACGATCGACCTGGCCGGAGCGGAGATCGAACTGGTCTCCCTCGTCGCCCGTGAACAACGCCTGTCTCGTGCGCTGAACGAGTACTTCACCTACCGGGAGAAGCAGGGTCTCCCTCGGATCGACTATGTCTTCATCGATTGTCCTCCGAGCCTCGGCCTCCTCACCGTCAACGCCTTCGTGGCCGCGAGCGAAGTTCTCATCCCCATTCAGACCGAGTACTACGCACTCGAGGGGCTCTCCCAGCTGCTGAACAACATTCAGATGATCCAGAAGCACCTGAATTCGTCGCTCAAGGTGTCCACGATTATCTTGACCATGTACGACGGGCGCACCAACTTGGCGACCCAGGTGGCTGACGAGGTGCGTGAGCATTTTCCGGCCGAGGTGTTGAATACCGTGATCCCGCGCAATGTGCGGATCTCCGAGGCTCCGAGCTTCCAGCAGACAGTGCTCACCTATGATCCTCAGTCCACCGGTGCCCTGTCCTACCGGGAGGCGGCTGTGGAGATCGCTGATCGTGGTCACGCGGCCGGCATCTGATCCAGTCATCCAGGCGCGCTCTGTTAACTAAATCAACCGCTTCTGGTTGTAACCGACGCCTTGGGCGCAGGTGGGCGCTTTCGCGGGGAGTTCCTCCCGCTGACCATGTCTGGAGCGGACGTGTTCGGTCGTGTTTCACGTGAAACTGGGCAATCCCGACGTTGATTGAACACCACCATTGGACGGTGCAACTGGGGTTCTACCGCGGCTCCTCCTTCGTATTGCCCCTTAGAGACGCTGCGGCCCGGCATAGGCAAGGCCGCCGGTTGCCTTCGGTGGTTGCTCGAGTACTCCGCATGCCCCAATGAGGCCCATCTCGCGGGTGGTGGTGGCGTCGGCGGACAACTGTACGTTCAGTGGCTTCGCTGTTTTGGCCCCGGTGCAGCGTTTCACGTGAAACAGGATGGCTCTCCACGGACGAAATGGTGCTAATTCACCCCGCGAAGCCGCCCAGAAGGCTTCCGAGGCGTATTCGCGGAGGAGGCGACATGGATTTGACCTCTGAAAGTCGGTGGATTGTCCCTTCGCTCCATGGAGTCACAACGAGGTCGGGAGGCTGTCCTGAAGGCAGCTCGTTTTCACAGCCTGTGGTTCCGAGAGCATCAGATACAGGTTCTCGTTCCACGTGAAACATGCTCCTCTCTGACTGAGGTGCTACTCATGGTCGTTCGGCCGAGTGGTGAGGCCTGATTGACGGAGTCGTACCCGTTGTTTGAGGATAATTCCTACTTGGGAGAACTGCCCTCCCTTCACGCTTGAACGCTGTCTGACGGCGGTATTGATCGGCCCCAGGCCAAGCGTTGGGAGCGTGTGCGCATCAACCAGCCGGGAAGGCGCAGACGCTGGGACCGGACTGTGGGATCGAGGTTTCACGTGAAACGAATCAGGGGAACGGCGGTGTGTGAAGGTATCGACATGTTTCACGTGCACCCTGGACGCAGACAAGACTGGCCTGTCTTGTATCGTTTCACGTGGAACGTACTACCTCAGTCATTCGACAGACCCACAGGAGGCCTAAGACTGTGACGGATGGGGTAAGGCACCCATCACGAAGGTCTTCCCTTCAGTTCGAGCGACTACCCGCCGCCTGTGGGACCAAACTGAATTGTCGCCGGCGATGCATGAGCTGGACGTGTGTACCGCATGTCGTTGTTATGAGATGGTGCAGTGGTTGTCATCGATCGGCGCCTCGGCGTCTCGGTGGCGCGGTGTCTCTGTCTCTTCGCTTCTCTTCGCCTCCATGGTTCCTCCATGTGGCGTCTGCTCGCTGTCATAACGGCCGGCACACGCCTAGTTGACTGGGCTCGACCGCGCCTCGACATGGTCAGCGAGCTGCCACAGCGGAGTCGCAGGCTGATATACGCAACGGCGGGATCCATTGTTCCACGTAAAACCACATGGCCTAAGGTGTTCACAGACGCCGGGAGCCCTCGTGAGCCTCTGTTTCACGTGAAACGGGTACGCCTGATCGTTCTGGTTCAACACGAATCCCCTCGTCTTCCGAGTACCCCCTCGTTCTTTCTCTTGTCCTCATGTGCGTTGGCCTCCCCTGCGCCTCAGGGTGTAGGTACCAGGAAATGGTCATGTGAGTCCTGTAGTCAGCGATGATGTCAACTGGAAAACAATGACCTCAGTTGGTGAGTCCTCCTCGAGAACACGCAAGGACGTCCTAGGGGTCGGAAAGGTAGGACGCGGGATAGTCACCTCACGGAATCTGGTTTCACGTGAAACGGCAGTAGACTGGACTCCGACGCTGGGCACGATCTAAGGAGTATGCGTGAAGAAGAACCGACGCGGTCTTGGCAGAGGACTTGAGGCACTGATTCAGAACACGAGCTCCGAAGAAGAAGACGTCCTCGCCCCGGTCGTGACTTCAGAGCCTGCCCAAATTGACCCCGACACGCTCGAATCAAACGAGTCGGAATCAACTGCAGGCGGTAGTGCAACGGTGTTTGTGCCTCACAGCGGCGAACCACGGGGCTCACGGCTCGACTCGTTGGAACCGGAAGTCTCCTCTGAGGAAGCGGAAGCTGTGGACACGGCACGCGCCTCGACAAGTTCTGATCAACCTTCTTCTGACCGGGAGACCAATGGTGGTGCCGATCGCATGGACCTCACGAGCAGATACCTTGGGGGTCGTGGCCCTGACACGGCTCGCACAACTGTTCCACGTGAAACACGACGTCCCGTCGACGTCTTCTTCCCTGATCGGCGGAGCCCTGACGGCACTGATACGACTGATTCGGCTCAGGTGTCTGATGAGTCCGACGCGGCAGCAGCAAGTCGCAAGGCGAAGGCGCGCCCCACGATGCCGCCCGTCAAGCCCGTCAGCATAGGGGGCAAGTCAACTCATGCTGCTCCGAATGAACGCTATGCCTCAGACGGTCAACCGCAATCGGTTGAGATCAAGGGGACTGCAACGGCGCCCGCTTCAGTGGGGGGGGACCCGGCACCGGCCCAGGTCCGGCACCATGGGAGTGTCGGCGATGCGGAGCTGAGAACGATCCCGACCGGGGACATCCATCCCAATCCACGCCAGCCTCGCGAGGTGTTCGATGAGGACGACATGGACGAGCTGGTGGCATCCATCGCCGAGGTGGGGGTCCTCCAGCCCATCGTGGTGCGCCCTGTCGAGGGGCCCTCTCCCTTTGAACTCGTCATGGGTGAACGCCGGTGGCGCGCCTCGCAGCGTGCCGGGCTGACCGAGATTCCCGCCATCGTGCGGCATACTGCGGATACTGACCTCCTCAGAGACGCACTCCTGGAAAACCTGCACCGGAGTCAACTCAATCCCCTCGAAGAGGCTGCTGCCTATGAGCAGCTCCTTGAGGACTTCAACTGCACCCAGGAGGAACTGTCCTCCCGCATCGGCCGGTCGCGGCCGCAGATCACGAACACCCTGCGGCTGCTGAGGCTGCCGCCGCTGGTGCAGCGCAGGGTGGCGTCCGGTGTCCTCTCCGCAGGCCATGCTCGTGCACTTTTGGCCCTGGTGGATCCGGCCGAGATGGAACGCCTGGCGCAGAAGGTGGTCTCGGAAGGCCTGTCGGTCCGAGCGACGGAGGAGCTGGTCTCATTGCAGGACGGCGTCCGTCAGGTGAAGCCGAAGAGCCGTGCTCCGAGGAGTGATCGGCACGAACGGTTGGACTACCTGGCGAACTCCCTGACGGATCGTCTGGACACCACGGTGAAGATCACCCTGGGAGCCCGCAAAGGCAAGATCGCCATTGACTTCGCGTCGGTGGACGATCTCAATAGGATTATGGACCTGATCGGTCAGTCCGGGGAGAACGAAGTCAGTCATTAAATCTCGTTAGACACTGAGGAAGCTTCCTCAGCACAGGTCTTAATCGCAGAAGGGCCCCGCTCCAGCAGGAACGGGGCCCTTCTCGTACATCACGTCAGTGGCTAATGCTCACTTGAGGTACTCGGCGAACTCCGTCTCCAGGACCTGCTTGGGCTTGGCGCCGATGGACGTGGCGACCTTTTCGCCCCCCTGGAACACCATCACCGCGGGAATGCTGGTGATGCCGTAGTTGGATGCTGCCTGGGGGTTGTCGTCTACGTTGAGCTTGGCCACAGTGATCTTGTCAGCATGCTCGGTGGCCATCTCCTCGAGGATGGGGCTCAGCATGCGGCAGGGACCGCACCATTCTGCCCAGAAATCGACGATGACCGGCTTGTCCGAGTTCAGGACCTTCTCCTGGAAGTCCTGGTCGGTGACGTCAATGGTGCTCATGGTTCCTCCTGATGGGTTTGGTCTGGAATGCCGGCAGGGGGCCGGTATTCAGGTCTGTGGGGTGCGGTGCCTAGACGGCGGCCGCAACCAGTTCCTTGACGTCCGCAAGGTAATGCTCGACGTCCTGGGCGGCGATGCATCCGCTGCCGGCGGCGGTGATGGCCTGACGATAGGTCGGGTCGGTGACATCCCCGGCAGCGAAGACGCCGGGAAGCGAGGTGCGCGTGCTGGGGTGGTCGATCCGGACCGTGCCGTCGGCATTGAGCTCGACCTGGTCCTTGACGAGATCGGTCCGGGGATCCGATCCGATGGCCACGAACAGGCCGGTGACGTCCAGGGTGGACTCCTCGCCGGACTTCAGGTTGCGCAGGTGCAGGGTCTTGAGCTTCTCCTCGCCGTCGAGGCCAGAGACCTCGGTGTCCCAGATGAACTCGATCTTCTCGTGGGCCAAGGCCCGATCGGCCATGGTCTTCGAGGCACGCAGGTCATCACGGCGGTGGATCACCGTGACCTTGGACGCGAACTTGGTGAGGAACAGGGCCTCCTCCATGGCGGAGTCGCCCCCGCCCACCACGGCGATGTTCTGATCGCGGAAGAAGAAGCCGTCACACGTGGCGCACCAGCTCACGCCGTGGCCGGAGAACCGCTTCTCACCCTCCACGCCGAGCTCTCGGTAGGCCGACCCCGTGGACAGGACCACCGCATGGGCACGGTATTCGGAACCGTTGCCGAGGGTGACGACCTTCGGAGAGGCCTTCAGGTCCACCGCCACGACGTCCTCATACTGGACTTCAGCGCCGAATCGGGTGGCCTGCTGTTCCAGGTGGGCCATCAGTTCCGGACCGAGGATGCCCTCAGGGAAGCCGGGGAAGTTCTCCACGTCGGTGGTGTTCATCAACTCACCGCCGGCGGTCACGGACCCTGCGACCACGAGGGGATTCAGGTTCGCGCGTGCAGCGTAGATGGCGGCGGTGTAGCCCGCCGGGCCCGATCCGATGATGACGACGTCCCGGACGGCGTCGATGGACTCTGGAGCCTCGGTCACGGTGATTCCTTCAGGGGTAGGCAACTGGAACTGTTAACGGTGGAACATCCCCCGGCAGAAACCTATTCCAAGCCTGTTCCCGTCCAACAGATGTCCTGGCATGACCTCGACGGCCCCTCGTCACCTGGACGGCATGGGGACAGCCGGGCTATCACTCCCACCATCCTAGGCCGGGTCCGGTGGACGCAGAGGCGCGTCTTCCGCCCAGCGGAGGCTGCGGACCCCGCCCGCAGGGCGCCGGTCAGTTGACCTCGACCTCGGCAATTCTCAGTCCGTAGGGACGGTTGGAGGTGGCATTGGAGAGCTCGGGCAGTTCGGTGAAGTTGATGATCACGTATTGTGCCTCCGCCGGAGCGCCACCCTCGTCTGGGATCGGCACGCTGACCTCAGGCCCGGTCAGGGAGCCCTCGGCGATCTGCCGGGCGTCGTCGATCTCCGGGGTGTCGCTGAGCAACACCGAGAACGAGCCGCCGCTGCCGTTGTTCTGGATGATGTCCACCTGGGAGACGGCGCTGAGTTCCTCCAGCTCGATCACCAGGGCCATGCTGGAGGCATAGCCGCCGAAGGCCGGCTGGGCGAAGGTGTACGTCTGCCAGGCCGTGGCGGGATTGCCGTCGATGGCATTGGGAAGGGTGGAGTCCGTCTCCGCACTGAGGCCGTCGTCGTCCGGCACCACGCGGGTGGCCGAGACGATGGCCGGTTCCGGCAGTTGTGACTCCCGGGTCTGACCCTGCGAGGACTCGGTTGGCGACGACCCCGGTGTGGTGGATTCGCCCCCTCCCGCCTCCGGATTGCGATTGTTGTCCAGGATGTTGAACGCGAACACCGCTCCGAGGATGAGGAGCAGGACCAGGATTCCGCCGACCAGCCAGCGGGCGCCCCGCGGCTTGTCGTCCTCGTCGTGCTCCTCGTAGTCCTCGAACCCGGGATAGTCATCATCGCCGCCGTGGTCGGCGTCCGGATGACGGCTCGATCCTCCTGCCGACCCACCGCGGGGGCCCCCAGCCCCGGCAGAACCAGACCCAGCCCCGGCAGCCAAGCCGGCGCCAACGACGCCGGCCCCGAGGGCACCGGCACTGCGGCGGTCTTCGGTGTGGCTCTCACCGGCGGCACCGGCGTGATCATCGCGGGTGGACTCGTAGGGGGTGTCGTCCCAGAGCGTGACCTTGGGACGCTCAGCGGCGCGCTGGTCCGGTTCCCGTCCCGGCTTGGGGCTGTGCCGGCCGATGGCCGGGGAGGCGACGGCGGCCGTGGGGGTCTCGCCCGTCTCCTCACCGGTGTCCTCGGATCTGCCGTGATCGGAGGCATCCCGGGTTGATCCCTCTCGCCCATCATCGGACGGGATGCCCACCACGGGCGACGCGGAGGTCGCAGCAGCGTTCCGGTCGGCGGGAGAGGACGTCGCGGTGACCTCGTCCTGAGCACCGGTCCAGTCGGCGTCGCTGACCGTCTCCGGCAAGGGTGTGTCATCGGTGCGGAGCACCGCGGAACGGTACGGATCGTGCTCGTCCCGAGCGCCGTCGTCGTGCCGCCGGGGGTTCCTCGCCGCCGTGGCGCCAGCGGCACCGGCACCCGCTGCACCGGCAGCAGCCCTGCCGTCCACGGCGTCCTTGGCGGCGTCATCCGAGCCGAGCCGCTGGCTCAGGCGGTCGGAGATGCCGCGCAGGAACTTGGGACGGCGTGTCTCCGTCTCCGGCCCGGCATAGCCGTCGTCCAACTCCTCGTAGTACTCCTCGTCGTCCTCGTAGACCTGCGGCTCGTAGGTGCGGGCCTCACCGAAGATCTCCGAGCCGAGGGTGTCCGTATAGAAGGGCTCCACATAGACCTGCTGCTCGCGGGTCATGTCCAGCAGGTCCTCGGGCGCCGGGTTGCCGCCGGCGATCAGGTAGGTGCGGCCCTCGCTCAGGCCGAGATCGAGGACCTGGATGGTGCCCTGCCGCTCCCCGGTGGCGAGTTCGCGGGCCGAGGCGGCCACCTGGGAGGCATGATCGGAGGAGGCGACCAGGATGGAGACATCGCGGTTCAGGACTTGGTCGCGGCCGTCCAGCACCATGTCCTGGTCGGCTGACGTCAGCACATGTCCGGTGACGAGGTATCGGCCTCCGAGGACCATTCCCTCTTCAATGGGCTGCGGCACGGTGTTCCTCCAGGTCGGTGGCCCGGGCCAACGGTTGGGTATGGCCGTCCAGGTGGACGGGGGTGCCTCTGGCGCCACTGCGGGCAGTGGCCGGCCACGGGCGGTCCCGGGTGCGGTCGGGTCCATGCTACGGCCGACGGCGGGTTGGTGCGCGGTGAACCGCCGGACGGCAGGTCAGGAAATTACCGGGCCAACCCGGGGATTCTCCGGGCCAGCGGCCCCAGGAACTCGGTCAGCTCGGGCAGCCGCATGGCTCGGAGCATCACGAAGTACACCACTATCATGACCAGCCCGACGACGGCGCAGCTCACCAGGGCGGTGATGATCGTGGACCAGGGGAACCCGCCGGAGTAGCCGCCGATCAGCCACAGCACCAGGGCGCCGGCCACACCGGAGACGACGGCGGCCACACCGGTGCGCAGGTAAGCGTCCAGGACCTGGCCGGCGCCGTAGTCCCCGTAGTGGCGGCGTACCAGCACATGGGCGGCGACGAACTGGGCCACGTGCAGGAGGGTGAACACGGAGACCATGAGGTAGGCCATGGCCCAGCTGGGCATGAAGATCGAGGCGACGTAGGCGATGACCAGCGTGAACGCTGCGGTCCCGACCTGCACCAGCATGGGGATCCGCGCGTTCTCAGCCGCATAGAACAGGCGCATGAGGTAGATGTGCGCCGAGCGGAACGGCATCCCCAGCGCCAGCAGGATGAGCAGCTGTCCGATGGCCACAGCGGACGCAGCAGCGGTTTCCGAGGAACCGGCGAAGACGCGTCCCAGCGGCCCGGCGAGGACGAGCACCACGACCGTGGAGAACATCATCGGTACCGCGAAGTTCCGCAGGCCCCTGCTGATGGTGGCCAGGGCCCCCGGCACATCGTCCTGATGCAGCGACCGCGCGAGCTGGTTGAACAGCACGGTGGCCAGGGACAGGACGAACACCGAATGCGGAAGCACCGTGATCAGCTGGGCGATGTTCAGTGCCATGAGCCCGGGAATCGAGGCCTCGACGACGGAGGGGTCCAGCCCTTCGAACGGCCCGCCGGACCCGCTGGCCTCACCCAGGGAGGCACGTGCCTCCGTGGCCCCGGAGACGAGGCGGGCTACCAGCAGGTTGACGACGTTGCCGGCCATCATGGTCACGAGGGTGTACCCGGCGAGCTTGCCCGTGGACCGCAGCCCCATGCCCTTCCAACCGAACTTCGGCTTCAGCCCCAGCCCGAGCCGGCTCAGCGGGACGAAGAGCACGAGGGCCTGGACCACGATCCCGAAGGTGTGTCCGCCGGCGAGCAGGACGGTCTGGCCGGTGGTCCACTCCGCCAGTTGATCGCCGCCGGCCTGGTAGGAGCCGAACATCGCGAGGTAGAGGCCGATCACACCGATCGCCACCACGTTGTTGGTCACCGGGGCCCACATGTACGCGCCGAAGCGGCCGTTGGCGTTGAGGACCTGCCCCAGCACCGCGTATACGCCGTAGAAGAAGATCTGCGGGAAGGTCCAGAGCGCGAACGCCGTGCCCAGGGTCAGCATCGCCGGGGACCAGTTGCTGGTCAGCGCCACCATGATGGGGGCGGCCGCGAGCGTGATGACCAGGGTGGCCGCGGCCATGACCAGGACCGCGAGGGTGATCAGCCTCGAGGTGTAGTCAGAGCCCTTGTCCGGCTTCTTCGCCGCCTTGATGAGCTGTGGGACCAGCACCACGTTGAACACGCCGCCGGCCAGAAGCATGTAGATGATGTTCGGGATCGTGTTCGCGGACTCGAAGATGTCCGCGGCCATGGCGGTCGAACCGATGGCCACCGTGAGCAGGGCCGTGCGGACGAAACCGAGGATGCGGGACACCAGGGTGCCCGCGGCCATGATGGCACTGGACTTCGCCGTGCTGTCCGCCTCAGAGGACGCGGCGGAGGCCGTGACGGAGGCCGAGGCGGAACCCGGATCAGACGCTGAGACAGGAGCGGGATCAGGGGCGGGGACCGGATCAGGAGGACGGACGGTACTCCCGGGGCGGCGCGGGGGCACGGTGCCGGGGCGCCGCGGACCGGGGGAATCGCCGCGGTCCGGGGTGTCCGGCGTCGTGGTGGGGGTGTTCTTCACCGCTCGGAGTCCGACAGATCCGGGAACCTGCCCTCATGCTCGGGGAGTACGTCCCGCGCGAGGTCCACGATCCGGCGTTCGTTCGGGAAGGAGAGCTTGGCGTTGAGCACGTCCAGGCCGACCCAGGCCACGTCCACGGCCTCATGGTCCGGGTCGTTCTCCGTGGTCAGCTCGCCACCGGTGGCCTGCAGCAGGTAGTGGTGCACGGTCTTGTGCACGCGGTGGCTGGAGACGGTGAACCAGTAGTCGATGGATCCCAGCGACGCCAGGATGTCCCCGGCGATCCCGGTCTCCTCTTCGACCTCGCGGATGGCCGCCTCGCCGTGGGTCTCCGCGCCCTCCGGATGGCCCTTGGGCAGGCACCACTCCAGGCGGCCGCCGCGGTTGTAGCGGGCGATGATGGCGACCTCGAGCCGCCCGCCGTACCGGCGCACCACCAGTCCACCGGCGGAGATCTCCTCCACGGTGGGCAGGGACCCCTGCGCGGACTCGCCGGGCGTGCCCGGTTGCCCCGGGCGCCGGGGCACACGCCGGCCCACCGATGCGGTGAGCGGAGTGCGCTTGGGGGCGCTCGGAACGGGATGAGCCATGCATTCCACTGTAGCGGGCTGAACCGGAACCGCATCCGGCAACACCGGACTCCGCACGCCGGCTGTCCTCACCGGGCCCCCGGATCTGGCACCCTTAAGCACACGATGAATCCCACCGCCTCCTCCTCTCCTTCGTCCGGCACGCCCGCAGGTGCCGGCGTCCAGCCCTCGGACACTGGCCTCGCCGACCCGGTTGACCACACCGACCTCGTTGACCTGCCCGTGGGGTTCCCGACCGGTGCCGGCCTGCCCCCCGTGGTGCTGGAACTGGGCGGGCTGTTCGAGACAGCTGGACATGAGCTGTCCCTGGTGGGCGGCCCGGTCCGGGACCTGTTCCTCGGCCGGGTGTCCCCGGACCTGGACTTCACCACCGACGCGGATCCTGACACCACCCTGAGGATCGCCCGGACATGGGCGGATGCGCACTGGGACATCGGCCGGAAGTTCGGCACCATCGGCTTCTCGAAGGGTGGATGGCAACTCGAGGTCACCACCTACCGCGCCGAGAAGTACGACCGGGACTCCCGCAAGCCGCAGGTCGCCTTCGGGGACTCTCTCGACGAGGATCTGCTGCGCCGCGATTTCACCGTCAACGCGATGGCCATCCGGCTGCCCTCCCTGGAACTCGTGGACCTGTTCGGCGGGGTCAAGGACCTGGCCGCCGGGCGGCTGCGCACGCCCGGCACGCCCGAGGACTCCTTCTCGGATGATCCGCTGCGGATGATGCGGGCCGCGCGCTTCGCCTCCCAGCTGGGCATCGGGGTAGACCGCTCCGTGGTGGAGGCCATGACGGCCATGGCCGAACGGATCACGATCATCTCCGCCGAACGCGTCCGGGACGAGCTGGTCAAGCTGGTCAACGGATCCCACCCGCGGACCGGCCTCAACCTGCTCGTGGACACCGGCCTCGCCGAACACGTGCTGCCCGAACTGCCGGCTCTGAAGCTGGAGACCGACGAGCACCACCGCCACAAGGACGTCTACGAGCACTCGCTGACGGTCCTGGAACAGGCGATGGGCCATGAGTACCCTGCCGAGCTCGAGAAGCAGTGGGCGGCGGAGCACCCGGAGGCTCCGAGTGGCGGGCCGGCTGGGACAGGTGAGGCAGGCGAGGACAGCGAGGGCGAGGCGGATGCGGAACGGTTCGTGCCGCCGTCGGGCACCTATGTTCCCGCACCGGACTTCGTCCTGCGCTTCGCGGCCTTGATGCACGACGTCGGCAAGCCGGCGACCCGCCGCTTCGAACCGAACGGGGCGGTCACCTTCCGCCACCACGATGTGGTGGGGGCCAAACTGGTCAAGCAGCGGATGCGGGCGCTGAAGTTCGACAACGACACGATCAAGGCCGTGGCCCGGCTGGTCGAGCTGCACATGAGGTTCTACGGCTACGGGGACGCCGACTGGACCGATTCGGCTGTCCGTCGGTATGTCAACGACGCCGGCCCGGTGCTGCCGCGACTGCATGCCCTGACCCGCTCGGACGTCACCACGCGCAATCGCCGGAAGGCCGAGCGGCTGGCGTTCGCGTACGACGACCTGGAGCGGCGCATGGTGGAGATCGCCGAGAAGGAGGAGCTCCAGGCGGTGCGCCCGGACCTGGACGGATCCCAGGTGATGCAGATCCTCGGCATCAAGCCCGGGCCCGTGGTGGGGCGTGCCTACAAGCACCTGCTGGAGTATCGCCTGGACGAAGGTCCGCACGACGTTCAGACGGCCACGGCCGAGCTGCTGCGCTGGTGGGCCGAGCAGCCAGAGTCCGCCGCCTGATCACGGCATCGACAGCTGTCGGATTCATCGGCGTGTCTCGACGTGCATCGCGCACGTGATTCCGGGGCCTGGGATCAGAAGAGTCCCGTGACGTTTCCGTTGGCGTCCACGTCCATGGAGTCGGCCGCAGGCTCCTTCGGGAGCCCGGGCATGGTCATGACGGCCCCGGTCAGCGCGACCACGAAGCCGGCACCGGGCCGCAGCAGGAGCTCGCGCACCAGCACGGTGAAGTCGCTGGGCGCCCCCAGCACCGCCGGGTCGTCGGTGAAGGAGTACTGGGTCTTGGCCATGCACACGGGCAGGTGGTCCCAGCCCTCCTCGGCCAATTGAACCAGCTGCCGGGCGGCGGTGGGCGCGTACTCCACGGCGGATCCACCGTAGATCTGGGTCACCACGGCCTCGATCCGGTCCGCGACCGTCATGTCCTCCGTCCAGAGGGAATGCCAGCCGGAGTCGATGCCCACGGCCGGCAGAACCTCGAGGAGCCGGCGGCCCACGTCCAGGGCGCCCGCCCCGCCGCGGGCCCAGACCTCGGCCACCGCGGCGGGCACGCCCCGGCGCGCGCACCAGCCGGTGAGCCAGTCCAGTTCGGCCTGGGAGTCCTGGGGGAAGCGATTGATCGCGACGACCACGGGCACCCCGTAGGCGGCCATGTTCTCGATGTGCCGGGCCAGGTTCGCGACGCCGGCCTCCAGGGCCTCGAGGTGGTGCTGTTCCGTGTTCCCTGCGTCCCCGGTGTTCCGGTCGAGTTCCTGCAGGGCCATCCCGCCGTTGAGCTTCAGGGCGCGCACCGTGGCGACGATGACGCTGGCCGCCGGCGGGAAGCCTCCGGCCACGGAGGTGATGTCCATGAATTTCTGACCGCCCAGGTCCGCGCCGAAGCCGGCCTCGGTGACCACCACGTCGGCCAACCTCCGGGCGGTGTTGGTGGCGGTGATGGAGTTGGCTCCGTGCGCGATGTTCGCGAAGGGTCCGCCGTGGACGAAGGCGGCCGAACCACCCAGGGTCTGCACGAGGTTGGGGTGGAGTGCATCCTTGAGCAATACCGCCATGGCCCCCTGCGCGCCGTTCGGCCCCAGGTCCCCGACCGTGACCGGCCGCTGGTCACGGGTCCGGCCGATGATCATGCGGGACAAGCGGTCCTTGAGGTCCTCGAGGTCGGTGGCCAGGCAGAACACCGCCATGGTCTCGGTGGCCACCGTGATCTCGAAGCCGTTCTCCCGGGGGACGCCCTCGGTGCGGCCGCCGAGACCGATGATGGTCTCGCGCAGTGCGCGGTCGTTTGTGTCCAGGGCCCGCTTGATCGAGATCGTCCGGGGATCGAGGCCGAGGGCATTGCCCCGGTGGAGGTGGTTGTCCACGAGGGCGCAGAGCAGGTTGTGGGCCGCGGTGATGGCGTGGAAGTCGCCTGTGAAGTGCAGGTTGATGTTCTCCATGGGTACCACCTGCGCGTACCCGCCGCCGGTGGCACCGCCCTTCATGCCGAACACGGGGCCCAGGGAGGGCTCACGGAGTGCGGCGATCGCGGTTCTGCCGGCCCAGTCTGCGGGGGCGTCCTCGGCCTGTGCCAAGAGGTTCAGGCCGTCCGTGAGGCCGACGGTGACGGTCGATTTTCCCTCACCGGCCGGCGTCGGGCTGATGCCGGTCACCAGAACGACCCTGCCGAGCTGGTCGGGACCGCCGGCCGGGTCGGGACCGCCGGGTGGGGCACCGTTGCCGGGGCCGCCCGGGAGGTGGCGGGTGTCCACCTTGGCCATGTAGTGCCCGTAGGGGATGAGCGCGTCGGCGGGGATCCCGGCCCGGCGGGCGACGTCGGCCACCGGTTCGAGCGTCGCGGCCGCGGAGATCTCGGCGTCGTTCATGGGGGTGATCCTCGCATAGCGGCGGTGGAACGGGAACGGGTTCATCCGCGCCCCGGCAACGAAACTGGCGGCCGATGGATGACCTCACACCGGCCGGGGGGCCGATCCGAGGTATCCGTCGACCGCCAGATGCGGGTCTCTGGATGCTGGTCACCGGGGAAAGATGATGAAGTCCGGCGGCAAGGGGATGTCGTCCCGGCTCGGGGACCGTTCCTGGTCAGGCAGGAAGGGCGCCGGGCGGAAGATGGTCCCGAAGCGCTGTTTGCCGGAGCGCCGGCGTTTGCTGCGGTGGTCATCGAAGTGCTCACTCACGTGCTGTCACCCCCTTCCCGTGCCTGAAGGGGGCCGGTCAGGATGGCGATGTGCTGTGTGGAGAGCTGTGTGGAGAGAGGGGCGGACATGGCTGGGGTTCCCTTGGTCGGGGGCCTCAGCGATGGGCAAGCGGCTCAGTGGACTTCCACCAGACGGGTCTGGAGGCGGCCCTGCTGTGGGATTCCTCCAGGACGGGAAGGGCCCTGGAAGGGGAAGCTCAGCTGGTTGCGGTCAACGCGGAGGCGGGGTTGGGCAGATGAATGGCGGCGACTCCTGGCCACGCCAGAAGGACGCCGGACGCGGTGTAGCCACCGTTTTCAGAGTCATTTCCATAGATCATCAATTTCCCCACCTCCTTCAGATGAGTCCGTCCGCCGATGAAGAGCGGAAAAGCCGACAAGGAAGCGCGCCGAATCCTGACGGATCAGGGCACTCCTGGAGATTAGCACCCGACCTGTGGTGTACGACACCCCTACCGGTGAGTAGTCTCAGAAGCAATAAAAAACTGGCGGTCGAGAAGAGGGTGGTGCAGAGGCGCGCGGGCTCAGCGCTCGATCTCGCCGCGGATGAAGGCTTCCACGAGTTCGTGGGCCTCATCGTCATGGTGCTGGACCGGCGGGGACTTCATGAAGTAGGAGGAGGCCGAGAGGATCGGCCCGCCGATGCCGCGGTCCTGGGCGATCTTGGCAGCACGGACGGCGTCGATGATGACGCCGGCGGAGTTCGGGGAGTCCCAGACCTCGAGCTTGTACTCGAGGGACACGGGTGCGTCACCGAAGTTGCGGCCCTCGAGGCGGACGAAGGCCCACTTGCGGTCGTCCAGCCAGGACACGTAGTCCGAGGGACCGATGTGCACGTCATCCTCCCCGAGCTTCGCGGACGTGTTGGAGGTCACGGCCTGCGTCTTCGAGATCTTCTTGGACTCCAGGCGCTCCCGCTCGAGCATGTTCTTGAAGTCCATGTTGCCGCCGACGTTCAACTGGTAGGTGCGGTCCAGGGTGACGCCTCGGTCCTCGAAGAGCTTCGCCATCACGCGGTGGGTGATGGTGGCGCCGATCTGGGACTTGATGTCATCGCCCACGATCGGCACGCCGGCGGCGGTGAACTTCTCGGCCCAGGCGGGGGTGCCCGCAATGAAGACGGGGAGCGCGTTGACGAAGGCGACCTTCGCGTCGATGGCGGCCTGTGCGTAGAACTTGGCCGCCTCCTCCGAGCCGACCGGGAGGTAGCAGACGATGACGTCGGCCTGGGTGTCCTTGAGGACCTGCACCACGTCGACCGGCTCGGCGTCCGACTCCTCGATCGTCTCGCGGTAGTACTTGCCGAGACCGTCCATGGTGGGGCCGCGCTGCACGGTCACCTGGGTGGCGGGGACATCGGCGATCTTGATGGTGTTGTTCTCGGAGGCGGTCAGGGCCTCGGAGAGCTCCACGCCGACCTTCTTGGCGTCCACGTCGAAGGCGGCCACGAACTCGAGGTCATCCACGTGATAGTCGCCGAACTTCACGTGCATGAGTCCGGGGACCTTCTCATCCACGGAGGCATTGCGGTAGTACTCCACCCCCTGGATCAGCGAGGTGGCGCAGTTTCCCACGCCCGCAATGGCCACACGAATCGGGTTCTTAGACACCGGTACTCCTTGTTGTCCTGATGGTCCTGGGGCCGCACGCCGGGCGCGGCGGACCGGGCCCCGCATGACGGGACTCAACGCTGGTGGGTGCCGCCGACCCGAATGGGCGCGGCACAACCCCATCCACTTTACGCCGGATGACGCCTGCGGACGGCATCGTGTCCAACCGCGCCGGGATCCTCGCTATTCCCGTCCTCGGCTCCCGGCCGTTCCTGCTCTCCGTAGGATGGAGCCCATGAGCCTGCGCACCCCGGCCCCCGGCCCGCGGAAGGCCGGGGCCTCCTCGTCCACCTTTCCCGGAGGTCACGACGCCGGCCGCCCGCTTCCGGCCTCCGTCCCGTCCCGCACGGACGGGCTGGTGCGCAGGATGCGCGAGCTGCTCGGTGGACCGGCCGGCAGGCACACCGTCCCCGGGCGGATGACGGGCACGTTCTTCACCCCCATGCGGGTCATGATCCTGCTGACCACCCTCTCGGCGATCGTCGCCGTGCTGCTGAAGTCCCCCTGCCGCCTGAACGGGTGGGGTCAGCCCACCGTGTACTACGCCGGCTGCTACTCGGACTGGTCCGCCCTCTACGGCGGCCGCGGCTTCGCCGAGGACCCCTTCGCCCCCTTTGCCGCGGGGGCGAGCTTCGAGTACCCGGTGCTGATGTCCGTGGTGGCCTCGATCGCGGCGGTGGTCTCCCAGATGCTGCCGTTCTCGGAGCTCAACCCCTCGTTGGCCTACTGGGACGTGAACTTCGTGTTCACCGCGGTGCTGTGGATCGTCACGGTGGTGGTCACGGCCAAATCCGCCGGACGGCGGCCCTGGGACGCGCTCATGGTGGCCGTGGCCCCGGGAATCATCCTGGCGGGCTCCGTGAACTGGGATCTCTGGGCGGTCGCGCTGCTGGCGGTGGGGATGTGGCTGTTCGGCGGCCGGAGGCCCCTGCTGGCCGGGATCTTCTTCGGCCTGGGCGCCGCCATGAAGCTCTACCCGTTGCTGATCCTGGGGGCGTTGCTCATCCTGGCGGTCCGCTCGCTGAAGTGGGCGCCGTTCCTCTGGGCCGCACTGGGAACCGTGGGGGCCTGGCTGGTGGTCAACCTGCCGATGATGATCGGCAACGCCCAGGCGTGGAGCGTGTTCTTCACCTTCTCCGGGGAGCGTGGCCCGGGGCTGAGCTCGATCTGGCATGCGTGGGACGTCACCATGGGCAAGATCGGCGGACCGACCATCAACGCCGAGCAGCTGTCCCTGCTGGCCTACGGGGCCTTCTTCGCCTGCTGCTGTGCCATCTTCGCCCTGGGCGTGCGGTGCCGCTACCGGCCCCGGGTGGCCCACCTGGTCTTCCTGATCGTGGCCGGGTTCGTGCTGTGCAACAAGGTGTACTCCCCTCAGTTCGTCATCTGGCTCATTCCCCTGGCGGCGCTCGCCGCCCCGCGCTGGCGCGACTTCCTGATCTGGCAGTTCCTCGAGGTCCTGCACTTCTGGGCCATCTGGATGTACCTGGCGAAGGGCGCCTCCGGTTCCGAGGTCCAGCACTCCTTGGACGACACCTTCTACGTGCTGGCGATCCTCGGCCACATGGCCGCCACCGTCTACCTGATGTTCCGGGTGGTGGAGCAGATGCTGAATCCCTGGGAGGATCCGGTGCGCGCGTCCCTGCCCGGCGGGCGGATCTGGCGCACCGGCAATGCGGGCCAGGGACACGTGGCGTCCGCCGCCCGGCTGGAATCGCTCGGCTTCGACCCCTCCGAGGCCCGCAGGCTTCCCGTGGACGATCCCTTGGGAGGGCTGTACGACGATGCTCCCGACCGGGCCCCCTGGCTGCTCAAGGCCCACGCCGAAGTACGGTAGGGCCATGACCGCACCGGACACCGACTCACCCCGACCGACCCTGGACCTGGCGGAGTACCTGCAGGACCTGTCCGACTTCGTGATGGCCAGCCCCTCGAGCTACCACGCCGCCGCCGAGGTGGCCCGGCGGCTGGAGGCCGCCGGATACGTCCGCGTGGACGAGGCAGTGGACTTCCCGGCGGAGCCCGGCGGGTACGTGCTGGTCCGGGACGGTGCGGTGATGGCCTGGAGGATTCCCGACGCCGGCCACATCCCCGCCACCCCGGTGTTCCGGATCCTCGGCGCGCACACCGATTCGCCGACCTTCAAGCTCAAGCCGAAGCCGTCCATGTCTCGAGAGGGCTGGCTGCAGGCCGGAGTCGAGGTCTACGGCGGCCCCCTGCTGAACTCCTGGCTGGACCGTGAACTGTGCTTCGCCGGCCGCATGGTGACCGTGGACGGACGGGAACACCTGGTCCGCACCGGTCCGATCGCCCGGTTCCCGCAACTGGCCATCCACCTGGACCGCGAGGTCAACAGCGGCTTGAAGCTGGACCGGCAGCAGCACCTGAATCCGGTCTGGGGTGCCGTGCCGGTGGGAGACGCCGGTGGACGGACCGCGGACCTGCCGACCGACATCCTGGCCGTCCTGGCGGGCACCGCCGGACTGGACGCTGACGAGGTGGCCGGCTTCGACGTCGTGATGGCCGATACCCAGGCGCCCGGAGTGTTCGGGGCCTCGGGCGAGCTCTTCGCCTCCGGACGACTGGACAACCTGTCCTCCGTCCACGCCGGGCTGGTGGCGATGGAGTCCCTGAGCACCTCCAATGCGCTCCCCGGCTCACTCTCAGTCGACTCGGGGTGGGTGCCGGACGGAGACACTCACACCAAGTCGAGTGAAAACACGGGGGGTGTGGTGGCTGACGGCGTGGCCGGTGAATCCGCCGGGGCACCCGTGATCCCGGTGCTGGCCGCCTTCGACCACGAGGAGCTCGGCTCCGCGTCCCGCTCCGGGGCTGCCGGTCCCGTGCTGGAGGACGTGCTGCGCCGGGTGCTGGACGCCCTCGGCGTCTCTGGCCAGGGGACCGCACGATCGTTCGCGGGCTCCTGGCTGCTCTCTGCAGATGCCGGGCACCTGGTCCACCCGAACTATGCCGAACGGCATGACCCGGTGAACCATCCCCGGGCCAACGGCGGTCCACTGCTGAAGATCAACGCCAACCAGCGCTATTCCACCGATGCCGCCGGGGCTGCCGCCTTCGCCCGCTGGTGCGGGGTGGCCGGGGTGCCGTTCCAGGAGTTCGTGTCCAACAACGGCGTGCCGTGCGGTTCCACGATCGGTCCGATCTCCGCGACCCGGCTGGGCATCCGCACCGTGGACGTGGGCATCGGGCTGTTGTCCATGCACTCGGCCCGTGAGATGTGCGGCACTGAGGACCCGGCGAGACTCGCCGCGGCCGTCACCGCCTTCTACGAGGGTGTCTGATCCGCACCACTGCACCGTGGGCGGGTGTGCGGTGCGTTGTCCACAGCACAGCGTCCGGGAGTGGTGCGCGCGGGCCGAAGCGGGTGAGACTGGGATGGATCCGCTTCGATTCCGGTTCGCGGCCAGCGCGGGCACAGGGTAGGATAGCCAAGGTTTTCTGCGTGCCGTCCCATGACGGACTCCGCGCAGATCCATCGCACAGAACCTCCTGTTACGGAAGTACCGTGACCGTCAGCCCAAAGGAGGTGGGTTCGCATGCGTGCATATGAACTGATGGTGCTGGTTGATCCCGAAGTGGATGAGCGCACCGTTGAACCGACCCTGCAGAAGTACCTGGAGGTCGTCACCAAGGACGGCGGCTCCGTGGACAAGTTCGATCTCTGGGGCCGGCGTCGCCTGTCCTACGAGATCCAGAAGAAGGCTGAGGCCATCTACGCGGTCATCAACTTCACCAGCTCCCCGGAGACCTCCAAGGAGCTGGACCGACTGCTGGGTCTGAATGAGACCATCCTCCGCACGAAGATCACTCGCCCTGAAGAGCAGAAGATCTCCACGGAGACCGCAGAGTAATTTCCGTGTTGGCATCCCTCGGGAAGCCGCACACCCACGCCGATATCACCGCCGAACGGCTCGGACGTAAGGCACTACAGGAGGCATCATGGCCGGAGAAACCGTCATCACCGTTGTTGGAAACCTGACGTCCGACCCGGAACTGCGGTTCACCCCCTCGGGTGCTGCCGTGGCGAACTTCACCATCGCCTCCACCCCCCGGACGTTCGACCGCCAGTCCAACGAGTGGAAGGACGGGGAGACCCTGTTCCTCCGCGCGTCGATCTGGCGCGAGGCGGCGGAGAACGTGGCCGAATCGCTGACCAAGGGCACCCGCGTGGTCGCCCAGGGCCGGCTGAAGGCCCGGAGCTACGAAACCCGTGAGGGCGAGAAGCGTACGTCGTACGAGCTGGACGTTGATGAGGTCGGTCCCTCGCTGCGCTACGCCACAGCCAAGGTCACCAAGTCCAACCGCTCCGGCGGTGGCGGCTTCGGTGGCAACTCCGGTGGTGGCTTCGGCGGCGCCCAGGGTGGCGGCGGCTTCAACCAGGGGGGCAACCCCGGTGGCCAGGGCGGCGGCAACGCCGGCTGGGGCGCCGGAGCCGGCCAGCAGAGCGATCCGTGGGGTGGTTCCTCCACCTCTGCCGGATCCTGGGAGACGCCGGGCAACGACGAACCTCCGTTCTGATCCCGGGTCCTCCACCCCACACCGCATCATCCAGGGACTGGTGTCCACCAGACCCGCCACCGGCCTCCGGTGCCCTCGGGCGCTGACAGGCCGGACGCCGTCGGGAACCGTTTCCCGCTCGGCACTGCAGGTGGCGAGCCACCTGCGATCCCATCCCGCAGAACCGTTCTGCGGGCTCCCGAATATCGAAGGAGCACCACGATGGCGAAGGCTGAAATCCGTAAGCCCAAACCAAAGTCCAACCCCCTGAAGGCCGCTGACATCACCGTCATCGACTACAAGGACGTTGCACTGCTGCGCAAGTTCATCTCCGACCGCGGCAAGATCCGCGCGCGTCGCGTGACCGGCGTGACCGTGCAGGAGCAGCGCAAGATCGCCCAGGCCATCAAGAACGCCCGTGAGGTTGCCCTGCTTCCTTACTCCGGCGCTGGCCGCGGCTGATCGACCGAGTCGAGGAAGGAACAGATACCAGATGGCAAAGCTCATTCTGACCCAGGAAGTGACTGGCCTGGGCTCCGCCGGTGACGTCGTCGACGTCAAGAACGGCTACGCCCGCAATTACCTGCTGCCGCGCGGTTTCGCGACCCTGTGGACCAAGGGCGGGGCGAAGCAGGTCGAGTCGATCAAGACGGCCCGCCAGATCCGCGCCGTGAAGTCCCTCGAGGAGGCCCAGGCCCTGGCTGCACAGCTCCAGGCGTCCGCGGTCAAGCTCGAGGTCACTGCCGGTGAGGGCGGCCGCCTGTTCGGCGCCGTCAAGGCCGCCGACGTGGCTGACGCCGTCGAGGCCGCAGGCCGCGGCAGCATCGACAAGCGCGTCGTGACCCTGCCGTCCGCCATCAAGGCGACCGGCCGGTTCCAGGCTCACGCACGTCTGCACGAGGATGTCCTGGCCGTGATCGACCTGGACGTCGTCGGAGCCAAGACAAAGAAGAAGTAACTGAAGAAGTAACTGCAGGAGTAACTGCAGAAACAACTCCAGAAGTGACTGAAGGACTGACTCTCTAGTCGACCTTGGTCCTCAGGGCCGTGGCCGGTCGGATCCCCCGGGAACCGACCGGCCGCGGCCTTTAAGCAACGTTGCCGCTTCTCGCGCGGCGTCCGGCTTGACGTCAGCCCTCGGTACGGGGCTGGTCGACGATCTCCGTCATGTGGCGGTAGCCCGTCTGGATGAGTTCCTCCAGGACCTCAAGGTCCACGTCCGCCAGTGTGTTGACGTAGAGGCACCCCTTACCGACCTTGTGCTTGCCGAGCTTGGACAGCAGCTCGGGAGCCTCCGGTTGCACGAGGAGTCCGTACAGGGACTGGCTGGCCTTCCGCGGGGCGAAGCCGACGGCGAGGGCATCTCCGCGGTGCCCCGACTCGTACTCGTAGTGGTAGCTGCCGTATCCGACCATGGTCGGACCCCACATGACGGGATCCTCTCCGGTGACGCGTCGGAACATCTCGTCCAAGACCTCGGCATCGGCACGGCGGACGGGGTGCTCCACCTGCGCGATGAACTCCTCGACGGGAGTCCGCGTGGGTTTCGTCTTGTTCTCGTAGCGGGCCATGCGCCTATCATTCCAGTCCCTACAGCGGGAGGGAATGTGAAAGCACCGGGAGACCGATAGGGGCTGAGTGCGAACCAGGCGTGACGGATGTGACAACGCGGACGGCCACAGCTTCCCCGGGTGGCCGGAACGAGCGGTGTCGGAGCATACAACCACGGGTACAAACCATGTGGACAAGCTGTGGATAACTCTGAAGAGCACGGTCTCCAGGTTGCAACGATGCGGCCTATGGTGCTAGATCACCACACGTAATCCCCAAGCAAATTCTTTTCTATCCACAGCCTTCAGTACATAAACGCCCTTGTCAGACCGCTAATAGCGTGGAATGCACAGGCTAATCCCCGGAGTTGTCCCCACGCTGTGCACACAACACGCCGCTGAATCCACACGTTATCCACAGGACGTGTGGATTACCTGGTTGAGGGAGGGACGACCGACGAGTAGTGTCACGTGGTATCCCCTTCAGGCGGAGCCGGGTATTGGCTGGGGTTCACGGCGCACATCCGGCACGACATCGTCTGCGGAATCCGCCGCTTCGGGGTAACCGATGCGGCGGATTCCTCTGGGGAAATTCGCACCGCGAGGAGTTTGCCGGGCCGTCCGGTATGGGAAAGGGAATCGAGTACTTGGCATCAGAGGATTTTGATTCCACCGACGGCGCCGGCGGCTCGCGGGCCCATCTTCTTCCACCGCAGGATCTGGTGGCCGAGCAGTCCGTGCTCGGGGGCATGATGCTCTCCAAGGACGCCATCGCGGACGTCGTCGAACTGTTGCGGGGCAACGACTTCTACAAGCCGGCCCACGAGATGATCTATGAGGCGGTCATCGACCTCTACGGCCGCGGTGAGCCCGCAGATGCCGTCACGGTGGCAGACCTGCTCAACAAGCGGCAGGAACTCTCCCGCATCGGCGGCCCGGCTGTCCTCCACGAACTCATCCAGTCGGTCCCCACCGCCGCCAACGCCGGCTTCTACGCCGAGATCGTCCGCGAGAAGGGCGTACTCCGCCGCCTGGTCCAGGCCGGCACCAAGATCGTCCAGATGGGTTACGGCCAGGACGGCGAGGTCGAGGAGATCGTCAACGAGGCTCAGGCGGAGATCTACAAGGTCGCCGAGACCCGTCAGTCCGAGGACTACGTGGCACTGTCCGGGATCCTCGAGCACACGGTGGACGAGATCGAGGCCGCAGGGTCCCAAGGCGAGGGGATGACCGGTGTCCCCACCGGCTTCTATGAGTTCGACGAATTGACCCAGGGTCTGCACGGCGGCCAGATGATCGTCATCGCAGCCCGCCCCGCCGTCGGTAAGTCCACGCTCGCCCTGGACTTCGCGCGTGCCGCCGCCATCAAGAACAACATGACCTCCGTGTTCTTCTCGCTCGAGATGGGTAAGAACGAGATCGCGATGCGCCTGCTCTCGGCCGAGGCCACCATCGCGTTGCAGGATCTGCGCAAGGGCACCATCCGGGACGAGCAGTGGTCCAAGATCGCCGCCACCGTCGGACGGCTCAATGACTCCCCCTTCTTCATCGACGACTCCCCGAACATGTCCATGATGGAGATCCGTGCCAAATGCCGCCGCCTGAAGCAGAAGCACGACCTGAAGCTCGTGATCCTGGACTACCTGCAGCTGATGAGCTCCGGCAAGAAGGTCGAGTCACGCCAGCAGGAGGTCGCCGAGTTCTCCCGTGCCCTGAAGCTGCTGGCGAAGGAGCTCGACGTCCCGGTGATCGCCCTGTCCCAGCTGAACCGTGGTTCCGAGCAGCGCACGGACAAGAAGCCGCAGGTGTCCGATCTGCGTGAATCGGGCTCGATCGAGCAGGACGCGGACATGGTCATCCTGCTGCACCGCGAGGACATCTATGACAAGGAGTCGCCCCGTGCGGGCGAGGCGGACCTGATCGTGGCCAAGCACCGTAACGGCCCCACCAAGACCATCGTGCTCGGCTTCCAGGGCCACTACTCACGGTTCTCCAACATGGCGCCCGACGCCGGCGGGTTCTGACGGTGCCCACGGCGCCTCCGAGCCACTCGCGCGGCTGAGGGACCTGCTGATGGAACTCATGGCGGATCTCTGGGCGCGGGCCACCGCTACCCACGCACCCCTGGACTGGCCGATCGCGCTGGCGATGGCCGGCGTCGCGCTGGTGTTGGCCTGGACCCCGCCCGGCTACCGCGTGGTGCGGCACGTGGTGACCCTGGTGCACGAGGCCGGGCACGCGTTGGTGGCCGTGCTCGCCGGCCGCCGACTCAGTGGCATCCGGCTGCATTCCGACACGTCCGGCGTGACCCTGTCCCGCGGCAGGCCGCGTGGGCCCGGGATGGTGCTGACCCTGGCGGCCGGCTATCCGGCCCCCGCGCTCGTGGGGCTGGCGGGCGCCTGGCTCGTGGGTGCCGGCTATGCCGCCGGATGGTTGTGGCTGCTGGTCCTGACCTGCGCGCTGATGCTGCTGATGATCCGCAACCTCTACGGGCTGTGGGTGGTGCTGGCGACCGGCGTGGCCGTGGGGGCGTTGTCCTGGCTGGCCTCGACAGTCGTCTTGGTGGCCGCCGCGCATCTGGTGGTCTTCTCCCTGCTCCTGGCAGCCCCCCGATCCGTCGTGGAGCTGCAGCGGCAGCGGCGCCGGGTGCGCCGAGTGACCGGTGGCCGCAGCGGTGCCACGGCCGCTCTGGCCAGCGACGTCGACCAGCTGTCCCGCCTGACCCGCGTCCCGGCCGCCGTGTGGATCGGTGTGTTCTGGATCGTCTGCGTGGGATGCCTGGTGGCCGGCGGATGGATGCTGTGGCCCGTCCCGTCGTAGCGGCGTCTGGCCTCACCGCCTGTGGATAGAGCCATCGGTGGCACGGATGGCCGTTAATGTGGACTCATGGGGACCTACGCACCGGGAGAGCCCTGGACTGCCCGGGATCAGATGCTGCTGAGGACGGCCCAGGTGATGCACGCCTATGCCCACGGGGAGTTCGACCAGATCCACCCCGTCCCGGTGGACTTCGCCGTCGCCGGAACCTTCCCGGAGAACCGGATCATCGCCAGTGCCCCGTTTCGCCGCGCCGTCTATGGATCGGGAGGGGACGGCAGCTACGTCCACAACAGCGGCGTCTTCCTGGCCACCGGCCGGTTCGGCCTGGCCCTGACCGCCGGGGCTGCCCTCGGACGGGCCATCGGCAACTCACGGCGCCGCGCGGACGCCCAACGGATGGCCCAGGCGGACTGGCGTCCGTTCGACCAGGGAGCCGTGTTCGTGAATCAATACGGGTTCTACCTGAGGACCGCTGCGGGGCTCCTGTGGTGGGGCTGGGATGACCTGCTCGAATGCCAGATGGTCGAGCCCGGCCGGCTGGTGATGCTGGGGGTCACGCCCGAGGGTCAGCGCAATTTCATGCTGGATTCGGACCTGGCCGAGCTGCTGTTCGCGACCTGGGCACTGGTCCGCCAGCCCCAGCACTGGCAATTCCTGCAGCGGGTGTGGCTGATCCCGGCGTGGCTGGAACACTACCGGAGCGTCTACGGTCCCTCGGCGTTCGACTTCGCCCGGGAGTTCCCGGACCACTTCGGCCAGCTCTCCTGACGGACGCGCCCGGTCGGACGCCAGGGTGAGCCCGGCACGTCGACGGAACCTGACATCCGAGGGGCCCACCCACCTACCATGCGGACCATGAAGGTCGTCGTGCTCGGGGCCACCGGAACCATCGGAACACTCATCACCGCGCGCCTGCGCGAGTTCGGCCATGAGGTCATGGCCGCCAGCCGCAGTTCCGGGGTGGACGCGGTGACGGGCGAGGGACTCGAGGCGGCACTCGCCGGCGCGGACGCCGTGGTGGATGCGCTGAACCGGGAGACCCTGAGCGCCGCCACGGCCATCGAATACTTCACGACGACGGCCGGGAACGTCTGCGCGGCGGCCCGCCGGGCCGGCGTCGGGCGGCTGGTCTGCGTCTCGATCGCGGGGGCGGCCGATCCGGCCGTGAACAAGGCGTACGGGTACTACCGGGGCAAGGCAGCGCAGGAGCACGCCTACCGTTCCTCGGGGCTGCCCGTGACCATCATCCATTCGACGCAGTGGTTCGAGCTGGTCCCCACCATCCTCCAGCGGACCACTCTGGGCCCGGTCGCCGTCCTCCCGACGATGCGCATGGCGCCCGTCGCCGCAGCCTCCGTGGCCCGGCTGGTGGCGGACGAGGTAGCCCGGAAGCCAGACGGACGGACAGGGTACGAGGTGCGGGAGGTGGCCATCCGCGGACCGGAGGTCTCCACGGCGGCCGAGGTGGCCCGGAGGATGCTGACAGCGCGGGGTTCCCTCGGCGGCAAGAGTCCGAAGAGGATCCTGGAGGCGCCCCTGTTCGGCCGGGCCATCGCCTCGGGCGGTCTCATCCCGGAGGACGGGCTGGTGGATGAGGTCACGCTGGAGCAGTGGCTGGCCGGCACCCGGCCGCACGCCGTCCGGGAGGCCTACGACTACGTGATCGTCGGTGCCGGGATGGCGGCCGCCAAGGCCATCGTCGGCATCCGGGCCGAGGACCAGGCCGGGAGCATCGGTGTGTTCGGCGAGGACCCCTCCGCCCCGGTCTACCGGCCGGACCTCTCCAAGACGTTGTGGCTGAAGGAGGACGCCAGCCTTGAGGAATCGCTCATGCTCTCGGAGGCGCCCGGTGCGGCGAAGGCCCCGGACGGGAACACCGAGCTACACCTCGGCACCACGGTGGCGTCCCTGATCCCGGATGACCGCTCCCTCACCCTCGGCGGCGGGCAGCGTGTCCGCTACGGCAAGCTGCTGCTGGCCACCGGGGCCGCACCCCGCCTGACCGGGCTCGAACCCGGCGCGCGGATCCTCTACTACCGGACCGTGGACGACTACCGGCGGCTGCGGGAGCTCGCCCGGGCCGGGGCGCACGTGGTCGTGGTGGGCGGCGGGTACATCGGCACCGAACTCGCGGCCGTGCTGACCCAGAACGGGGTCCGGGTGACCTTCGTGGTCACCTCCGTTCCGCTGCTGGCCCACCTGTTCCCCGAGTCATTGGCCCACACGGTCACCCGGGAGTTCAGCGACCGCGGTGTCGAACTGGTGGTCGGCCGGCTCGCCGGCGGCACCACCCGGCGCAAGGGCGTGACCGTCCGCCTCGAGGACGGGACCGAGATCGCGGCGGACGCGGCCGTCGTCGGGGTGGGGGTGTCCCCGCGCACCGAACTGGCCCGGGCCGCCGGCCTCGCGGTGGACGACGGGATCCTGGTGGACGATCACCTGCGGACCGGGGCGCACAGCATCTACGCGGCGGGAGATGTGGCGCGCTACCCGGACCGGCTGCTGGGAGTCCGCCGCGTGGAGCATGCCGCCGCGGCCGAGACCATGGGCACGGTGGCCGGACGGAACATGGCCGGAGCGCACCGGCCCTACCGCACCACCCCGTTCTTCTGGTCCGACCTGTTCGACTTCGGCTATGAGGCCGTCGGCGAGGTCGACACCCGCCACCGGACGGTCGAGGACTGGGCCGTGGGAGAGGGCGGCCAACCGGACCACTCCACCGGTGTGGTCTACTACGTCGACCAGATCGGCGCGGTGCGCGGCGTGCTGCTGTGGAACGTCTGGGACTCGGTGAAACCGGCCCGGAAGCTCATCGAGAGGACGGGGCTCGAACCGGTCAGGGACCTGGATTCGCTGCGCGGTGAAATCCCGTTCGGGTGACGGCCAGGAAAGGATCCCCGGTGCCGGCCCTGCGGTCTCGTGTCCGCAGGGCCAGTCCCGACGAGGACGGTCAACCGCGGCCCCCCTTCCGTTCGTACGTCACCAGGGAACCATTGCCGAACGTTCCCGTGGTGGCGTAGAGCGTGGAGCCGCCGAAGGCCACATCGGCGGGTGACTCTGCTGTGAAGAGGGTCTTGGCCGACGAACTGCCCCTCTTGATGACGGAGACCTCCCCGCCGAACATCTCGGCCACCACGATGTCCCCGTTCCGGTCCACGTCCAGACCGGTGGTGCCATGCATGCCGGTGGCCACGGCCCGGGCCTTCCCTGACCACGGATTGACCCGGTACACCGTGCTGATCGGCATCATCTCACCGGCACTGCCCTGGAGTGTGGAGACGTAGAGGTTCCCGTCCCGTCCGACCCGCACGTCCGTGGGCACCGGTTCGACGGTGTAGTCCGCCCCGACGACGCAGTCCGGCAGGGCCAAGCCCGAATCCGGAGCACCCAGCTGAGCATCGAAGCCGGCCTTCAGCTCCGCTGTCATCGTGATGGTGGTGGCGGGAAGCACGGCCACCGTGGAGATGCGCCGACTCTTCAGGTCCACCTTGAGGATCGCGTTCGCCGCGGCGTCCGCCACATAGGCGGTGTTCCCGTGGACATCGAGTTGGTAGGCGTGGGACTCCACGATGCCCCGGTACCGATTGAGGGGCAGACCGGTGGCCTCCTCGAGCACCGCCACCTCGGCGGCACAAGTGGCGTCCAGTCCGCGCAGCCCGTACGTCTTCCGACGATCGGGGTTGTTGCGGTTCTCGTAGGCCATGAAGTCTCCACTGACCACCGTTCGCTTTCCGCGCTCGGAGGTCTTGACGAGATGGCTGGTGGGACCACGGCCGTAGTCGGACTCGATATGGAAGGTGGAGCCCTTCGACACGTCGATGCCGACCAGCTCGTTGCCCAGCTCTTCGCTGACGGGAGGCCGCATCTGGTGGACGGTGGTGACGGTCCCCCGCCTGCTGACCTTGGACAGGGTTCCCGCGAAGCTCTGGGTGACGTAGGCCGATCCGTGGTGGCCGGCTGCAACGGACAGGGGGCCGACAAGTCCTTGCGCCACGGTCTCCGGGGCGGATGGGGTGGTCGAATGAGCCTGGGCGGGTGCTGCGATGAGGGTGACGGCAAGGGCCAGACAACTGGCCGCGGCTGCCGCACGGGGCGTGCGCATGGAGATCCTCCGAAGGGTGAAACGGCTGCCAGTGGACCGTCCCGGGCGGGACGGGCCAGTACCCGGGCGCGGAGCCGGGGGAGGCCTTCGGCGCGCGGGAACAGCAGGAGAGTATGGCCGGGACGGCAGGCCGGTCCATCCCCGGCCACCGCTCAAAAGACTGCCGCCGGACCGAGATGCTGCGGCGGCAGCGACGGCCCATGTCAGGTGATGTCAAGCTCTCGAAAGCCCGCATTCTGTGGAGGTTCGAGCCCGGTCCGTCCGAGGCTGCACACCCGGCGGCCGCGCCACTGTGGGATCGGGGACCGGCGCCGTGCGGACCGGCCTCCGTCCACGGGCGGGACCTGGTTAGATGACCGCATGCGAGCTTTCGGATACACGGAGTACGGCGGTCCCGAGGTCATGCACCACCTCGAGATGGAGGACCCGATGCCCGGTGAGGGGCAGGTGCTGATCCGCCTGGCCGCGGCCGGCGTGAACCCGGCGGACATCAAGGTCCGGTCGGGGTTGCGCCGGGATCGGATCGAGGTCCGGTTCCCCATGCCCATGGGCCGTGAGGCGGCCGGGGAGGTGCTCGACGTCGGCCCCGGGGTCACCGGGTTCCGTCCCGGAGACGCGGTGTTCGGCTCGACGGCGGCCGGGACGGGCGCGTTCGCCGAACAGGTCCTGCTCAGTGCGGCCGGCTCGGCGCTGCGGCCCGACGCGGTCTCCGCGGAACAGGCGGCCTCCCTGCCGGTGTCTGTGTGCACCGCCTTCGACGCCTTGGACGAGCTCGATCTTCCCGATGGTGCCACGCTCCTGGTGCTCGGCGCCGGGGGCGGCGTGGGAACGGCTGCCTGCGGCTTGGCTCGGGACCGCGGATTGACCGTGCTGGGCGTGGCCTCGGAATCCAAGCGGCGGATCGTCGAGGAACTCGGCGCGTGCCATGTGGTCAAGGGAGACGGCTGGAGCGAGCGGGTGCGGGCCGAGGCCCCGGATGGGGTGGACGGCGTGATCGACACCGTGGGTGGTGAGACCCTCCGAGAAGCCGCAGGACTCCTCCGGGTCGGCGGCGAGGAAGGAGAGTCCGGGCAGGGAGCCGGACGGCGGAGGGGAGAGCGGGGACAGTCCGGGCCGAACCGTTCGCGCGTGCTGCCGCTGCGCAGTGTGGCCGACTACGAACTGGCCCGCGAGCTCGGCGGGGCGCCTGTCTCCCGTCGCCGCACCACTGCGGTCTACTCGCAGGTCGCCGAACTGGTGGCCGCGGGGCACTTCACCCCGGTGGTCTCCACCGCCTATCCGTTCTCGGAGGCGGCGGAGGCGGTGGCCGCCGTCGAGTCCGGCTGCCCCGTGGGCAATGTGGTGGTGGCCGGCTGAGACGTGGTGGTGACTGGCTGAGGATTGCGGGTGGCTCAGATGGCGGTCGACCGCGCGAGGTCAAACGGCGGTAACCCAGGGGCGCAGGAGATCACCGATCTGCTCCTCGGAGCGGTAGGGCAACACGTCGAAACCCCCCAGGCCGGCACCGGGCTCGGCAGATCGGCCCCAGTCCTGACGGAACTCGAGCACCGCGATGTCATGGTCCACGATCGTCACCACCACGCTACGGCGGCCCGGCGGAGAGGCCTCGATGACCAGTGTGGCGGCGGACTCCCAGTAGAGCCGTGCAGCCATCAGGGATCCGGCCGGGGTGGGATGGAGCCTGCCGTCCAGCAGGTTCAGCCGCTGCAGCAGTTCGAGTTGCGCCGGGTCCTTCTGCAAGGAGCGGGCTCCGCCCCACGCGGCGTTGACGACGGCTTGCACCGAACGCTGGGGGATCGGTCCGAGCGGTGGGGCGTAGCCGGTCGGCACGGGGGCCAATTCCGTGCTGATGGCCACCGTGGACCAGCTCGGCGCCACGTCTCCTGGTACGGGTACGGGCCCCCCGGGCCTGGGGGCTAGGCCCTCCAGGGCCCGGACCCAGCGGGGCCGCCATCGGGCGGGCATGCCGGAGGTGCCCATGAAGTGTCCGACGACCACGAGGGTCAGCCCACCGAAGAAGCCCACGGACCAGGCGATGCCGCTGGCCGTCGACGGGCCTCCGGCGGCGAAGAGATCGGCCACGGGAGTGGAGAGCCCCATCAGGATGAGGCCGGCGCCGATGGGGACCATGGCCGGTCCGAGGTAGCCGGCGTAGATGAGGGGGCGGGAGAGCCACCGGCGGTTCCACCCGGCGTAGGCACCCCGGCCCAAGACCAGGAATGCCGCGCCAATCAGGAAAAAGAACCACACGATGCCGCTCCCTCTTCGGACGGTCACTGACGCGTGCCTCCTCCGCAGGGCACCGCCGCCGAGTGTACCGACGATAGACCTCTGAGCACTGACAATCCGGAGGCATTCTGGTTACGGTGGCCTCAGTGGTGTGGAAGATACGGCTACGAGCGCTTCGTGTTCGTTGCGGACCTCTCACACCGACCTATGACCAGACTTAACAGGAGGAACTCCATGCCCCGTCCGATCGTCAGCAAGGCCAGCACCCAGTGGAACGGTGACCTGTTCACCGGTTCCGGGACCACCGCCCTCGAGACGTCCAAGGCCGCCACCTTTGACGTGAATTGGAAGGCCCGGGCCGAGGAGGCGGGAGCCACCACGAATCCTGAGGAACTGCTCGCCGCCGCCCACTCCACCTGTTACACCATGCAGTTCTCCAACATGCTCAAGGAGAACGGCACCGCCCCCACCCGCCTGGAGACCACCGCGGACGTCACCTTCGAGGCCGGCGTCGGTATCACCGGCATCACGCTGGTCGTCAAGGGCCAGGTCGAGGGGATCTCCACCGAGGACTTCGTGAAGATCGCGGACCAGGCCAAGGACCAGTGCCCGGTGTCCCAGGCGCTCGCCGGCGTCAAGGACATCACCGTGGACGCCACCCTGGCCTGAGGTCAGGCGCCGTGGCCTGAGGACGGATGGCCGCCCTCTCCGGCGAACAGCCCCGCCACGAGTTCGTCCGAGCGGCGCTGGCCGGCCGGATCGCTCATGCCTCCGGTCACCAGCAGCTCATCGGCACCGGTGAAGTCCACCAAGGACGACACTGCCGCGTGCATCTCCTCCGGAGAGCCGTGGATGCCGGAGGCGAGGTTCTCCTCCACGCGCCGTCGGTCGCGGTCGGTGACCGGGCCGGCGTCGGCCTCGCCGCGAAGCCTCGCCCGGATGTCCGTGATGGGTTCCAGAGCGCGGAACTCGCCCTTCACCCTCGACTGGGCCAGCGCCCAGGCCTCCGGTAGGACCAGGTCCCGCGCCGCCTCGCGGGTGTCCCCCACGGCGAGGTTCACCGAGACGATGACGTAGGGCTCCGCGAACCATGGCGAGGGGCGGAAGTCGCGGCGATAACGGGCAAGGCCTTCATGTCCCGCTTGGCCGCTGCGCTGAAACAGGGAGGGCCCGCCCACGACGACGGCCAGCCCGGCCTCCGCGGCCCAGCGCAGTCCCTGCCCGGTCGCCAGGACGAACACCGGGGTGACGGCATGATCCTGCGGGCGTGCGGTGAACGGCCCGGTGCCGCCGAGGAACCCCAGCAGTTCGGCGAGGTCCTCTGGGAACTGCTGCGCGGCCTCCTTGTCCCGGCGCAGCGCCGCCCGGACGGCCGGGGTGAAGCCCACGGAACGGCCCAGACCCAAATCGATGCGTCCCGGGTGCAGGGCTTGGAGCGTGGCGGTCTGCTCTGCCACGATCAGGGGCTGGTGGTTCGGCAGCATGACCCCGCCGGAGCCCACCCGGATCCGATCCGTGGCCCCGGCGATGGCGGACATGAGCAGTGTCGGGGCGGAGCCGGCAATGCCGGGCACGCCGTGGTGCTCGGCCACCCAGAATCGGGAGTATCCCAGCTCCTCCGACCGTCGGGCCCGGGCGATGACCTTCTTCAGCACCTCGGCCTCGGTGAACCCCTCGATCGTGTTGGCGCGGTCGAGGAGGGACAGGGGCAGGCTGGCGTGGCGCGAGGTCATGTCCGGCATAACGGGATCGTCGCACGGAATATTGCCGAGACCGGCGGGACCGGTGGCCGGCTGTGGGACCTGCCGGCCGGCGTCGGGCGTTTGTTACCGTGCGCGCATGGCCGTCATCTACGAAACCGCCGCCACCCTCAACGGATTCCTCGCGACCGAGGACGACTCCCTGGACTGGCTCTTCCAGATCCCCGGTGAGCAGCCGGACATCACCGACTTCATGGGCTCCGCTGCCGCCATGGTGATGGGCTCCACCACCTATGAATGGGTGCTTGCGGTCGAGGACCTCGTGGCCCATCCGGAGAAGTGGGCCTCGTCCATGGGGCGGAAGCCGGTGTTCGTGTTCTCCACCCGGGACCTGCCCGTCCCGGCGGGAGCTGACGTGCGGATCCTCGACGGCGACGTCGGACGGCACCTTTCCGAGATCCGGGCGGCAGCCGGAGGCGGGGACATCTGGATGATGGGCGGGGGAGGATTGGCCGCCCAGTTCCTGGCGGCTGACGCGTTGGACCGGATCGCCATCACCATGGCACCGGTGACATTGGCCCGGGGGAAACCGTTGTTCTCGGGTGACGTGTTCTGGGACCGGCTGCGGCTGCGGTCCGCCGAGAAGGTCGGGGAATGGGCCCGCCTCGTCTATGACATCACCCCCGCGGAGCGCGGCACGAACCGCTGACCGCGGTGTCCCCCTGATGTAGCCCACGGGACCGGTCCGGCATCACATGAAGAGCCGAAAACATCCTTCTCTGTTGTAATAGTGTGTGACACACAGTAAAGTGTGAGGCGTGAACGAAGAACTGGCTTCCGCCCTCGCCACCCACCGGCAGGAATTGCGGCGCGGCACCCTCGTGGTCTCCTGTCTGTTGGCCTGCCGAACCCCTCGCTACGGGTACGCCCTGCTGGAGTACCTGGCGTCCGCAGGGATGGACGCGGAGGCCAACACGCTCTATCCGTTGCTGCGCCGACTGGAAGGGCAGGGTCTCCTGAAGGCGGAGTGGAACACGGAGGAGCCCCGCCCACGGAAGTACTACAGCCTCACTGATGACGGAGCCGGGATGGCGGACGAGCTCCGGGACGAATGGACACGACTGACGGCCAGCATGGCCACCCTCTGGAAGGAATCACCACGATGACCGCATTGACCCGTCGCTACATTGACCAGGTCGTCGCGCATCTGCCCGAAGGACAGCGCGGGGACATCTCCCGTGAGTTGGCCGCCCTGATCTCGGACATGCAGGAGGAACGGCTCGCCACCGGTGCCGGCGAGGCCGCCGCCGAGCGTGACGCCCTGGAGGAGCTCGGTGACCCGGCACGGCTGGCCGCCCGGTATCGCAGCGCCCCGAACTACCTGATCGGTCCCGAGCTGTACCCGGTCTACGTCCGCTCACTGCAGTGGCTGGTGCCGGTGGTCCTGGTGGTTTCCCTGATCGTCAACATCGTGGTGTATTCCACCACGGAGCCCGAGGGTCATGTCGGGGCGATGATCGGGCAGATCGTGGGGCCGCTGATCAGTGCGATGTTCTGGCTCCTGGGATCCGTGACCCTGTTCTTCTGGGTCTTCGAACGCGTTGCCCAGCCTCGGGACCGGGCCGCCGTTGCACGGGACGGAGTCCGGAACTGGAGTGTCGACGACCTGGAGATCGAGGTGGTCCACGCACGGGAGGCCCGCTCGGAGGCCATCGGTGGTCTGGTCATGCTGGTACTCCTGGCTCTGGTGCCGCTGATCCCGACCTCGTTCTTCTATGTGGGGCACTTGAACGATGGCGGACCGTTCGTCAACCAGGACCTGTGGACCTTCTGGCTCCCGGCCTACTACGTACTCCTCGCCGTGGAGGCGATGCTGGGCATCTGGACGATTGTCCAGGGCCGCACCACTCGGCCTCGACTGGCGGCCCGGGCTGCTCTCGATGTGGTGGCCGGCGTGTTCTTCACCGTGCTGGTCCTGACGCAGCAGGTCATCGACCCCGCGATCGACTCCGGCATCATCCAGACCTCCAGGGCCACGGACTGGGTGGACGTGCTCTATCTCGTGGTCATCTGGGGAGTCGTCCTCTGGGACCTGTATGTCTGCGTGAAGATCTGGCGGACCCTGGGAGTGCCGGAGCGCCTGGTCACGGCGTGATAACGGTGGGAGTCGCGCGCTGCGGGCATATCCGGGCTGGCAGGACCCGGATGACGTTCAGGTGCCGTTCAGGCGGCCGCAAGGTTGCGATTTAATAACGAGTGTGTACCTTTAAGTAACGGTCCGATAACCCCAGCGGATGCCGGACGGTGACCCATTCCAGCCTGTGAAGGCCGCGGGGTGGGCGCTGCCCGGATCCGGGGACCGCCGTGCGTACACCGTCGTCAATCAAGGTATGAATCCATGAACTACCCCACCCGCCGTGACCGCCTCGCCGCCGAGCTGCAGGCCCGCCGGTCCCGCCGTCGCCGCTCCCTGACCGTCGGCGCCCTCGGCGTGACCACCGCTGCCGGCGCCCTGCTGGCCGGGGTGGCACCCGCCTCCGCCAACGATGGCTCGCAGCAGGCCTCGTCCTACCAGGACTGGAGCTATCAGGGTGAGTCGACCGGCTCGGCCTCCTCCACCTACTCATCGTCCAGCTCTGCCTCGGACTACTCCAGCGCCTCGGCCGGATCCTCGAGCGAGGGTGCCACCTACCAGCTGGCCTCCTACTCCTCGACATCCGGCTCTTACGGAGCAGCGGCGGACTGGGCCGTATCCACCGCCAATGACTCCTCTGTGGGCTACACCTACGGCGGCAACGGGCCGTCCGCCTATGACTGCTCCGGATTCACCCAGAGCGCCTTCGCTCAGGCCGGCGTGGACATCCCGCGGACCTCCGGCGCGCAGTACTCCGGGGCTAACCAATATGTGGGGTTGGACGAGCTGCAGGTCGGTGACCTGGTGTTCTGGTCCAACAACGGGTCGGCCTCCGGCATCTACCACGTGGCTGTGTACGTGGGTGACGGAAAGATCGCCCACGCCCGCAACTACACCGAGGGTGTCTCCGTCACCGACGTGGACTACAGCCCCTGGAACATGATGGGCACGGCCGCCCGGTACTGATCCGGTTCCGTAGCCACTCTCATCGTGCCGGGCCACAGTGATCATCACTGTGGCCCGGCACGATTGGTGTGGTTGTCCTGACCTTGCCCGGAAATTGCCCGGAAAGTGGTCAGCCGAACCGCTGGCTGCGCAGCAACTCGTCGGCGCGGCGGGCCACATCGGCCTGTTGGGTGGTCAGGGTCGTCACCAGGTGGCGTACGTGGCGGACGCGGGCCTCCCATGCCTCGCCGCGCTGTTCCCGGCGCGGCAGCCGTTCCAGGACATCCACCTCGCGCCAGGCGGTGACCAGTGCGGACTCGTAGAGCCGCTGGTCGGCCTGCTCGGCTCGGCCACCGGTCGCCGAGTCCAGGCCGAACACCGCGACCATGTCCAACCGGGACAGGTCCAGGCCCAGGGCGAGCTGCTCGAGGTCGGTCCGCAGCCCGGCCAGTTGACGGCGGACCGCTGCGGTGCCCACGCGGCGCCGGCCGGCTTCAACCACGGCCAGGCCGAGCATGATGACGGTCAGGATCCCGGTCCACGCACTGAGGAAGACCGCCCAGAACACCGCTGCCGGGCTCACGTTGTCCACGGTGAGGCGGTTGTACTCCATGGCCCGTCCGAGGTCCTCCAGCTCGTAGGCGACCCACCAACCGAGGGAGACATCGGCCATGTCACCGGTGCCGCGCACCGTGGGTTCCGTTCCGGTGAAGTGGTAGGCACCCATGCGGCTGCTGACGCCCACGCTGAACTCGCCGGTGAGGAAATTGTCGAACGCGTACGTGCCGTCGTCGAGGATCCACACGGGCAGGATGGCCTGGCCCAGGGCAACGTCACCCGTCCGTGGATCCAGCACCTCCGGGAACTCTGCGGCCACGTCCTGCTTCACCCGTTGCTGCGCCTCGAGCAGGTCCCAGTAGTCGATGGCGATGCGATGGTCATACTCCGGGTCCGGTGCATAGTCGATGTACCGCTCCGATGGGAGGAGGGCAACCGTGAGCTCGACGTCGGCCGGCAGCAGTGCGCCCTCGTCGCTGTATTCGAGGGACTTCGCCATGCGTTCGCGAACGTACTCCAGGTCCAGGCTGTCCGCCTGGGTCTGCGGCTCGGACTCCCGGGGCGCCACCGGTCCGGCCAACGCCGCCGGATCGCCGTAGACCTGCAGACCCGCCAGGGGCCGGTCACCGGTGAGGGTCCGACCGTACTGGATGTGGCTGTCCTCGATCTGCGCTGAGACCACGAATCCGGCCCCGAGGGAGAACAACAACGGCAGTACGAGGACGAGCAGGCCGTAGGGGATCCTGGCTGCGGCTGCCGACGCCGGAGGGGGCGGCGCCGGCTGGCCGTGCTCCGCATGGCGATCGATCAGCTCCAGCACCCGCTCGGTCGCCTGCAGGGGGCCGAGGTCAACCCCATGGCCCAGGCCAAGGCTTGCCCGCAGGCCAGCGAAGGAGTCGGTGGCCCCGGCCGTGGCGGCGGAGACCCTGGCGCGCGAACGCTCGTCCACCGCCTCGTTCAGGGTCCGCACGTGGGTGGCGTTCGGGATGGTCTTCGGTGAGGCCACGTGCCGGGACATCCGCAGGGCGGTGGCGCGGATTTCCTGTTCCACGGCGTTCCACCGTTGCAGGAGGTCGCTGTGGCGGGAGACCAGCCCCGCAGCCTGTTCGTCCGCGTGCTGGTCCGCGACCTCCTGGGCGATGGCCAACAGGCGCGCTCGGTGTGCCTCCAGGGCGCGCGCCTCGGACGGGTAGCGGTCATGATGCGCGAGCACCTCGTCGATGGACTGGAGCAGCGGCAGCGCAAGCCGATCCAGGACGGACCGGGTCCCGGCATGGCCGGAGCGGACCTCGGCGGCCTGGGCCAGGACGTCGGCCCGGCGCTGCAGGTCCAGGGTGTCCGCCGCGAACTGTTGGAGATCGGCCTCGAGCTGCTCCGGGGTCCGCGCCTTCAGAGGCGGAGAGGTGCGGTCGAGGTCCGCCACCAGGGACTGCTCCGTGCGGGCCAGGTCACGGGTGAGATCGCGGACCCGCTTCCAGTCATTCTGCAGCGTCGCGTGCAGGTTCGGATCGTGCTGGGAGCCGGCCACCTCCACCCGCAGCTGCAGGGTCTCCAGCTCCAGGACGGCCCGCGCCAGCCGTAGTTGGGCCTCGCCGAAGGCCCGGTACCTCGCGCGCTCGTCACGGCGCCGGCCGATCCAGCGGTACATGACCAGGATGGCGATGAACATCGGCAGCGCGGCCAGGGGGGCCCACAGCAGAGGGGTGCGGATGCCGGGGTCGAACTTCAGGTCTGCGGCCGTCAGGGCGGCGCCGATGATCGAGTGGGGTCCGTGGCCGAGGGTCCGGTTGTTGACGAAGGTCTCACGGATGGTGGCAGCGGTCGAGTAGTCGTCGCCATAGTCTTCCCCAGCGAAGGCCACGCGGGTGGCGTCATGCAGCGAGAGGTCCGGGTCCTCGGGATCGTCCCCGATGGAGAGCATGATGTCCGCATCACCGGTCTCGCCGTTGCTGTACTCGTCCCACTCCAGTTCGCGCTCGACCACGTGCAGGGTGAACGGCTCATGGCCCAGCGCGATCCCCTCGGCGGCGGCCTCCACCGATTCCTGGGTGATGCCATGGGGCAGCCCCTCGTCCACCACGAAGGTGATCGGTTCCGTGGGCTGGGCGGTGACCTGCTGGAGGCCGATGGCACCAAGCACCACGGACACTCCGGCCAGGGACACGGCCAGGAAGGGGAAACGTGAAGGGGGCCGCCGGCGCAGCGGACGGCCGGGGGGTCGCTGCGAGGGGCCGGGCACGGGTGACATTCTATGGGCTCGGATGGCCTGGGCGCGGATGGCCTCAGGACCGTGACCCGTAGGATGCCAGCAGGTGAGAGCCGGTTCGGCGGACCCGATCCACTCACCCCACCCCGTCGTCCCCTCCCGGAGGAGCCATCCCGTGACCCAGACCCCGCCACCCCGCACGGACGAGGAGGTCCGTCCCTACCTGCAGTCGCTGGGATTGCCTGGCCTGGTGGACCTGCACGTGCACTTCATGCCGGACACCGTCCAGGAGAAGGTTTGGGCGTTCTTCGATCGGCAGGGGGAGGACGGTGGACTGCCGTGGCCCATCGCCTACCGCGAGGGGATCGAGGAGCGTGTCCGCCGCCTGGACGCGCTGGGCGTCACCGCCTACACCACCCTCAACTACGCGCACCGGCCCGGCATGGCGTCCTGGCTCAACGAGTTCTCCACCGCCTTCGCGGCATCCCATCCGCGCGCCATCCACTCGGCCACGTTCTACCCGGAGCCGGAGGGTGCGTCCGCGGGACAGCAGGTCGCGGACGCCCTGGAGGCCGGAGCGCGGGCCTTCAAGGTGCACGTCCAGGTCGGCGGGTTCTCCCCACTGGACCCCGCGCTGGTGGAGGGCTGGGCGCTCCTGGAGCAGGCGGGGACACCGGTGGTCATCCACTGCGGCGACGGCCCGCACCGGGGCGAATTCACCGGGATAGGCCCCGTCCAGGCGCTCGCCGACCGCCATCCCGGCCTCGTGCTGGTGATCGCGCACGCCGGCCTGCCCGACTACCGGGCCTTCGCCGAGCTGGCCGCCGAGCATCCGAACGTCTACCTCGACACCACTATGGTAGGTACCACTGCGATGGAGCTGCGCGCCCCGATCCCGGCGGACTACCCGGAGAGCATGGCCGCACTGGACGGCAAGGTGGTCTTCGGCACGGACTTCCCCTCGATCCCCTACCCCTACAGCCACCAGATCGAGGCCCTCGTGGGCTGGGGACTCGGGGACGAGTGGATGCGCAACGTCCTGTGGAACACCCCGCGCCGTCTGCTCGGCCACTGACCACCCCGGTATGTGCGTGGCCTCCGCCCCAGCACCGTGCGGAGGCGACCGTGCGTGAGCCGCTGAGAGAGCGGACGGCGGGTCGCCGCGCGGGCGGCCGCGCAGGGCTGACGCCGGAACGCTCGGGACGGGATCCCGGCTCCGGGTCCGGAGCCGGGCAATGGGTCAGTCGGAGCGGGGAACGGTGGGCAGGTCCCGGACGGCCGGACCCTCCAGCAGGGCCCCGTCGGCACTGAACCGGGATCCGTGCAGCGGGCAGTCCCAGGAACACTCCGCATCGTTCCACCGCAGGACTCCGCCCAGGTGTGGGCACACCGCCGAGACCTTTCGGGTGGTGCCGTCCACGGTGGACACCCCCACGGGAGTGGTGCCCTGACGGCCGACGATCGCCTCACCCTCGGCCGGGGGGCTCTCCGGCAGCGGGTGCAGTTCGGCCGAGGCCCAGCCGGTGGTCGCCTCCCTGCCGACGCCGAGGGTGTCCTTCAGCCCGGTCAGCAGGTCGGACGGGGTGGTGAGCCGCCGGCCGAGGGTGGTGGCCCAGGGGATCTGGCCGCCCAGCAACTCGGCGGTGATGGCCAGCGCCGCCGCCACGGCGTTGGTCATGCCCCACTTGTTGTAGCCGGTGGCCAGGTAGATCCCGCCGCCTCCGCGCGGCAGCGTGCCGACGAAGGGGATGAGGTTGGCCGAGCGGTAGTCCTGTGCGGCCCAGGAGTGGGTGCGCTGAGCACCGGGGAAGTGCTCCGCGGTCCACGCCTCGAGGTCCTCCACTGCGGCCCGAGGCGAATCCTGCCGGCCGACCACGTGACCGTTGCCGCCTACCAGCAGCAACTCCTCGTCGCCGAGGGGTGCGGTGCGCAGGGATCGGGAGGGGGCGTCCGCGCTGAGGTACATCCCCTGTGGCATGCCTTTCGGTGATCCGGGGAGGCGGTAGGCCTGGGCATAGGACCGCTGGGGCAGGAGCTTGGCGAAGTAACCGCCGCGGTCCAGGACTGGTGTCCCTGTGGCGAGCACGAGGTGGTCGGCCTGCACCTCTCCGTGGGTGGTCTCCACGGTGAGGGGGGAGCCGATCCCGGCCCCGGTGACGCGGACACCCTGGATCAGGGTCCCGCCGCGCTCGCGCAACTCGGTGGCCAGGGCGCCCAGGACCTCCATCGGATGGAACTGGGCCTGGTCCTCGAGGACGATCGCTCCGGCCACGGGGAACGGCAGCTCGGTCTCGTCCGTCCACGTGATCGGAAGGCCGGCGGTCTCGGCAGCCTGCTGTTCGCGCCGCAGGGCCTCCGTGCCCTGGGGGCTGGTGGCGTAGGTGTAGGCCCGGCGCCTCTGAAACGGGACGCCGCGCTCCTCGAGGTACCGCAACAGCCATGACTGGCCCTCGCGGTTGCCCTCCACGTAGGCCCGCAGGACCCGGTCCGACTGGTGCCGGCTGATCTTGGAGAGGGTGGTGCCCTGCAACAGGGACAGCTTGGCCGTGGTGTTGCCGGTCGTCGCCGCCCCCACCGTGCGGGCCTCCAGCACGGCAACCCGCTGGCCCGCACGTGCCAGGAGCACCGCCGTGGTCAGGCCGGTCAGGCCGGCGCCGGCCACCACCGTGTCATAGTCGGTCCCCGGGACGAACTCGTCCGCCCCGGCGGCGGGGACGGGGTGGGTGTCCAGCCATAGTGAATGCACGCTGCTCGCCTCTCTGCTCCGGTTCTCGGTACGCTACGGCGACGAGTCCGGGAAGTCGCGGACGGCCGGCGCCACCGTGCCAGCATGACACCATGGCATCCTCGGGCACCACAGCGGCTTTGCCGCCTGAGGCCGAGCGTTCCAGTGGCACGGAAAGGCGAGGCATGACTGAGAAGACTGACTTCAAGAGGACCCTCGACTCGTACCGGGCCACGCGCGGCCGCTTCCGAGTCGTCGAGGTGCTTCCGCTGCGTTACCTCATGGTGGACGGCCACGGGGATCCCAACACCGCACCGGACTACGCCGAGGCCTTACAGGCCCTGTACCCGATGGCGTACACGCTGAAGTTCGCGTCCAAGCGGGAACTCGACCGGGACTATGTGGTGCCCCCACTGGAGGGTCTGTGGTGGTCTGAGGACATGGACGCTTTCACCACGGCGAGGGACAAGTCCCGGTGGGACTGGACCATGATGATCCTGGTCCCGGAATGGATCGCCACCGAGATGGTGGAGACGGCGAGCGAGGCGGTGCGGTCCAAGGGCGCCAAGTCCGCCGCCGGCCCGCCGGTGCGTCTCGACGACGTCCGTCTGGCCACCCTTGAGGAGGGCCTCTGCGTGCAGACCCTGCACGTGGGCTCCTTCGACGACGAGGCGCCGGTCCTGGAGGAGATGCACCACGGCTTCATCCCCGACAACAGGCTGCGCATGACGGGCACCCACCACGAGGTCTATTTCAGCGATCCCCGCAAAACCGCACCGGAGAAGCTGCGCACCCTCCTGCGGCAACCCGTTCTTCGGTCAGCCGTCTGATCCCACCAGGGCCGCGGCCGGCGTCGTGCCTTGGAATGCCGGAGTGGTGACCTGTCCGCTGAGACCGGCGCCCTTCAGGGCGAAGCGCTCACGGAGCAATGGCATGACGAGGCGGCCGAAACGTTCGGCCTCCTCGGCGTGCGGGTAGCCGGAGAGGCAGAAGCTGGAGCAACCGGCATCCACGAACTCGGCGATGGTGTCCGCCACCTGTTCCGGGGTGCCGACGATCGCGATGCCCGCGCCGTGGCGCACGGTGGCGATGCCGCTCCACAGGTGCTCGTCCACCAGGTGGCCGTCAGCCTGGGCGAGCTCCTTCATGCGGTCGTTGGCCTTCGATTCACTCCAACGCCCCTGGACCGATTCCCGGTGCTCCGCGCTGGCCGCCGAGATCAGATCCTCGGCGGCGGTCCAGGCCTGTTCCTCGGTCTCGCGGACGATCACCTGCAGGCGCATGCCGAAGTCCAGGGTGCGGCCCTTCTCCGCGGCACGGGACGTCATGTCCTCCACGTTCTTCGCGATGTTCGCGGGGGTGTCCCCCCAGAACAGGTGCACGTCGGCATGGCTGGCGCACAGCTCACGGGCCGCCTCGGACATCCCGCCGAGGTAGAGCGGCGGATGAGGTGCCTGGACCGGCCGGGGCTGGACGTGGACGCCGCGGGCGGTGAAGTACCGTCCTTCCACGTCGAAGGGCTCGTCCCGGGTCCAGGCGTCCTTGAGGATCTCGACCGTCTCCGTCAGCACGTCGTAGCGCTCGTCATGGTCATAGAACAGTCCGTCCGCGGCCATCTCGGCGGAGTCGCCACCGGTGATGAGGTTGACGCGCAACCGGCCACCGGAGAGCTGGTCGAAGGTGGACAGCATCTTGGCCATGACGGGAGGGGCGATGAACCCGGCCCGGGCTGCCACGAGCATGTCGATCTTCTGCGTCCGCGCCGAGACCATGGCACAGGAGATGTACGCCTCGTAGCACTCAGGCATCACGGGCACGAGGAGATAGGTGAAGCCGGCGTCCTCTGCGGTCTGCGCGATGTGGGTGAAGAGATCCAAACTGGGCGGCGTGGAGGCGGTGGGGTCCCCGATCCGCGCGGTGTCTCCCATCGTGGGGATGAACCAGCCGAGGTCGATCTCTGTGTCCATGCTTCATGCACCCTTCTGTCTGCCATCTGCGGCCCGGCACGCGACGGCGGTGATCTCGGGGCCGTCCTCCGTGACATCCACGATGGTGGCCCGGCCCGGCGAAGACAAGGGACATCCGAGTGTCATCGGCGTGAACATCTGCTGGGGAGTTCCGGGAAGACGCCGGCTTCTCCGGGTCCTACTCCGGGTCGGTCACGTCCGCGAGCCTCGCGCCGAGCGCCGCGACGAGCCGGTCGGCGTCGACCGTCACGGCCGCGCCCGGAGCTCCCGCGCCGATGGAGACCTGCACCCCCGAGAGTGCGACGTCGGCGATGACCGGCCAGGCCGTCGTCGCGCCGAAGGGCGTGATGGAACCGCGCGGGTACCCGGTGACCTCCAGGGCCTCAGCAGCGGAGGGCATGGACAGACGGTTCACCCCCAAGAGTGCCCGCAGCTTGGGCCAGGAGATGCTGCGGCCGCCCGGCACGAGGACGAAGAGGAAGTCGTTCTCGCCGCGGCGCACCACCAGTGACTTGATCAGCCGGCCCGGATCGACCCCGCGCGCCGCAGCCGCCTCGTCCAGAGAGGAGACCGGGCCGTGCTGCGTCAGGGTGTACTCAAGCCCGGAATCCATGATGGCCGGGAGGCCCGCAGGTTGGTCGGATCCAGGTTGGTTGGATGCTGGCTGGCTGGAGTGAGGCGGGTTGTTCACGGCGTCAGCGTAGCGGTCCGTCGGCCGGCGATGACGGTGTCGAGGCTGAGGCGGCCCGGGCCCACGAGCGCGAAGACCAGGGACGCCAGGCCGATGACGGCCACGAGCTCCCAGCCGTTGCCTGCCACGAAGACCCCGTGTGGAGCGTGCACGAACAGCACGGCGCCGAGCATGGTGAGAGCTGCCAGGATGCCGGCCACGGTGGTGAACAGCCCGAGGATCAGCAGGATGCCGCCGCCGAGTTCCACGATGGAGGCGATGAGTGCGGAGACCGGTGGGGCGGGAACCCCCATCTCCTGGAAGCTCGCCGTGGTGCCTGCGATGCCCCATTCGGTGAACTTCTGCCAGCCGTGAGCCACCAGGACGACGCCGAGGACCACGCGGGTGACGAGAAGCCCCCAGTCGCGGACCGGGGTGGGCAGGGGCAGCAGGCGGGAATCGGTGGCTGTCGTCATGGACGGCGTCCTCTCAACATTGGATCGGTGCGCGCCGGTTGGCGGCACTGATCCACCCTGACGGATTAATAGTTGAGACGTCAACTAAAACGGCGTGCACGTGAGAAGACGCATAGTGGGAATACGGCCGCGGTCAGCGCCGGCCATCCCCGGTGAGCTCCGGTCAACCGCGGTCAGCCCCGACCGCGCCCGCTCAGGCGCGGTCGGTGATCTCGGTGGCTCCGGAGTGCTCGGCGCAGTGCGCACAGCAGTACATGGTGCCGGAGACCTCGGCGCCGTGGCCGAGGATGCGGCAGCCGCAGTGGGCGCATGCCGGTGCCATGGTGTGGATGGCGCATTCGAAGCTGTCGAAGGTGCCCTGCCGTTCGCCCATGGTGATGGTGAACGCCTTGTCGTAGTCGTTGCCGCAGGTGTCGCAGACGGCCATGATGACCCCTTTCATCGGGTGGAGTCGGGTGCGCGGTCCGTCCAGCGTAGGAGCGCCCGACGCCGGCCGTACAGGTCTCCAGACCGGTGCGGTCCGGTTGCGGTCCGGCGTGGTCCGGCGCGGTGTTCGGGGCCGGTTCGTCCCACTGAAGCCCACCGACTCAAGCCACCCGCCTGACGCTCAGCCGGATTCGCCAAGCGCGAAGGAATGCTCGGATGTGCTCGGTATGGGTTGGCAGCACTCCACCAGTCCGACAGGGTGGGGGTATGGCTACTTACAGCACAACGAATCCGACCACCGGAGCGATCGAACGAGAGTTCCCGAAACTGGACGAGGCCGGGGTGCAGGACGTGCTGCACCGCTCCGACGCCGCCTTCCCCGGCTGGCGCTCGACAGCGGTCCGGGAGCGTGCCGAGATCCTGACCAGGGTGGCCGACGCCTACGAGGACCGCAAGGAGGAGCTGGGCCGGCTCATCGCCACGGAGATGGGCAAGCCCCTGAGCGAGGCCATCGGCGAAGCGCAGCTCGCGGGGGAGATCTACCGCTGGTACGCGGAGCACGGGCCGGACCTGCTGGAGCCGGAGGCGCTGGACCCGCAGGGTGCCGAGGAGTCGCTGGTCACCACGGAGCCGGTCGGGCCGCTCGTGGGCGTGATGCCGTGGAACTATCCCTACTACCAGGTGGCCCGGTTCGCCGCGCCGAACCTGATGGCGGGCAACACGGTCATCCTGAAGCATGCCGAGATCTGTGCCGCCTCCGCCCAGGTCATGGAGGAGATCCTCCATGCCGCCGGGGTGCCCGAGGATGTGTACATCAACGTCTTCGCCGGTCACGAGCAGATCGCCACCATGATCGCCGACCCCCGCGTCCACGGGGTGTCCCTGACGGGCAGCGAGCGTGCCGGCGCCGCCGTGGCGGAGACGGCCGGGAAGAACCTCAAGAAGGCCGTGTTGGAGCTCGGCGGATCGGACGCCTTCATCCTGCTGGAGGATGCCGACGTCGGCCGGGTGGCCCGCACTGCCGCCAAGGCCCGGCTCTCCAATGCCGGGCAGGCGTGCAACTCTCCCAAGCGGATGATCGTGCTGAACTCCCAGCTCGAGGACTTCGTGGCCACCGTGACCTCGGTCTTCTCCGAGGCGACCATCGGCGACCCCCTGGAGAAGGGGGTCCGGGTGGGCCCGCTGTCCTCGGTGAAGGCGCGGGACACCGTGGTGGACCAGGTCAAGCGGGCCGTGGAGCAGGGCGCCACCCTGCACACCGGCGGTGACGCCCTCGAGGGTGACGGTGCCTTCATGCGCCCGGCGGTGTTGACCGGGATCACCCCGGAGATGGACGCCTACTCCGAGGAGATCTTCGGCCCGGTGGCCATGGTCTACGGCGTCGACTCCGAGGAGGAGGCCGTCCAGTTGGCCAATGACGTGGGCTTCGGCCTCAGCGGGTCGGTGTGGGGCAACGACGTCGGCCGGGCTCAGGAGGTCGCCGATCGGCTGGCTGTGGGCATGGCCTACGTCAACGAGCACGGCACCACCCTGCCCGGGCTGCCCTTCGGTGGCGTGAAGCGCTCCGGCTTCGGCCGCGAGCTCGGGCGCTGGGGCATGGGCGAGTTCGTCAACACCCGGTTGCGCCGGACCGCACGGTCGTGACGCCGGGCTGAACCCACGTCACGGCCACGGCACTCCGCGGCGGACGCGGGGGCTGCCGGACGAGCTCCCCGGCGCCGATGGCGCACGGCGCGCGCGGACATGACGCCCGCCCCCAGGGCGCGGACCCGGTCCTGCAGTCCCCGGTCCGCGGTGGCCACCACCACCGTGTGGCCGGGGTCGGCGGCGAACAGACGCCCGACGACGGCCACCACCTCGTCGTCGCCCTCGCCCGGGGCGTCGATCACCTGGACCCCCTCCACCGACTCGAGGCCGCGGGCCTTGCCCTCGGCGACCAGGACGATCCCGGGACGGGGCCGCGGTGTCCCGGGGCCGGCGTCGGGCACCTCGAGGCCGTCCCGGGCCAGGATGGCGAGGTGGTCCCGGAGCCGGGAGGTGGCGCCCAACCGGTCTCTCCACCAGCCGTCCGGGACGGAACCGACCACGTTGGCGGCGTCCACGACGAGCGTCAGGGAGGTCTCCATGCGGCCATTCTTCCCTGCCGGAGCCGGGCGGCATGGGTAGGCTCGGAGCTATCCCCACCAACGTCAGGAGCGTCATGAGTTTTCTCGATCCATCCGTCTGGGACGGCAAGATCTACACCGACGGCTGGACCGAGGGTTCGGCCGATCCCGTGGACATCGTCGAACCGGCCACGGGCACGGTCCTGGGCCGGGCCGGGATGGCCTCGGGCGAGGACGTGTTCGCCGCCGCCACCCGCGCCGCGAAGGTCCAGAAGGCCTGGGCCGCCACCAAGCCCGAGGAGCGGGCCGCCGTGCTGCGCCGGGCCGGCCAGGTCTTCGAGGACCACGTCCAGGAGCTCAACACCTGGATCCAGCGCGAGACCGGAGCGATCGGGGGCAAGGCCGCGATGGAGACCCACGTGGCCGCCAACGAGTGCTTCGACTCAGCCGGATTGCCGCACCACCCGGCCGGTGAGGTGCTCACCTCGGACGAGGCGCACTGGTCCTTCGCCCGCCGGGTGCCGGCCGGCGTGGTGGGCGTGATCTCCCCGTTCAACTTCCCGCTGATCCTCTCCATCCGCTCGGTGGCTCCCGCGCTCGCGCTGGGCAACGCCGTGATCCTCAAGCCGGATCCGCGCACCCCCGTGAGCGGCGGCGTGATGATCATGCGCGCCTTCGAGGAGGCCGGCCTGCCAGCCGGGGTGCTGCAGCTGGTGACCGGAGGAGCCGATGCCGGCGCAGCCCTGTCCGAGGCCCCGGAGATCCGCGTGGTGTCCTTCACGGGGTCCACCGCGGCCGGGCGGAAGGTCGGGGAGGCCTGTGGCCGCAACCTGAAGCGTGCCCACCTGGAACTGGGCGGGAACAACGCCCTCGTGGTGCTGCCCGGCGCCGATGTGGCTGCCGCGGCCAGCGCCGGCGCGTTCGGCGCGTTCATGCACCAGGGCCAGGTCTGCATGACCAGCGGACGCCACCTGGTGCACGAGTCCCTCCGGGAGGAGTACGTGGCGGCACTCAAGGAGAAGGCCGAGAACCTGCCCGTGGGCGACCCCACGGGCCAGGTCGCCTTGGGCCCGATCATCGACGAGCGGCAGCGGGACAACATCGACCGGATCGTGCGCGGTGCCAAGGATGCCGGGGCGAACATCGAGGCCGGCGGCACCTACGAGAACCTGTTCTACGCGCCCACGGTGCTCTCCGGGGTGGATGCGGCGAATCCGGCCTGGACCGAGGAGATCTTCGGGCCAGTGGCCCCGGTGATGTCCTTCTCCAGCATCGAGGAAGCCGCCGAGATCATCAATGCCAACGAGTACGGGCTCTCCCTGGGCATCCTCGGGGACGTGGGCCAGGCCATGAAGCTGGCCGACCTGGTGGATGCCGGCAAGGTGCACATCAACGAGCAGACCGTGGCGGACGAGTCCAACGCTCCGATGGGCGGGATGAAGGCCTCCGGAAACGGGGCACGGTTCGGCGGTTACACCGCGAACATCGAGGCCTTCACCGAGGTCCAGTGGCTGACGATGCGCCCGGAGATCGCGCCCTACCCGTTCTAAAGCCCGCTCTGGCGCAGCGGCCCTACACGAACAGTGTGGGGCCGCTGCCGTGGACGCGGTCGTGCAGGTTCTCCATCCGGCGGTCCAGGTCGTCGGCGGCCTGCGCCGCCTCCTGCAGTTCATCCGCGACGTCGGCCGGCACCTCGCCGTCGTACTTGTACTTGATCTTGTGGTCCAGTGAGGCCCAGAAGTCCATGGCGATGGTGCGGAACTGGATCTCCACCGGGATCAGGATGACCCCGGTGGAGAGGTAGACGGGCACGCGGACGGTGGCGTGCAACGAGGAGTAACCGTTGGCCTTGGGCTGGGCGATGTAGTCCTTCACCGAGATCACCTCCACGTCCTGGCGCTCGGTGAACAGGTCGAAGACGCGGTACACGTCCCGGCGGAAGCTGCAGGTCACCCGGGTCCCGGCGATGTCCAGGATCTCTCGCCGCCAGATGTCCAGGTCCATGGGCAACTCGCGCCGATTGGCCTTGGCCACCAGGGAGTCCAGGGTCTTCAGGCGGGTTGAGACGTGTTCGATGGGGTTGTAGTCGTGCAGGTGCAGGAACTCGTCCTGCAGGATGTGCATCTTCGTCTCCACCTCGCGCAACGCGAACTCGTACTCGAGACTGAGTTGCCGGAAGTCGGCGCCGATGGTGGCCAGTCGCTGGGCGAGGCCCGGCGGCATGGTGCTCAGGTCCATCCCGGTCCCGGCGCCCAGCCGTTCCAGGTCGGTGGAGGGCGCCGACGGTTTGGGGGAGTCATCCATGTTCTCCAGTCTCGCGGATCCGCCTGTCACGAATCCGTGCCTTAGCTGGGTGCCGGCTGGATACCCGCTGGTTCTGCCGAGGGTCGGGGGCGAGCACCGCAGATCTGGAGGGGACGCGGCGGAATGGGGCGGCCTACCGTGGGGGCACGCGCGCAGATCCCCTGCATGCCCGGTCTGCCCCTCCCGAAGGATTGCCATGACCATCACCGACCTCTCCCACTACGATTCGGCCCCGGTCACTCCGCCCGTCGTCGACCAAGCGACGTGGCAGGCCGAGCTCGACGCCCTCCGCCGCCGCGAGAAGGCCGCCACCCGCGAACTGGACGCCATCGCCGCGCAGCGGCGACAGCTGCCGATGGTGAAGATGCCCGACTACACGTTGGAGGGGGCCTTCGGGCCGGTCCGGCTCGTGGACCTCTTCGGAGGAAAGCACCAGCTGATCGTCTACAGCCACATGTGGCACGACGGCGCCGAGTACCAGTGCGGCGGCTGCACCTTCTTCTCCTCACAGTTCCCCCGCCTGGAGTTCCTGGAAAGCTACGACGCGCGCTTCGTGGTTGTCACGCAGGGGCCGATCGGCGAGGCCCTGGCCTACCGCAGTCGGGTGGGAAACCGGATGAGCTGGTACTCGACGGCGAACAGCACTTTCGGGGCCGACGTCGGCGCCCCACCACATGCCGGATACGCCTTCAACGTGTTCCTGCGGGATGGCGAGGACGTCTACCGGACCTGGCACACCGACGGTCGTGGCCTCGAGACGGTGTCCCATGTCTTCGGGCTGATGGACGTGTTGCCCTACGGCCGCCAGGAGTCCTGGCAGCAGTCTCCGGAGGGATGGCCGGGCGGGGAGGCGTGCCACGGCTGGCCCGAGCCCCAGGACGTGGCCGGTTGGTACGGAAAATCCGCAGGCGCCTAAGACGCGTCGAGGACGCAGAACTCGTTTCCGGACGGGTCAGCCCACGTTGACCACGGCCACTCCGGGTTGTCGACGAGCAGCCGCGCTCCCGCCGCCTGGAGCTGGTCGGTCACGGCGCCGTCGTCGGGCCCGGGACGGACATCCACGTGGAGCCGGTTCTTCCCGCGCTTCGGACCCGATTCACGGAGGAACTCCAGGACGGGGCCGGTGCCGGAGGGGTGGCGCAGGGAGGCCGGTGCCTCACCCTCCACCCGAACCCATTCAGTGGCCACCGCCCAGAAATCCGCATCCCGCTCGGGATCGGCACTCTCCAGGGCCAGGGCGGAGATCGGGCCGCTGCCACGGTATGCCGGCCGCTCATCCATGACGCAGAAGGAATTGCCCTCTGGGTCCGCCAAGACGACCCAGGGGACGTCTCCCTGCCCGATGTCCGTGTGCGTGGCGCCCAGGCCGAGCAGTCGTTCGACGAGATCCTGTTGCCGCTGTTCGTTCCCACCGGTCAGGTCCGCGTGCAGCCGGGACTTCGCCGGCGAGGGGTCGGTGACGCGCTCGAAGCACAGGTCGAGGAAGCGGCCGCCTGCCAGAGGCAGCCGGACCTCCACGCCGGCCTCGTTGTCCGTGAGGGGCTCCGCTCCCAGGGCGGCCGCCCAGAAGTCCGCCAGCCGGCGCGGATCACGGGCATCGAAGTTCAGGTTCTCCAGGCGCATCCCTCCGGTCTACCAAGGCGCTCGTCGGCACGGCAAGGGCCTGACACCAGGACGGAGGCCAGCTCGCGGTATCGTGGCGGGCGCCGGGCAGCGAACTCTGGAACCGGGCCCGCGTGGGGCTTAACCTCGGCTCGGGCGCGCACGTCCGAAGTGCATCATCACGTGCACCATGCGGCCCGGATCAGAGGATTGAGCACGATGAAATACATGCTGATCATGCGGGCCACCGACGCCGCGGTGGAGGCCTCCAAGAGTATGCCGATGGAGGAGATGCTCAACCAGATGGGCGCCTACAACGAGGAACTGATGGCTGCCGGAGTGATGACGGGCGGCGAGGGGCTGGCCTATCCGGAGGACCGGGCCAACTTCGTGCTCGACTTCGCCCAGGACCCGCCGACCGTCTCGGACGCCCCCTACGGCGAGACCGAGGCCCTCTTCAACGGGTTCTGGATGATCGAGGTCCCCACCCGGGAGGACGCGGTGAACTGGGCCAGCAAGTGCCCACTGGGGCCGGGGTCCAAGCTGGAGGTCCGGCGCGTGCAGACGGAGGAGGACTTCGCCGACTTCGCGGACAATGAGTACATCCAGAAGGAGGCAGGCTGGCGCGAAGAATTGAACCGACCCGCAGGCGGGAACCCGTAGGCACCTGAGGAGACCCATGGCGGAATTCACAGACCGGTACGACGCCGGCCGGCAGCTCGCCGCCCACCTCACCTCCCGCGGGTGGATGCCGAACCCCAGCGTCGGGGGAACCGGGGCGCCCGGGGTGAGCGCCGGCGTCGGGCCCTCCTTCGGAACCACCGTGGTGCTTGGCCTGCCGCGCGGCGGCGTACCGGTGGCCGAGGTGGTCGCGCGGGAACTGGGTGCGCCCCTGGACGTCATCATGGTGCGCAAGCTCGGGGTGCCCGCCCACCCAGAACTCGCGATGGGGGCGATCGGCGAGCAGGGCGCCCGGGAGCTGGATGCCTCGATCGTGCGGCACTTCGCCGTCACGGAGGATCAGATCGCCGAGGTGGAGCAGTGCGAGCAGGAGACTCTGCAGCGCCGCGGGGCGTTGTTCCGGGCGGGCAGGGCGCCACTGGACCTCCATGGCGCCTCGGCCGTGATCGTGGATGACGGCATGGCCACGGGCGCCACGGCCCGGGTGGCCTGCTCCGTGGCCCGCCACCTCGGTGCCGCCCACGTGGTGCTGGCCGTGCCGGTGGCCGCCCGGGACACTGTCAGCGCGATCAAGGAGAGCGGTGAGGCCGATGAGGTGGTCGTGGTGGCCACGCCCCGGTTCTTCCGGTCGGTCGGCGAGCATTACGCGGACTTCACCGCCGTGGAGGATGAGCACGTGGTGACGATCCTTCAGCGGTCCTGATCCGTGAAGAACCTCAACAGCTCCGGTTCGAGTTCACCCGCGGCCTGCATGGGCAGCGAATGGGTGGTGTCCGGCCAGACCTTCACCGTGGAATCGGGCAGTGACTCTGCCCGCTCCACCGCGCCCGGGCCACCGGCCAGGGAGTCGCGTGAGGCCAGGGCCACGTAGACCGGCATGTCGAGCCGTTCCAGCTCGTCCTCGGTCAGGGGCGAGGGCTGCGGGAGGGCTGCCTGATAGTGGGCGGTGGCTGCCGTGATCATGCGGGTCATCGGCTCGTCGCGATCCTCCTCCGAGTCGATCTCCGCGCCGCCGATGCGCTCCAGGGCTGTCTCCCGCCAGGCCCCCGGCAGGCCCGGCAGTGAGGCGACCACGCTCCACCACAGCATCTCCGGGGAGGGGTTGGCCAGCGTGAAGACCGGGTCCAGGAGCGTGAGCGTGACGGTGCGGTCCGGGTACTGGTGCGCATAGGCCGAGGCCACGGCGCCGCCGAACGAATGGCCCATCAGGTGGACGCCCTCCGGGGCGAGTGCGGACACCACGTCGTCGACCGGGCCAGCCTGGTCCGCGAAATCCGCGAAGGGGACCGCCTGCTCGGACAGGCCGGAGTCACCGAGGGCATCGAAGGCCAGCACCCGGCGTTCCTCGGTGAGGTTCTCGAGGTTGTCCATCCACATGGGCACGCCGGAGGCCCGTCCGGGAACCAGCAGGATCGGGGTCTCGCCGCGGTTCTGGTCCGTGGCCCACTCGTAGACGCGGATCGTGCCGTGGCTGGTGTGGAGGTCATGGGTGTCCGTGGGCTCCGGCAACCGATTCATGGAGTCCTCGTAGGCCGACAGGTAGTCGCTGCGACCCTCGGCACTGCGGAAGTGGCCGACGCCGGGAGGGCCGGCAAAGAAGTTCCAGGTGGCGACCAGCCCGATCCCCGCCAGGACCACGAGCAGGCCGGTGCCCAGCCACCGGAGGATCCGGCGCCCGCGACCGGGGTGCCGGGGCCGGCGTCGTGCGGTTGAGGGGGTGGCGGCGCTGCTGGCGGAGTCGCCGGAACGGGCGGGTGGAGCGGAATCGCTGCTCGACGGTGCGCGTTTGCGTTTTACCAATATGTCCATACTGCAATGGTGATGCAAGTCGTCCGTACTGTAAAGTGGCGTCATGCCGAAGATCGTCGACCATGAGCAACGCCGAGGGGAGATCGTCCTGGCCTTGTGGCAGGTCATTCACGAACGCGGGATCGACGGGGTGTCCTTCCGTGCGGTGGCGGAGGCCGCTGGTGTGTCCATCGGCCGGGTGCAGCACTACTTCACGAGCAAGGACGAGCTGGTGGTGTTCGGTTGCCGTGCGATGGTGTCCGCGGCCGAGCAGGACCACGGCCCGGATCCATCCCCCCGGGAGCCCGCGCTGGTCCGCGACGCGTTGGCGGACTTCCTCTGCGCCCCCCTCCCGATCACCGAGGGATTGCGGGTCGGCTCCTCGGTGTGGGCGACCTATCTCGCCAAGTCTGTGTCCCATCCGGGCATCGCCGCGGTGGTGGTGGAGGCCATGCAGGGCCGCGTAGAGGTCACGGCCACACTGCTTGCTGCAGCCCGAGGAACGCGGGAGGCGCAGGGAGCGCGGGGGGCGCAGGGAGCGCGGGGTGCTGGACAACCGGCCCCTGAGGTGGAGGTGGCACCGGAGACAGCGAGGGTGCAGTCCACCGCCCTGGCATTGGTGTCACTGTCCGAGGGACTGAACACCCGGGTGCTGGCCGGTGCCCTGGGGGCGGAGGAGGCTGGTGCCCTGATTCGGGACGCGGTGGACCGCGCGGTCCACACGGACTGATCTGGCGAGGGGGGGAATCCGGCAGGATCGGAGACGCGCGGTGAGGGTTGCGCCCCTAGCGTGGGAGGACCAACCAAACCGGGAGGGCTCATGCGGATCGTGATCACCCAGAACACCACCCTGGACGGCCGGGTCGAGATGCTCGATCCCTGGTTCGATCCCTCGGACCAGGACGAGGAGCTGGCCGCCGAGATGATGCGGCAGACCGAGCAGGAAGACGTGCTGCTGCTCGGGCGGCAGACGTTCGAGGACTTCCGCGGCTACTGGCCGCAGCAGACCGAGGACACCACCGGCATGGCCGCGAGCCTGGACGCGGCGGACAAGCGCGTGGTCTCCTCCACCCTCACCGAGCCCGGCTGGGCCAACACCACCGTCATCTCCGGTGACCCGTTGGAGGCGGTGCGTGCCCTGCGGGAGGAGCCGGGGAAGGACGTGATCGTCACCGGCAGCATCACCCTGTGCCACGCCCTGATCGGGGCCGGACTGGTGGATCTGTACCGGATATTCGTCTATCCGTACTGGCAGGGCCGGGGCCGGTCCTTCTTCCCGGAGGGACACCCCGGGACGGGCCTGCACAGGGTGGAGGCCCGGGTCTTCTCCGGCGGGGTGACCTACGCGGCCTACGCGCCGCTCGCGGGACTCGGCTCCGAGCAGGACGACTGAGCCGACTGAGACGATCGACACGAGCGAAGGACCTGAGATGGGACAGCTGATCTACTCCGCCATCGGATCCCTGGATGGCTACATCGCCGACCCGGACGGTGACTTCTCCTGGGCCGAACCGGACGAGGAGGTCCACCAGTACGCCAACGACATGCTGCTCGGCGTGGACCTGCACCTCTACGGCCGGACCACCTATGACCTGATGACCGTGTGGGAGACGGACCCGGACTTCGCCGCGGCCTCGCGCGTCTACGCGGAGTTCGCCCAGCGGTGGATGGACGCGGACAAGGTGGTCTACTCCACCACGCTCGGCGAGGTGTCCACCCGGCGGACCCGGCTGGAGCGTGCCTTCGATCCGGACGCCGTGCGTGAGTTGAAGGATTCCACTGGCGGCGGGATCATGATCGGCGGACCCACCCTGGCCGCCCACGCCCTGCGCGCCGGCCTCGTTGACGTGGTGGACCAGGTCCTGCTGCCCATCGTCATCGGCGGCGGGCTCCCCGTCTTTCCCGACGGCGTCCGGCTGGGTCTCGAACTCGAGGCTGAGCGCCGCTTCGCCTGCGGTGCGGTGGCGGTGCGGCATCGGGTGACGGGCGTGACCCCTCCGAACTGAGTCGCGGAAATTGCCCCTGATGCTATGGAATCAGGGGCAATTCCTGCGACTCGGATGTGGGGTCAGAGTAGGTTGACGAGGAGAACGAAGGTCAGGGTGCCTAGCCCGATGCTCAGCAGGGTCCGCCGGCCGCAGAGCAGGTGCACCGCCACGGTGACCGCGGCCGCGAGGGCCGCGTGGGCCGCCGTCGCCCACTGGATCCCGGCGTCACCGGTGAAGGTGCCGACCCAGGTCGACGCGGCCAGGATGGCCAGGATCCCCACCGGCATCCACAGCCCGAGGGCCAGCACCAGCCGGGACTCTCGCAGGGGTTTGAGGACGGCGAAGGGCACGGCCCGCAGCGCCACGGTGATGGCGCCGGCGATCACGAGGGCGGCGATGACGTAGCCGAGGTCAGGCAACGGTGGTCTCCTTCTCCGGCTGGCCGCGCTGCCGGGAGAGCGCGTACCGCACGGCCAAGGCGACGACGAACAGCATCATCGCCACGAACAGTGACTGGCTCGGCAGGATGAGGTGGGCGGCCGCGAAGCACGCCAGCGCCATGACGAGGGAGGGCACCTGATTCCGTGTCCGGCAGGCGTCCAGGGTCAGGGTGATGAACAAGGCCACGAGGGCGAATTCGAGGCCGTCGATCGGACCGGGCAGGGCGGAGGCAAACAGCACCCCGGCCAGCCCGCCGAAGACCCAATAGCACTGGAAGGCGAGCTGGGTCGCGAGCAGCCGCGGGGCCGTCCACCCGCGCGGATTGGCCGCTGTGATGGCATAGGACTCGTCCGTGAGCGCGTAGACGGAATACGCCCGTGCCAGCGGGTTCCGCACCACGTGCAGCGGGAAGGTGAAGGCGTAGAAGACGTGCCGGAAGTTCACCAGCAGGGTGGTCACGGCGATCGTGGCCAGCGGGGTGGCCGCGGCGATCAGCCCCACCAGCAGCAGCTCCACCGAACCGGCGTAGACCGCGATGGACAGGGCGGGGGCCATCCACCACGGCAGCCCGTACTGGATCACCAGGATGCCGAAGGCCACACCCAGCGGGAACATGCCCAGACCGGCCGGCAGGGACAACCGGATGCCGAAGGCGATCTCGGCGCGGCGGCCGCGCGGTTGATCGATCGCCTGGGTGGTCATGGATCCATGATCCCCCGTTGCCGGTGCACTCTGGTGGTACGTGACATCTTGGTTCAAGGATCCGACAGCATGTAAACAGTTATACCCGGCCCGCCCTGGTGGTAATAGCTCCTGGGCCAACACGGAGGCGTCTGCCGGCTCACGGACTGGAGGAACTGATGGGGCAGCAGACCAAGGACTTTGGCGTCATCGCGAACCTGCGGGACGTCCGGTGACCAGCGCGCTGGCCGCTGCCGGGTGGGGACTGTTCGCCGGGGCCGCCCTGGTCATCGGCGCCGCGATCGCCTGGTTCGTCGACGTTCCTGCCAAGGTCGTGGGTTCCGTGATGGCGTTCGGTTCGGGCGTGTTGATTTCCGCCGTGGCCTTCGAACTGTTCGACGAAGCAGCGCACACTGGTGGGCTGTGGCCAGCCGTGGTCGGCTTCGCCTTCGGTGCGGTGGTGTACATGCTCGCCAACCTGGCCCTGGCCCACTTCGGCGCCCGGCACCGCAAGCGCTCCCAGCGTCAACAGCCCTCGAACGAGGATCAGGGCGGTAGCGGGCTGGCCATAGCGATCGGAGCCCTTCTGGACGGAGTACCCGAATCCGTGGTCCTGGGCGTCAGCCTGCTCAGCGGTAATGGGGTCAGCGCCGCGGTCGTAGCAGCCGTGTTCATCTCCAACCTCCCCGAAGGTCTCTCCAGCGCTGCGGGGATGAAAAAGGCCGGCCGCGGCCCTGCCTACGTGTTCGGAGTCTGGGGCGGCATCGCGATCATCAGCGCCCTGTCCGCAGCCGCTGGCTACCTACTACTCGGCGCGGCCCCGCCCGCGGTGATCGCCGCCATCACGGCCATCGCGGGCGGTGCGATCCTCACCATGATCGCCGACACCATGATCCCCGAGGCCTTCGAGATCACCCACGCCTGGACCGGACTGATCACCTCTGCCGGCTTCCTCCTGGCCGCCGCCATCAGCTGGCTCGGTGGCTGAGCCGCGGCGGGCCCGTGTCCATCACGCTGCCCACCGCAGCCGTGGTGATGGTGGCCTGGTTCGCGCTGAACGGCCGCGAATCGTGCGGCTCCGGGTCACGAACCCGCCGGGTACGGATCCGCCCGCAGCAGCCGCGCCAGGTGCGCCGCGTTGCGTGCTGCCCCGGCGGTCGTGGAGGCCACGTTCTCCGGGACCTCGTCCAAGTCCTGGTAGTCCACCGTCTGCATGGCCTCGCCCACCCAGTACGTGCCGGCCTGCGCCGGAACAGAGAATCCGATGTCGCTGAGGGCCTGGGTCATGTCCGCGATGGTCTTGTGGGCGCCGTCCTCGTTGCCGACCACGGCCACGATCGCCGTCTTGTCGTACATGATCGGCCGGCCCTGCTCGTCGGTCTCGGACAGGTCCGCGTCGAGCCGCTCGATCACCCGCTGGGCGATGCTGCACGGGTGACCCATCCAGATGGGGGTGGCGAGCACGAGGATGTCCGCGTCCAGGACCTGTTGGTGCAGCGCGGGCCACTCGTCCCCGCCACCCATGTCCACCTGCACGCCCGGTTTCACGTCATGGTCGACCACCCGGACGGAGGAGGTGGCCACTCCGTTCTTCTCCAACTCGCCCAGCACGTGCCGGGCCATCAGCTCGCTGCTGGAAGGCTTCGGGGACGGAGTCAGCGTGCAGACCAGAGCGAGGGCCTTCAGGTCCCGGGTGGAGGCGGACGCGGTGTCAGCAGTGGAATCAGTCATAGGTCCAGCATGGTGACCGCCGCCGGGACCTGGCCAGTGCCCAGTGACAGCCAGACGGCGCGTCGGCTACGCTTCAATCCATGAAGCGTTGAGTCCAGCCCCTCCCGCGCCCGAGGCACCGCCCGGCGGGACCCTGCCGGTGCATACCAGGACTCCCTCATGACCCATCCCCACTCCATGCCCTCCGCTGATCTGCGCTCCTCCGGTCAGTCATTAGACCGGCGCCGAGCCCTCACCCCCGTCGCCTCCGCCCTCGGCGGCGTGGACCACCTCACCCTCGACGGTGTCTCCAAGTCCTTCCCGGACCGTCGCGTGCTGACCGATGTCTCCTGCACGGTGGCCTCCGGCGAACGCGCCTGCCTCATCGGCGAGAACGGCACCGGCAAGTCCACCCTGCTGCGCATCATCGCCGGCCTGGACGATGATCACGGCGGCCGCGTCACCGTCCCTGGAAGCGTCGGGCTGTTCCACCAGCAGCCGCCCTTCGCCCTGGACCTCACCGTGCAGGAGGTGCTGGATGAGGCCACGGCCCCGGTCCGCGCGGTCGCGGAGCAGGTGGCTCGGCTCGCGGAGGCGCTCGCCGACAGCGCCAGCCCGGGCACGACGCCGGCCCGCGCCCCGGGTGCCCACGGCACCACCGCTGTGCGGTCGGACGCGGCCCCGACCGACACTGCCAGCCCCTCCGAGGTCGCCACCGCCTACGACCGCGCCCTCGCCGAGGCCGCCCGTACCCAGGCGTGGGATGTGGACCAGCAGGTGGACCGCCTCGTAGACGGACTCGACCTGGCACGCATCCCGCGCACCCGGCCGGCCTCGTCCCTCTCCGGTGGTCAGCTGTCCCGGCTCGCCCTGGCCTGGCTGCTGCTGCGCCGCCCGGACACCCTGCTGCTGGACGAGCCCACCAACCACCTCGACGCCCGCGGCACCGCGCTGCTCGTGGACCTGCTCGCCGGCTGGTCCGGCCCCGTGCTGATCGCCAGCCATGACCGCGCGTTCCTCGACGACGTGGCCACCACCCTGCTCGATCTTGACCCTGCCCCGCAGCTCCACCGGGACGTTCCCGGCGCCGCGGACGCCGGCGGTACGGGCTCCGGCTTCGGGCTCACCCGTTACGGCGGGCGCTACACGGACTACCTGCTGCATCGGATCGGCGAGCGGGAGCGGTGGGAGCGTCGGTACCGGGACGAGCAGGCCGAGCTGAAGCGGCTGCGCCAGCAGGTCAAGGACAACCACACCGTGGGCAACGCTGACCGCCCGCCTCCCACGGAGGGCAAGATGGCCCAGAAGTTCTATGCGGACCGCAATGCCAAAGTGGTCTCCCGGCGCGTCAACGAGGCGGCCACGGCGCTGGCCCGGCTGGAGGAATCCCAGGTCCGCCGGCCGCCCGCCGTCGTGAGCTTCGGTGGGCTGGCCGCAGCTGCCCCGTCCAGTGATGCTGTCAGCGGCGAATCCAGCGGTGACCACCTCCCCACGGCACGTGGGCAGGGAGCCGGACGGCCGGCGTCGGACGCGGGGCCGGTCCTAGCGGCCACCGAGGTGGCCCTGGACGGCCGGTTGGCCCCCGTCTCGGTGCACCTCGGCGCGCGCTCGCGGTTGCTCATCACCGGGCCCAACGGCGCCGGAAAGTCCACGCTGCTGCGCATCCTGGCCGGAGACCTGACGCCCGACGCCGGCTCGGTCACCACCACCGGCCGGCTCACCATCGGTCTGTTGGGCCAGGACGCAGAGCATCTCACCGAGGCTGAGCGGAGGGCAGAGGATGCGACCGTCGCGGAGTCGTATCGACAGGCGGTGGGTGACGCCACCGCGCAGCGGGTGCCGTTGGGAACCTTCGGCCTGATCGCCGGGCGGGACGAACACCGCCGTGTCCGGGACCTCTCGGTGGGGCAGCGGCGTCGGCTGGACCTGGCCGTGCTGCTGACTGACCCGCCGGACGTGCTGCTGCTGGACGAACCGACCAACCACTTCTCGCTGCTGCTCTCCACGCAGCTGGAGGCGTCCATCCCGGGGTACCCAGGTGCCGTCGTCGTGGCCAGCCATGACCGCTGGCTCCGCGCCGGATGGAAGGGGCAGACCCTGGACCTCGCCCCGGCCGACCCGGCACGATGATCGCATGAATGAATTCGCCGGAACCTGGGATCGCCACGCCGCACCGCTGGCCGAGGTGGTCCATGCCGTCACCGACTGGGATGCGGCCAGTCCCTGTGAGGGCTGGAGCGCCGCCGACGTGCTTGACCACCTCATGCAGACCCACCGGGACTTCGTGATCCGCCACGGACGGGAGATCCCCCTCGTGCCCGGCTCGCCGGCCGAACAGTGGGACCATCACGCCGCGGCCATGGCGGCACTGGTCCGGGATGAGGCGTTCGTGCACACCCCCGTGGACACGCCATTCGGGGAATCCACCGTCGGCCAGGTGCTCCTGGACTTCTACGGCATGGATCTCCTCGTGCACCGCTGGGACCTGGCGACCTCGCAGGGCGCCGACCACCGGCTCGGCGAGGATGAGCTGGCCGAGGTCGATGCCGCCGTCGACGGCTACGGCGAGGCCGCCTACGGTCCGGGCGTCTTCAACCGCCCGGCCGAGGTGCCGGCGGGCGCCAGCCGGCAGCAGCAGGTCCTGGCCCGGACGGGACGGCGGGCCTGACCGCCCGCGGGCACGGACGAACTACCAATGTCTCCCAGCACGGACCGGGAGTCCGCTCAGGATGCGTTGCCCGCGGTCCCGGCACGCTCGGTGGTGACCGCGCGGGTGAGGGACACCAGGCGGGCCAGGACCTTGGTCAGGGAGGCGTCATGATGGTCGGTCAGTGCCAGCTTCCCGCCGGGGAAATCGACGCGGCGGATCAGGTTCACCGAGTCTCCGACCACGTGCATGTTGTAGGCGGCCACCGTCACCCGCCAGGCCTCGTTCGCCCGCACGCCGCCGAGTCCGCCGTAGGCCACGATGGCCAGGGTCTTGTCCCTCCACTGCCGGCTGAGCAGATCGTAGGCATTCTTGAAGGCCCCGGGGATGTTGCGGTTGTACTCAGGGGTGACGAAGACGAAGCCATCGCACTCGGCCACGGCGTCCCGCCAGCGGTGTACCTCGGCCGGCCCGTTCTCGTCCTGGGCCCAGTTCTCGTCGGCCATGACCGGCAGGTTGAACGCCTTGACGTCCAGGAGCTCCCACTCCACGTCCGCGGTATCGACCTGCGTCCGGGCCCGTTCGGCCACCCAGGCGCCGATGGACTCGCCGAGGCGGCCCTCGCGAACTGATCCGATGACGATGCCGATCTTCATGCGGTGCCCTCCAGTGGTGCTCGCTCGTGGCAGGTGCGGCCAGGTGGCCGCGGCCCTCCCCAGCGTAGGCGGACCACGCCATACTGGGCAGGGGGTCGGTCATACGCCGTCCCACACCTCACCGTCTCCCGAAAGGCAGCCGCCATGAAGATCGATCAGGCCCATGTGCTCGTCAACGACCAGGATGCCGCCAAGGCGTTCTACACCGAGGTGCTCGGCTTCGAGGTGGAGACGGACTTCGCCAGCGGGGACTTCCGCTGGCTTGCCCTGCGCGCGCCGGGTCCGGACGCCGGCGCCGCCCTGGTACTCGGCCGTGCCGAGGGTGCGGCGGTGGCCTTCCAGAACGAGACGCGCCTGGCGGGCATGCCCGCCTTCGTTCTGACCCTGACCGGCGGCCGTGAGGAGTTCGAGCAGATCCGCGCCCGGGGAGCCGAGGTGATCTCCGAGCCGCAGCAGCAGGAATACGGCGGCACGGACGCGCTGATCAATGACACCGTGGGCAACATCATCTGCCTGCACCAGGACTGACGGCCGTGGCGCTCCGCACCGTTCCGCCCGTGCCGCCCGTGCCGCCCGGGAAGGCGGCCGGGGCAGCCGGCCGTTGGACCGGCGTCGGGCGGGTGGTGTTCGCCCTCGCGGCGCTGCTGTCCTTCACGGGCAACGCGCTCTCGTTCCACATCGGCTCCTGGAAGGATTCGGACCTGCCCGCGGGCGCGGGTTTCTCGGGCGGCTTCGCCGGTGGTTGGGAGCACCTGGTCAACCAGCCGACCTACTTCACCTTCCTGGCCAACTTCCTGGTGGGACTGACGTCCCTGCTGCTGGCCCTCCGCCCGCACCGCACCTCCACCCTGTTCCACGCGCTGCGGATCGCCGGGGTCGTCTGCATCGTCATCACCGGCGTGGTGTTCAACGTCCTGCTGCGGGACGCGCCGCCGGGAACACCGGTGGAGCATCTGAACGACACGATCCAGCACATCATCACGCCGATCCTGACACCACTGGTGTGGCTGGTGTTCGACCCCCGTGGCCACGTCACGTGGAAGCGGATCGGCCTGGCGGCCATCATCCCGCTCGCCTGGCTGGCGTTCACGCTGGCGCGGGGGCCGGCGCTCGACTGGTACCCCTACAGCATCCTGGACGTGCCGCGCATGGGCTATGACGGGGTGTCGGTCTACGTGCTGGCGATCCTGGCCTTCTTCTTCGTGGTGGCCGCACTGATGTGGGCAGCGGACCGAATGCTGGCAGGAACGTCCGGCAGGACCTCCGGCTGATGCATACTGGCGGAAGGGCTCCTGCCGACCTGACAGGACGATAGACCGGCGGCAGCGCCCACCGGGAGAGGGGTGCCCATGCGGATCGCAGTCCTGGCACACATGCACCACGCGATTCGTTCCCCCTATCTGGGCGGCTTGGAAATGCACACGGACCTGTTGGTGGACCACCTGGTCCGTCGCGGCCACCAGGTGACTGTCTTCGCCAAGGAGGGAACGCGCACCGCAGGAACGGTGGTTCCACTGGTCCCGGATCATTTCGATCCCACGGTCCGCTGCCCTCAGGATGCCGTCCGGCTCCGGGAGGTCCTCTATGCGGCCATGTCCGCTGCGGCCCTGCGGGTCCTCGCCGGCGACTTTGACGTGGTCCTGAACAACTCCCTGTCCCCTGTGCCGCTGCAACAACTCCGGGCCGTCCCCATGGTCACCGTGCTGCACACACCCGCCACCCTCACCGAGGTGCTGAAGGTGGTGGACGACCCGGCGTGGGTCCCGCCGCCCCATCACCGGTGGGTGTCCGTGTCTGCGGCCAACGCGCTTGCCTGGCAGCACCGGCTTCCGAGGATCGCCGTGGTGCACAACGGGCTGGACTTGGACCGGTGGAGCAGCACCACACGGCCCGTCCCGGGGCGGGCCGTATGGACCGGACGAATCATCGGGGAAAAGGGCCTGCACGTGGCCATCGACGCTGCTCGTAAGGCGGGGATGGACCTGCACTTCGCGGGACCGGTGTCCGACCATGACTACTTCCGTAGGACGGTGGAGCCGCTGTTGGGTGAGGACACCGTCTACCGCGGGCACCTGGACCACCACCAGCTTCCGGATCTGCTCGCCTCCGGCGAGGTGTACCTCGCCACGCCGCTGTGGGCCGAGCCGTTCGGTCTGGCCACGGTGGAGGCGATGTCCATGGGGACCCCGGTGGCGGCCCTGCTCAGCGGAGCCATGGGGGAGATCGTGGGACCCTCGGCCGGGCATCTGGCAGAACACCACTCGGCGGACGCATTGGCCGAGTCCATTGAACAGGCGCGTCACAAGCCCCGGCCCGGGGTGATCGCCTGGTCGCGCCGGTTCAGTGCGGATCTGATGGTGGATTCCTACCTCGGATTGCTGCGGGACGTGGCCGAACGCGCTGGCACCCTGACCGGGGCCGGCGCCGGATGGACGCCTCTCGGTGATGTCCTGGCCGCGAAGAACCGCGACGGGATCGACGCACCGCGCCGAGGACCGGATGAGGGCAGACACCCGGTCATCCGGACCGTGGAGACAGTCACGTGAGTTCCCCGCCGAAGCTCCTGTACTACGCCCACGATCATGGCTCTGGCCACCTGCACCACGCCGCCCGGGTTGCGGCTACCGGGGCCTTCGACCTGACCGTCGTCACGGCATCCGCGGCTGCGGACAGGATTCTGCCCCCGGGGACGGCGATCGCCCGGTTGCCTTCCGACGTTGTCCCCGGTCATCGCCAGCCGCCCGCATCCCGGTTGCACTACACCCCTACCGGCCGCGTGATCCGGGACCGTTTTGCGGCCTTGCTCCAGGCGGTACAGCGCGTGGGACCAGAGGCCGTGGTGGTGGATGTCTCCGTGGAGGCCGCACTGTTCCTGCGTCTGGCCGGATACCCGGTGATCTACCGGCGCATGCACGGAGAACGTGCGGATCCGGCCCATGAACTCGCCTATGCCGAGTCCGACCACCTCATCGCCTACTACGGACCGGACCTGGAGGAACCGGACTGGCGGGACCGGTTCGCCGCGAACACCACGTTCCTCGGAGTTCCGGACCGGTCAGGCCGGTTGGGCATCGCGGCCCGGCGGTCGGCCCGGCGACCCTCGGGACCGACCGTGACGCCACAGGTCGCCGTGGTGACCGGGACCGGTGGTGGCGGCGTGGACCTCGCAGACCTGGCCCGCGCGGCCTCCCGGGTGCCGTGGGCCCGGTGGAACGTCTATGGCGCCACCCGGGGATCCGGCCGGGTGCCGACCAACCTCGTCCTGCACGGGTGGGCTGAGGACGCCGTCGCACGAATGCGGGAAGCGGACGTGGTGGTGGTGTCATCGGGTTTCTCCGCCGTGACCGATGCCATCGGCGCCGCGCGTCCACTGGTCCTGGTCGCAGAGCCGAGGCCTTTCAGCGAACAGGGCCGTTTCGCCGAGGCCGCGCACGCGGCGGCGGGGATCCCCTGGTGCCGTTGGGCGGACCCGGACGCCGACTGGTCGGGCGCTGTCACGGCCGCACTCGACGAACCGTCCTCCGCCGATCGGCTGGCCGCCGCCATCCTGACCGATCCTGGTGAACATCGCCGGGCCTGGGAATCAGTGGTGGCAACCGCGGCGAGTCCCGGCTCGGCTCCTCAGTAGGCCGAGCCCTCGTCCAGAGCGGCGGCGATCTCCGCGGCGGTCGGCTCCCGGAGGACCTCCAGCTGTGCACCGGCGGGATCCCACAGCACCAGCCCGAGGTCCCGGAACCGGCCCAACCATCCCCCCATGGGCCATGAACCGTGGATCTGCTTGAAGTGCCGGGCGTTGACCAGGATGTCCTGGAAGTGGTGCAAGGGCGGCCTGTAGACCCCGTGGGGCTGGTGGAAGACCGTGGCCGCGCTGAACACCAGCGCCAACCCGGCATCCCGGGCGCGGAACGCGAAGTCCGTGTCCTCGGCGCCGTAACCTCGGAACCCCTCGTCGAAGCCCCCCAGTGCTGAGAAGTCAGACGCGGAGAGAGCCAGCACCAGGGTCCACACCATGGACCATTCCGCCGAGGGCCCCTCCCCGAGATACTGCCGGGCGGCATGCTCCACGGACACCGCACGGAGGCCGTCGTCTCGGGACTCGGTCACAGGGACCACCTCCTGCCACCCGGGTGGCAGATAGCGAGGCGTCCCCATCACGAGGGATCCGGGATGCCTCCGAACCTCATGCGACAGTTCACCCACCGTCCCCGAGGCGGGAATACAGTCGACGTCGAGAAAGACCAGGACCTCGCCCTGGGCGAGGGCGGCGGCCCGGTTCCGCGCCGCCGCCAGTGGCAGCCCGTCGGGATCGGACACGTGCCCGGTCACCACCTCGAGCGTGGATTCCGGGACGGCCCCTGTGGGTTGGTTCATGAACACGACGACGACGTCGTTCGGTGCCGGGACCGAGATCTCCAATCCGGCCAGGACCCGCGCCAGGTGCTGGTCCCGGCCGCCGGTGATGATCAGGACCGACGTTGACGGCGGGATGTCCCCTTCTTCCCGGGACACCGTGGCGCCTCCGAGTGGAGTCACGCTTCCACCATTTGGTGGGACCGGGCGGGTTGACCCGTGCCGTCGGTGATGTCTCGCGTCAACAGATCCCCTCCAGACCGGACCGAACTCGGATCCACAGCATACGTGGCGGATGTTCGATCCCGGGCCCCGCACCGGTGACGGCGACTCCGGCGGATGCGATCTCACGGCTGAAAGGGGCGGACCTCCACCTTGTTCCCGCAGGCCTTCGACGCGCGGGCGGCCAGGTCCTCGGCCTGCTCCGGTCCGACGGCGTCCACCACCCAGAACCCGCCCATGTGCTGCTGGGCCTGGGTGAACGGGCCGTCGGTGATGACCGGTTCGGCACCCCGGGTGCCGTCCACCACCACGGACTCATCCGGGGCAACGAGGCCACCGGCGTACACCCACGCGCCCTCGGCCCGGAGTGCCTCATTGAACTCGCCGACGGCCTGGAACGCCGCCTGCATCTCCTCTTCGGACGCGTAGGGTCCCGTCTCCCGGTGCTGGACACCGGGGGAGTGCCACACGGAAATCAGATACTCGGGCATCGCAGCCTCCTGGGGTGAGCGGGGTTACACTCTACGGGGCACTTTCCGCCATGGCACCCCGTGGCGGCCGGGCCCGGCCAGAGAAACGCCAGACCCCCGGGCGTCCACCACGCGGAACCGATCGTTCCACGTCCATCGAGGAGCATTCCCCGTGCAGTCCACCGAAACCCCCGTCGAGACCAGCGCCGCACCCCGGTGGAACCGGTTCGACACGAGCTGGACGATCGGCCTCTTCGGCACGGCCGTGGGCGCCGGCATCCTCTTCCTGCCGATCAACGCCGGACTGGGCGGACTGTGGCCGCTGCTCATCGCCACCGTGCTGATCTGGCCGATGACCTACTACTCCCACCGGGCGCTGTCCCGCATGGTGTGTGCCTCGCCGAACCCGAACCAGGACATCACCGGCGTGGTCCGCGAGTACTTCGGGGAGACCGCCGGCCGCGTGGTCACCGTCCTGTACTTCCTGGCGATCTACCCGATCGTGCTGATCTACGGGGTGGGCATCACCAACACGGTGGAGAGCCTCATGGTGAACCAGCTCGGCCTGGACCCCTGGCCGCGGTGGCTGCTGTCCGGGGTGCTGGTCCTGGCGATGTCGGCCGTCATGGTGGCCGGCAAAAAGGTCATGCTCGTGGTCACCCAGTGGCTGGTCTATCCGTTGATCGCGGTGTTGTTCGCGGTCACGCTCCTGCTGATCCCCCAGTGGTCCTTCGACGGCTTCGGTGCGCTGCCGGCTCCCGGCGACTTCGCGATGTCCCTCTGGTTGATGATCCCGGTGCTGGTCTTCGCGTTCAACCACTCCCCGGCGATCTCCCAGTTCTCCGTGTCCCTCCGCGAACGCTACGGTGCCGGATCCGTGCAGAAGGCGTCCTCCATCCTCCGGATCACCGCTGTCCTGCTGGTCGTCTTCACCATGGGCTTCGTCTGGTCCTGCGTGCTGGCCCTCGGCCCCGAGGGGCTGCAGGAGGCCAAGGAGGCCAACCTGCCGGTGCTCTCCCACCTGGCCAACGTGATGGGCCTGCCGCTGATTGCCTGGCTCGGCCCGGCCGTGGCCATCACGGCGATCGCCTCGTCCTTCTTCGGCCACTGGCTCGGTGCCGCAGAGGGGGCCACGGCGATCGTGCGCACCATGGTGGACCCGCGGCGGAAGCGCCTGAGCGACCGCGGCATCACGATCGGCGTGAGCGTCTTCCTGATCGTCACCACGTGGCTGGCGGGCGTGCTCAATCCCAGCATCCTGGCCCTGATCGAGTCGCTGGCCGGCCCCGTGATCGCCGCTGTGCTCTACCTCATGCCGATGTACGCCATCCACAAGGTTCCGGCGCTGGCCCGGTTCCGCGGCACAGCCTCGAATGTCTTCGTGGTCATCGCCGGCGTGGTGGCCGTGGGCGGCATCCTCATCAGCCTGTTCCGCTAGTCGAGCGGTCCCGGCGTCCGGCCGTCCGGTTTAACCAGCACGACGCGCGGGCCGGACCTGCGCTGGCAGGTGCCGGCCCGCGCGTCGTGCCCGGGTTCGGGACGGATTCCCCAGAGGGGAGGGTCACGTGCTCAGAGCTGGGAGAAGGCGGCGTTGATGGGCTCCTCGCCGTCCACGAAGTCGATCTGCTGGCCGATGGAGACCTGAGTGGCCAGGGCGACGCGGATCGCCTGGGCCACGTTGCCGCGCGAGGTGTCCCGATTGGCGCCTTCCGCGGTGCCTCCGCCGACGGCGATCATGCCGGAGGGCTCGTCCAGGGTGAGCTTTCCCGGGCCGAGGATGGTCCAGTCGAGCCCGGAGTTGCGCAGGTACTCGTCCGCGGCGGCCTTGGACTCTGCGTAGGGGAAGAACGGGTTGTCCTCGGCGATGCCGTGCTGGGTGGTGGCGCCCATGTAGGACACCATGACGTAGCGCTTCACGCCGGCCTGGAGGGCGGCGTCCATGGAGCGGATCGCGGCGTCCCGGTCCACGGCATAGGTGCGCTTCGGACTGCCGCCCCCGGCGCCGGCGGTCCAGACGATGGCGTCCTGGCCCTCGAAGGCCCGGGCGAGTTCGTCCTGTGAGGCGGTCTCGATGTCCAGCACCAAGGCCTTCGCGCCGGCGGCCTCGATCTCCGCCGTCTGCTCCGGGGTGCGGATGACCGAGGTGACCGTGTGCCCCTCCTGCGCCAGCAGCGGTGCGGTCCGCAGGGCTACCTTGCCGTGGCCGCCGATGATCAGGTAGTTCGCCATGGATCTGGTCCTTCCGTTCGGGTCAGTGCTTCCGTGCCCACTGTTGCACTGGATCCGGAGGGCGCGCCAGCGCGTTCGGCTGGCGGCGCAATCGTTCCGCCGGTGAACCCGGTGAACCCGGTGATCCCGGCGTCCCCGTGACTCTGCGTCTCAGCTATCTCAGCTATCTCAGCTATCTCAGCCGGCGGAGGTGTCCGTGACGCCCTCGTAGAGCCCGATCTCGTTGCCGTCGAGGTCCCGGAACACGGCCCACCAGCTGGTCTCGGTGATCGGGGACCTCGGGGCGATCACGGTGCCGCCCAGAGCCGTGACGGTGGCCAGGGTCTCGTCGATCGAGTCGACCTCCACGGTGGAGCGGGGCTGGGTGAAGCCCTCGCTGCGCGGGGCCAGGCCGCCGCCGCTGACCTCGTTGGGGGCCCGCCACATGGGGTAGTCCTCGAAGCCGGGGTAGGTCTCGATCTTCCAGCCGAACACCGAGCCGTAGAACTCGGTGGCGCGCTGATGGTCGGTGACCGGGATGTCGACGTGGGTGATGTCTCCGTGTGCCATGGACCTATGGTCCGGCAGGAGGCGGGTCCGTGGGAATCCCTCCCGGCCGGTCTCTCGTGCGAGACCGCCACTCCTCAGCCAGGATCCCCATCACGTGGGCGTCCACCCAGGTACCGTCGAAGAGCAGCGCCTCGCGCAGGGTGCCCTCCAGGCTGAAGCCGGCCTTCTCGTAGACATGGCGGGCCCGCGGATTGAAGGCGTAGACCTCCAGCGACACCCGGTGCAGCCCCTGGTCCTCGAAGGCATGCCGCAGGGTCATGTCCACCGCCTCGCTGCCGAGGCCGCGGTCCCGGGAGCCGGAGATCCAGATCCGGAAGCCGCAGGAGAGGTTGCCCCCGTCCAGATCGTTGAGCACCGATTCACCCACGACCCGTCCGGTGGCGATCTCCTCGATGACCCACACGATCCGGTCCTCCGCCCGGGACCAGCGCTCGTAGATCTCGGCGAGCTCGTCCACCGACCAGGGCACCTGGCTTCCGGGGTCCGCCGCAGGCCCGTCACCTTCTGACCCCGGGTGCGCCGGACCGGTGGAGGAGTGCACCGTCCCGGTCAGCCGGGACACCTCGGCATCCGCCAACAGCGGGTGGAGCACCGTGGCATGCTCCCGCCCGGCCGGAACCAGCCGCACCAGTTGGCCGGCCTGTGCCTGCTTGCGGGAGAAGTCGGGTGCCGGAGTCACGGCACCATCATGCCAGCGCTGACGGGACTCCGGTCATGGTGGTCGCCCGGAACCTGCGGTCCGCTGCCGCGCGGCCCGTCAGGGGAGCAGCGCGGTCCCGGTTCCCAGCTTCTCGGCCGCGGCCCGGTTCGCCGCCGTCCGCGGCAGCACCACCGGGTGGCCCAACAGTGGATCCTTCACGACGTCGGCATCCAGCCCGTAGATGCCCTCCAGGTTCGCCGGGGTCAGGACCTCCTCCGGAGTCCCCTCGGCCACGACCTGACCGTGGGCCATGGCGATGATGTGGTCCGAGGACCGGGCGGCGAGGTTCAACTCGTGCAGCACGGCGACGACGGTGGCGCGGGGCCGCTCGCCCGCACCGGCCGCACCACCTGTACCGGCTGCACTGGCTGTACTGGCCGACCTGGGGTCCGGCAGGTCACGCACCAGATCCAGCAACTCCACCTGGTGGGACAGGTCCAGGTAGGAGGTGGGCTCATCGAGGAGCACCACGGGGGTCTGCTGGGCCAGCACCAGGGCCAGCCACGCTCGCTGGCGCTGACCGCCGGAGAGCTCGGCCACGTCCCGGCCGGCCAGCCCCACCAGGTCGGCCAGCTCGAGGGCCTGGGCGATCGCCTCGGTGTCCTGGGCCGTCCTGGCCCCGAACCAGCCGCGGTGCGGGTGGCGCCCGCGGTCCACGAGTTGCTCCACCGTCATGCCCTCCGGCACCACGGGGGACTGGGGCAGCAACGCGACGGTGCGGGCGTAGCTGCGGGGATTCCACCCCTCCACGTCCCGGCCGAGGACCTCGAGGGATCCGCTCACCAGGGGCAGCTGCCGGGTCAACCCCTTCAGGAGGGTCGACTTGCCGCAGCCGTTGGCACCGATGATGGCCGTGGTCTGGCCGGCCGGCACGTCCAGGTCCACGGGCCGTTCCGGCCCCACGACGGTGTGCGGGCCGTAGGCCAGGCTCGCGCCGCGCAGGCGGATCGCCGGTTCTGGTGTCATCTCATGCCTTCCGTCCGCTTCGAATCAACAGCCACAGCATCAGCGGTGCCCCGGCCGCCCCGGTGAGCACACCGGTGGGCAGCCGGACCCCGCCGAAGGCCTCGGCGGCCGCGAAGTCCGCGACCACCACGATCACCGCACCGCACAGGGCCGCTGCCGGCAGCGAGGGCCGCCCCCCGGTGAGCCCCCGGGCCAGGGGGGTGGAGAGCAGGGCGACGAACGCGAGTGGGCCGGTGGCCGCCGTCGCCGCCGCCGCCAGCAGGGCGCCGATCACGAGGGACCAGAGGCCCGTCCGGCCGGGCCGGGAGCCCACGCCGTGGGCCAGCTCGCCGCCCAGGTCGGCCGGGGCCAGCCGTGCGTGCAGGATCCCGGCGAGGGGCACCAGCACGATCATGATGACGGCCAGCAGGGTGATCCGCTCCCACGTGACCGCGTTGAGGGAGCCCGCGGTCCACACTGCGGCGGCCTGCAGGTCGTGCTGGGACAGGGCCAGCATCGCCCCGGACAGGATGGCCTGGCACAGGGACGCCACGGCGATCCCGGCCACGATGAAGGTGGCCCCGCCCAAGGAGCCGGCCAACCCGCCGGAACCGGCGCCGGCCGAGGAACGACCGGCCATCGAGAACCCGAGGACGATCCCGATCGCCGCCAGGCCACCGATCAGGGCGGCGGCGGCCATGCCCGTCCCGCGCACCCCGCCGAACGCGAGCACGGTCACGGCGGCGACGGCGGCACCCTGGGTCACGCCGATGATGTCCGGGCTGGCCAGGGGGTTGCGCAGCGTGCGCCGGAAGAGCGCGCCGGCGGCGCCGAACGCCGCCCCGGCCAGGGCTCCGGCCACGGCCCGGGGCAGCTTCTCCTGCATCACGATGAACGAGGCGCCGGGTATGGTCTCCCCGCCGAGGATGGCGAAGAAGTCGGGAATGGTGACGGTGTAGTGGCCCAGCAGGACCCGGACCCCCATGGCCAGCACCAGGCCCGCGGCGAGGCAGAGCGTGGCGGTGAGCAGCCGGCGTCGTGCCCGGGAGTGCAGGGACCGCACGGCGGCCACTGCAGCCGGGGAGGGTCCGACCGCCGCTTCAGGGACGGGGGCGGCAGCCGTGGTCTCGAGGGACGGCGCGCTCACAGGGACACCGCCTTGCGGCGCAGCAACAGCAGCAGCACGGGCACGCCGATGACCACCGTGGTCACGCCCACGTGGATCTCCTGGGGAGCCACCACGAGCCGCCCGGCGAGGTCCGCGAGCACGAGCAGGACGGCTCCCCACAGGGCGCACCCGAGCACGAGCACGCGCGTGGAGGCCGGGCGGAACCGGCGCAGGGCATGGGGGACCAGCAGGCCCACGAACACCACGGGCCCGGCCAGGGCCGTCGCGGCGGCCGTCAGCAGCACGGTGGCACCGAGCAGGACCATGCGCAGGCGTTCGGGGCGGGAGCCGAGTCCGTGGGCCAGCTCGTCACCGAGGGCCAGCGCATCCAGCCCGGGGGCGGCCACGAAGACCATCAGGATGCCCACGGCGATCACCGGCGCCAGCCAGGCGGCGTCTTCCAGTGAGGACCTGGCCACGGAGCCGACGGTCCAGAACCGGAAGCGCTCCAGCACCGCGGGGGAGAGGATCAACAGGGCGCTGGTGACGGCGGTGCAGCCCGCCGTCACGGCGGCCCCGGCCAGCACGAGGGACAGGGGTCCGGGGGCGCCGCCCGTGCCGCCCCCCAGCCGGGAGGCGGCCGAGGCCACGGTGTAGACCACCGCGGCGGCCACGAGCGTCCCGAGGATCGCCAGCACCATCACGCCCGCCAGGCCGGCCGAGATGCCGATGCCCAGGCCGAGCGCCACCGCCAGGGAGGCCCCGGCGGTCAGGCCCAGCAAGCCAGCATCACCCAGCGGATTGCGGGTGGCCCCCTGCAGGGCCACGCCGGAGACCGCGAGGGCCGCGCCCACGAGGACCGCGGTGATCGTGCGCGGGATGCGGGACAGGGCCGCCGCCGCGTCGATGTCCGCCGCCGCCGCGTCACCCCCGCCGGTGAGGAACGCGCCGAGGGCCTCCAGGGTGGTGCCCGGGTCCACGTGGCGCGCCCCGAAGGCCAGCGCCGCCAGGCATGCGAACATCAGCACCAGCCCCGGGAGGGCGAGGAACGGCAGGGTGCGGATACGCGCAGCGGCGACCGGCCGGCGTCGTGCCGGGGGCGCGGACCGCCGCTCCGGCGGGCCAGGGGTACTGGTGCCGGGCGGCGGGTGCTCCGTGGAGGGGCGCTGGAGGGAGGGGCTCATGCGCTTTCTGTCATCAGACGGTGTTCAGTGGCTTGGTCCAGGCTATTCAGTGCTGTCGGCCTGCTCGGCCGCGGCGGCGATGTCCGGGACCACGTTCTCCAGGGCCCACGGGATGGACAGCGGCGAGGCGGCCGAGGTGGAGAGGACCTCCTGCTCGTCGGTCTGCACCACGAGCGTCTCGTCCTGGACGGCCGGGATCTTGGACAGCAGCGGGTCGGCGGCGATGGCCTCGGCCACCGACTCATCGGTGGCGGAGGTGATCAGGATGTCCGAGTCCAGCTCGTCCGCGCGTTCGGGGGACCACGTGAGGTAGAAGGCGTCCTGGGCCTCCTCGTTGTCCGCGAGCACGGGGGCCAGCTCCATGCCGAGGGAGGTGAGGAACTTCGGCCGGTTGTCCGCGGCCGTGAACAGGTAGATCTGGTCGGCGGCGGCCGGGTCCACGGTGCCCGTCAGGAAGGTGGTGCCCTCCAGGGCTGGGAACTCCTCCGCGGCCTGGGCCACTTGGCCCTCCACGTCCGAGATGACCTCCTCGGCCTTCTCCTCCTTGCCGAGGGCCTCACCGATCAGCCGGGTGGAGTCCTGCCAGGCCGTGGTGAATGCCGCGGTGTCCTCCGGGTAGGCCACCACGGGCGCGATCTCGGAGAGCTTGTCATACTCCTCCTGCGTGATACCCGAGTAGGCGGCCAGGATGATGTCCGGCTCCGTGGCGGCCAGGGCCTCGAAGTTGATTCCGTCTGCCTCGGAGTACTGTTCCGGGGCCTCGCCGCCGGCTTCCTCCAGGGCCGCATCGAACCAGTCGGTGGACTGCTGGGCGTTGCCGCCGTACTCGGTGGCCGCCACGCCCACGGGCACCGCGCCCAGGGCCAGTGCGACGTCCTGGTTCACCCAGGACACGGTGGCCACGCGCTCGGGCTGGGCCGGGATCTCGGTCTCGCCGTAGACGTGCTCCACTGTCCGGGGGAAGGTGGCGTCCGAGGCCGCGGATGCATCGGTGGAGCCGGAGGCCTCGGAGTCCGAACCGCCGGCCGGGCCCGTGGAGCAGCCGGCGAGCAGGGCGGCACTCAGTGCCAGGGAACCCAGGGACAGAGCCCGACGGCGGGTGGTCCGGTGGGTGGCCCGGCGGAGGGTCGGAGCACTGGCGGTGGGGGAGAGAGGTGCTGAGGACACGAGGCGGCCTTTCGAGTCATTGGCAAACGAGGGTGTTGCCTAATTGCTGGAGGTTAGCCTAGCCTAACAACATGTGCAGCCGCCGTGCGGGGTGGCAGCACACTGCAGTTGGGTCAACGGTGGACGTGCCCAGCGACCGTACCGGATGTGCGAACCCTCCCAGGTTTCCGGTGCAGTCGCTGGGCACGCGTCGTTGCGGCGGTGCGGGGGAGGGTCAGCCGGCGTTCGGCTGGACGAAGTCCGGAAGTTGCGGCACGGGCATCACGACCACGTCCCAGACCATCCAGTCCACTGACTGGCAGGCCTTCTCCGCCTCCTCGATCTGGTTCAGGCTGACCTGACCAGAGCGGGGGACCACGAAGACCTCGAGGTGCAGCCTCCGGCCGAGGTCCCGCGGGCGGCAGCCGGCCTGGTCCACCCACGGCAAGGCCTGCATGGCCTGGACGGCGTCGGCGATGGCCGGATGCGGAGCCTTGTTGTCCGGGGTGGTGGCTCGCCTGTCGATCAGGTCCAGGACCGCGGCCCGCAGGTGCTGGACGCCATCCTTGAGGATGTCCACCGAGATGACGAAGGCGGCTGCGTAGTCCATCCACCACAGCCCGAGGCCGATGCCTGCCACGCCCACGATGGACGCGGCGTTGGTGAGCCAGTCGGCCTTGTTCATGTTGGCGTCGGCGAAGAGCACCTTGTCATTGAGGATGGGTGCGACCTTCAGCTTGGCGCGAGCCAGGAAGATGGGTGGAATGGCGATGACCGCCATCACGCCCATCATGATCCAGCCGAGCCAGACGGTGTTGCCGAACAGCTGCACCGTGCCGACCGTGGGGTGCTCTGCGGTCACCAGGCCGCTGACGGCCTCATAGGCCAGGAATCCGCCGACGAGGGTCAATGCCACGGAGGAGATCAGGTGGCCGATGCCGGCGGCGCGGTGGACCCCGTAGGGACGCCGGGCGTTCTGGCGGAACCGGCGGATGGCCAGCAGGGAGACCAGGAAGGAGATCTGCGGGATCGTGGAGAGCATGTCCTCGATCCAGGCCGTCTTCATGGCCTGGGAGCTGCCCAGCACGAAGGCGACCAGGGTGATCGTGCATGCCGTGATACCCAGGCTCAGCCACTCGAGTCGCACCGCCTTGCGCAACGCCTCCTGCTGCTCACGAGGCAGGTCCCAGCCGATTTTCCGGGGGTTGCTGGCTGGCTTGCTCGTCACGGCATCACCTTAAGCCTCCATGAACGCCGCCCGCCATGGGCCGACCGCCATTGACGTCCAGCGGCCGGCTGTCGTCCAAGTGGAGCGGTTTGCCGATCAGGGTTCGCGCCGGGAGCGACTACCGTGGAGCGGGTGAGCACACGCCAGCCAGCCTCAGAGAACCCACGGCCCGAACCTGCGTCGCCGGACCATGTGACGGAGACGGCCGGGGTGCCAGCGGACCACGGGACGAAGGTGGCTTCGATGTTCGATGGCATCGCCGGCCGGTATGACCTGATGAACCTCGTGATGACGTGGGGACAGGAGCCTCGGTTCGTGCGCCGGACCGTGGAGAGGGCCGAGCTGCCGGACCGCCCGGTGGTCCTGGACCTGGCCACCGGTACCGGTGACATCGCCTTGGAGGTCCTCCGTTCACGCTATGGCGCCCAGGTCACCGGCGCCGACTTCGCACCCGAGATGATGGAGGTCGGCAGGAATCGGCCGGGTGGCAGGCAGATCGACTGGGTCGAGGCCGATGCCATGGACCTGCCGTTCGAGGACAACACGTTCGACGCCGTCACCCACGGCTACCTGCTGCGCAATGTGGCGGACATCCCCACCACGCTGGCCGAACAGTTCCGCGTGCTCAAGCCCGGCGGCCGCATGGTCGCCCTGGAGACCTCCCCCGCGCCGGACAACATCATCAAGCCGTTCTCCACGGCGTACATCAAGTACGTGGTGCCGCAGATCTCCCGGCTGATCACCCGCACGCCGGACGCCTATGAATACCTCTCCGCCACCAGCCGGGGGTTCAAGACGCCTGCCCAGATCCAGGCACTCCTGGAGGACGCCGGCTTCGAGAGGGTGGGGCACGAGACGCACCTCTTCGGCACGCTCGCGATCCATTGGGCCACCAAGCCCCTCTGAGTAGCTCCGCTCGGCACGCCAGCCGTTCACCTTCCGCAGGGGCGGTCCTAGGCTGGGAGTACGCCGGTGTTGCGGCATCGGCAGTCCCTTGGAGGAACGCCATGCGAGACGAAGAGATCCACGAGAACCAGAAGATCCACCTGCTGGAGAAGGACAAGACCGGGTTGTCCCTCGGATACCGCCTACTGTGGCGGATCCGCTATGCGGCCAATGACGTCTATGGCCCTGCGAGCCGCCAGGCGGGACTGAACCCACGGGAGGCGCTGCGGGTGGAGCGGGCCCAGCGCGTGGCTGCGGCCTACCGGGCCCAGGACGAGGAGCCGCCGCCGGCGATCCGCCGAGCCGCTGGCGAAGACGGGGTGACGGAGTCCTGGGACGCCGCCGGCCACGGCCACCACGGTCAGCCGCCGAAGCCCTTCCAGGAGGGTTATCGGTACTTCATGCTGAAGGAGGGCGAGGAGCCTCCGGTCATGCGGCCGAACGAGACCGGGGACAAGACCTGATCCAGATTTCAGTTAGTGCGCTAACTAAAATAGACTGTCCCCGACCGCCGTAGCCGTGGTGGATTCCGACCCTAGGGGAACCTGATGACCGAGCAGAGCCCACAGCACCAGCCGAACAGGCCCGCCCGCCAGAAGGCCTACTCCGTGGTGAAGGACAAGACCGGCCTGGGATCCTGGTTCCGCTTCCAGTGGCGGTTCATCTACATCGCCTCCTGCACGTTCGGCCCGGCCAGCCGCCAGGGCACGCTGGACCCCCGCAAGCAGCTCCAGAAGGAGCGCGCCGTGAAACTCCTGGAGGGTTACCGGAACACCGGTCAGCAGCCCCCGGCAGAGTTGCTGGCGTTCACCGGCCTCTGACCTGCTGCTCGACCGGGCCGTGAGTCCCGGCCGCGCATGATCACGGGTGGACGCGCTCCATCAGGGTCGTCATGAGCCGGTGCAGGTCCTTCAACTCGTCCTCGTCCATCTGCAGCCGCTGCATCATTTCCACCGGCACCTGTTCGGCCTGCTGGCGCAACGCCCGGCCCTCCTCGGTGAGGGACAGGGCGAGGCCGCGGCCGTCGTCGGGGTTCTTGGCCCGCTGGACGTAGCCCAACGCCTCCAAGCGCTTGGTCAGCGGGGACAGGGTGGCCGGCTCCATATGCAGCAACCCCGCCAGGTCTTTGAGGGACAGGGGCGCGTGCTGCCAGAGTGCAAGCATCACCAGATACTGCGGATGAGTCAGCTTCAACGGTTCGAGCACGGGCCGGTAGGCGGCGATCACGCCTCGGGATGCCACGGACAGTGCGAAACAGATCTGGCTCTCCAGAGCCAGGGGGTCCGTGACGGGAAGCGGTTCATCCATACCTCTAGGATGCCTGATGTGTCCGGACGTGGGCGCCCGGTGCCCATGTGAGTGCGGATCCGGCAGGTGAGAGGAGTTCCCCTCGTGGTAGGACCGCATGGTTCCCGACGGCGGCGCCTCCGCCGGGCGGTCCTGGTCACCTGCGTGGTGCTGGCAGCCCTCCTGGCGGTCTTGCCCCATCCGCCGATCATCTGGCCGTGGGTCATGCCGGCCCTGCAGTCGCTCGTGCCGGTTCTCTGCGCGGTGGCCGGGGTGATTGCCCTCCTGGTGCTGGTGTTCCGTCAGTGGTGGGCGGCCGGCGTGCTGGCCACCGGTGCAGTGCTGGGGCTGTTGCCGACGCTGGTGCCTTTCGGTGCACTCGGGGCCGGCTTCGGGGCTGGCATGGAGCGTGGCGCGGAGGCCGGCGTCGAGGCAGGCGAGTTGACCGTGCTGAGCCTCAATGCCGAGTACGGCGGCGTGGACCCCGCCGCACTGGCCGCGGCGCTCGGGGCCAGCGGGGTTGACGTACTGGTCCTCGTGGAGGCCGACGAGGACCTGCTCAATGCCCTGCAGGAGCAAGGGGCGCTGGACGGTCTGCCATACCGTACCGAGACGATCCCGGACGAACCCCAGGGAGGTGCCGCGGGCGGTGCGGTGATTCTGTCCGCTCACCCACTGCGGTCCGAGGGCGTCCTGCCGCGCTTCGCCACCCACCGCCACTTCGAACAGCCCGTGGCGGTGGTCGAGAATCCCGGGCTGGGTGCCGTGCGGGTGGTGGGCGTCCATCCCGTCCCGCCGATCGGAGACGACTTCGTCCCCTCGTGGGACGCCACGCTCCGCGGGCTGGACGGCTGGCAGGCCGCGCACGCAGACCTGCCCCTGATCCTCGCCGGGGACTTCAATGCGAGCCATGCCCACCCGCAGTTCCGGGCCCTGGCTGGCGGGTTCACGCCCGCCGCGGCGGCTGCCGGTCCGTTCCCAGGGCCCACCTGGCCGGTGGGGTCGTGGGTGCCGCCCTTCACGGCCATCGACCATGTCCTACTGAGGGGGCTGGTGCCGCTGGACTACACACGGCTGGACTTTCCCGGAACGGACCACCGGGGCATCCTCACCACGGTGGTAGGAGAACCTGTCACCGGGGGAGAGTGACGGCGGAACCCTGGTCATCAGGTGGCGTGTTGGCGCGGACCAGTTCGGACATGGCCTCCGCCATGACCTCGGCCGTGTCCTGGCCGAGGACGTCGATGAAGGCCTCACGGGTGAGTCGGGCAGCCAGCCCTGTCAGTTCGTCGGCCAGCCTGCGCCCCTCGGGGGTGAACTCCAGGAACGTCACTCGGCGGTCGTCGGGGCAGGCGGCGCGGGAGACGAATCCGCGCTGGGTCAGCTTGTCCGCCAGCTTGGTGAAACCACCGGTCGAGAAGGATGCCGCCCTGGCCAGCTGGGCCATGGGGGCCCGGAAGTCGGGCTGACGGTGCAGGTTCAGCAAGACCTGGACCTCGGCTTCTGACAGGGAGAACCGTTCGTTGATCGCCCCGTGGATCCTGCGGTTGGTGACCTCGAAACCATTGATCACGCGGCCCCAGAGCTCGACGGCATGTTCGTCGGCCGCTCGCCCGGCGTCGGCCTGCTGCTTGCCCGTGGATTTCATGGACCATCCCATCCTCGTATGCCTTTCCCCACAATACCTTTCCAGAAAGTGAAGATCCAGCAGAGTGAACGGCACCGAGACATGCGGACAACATTCCCATGCGGGCGCCTAGTCTGGATTGATCGAGGGCGAGAGGGTAGGTCATGGGTGTATCAGGTGGGCCGCTGTGACCGCGATGAGGGCCCAGCCGGTACCGCGGATCACCGCCTTCGCCACCGCCGTCCTCGTCTTCGGCGCCGTCAATGCCCCCACGGTCCTCTACGCCGGATGGCGTGCTGATCTCGGCTTCTCCGCCACCGTCCAGACGCTCATCTACGCCATGTACGTGGGCGGCCTGATCCCCGGACTGCTGCTCACCGGACGGTGGCTGCAGCGACGCGGCCCGCGGACGCTGATGGTCCTGGCGGCGGCGGCCTCCGTGGTGGCCGCACTGGCGCTGGCGCTGGCGGACGGGGTCGGCACGCTGCTGGGGGCCAGATTCATCCAGGGGCTGGCGCTCGGCGTGGTGATGACCGCGTCCAGCGCCGCCCTCTATGGCGCGGTTCCGCCGAGGGCCCGATCCTTCACCGCGCTGCTGGTCACCCTGACCGCGCTGATCGGGGCCTGCCTCGGCCCCGTGCTGGCCGGTTTCCTGGCGGACCTCTCCGGCGGCACCACCATGCCGATGCTGGTGGCGGCCGCCACCGTGGCCGCTGTGATGATCCTGCTGCTCGTGCACGGGCGTTCCCCGGCCCCACAGGCGACGCCGGCCCCCAATGGTCCGTCCACCGGCCCCCTGATCCTGGGGGAGACGGTAGCCAGTGGCGGCATCCCCGACGCGTCCCCGGTGCCGCCTCCGGCGCTGGAGCCGGCTCCGGCGCCGGCTCTCGTGCCCCGATCCCACATGATGATCAGCCTCACCGCCGGCACCAGCTGGTCCATGGTGGGCCTCTATCAGTCGGTGGGACCCGGGCTCATCGGCTCGGCTCTCGGTGTGGACGGTCTGACGGTGCTGGGTGGGATCGTGGCAGCGATGCTGGCGGTGGCCGGCATGGTCCAGGTGTCCGCTCGCAACGTGGCCGTCCAGCGGGGCCGCCGGCTGGGCCTGTCGTCTCTGCTCGTCGGGATCTGCGGCTTTGCCGCCATGCTGCTGACGGGGCAGGTGTGGTGGGCACTGATCGCGGTGGCGGGGGCCGGCGTCGGGCACGGGTTCACGTTCCTCAGCGCCACGCAGGAGATCGGCGAGTCCCATCGCCGCCACCCCTTGAAGGCTGCCGCGTCCATGAGCCGCTACTTCACGATCGCCTACCTCTGCCTGGCGGCATTCACGCTGCTGCTCGGGATCGTCGGGGACCTGTGGGCCATGGTGCCCGCCGCGGTGACCCTCCTCGGGGTCCTGGCCGCCGGTTGCGTGGCCATGCTCTTCTCCCGCAACGCCACCGCCTTCCCCCGATCATGAGAGCGGTAACTGCTGACCGCCTCGGCGAGTCTCGACGTCGACTGCGGCCGTGATCGCCCGGGCGCCACAGGCCTCGAATCAGATCGGCCCGAGGACGTCGCCGGGAGCGGAGTCCAGGGCCAGGGTCTCCAGGACAGCCAACAGTTGGCGCTCCTCATACCGGAAGTGTGACTCCATGATGGCCCCGATCCCGTCCAGATGCCGCTCCAGCACGGCGGGGGACTCGCTCCGGTCCAACGCCGCCTGCTCCAGGGCCGCCCGCAGGCGGTGGTGGACCTCCCGCAGCTCACGGCTCCAGGCCACGAGTCGGTGCGTCTCGGCTGCTTCGGTGGTGGCCGTCTCGGCCGGGCCGCCCTCAGTCACATGAGGGCGAAGGGGTGGGCGTGTGCATGGCCTCGCTCCTTCGGGTTCGGCGCCTCCATGCCTGACACGGTCTGCCACCGGCACGCGACGCTGAGTCGAGTATAGGTCTCCACAGGGGCCACCGTCCTGGCGTGTTATCCACAAGCCGGGAGGCAGACACACCGTGCGCGGTTCGCCTCCGGCAGTCTGGTGCCCATGACGATGTGGATCACCGAACTCGCCGTGGCCCTGGCACTGGTGACGGAGAGGGAGCCGAGGTGCTGCGGTACATGGCGGAAGCCGCACCCGAACCGGCGCCGACCGCCAGCGCCCTCAAGGGGATCCTGGAAGACGGTCGGGACGCCATGGCTGGCCCCCCCGGAGGATCTCCAGTACTTCGTCGAGGACAAGGGGCATGGCTGCCTGGATGGCTTCGAGGTGCTGCGAGGCCCGGAGACCATGATGATGTCTGGAGCGCCGGGGGTGCACTGTGGCTACGACTATGAATATGCGAGCTTCAACGATGGTGGTCCCGTTCGCGGCTGGGCCTGGGTCGCCTACTCCCCGGACGGTCGAAAGCACCACATCTTCATGACCGCCTACGAAGAGGTGTGGACCAGGGATCACCAGATCCTGCAGGCCGTCGCCGCCAGCGTCGCTGTCCCGCAGTAGCGCCAGCCACTCGTCGGGTCATCCCACAGGTGGACCCGCCGCGGCCTAGGTTCGGAGCCTGGTCCGATGCCGGCAGGGGGTGTTCGGCGGGACAGTGGAGGCATGATGAATCAACCCTCGCCCCTGCTCGCCGCCCGCAGCCTGACCAAGGCCTACGGTCCCACCCGTGCCCTCGACGGCGTGGAGCTGACCGTGCACGCCGGGGAGTCCGTGGCCATCATGGGCCCCTCCGGCTCCGGCAAGACCACCCTGATGCACGTGCTTTCGGGAATTCTGTTGCCCGACGCCGGCTCGGTGCTGTTCACCGCGTCCGGCGCCGAACCGACCGAGATCACCACCCTGAACGAGGAGGCCCGCGCCCGTCTGCGCCGCGAGCGGCTCGGGTTCGTGTTCCAGGACGGGCTGCTGCTGCCCGAGCTGACCGCCCAGGAGAACGTCGCCCTGCCGCTGCTGCTCTCCGGGGTGCCCCGCCCCGCCGCCGAGGCCCACGCGGCCCAGTGGCTGGCCGCCCTCGGCCTGGACGGCATGCAGACCCGGCGTCTCGGTGAACTCTCCGGCGGCCAGGCCCAGCGGGTGGCCATCGCCCGCGCCCAGGTGGCTGATCCCCAGGTCGTCTTCGCAGATGAGCCCACCGGCGCGCTCGACTCCGCCACCTCGGCCTCCGTCCTCGGAGCCCTGCTGGACTCCACCGTCGGCCGCGGCCGCACCCTCGTCATGGTCACGCACGACCAGGCCACCGCCGACCGCTGCTCCCGCCTCGTGCGAGTGCAGGACGGTCAGATCGTGGCCGACTCAGCGGCCGGTGCCCCCGCCCCCGACGCTCCGGTTGGTTCGGCCGGCTCGGAGGCCCAACGGACGGAGGCCACCCGATGACCACCACCCCGCACACCCCTTCCGGGCCCCAGGTGAGTTCCACGCCGCTGGGCGGCCAGGATCAGCCGGGCACGACGCCGGCCGGTTGCCTCACCGCGGTCCCTGGCCGGCCGCCGTCGTCCCCGGGCCGCGGGGCGTCCCATGGAACTGCCGCTGTGCTCAAGCTGTTCCTGGGCAAACTGTTCTCTGATCGTCAGGTCTGGGGGCTGCCGGTCACCGCGTTCGCGATCGTCGGCACGCTGGCCCTGCTCGTGGCCGGAGGCGCCGCCTCGTTCTGGACCATCGAGGGGGACCTGGCCGGCTTCTACCTGATGCTCTCCGTCTTCGCGCTGATGCTGCTCGTGTTCCCGATGGCCGGCCTGGCCGGGTCCGCGGCCAAACTCCTCGCCCGGCGTCGGGACGAACGCCTGTCCTCCCTGCGTCTGCTGGGCGCCGGAACGGGCACGGTACGCACGCTGGCCGTCGTCGAGTCCGTGGTGCTGGCCGCAGCCGGACTGCTGCTCGGAGTGGTCGGCTACCTCGTGTTCATGCCGCTCGTGGGGCTGATCCCGTTCGCGGGGCGGCCGATCGGGCTGGACGGCATGTGGCTCGGTACCGGCTGGCTCTTCGCCGTGCTCGGCGCCCTGCTGGTGATGGCCGCCGCGAGCTCGATGGCCGGGCTGCGGCGCATTGAGATCACCCCACTCGGGGTGCGCACCCGCCAGGAGGCAGCCAAGGTCCACTGGGTCCGCGTGGTGCTGGCCGTGGCGGGCCTGGCCCTGGCGCAGGTGGTGCTCAACGCCTTCGGTGCGGCGAACATGATGGTGCTGCTGATCATCATGCTGGTCGGCTTCAGCCTGCCGATGATCGCCCTGCACTTCATCGGCCCCTGGCTGGTGGGCGTGGTGACGCGCCGGACCTGGCGCCGCGCGGACACCGCCGAGAAGCTCGTGGCCGCCCGCAACGTGCTCGAGTCCCCGCAGCAGGCCTGGCGGCAGATCGGTGGGCTGGCCGTGACCGTGTACATCGGCGTGGTCGGGGGAGCGGGCATGGGGCTGGCCAACTCCGTCTCAGCTGAGGGGATGCGGACTGAGGACCTGATGTTGGTGGCTGACCTGCGCACCGGGGTGCTGTTGACCATGCTCATCGCCTTCGTGCTGACCGCCTGCTCCGTGGGCATCACCCAGGCTGCCCAGGTGCTCGACCGCGCGGACATGTACCGAGGGCTGGGCCGGCTCGGCATGACGGAGTCGAGCATGGAGGCCATCCGCCGGCGTTCCGTGATGGGGCCCCTGTGGATCGTGCTGGTGTTCACCCTGGTGGCCGCCGTGGCGACGACCCTGCCCGTGATCGGAGCCGCCGTGATATTCAGCCCCCTGTCCATGGGCCTCGTGGCTGCCGTGCTGGTGCTCGGCGTGGTGCTCGTCCGGCTGGGCGTCACCGCCTCCCGGCCCACGTTGCGCGGGGTGTTGGCGGAGGGCTGATCATCCGGCATTGCGTCTGGAGGGATTCACTCCGGGGAGGCGGGTTTTCGGTGGAATCCCTCCAGACTCAACGTGGCGGTGCCGGTCTCAGTTGACGGTGCTCTCGCCCAGGTCCAGGGTGGCGGTGTGCTCGGCGCCGTCGGCGTCCGTCCAGACCAGGCTCACGGAGTCGCCCGGGTCCAGCGCGCTGACCTGATCGGAGAGCTCGGAGGAATCGGCCACCTCCGTGCCGTCCAGGGCCGTCACGGTGTCACCGGCCACCAGGCCCGCCGACTCGGCCGCAGATCCCGGGGCGACCTCCACCACGAGCGCGCCGGAGGTTGCGGAGTCGGTGCCGCCCTCCCGCGATCCCCGCGAGCGCGGATCCGCGTACTCCTGCTGTGCCGCGGCGGCGGCATCCGTCACGGTGACCCCGAGTGCCCCGGAGGCGCCGACCTGCACGCTGTCCGACTCGGTGCCGGCCACGATCTGGTCTGCGATGTCGAGGGCCTCGATGATGTCGATCGCGTAGCCGTTGACCTGTTCGGACGTCTGTCCGGTGGAGGCGGCGGTGCTCATGCCGACCACCTGGCCGTCAGCATCCACGAGGGGGCCGCCCGAGTAGCCGGGCACCACGTCCGCGTCCGTCTCGATCAGCCCGGTCAGGTCCTCGGTGTCCCCGAGGCTCGCGGCGGAGATCGACTGGTCCACGGCAGTGACGCCGCCGGACACGGCGGTCAGGTAGCCCTGGCCGGAGCCGTTGCCGATGGCGGCCACCGATTCCCCGGTCTCCACCCCCGAGGCATCGACGCTGATGGTCTCCAGGTCGGTGGCATCCTGCAGTTGCAGGACGGCAACGTCTTGGGTGGCGTCCCGGCCGACCACCGTGGCCAGGTAGGTTTCGCCCGTGTCCGCCACAGTCACCTCCACCTCGGAGGAACCGTCCACCACGTGGTAATTCGTCAGGGCGAGCCCGTCGGAACTGAGCACCATGCCGGTGCCGGCACCCTCCCCGAGGGAGGAGGCGGTGTTGACCTCCAGGATGCCGTCCGCGTCGGGAACCTCGACGCCGGCATCCACGTCGGTGCCGGCGGCACCCCACTCGCCGGCTGATCCGGCACCACCGGTCCCCGCGCCGTAGCGCTCGGGCCCGCCGAAGGAGTATCCGCCGCTCGCCCCGTTGGGGATCTCCGCGCCGCTCCCCGCGGTGCCCTCCGGACTGACGTCCGTGCTGTCCCCGGTGCTGTCCTCGGTGTTGTCATCCGCCGGGACGGAGATGCCGTCGTGGACATGGTCCAAGGCCTCTGCCAACGTGGCCGGGTCGGAGATGGTCTGGGCGGAGGCGCCGGAGGTCGGGTCCGCCCCGCCGGCGGACACCGATGACGAAGCGGCATCCGGGGTGCCCTCGCCGACGGACTCGGCCACCACACCGCCGATCCCACCGGCCACCATGAGTCCGGCCACGGCCAGTGCCGCCACTGACCACCGGATCCGGCGTGTCCGGTCACCCATGGCGGTGTCCGGGTGGCTTGTCACCGCGTCGCCGGCCGAGGCCCCGGACCCAGCATCTGGCGTAGCGTCGGCAGACAGGGTGGGCAACGCGGCGGTCTCGGGGTAGGGCCGGTCGGTGGGCCGTGCGTCCGCGGGCTGTCCGCCGGAAGGCTGTCCGGCGCGGTCGGGGGTGGTGGGGTCGGTGCCGGTCATGGCGTGCTCCTGGGGATGGGGTCGTCGGTGATTCGTCCATACATCACCACCGCCAACTCGGTGCCACGTGTGCCCTTGCTGTGCATGCCCTGTGCACCTCTGTCAGACGGATGCCCGCCTGGTGCCGGCGTCCGCGGCACAGTCTTCACAGCTGTAACACAGCTTCGGCTGGTGCCTCTGACAGGATCGCGGACTGAACTGGGACCATGGCAACCATGAACGCTGAATCCCCCGTCGGCTCCCGGTCTTCCGCGACGGCCACCTCGATGGCCGCGCTGCGCGAGGTGTTGCCCCAGCTGGTCCACCCGGACGGATCGCCGGTCCGGGCCCTCGTGGTGGATGACGAGCCGATGCTCGCGGACCTGGTCTCCATGGGCCTCTCCCTGTGTGGATGGGAGGTCCGAGTGGCTCATGCCGGCCGCGCCGCCGTCGAGACCGCTCGGGAGTTCGGCCCGGACGTGCTGGTGCTGGACTGGATGCTGCCCGAACTCGACGGAATCGAGGTGCTGGCCAAGGTGCGTTCCTTCCGTCCAGGGATTCCCGCCCTGATGCTCACGGCCCGGGACTCCGTGGATGACCGGGTCCACGGGCTGGCGGCGGGTGGCGACGATTACGTCACCAAGCCGTTTTCGCTCGAAGAGGTCCTGATCCGACTGCACCGGCTCGTCCAGCGCAGTGGTGTCATGGCACTGGACGCCGACGAACTCGTGGTCGGGGATCTGAGCCTCAATGTCCGCACTCGCGAGGTCAGCCGGGGTGGTGAGGCGATCGAACTCACCACAACCCAGTTCAACCTGTTGCAGTACCTCATGGAGAACCCGCGAGCCGTGTTGTCCAAGGCTCAGATCCTGGACCACGTGTGGGACTACGACTTCGGCGGACAGGGGAACATCGTGGAACTGTACATCTCCTACCTGCGCAAGCGGATCGACGCCGGCCGCGTCCCCATGATCCACACCGTGCGCGGTGCCGGCTACGTGATCCGGCCGGCCTGAATGACCGTGACTCCCCACCCCATGCCCGTCCCCTCACCCGTCCCGCCACCCGAGTCCGACGCCGGCCGTCCCGCTCCTGCGGAGGCCTCGCCTCGGACCGCCGGCACTGGCGCTGGCCGCCGGGCCAGCCTGGCGCTGCCGACCATGCTCGGGGTCGTGGTGCTGCTGGCCATCGTGCTGGCCGCCTTCACGGTGACCTCCTTGGTGCTGAGCGGGCGGGCGGTGGATGCCCAACTGGAGCAACGGGTGGACCAGGCCTGGGAGCGGTCCTTGACGTTCCTGGGCGGCCCCGAGGGACGCCTGGGACCAACGGATGGACAGCCGAACGAGGGGGACGCTCCCCGTGGTGAGTTCGACCGCAGCCCGCTGGAAGCCCCAGGCCAACCCGCGGGCATGCTGGCCCTCGTGGCTGTCGGTGACACCGTGTTGAGCGCCGACAGGCTGGATGCGGACGGTCAGGCGGTGGAGCTGTCCGGCGCCGATGTGCAGGTCCTGTCGGCCGTCGTCGAGGAGGCGGTGGCTGCAGATCCCACTACCGCAGATCCCACTGTGGAGGGCGTGACCCGGACCGTGGACCTGGAAGCCGGCCGCTACCTGGTGAGGGCCCAGGCGGTGGACGCCGTCTCTGGTATCGGACAGGTCTCGCCAGCCGTGGCGGTCGCGGGCTTGCCCACCTCCGAGGTGGACGGCACCAAGGCGACCCTCGCCTGGGTCCAGGTCCTCGGTTCCCTGGCCGCCTTGGCGGTGGCCGGCGTCGCCGGATGGTGGTGGATCCGAAGGTCGCTGCGCCCCCTTTCGGACGTCTCCCATGCGGCGGCCCGCATGGCGGAAGTGCCCATGGGCACCGGAGACGTCACCCTGGCGCAGTACCGGGTCCGAGCTGACCTGGCTCAACCGGGGGATGAGATCGGAGACGTCGGGCATGCGCTGAACCGGCTGGTGGACTCCGTGGACGGGGCCTTCGAACAGCGCAACCGCTCCGAGCGGCGGCTGCGGACCTTCGTGGCGGACGCCTCCCACGAACTGCGCACTCCGCTGGCCGCCATGCGTGGCTATACCGAGATGGTTAGCCTGACCGAGCCGCTGACCGAGCGGGGAAGGGAGTCGGTGGGGCGGGTGCTGACCCAGGCTGACCGGATGGGCTCGCTGGTGGAGGACCTGTTGCTGCTGGCGCGGCTGGACGCGGCGGAGGCCGAAGGGGGCACCGGTGCCGGCGCTGCCGGGGAACGACAGGCCGTGGACTTCGGAGAGGTCGTGGTGGACGCCGTCATGGACGCCACCGCCGCCGGCCGGGACCACCACTGGGAGGTGGACGTGCCGGAGGCGGCGGTGGTCGTGGCAGGAGACGGTCGCCAGCTGGCACAACTGGTGGCCAACCTCCTCTCGAACGCGCGCAAGCACACCCCCGCCGGGGCCACGGTGTCCGTGCGGCTGGACGTGGAGCGGCCGACCGGCGTCGGGACCGGTCCGAACGCGACTGGTGCCGACACCGGGAGGTGCGTGGCCAGCGGCGGGGCCGCGGTGCTGACCATCAAGGACGATGGACCCGGCATCGAACCGGAGCTGCAGAACGGACTGTTCGACCGCTTCGTCCGCGGCGATGCGGCCCGAACCGGGATAGAGGGGTCCACGGGGCTGGGGCTGTCCATCGTCCGGTCCGTGGCGCGCGCCCATGGGGGCGAGGTCCGCGTGGAGTCCGAGCCGGGGCGGACGGTGTTCACCGTTGAGTTGCCGATTGCTTCATCTATCGTTTAGCGATAGATTGCTGTCGAAACGCAATCGATGGAGGCTCGTCATGCCCACTCCCGTTCCCCGGTCACTCGTGGTCATCCTGCGGACCATGCTGGTCCTGGTTGCCACCGACTCGCTGGTCGTCCTGGCGGTGATCCTGCCGTTGCTGTGGATCGACCTCGAGGGCGTCTCCATGGCCTACGCCATCCCTTTGATCGCCGCCCTGGCCCTGGGCGTGGCCTGCCTCCAGGTGGTGGGGGTCTGCATCTGGCGCCTGTTGACGCTGGTGCTCCGCGGCCAAATCTTCTCCCGCTCGGCGTTCCGTTATGTGGACGTCATCACCGGAGCCGTGGCGGCCGGCGGTGTCCTCCTGGTGGTGATCGGTGTGGTCCTGAGCGGAGGAACGGCCGCCCCGGGTCTCGTCCTGCTGATCGGCGGGGCGGCACTGCTGGCATTCGCGGCGGCCCTGACGGTGAACGTCGCCCGGCGGCTGCTGGCCCAGGCCGTGGAGCGTGACACCCAGGCCAGGCGGCTTGAGGACGAGCTCTCGGACGTGATCTGATGCCGATCATCGTGGATGTGGACGTGATGATGGCCCGCCGGAAGATGTCGGCCGGCGAGCTGGCGGAGGCCGTCGGGATCACCCCGGCGAATCTGGCCGTGTTGAAGAACGGCCGTGCCAAGGCCGTCCGGTTCACCACGCTGGCTGCCTTGTGCCGCGTGCTGGACTGCCAGCCCGGTGACCTCCTGCGCTGGGAGGCTGCTGGGCAGGAGGCTCCGGAAGGCGACCGCGGGGAGGACGGGGACCGCAGGGTGGCAGGGGGCCGCGTGGAGGACGGCCATGGCGGTGAGTGAGCGGAGCGCTGAAGTAGACGTCTTGGTGGTCGGGGCGGGCCTGGCCGGGCTGCACTGCGCCACCCAGTTGGCACGCGCCGGTCATCAGGTGCTGTTGGCGGAGCGCCGCGCCACGCTGACGGGCACCGTCCGGACCACCGGCATCTTCGTGCGCCGGACCCTCGAGGACTTCGCGCTGCCCGGTGAGCATCTGGGGCCGGCCATCCGCCGCATGGTGCTCTACCCGCCCGGGCTGACGGGTCCGGTGGACCTGACCAGTGATCGGGACGAGTACCGGGTCGGGGATATGGGGCCGCTCTATGTGGCGGCCGCCCGCGATGCCGTGGGAGCCGGCGTCGAGCTGCGGCTGGCCACGCGCTTCACCGGCCAGCGGGAGGGCACGTACCTCCTCGAGGACGCGGCGGGCACCCTCCTGGTCCGAGCCCGCTTCGTGGTCGGTGCCGATGGCGCTCGGTCCAGGGTGGCGCGGGACCTGGGGCTGAGCCGCAACCGCCACCTGCTGGTCGGGGCCGAGGAGGTCTTCGCCGACCACCCCGACGGCTCCGACCCCGCCTTCCACTGCGTGATCGATCCGAGGCTGGCCCCCGGTTATCTTGCGTGGGTACTGCGGGACGGCGAACATGTCCACGTGGGCACGGCCGGCCATGCCCACCGGTTCCCGCGAGGCCTGTACAGCGCCCTGCGCTCGTTCCGCGAGCGGGCGCCGGGACTGGAGGGCGTCGAGAGGCCGGAGCAGGTGGAGAAGCGCGCCGGGCCGATCCCCGTGGGCGGCGTGCTGCCCCGGATCGCCTCCCCGGCCGGACTGCTCGTGGGAGACGCCGCCGGTGCGGTGTCCCCGCTCACCGCCGGAGGGCTCGACCCCTGCCTGCGGCTGTCCGGGCATGCCGCCGAGATCCTGGACGCCGCCCTCCGAGCCGGCCGGCGCGCGGAGCTGGAGGCCTATGACGGCCACGCCTTGCGGGCCCGATTCCGTAAGCGGCTGCTGCTGCGCAAGGGCCTGGACGGGTTACGCACGCCGGCTCTCGCCACGGGCGCCTTCGCCGCGTTGAGGACCCCTCCGGGCCAGGCGCTGGCGAAGCGGATCCTCTTCGGCCACGGATCGTTCCCCCTGCCGTGACCGGTGCCTGGAGAGCTGACCGTCCTGCAGGAAGTTGAAATTTCAAGGAATGAAGTGGCCCGGGCCGGACGTTGTGCCTGACGTGACCGAGAACCTCGTGCCCCAGAGCCCCGCCGCGCTCGCGGCCCCGCACCCCAACCCGTCCTCTGAACGCGCCGACTCCGTGCCCGCCGGCACCCTCGAGTTCGGCCTGCACACCTTCGGGGACGTGACTCACACGGCCGAGGGGCGGCCCCTGAGCCACCCCGAGGTGCTGCGCAACGTGGTGGCCGAGGGCGTACTGGCGGACCGGGCCGGAGTGGACGTGATCGGCATCGGCGAGCACCACCGCCCCGATTACACCGTCTCCTCGCCCGAGATGGTGCTCTCCGCCATCGCCGGACAGACCGAGCACATCAAGCTGATCTCCGCCGTCACGGTGCTCTCCTCGGACGACCCGGTCCGCGTCTACCAGCGCTTCGCCACCCTGGACGCCGTCTCGAACGGCCGCGCCGAGGTCTCCCTGGGCCGCGGCTCCTTCATCGAGTCCTTCCCGCTCTTCGGCTATGACCTGCAGGACTACGAGATGCTCTACGAGGAGAAGCTGGACCTCTTCTCCCACCTGCGCACCGAGCAGCCGGTGACCTGGCAGGGCAACACTCGGGCCGCGCTGCAGCGCCAGTCCGTGTTCCCGACGACGGCCCACGAGTTCGGCCTGCCCACCTGGGTGGCCGTCGGGGGCACCCCGACCTCGGTGGTGCGGGCAGCCACCTATGGCATGGGGCTCGAGTTGGCGATCATCGGCGGGGCTCCCGAGCGGTTCCGGCCCTTCGCCGAGCTCTACCGCCGCGAGATCGCCGCCCGCGGCTTCGAGCCCCGCCGCGTGGCGCTGCACTCGCACGGCTTCGTGGCCGCCACGGACGAGGAGGCCGCCGAGCGGTACTACCCGCACTGGGAGTTCAACATGCGCAAGATGGCGGCCGAGCGCGGCTGGCCCGCCCCCTCGGCCGCCCAGTTCCGCCAGGAGGTCACCCACGGCGCCCTGCACCTGGGCTCCCCGGAGACGGTGGCCCGCAAGGTGGCCGCCAGCGTCCGGGCGCTCGATGCCGGCCGCTTCGGAATGAAGTACGGCAACGGCTCCCTGCCGCACGAGTTCATGATGGACTCGATCGAGCTCTACGGCTCGAAGGTCAAGCCCCTCGTCCTGGACATGCTCTCCGGCTCCTGACCAGCCGCATCAATCACCGGCATCACGATAACGGCAACTGCCGATTCGCCCGGCGTGTCTCGACCACTGGCGCGGCCGTGATCCCTGGGTCAGGAGTCCCGCAGCGCCGCCGCGATGACCTGCACCAGATGGCGGCCGTCGAGGCCCGCCAGGTCCTTCACCTGGGTGCGGCAGGAGAAGCCGTCGGCCAGGATCGGCGTGTCGGGGGAAGCCTCCGCCTTGGCCAGGATGCCCTGACGGGCGATCGTCTCCGAGATCTCGTAGTGCCCCTGCTCCATGCCGAAGTTCCCGGCCAGGCCACAGCAGCCGTTGGAGGTCTCCACGTCGCAGCCCATGGCGTCCAGGATCGCCTCGTCGGCGGAATAGCCCATGACCGCGTGATGGTGGCAGTGCGGCTGGACCAGCATCCGACGGTCAGCATCAGAGACCCGCGGCGGTGTCCAGTCGAGTTCCGTCAGCAGTTCGGCCACGGTCCGCACGGCCGCCGCGACCTCGCGCGCGCCAGGGTGCTCGGGCAGCAGTTCCACGAGGTCCGAGCGCAGCGCGGCGATGCAGCTGGGCTCCAGCCCGACGACGGCCCGCCCGGCCCGCACGTGCGGCAACAGGATCTCCACGGTCCGGCGCAGCTTCTCCTTGGCCGCCGTGAGCTGTCCCGTCGAGATCAGCGTCAGCCCGCAGCAGGCCTGCTCACCGGTCGACTGCCCGACCACCTGCACATCGCACCCGGCGGCGTCCAGCACCGTCAGGGCATCGGCCGGAATCTCCGGGGAGAGAGCGTCCGAGAAGGAATCCACCCACAGCACCACCCGGCGCCGGCCGTCGTCGTGCCCCGGAGCCGACCGCGCCGCCTCCGACCACCGGAACGGAGCCCTCGGCAACAGCGGCAGAGAACGCCGGGTGTCCGCCCCCATCAGCGTCATCATCGCCCGGCGCAACACCGGCACCCGGCCGGCGGCGTTGACCAGCGGGGTCATCGGTGCCGCGAGCCGCAGCCAGAAGGGCAGTCGGCCCAGGGTGTAGTGGGCCAGCGGCCGCACCTTGCCCCGGTAGGTCCGGTGCAGGGTCTCGGACTTGTAGGTGGCCATGTCCACGCCGGTGGGACAGTCGCTGGCGCAGGCCTTGCAGGACAGGCACAGGTCCAGGGCCTCGTGGACCTCGGGGGACTCCCACCCGAGCGTGACGACCCCGCCGTTGAGCATCTCCTGCAGCACCCTGGCCCGCCCGCGCGTCGAGTCCTTGTCGTCCCCGGTCGCCAGGTAGGACGGGCACATGAAGGTGCCCTGCTCGCGCAGGTCCGCCCGGCACTTGCCGATGCCCACGCAGCGGTGCACGGCATCGGCGACCGAGCCGTCGTCGTCGGCGAAGGCGAAGCCGTCCGCGGCCCGTTGCTCGGAGGAGGCCGGACGGCGCAGGGCGGCGTCGATCGGGTCCGGGTCCACCAGCACCCCCGGGTTCATCAGCCCGGCCGGGTCGAACAGAGCCTTGAACTCGGCGAACGCGGCCAGCGCCTCCGGCGAGTACATGACCGGCAGCAACTCGCTGCGCGCCCGCCCGTCCCCGTGCTCACCGGCCAGGGATCCCCCGTACCGGGCCACCAGCGTCGCAGCCGCCTCCATGAACTCCCGGAACTCCGAGGAGCCGGACGCGAAGGGGAAGTCAATGCGCATGTGGATGCAGCCGTCCCCGAAGTGCCCGTAGGCCAGACCGGATAGGCCGCGGCCATCCATGAGCTCCTTCAGGTCCCGTAGGTAGGACCCGAGGTGCTCCGGGGGCACGGCGGCATCCTCCCAGCCGGGCCAGGCGTGGGCCCCCGCGGCCGTCCGCACCGCCAGCCCGGAGCCGTCCGCGCGGATCTGCCACAGCCGGGCGGCCTCCGGGCCGGAGGGCAGCACCACCGCTTCCAGCCCGTGGGCGGCCCGGACCATCGCCTCCGCGGCGGCCACCGCCTCGGCCGTGTCCGCCCCGCCGACCTCCACCATCAGCCAGCCGCCGCCGGCCGGCAATTCCGGCACGTCGTCACCGCCGGGGGACCGCCGCACCACCTCGACCATCTCGCCGGACAGGCCCTCCAGCGCCAGCGGCCGATGGGGCAGCAGCGAGGGGACGTCATCGGCCGCCGCGGGCATGTCCGGGTAGCCGATCACCGCCAGTGCGGGCGCCGGCGCCCGGGGCACCAGATCGACCTCGGCCTCGAGCAGCACCCCGCACGTCCCCTCGGTCCCCACGAGTGCTGCGGCCAGGTTGCGCCCGTTCTCGGGCAGCAGGTGCTCCAGGCTGTAGCCGGAGATCTGCCGGTCGAACCGCCCCAGCTCGGTGCGCAGCACCTCGAGGTGACGCTGGACGAAGGATTCCAGCCCGGGCACCTGGTCCAGCGCGTCGCGCCCCGGCACCACGTCCAGGATCCGCCCGTTCGGCAGCATCCAGCGCAGGCGGCGGACGTTGTCCGCGGTCCGTCCGTAGGCCAGCCCATGGGGGCCGCACGCGTTGTTGCCGATCATCCCGCCCAGGGTGCAGCGGCTCGCCGAGGACGGATCCGGCCCGAAGCGCAGTCCGTGCGGCGCCGCGGCGGCCTGCAGGTCCGTCAGGACCACGCCCGGCTGCACGACGGCGGAGCGCGCCTGGGCGTCGATCGAGACGATGCGGTTCAGGTGCTTCCCCACATCCAGCACCAGCCCGGGCCCCACAGCATTGCCCGCGATGGAGGTGCCTCCGCCCCGCACGGTCACGGGCAGCCCGTGCCGGGCCGCGATCCGGACGGCGGTCACGACGTCGGCCTCGTCCAGCGGGCAGACCACCACCCGTGGCGCGATCCGGTAGTTGGAGGCGTCCGAGCTGTACAGGGCGCGGCGGAGCGTGGAGGTGTGCACCTCGCCGCGCAGTTGCTGCTCGAGTTCCCGGACCGCGGCATCGGCGCCGGGGCCGGCCTTGGATTCGGTGGCCGGGCCGGTGGCCGGGCTGTCGTTCTGGAGTGTGGTCGGCTGGGTGTCTGGATCCAGGTCCGTCTCAAGGTCCATGGGTGGGGTTCCTTCGGGGTGCGGGCGGCATCGGGTCCTGTCCCTGCACTGTGCCGGACCATGAGGACACGGGCAAGCATGGAAGACCCTGTCTGTTGTCCGGGGCTTGGGCAATACTGGGGTCATGAGTGATCCAGCCAACACTCCCGCCGCCCCGTCACCGCACCCATCCGACGCCGCCCCAGACTGGAAGCCGATCCTCGCCGCCCTCGGCAACGAGGCCGCCCGCACGGTCTTCGCCCGTGCCGCCCTCGGCACCCTCGACCCCGTGGCCCGCGGGGACCTGACCACCAAGGAGCAGAAGTCCGTGGAGGGTTGGCTGAAGCTCGGCATCCTGACGGAGGATGACATCGGCTCCGTCACCGTGGATGGCAACGCCCTGCGGGCGCCCCTCATCGTGCCCGCCCGTGGTGGTCAGCGGGAGGCGAGGGCCGGCGTCGGGAAGTTCCTGGTGGAAGGGCGCGGGCCGCGGATCGACACGATGCCCGCCTCGCCGGCCGAGCGCACCGAAGTGCTGCGGTGGGTGCGCGACCATGCACTCGAGCCCGACGAGGTCCTCACTGAGGTGCAATTGAACCAGCGGCTGCACGTGTTCCATCCGGACGTGGCGATGCTGCGCCGCTACCTGGTGGATGCGTCCCTGCTGGAGCGCACCGCGACGGGCACCGAGTACGCGATCCCGGCGGACTCCCGCATCCCTTAGACCCCTGCCGATCTGGAGGTCCATGGATGCGGGGATGGGGTCAGGCGACGGCCTTGCGGATAGCGGCGCGGTCGGTGCGCCGGTCCCACCACCGGGTGACGAGGAAGTAGCCCGCCACCCAGGTGCCCAGGGCGGTGACAAGCCAGACCACCAGCGGGGCCAGCACCCAGGCGCTCACCCCGTCCATGGTGAGCCCGTTCGGCATCAGGGTGGCGATCCACAGGGCCAGGAGCGTCGAGACCAGTCCGACGCCTCCGAGGACGGCCGAGGCGTACTGGCGGGCAAGGTTGAACACGAACGGCGCCAGTAGGGCCTGGGCCAGGACGAAGACGAGGACGGCGGTGATGAACCCGGAGGGCTGCATCGAGACTCCGTCGATGAGGGCACCGGCCAGCAGGAGGCCGACGGCGGCCATCACCAGGTTGATGACGGCATGGATCAGGAAGCGGATCATGGCGCGTACTCCTCGGGGATGAGGTGGGAGCGGCCCGCAGGCCGCCCGGGCGCACGGCGCGTGTGCTCGGTGACTCCATCCCAGACCTCCCGGTGCCGCCGGTCAATGACGCGCCGGCGGTGGTCCGAATCGTGACGCTCAGGGCCGCGATGAGAACGCGGCCAGCGCCTCGCGGACGGTCCGGGCCACCGAGAGCGCGGTGAGCCCGGACGTCTTGGGGTTCTCCGGGCTCGGCGCTGACTCGAAGGCCAGCTCGAACCGGCCGGCCGTCCCGGTAGCCAGAATCTCGTGGCGGCTACGCGCCGCGCCCGGGTCGGCCATGAGCTCCACCCGCACCCGCTCCAGGGATCGCCGCAAGAGCTCGGCCTCGCCGGAGCCGCGGCCCCGAGTGGCCCAGCCCAGCCCGACCGCGACATTGACGTTGGCCGGGAATCGCTCGATGGCCTTGGCCGGCCCGCCGGAGAACACGGTCACCGGTGCGTCCCCGGGGCGCAGCGCCCGCAGTGCAGCCTCCTCGGACTCCGTCATCCACGGCCGGATCAGGGAGGTGGGGAGCTTGGTGGTACGGATGCGGACCGAGTCCAGGCCGTCGGCATCGGCCGCCGCGGACAGGACGTCGAAGCCGCCGATGGCGCCGTTGGTGACCCAGAGCCGCCCGGGGCCGGCCAGCAGCGTCCGTGCCAGGTCCGGATCGGCGAGGGCTCCGACGCTGGTCAGGATCAGGTCGGTCCCCGCCGTGATGACCCCGGGGCCGTACTCACCGGCTGCGGCGACGCCGGCGCACTCCACCACCAGGTCGGCCACCGCCAGCGCCTCGGGCCATGTGGGGCAGTCGGTGTCCTCGCCGGTGGTGACCAGTTCGACGCCCGGGATGGTCCGGTGACCGTGCGAGGCCACGTTGCGCTCGGCCGCCCGCAGTCGCAGCAGGCCGGCGTCCCGCTCCGGAGCCAGCAGTGTGGAGACGTGGCGGCCGATGGCGCCGAAGCCCAGCAGGAGCACGCGGACGGGGGAGTGCCGAACGGTCTGGGACATGTGGGTCCTTCACGGAAGATGTCTGAAATCAGAGAGGAAGACCTGGGCCGGCTGGAGGCCGTCCGGGGCTCCCAGTCCACACCATCGCCGCGACTGATCAGGTCATGTTGCGTGCCGCCTGCTGCACGGCGGCGGTGAGCCGGTCCAGGGCCTCGGTTCCGGCGGACCAGCGCTGCCAGTGCAGGGTCACGCGGGACTGTCCCAGTTCGGGGATGGCCACGAGGTCTGGGTGGGTGCCCTCCAGGACGCCCTCGGGCAACTGGCCGGCCGGGATCATGCCCCAGCCCAGTCCAGCGGCCACGGCGGCGTTGAACCCGCCGACGGTGGGGACCTGGTGGAGCGGGGGCCCGGCGGCGCCCGTCCCGTCGCCGCCCGTGCCCACGCCGCTTGCGCCGGAACCGGACGGTTGGCCGCGCTGGCCGGCGCGCCACGCGGCCAGCCGGCTGCGCTGCAGGCTGTCCCGGGTGCCGAACTCCTGCACGGGAACGGCCCCGAAATCCACGGACCCGTCCTCGCGGCGGTATCGGTCCAGCAGGGCGGACGCCGCCACCGCGTGGTAGTCCATGGCGCCCAGCTCCATCGAGAGGCAGCCCGAGACCGGAGCCGGGTCCTCGGTGATGGCCGCGATGACCGTGCCGGAGCGCAGCAGCTCATGCGTGTGCTCCTGGTCCTCCAGATGCAATTGCAGGACTGCATCGTCCCAGGTGGCGGCCTGCCGCAGTACCTCGACGAACCAGGTCGCCATCGAGTCGGCGTTGACCGCCACGGACAGCACCGTGCGCCCGCCGGTGCCCTGGCCGAGTGAGCGCCTCGTCTCATCCTCCAGCACCGCCACCTGCCGGGCGAGGCGCAGCATCCGGTCCCCGGCGGAGGTGGTGCCCACCGGAACGGTGCGCGTCAGCAGGACCTGGCCGGCGTCCTTCTCGAGCGCTTTGATGCGCTGGGAGAAGGCGGAGCCGGAGATCCTCAGGGCTGCGGCGGCGGCGTCGAAGGTTCCCTCGTCCACGGCGGCGGCCAGAGCTCGTAGGTGGTCAGTGTTCATGAAGCAAAGCTTAATACCCTGAAGGATATGTAGGTGGAGCGGATGGTCTGCCCCGTCCTACCGTGGCTTCGTGACGATCTTCCTAACCGGTCTGTTGACCTGCCTCGCCCTCATCGTGGCCATCGGCGCCCAGAGCCTGTTCATCATGCGCCAGGCCATCCGACGCGACCGGCTCCTGCTGGCCCTCGCCGTCTGCCTGGTGGGAGACATCGTGCTGATCACGGCCGGGACGGCCGGGGTCGGTGTGATCACCGAGAACGCCCCGTGGCTGCTGGAGGTCCTCAAGTGGGGCGGCGTGGCCTACCTGCTCTGGTTCGCGTACTCATCCTTCCGCTCCGCCTTCAGCGCGCGGCAGTCCATGGCCGTGGCTGCGGATGAGGGGGATGAGGCAGACGCCGAGCACGACGGCGCGCGGCCGGGTGCCGACGGCGCCGACGACGCGGGCGAGGGTCGCGCACCCGGGGGCGAGCCCGCGCTGGTGGGTGCCGGAGCCGGCGTCGGGCGCGGGACAGGGACCGCAGGAGGGCCGGCGACCGGCACCCTGGCCGTGGTCTCGGACCGGCAGCGGCTGTCCGTGCGGATGGACCGCTCCGGCGAGCGGCAGCGGGCCCTGAGCCCTGTGTGGACCGTGGTGCTGACCGCGCTGTCCGTGTCCCTGCTGAACCCGCACGCGATCCTGGACACGGTGGTCATGCTGGGCACCCTGGCCAACTCTTACGGGGCCGAGAAGTGGGTCTTCGCCGGCGGCGCCCTGACCGGTTCGGCCCTCTGGTTCCTGACCCTGGGCTTCGGCGTCCGCGCCTTGGCCCCACTGTTGGACACCCCGCGCACGTGGAAGATCGTGGACCTCGTGGTCGGCTCGATCATGGTCTTCATTGCCGGTTCACTGGCCTTCGGGTGATCCCGGTCCGTTTTCCGCGTGCCGGGAAGAGATCCCGCTGCCGCGCTGTTCCGCTTGATGATTGACGGATCAACCACGAGGAGCACAACATGAAGATCGGCATCATCGGAGCCACCGGCATGGCCGGCCAGGAGATCTACCGCGAGGCCGTGCGCCGCGGCGAGGAGGTCGTGGCGCTCGTCCGCAACGCCGCGAAGGCGAGGGAGCTGCTGGGGTCCGGGGCCGCCGTCGTGGAGAAGGACGCCTTCGACCTGACCGCCGCGGACCTGGCCGGCTTTGACGCGGTGGTGGATGCCCTCGGCACCTCGCCGGGCCAGGCCCACACCCACAACGACCTGACGCGCCAGCTGGTGCAGGCGGCACCGGCCTCCGATCAGGCGTCCCCGCGGCTGCTGTTCATACTGGGTGCAGGCTCCCTGACCAACCCGGAGACCGGTCGGCTCGCGATCGAGGACATCCGGCGGGCCCCCGGCTCCGAGGCCTGGATCAGCATCCCGGAGGCGGCCCTGGAGCAGCTGGAATACCTGCGCACCGTGGACTCGGTGGACTGGGTGGGGGTCTCCCCGCAGATGATGTTCACCCCCGGCGAGGCCACCACGCCGCAGGTGGGCCAGGACGAGTTGCTGACCGCCGCGGACGGGGGATCCCACACCACCGCGGGCACCATGGCCGTGGGCATCCTCGACGAGCTGCAGGACCCGGCCTACCGCAACACCCGGTTCACTGTCTCGGACGCCTGATCCCTCAGCGGCGCTGGGAGGGCTCGTGGCCGCGGGCGTCGAAGTCGAGCGCTCCCGCCCCGCGGAACCGCTCGGCGGGAACGGGCCGCCCGGCCATGGCCATGATGAGGTCCAGGGCGGTGCCCTCCACCTCCGGGCCGGCACCCACCCAGTGGCCCACGTCCCGGGCCACGAGGGTCAGGCCGCGGGCCCGTGCCTTGGAGGGCACCGTGAAGTTCGACTTCTCGAAGAACTCGAGCAGCGTCACCAGGACCTCGTCCGGGTAGGTCCGGCGCAGGCCCAGTGGCACGCGGATGTCCTCGCCGTGGATGACCACCTCGCCCAGCCAGGCCGGCAAGGTCCCGGTGGGGGAGACGGTGGAGTCGATCGTGGCGCGGAACTGCTCCAGTGTTCCCGCCGGGGTGGGACCCAGCCGCTCCTCGAGCCGCCGCTGGTTGTGCCTGTCCGCATTGAACCCCGCCCCCACGATGCTGCGGATCCACGCCCAGAAGCCGGTCGAGGCCCCGGCCGTCAGGTGCGCCACGGCCTGCTCCACCGTCCACGCCGTGGACAGGGTGTGCAACTGCCACTGCTCCTCGTCCAGGCCCGCCAGATCGTCTGCGAGTGCCGCGCGTTCGGTGTGGATGAGTTCCCAGAGGTGGTTCACGGTCCCACCCTAGGCCACGAGGCGCGGCGTCGTCCGAGCCGAAGCTACACTCGGCGCATGGACCAGCCCGCGGCCCCCGCGCCACACCTCACCACGCGCCCCTTCTCCCAGGTCAACGTCTTCTCCGCGGAGCCGCTGGCGGGCAACCCGGTGGCCGTGGTGCACGCGGCGGACGAGGTCTCCGAGGGGCAGATGGCTGCCTTCGCCCGGTGGACCAACCTCTCCGAGACCACGTTCCTGCTGACCCCCACGGACCCCGCCGCCGACTACCGGCTGCGCATCTTCACCCCGGGCGGCGAGCTGCCCTTCGCCGGGCATCCCACGCTCGGCTCGGCGCACGCCTGGCTGGCCGCCGGCGGCCGCCCGGCTGCCGAGGGCCGGGTGGTCCAGGAGTGCGCGGCGGGCCTGATCACGCTCCGCCGGGGGCATCAGGACTCACCGGCGCACGACGCCGGCCGCCTCGCCTTCGCCGCCCCGCCCCTGGTGCGCTCCGGTCCGGTGGACCCCGCAGACGTGGAGCGCGCCCTGACCGAGGCCGGGCTGGAACCGGACGACCTGGTGGACGCGTCCTGGGTGGACAACGGCCCCGGCTGGATGGGCCTGCTGCTGACCGATGCCGAAGCCGTGCTCCGGGCCGCCCCGCAGGCCGGGTCGGAACTGAAGATCGGCCTCGTGGGACCGCACCGGTCCGGGGCGGCCCCGGCCGACGTCGAGGTCCGTGCCTTCGTCCCCGGCCTGGGCATCCCGGAGGACCCGGTGACGGGCAGCCTCAACGCGGGGCTGGCCCAGTGGCTGATCGGCGCGGGGCGACTGCCGGCCCGGTATGTGGCCGCGCAGGGCACCGCCCTGCAACGCGCCGGGCGGGTCCATGTGGAGCAGGACGCCACGGACCCGGGGACCATCTGGGTGGGCGGGGACTGCGTCACGGTGCTCGAGGGCACTGTCCGGATGTAGACCGGCCGGTAGACCGCGCTTCCTGCCCCGTGAGAGCATGACGCCCACCGGGACCTACCCCTCGACCGATCGGAAGGACCATCCCCATGACGACCCATTACCACTCCCCAGAAGACCTCGACCGGCTGGGCGAGTACAAGGAACTGGCCGGCCCCGAGTTCGCCGCCTATGCCAAGTTCGACGGGAGCATCGGCCGGGAGGGCGGGGCGATCGACCTCCTGCACCGCGAGCTCATCGCCGTGGGTGTCGCGATCTCCTCCCAGTGCCCGTACTGCATCCAGGTCCACGTGACCCAGGCGAAGAAGGCCGGTGCCACCAAGGCCCAGATCGCCGAGGCGAGCATGATCGCCGCCGCCCTGGGAGCGGGCGCGGCGGTCACCCACGGGACCCTGGCGTTCCGCCTCTACGACGAGGCCTGACACTCCGCGGCCCTCGGCGGCAGGGCTCGTCCCGCCCTGTCCGCGCCACTGTCCCGGCGGCTACCGCCGGGTACAACACGCCCTCGCTGACATCTTCAACCTTTTCGCAGTGGCCGCGAGAAGATGGGGGGATGCAGAACTCAGTTCCGGACGGATCCAGCGCCACCCAGCCGATCGAGGTGGCCGCGGTGGTTCTGTACCGTCCGGACGGCAAGGTGCTGACGGTACGCAAGGTCGGCACCTCCATGTTCATGTTCCCGGGGGGCAAGCACCAGGCGGACGAGGCACCGCTGGACACCGCCCTCCGCGAACTGGCTGAGGAGACCGGCCTGGCGGTGCCCCCGGAGGACCTGGAGTACCTCGGCGCATGGGACACCCCGGCGGCGAACGAAAACGGCCAGCAGCTGCACTCGGAGGTCTTCGCCCTGCTACGCCCGCTGGCCCGCAATGAGGTCCCCACGCCAGACGCCGAGATCGAGGAACTGGTCTGGATGGACCCGGCCGCGCCCCAGGCCCCTGCCGGGCACGGGATAGCCCCGCTCCTGGTGGCCGTCTTCGAACACCTCAAGGACCGCCGGCCGTTCTGACCGCGACCGCCGGCCGCGACGGTCCGCGGCTGGCGGTCGCCCCGGCTCAGCCCCTCACGGCGCCGGCGTGCGCGTCGTGCTCGCGCAGGAACCGCCGCTGCACCCGGGCGTCCACCACCAGCAGGAGGGCGACCACCGCGAAACCGGCCAGGGCCAGCAGGGCGGCCGGGCCGGCGTCGTCCCCGGGGGTGAAGAGCGCCCGCGCCTCATCCTGCCAGGGCCAGAGGGTCCGCAGCCCACCGATCATGACGCCGGTCAGCAGGGCCAGGGTGATGGTGTGGTGGTGGTCCAGCAGCCACTTGAGCAGCTTCACCACCACCACCATGCCCAGTGCCATGCCGAGGGCGAAGACGCCCAGGTAGGCGAGGTCGAGCTCGTCCACGGCGCGCAGCGTGGGCTCGTAGAGGCCGAACGTCAGCAGCAGGAACGAGCCGGAGAGTCCCGGCAGCACGAGGGCGGAGACGGCAACCATGGCCGCGGGCACCAGCACCAGCGGATGGGCCTCGACCGAGGCCGGCGGCAGGGAGACCAGCAGGAAGGTGGCCGCTGCGGCGGCCAGCCCGCCGATCAGGTGGATCGGCCGCAGACGGACCTCCGCGGGGTCCCGGCCCACGGCGACGCGCCGGAACCGCTCGGTGGCCAGGCCCTGCAGCATCATCCGGAACGGCACGGCCACGGAGGCCAGCACCATGCCGAAGAACAGCGCGCGCATCATCACGGGGTGGTTCTCCATGGCGTCGGCCATGGGCCCGGCCACCGTGAACACGGCCAGCACCATGGCGAGCCCCACGGGGACGACCACCCGCCAGTGGACCAGGCGCAGGTGCTCGGCGGCGCCGGCCCGCCGGTCCGGGCCGGTGATGAGCCGGCGGACCGCGGAGATCACGTGCGCCGCGGAGTCGATGATGTGGTGATAGATCCCCACCACGAGCGCCACCGTGCCGCCGGAGACGCCCGGGACCGTCTCCACCGCGCCGATCAGCGCCCCGCGGACCAGGTTGCCCAGCAACGACGTCGGCCGCTCGGCCGGGACTGCCGGTCCGCCGGAGTCTGGGGCCGAGTCTGGAGTCGGGTGGTCGGCTGGGTCGCCGGGTCGGTTCAGCGCGGTCGGGCCGGCGGTGGGACCGGCGGTCGGGCCGGCGGAGTCATCGGCACGGGACATGGGGTGGTGGACCTCCGGGGTGGCTGTAGGCCGCACGACGGCCGGACGGCCCCTGAGTCTACCGACTCGGGGCGCCAGCCCGATTCACGGCAGGGGTGGCCGTGCCTCCAGCAGTGCGCGGGTGAACGGGGCGTTCGGGTGGGCCCAGACCTGTTCCACGGGTCCCTGCTCCACGATCAGTCCGCGGTGCATGACGGCGACCGTGTCACAGACCTGGCGGATGACCGCGAGATCGTGGGAAATCAGCACCAGGGCCGTGCCGGTGCGCTCCTGCAGGTCGGCCAGGGTCTCCAGGATTGAGGCCTGCACCGTGACGTCCAGAGCGGAGACCGGCTCATCCAGCACGAGCACGGCGGGCGCGGCGGCCAGGGCCCGGGCGATCGCCAGCCGCTGCCGCTGGCCGCCGGAGAGCGAGCGGGGACTTCGGTGCAGGGCGGAGGCGGGCAGCCGGACGAGCTCCAGCAGCTCCGTGGGCGTGCGGGCGCTGCCGGACAGGCGCAGCGCCGTGCGGAGGATCCTTCCGCCGTCCCAGCGCGGGTCGAAGGAGCCCAGCGGGTCCTGGGGGACCAGCCGGACCAGGTGCCGCCGTGACCGGCGGTGCCGTTCGGGCAGTTCGCTCCACGGCTCGCCGGCCAGCTCCACGCGGCCGGCGTCCGCCCGCTCGGCGGCCACGAGAATCCGCGCCAGCGTGGACTTCCCGCTGCCGGACTCCCCGACCACCCCGAGCGCCTGGCCGCGGCGCACGGTCAGGTCCACGCCGTCGAGGGCGTCCACCGTTCCGCCGCCGGGCAGCCGGTAGCGCCGACGCAGCCCCGAGGCGCGCAGCACCTCCGGCACGTCCTCCGGCGGTGGGCCCGGTGCCTGCGTCCGCCGTCCCGGACCCCGCGGGACGGCGGCCACGAGCGCCCGGGTGACGGGGTGGGCCGGCTGGCCCAGCACCTCGTCCGCGCTGCCGGATTCGACCACGCGGCCGCCGTCCAGCACCACCACGTCGTCGGCCAGCCGCGCCACCGCGCCGAGGTCGTGGGTCACGAGCAGCACGGCCGTCCCCTCGTCCCGCAGACGCCCGAGCAGTTCGAGCACGCCCCGGGCCACCGTGGCGTCCAGGGCGGTGGTCGGCTCGTCCGTGATCAGCAGCCGCGGCTCGGAGACGATCGCCGAGGCGATGAGCGCGCGCTGCCGCATCCCGCCGGACAGCTCCCCGGAACGCTGGGCGGCCCGCGTCTCCGGCTCGTCCAGTCCGGCGTGGGCCAGGGCCTGCAGCACCCGGCGGCTGCGTTCCGGCCGGCGGGTCCCGCGCAGTTGCAGGGACTCGCCCACCTCGGCGCCCACGGTGCGCAGCGGGTCGAGCGACTGCAGGGCGTCCTGCAGCACGAATCCCACCTCGGCGCCTCGCAGCCGCCGCCACCGCCGGGCGTCCGCCCTCGCCAGGTCCTGCCCGGCCACCGTGAACCGCTCGGCGGCCACCGCGGCCGGTGCGCCGCCCTCCCCGGCCAGCCCGACCAGGCTGCGCGCCAGCACGGACTTGCCGGCCCCGGACCCGCCGACCACGGCCAGGCAGCGCCCCGGCTCCAGGTGCAGGTCCACTCCCCGCAGCACCTCGCCGACACCCGGGAAGGCGACGGTGAGCCCGGCGACGTCCAGGATCGGGCCCGTGTCCCCGCTCGTCTTCTCGCCCGCGCTCATGCCGGCGCCACCGCGCTGAGCCGCCGGCCGAGCATCGTCAGTGCGGCGGCGGCCGCCGTGATCGCCAGCCCCGGTGCCACGGTGAGCCACCAGGAGCTGGTGATGTGCAGCCGGCCGGCGTTGAGCATGGCCCCCCACTCGGGGGAGGGTGGCAGCGCGCCGAGGCCCAGGTAGCTCAGGGCGGAGACCCATACGATCGCCTGCCCGATCCCCAGGGTCCCCACGGCGATCAGCGGCCACAGGGTGTTGGGCACCACGTGGCGCAGGAACGCCACCGGAGCGGACACCCCCTCCAGCCGGGCGGCGGTGACGTAGGGACTGTGCACCACCGACCGGGCGCGGGCGCGCAGGATGCGGGCGTAGCCGGGGGCGGTGGCCAGGCCCACGGCGAGCACCGAGGGCCCCACGCCCGCGCCGAGCACCGAGACCAGCAGCAGGGCGAGCACGAGGCTGGGCAGCGCGAAGAGCACCTCGATGACCCGGCTGAGCGCACCGTCGAGCCAGCGCGGACCGAGGGCTGCGCTGAAACCGAGCAGCAGCCCGAGGCCCAGCCCGATCGCCGTGGCGGCTGCCCCGACCCCCAGCGACTGGCCCGCTCCATGCACCACACGCGTGTAGACGTCCCGCCCGGAGGCGTCCGTGCCGAAGACCGCGCCCGGCCCCGGCGGCTGATAGGCCTGCGCCGGAGCGACCGCCGCGGGGTCACCGGGGGCGAGCAGCCCCGGGAGCAGCGCGGCCAGCACCACCAGGAGCACGACGCCGGCGCTCACCATCCCGCCCAGTCCCAGGTTCGCGGCCCAGTGCCTCATCCAGTGATTCATCCGGTACCTCAGCCTCCCGCCGACGGCGCCGTCCCGGCCCGCCGTCTGGCCGGCAGCCTGCGGCCCGCTCACGAGACCACCTCGCCCGCGGGTGCCGTCCGCACGGCCTCGACGCGGCCGCGCAGCCGGGGGTCGACCACCCGCTCGAGCAGGTCCGCCACGGACATGACCACCACGTAGCCCAGGGCGATGACGAGCACCACGCCGATCACGAGCGGCACGTCCCGGGCATGAGTGGCGTCGATCAGCAGGCGGCCCAGGCCCGGCCGGCCGAAGAGGGTCTCCACCACGACGGCCCCGGAGAGCAGCGAGCCGAAGGCCCACCCGGACAGCGCGATCGCCGGCAGTGCGGCATGGCGCAGCGAGTGGACCCACAGCACCCGCCGCTCCGAGGCACCCCGGGTGCGGGCCGTCGTCGCGAAGGGCGCGGCGTGCGCCTCCTCCAGACCATCCCGCATCACCTGCCCGAGGAATCCGGCCACCGGGACGGCCAGCGTCACGGCGGGCAGGAGGAGGGAACGCAGGGAGTTGTCGCTGCTCGTGGCCGGCAGCCAGCCCAGCCCGCCGGCGAAGACCGCGATCAGCACGGCGCCCAGCCAGAAGTGCGGCATCACGGAGGCGACCACCTCGCCGCCGCGCAGCAGGCCCACCGCCCGGCGGGCCAACGGGCCGCGGGCGCGCACCGCCAGGGTGGCGACCGCCAGCGCGAGCGCCCAGGCGAGCACGAGACCGAGGCCGGCCAGGGCGAGGGTCCCGGGCAGCTGGTCCCCGATGAGCTCGGAGACGGGCAGGCGCCGCGCGTAGGAGTCGCCGAGCTGGAATGTGACGGTCCGGGCCAGCTGCAGCAGGTACTGCACCAGGAGCGGCTCGTCGAGGGAGTACTCCTGCCGCACCCGGGCCATCGACTCCTCACTCGCCTGGGAGCCGGGGCCTCCGAGGATCGCCTCGGAGGGGTCCCCGCCTGCGGCCCGCAGGGCGAAGAACACCACGGTGGCGACCACCCAGGCCACCAGGGCCGCCGCGGCGAGGCGGCCGAGCAGCCAGCGCAGCACGGCCCTCATGCCGTGTCCGTCCGGCCCCGACTCACGGGATCACGGCTGCGTGAGATGGGCGTTGATGAAGGTGGGCGTGGCCACCGTGCCGAGGGTCGTCACGCCGCTCACCCCACGGGTGAGGAAGTGGTTCTGCTGGTCGTACAGCGGCAGGATGTAGTAGCCCTCCAGCACCGTCCGCTGCGCCTGCTCGTACAGCGCGGCCCGCTGGTCCGGGTCGGTGATCCGGGCGGCCTCCTCCAGCGTGGCGTCCAGCTCCTCATCCGTGACCTGGGAGAGGTTGGCGAAGTAGCCGGACGGCGCGGGTTCGGTGCCGGCGGAGTGGTAGAGGGTCCGCAACACGTCCGGACCGACCTTGGTGTACGGGGCGCTGACCGCCTCATACCGGTTCTCGCCGCCGTCCTCCGGCGCGGCCAGGGCGCCGTACCAGGCGGACAGGTCCAGCGGCGTGAGGATGACCTCGAAACCCACCTCGCGGGTGTTGGCCTGGATCTGCTCGAAGAGCGCCTGCTCGGCGGCCACGGACTGATTGGTGCTCACCGGGAAGCGCACGGTCAGGCGCTCGCCGTCCTTGACGCGGTATCCCTCGGCGTCGGTCTCGTCCCAGCCGGCCTCGTCCAGGAGCCGCTCCGCGGCCTGGCGGTCGGTGCCGAAGAGGGAGGGATCGCTGTAGGCCATCGGCTCGGCGCTGGACAGCGGCGAGTGGGAGCGGGTGGCCACGCCCTGGTAGAGCGCCTCGATCCCCGGGTCCACGTCCGTGGAGCGGATGAACGCCTCGCGCACCCGCTCGTCGTCGAACGGTGCCTGCCCGGAGTTGAGCTCGATCCGGTTCACGGAGCCGGGCCGGGGCGCGTCCAGGTGGCTGACCTGGTCGCCGGCCGCGCCGTTCTCGGCGGCCACGATCGCCTCCGGCTCCGGGTTGTCGATGACGTGGACCTCACCGGACTGCAGGGCTGCCCAGCGGGTGGCCGGGTCCGGAAGGAACCGCCACTCGATGCGCTCGAGGTGCGCGGCGCCGTCGTGCTCCGCCTCCGGCCCGTGGGAGGTGTACTCCTCGTTGCGCTCGAGGATCACGTGCTGCTGGGGGATCCACTCGCTCACGGTGAAGGGGCCGGTGCCGATCGGGGCTGCGCAGTTCTCCTCCATGCCCCGATCGATCCCGGCGGGGGACTGCATGGCGGTCCACTGCATGCTCAGTGACTCCAGCAGCGCGGAGTCGGGTTCGCTGAGGTGGAAGCGCACGTGGGTGGCGTCCACGGGTTCGACCTCGGCGATCTTCTGGACGGCGAGGAAACCGGTGGAGGAGGCGGTGTCCGGGTCCTGCAGGTGCTCGATGTTCGCCTGCACGGCCTCGGCGTCCAGTGGCGTGCCGTCGGTGAAGGTGATGTCCTCGGCCAGGGTCAGGTCCCAGGTGAGGCCGTCCTCGCTGACCGCCCAGTCCGTGGCCAGCCAGGGCTGGATCTTCCCCTCCGCGTCCCGCCCGACGAGGGGCTCGAGGTACTGGGTGCTCAGCAGCGCCTGCGGGTAGTTGCCGCCCACGTGCGGGTCCAGGCAGGTCGGTTCGGCGTCCCCGGTGGCGTAGACGAGGGTGCCGCCCTCCACGGGCTCTCCCGCACCGGCATCACCGTTCCCGGAGCCGCTCTCACCGCCGCCGCAGGCCGCGAGCAGGAGCGTGAGCACCGCCGCACCGGTGGCCAGGCGGACTCCGCGACGGCGGGAAACGGGGGACAGCCGGGCATCGGCCATAGGGATATGCACCTTCACTCGAGATTGACACGTCAATCGTAGGCGAGTCGCCCCCGGCGGATTCATCCGGCGTCATGCCATCCTGGCGCACCCCACGCACCACCCACCGGGGATGGCGGCCGGCCCGGTGGGGATGCCACCATGGCCGGCATGCCCAGCGAACCTCCCGCCCCACCCGCCGGCCCCCGCTCAGCACCCGCCCGGCCGCCCAGCGGCTCCGCGGAGGACGGCGGCGTGAAGGCCGTCCTGCACTGGTACCTGAAGACCGCCCGGCGTGACCTGCGCTGGAAGCTCGAGGGGCTCACCGAGCGCCAGCTCCGCACGCCCATGACCCCCACCGGCACGAACCTGCTGGGGGTCCTCAAGCACGTCGCCTCGGTGGAGGTCGACTACTTCACCGGCTGCTTCGGCCGGCCCTCGGGGATCGAGATGCCGTGGTTCGATGACGACTCGGAGCCCAACGCGGACATGTACGCCACGGCCGAGGAATCGGCGGAGTGGGTCTTCGGGCTCGCGGACCGCTGCGCCACCGCGTCGGACGCGGCGATCGCGGAACTGGACCTGGCCGCCGTCGGGCACGTGCCGTGGTGGACGAACGGGACGGTGACGCTCGGCCGGCTGCTGGTGCACATGGTGGCCGAGTACCAGCGGCACCTGGGGCACGCGGACATCGTGCGGGAACTGCTCGACGGTGCCGCCGGCCTGGCCCCCGGCAACTCCAACCTCCCCGGCGAGGGAGACGGTGCCCCGGAGGACTGGTGGGCCGGCTACACCGATCGGCTGAGGCAGATCGCCGCAGGTGCGCCGGACACTCTGCCGAACACCCCCACCACGTGAGCCCGCTATCCGGCTGGCAGCTCCGAGATCTGGAAGGTGGCCCCGGCCGGGTCGGCCACGGTGGCCAGGCGGCCGAAGGGCGTGTCCATCGGGCCGTCCAGCACGCTTCCGCCCTGCGCCCGGACCAGGTCCGCGGCGGCGTCCGCGTTCTCGACGATGAAGTACGGGCGCCAGAAGGAGTCGGTGCCCTCGGGGAACCAGTCGCGCGGGGCATCGCACAGTCCGGCCGTTGCGGCCCCACCGGGGTGGTTGTTGGCGTAGCGCCCGCCCCCGGCCCCATCCCCGGCATTCCCGTCGTCGCCCAACAGGGTCGGTTCCCATCCCCAGACGGTGCGGTAGTACTCGGCATCGGCGTCAAAGTCGAAGCTCATGACCTCGAACCAGACCGGGGCGCCGACGGTGCCGTCCAGGACGAACCCCTCGAACCCATCCGCCTGCCAGATGCCCATACCCTCACCACCGGGCGTGATCACGACCCCCATCGAGCCGAGGCCGGGCATCGGCATGGCAGGGACGATCACGCTGCCGCCCGCGGCGGCGGTATCCGTCAGGGACTGCTCAATGTCATCGCTCTTGAGGTAGATGGTCCACGCGGCGGGCTGATCGGCGTCTGACTCCATCTGGGACATGGCACCGCCCACGGACGCGCCGTGGTGGGTGATCATGTGATAGTTCGCGAAGTCCGGTCCCATGTCCTCGAACTCCCAGCCGAACAGGGCCTGATAGAAACCCTGGACGGCAGCGAGGTCCGGGACACCGAGGTCCACCCAGACGGGTGACCCGGCGGCGAAGGCGGTGTGAGCGGAACTGGCGGCGGTGTTGGTGTTCTCGGTCATGGCGGACTCCTGGTGACGGCGGAGGGTGGCGGGGCCGGTTGGCCTCACCGGGATCGGATGGTTCAGTCCCGTGAGCGGTGCGGGGGCATCAGCGACGGCAGCGCGCTGAGCATGGGGAACTGCCACGGGGCCGCGAAGTGCAGGCCCAGGGTGACCGTTGCGGAGGCCGTGAGCGGCTGTGGATGGATGCCGACGGCGGGGCGAGGGTTGGCCAGGTGCTCCACCGGTTCCGCGGTGGCCGGCACGGCCGTGGCCAGCAGCCACGGTGCGGAGGCCACCAGGGGCAACCGGAACGAGCCCTCGCCGAGGCGGAGGACGCCGGTCACCGGCAGGCCGGCAGGGGACGGGGCCGGGTAGAAGCCGATCCAGACCAGCGCTTCCAGGCCTGGGCCGCCGCGTAGGTGCGGCGGCAGGTGGACGGTGCCGTGAACGGTCCCGAGCTGGCCAGTGGCGGGATTCGGGACTCCGTCGGTCAGGTCGGCCTCCGAGACGCCGGGCGGTAGCACGGCGAACGGGGCCAATGTGGTGGTGGTGAGGGTGTCCGCGAGGCGGCGCAGCTCCGAGGGGGCCACGCCCACCGCGTCACGGAAGCGGCGGGTGAACGTGCCGGGGGAGGAGAACCCCACTTCATGGCAGATGTCCACCACGGAGTGGTCCCCCGTCAGGAGCAGTTCCTTGGCCCGGTGGAACCGGACTCCGGCGAGAAAGCGGTTGGGGGTGACGCGCAGCTGCTGGGCGAACATCCGGGTGAAATGGAACTGGCTGTAGCCAGCGGCATCGGCCATGTCCGCGACCGTGATGGGTTCGGTGGCATGGGTGGCAATGAACCGGGCGGCCCGCTGTGCCGCGGCCACGTGCTCTCCGCGCTGGTCTTTCACGGACCTAGTGTGGTGGCGGGCCACGGTTGTTGTCAGCATGTCATGTGCTCCGAATCCGGCCTCGCCCGGGCGGCCGTTCAGCCGGCGGGCATCTCCGAGGACATCCAGAGGATCTCCCATTGGTGGCCGTCCGGATCCGTGAAGGTGCGCCCGTACATCAGGCCGGCCTCCACCATCTCCTGCGCGGGGTTCGGGTCACTCGGCGGAACCTCGGTGGCACCGGCGGCCAGGGCGGCGTCCACGAAGGGGTCCACGTTCTCCTGAGCCGCTGCGTCCAGGGCAATGATCGCGCCGTTGGCGGCCTGGGTGTCCGCCACCGGCTTGCCATTGAGGAAGCTGGCGTAGAAGTCCCGGGTCAGCAGCATCACGGTGACATGGGGGCTGAAGGAGAGCGAGAGCGCGTTCTCATCGGAGTAGTCCTCCGAGATGCGCACCCCCACCGCGGTCCAGAACGTCCTCGCGGCCGCCACGTCCTGGATGGGCAGGTTGACGTAGATGTTCGAGCCGATGCCCGTGCTGGTCTGGTTCATGGAAATGACCCTAGGACTGCGTGGTCCCCGGGCCGACTCCAATCCTGCGCAGCCCGGCCCTTCATCTGAGGAACCGCCTGAGGAGGCGCACTGAGTAGGCAGGACACGCCGATAACGCGGAAACGTTATCGGCGTGTCCTGCCTACTCAACGGATGGGGTGGGCGCCGAGGCGGGGCGGATCAGGCCAGGGCGAGCCCCTGCACCGGGGCCAGCTTGGCCGCCCGCTGCGAGGGGGCCACCGAGGCGAGCAGCCCGGCCAGCACGGACACCCCCACGATCACGGCCAACTCCCACCAGGGGACGACCGGCCAGACGATCGACTGTCCGATCCCGGCGGCCATCGGTCCGAAGACCGTGTGGGCACCCAGGCCGCCGTAGACGGTGCCCAGGGCGCAGCCGATCAGTGCCGCCACCCCCGAGATCAGCACGGCCTCCAGGGCCAGCATGCCGCGGAGCCCGCGCCGGGTCAGGCCCAGGGCCCGCATCAGCGAGTTCTCCCGTGAGCGCTCGATGGCGGACAGGGACAGGGTGTTGGCCACGCCGATCAGGGCGATCAGCACCGAGACGGCGAGCAGGGCCGTGACCACCATGAGCATGCCGTCGATCACCACGGAGTACAGCAACCGGAAGGTGAGATCCCCGGAGATCTTGTCCTGGGAGACCCCGGACGCCTGCGCGATGCCGGTGTTCAGCTCCTGCAGGCCGTCCATGGTGACCGCGTCCGAGGCGTTGAGCCAGAGTTGCGGTGCCACGCCGGCGTTCTCCGCCAGACCGATCGACCGCGCATCCTCGAGGGTGATCACGGGCCGGACGGCGGAGGAGGCGCTCTGAATGACCTCGAGTTCGAGGGAACCGCTGGCGCCGGTGACGGTCACGGTGTCCGTCTCGACGGTGTTGGGCATCAGGATGGTTCCGGGTTCGCCGAGCCGGTCGGCGCCCTCGCCCTCCGGCATGCCGGAGACGACGGACCGCAGATCCGCAGGGTCGGCGGCATAGACGGGCGTGCCAGCGTCGGCGCCCTCGCCCGAGGCTGAACCCTCGCCTGCCGCAGGCTCGGTCACACCGGCCGGCAGCAGCAGGGCTGCGGCGTCGATCCCGTCCACCTGCGCCACGTTGTCCCGGGCCGTCTGGGCTTCGGTGGCATTCAGGCCCGCAGCCGGCGATCCGTCACCGGTCTGCGGGGCGGCGTCCACGGCGGACTCGTTGCCGTTGCCGGGCACGAGTTCCACCTGCAGGTCCACGGGGAACTCCGCGGCGAAGATGGTGTCCATCTGCTGCTGAGCGGTGCGCCCGCCCGTGAGCATCATGGCCACCAGGGTGGTGCCGATCAGCAGGGCCGCAGCCGTGGAGGCGGTCCGGCCCGGATTGCGGGTGGCGTTGAGGCGGGCCATCCGTCCGGGAACTCCGGCCGGGCGGGCTGCCAGTCCAGCCACGGAGACGACCGCGGGCACGAACAGCACGGCGAGCATGAGCACGCCCACGAAGGACAGTGCGCCACCGGCCACGGCGATCGCGAGATTGGCCTCGCCGGCGCCCCAGACCAGTCCGGCCACGCCGGCTGCGAGGAACAGCGAGCCGAAGATCAGGCGCAGCGCACCGGCCCGGTTGCCGACGGCGGCTTCCTCGCGGGGGCGCATGGCCTCCAGCGGGGAGACGCGCGTCGCCGCCAGAGCGGCGGACATCGAGGCGATGATCGTCATGACCATGCCCACGGCCACGCACGCGAGGATGTCGCGGGGGTTGGCCTCGAAGGTCAGGAACGCGAAGCCCTCGTTGGTCGAGCCCCAGAGGACGAGGGCCGCCACGATGCCGCTGGCCAGGGCCGAACCGATGATCGCGCCGAGGATGCCGATGACACCGGCCTCGACCAGCACGGATCCGCGTACCTGCCGTCGGGAGGCGCCCAGGGCACGTTGCAGGGCCAGGTCGCGGGACCGCTGGGCCACGAGCACGGAGAAGGTGTTGGAGATGACCATCGCGGTGACGAGCAGTGCGATCACGGCGAAGGCACCGAGCACCCAGACGAAGACGTTGGAACCGGCCATCTGGGCGACCTGCTCCTGGGCCTGCACGTCCGGCGTGGCCACCGTGACCGCCATCCCCTCGGTCTCGGCGAACTCCTGCAGGGCGGCCTGGACGGCGGCCTGATCGGCCCCCTCCTCGAGGCTGATCAGGACGTACTCGGCGTAGTCCTGGCCGAGGAGCTCCTCCGGGTCGACCGCCTCCTCGCCGGCGGCACCGGCGTCGGAGGCCATCGCCTGGACGGCGTCGAGCTTCAGGGCCTCGGCCAGGGCGTTGTCGATCTTCAGCTGGATCGCGCCGATCGCACTGGGGTCCTGGGAGGCCTCGGTCAGCCCGGACACGGTGACCTTGCGGCCGGCCGCGTCGGCGGACGTGCCGGACATCAGGAAGGTGGAGGAGCCGACGTCGAGCCCGAAGTTCTCGGCGGTGCGCTCATCCACAGTGATCTCCGTGGTGGAGCCTGCGGCCGGGTACTCACCGGCCGTGAGCCGCTCAGGCACCAGAGAGGTGTCCTCGGGGACGGTGGAGGCCTGGGCGAAGTCGGAGTCGGGGCTCCAGGTGCCCTCGCCCTCCGCATCGGAGGGACGCTGGACGCCGACCGAGCTGACCACGTGGGCGTAGGCGTCCTTCACTCCTTCGACGTCCTGCAGGGGGCCGGGCTCGGAGGAGGTGCCGGCCACCTCGGCCATGGAGGTCATGGCATCGAACGTGTCGCCGGAGCCGGAGGCCGGGCCGACCACCAGGTCGGCCTGGGAGTAGGTGGCGCCGATGGAATTGCGCAGGCTGGCCGTGGAGGACGAGCCCACGAGCAGCGCGGAGGCCAGGAACGTCACGCCGATGGTGATGGCCAGCAGCACCGAGATGTAGCGGCGCGGCTGGTCCCTCAGTTGGGACAGGGCGAGCTTCAGCATGGCTCAGGCCACCCCCAGCTTCGCGAGGGAGGCCAGCACGTTGTCCGGGGTGGGGTCCGTGATCTCGCCGGCGAGCTGACCGTCAGCCAGCAGGACCACGCGGTCGGCGTAAGCGGCGGCCTTCGGATCGTGGGTGACCATGATGACGGTCTGGCCCATCTCCCGAGAGGAGCGGCGCAGTAGGGAGAGCACCTCGGCACCGGTGGCGGAGTCGAGGTTGCCGGTCGGCTCGTCGCCGAACACCACGTCCGGGCGGGTCAGCAGGGCGCGGGCCACGGCCACGCGCTGCTGCTGGCCGCCGGAGAGCTGGTGGGGCTTGTGCTTGAGGCGGTCCGTCAGGCCGAGGATCCCCACGACGTCGGCCATCCAGGCCTGGTCCACCGGCTTGCCGGCCAGGTCCAGGGGCAGCACGATGTTCTGCTCCGCCGTCAGGGTGGGGACGAGGTTGAAGGCCTGGAAGACGAAGCCGATCCGGTCGCGGCGCAGTCGGGTCAGCTCGGTGTCGTTCAGGCCGGTGATCTCCTGGCCGCCGAGGACGATGGAGCCGGAGTCCGCGGTGTCCAGGCCGGCGAGGCAGTGCATGAGGGTGGACTTGCCGGAGCCGGAGGGGCCCATGATGGCGGTGAAGCGGCCTTCGGCGAAGTCCACGTCCACGCCGGCGAGGGCGTGGACCACAGCCTCGCCCTTGCCGTAGGTCTTGACGAGGCCGCGGGCCGAGATGGCGGTCGAGGGCGTGCCGGGGGAAGAGGGGGTGGTGGAGGCGATGACGTCCGTACTGGTATCCATGCCACCCACTCAACCGGTTTCACTGCCGCAATGAATCCACCGACGGGCCTGTTCCGTGGCCGATCAGGGTCATCCTCAGGGATGACTCGGGGTCCTCCCGGACTCGGGGGTAGCATTCGACGGTGCGGGGGCCGAGTCCGGTTCCCGCGAACAGGATGTCCAGCAGAAGGTGGAGGCCGTCAGTGGATGTGGTCATGGCGGCTCTGCCGATCGTGCTGACCCTTGGACTACTCCCGACGAAACTCCCCTCCTGGGTGGCGCCCGGTGCAGGTCTGACGGCCGCGCTGGTGATCGCCGTGGCCTGGTTCGCCACCCCGTGGTCTGATGTGGGGGCGGCCTTCGGCGGTGGCGCCGGGACAGTCGTGGAGGTGCTGGCCATCATCGGCGGCGGCATCCTGCTGTCCCGGGTCATGGACCGCACCGGCGGCCAGCAGCGGATCGCGATCTGGCTCTCTGCCGGCGGCGGGCCCACCGTCTCCACGGCGCTGCTGATGGTGACGGGCGTGGTGCCGTTCCTGGAGTCCGTGACGGGTTTCGGGGTGTCCGTGATCATCGGGCTGCCGCTGCTGCTGGCCCTGGGATTCACGCCCCTGCGTGCAGCGCTGCTCTCGCTGCTCGGCCTGACCGTGGCGCCCTGGGGGTCCATGGCACCGGGCACCCTGCTCGGCGCCGAGATCGCCGGCGTCCCGCTGATGGACATGGGCCTGGCCTCCGGGGCCTTCAACATCGTGGCCTTCGTGGGCGGCGGGACCCTGGCCGCCATCGTGGCGGGCCGCGGCTCCCACGAGGTGGGAGCCCACCGGGGGGCGCTGACGTGGAAGGCCTACTCCGTGTGGGCCGCCACCGGGTTCACCGCCGGGCTCGTGCAGGGTTCGGTCGTCGTGCTGGCCAACCTGCTTCTCGGCACGGCCGTGGCCGGCGCCGTCGGTTCCCTGGTCATGGCCGCGCTGTGGGCCGTGATCATCAGCCGGGGCAAGCTCCAGCCCACCCCCTGGCGGTACCTCTCCCCGTACCTGATCCTGCTCATCGGGACGATCGCCGGTCAGGTCATCGAGCGGACCCTGCTGCCCAACGGCGTGGGGGCCGTGCTGGGCTCCCCGGCCCTGTGGTCCATCAGCGGTGCCCTTGCGGGTGTGTGGATCCTGGCCATGGAACGGCACCACCGCTGGCTGCTGCCGCGTGAGACCGGGCGGATGTGGCTCGGCACGGCCATCCCGACCGGTCTCTACCTGCTGCTGGGCTACGCCATCTCCGGTGGTGGGCTGGCGGACAGCCTGGCCGCCGCCCTCACCTCCCTCGGGGGTGGATTCCTGTTCCTGGTGCCGTTCATCGGTGGACTCGGCGGCTACATCACCGCCTCCAACACGGGGGCGAACTCGATGTTCGGTGGCACCCAGACCGCCGCTGCCCACGCCCTCGGGGTGGAGCCGCTCTGGGTCATGGGCGGGCAGAACGCCGCCGCCGGCCTCGGCTGCCTGACGAGCCCCGCCCGGATCGAGCTGGCCTACCGGCTGGCGCAGCCTCACGTGCGCGAGGACACCCCCGGGCGGACGCTCAGCCGGGGCGCCCTGCTGCGGGTCACCATGCCCTTCTTCCTTGCCTGCCTGGTGATCTGGGGCTTCGCCTGCCTGTTGTTCCTGCCCGCCGCTGGGTGATTCCGGTTACGGCGTGACCAGGCCCGCCCGGTAGGCCGTCACGACGGCCTGGACGCGGTCCCGGGCCCCGAGCTTGGCGAGCACCCGGCCCACGTGGGTCTTCACGGTGGCCTCAGACAGGAACAACCCGGCGGCGATCTCCTGGTTGGAGTCACCGCGCGCCATCAGCACGAGCACCTCACGCTCCCGCGGCGTCAGCGAATCCACGGAGGCCGTCTCCTGCTGGCGCCGATCGTCGGCAGCCTGGTCGCGGCGCAGGGTCGGCGCCATGTGGTCCAGGAGGCGGCGCGTGGTGGAGGGGGCGATCACGGCATCCCCGCGGTGCACCGTGCGGATCGCCGCGAGCAGCTCTTCCGGCGGCGCATCCTTCAGCAGGAACCCGGACGCCCCCGCCTCGATCGCCTCCAACGCGTATTCGTCCAGATCAAAAGTTGTCAGCACCACGACGCGCGGTCCCACCGGTTCCCCGGCGGCACCACCCGGCGAACTCGGGTGGGCGGCGCGGCCGCTCCCCGGGCGGCCTGAGGCGGCGCGATCAGCCGCGGCCGGTGCGGGGCCGGCATCGGGCGATTGGGGCAGCAGGGCACGCGTGGCGGAGATGCCGTCCATCTGCGGCATGCGGATGTCCATCAGCACCACGTCGGCACTGCGGACGGCGGGGGAGGCCACGGCGTCCCGGCCGTTGGAGGCCTCGGCCACGACCTCGAGGTCCGGCTGGGAGTTGATGAGCATGGCCAGGCCGGAGCGGACGAGTTGCTGGTCGTCCACCAGGGCCACGCGAATGGCTGCGGGTTGCTGGGTCTCGATCACGTTTCCATCATCTCCTGTCAGGTGCTCCCAGCGCTGCGGATGTGCACGGCCGGCGCCTCAGATCTCCTGGTAGGGCACGGCGGCGCGGACGGAGAATCCACCGCCCTGCCGGGGACCGGCCTGGACGGTGCCGCCGAACAGGGCGATGCGTTCGCGCAGGCCGAGGAGGCCCTGCTGGGAGCCCTTGGTGGACTCCGAGGCGGCGGCTCCGCGGCCGTTGTCCGTGACCTCGATCTCGAGGCCGGTGTTGGTCCAGCTCAGCAACACGGTGGCCCGGGCGTTCGGGCCACCGTGGCGGACGGTGTTGGTCAGGGACTCCTGCACGGCGCGGTAGGCCGCCAGCTCGCCGCCGGTCGGCAGGGCCCGGCGGGGATTGCCCTGCGCCGTGTAGTCCACGTCCAGGCCGGTCAGGCGGATGGTGTTGATGAGGTCCTCGAGGTCCACCAGACCGGGCTGCGGGTGGAACTCGGTGGCCTCCGGTCCGCGGAGCACGCCCAGCAGGCGGCGCATCTCGCCGAGGGCCTTGCGGCCGGTCTCGGAGATGGTTCCCAGGGTGTTGACGGCGACCTGCGGGTCGTGCGCGCCGGCGTACCGGCCGCCGTCGGCCTGGGTGATGATGACCTGCAGCGAGTGGGCGACGATGTCATGCATCTCCCGCGCGATGTGGTTGCGTTCGTCTGCGGCCGCCAGTTCGCGTTCCTGCGCCGCCTCCACCTCGAGCTGCCGGGCCCGGTCCCGCAGTTGCTCCATGGCCAGGCGGCGGGTGCGGGCGAGGTCGCCGAAGGCCCACGCTGCCAGCACGATCGCGGCGGCCCCCACGGCGAAGGACACGGCGATCACGGCCTGTTGGGTTACATCGCCGGCCATCGCCGCATTGTTGTTGGAGATCAGATCAGCACCCGGATCCAGGAAGGAGGGCGGGGCATAGGCGATCTTGAGCCCGTTGAGCACGGCCCCCGCGAGGGCGGTGCCCAGGCCGGCGAACGAGGCCCACCGGGGCCCGTTCACTGCGAGGCTGTGCACCATCATCGGCACGATGACAATCGAGGGCAACAGATCTGGACCGATCAGCAGCTGCACGAGGCAGAAGAACACCGTGATGCCGGCCGCCAGCACGGGCCGCCACCGGCGGATGGCCCAGGGGGCGAGCTGGCCGACCGAGATGGCGAAGGCCAGCAGCTGCCACGGCAGTGCCGAGGTCTCCGGATTACCCACCGGCGCCGCGGCTCCGATGGAGATGAAGGAGAAGGTGCACACCAACAGGCAGGCCACCAGTACGTCTGTGACGACGGGATGGCCACGGAAAAAGGAGTCGATCCGGCGCAGCGGGTTCACGGAGCGAGGTCCCCCAGGATCTCCGCGGCCGGGGCCATGCGCGTCCGGGCGGACCCGACGCCGGCCCACAGGCTCACGGCCTCCGCGTCACCGGCCGCGGTGGCCGCTGCCCGCAGGGGCTGGGTCAGGACGTTGACCTCCGGGTAGGCGGCCGGGGCGTCGGCATGGTCGCGCATGAACCGGTTCTCCAGGCCGCGCGCCCAACGCCCGGAGTAGGCGCGGGTCAGCGCGGTGCGGGCGGAGCCGTCGTCGTGAGTGAAGTGGGTGCCGGCGGCGGCCTGCTCCAGGGCCGCGCGCTGCAGGGCGGAGGTGCCGGCCTCCTCGGCCCGCAGGAACACGGTGCCGCACTGGGCGGCGGTGGCACCGGCGGCCAGCACGGCACGCACCCCGTCCGTGTCCATGATCCCGCCGGCGGCGAACAGGGGGACCTCGGGCCCGACGCCGGCCCGCACCTCGGCGAGCAGCTCGGCTAGGGCGGTGGTGCCGGGGGCGGCCTGGGGATCGTGGACGGAGCGGTGGCCGCCGGATTCGGGCCCCTGGACGCTGAGCACGTCGGCGCCGTGGGCCAGGGCGGCGATGGCCTCCTCGACGGTGGTCACGGTGACCCCGAGGACGCAGCCGGCGGCGTGCAGGCGGTCGAAGACCTCGGCGGCGGGGAGCCCGAAGGTGAAGGTGACCAGCGGCCAGGCGCCGGCCTCGGCGGCCTCGAGCTTGGCGTCCCAGCCGTCCATCGCGTCCGGGTCCACGGTCAGGCCCTGGGTGGAAGGGACGTCGGCGCCGGGCAGGTCCACACCGAGGGCCGCCGCCTCGGCGAGCAGCGCGGAACGGTAGGCGGCCACCTCGGCCGCGCGCCGGCGTCGTGCCTCGGAGCCCGGTGCCCTGCGGGCGGCAGGGACGGCGGTGTTGGCCGGCTCGGGGACGAAGAGGTTGACCCCGACGGCCCGGTCCGTGAACCGGCGGGCTGCCTCGACGTCAGCGACGAGCCGGTCCACCTGTCGCATACCGCCGGCCAGGAAGCCCAGGCCGCCGGCCGCCGAGACCGCTGCGGCGAGCTGCCAGGTGGAGGGTCCTCCGGCCATCGGCGCGGCGACCACGGGGACCGCGGGAGGGGTGAACTGCGGGGCGGTGTGCGGGGTGGCGTCGGGCGCGGCCGGAGAGGCGAACGGAGAGCCGGTGAGCGGGGTGCCGGGTGAATCAGAGCTCATGGGTGGATTCTGGCACGGAGGGCGAGCACGTGCGTGATGCCGGCCGTGGCGAGCCCCGAGACGAGCATCGCGGCCAGGACGATCTCCTGGCCGGCGTCCGTGAACTGGGTGAGGAACGTACCCACGGCGACCATGGCGAGCAGCATGCCCAGCAGGGCCGGGCCGCGGCCGGTGGAGTCGGGGCGAGCGGGGCGGGTCTCGGCGACGGGATCGGTGATGTCCGCGGCGTAGCTGGAGGCCGAGATGACGTGGTGGACGGGCTCGGAGTCGGCCATTCCGTCCGTGGCCGGGATCGTGATGACGCGGAGGTCCTCGGCGGGGGTGTCAGTGGGGGTGGAATCAGGGTTGGCGGCGGTGGGGGCGGAGGTGGCGGTGAGGGTCGGCGTGCTCATGTTCTCCAGAGTGCCCGCCGGGGCCGGTGCCGCAGAAGACACCGGAGGGTGAACCTGTGGCCCGCGGTGTACAACCAGGGGATGACCCCGACCCTGTCGTTCTCCGTCGAGTCGGGGTGGGTATCTCGCCGAAACACCCACCCCAACTCGACACACAACGCAGGTGGATCAGAGGATGCCGAGCCGGTTGGCGTCCGGGGAGACACACGCCATGGGGTCCACAGACGCGGTCAGGGACGGGTGGCGGTTCAACAGCGGCACGGTCCACTTCTCGCCGGGATTCATGGTCTTGTCCCGGCCCTCCACATTGAGGTGGATGGGATGGGCGGAGCCGTCGAGCAACTCCAGGGTGATGCAGTACTGGGTGATGCGCACGCTCAACGGTTGGCGCCGGAACCGGATGGTGAACTGCAGGCCGGGCAGTTCCACCGGGAGCAGCGGGTGCAGCCACAGGGTGTCCGCCCGGGTCTCCACGCCGGCGTAACAACGGATGATCATGTCCACGGTGCCGGCCATGGCCCCCAGGTGGATGCCCTCGCGGGTGGTGCCGCCCTGGGTGTCGGACAGGTCCGCCTCGAGGGCCTCCTGGAAGAGTTCCCAGGAACTGGAGCGGTCCGTGCGGGCCGCGACCCAGCCGTGGACCAGGCGGGACAGGGTGGATCCGTGGGAGGTGCGGGCCAGGTAGTAATCCACGGTGGCCGCGAAGTCCTCCGAGGTGAAGTGGTACCCCATCCGGTTGAGGATGCCCTGGAGTTCCTCGGAGGAGAACAGGTAGGTGAGCATCAGCACGTCCGCCTGCTTGGAGAGCTTGTAGCGGTTCGTGGTGTCACCCTCGGCCTGCAGGATGAGGTCGAGCCGCCCGATGTTGCCGTACTTCGCCCGGTAGGCGTCCCAATCGAACTCCAGCAGCTCCTCGTAGCCGTCGAACTGGCTCATGACGCCGCCGTCCTGGAACGGCACCCGCAGCCGCAGGCTCAGATCCGCCCAGTGGTCAAGCTCGTCCTCGAAGACGTCCAGCCACTCGGTCAGTGGGTCGTCCAGTCCGTCCAGCCAGTGCACCAGCCGCACGGTCTCGGAGAGCACCCAGGACAGCAGCACGTTGGTGTAGGCGTTGTTCCGCACGCCGGAGCCGGAGGCTTCCGGGTAGCCGTCGTGGTACTCGTCCGGACCCATCACGCCGTGCAGCTCGTACCGGCCGCGCTCGGGGTTGAAATGGGTCATGGACACGAAGAACCGGCAGATCTCGACGAGCATCTCGGCGCCGTAATCCGAGACGAAGGTCTGGTCCTGCGTGGCCTCCACGTAACGCAGCACGGAGTATGCCACGGCCAGGGAGACGTGCCGCTGGCGGTGCGAGTTGTCCGGCATCCACTGCTGGGAGCGTTCGTTCCACAGCTCGGTGGGGGTCTCCTCGCGACCGTCGGACCCGGACTGCCAGGGGAACATGGCGCCCTGGTATCCCTCGGCGCGGGCGTTGGCACGGGCCTCACCGAGCCGGCGGTAGCGGTACATCAGCAGGCCGCGAGTCAGTTCCGGCCGGCGCAGTGTCAGCATGGGATAGATGAAGATCTCATCCCAGAAGATGTGCCCGCGGTAGCCCTCGCCGTGCAGGCCACGGGCGCCCAGGCCGGCGTCCAGGTCCCGGCGGGAGCCGAAGCTGGTCTGCAGCACGTGGAAGGTGTGCAGGTTCAGGGCCAGCTGGTGGCGCTGATTGGCCCCCTTCCGGACCAGGGCCTCGGTGGCGTCGAGCCGGGTGGCCGGGGGAAGCAGGTGGCCGTGCTGCTCCGGGGCCTGGTCCAGTTTCACGGCGAAGCGGGACCAATTGATGCCCCACATCTCCTCGTGGTAGGTCAGCAGCTGGCGGAACGAGCCGGTCCGCTCGATGCGCTTGGCCGCGTTGTGCCAGACCGAGGAGATGGCGTGATCGTGGGTGTTGGCCGCCGCCGCGATCTTGTCGAACATCACCGGCACGCCCTCGGCGAGCTCGATCGCGATGTCATGGCCGATCACCGTGGAACCCAGTTCCACCGGGGTGCGGACCGGTTCGGGTGCATCGGCGGGGGACTGGAAGCGGGTCCGGGCGGCGGTGGCCACGTGCACCCGTGACTGGCTGGTCACGGTCTCCAGCAGGACGGTCTCCCCGTCGACCTCCCGGGCCTGGACCGGCTCCCAGTGGTCCGAGGCGAGCTCCCGGTCATCGGCCACGTTCTGGTTGGACACGCGGCCGTCGATCATGGACCGCACCGAGGCCGTGCCGGTCCAGTCCTCGGCCTCCACCGTCAGTTCCATTGCGGCCAGGTGGTGGCCGGCGAAGGACTGGAACTGGCGGGTGCTGACCCGGGTGGTGCGGCCACGATCGTCCCGGAACCGCATGGTGCGGCTCAGCAGACCCCGGCGCAGGTCCAGCTCCTGGCGGTAGGAGACCATGTTCGGGTTGCCCGGCACCAGTTCCTCGCCGTTGTCCAGGGTGACCAACACGAAGGTCCAGTCCGGGGCGTTGACCATGTGCTCGGTCTCCACCGTCCTGCCCTGGACCGTGGACGTCAGCCGGTTGAAGACGCCGGCCACGTACGTCCCGGGGTAGTGGGTGGGGCCGGCGGTGGTGCCGGGGACGGAGCCACGCGTGCCCCAGTAGCCGTTGGCCAGGGTGCAGAGGGCCTCCCGGGTGCCCTCCTCTGCCGGGTCGAAATGGTCATAGGCCAGCACCCAGTTCGGGTCGAAGGGCCGTGTGGTGCGCTGCTCCAGGTGCAGCATGGTGATGTCCTCCACCACCACGTCAGCGCCGGCGATCTTGAGCCGGTCCGGGTCACGCGCCCGGTCCACGCCGACCACCAGGCCGAAGCCGCCGTCGTGCGCCGCCTGCACTCCGGAGGCCGCGTCCTCAAGGACGATCGCATCCACCGGTTCCACGCCCAGCTGCTGGGCGGCCAGCCGGAACATCGCCGGGTCGGGTTTGCCGGGCAGGCCCCGTTCCAGGGCGGTGTTGCCGTCCACCACCACGTCGAAGAGCTTGTCCACGTGTCCGGCTCCCAGCACTGCCGCGGAGTTGCGGGAGGAGGTGACGAGGGCGGTGGGCACGGAATCGTGCCGCAGCTGCGTCAGCAGGGCGAGGGCCTCCGGGAAGACCGCGACGCCTTCGCGTGCCAGGACCTCCTCGAAGAACCCCTGCTTGCGGGCCGCCAGGGCCTGCACGGTCAGTGCGCCGTCAGCGCCGACGTCGGCCCCCTCCGCGGCCGGCGTGCTCGCCATCCCCACGGCGAGCACCGGATCCGCAGTAGCCTCCAGGCCCGCGGGAGCCCCCGGGCGCGACAATTCAGTGAGAGCGTCCGTGGCTTCAGACACCCTCAGGCCACGGGAGGCGAAGAAGGCCCGGACGCCGTCCTCACGGGGCCGGCCGTCCACGAACTGCAGGTAGTCCGTGACGTGGTCGAAGGGGCGCAGCGCTCGAGGGTCCGCGGTCACCGTCGCCAGGTTTTGGGGCAGGGTGCCGACCGCCGCGAGTGAGGCGTCGAAGAGTTCTTTCCACGCCCGGGCGTGGACGCCGGCGGTGTCCGTGACCACCCCGTCCATGTCAAAGATGACCGCACGGAAATGGCGGAGGGTGTGGCGGCGGGCGGGGCCCGTCAGCTGGACGGGGCGAGTCAGTGGATGCATGAAGCCTTCCTGTTCCTCGGGCGGTTACCTCGGGACTTCGCGGTCAGTCCCCTGCATGGACCCGGCCACAGGTCTTGGACCAGCCTAACGAGGGGGACGTGGAGGGGATCAACCCGAGGCCACCCGGGCACGGCGATCGTAGGAGACGGGGCGGTCAGCGCCGTTCGAGGAGCATCAGGACCTCGTAGTGCTCGGTCTGCGGGAACATGTCCAGCAGCCGCGCCCGCACCGGACGGTATCCGGGCAGATGCTCCAGGTCCCGCGCCAACGTGGCGGCATGGCAGCTCGAGTACAGCACGTGCGGAATCCCTGTGGCCTCGATCCAGCCGGCCAGCTCGGAGCCGATGCCGCGCCGCGGCGGATTGACCACGATGGCGTCCGGCAGCTCCGCGGGCACCTCGCCGGCACCGGTGTCCGCGGCCGGCGGCCCCTTAGGGGCGAGGACGGGTGCGCGGTCCGGTGTCCGTCCCGTGGGGATCGCGGTGGCATCCCCGACGGCGAAGCGCACGCGGTCCTGCACGCCGAGCTCCCGCGCCGTCACCTGTGCGGCGGCGACGGCGTCCGCGGACGTCTCGAGACCCCAGACCGTGCGCTCGGTGCCGGCCGGGAGAAGGACGGGCCGGCCGTCGTCGGGAGGGCGGACCTCGGCGAGCTGGAAGCCGAATCCGCCCACGCCGCAGTACAGGTCCCAGACGCTGACGGCATCGGTGGTGTCCAGCCACTCGGAGGCCAGGGAATAGAGGGTGGCCGCCATGGCGGTGTTGGTCTGGAAGAAGCCCTGGGGGCGCAGGTTCAGGGGGATGCCGTTGAGGCGCATCGTCAGCGTCTGTGCCCCGGCCAGGTGGATCTCATCCGGGCCCTCGAGCAGGGCACGGTGCTCCGGCAGGAGGTTCGCGGTGACCACCTCGGTGTTCGGCAGGGCCGCCAGCAGGGTGGGGACCGCAGCACGGAGGGCGGGCAGCTGGTCCGTGGAACGCAGCACGAAACGGATCATCAGACCGCCCGAGGGGGAGAGGGTCATGATGACGTGCTTGAGCTCACCGGTGCGCGTGCCGACGTTGTACGGGGTGAGCGCAGCCGTGGTGATGACCTCCGCGACCACGGGGAAGGCCGCCCCGAGGGCCGGCTCATAGAGGTCGCAGTCGCGCAGGTCCACGCCGGTGCCGTCATGGTGCTTGGGGTGCTGGCGGGGATCGAGGATGCCGAGTCGGGGGTTCTCGGCCGTGCCCGTGACCACCATCTTGGCCTTGTTGCGGAAGCCGGATTCCCGCGAGGGGACGGGGCCCAGCCACAGCTCCGAGCCGTCCGGCGCCCGGGTGCCGGCCACCGGATCCAGGAGGCGGCGGACGCCGGCCTGTTTCCGGTCCAATTGCTCCGCGTAGGGCACGCCCATCAGGGGGCAGGAACGGCACTCGCCGGCGTCGAAATGGGGGCATTGCATGGTGTCTCCAGGTTAGTGGCTGAAAAAAATTCTGCCGATTCACCACCGGGACCCATCCGCAGGACGGGTGGCTCCGAATACTCCATGACAGCCCGCCCGGAAGACCGGGGGGAGGCACCCGTGGGACAGCACGTTCCACACACTTCAAGGAGAAGTCATCATGAAGACCACGATGCGCAACACCATGCTGGGACTGTTCGCTGTGACGGCGCTCGGACTGACCGCCTGTGGCGGCGCCGCAGACGAGCCGGCCTCCTCCTCGGCGGCCCCCTCGTCCGAATCCTCCATGTCCGCCTCGTCCTCCATGGAGGAGTCCATGGAGTCCGGCTCTGGATCTGCCAGCGCCTCGGAGTCCATGATGGATCCGGCCGCCAACCTGGTCGGCCCGGGCTGCGCCGCGTATGCCGAGGAGGTCCCTGACGGTGCCGGCTCGGTGGAGGGCATGGCCATGGACCCCGTGGCCGTGGCCGCCTCGAACAACCCCATGCTGACCACCCTCACCTCGGCGGTGTCCGGCGAACTGAACCCGGACGTCGACCTGGTGGACACCCTGAACGGTGACGAGTTCACCGTGTTCGCCCCGGTGGATGACGCCTTCGCCGCCATCCCCGAGGCAGACCTGAACGCCGTGGTGGAGGATGCCGACATGCTCTCCTCGGTGCTCACCTACCACGTGGTCCCCGGCCAGATCTCCCCGGATGAGATCGCCGGCACCCACACCACCGTGCAGGGCGAGGACCTCGAGGTGGCCGGCAGCGGCGACGAGCTGACCGTCAATGACGCCAACGTCATCTGCGGTGGGGTCCAGACCGCCAACGCGACCGTCTACCTGGTCGATTCCGTCCTGATGCCGGCCATGGACTGATCCCCCACCGGCTGAGCCGGTCCCTTGACGGCGCGGAGGTGGCCGGTCCAGTACCGAAGGCGGTACGGGGCCGGCCACTTCCCGCATCCGCCACCTCCGCATCCGATACTGTCCATAACCGCCGCCGGACGCATCCGCCACCACTGGCAAGCGTCGCCCGGCGCCACCGACGAGAGAAGAACGATGGCCATGAAGAGGCACGCTGAACCAGGCTCCGCCCGCGGCTGGCCCTTCGCCGCCTCCGGCGCCCTTGCCGCCGCCCTCCTGCTGGGCATCGCCGAGATCGCCTCTGCGCTGTTCTCCCCGGTGTCCTCACCCCTGGTGGCCGTGGGGGCGGCCTTCATCGACATAACGCCCTCGTGGCTGAAGGACTTCGCGATCGACGTCTTCGGCACCGCGGACAAACTCGTGCTGATGGTGTCCATGGGCGTGGTGGCCCTGGCCCTGGCCGCCGTCCTGGGTCTCATCGCCCGCCGCCGGCTGACCCTCGCCTCGGTGCTCTGTGCCGCCATCGCCGTACTCCTGGGCGCCGCCGTCCTGAGCCGGCCGGCGACCGGATGGCTTGACCTGCTGCCCACTGTTCTCGGTGGCGTGGCTGGCATCGCGGCGCTGAACTGGCTCGTGCGGCTGGCGCACCGACGCACCGTCCCGGTGGGCGACAGCCCCGGACCGGAGCCCACGGAGGGTGGCGCTGCACGTCCCGCTCGGCCGGAGGCGGCACGGCGCACCTTCCTGATCGGCGCCGGCCTGACGGCGGTGGTGGCTGTGGCGACCATGGCCGGGGGCCGCGCCCTCTCCGCCGTCAGCACGGCCGCGGCGGCCACCCGTGATGCCCTGCGCCTGCCGGGGGCGCGCCGCACGGCGGCGCCCCTGCCCCAGGGAGTGGGCGCACCGGCCCCGGGGATGCCACCGTTCGTCACCCCGAACGGCGACTTCTACCGTATCGACACGGCCTTGGCCGTGCCCCGGATCGACCCCTCCACCTGGGAACTGCGGGTCCACGGCATGGTGGAGGAGGAGTTCACCCTGAGCTTCACCGAACTGCTGGAACTGGACCTCCAGGAGAGCTGGGTGACCCTGACGTGCGTGTCCAACCCCGTGGGCGGAGAGCTGGCCGGCAACGCCAAATGGCTGGGCTATCCGCTCCAGGACCTGTTGGCCCGGGCCCGGCCGCAGGAGGGCGCGGACATGGTGCTCTCGACCTCGGTCGACGGCTTCAGTGCCTCAACGCCCCTGGACGTCCTCACTGACGGGCGGGATGCGTTGCTCGCGGTCGGCATGAACGGGGAGCCGCTCCCGCTGGAGCATGGCTTCCCGGTGCGGATGGTGGTGCCCGGACTGTACGGCTACGTCTCGGCGACCAAGTGGGTGGTGGACCTGGAGGTCACCCGCTTCGCGGACAAGACCGCCTACTGGACGGACCGTGGCTGGGCGGAACGCGGCCCGATCAAGCTGGCCTCGAGAATCGATGTCCCGCGGGGATTCGAGGCGGTGCCCACCGGAGCCACCGTCCTGGGCGGCACGGCCTGGTCCCAGACCATCGGCATCGACCGGGTCCAGGTGCAGGTGGATGACGGGGCATGGCAGGACGCCACCCTGGCGGCCGAGGCCACCGTGGACACCTGGCGGCAGTGGTCCTTGGAATGGGAGGGCGAGCCCGGCAACCACAAGGCCCGGGTCCGCGCCGTGAACCGAGACGGCGAGGTACAGACCTCGGACCGCGCGGACACCGTGCCGGACGGCGCGAGCGGCTGGCACGAGGTCCAGTTCCGCGTCGAGTAGCCGACCACCCGGCAGACAGTCCGGCGGTCAGCGCGGATGCCGGCTCAGTACTCGGGTTCGGAGCGCAGGTCCGGCCGGGCGAATCGCTCGGCCAGGCGGTCCAGGGCGTCCTCGGCAGCTGAGGCCAGCACCGAATCGGGATCCATGAGCAGGCCCTGCAGGGTGGATGCGGTCGACTCCCGTCCGACTTCACCGAGGGCCTGCGCGGCGGCGCTGCGGACCCGCGGATCCTGGTCGGACAACAGCGCTTCGACGGTGCTGGAGGCGGACGCCAGGCCCTCCGCCGCGTGGGCCGTGACGATTCGGCAGCACGTTCGCCGCACTGCAGCGCTTTCGTCCGTGAGGCCGGCCATCACGGCATCGGCGGCCCGCGGGTGCCAGTGGTGCACCAGCACGCGGGCCCCCAGCAGCCGGGGCAGATGCGGGTCCAGGGCCAGTTCCGGGTCCAGGGTGTCCGCCTCGCCGCGGATCATCGCGATGTCCGGATCCCCGGCGTCCCCGGGGCGTGCTCGGCCAGTGAGCAGCCGCACGGCCCAGTCGGCGAGCTGGCGCCCTCCCACTTGCTCGACGGCGGCCGTCACCATCGCAGCCTCCTCGCCCTCGGCGGGGCCCGGCAGGTTCACCTCCCAGTAGCGGTCGGTCATCAGTGCTGCTCTCCTTCGTTCAGCAGGTGGTTGGGCAGCCGGTTCCCCGGGGCCCGGCCGCGGATCTCCAGCAGGGTGCGGGCGTGCTGCCACAGCCTCCGGTCCTCGTCATTGCTCGGCTTCCACACGGGGACCGGTACGGACGTCCCGGAGCTGTCCCGGGCCACCATGACCGTGATGCAGTTCGTGGTCTGGGCCGGCTCTCCGCCCTTCGGGTCCCCGGAGCGGACCTCGACGGCGATGTGCATGCCCTTGTTCCCCGTGTAGATCAGGCGTGCCTCCACTTCCACGAGGTCTCCGATGTGCAGAGGGCGCAGGAAACGGATGCCGCCGGAGAACACCGCCACGGTGTCCCGGCCGCAGTAGCGGGAGGAGCAGAGGTAGGCCGCGGAGTCGATCCATTCCATGACGATCCCGCCGTGCACCTTGCCTCCCCAGTTCACGTCCGTGGGTTCGGCGAGGAAGCGCAGCACCACCTTCTCGGCGGTGCCGGCCTCGGTGTACCGCTGCTCCTGGAGCTCGGCCGAGATCTCGTCCCGGACCGGGATGCGGGACATGGCGTAGTCGCGGGCCAGCTGCTGCTCCAGGGTGCGGGGAACGAACTCCGGCACGGGCGTGGAGTGGCCCTCGGCGTCGACGGCCACGAAGATCACGAGGCAGCGGGCGCGTTCGGCGAGGTGACCCGTCTTCGGGTCCCCCGAGCGCACCATGGTGCTGATGTGCATGGAGGACCGGCCTGTGTAGAGGACCGTGGCCGTGATCTCGACCATCTCGCCGATCTCGACGGGGTATTCGAAGTGGACGTTGCCCACGTAGGCGGTCACGCAATAACTGCCGCTCCAGCCCGTGGCGGCAGCGAAGGCCGCCTTGTCCACCCACTCCAGCACCCGGCCGGCATCCACCGTCCCGGCCTTGCCACGATCGGTGGGGGCCGCGAGGAAGCGCAGCGTGACCTCGTGGCGACGGTCCGCCGATGGCATCAGCGGGGCGGGGGCAGCCGGGGTCGGGGAAATCTCCATCCCACCATTGTGACCTGCGGCCGGGGCTGGGCGTTGGCTGTGGACTTGCCGAAAGTTTCCGCTGGGCGAGAATCCGGTGAACGTGGCGTCCGTCACGGGTGCTAGTTTCGGTGGTATGCCCACCCACAGTTCCGTAGCCCTGCAGTTCAGGGCCGAAGCCTATGACCATCCTGATGGCTCCGTGGATGCCGGCACTGTCATGACCTGGATCGACAAGACTGCTTACGCCTCCGCCGCCTCCTGGTCCGGCACCAACGTGGTCTCCTCCTATGTGGGCAACATGCACTTCGGCAACCCGGTGCCGGTGGAGACCCGCGTGGTGGTGCAGTCACGCGTGGTGCACACCGGCCGGACCTCGGTGCACGTGCAGACCAGGGTGGTGCTGCCGGAGATCAAGGGTGCCGACGGCAAGTCCACGGTGTGCACCGAGTGCGTCATGGTCTATGTGGCAGTGGATGCGCAGGGCAACTCCATCCCCGTCCGCCCCTGGGAGCCGGACACCCCGGAGGAACTGGAGCGGGAGCGCCTGGCCAAGCTGCGCGGCACGGTTCGCCGCGAGGTGGAGGAGGCCATGATCGAGGCCCCGCCGCCCGCCGGTGAACTGACCAGCGAATCCGTGATCATGAGGTTCCTGGCCCACACCCGTGAGGTGTATCCCGGGGAGAAGGTCCAGGGCGGCACCGTCATGCGGTGGATCGACGAGGCGGCCAACGTCTGCGCCTCCCGTTGGTCGGGGGTGCCGGTGGTCGCCGTCTTCGCCGGCGGCGTGCGCTTCTACCAGCCCGTGCGCGTGGGCGACCTCGTGGAACTGGAGGCCCGGCTCGTGCACACCGGCCCGCGGTCCATGCACCTGTCCGTCCGCGCCCGCGCCGGTGACCGGCGTGAACGCGAACCGATGCTGATCGCGCACGGCCTGACGGTGATGGTGTCCGCGGGAGCGGACGGGAAGGCCCTGCCCGTGAAGCAGTGGACCGCCGTGAGCGAGCAGGACCAGGTCCTGGAGCGGCGTGCCCTCGAGCTCGTGGGCCTGCGGAACAAGGCCGCCCACGAATGGGCCGGCGGCTGACGGGGAGGCCTTCTCCCTGATTGAGGCCGTGCGAAGACCGGGCAGCTCGCAGATGAGGCATTACGCGATGGGGACTCAGGCGTAGAACCCGTCCCGCAGATTGATCCCGTGCTCCACCCAGGCCTTCATGGCTGCCAGCATCCCGGTCCAGCCCATGCAATTGCCGAACGCGTTGCGCGCCCCGTCCTGAGTGGGATGCCAGGAGGACTCCGTGATCGAGACCAGCGTCCGCGTGTCCCCGTCCAGCGGGGAGAACGTGAACGTCACCGTGGTCATCCCGGACTCGTCCACGGCCGACTCGCCGTCCCACCGCAGCACGATCCGCTGCGGCGCGGCAGCCTCGACCACCTCGACCGGGAACGCCCCGGGGAAGTCGGCGAAGTCCCACGTCACCTCGGCGCCGGTCTCCAGCCGGCCCCGCGCGCCGCCGGTGGTGAAGTACTGCGAGAGCCGGTCCGGGGTTGCCACCGCCTCATAGGTCTCCGCCACCGGCCTGGCGATCCGCCCGGTCACGGTGAAGGACAGCTCGGTGAGGTCGGTGGGGGAAGAGCCCGCTGACTCAGTCATGCGGTGAAGATACCGCCTCGGCCCGGCCCGGCGATAGGGTCCACCCATGGACGTCTCCCCGGTCGAACGCGAGGCCGAGGTGCCCGTCACCGCGCCGTACGACGCCCCGGGCATCTTCCGCTTCCTGGCGGCCCGCGCCGTCGCGGGTGTCGAGGCCGCGGACCTGACGCGGCCCGAGGAGCTCCGGTACGCCCGCACCCTGACACTGCCAGGTGGTCCGGCCGCGGTCCTGGTCTCCGCCACCCGGAACCGGAGCTGGACCCTGCGGGCGAGGCTGCACCTGGCCGCAGCCGCTGACCAGGGCCCGGCGCTCGCCGCCCTCCGGACCTTGTTTGACGTGGACACCGACCCAGCCGCTGCAGATGGCAGGTTGGCCACCGATCCCGCCCTGGCTCCCCTCGTGCGGGCCACCCCGGGCATCAGGATCCCGGGCACCGTAGACCCTCACGAACTCGTGGTCCGGGCGCTCGTGGGCCAGCAGATCTCGGTGGCCGCCGCCCGCACCCACCTCGGGCGATTGGCCGGGGCCCTGGGCACCCCTTACTCCCCTCCCGGCCCGCCGCAAGGGCATCCGCCACGGGATCGTCCGGATGAGGACTCGCTCTTGACTCAACTGCACCGGCACTTCCCGACGGCGGCCCAGATCGCCTCCGGCGTGCCCGAACCGGTCTCCGGTGAAAGGCCCGACCCCGAGCGCCCCCTGAGGCTGCCGGGCCAAGGCGTGCGGGCCGTCGTCGGGACGTGCCGTGCCCTGGCCGACGGTGAACTGACCGTGCACGCGGCTGCTGAACCGGATGCGCTGCGCCGGGAGCTGCTGGCCCGGCCGCGCATCGGACCCAGGACCGCGGCCTACGTGGCCATGCGTGTGTTGAGGGATCCCGATGCCTGGCTCGACGGGGATGTGGCGCTCGTGGCCGGAGCCAAGGCCGCGGGTCTGCTGGACCCGGATCTCGCCCCGGGAGCCGCCCACCGCGCCCTGGCCGTGCGGGCCGCCGACTGGTCACCCTGGCGGTCCTATGCCGCCATGCACCTCTGGCAGCTGGCGGGAGGACGCGCCACCATGGGACGGGACGCCCGACCACGAAGGAGTGCCCCATGACGACGGAGCCCAACCCCGCCGCGATCGAGCATGCGGCCTGGGACGGTCTCGTCCTGTGCGCCACCTGCGGGGTCGAGCAGGACGACGCCCGGTCTGATCCCCTGACTGACGGCCTGCCGGCGGCCTGCGCCATCTGCGCGGACGATCGGCAGTGGGTTCCGGCTGACGGTCAGCGCTGGACCACGGTGGGCGGGCTCCGCGCCTCGGGCGCGAGCACCGAGGTGACCGAGCTGGAACCGAACCTGTGGGCCGTGCGGGTGAGCGGCGGCGTCGGGATCGGCCAGCACGCCAAGATCGTCGTCACCGAGGCCGGAAACCTCATGGTGGACGTGCCCGCGTACATCGACCGCGCCGCCGTGGACGCCGTGATGGGGCTGGGTGGGCTTGCGGGGATCATCGCCTCCCATCCGCACATGTACGGCGCCCAATCCGCCTGGGCGGAGGCCTGTGGCGGGGCGAACGGCCCGGCGCCCGTCTACATCTCCGAGCCCGACGCCGGCTGGCTGGCCCGGCGCCCGGCGAACACCATCGTGTGGTCCGATTCCCTGACGCTGCTGCCCGGATTGCCCGCCGTGACCGCCTCCCAGCCCGGCGGCCATTTCCCCGGGAGTGTGGTGGTGCACTTCACCGGCCAGGACGGGGCGGGCGTGCTGCTGGCCGGGGACACCGTGGGCGTGTCCCGGGACCGGAAGTGGGCCACCTTCATGCGCTCGTTCCCGAACTACCTGCCGCTGTCCGGGGCCGTGGCCCGGCGGATCGCCGCGCACCTGGACCAATACGACTACGAGCGGCTCTATGACAACTTCTCCGGGATCCTCTCCTCTGATGCCTCCGCGGTGGTGCACCGGTCCGCACGGCGGCATGCGGACTGGGCCGAGGGCCGGATGGACCACCTGACTTGACCCTGACGCCACGTGAGGCTGTTCAGTAGGAGCCATGAAGAACGAGAAGCAGCGGACGCGGCCCGGAGCCCATCCGGAGGTCGCCCTGATGACGGTGGGGGAGACCGCCTCCGTCACCGGCGTCACCGTGCGCACTCTGCACCACTATGACGAGATCGGGCTGGTCTCCCCGGCCGCCCGCTCCTCGGCGGGCTACCGGCTCTACACCCCCGCCGACCTCGAGCGCCTGCAGCAGGTGGTCGCCTACCGGCGGCTGGGACTGGGGCTGGAGGACATCGCCGCCGCGATCGAGGAGGGGCCCGTGCGCGACGGCGGCGCGCACCCGGGTGCGCGGGGCGCCCGACCCGCCGGCCGGCGTCGTGTCCTGGAACGCCAGCGCGAGCTGGTGGAGGAGAAGATCACCGAACTCACGCGGCTGCTGGCCGCGTTGGACACTGCATTGGAGAAGGACATGAAGGACATCGACCTGAACGAGACCGAGATGCGCGAGCTCTTCGGGGACTCCTACACGGAGCATTTCGAGGAGTACCAGGCCGAGGCCGAGGACCGCTGGGGCCAGACCGAGGCCTGGAAGGAGTCGCAACGCCGGACGGCGGCGTATTCGCAGGAGGACTGGGCCAGGATCAGCGCTGAGACGGAGGAGAACAACCAGCTGATCCTGGACGCGATGGACGCTGGTCTGCCGTCCGACTCTGAGCGGGCCATGGCCGCGGCCGAGGCCATGCGCGTGCACATGGACCACTGGTTCTTCCCGATCGACGGGGAGTTCCATCGGAACCTCGGGGACATGTACGTTCAGGATCCTCGGTTCATGAAGACCTATGAGGACCTGCGGCCCGGACTCGCGCAGTATCTCCGGGACGCCATCCACGCCAATGCGGACCGGATGACGCGGTAGTCTGCCGCCCGCCACCGGGATCTGCGGGCGGGTTCTCCGATCCTGCTCAGAAGGGTTCACTGTCAGCGGAGAAGCGCCCATTCCCCGCGGAAATCGGGCATGATAACGGTGGACCATTTTCGGCCCCCTGCTCCCGCAGCCCACACTCTCTCGGTCACAGCGGCATTCCTGCGCCCGGAAGTGGTCCCCATCATCAACATCCCTCCTGCCTGATCGGCAGGTGGGCGGAACGATCCGGAAGCGAACCCCATGCTGTGGAAACTCGTCCGGCATTACGGCAAGCCCTACTGGGCCCTTGTCGTGGCCGTCCTGGTGCTCCAGTTGGCCGCCACCCTGGCCACGCTGTACCTGCCCAGTCTCAACGCTGACATCATCGACAACGGCATTGCCACCGGTGACACCGAGTACATCTGGCGCGTGGGCGCCGTCATGCTGGCCGTCGCCCTGGTCCAGGTCATCACCGCCATCGCGGCGGTCTGGTTCGGCGCGCGCATGTCCATGTCGATCGGCCGGGACATCCGCCAGGCCATCTACACCCGGGTGGACCACTTCTCCGCCGAGGAGATGGGCCGCTTCGGCGCGCCCACCCTGATCACCCGCGGCACCAATGACGTGCAACAGGTGCAGATGGTCGTGCTGATGGCCCTGAATTTCATGGTGATGGTCCCGATCATGTCCATCGGCGGCATCGTGATGGCCATCCAGGAGGACCCGGGCCTGTCCTGGCTCGTGTGGGTGTCCGTCCCCGTGCTGTTGCTGATCGTGGGCCTGCTGGTGCAGCGCCTGATGCCCCTGTTCGAGCGGATGCAGACCAACATCGACGACGTCAACGGCGTGATGCGTGAGCAGATCATGGGTATCCGCGTGGTGCGGGCCTTCGTGCGGGAGCGCCACGAGACCGGACGCTTCACGGACGCCAACGCGACGCTGACCAAGACCTCCGTGAACATCGGCCGGCTGTTCATCCTGATGGGACCGCTCATCACCATGGTCCTGCACCTGGCCACCGCCGCCGTGTTGTGGTTCGGCGGACACCGCGTGGACGACGGCCTCGTGGAGGTCGGCGCCCTGACCGCGTTCATGCAGTACCTGTTGCAGATCCTCATGGCCGTCATGATGGGCACGTTCATGTTCATGATGTTCCCGCGCGCCATCATCACCGCCCGGCGCATCGGCGAGGTGCTCACCACCACCGGTTCCGTCCAGGAGCCGGAGCACTCCATCGAGCCGCAGCGCAAGGACGGCACGGTCGAGTTCCGCAACGTGACGTTCGCCTACCCGGGTGCCGAGGCGCCCATCGTGGACGGCGTCTCCTTCACCGCCGAGGCCGGACAGACCACCGCGATCATCGGCTCCACCGGCTCCGGCAAGACCACCCTGATCAACCTCGTCCCCCGGCTCTACGACTCCACCGGGGGCACCGTACTGATCGACGGCGTGCCCGTGGCGGACATGACCCGGGCCTCCCTCACCGAAGCCGTGGGGTTCGTTCCCCAGAAGCCGTTCCTGTTCTCCGGTTCCGTGGCGGACAACCTCCGCTTCGGCAAGCCGGATGCCTCCGAGTCCGATCTCTGGGCGGCCCTGGACACCGCCCAGGCCACCGAGTTCGTCCGGGACCGGACCACCGGCGAGGGTGAGAGCGCCGCGACCGGATTGGACTCGTCCATCTCGCAGGGCGGAACCAACGTCTCCGGCGGCCAGCGCCAGCGCCTGTGCATCGCCCGGGCCCTGGTGGCCAAGCCCCGCGTCTATTTGTTCGACGACTCGTTCTCCGCCCTGGACGTCACCACCGACGCCCGGCTGCGCTCGGCCCTGACCGGCTACACCGAGGGCGCCACCACGATCATGGTGGCCCAGCGCGTCTCCAGCATCACGGAGGCTGACCAGATCATCGTGCTCGAGGAAGGCCGGGTCGTCGGCCGCGGCACCCATCAGGAACTCCTCGACACCTCGGATACCTACCGGGAGATCGTGGATTCCCAGATCAGCGCGGAGGAAGTGGCATGAGCACGGGCAAGAGCAACCACAGCACCCAGTCCAGCCAGTCAGCCGGCCGTCCGGAGGATCTCTTCCCGAAGGTCCAGCGTCCCGCGTACCGGTCCACCGCCTTCCGGTCCACCGCTTCAGGTGCCGCGAAGGACGGCGGTGCCGCGGCCGGCGTCGTGTCCGAGCAGGAGATCGCCGAGTTGCAGGACAGTGTGGGCACCGGCGAGTGGGGCGAAGGCTCCGCGCCGCGCAAGGCCAAGACCTTCTGGCCGTCCCTCGGGCGGCTCTTCAGCACCCTGAAGGACCACAAGTTCGGGGTGGTGATGGTGTTCGTCTTCGGCGCCATCTCGACCATCCTGACGGTCTGGGCCCCGGCCATCCTCGGCCAGGCCATGGACGTGATCTTCGACGGCTGGTTGGGCGACGGCATCGACTTCACCACGCTCTCGCGGATGCTGGCGATCGTGCTGGGCATGTACGTGGTGGCGTCCCTGTTCGACTGGCTCCAGGGCTTCGTGCTCAACGAGATCGTGATGCGCGTGGTCTACCGGATCCGCCAGCAGATCGAGGCCAAGGTCAACCGCCTGCCCCTGAGCTACTTCGACACGCGCCAACGCGGGGACCTGCTGTCCCGGACCACCAATGACGTGGACAACGTGCAGACCGCCATGCAGCAGGCGTTCGCATCCCTGTTCTACGCGGTCATGACCATCATCGGCATCACCATCATGATGTTCGTGCTCTCCTGGCAGCTCGCGCTGATCGCGCTGATCGCCCTGCCGATCGCCGGGATCGTGGTGGGCCTCATCGGTTCGAAGTCGCAGAAGCTGTTCACCGCCCAGTGGAAGAACACCGGGCGGCTCAACGGGCACATCGAGGAGTCCTTCACCGGGCACGAGCTGGTGACCGTGTTCGGCCGCCAGGAGTCCATGCGCGAGCGCTTCGACGAGCGGAACGAGGACCTCTACGAGGCCTCCTTCCGGGCCCAGTTCTACTCCGGCATGATCATGCCGATCATGCAGTGGGTGACGTACCTGGGCTATGTGGGCATCGCCGTGGTCGGCGGCCTGCGGGTGGCCACCGGGCAGATGTCCCTGGGCCAGGTCACCGCGTTCATCCAGTACTCCCGCGAGTTCAACGCCCCGCTGGGTGAGATGGCCGGTATGGCGAACATGCTCATCTCCGGCGTGGCCTCGGCCGAGCGGATCTTCGAGCTGCTGGACGCCGATGAGCAGGAGGAGGACCTCTCCGTCCAGCGCCAGCGGACAGACGGCGGCACCCTGGATCCGGACGGCAAGCAGCCCGGCCAGCTGGCCCAGCCGGTGCACGGCCGGGTGGAGTTCGACCACGTGCAGTTCTCCTACACGCCGGAGAAACCGCTCATCACGGACCTGTCCCTGGACGCGCATCCCGGGGAGACCGTCGCCATCGTCGGCCCCACCGGGGCGGGCAAGACCACCCTGGTCAACCTCATCATGCGGTTCTACGAGATCGACGGCGGCCAGATCCGGCTCGACGGCGTGGACATCGCCACCCTGGACCGCGGGGTGCTGCGCGGCCAGATCGGCATGGTGCTGCAGGACGCCGTGCTCTTCGGCGGAACCATCCGGGAGAACATCCGCTATGGCCGGCTCGACGCCACGGACGAGGAGGTGGTGGCGGCGGCGAAGGCGACCTTCGTGGACCGCTTCGTCCACACCCTGCCGGACGGCTATGACACCGTGATCGAGGCGGAGGGAGCCAACATCTCCGCCGGTGAGCGCCAGCTCATCACGATCGCCCGCGCCTTCCTCGCCGATCCCGCGCTGCTGATCCTGGACGAGGCCACCTCCTCCGTGGACACCCGCACCGAGGTGCTCGTCCAGGAGGCCATGGCGGCCCTGCGCTCGGACCGGACGTCCTTCGTGATCGCGCACCGGCTCTCCACCATCCGCGATGCGGACGTGATCCTGGTGATGGAGCACGGGGACATCGTGGAACAGGGCTCGCACGAGCAGCTGCTCGACGCCGAGGGTGCCTACTACCGGCTGTACATGTCCCAGTTCACCCAGGGCGTGGACCTGGACGCGGAGGAGGCGGCAGTGTCCGTGGGCACCGGCGCCATTCCGGTGGTGGGGGAGGACCCCGCGACCGGTGGCGTGCCCGCGGTGAGTGGGACCGTCCCCGTGGTGGAACCGGGGCAGCACCGTCCCGAGTCCTCCGGGGGCGTGACAGGTCCCCACGCCGGCCGGTAGCCGGCTGCGCCAGCAGAAGGCCATGTTGGGGGCACCGGTCCGCGTCGATAACATGGGCGCATGACCGATGAGCCGCGGCAGGCACCGCAACACGAGCCACACCGCCCCGCCGACGGTCACGGGTCCTCACCGCAGGGCCAGCTGATCATCCCGCCGGGGTGGCCGGGCCGCCGCCCGCAGGACCGGATCGTCCTCGACCCGGGCAAGCCCACGTGGATGGATCTGGTCACGGTGCTGGCCTACCTGCTCATCTTCATCCTGGGCGCGGCCGTCCTGGTGACGCTCATCCCGGGCTTCCAGGAGCAGTTCACGGAGACGGACGGCACGCTCAACGAGGGCTCGTTCACCTTCAGCATCAATCTGATCTCGTACTCGGTCCTCACCGTCCTGGCATTGATCGCGTGCTGGAAGCCGTTCATCGCCTCGTTCCGCACCTTCAAGCAGTACGGGTGGCTCAAGATCGGGCTCATCCCGGTGATCTGGTTCGTGTGCATCATGGTCAACGCCCTCGTGGTGATGGCTGCGGGCCAGCCCATCAAGAGTGCCAACCAGCTGGCCATCGAGGAGATGACCACCCAGGTCGCGTTCCTGCCCATGCTGCTGGTGACCGTGTTCATGGCGCCGTTCGTGGAGGAGTACATCTTCCGGCACCTGATGATCGGCAAGCTCTCCCGGTGGATCAACGTGTGGGTCTGCGTGGTGATCTCGATGGTGCTGTTCGCCCTGATCCACTTCCTCAGCACCGGCTTCAACTTCGACCCCGTCCAGGTCATCCCGTACCTGACGCTCGCCGCCGCCATCACGGTGGCCTACGTCCTGACCGGCAAGTCACTGGCCTACGCCACGATCCTGCACGTGTTCAACAACCTGGTCTCCATCGTCGTGGCCTACACGCTCCTGCCCCTGCTGCCCGAGGGCATGTGACTGCAGCACCCCGGGATGCTCGCCCGATCTCCCGGCAGATCCTGACCCTCGCCGTCCCCGCGTTCGGGGCCCTGCTGGCCGAGCCGATGTTCCTGCTCGCGGACACCGCGATCATCGGCCACCTGGGCGTCGCGGAGCTGGCCGGCGTCGGGGTCGGCACCACGGTGCTGCACACCGTCACCGGGCTGATGGTCTTCCTGGCCTACTCCACGACGCCGGCCGTGTCCCGGTTCCTGGGCGCCGGCAACCTGGGGGCGGCGATGGACCGCGGACGGGACGGCGTGTGGCTGGCCCTGCTGCTCGGCGGCGTCCTGGCCGTGGCGGGCTGGCTCGCCGCCCCGGCGCTGGCCGGGCTGATCGGTGCCGACGGTGCGGTGCAGGACCATGCGGTGGCCTACCTGCAGTGGTCCATGCCGGGGATCCCCGCGATGCTCGGCGTGCTGGCCGCCACCGGCATCCTGCGGGGGCTGCTGGACACCAAGACCCCGCTGATCGTGGCCGGGGTGGGCTTCGCCGCGAACATCGGGCTGAACTTCGTGCTCGTCTACGGCGCGGGCCTCGGCGTGGCCGGCTCGGCCATGGGCACCTCATTGGTGCAGTGGGCCATGTTCGTGGTCTACCTCGCCGTGCTGTACCCGCGGTTCCGCACCGCCGGCACCCATCTGGCCCCGTCCGGTCCCGGCATGCTCGCCACCGCCCAGGTGGGCTCCTGGCTGCTGTTGCGCACCGCCACCCTCCGCGCCGCCATCCTCTTCACGGTGGTGGCGGCCACCGGCCTCGGCACGGCCACGCTTGCCGCACACCAGCTCGTCTTCACGGTCTACTCGACCATGGCCTTCGCCCTGGACGCCCTCGCCATCGCGGCTCAGGCCCTGATCGGCCGGGAGCTCGGCGCCGGCCGGAAAGAGGAGGCGCGTGCCCTGACCAGCACCATGATCAGGTGGTCGCTGTGGTTCGGGGTCATCACCGGTGCGGTCCTCGCGGTCCTCGCCTGGGTGCTCCCGCCGTTGTTCACCCCGGAGCCCGCCGTCCAGGCCGCCGCGACCGCCGGGCTCCTCGTCCTGGCCGCCTCCCAGCCGTTGAGCGGCTACGTCTTCGTCCTGGACGGCGTGCTCATCGGAGCCGGCGATGCCCGCTATCTGGCGCTGGCCGGCGTCGTGAACCTGGCGGTGTACCTGCCGGCACTCGCGGGGCTCGGGTGGCTCGCCACCGGCGCCGGAACCGGTCAGGCGCCCGATGCCGGCACCCAGCTGGCGCTGTTGTGGGCCGGTTTCGCGGGGGTCTTCATGGGGGCCCGCGCGCTCACCCTCGGGCTGCGGACCCGCTCGGATGCGTGGATGCGGACGGGCGGTTGACGGCATCCACCTAGAATGGTCGGGTGCCTGCAGCAAAAGCCCCCGCCGAGACCGCCGCGATCATGTGGAAGCCGATCCTGATCCGCGCGTTGATCGCCGCGATCTTCGGTCTGACCACCGTCTTCCTCCAGGAGCCCGGCCTGCCCGTCTTGAAGTACGGCCTGGCGGCCTACTTCGTGTTCTCCGGGTCCGGGCTGTGGGAGTACCTGCGCCGGGATCCGGTGCCGGAGAAGATGCGCGGACCGCTCTCGATCGCCGCGGCCCTCTTCATGGCCGGTGCCATCGCCCTGCTGTTCGCCGGGACTGAGTTCGTGGCGGGGATCATCGCCGCAGTCGCCCTCATCGGCTCGGGACTGGCGGAGTTCGTGGCATGGCTGCAGTACCGCACGGCCTTCGTGCCGGCCCGCGACCAGCTGTACACGGGCGCGGTGGGCATCCTGTCCGGCGTCGGACTGCTGTTGTTCCTCCACCTGGACGCGCATGGCCTGCTAGGCATCGTGGGCGGCGGCGCCATCATCATCGCGGTGCTGCTCGCCATCTCCGGCTTCGGCTTCCGGCACGACGCCGGCCCGGCCGCGCTGGCGGCCCAGAAGGACGAGGGCCCGCGCGCCCCGCGCAGCTGACCGGACGTGCTCCCCGGAGCAGTCATTAGGGGCGGTCGGCCCCGTTCTCTACAACGCGTAGAATGAGGGGTGCGTCCCGGCCCGAGGCCGACGCGCCACCACACTTTGAGCAGGTCAGGCCCGTTCTATCGAATCCGGCCCGACCACCCGCAGTACAGGAGATGGTCAGTGAGCACGCCCAGCGCCGGTCAGCAGCCCGAGACGTCCCGTCCCGGTGACGCCCGGCCGGGCCGTGCCCCGGGGCAGGCCACGGGGAAGCCGGAGACGTCGGCTGCCCAGCCTGCCGTGCCGGCGCAGCAGAAGGCCGGGTTCCTGCAGTCCATCAAGGGGCCACTGTGGTTCTCCTTCGTCCTGGCCCTGGTGGGCGGGGCGGTGGCCACGATGACCGCTTCCGGAGGCTCGGACAACCCGCTGCGTCTCGATCTCGGGTTGATCGCCTTCGGGATCTTCTTCATCGTCTCCCTCGTGGTCGTGGCGATGCTCCAGTTGGCCGCCAAGGACAACCCCAAGCACCTCTCCCAGGGCTCCGGCGTGCACCGCTCCTCCGAGGAACTGCACCGGCAGTCCGTCGCCCGGCGCAAGGCCGAGGCCCAGCGCAAGCGGGATGCGGCACGCCAGGCCGACCAGCCCGAGGGCCGTGACCAGGCCGGCACAGGCGAACCACAGGGGTCCTGAACCCTCAGTAGTGGAAGGTGTCCGAGGGCGCGGGGGCGTGATCGTCCTCGTCCTCGCGGATCCACTGCACCCCGAAAGCCTCGGCCAGTTCCAGGATCCGGTCCGCCCGGGCCTTGCGCGGCAGATCAGAACCGTTGCGGATGATCCCGCCGTCCGTGGCGAAGTCGTCCAGGAACTCGTGTGCCCAGGTGATCTCGTCCTGGGACGGGCTCAGCCCCTCGTTGACCACGGCGCACTGCTCGGGCAGCAGGCAGATCTTCCCCGTCATGCCGAACTCCGCCGTGGTGGCGGCAGCCTCGGCCAGCTTCACGCCCGTGGTGCCGACGGTCGGGCCATCGATCGGGCCAGGTAGGCCGGTGGCCTTGGCGGCGATGGTGAACTGGCTGCGCGCGTAGGCCAGCGCCAGCGGAGACTCTCCGAATCCGGTGTCCCGCCGGAAGTCGCCGATCCCGAAGGCCAGCCGGTAGGTGCCCTTCGCCGCGGCGATCGAGTTGATGCGCTGCAGCCCTCGGGCCGTCTCCACCAGTGCGACCACCGGGATGCCCGGCAACCGGGCCGCAGTCTCGTTCACGTGGTCGGTGGACTCCACCATCGCCAGCACGACGCCGGCCAGGCCCCCCTCGGGGACCGGCCCGCCCGAGGCGCGGGGCAGGGTGGCGGCCAGCGCCGCGACGTCCTGCTCCCACCACGAGGAGCCGTAGCCGTTGAGGCGCACCCAGGCCGAGTGCCCGCCGGACAGCCACTCCACGGCGTTCGCCCGCGCGGTGTCCTTGTCCTGGGGCGCCACCGCGTCCTCGATGTCCAGTACCACGATGTCCGCCGGGGAGTCCTCGGCGGCCGGGAACTTCTCAGGGTGGACGGCGTTGACCAGTAGCCAGGAGCGCGCCAGGACCGGATCGATCCTCTGGCCGGGGGTGGGGGTGAAGTGGTGCGGGATGGCAGGGATCAGGGGCGTGGAGCTCACGGTGTAATCCTCACGTGGACGGCGATCAGGGACCAGCGCCACGGGCCAGGTCGGGGGACCGGCCGGCGGCGGGCAACAACGGTCGACGTGTGCGTCGGGCCTTGACGGCACCGTCCGGGTGAGACGGGAACGGTGTCCCGGGTGGGGACGTGTCGAGCCTACTTCTTCTTCTTGCCCTTCTTGGACTTCTTCTTCCCGGGCTTGTCCTTCTTCTCCGGCGCATCCTCCAGCGAACCGTGCTCCGAGGCAATCTCGTCCGATGCGGCATCGTACTCCGCATGGTCTCCGTGGTCTGAGAGCTCACCATGGTCCGGGGACTCCGCAGCTCGCCGGGCCCGGTAGGCCTTGACGTGGGCGCGGTTGGCGCAGTTGGCCTCATCGCAGAACTGCTTGGAACGGTTGCGAGTCAGGTCCACGAAGGCGTTGGTGCAGTCCTCTCCGGAGCAGGTCCGCAGCCGTGTCAGCTCGCCGGCCAGGGCCACCTCGGCCAGCGCCAGGGCCAGAGAGGTGGAGAGGGTCTTCTCCGGGACGTCACTGTCCTGCCCGGCAGCCAGGACCGCGGGCGTGCGGGCCGTGGCCGGTTCGGGTGCGAACACGTGCACGGGCCCCGCCGAGGCCAAAAGAAGGTTGACGCCCTCGAGGGCGGCACCGATGTCCAGGGCATGGGCGTCCTGCCAGATGCCCGCGACGGCGGCGCGCAGCTTGCGGACGGAGCGCAGGGTGGCGCTGGAGGGGTCGTCGTCGAAGTTCCAGCCGGGCAGGGCTGCGGGAAGCTCGGCCGGCTGGTCGAGCCGCTCGGGGAGGAGGCGACCGCCGCGGGGACCGGGGGCCGTGTTGGCAAGCGTCGCGGCCTGGGCCAGACGACTGGTGGTGGTTGCTGAGAACATAGTGCGTTTCGTCCTTTTGAGGCTGTCCGGAATTCGGGGATGAATACTTCGGACGGTGACAGCACTGTACGTCCGCTTGGGGGTGCTGATCAGGCGACTGGCCCTGAAACGGGTAGTGGACAGGAACTCAACAGATCGCATTCAGGGAAGACCACGTGCTCGGTGCGGACGACACATCCGGCCACAGCGCGCGGTGGGGCCTTGGAGCTGGGGTACTTTGTACAAAGTTTGACCTGCGCGCCGCCCGAGGACCATCTCGGGCCGCGGAGTCGGCATGTCCGGCACCGCCCACAGTCCAAGGAGTACTGCATGAGCACTGAACAGACCACGGCCACCACGAAGTCGGCCGGACACGTCATCGTCGACACCCTCGAGGCGCACGGCGTCAAGCGGATCTATTCCATCCCGGGTGAGAGCTACCTCGATGTGCTGGACGGTCTGCACCACTCCACCATCGAGAACGTCATCTGCCGCCACGAGGGCGGTGCCGCGTACATGGCCGAGGCCGACGGCAAGATGAACTCCGTTCCGGGCATTGCCATGGTGACACGCGGTCCCGGTGCCGCCAACGCGCATGTCGGCCTGCACACCGCCTGGCAGGACTCGACCGCGATGGTCCTGTTCGTGGGCCTGATCCCGTTCGAGCACCGCGGCAAGGAGGCCTTCCAGGAGTTCGACCCGCAGATGTGGTTCGAATCCGGCGCCAAGCGCGTGATGACCCTGGACCACGCCAGCCGTGCCTCCGAGATCGTGGCCGAGGCCATGTTCGCCGCCACGTCCGGCCGTCCCGGGCCGGTGATCGTGGGCCTGCATGAGGACATCATCAAGGAGCAGATCAGCCCCGAGCTGCACCCGAACATCCCGGTGGCCACCGGCGGTATGACCGTGGAGGACTGGAAGGCCCTGAACGAGGCACTGCAGGAGTCCGACAAGCCGCTGTTCATCACCGGCGGCAACGACTGGACCACCGAGGGGGCCGAGGCCCTGACGACCTGGCTCGAGGAGCACAACATCCCCGCTGCGGCCGAATGGCGCACCGAGGGCACCGTGCCGTTCACCTCCCCGTCCTATGTGGGCCCGATCGGCTACGGCCGTCCCAAGCCGACCTATGATCTGCTCGAGGAGACCGACCTCATCGTCTTCGTGGGCACCGTCCCCGGTGACGTGGTCACGGACGGCTTCACCATCCGTCAGAACTGGGACAGGAAGAATTTCCTCGTCACCATCGACCCCTCGCTGCGCGGCCGCTCCGGTCCCGTGTCCCACCAGATCGTGGCCAAGCCGGACGTGTTCGTGCGGGACCTCGTCCGCATGGACCTGGCCGTCAAGGACTCGTGGAAGGAATGGACCTCCCGGATGCGCGGCGAGCAGGAGAAGTTCGCCGCCCTGCCGTCCGCCGAGCCGGCCGAGGGCCAGGCCCGCATGGACACGCTCATGGCCAACCTGGTGCAGTCGCTGCCCGAGGACGCCATGATCACCCTGGGTGCCGGTGAGCACACCAACTGGGCCCACCGCTACTTCCCCACCAACTCCTATGCCGCCATGGTCTCGGCCCGCAACGGCTCCATGGGCTACTCGGTGCCGTCCGCCGTGGCCGCGTCCCTGAACTACCCGGGCCGCCGCGTGGTGACCATCGCCGGTGACGGCGAGTTCCTCATGAACGGTCAGGAACTGGCCACCGCCGCCCAGTACGGCGCCACCCCGCTGGTGGTCGTGATGGACAACCAGGAGTACGGCACGATCCGCACCCACCAGGAGCGGGACTACCCCAACCGGGTCTCCGGCACGCAGCTGAAGAACCCGGACTTCGCCAAGATGGCCGAGGCCTTCGGCGGCTTCGGCGTGCGCGTGGAGCAGGACGCCGACGTCCCGGCCGCCGTCGAGGCCGCCATCAAGGCGATCGACGAGGATGGCACGTTCGCGCTCATCCACCTGATCGTGGACCAGCGGGTCAAGGCCTACTGACCCGCTGCGCTGGACCCATCACGGAGGCCGCCCCCGAGGGGGCGGCCTTCAGTGCGTTCAGCTGGCTTCCGGGTACGGCGGATCCAGGCCAACCTGCCCGTCCACGGCCTCACGGATCAGGTCCGCATGGCCGAGATGCCTGGAGTACTCCTCGATGAGGTCGAAGAGGTTCCGGCGCAGCGAGACCTCAAGATCGACCTGATCGGACAGGGCGATCCGCTGATCCAGGCCGCCCCGGTCGAGGGCTGCCTCCAGCCGGCTCTGGGCCTGCGCCACCGCGGCGTCGTAGAGCGCATACAGCTGCTCGGGGGAGTCCTGCCCGGCGGAGGTGAAATCCCAGTCCTGCACCTCGTCCCACGGAGCGGAGGCCCAGGGCTCGCCGGGGCTGGAGCCGTCGATCTCCGGCCCGGCCTTCATCACCTCGACCCCCGCCAGATGCTTGATCAGACCACCCATGGTCAGGCGTGATGCGCCGATGGTCGTGGCGAGCCCCGCCACATCCAGGCCTCCGGTCTTCCATCGGAAAGTGACGCGCAGGCGCTCCAGGGAGCCGAGCACGTGTTCGATTTCGGTGCCGGCCAGCGGCGGATCCCACGGGGGCGGCACCCACGGCTGATCGTTGGTGGTCCCGTCCGGGGAATCGTCGCTGGAGGTCATGGAGCCAGGCTAGGAACTCCCGACGTCGGCCGGTAGCCTTCAGTGCTCCGGCAGGTCTTGAGGGGAGTCAGGGAGTCAGGACCGAGTCCGCCGTGCCGGCCCAGCGGTTGATGTCCAGGGGCGCCTGGCGGCATGTCTCGTACATCGCCGAGAAGGCCGGGTGGAAGACGGCATTGAGCTCATCAGTCCGGTCCTGCCAGGCCTGGATCTCCGGCAGGTAGCCGTTGAACTCGTCGACGATCTCCTGCTCGTCCAGGGTGGTGAGGGCACCATGGTCCACCACGATCCGGCCGTCCACCATGACGTATTCGAGGGAACTGCCGTTCTCGGAGTAGACCAGCTGGTGATCCAGCTTCTGGCGTGGCGTGAAGTTCAGGGTGTTGAGGTCCCACACCAGGAGGTCGGCACGCTTGCCGACCTCGAGGGATCCGACGGTGCGGTCCAGCATGGCCGACTTTGCGCCATCGAGGGTGCCGGCCCGCAGGGTCTCGTCGACGGAGGGCCACGCCGCCGGATCGGAGTCGCCGATCTTGTGCAGCAGAGACGCCATCTTGATGACCTCGAGCAGCCGCGGGGTGTCCGAGGAGGAGCAGCCGTCCGTGCCCAGCCCCAGGTTCACCCCGGCGTCCCGGTATTTGCGCCAGGGGAGGATCCCGGAGCCGAGCTTCAGGTTGGAGATCGGGTTGTGGGAGACGGATGCGGAGTGGTTGGCCAAGATCTCGATGTCCTGGTCAGTCACCCAGATGCCATGGGCGAAGGTGGTGTTCCGGGAGAGCGCCTGGATGCTCTCGAGGTACTGCGGCAGGGTCATGCCGTAGAACTCCTGGCCGGTGATCGCCTGCGTCTTGGTCTCCAGCATGTGGATGTGGCACTCGATCCCGTGGCGGCCGGCCAGGGCCACGGCACCGGATAGGAGGTCCGGGGTGCAGCGCTGTGGCGCGGACGGGGCGAGCATGTAGTGGAGGCGTCCCTCCCCCCGGCCGTGGTAGCGCCGGATGGCCTGCTCGCTGTAGTCCAGGTACTCCCCGGCGCTGAGCAGGGACTCGTTCCGGACCGCGTGGAGCACTTCGGCCGGCAGGTGGTCTGCGGCGAAGGGGACGGTGTCCACGAAGGGCACATTGATGACGTGACCGGACACATTGGCCCGGATCCCGATCCGCTCGTAGGCATCCACCACGGCCTCGAGCTGGCCGAAGTCCTGTGAGGGGGTCTCCAGGACGTCGTCCACGATGGTCGTGACGCCGGACTTCAGGCTCTCCAGCGCGAACAGCTGGGATCGGACGCGGACGAAGTCAGGCGACCGCGGCGGAGCACCGAGCAGCGGGTAGGTGTAGAGCATCCACAATTCCAGCGGCATGTTGTCATATCGACCCTTGTACACGGTCTCCCACGAGTGGGTGTGGGCGTTGACGAAGCCGGGCGTGACGAGCCGGTCTCGGCCGTCCAGGATCTCGTCACGGGGCTCGGGCTGCAGGTCCGAGCCGATGGCCACGATGTCCTGACCCTCGATCCGCAGGTCGAGGACCTGCGGGCTGCTACTGGTGCCCTCCGCCATGGTGATGACGTGGGCGCTGCGGATGAACAGGGACATTCGGGATCGCTCCTGAGGAAGTGGGAAGTGGGAAGTGGGATGTGGGTTGGGCGCTGGGGGATGAACCCGAGGCGCCTCAGGCGTGTGAGGCGAGGTCCCGGGTCCGGCCGGTCCAGCCCAGGGCGGCGGCGCAGGCCGTGGCGACGATGATGCCCACGATGGCGGGGCTGCCCCAGGACAGCAGGTTGCAGAGTACGGCGACGGCCGCTCCGGCCAGGTAGGACGCCACGCCGGGGACCTTCAGGCGCGGCTGATCCTCCAGGTCGAGGCCTGGGTCGCGCCCCCGCCATGCGGTGAGGAAGGTGCCGATGAGGACTCCGCCCAGTGGCGGGATGACCACTCCGACGAGCACGAGGAAGCCCGTCATGGCGTCTGCCACACCGGTCAGGGCCAGGACGATGCCGATGGCCACGCCGGCGATGATGAACGGGCTCTTGGACTTGCGCTCGAACAGCTCGGCCCCGGCGACGCCGAAGGCATAGGCGGCGTTGTCATTGGTGGTCCAGAGATTGGCCACCAGGAGAAGGACGGCGGCGCCGGCCAGGCCCATGGACATCAGCAGGTTCACGAAGTCCGGCTCGCCGTAGGCGGCCGCGCCGACGCCGCCGAAGAACAGCATGCCGAACTGGACCACGATCACGGCCAGGGCGGTCAGGGTGAACACGCGGGCCGGGGTGCCGCGGTCGAAGCGGCTCCAGTTGCCGATCTGGGTGCCTCCGGAGACGAACGTGCCCACCATGAGCGTGATGGCCAGTCCGGCGCTCATCTCCCCGCTGCCCTCGACGGCCAGGAGCCCGTCCCAGCCTCCGATGTGGTCCAGGGACTGGGCCAGCACGATGCCGCAGAGGAGGAGCATCAGCGGAATGGAGATCCAGGAGATGACCTCGATTCCCTTGAAGCCCAAGTACGCCGTGGTGGCCATCAGGATGCCGCCGACGATGACGACCGGCCAGGCCACCGACCAGCCGAAGGCAGCGGAGACCAGATTGCCGAGGATGCCGACGGTGATGGCGTACCAGCCGATCTGGGTCCCGCCCAGGATGATGGACGCCCATTTGCCGCCCCAGCGGCCCAGGACCAAGCGGGAGAGCAGGACAGTGGTCAACCCGGTTCGGGAGCTCGCGACGGCCAGCAACCCGATATAGACGGCCAGGATCGCGGCGGCGGTGACGGCCAGGCCGAGGTAGGGACCGAAGGCGAAGCTCGCGGCCACGCCGCCGCCGGTCACCATGGTCGGGGTGTAGAAGAAGAATCCGGCGATGACGATGACCAGGGAGAGGGTCGGCCGGCGGGCCGACCGTGGAACGCGCGTGGCCGGATAGTCCCGGTCGACTGGTGGGGACCCGTCCGCCCGGGACGCGCCCGTTTCCTGGGCCTGCCGAACGGGCTGGGATGGGGGTGGTGCAAGCGTGGTCATGGCTGCTCCTGAGGGGCGGGTGATGGCGGAGGGGACACCGCCAGACAGTACGGAGCAGGAGGTGGCCCGGGGCGCTGCGGAAACAATCCGGGTGGAAGCCCACACGGTGTGGGGCGAAGAGTGTGCGGATCTACACGTCCCGGCAACGGGAGCGAAATATCGCGGTCCTAGGGTCGAAACATGTCCTCAGGAACCACCGGAAGCCGTTTCGAGCAGGAGGAGGCCTTCTGGCCGACCGTTCATCAGGTGCTCTCCTGGGGTGAACTGAAGCTGAGGTTGCGGGTGGGTGAGGGCCGCCTGGACCGGCCGGTGCGGGTGGCGATGACCACGGAACTGGTGGACAACACCCCGTTCCTGCGCGGCGGCGAACTGCTGTTGACCACCGGCACGGCCTGGCGGCGGACCGAGGATGCTGCCGCCTTTGTCCGCGGGGCATCCAGGACCGGTGCCGCCGCCATCGGGTTCGGGACCGGGCCCTGGAGCGAGGCTGTGCCGGATGCGCTGCTGGCCGCCGCGCGTCGGGCCTCGATGCCGGTGTTGGAGGTGCCGCGGTCCACGCCGTTCGTGGCCGTGACCGAGCGGGTGGGGACCGAGCAGGCCGAGCGGCGAGCCCACCACACGGAAAGGGCGATGGTCGGTGCGCTCATGGACCACGTCCGGCGGGGGCAGGCCGACCCGGTCGTCCTGGAGGATCATGCGCCGTTCCTGTACTCCCGCCATGACTCCGGCACCACGCTGCTGGCGGCCGTCTGTCATGCCGACGGCGGTGTGTTCCCCGAGCCGGCCCGGGGGCGGATCCTGATCGGCCACCGGGAACGCCGGGTTCTGGTGGTGGGGGAGGAGCCGGCGGTGCGCTGGTATGTCCAATCACGGGCGATTCCCCTCTACGGCTGGGGCGAGGCGGCCACGGGGCGTGACCTGCGCCGAATCCTCGGCGAGTCCTGGAGCGCCTTCGATGTGGCGCTCCAGCGCGGCCGGCCGGCCTCGACCCGGGACCTGGCCAGCATCGGCGGGCTGGTGGCCCGGCTGACCTCGGAGCAGCTGGCACCCTTCGCCGATCACGTCCTCGAGCCGATCCGGCGCTACGACGCCATCCACGGGACGGACCTGCTGACCACCGTCGAGGCCTTCGTCCGCGTGCGCGGATCCCTGGCCGAGACGAGTCGGGAGCTGTACCTGCACGTCAACACGGTGCGCAAGCGGATGGCCCGGCTGGCGGCCGTGCTGGGGTTGGACCCGCTGGACCCGGAGGGGTACCTGGTGCTTCACCTGGCCATCCATTCCGCCGGTAGTGACGTGGGCCACGACTAGGGATACCGTGGATGCACCGCCACAGCCAGGAGGTTGCGCCATGACGTCCCCGTCCACGGAATCCACCCGCACTGCAGTAGATGCCACGGATCGTTCCACCGGCACGGTCGATTTCAGCTCGGTGCTGGACGCCCGCCCTGAGATCGACGGGGAGGCCGTGTCCCGCGTCGGCATGACCCAGGCCGCACTGGACCTGATCGGCTCACTCCAGCAGGTCCACGGCCCGCTGATGTTCCACCAGTCCGGCGGCTGCTGTGATGGATCCTCGCCGATGTGCTTCCCCGCCGGTGACTTCAAGACCGGGGGAGCGGACATCCTGCTGGGGACGTTCGTCCTGCCCGAAGGTACGGAGCTGCCGTTCTGGATGAGCCGCGAGCAGTTCGACTACTGGAAGCACACCCACCTGACCCTGGACGTGGTCGACGGCCGTGGCTCGGGCTTCTCGGTGGAGGCACCAGAAGGCAAGCGCTTCCTCATCCGGTCCCGCCTGATGGACGCGCGGTGACCCTGTCCCTGTCCGGGCACTTGTCCGGTGCGGCCTATCAGCGCGTCGTCGAGCGGGCGCGGGGCGAGCTGGCGGGACCGGATCACCGCGGGATGCTCGGCCAGATCCGTGCCGAGGTCGCCGAGTCCTGGCGTCGCTCGCTGATGGTGCACGGTGGCGTCGGAAAGCCCCTGGAGCCTCGTCTGGTCACGGACTCGGACCTGCGGGAGGTGCGCCAGGGCCACCCGTTGGCCCCGGTGCTGCCCATCATCCGCCGGCTCCTCGTGGAGCCCGCCGCGGATGCCAGTCTGATCGTCGCGGTGGGGAACGCGGAGGGGCACCTGCTGTGGGTCGAGGGCGATGACCAGGCCCGCCGGCGCGCCGACGCCATGGGTTTCGTCCCGGGCGCTGATTGGTCTGAGGCCTCCATGGGCACCTCTGCCCCCGGGACGGCGCTCTACTCCGGCCGGCCCGTGCAGGTGAGCCGGGCCGAGCACTTCAATCCCGTGGTGCATCCCTGGAGCTGCTCGGCGGTTCCCCTGCGCGACCCGGCTGACGGCCGCATCGTCGGGGTGATCGACCTGACCGGTGGGGACGAGGCCATCTCCCCGCTGGCCCTGCCCCTGCTGAAGGCCGCCGCCGAGGCGGTGCATTCGGCCTGGCGGGAACACCTTCTCCCGTCGCCCGTGCCGGCCCCGGTCCACGGGAGCATCCTGCACGTCACCGGTGGCCTTCCGCCGCGGTTGGCGGGCGCGGACGGTGCGTGGCGGGAGATCCCCGGCAAGCACGCCGAGATCCTGACGCTGCTCACCTGGCATGGCGCCGGCCTGGACGGCGCAGAGCTGGAAGAACTCGTCTACGGTTACGACGCCGGCACCACCCTCCGTGCCGAGGTGCACCGGCTCCGGCGAGCCCTCGAGGCCGGTGTGCCCGGGGTGGCGCTCCGGGCTCGGCCCTATCGGTTGGAGGGCGCGCTGGCCACGGACGCCGTGCTGGCGCGGGAGGCCCTGCGCCGGGGTGAGGTGAGCGTCGCGTTGGGCCACGCCGCAGGGTCGGTGCTGCCCCGGTCCGAGGCGCCCGGCATCGTCGAGATCCGCCACCACTTGGGGCTCGCCCTGCGCGAGGCGGTGCTGGAGGACGCCGGAATCGAGGACCTGTGGACGTACCTCGCGCGCCCCGAGGCGGTCGGCGACCTCGAGTTGTGGATGACGGCCCTGAAGATGCTGCCGGCGGACTCCCCGCGCCGGGCACTGGCGGTCTCCACCGTGGAACGCCTCGAGGCCGAGGCGCGCTGAGAGCCAGGGTGTTGGCCCGCGCGGAGGTGCAACGTGGATGCAACATGTCTGTGACTACGATCACAGCATCAGTCCATCCAACCCCGCATTCCAGGAGCTGACATGACCATCTACGCCAACCCGGGAACCGACGGTTCCGCGGTGACCTTCAAGCCCCGCTATGAGCACTACATCGGCGGTGAGTGGGTGGCCCCCGTCAGGGGCCAGTACTTCGAGAACCCCAGCCCGGTCACCGGCAAGTCCTTCACCGAGGTCGGGCGCGGCACCCCGGAGGACATCGAGGCCGCCCTGGACGCCGCCCATGCGGCAGCCCCGGCCTGGGGCAGGACGTCCCCGGCCGAGCGGGCGGTGATCCTCAACAAGATCGCTGACCGCATGGAGCAGAACCTCGAGATGCTCGCCGTCGCCGAGACGTGGGACAACGGCAAGGCCGTGCGTGAGACCCTGAACGCGGACATCCCGCTCGCGATCGACCACTTCCGCTACTTCGCGGGCACCATCCGGGCGCAGGAGGGCTCTCTGTCCCAGCTCGACGAGGACACGGTGGCGTACCACTACCACGAGCCCCTCGGTGTGGTCGGCCAGATCATCCCGTGGAACTTCCCGATCCTCATGGCCACGTGGAAGCTCGCGCCGGCCCTGGCGGCCGGCAACGCCGTGGTGCTCAAGCCCGCGGAGCAGACCCCGGCCTCGATCCTGGTGCTGGCCGAACTGATCGGCGACCTGCTGCCGGCCGGCGTGCTGAACATCGTCAACGGCTTCGGGCTCGAGGCCGGCAAGCCGCTGGCGTCCAACAAGCGGATCCGCAAGATCGCCTTCACCGGTGAGACCACCACGGGCCGGCTGATCATGCAGTACGCCTCCGAGAACCTCATCCCGGTGACGCTCGAGCTGGGAGGGAAGTCCCCGAACATCTTCTTCGAGGACGTGATGGCCGCGGATGACGCGTTCTGGGACAAGGCGCAGGAGGGATTCACCATGTTCGCCCTGAACCAGGGAGAGGTCTGCACGTGCCCGTCCCGTGCCCTGGTCCAGGAGTCCATCGCGGATGGCTTCCTGGAGGCCGCGGTGGAGCGCACCCGCCTCATCAAGCAGGGGAACCCGCTGGACACCGAGACCATGATGGGAGCCCAGGCCTCGAACGACCAGCTGGAGAAGATCAAGTCCTACCTGGACATCGGGCGCCAGGAGGGGGCCGAGGTGCTGCTCGGCGGAGAACGGGCCCACCTCGACGGCGACCTGGCCGGCGGCTACTACGTGCAGCCGACGATCTTCCGCGGCCACAACTCCATGCGGGTCTTCCAGGAGGAGATCTTCGGTCCGGTGGTCTCCGTGGCCACGTTCTCCGATTTCGACGACGCGATGACGATCGCCAATGACACTCTCTACGGTCTGGGAGCAGGGGTCTGGTCCCGCAACGGCAACACCGCCTACCGTGCCGGCCGCACCATCCAGGCGGGCCGGGTGTGGGTCAACCAGTACCACGCCTACCCGGCGCACTCGGCGTTCGGCGGCTACAAGTCCTCCGGGATCGGGCGGGAGAACCACAAGATGATGCTGGACCACTACCAGCAGACCAAGAACCTGTTGGTCTCCTACACAGAGGACAAGCAGGGCTTCTTCTAGGCCGTTTCCAGGCACCGGCCCGGGACATGCGGCTCGCGTCCCGGGCCGGTGACAACCACCGCGACTCCGGATCCGCGCGCCCAGACGCGTGACGGCTCTCCGGAGCGGTCGAGCGCGCCGTCAATCCCATGAACGCGGCCATCCCGAGCAACATCACGATGGCCGCATCAACACCCCATGACCACTTCAACACACCCATGACCAACATGACCAAGGAGTACCCATGTCAACCATGAAGGCAGCAGTTGTTGAGAGCTTCAACCAGGATCTCGCGATCAAGCAGGTCGACATCCCGGAGCCAGGGCCCGGCCAAGCCCTGGTGAAACTGACGTCCTCAGGGGTCTGCCATACGGACCTCCACGCCGCCACCGGGGACTGGCCGGTGAAGCCGTCCCCTCCGTTCATTCCCGGCCACGAGGGCGTGGGCATCGTTGAGAAGATCGGGGAGGGAGTCACCGAACTCTCCGAAGGACAGATGGTGGGCAACGCGTGGCTGTGGAGCGCCTGCGGGAGCTGCGAGTACTGCCGCACCGGCTGGGAGACCCTGTGTGAATCACAGCAGAATGGCGGCTACGCGGTGGACGGCTCCTTCGGTGAGTACATGATCGTGGATGCCAAGTACGCCCCGGTGCTGCCCGAGGGCTCTGACCCGTACGAGGTCGGCCCGGTGCTGTGCGCCGGCGTGACGGTCTACAAGGGCCTGAAGCAGACGGAGGTCCGGCCCGGGCAATGGGTCGTCATCTCCGGCATCGGCGGCCTGGGTCATATCGCCGTGCAGTACGCGGTGGCCATGGGCATGCGGGTGGTGGCCGTGGATGTGGCCGATGACAAGCTGGCTCTGGCACAGAAGCACGGGGCCGAGATCGTGGTGAATGCCAATGTGGCGGAGCCGTCAGTGGAGATCCAGGAGAAGATCGGCGGTGCCCATGGCGTGCTGGTCACAGCAGTCCACCCGAAGGCCTTCGGCCAGGCGATCTCGATGACCCGCCGTGGGGGAACCATCGTGTTCAACGGCCTGCCCCCGGGAGACTTCCCCGCTCCCATCTTCGACATCGTGTTGAAGGGCCTGACGATTCGCGGGTCGATCGTCGGTACGCGGCAGGACATGGTGGAGGCCTTGGAGTTCTACGCTGCCGGCAAGATCCACCCGACCTACTCCAAGCGTCCGATCGAGGACATCAACGCGATCTTCGACGAGATGCACCACGGCAAGATCGACGGCCGCGTGGTCCTGGACTACTCGGCCAGCCCGGAACGCTGATCTGCACCGTGCCCACCGCTGGTGGGTTCGGGAAGGGACCGCCACAGCGGGCATGACGAGACCCCGGGTGATCCGGCTGCGTGAGGGGGACGCAAACTGCCGGGCCCGGGGCCTCTTCCTGTCATCACTCGCACCTTGATGAGGTGCTTCCCACTGTAGGGAGTCGACCTGTTCATGGACTTGGCCGCCGCTGTGAAGGGGCTGGCAATCCGGCCCGGCACACAGGTGACCCCCGCGGGATGGCTGCCGGCCGGCGTCGGGCGTGGGCCGGACAGCCAGCCCCAGCGCAATTGGCGCTAGAGGTACTGGCCGGCCAGGCGGGTGAGGGAGGCGCGGATGCTGTTGGCGTTGTCCTGTGGGCGCCGCGTCAGCTCGTAACCGCGGGCCACCACGTGCCGGGTCCAGGAATAGTCGAAGGTCTCGGTGACCACGGTGCTCCCGTCCCCCTGGTCCTCGAAGCGCCACCGCCACCGGTGCCCGCCCGGGTGCTTCCACTCCACGAGTTCGTTCTCGTCCGCCGCCGTGACCACGAGCTTCATGGTGTACGGAAGGCCCAACATCTTCATGGCCACCGAGAACTGGTCGCCCACGGACAGCTGAGAGGGGCCGGTCTTGGCGTACTGCACCGTGGCCGAGCCGTCCACCTCGTGGTGGCGGTGCGGGTTGGCCAGGATCGGATACAGCTCCGAGGCGGGGGCGTTGACCAAAATCCGGTAGCTGACCTGCAGCGGACCCGTGTCCACCGGCTGGGGCCAGCCGGCCTGCGGGGCCGACGTCGGCAAGCCGGTCTCCGCGTTGACGGCGGCTTCGGCGTCTGGCCGGCTCGGGTTCGGCGGCGGGGTGTTCTGCGGCTGGTTGCTCATGTACCCAGTGTAGGAACACCTCTGGGCCGGCGCCGCGGCTACTGTGGAGGCGTCACCCTCGAACACCCGGAGTCCTTGCCATGCCCGACGACGTCCCTGCGCCTCCGCTGTTGCCGCACCATCCCGAGGTGGCCCAGAACCTGGCCCTGGGACACGGCGGGGCAACCCCGGAGCAGCGCCAGTCGGTGTGGCTGACCCTGCGCCGGCCCGGGTGGCTCAAGACCGAGGTGCTCTCCGGGCTCGTGGTGGGACTGGCGCTCATCCCCGAGGCCATCGCCTTCTCGCTCATCGCGGGCGTGGATCCGGCGGTCGGGCTGTTTGCCGCCGCCATCATGGCCATCTCCATCTCCTTCCTCGGGGGCCGGCCGGCCATGATCTCGGCCGCCACTGCCGCCACGGCGCTGGTCATCGCCCCCGTGGTGGCCAGCCACGGGGTGGAGTACCTCTTCGCCACCGTCATCCTGGCGGGCTTCCTGCAGGTGGCGATGGGTCTGCTCGGCATCGCCAAGCTGATGCGGTTCATCCCCCGCAGCGTGATGACCGGGTTCGTCAACGCGCTCGCGATCCTCATGTTCACGTCCCAGTTGCCGGACCTGATGGACGTCCCCTGGCTGGTCTACGTCCTGGTGGCACTCGGCCTGGCCCTCATCTTCCTGTTCCCGCTGCTGACCAAGGCGGTGCCGGCCTCGCTGGTCTCGATCGTGGTGGTGACCGGCCTGGTGATCGCCACCCAGATGGCCGTGCCGACCGTGGGGGACAAGGGCGAGCTGCCGCAGGCGCTGCCGGTACTGGTGCTGCCGGACGTGCCGTTCACCCTGGAGACGCTCCAGGTGATCGCCCCCTATGCGTTCGCCATGGCTGTCGTCGGGCTGATGGAGTCCCTCATGACCGCCAAGCTCGTGGACGATGTCACGGACACCGGCTCCTCCAAGACGCGGGAGTCCCTGGGCCAGGGCGGGGCGAACATCATCTCCGGGTTCTTCGGCACCATGGGCGGTTGCGCCATGATCGGCCAGACCATGATCAACACCAAGGCCAACGGCGCCCGCACCCGGCTGTCCACCCTGACAGCCGGCGTCATGCTGCTGGTGCTCTCCGTGCTGCTGGGCGAGCTGGTCGGCATGGTCCCGATGGCCGCCCTGGTGGCCGTGATGGTCTATGTCTCCTGGGCCACCTTCGACTGGCACTCGATCCGTCCCGCCACGCTACGGGCCATGCCCTTGTCCGAGACGCTGGTCATGCTGGTGACCGTGGCCGGCACCGTGGTCACCGGGAACCTCGCCGTGGGCGTGGGGCTCGGCGTGCTCGCCGCCATGGTGCTCTTCGCCCGGCGGGTGGCGCACTTCGTGACCGTCCGGCGGGCCGTCGGCTCCGGGGACAACGGGCATGACGACGGCGGGACCGTCACGTACACCGTGGACGGTGAGTTGTTCTGGGCCTCCTCGAACGACCTCTACACCCAGTTCGACTACCTCGCGGACCCCGATCGCGTGGTCATCGACCTGACCCGGTCCCACCTGTGGGATGCGTCCACCGTGGCCAGCCTCGATGCCATTACGGAGAAGTACGAGCGCTACGGCAAGACGGTCGAGGTGGTGGGCCTGAACGCGGCCAGCGCTGCCATGCGCGCGCGCCTGCGGGGCAAGCTCACCCCGGGGGAGTGAGCCGACCGGGCGAGCCGGTGCCAGAATGGGCGCCATGCAACCCGACGATCTCGATGCCCGCCTCGTCCAGCTGCTCACGGACGAACCGCAGCTGCCCGTCCTGGAATGCGCCCGGCGGTTGGGAGTGGCTCGCGGCACGGTGACGAGCCGGCTGGCCCGCCTCCACGCGAACGGCGTGGTCTCGGCGATCGTCCCGCAGGTCGACCCTGCCGGCTTCGGCTATGACCTGGTGGCCTTCTGCTTTGTGGACATCATCCAGAACGTCGGGCACGGGCCGGTGACCGAGGCGATCCTCACGGCCATCCCGGAGGTCACGGACCTCTACACGGTCACCGGGGACCACGATCTGCATCTGCGTGTGGTCGCCCGAAACGGCCAGGACCTGCAGGACGTGCTGGACCGGATCTCCCAGTTGGCCGGGGTGGCCCGCACCTCGTCCTCCCTGGCCCTGCGCACCCACATCCAGGGGCGCACGCTGCCCCTGCTCCATGCGGTGGCCGACTCGACTTCCTGAGTCTCCTCGGCTGGCCAAGACTGGACGTAGTTGGTCAACACTGGTCAGGCTGCATGTTCGAATGCCGGTAGATGCGGTCAAAATGTACAGGGTGTTCAGTTGATCCGTGCTCGATTGCGCAGCGAGGAAGAGCCGGACACACTTCTCGGAAAGGCCCCGAAGTCCATCTCGCCGAGGAGTTCCACCGTGACCGCTGCACCCGCCCTGACCGCCTCGAGCACCGAGCTCACCGCGACGGCCGAACCTGCCGACCTCCCCGGGACCTCCCCCGTCGCCGGTGACTCCTCCGTGCGGCCCACCGTTCCCCAGGCGGTGGCCCGCGTGATCCGCGAGAACACCGAGGTCCTCTTCGGACTCATGGGCAACGGCAACGCCCACCTGATCAGCGAGCTGACCAGCACCGGGTTCCCGCTCGTCACCGTCCGCCATGAGGCCGGGGCCGTGGCCGCCGCAGACGCCTACCACCGGGCCTCGGGCCGGGTCGGGGTCGCCACCGTCACCTACGGGGCCGGATTCACCAACACCCTCACCGCCCTCTCGGAGGCCGCGCTGGCCCGCATCCCCCTGGTGCTCGTGGTCGGCGACGCCCCCACGACCGGACCGCGGTACTTCGATGTCGACCAGGCCGGAATGGCGGCGGCCGCCGGGGTCGAGACCGTGCGTCTGGGCGCCGACGACCCCACGGCGCAGGTCCGCCGAGCCTTCGCGGACGCCGCCTCCGGGAGGCGCCCGGTCGTCGTCGCGATCCCCTATGACCTTGTGGAGACGCCGGTGCATCAGCCCGCCGCACCCGTTGGCGCCCCCTCCCCAGCCCTGCCGGCCGTGCCTGCCGCGACTGCCGTGCCCGGGTCCCCCTCCGCCGAGGAGCTGGAACCGCTGCTCTCCGCCCTGCGCGGAGCCGAGCGTCCGCTGCTCGTCGCGGGACGGGGTGTCGTGGACTCGCCGGGCGCCCCCGCCTCCTTACGCCGGCTGGCCGACTCGCTGGGGGCCCTCGTGGCGACCTCGGTCATGGCACGCAACGTCGCCGGCCCCGCGGGGGACCTGGGTATCGCCGGGGGCTTCGCGCGGACGGAACGCGTCGAGATCATGCGGCAGGCCGACGTCGTGCTCGTGGTCGGCGCCGGCATGAACCCCTTCCAGATGCGCTACGGCACCCTTCTCGCCGCCGAGGCCACCGTGCTGCAGGTGGACCACCGCGCCGAGGCGCGCCATGAGCGGACGGGGCACTTCCTGGTGTCCGACGCCGGCGCCGCCCTGGGCGCGCTCGCCGCCGCCTTCCAGCCCTCCCCGGAGGGCAACGGACGCCCTGACGGCGGCTGGCGCGCACACCAGCCGATCCCGGCCGCCCCGGCGCTGGACCCCGTTCGCGCCGACGGCACCGCCGAGGACGGGCTGGCTGCCGACGGCCGTCTCGACCCGCGTGCCATGGCACTGGCCCTGGACGGGATCCTGCCCCCAGAGCGGACCTTCGTGCAGGACGGCGGCCACTTCATCGGCTGGGTGCCCCTCATGTGCTCGGTCCCGGACCCGCGCTCCCACCTGTTCGTCGGCACCGCATTCCAGTCCATCGGATTGGGCTTCCCCTCCGCCGTCGGCGCCGCCGCGGCCCGGCCGGACCGCACCACGGTGCTGGTCACGGGCGACGGGGGCGGCCTGATGGCCCTGGCCGACCTGGAGAGCTTCGTGCGCCAGACCCGGTCCGGCGTCGTGGTGGTCTTCAACGACGCCGCCTACGGGGCCGAGCTGCACCAGTACGCAGCCCGCGGCCTGGACGATCAGGCCATGCTCATCGACGAGGTCGACTTCGCCGCCGTGGGCCGAGCCTTCGGCGCCGACGGGATCAAGGCGCGGAGCCTGCAGGACCTGGACGCCCTGACTGACTGGGTAGCCCGGGGCGCCGAGGGTGTCTTCGTGCTGGACCTGCCGATTTCCCAGGGCGTCGTGGCCGAGTACATGGCCGAGTCAATGGCGGGTGCCCAGCCCGCACCGCGGCCGCTGTCCTTGGACTGATCGACTGGCTCTCCCCGGCGAGGGGCCGGGGTGACGGTTGCCCGCCGGGTCCACGTGGTTCCCTAGGATGTGGGGATGAGCGATCGTGAGGGCGGGAACCGCATGCTGGAACGCGTGGCGGCCATCCTGGACGCCGTGGAGACCGGACCGGCTTCGGCGAGTGAGATCGCCCGCCGGACCGAGCTGTCAGTCTCCACCGTGCACCGGCTCGCCCTCTCCATGGTCGACTTCGAGTTCCTCCGCCGTGACTCCGACGGCCGGTTCCGGCGGGGTTCGCGCTTTGTCCGCTCCGCCTTGGAGAACGCCGCCCTGCCCATCCTGACCCTGCTTCGGGACAGCACCGAGGAGACCGCCCAGCTCTGGGTACGCCGCGGTGACGACCGTGTGTGCCTGGCCACCGTGGACAGCATGCAGGTCTTGCGCGCTGCGCTGCCCGCCGGCACCCGTCAGCCGCTCCCTGCAGGTTCGGCCGGCCGACTGCTGGCCCGTGAGGAGGAGGCCTGGGCCTCGATCGAACGGCATGGCTGGGTCGAGTCGGTCGGCGTGCGCACCCCGGGTCTCGGCTCGGTCAGCGCTCCGGTCTGGCTGGGCGGCGAGCTCGTCGGCGCGATCTGCGTGGCCGTGCCCCTCGCCCGCGTGGAGGACGGCCCCGGCGCGGACTTCGGTGCCCAGGCCGTTGAGGCCGCCACCACGCTGGCCGGCGTCATGATGACGCTCCGCCTGCCCTGAGTCACCTGCCCTGAGCCGCCGGGCCGGCACATGCAGGCAGCGCCCGGTCTCCGATGGTCCCTGACCTCCGTCTGCTCTGCGCGGCGCGCCATTCTCTCAACCCCCTTGTGAGCAGCGTCACGCCTTGCTATGGTCTTCCCGCTAAGCAGTAAAGAGTTCCCAGACAGTGGGAATATCTTGGTGAGACCATCGTGTGGCCGCCTCCCGCGACGCCGCGGCGGGCGCCCCGCGCGAAGGCGCTCGAAGCCGTCAAGGCAGGAGAGACATGACTGAATACGACATCGCCGTCATACCCGGAGACGGCATCGGTCCCGAGGTCGTCGAGGCCGCGCAGGCGGTCCTGGCGGAGTGCGAGGCGCGCTACGGACTGGCGCTGAACTACACCACGTATGACTTCAGCGCTGACCTGTACCGCCGAACCGGACGGAAGATCACCGCCGGTGATATGGACGAGATCGGCACGCGGGACGCCGTGCTGTTCGGTGCCATGGGCCTTCCTGACGTGCGGGGTCCGGAAGGTCTCGAACTGGGCGCCCAGGTGGAGATGAGAGCCCACTACGGCCTCTTCTCAAGCCTTCGTCCGGTCCGGCTCTTCCCGGGCGTCGACGGCCCGCTCAAGGCGGAGGAGGTTGACATGCTGGTGATCCGGGAGACCTCGGAGGGGATGTTCGCGGGCCTGGCCGATGAACACGAGCCCAGTGACGAGAGCGCGAGTGATCGCATGACAATCACGCGGGCCACCAGCGAGAAGCTCTTCGACGTGGCGTTCTCGCAGGCGCGGGCACGCCGCAAGCGAGGGACCCCGGGCCACGTGACGCTTCTGCACAAGTCCAACGCCCTGCGCAGCAACGTCCTGATGGAGAGGGTGTTCGACGAGGTCGCCGCGCGGAATGCCGATATCGGGAGCGCCAAGTACTACATCGACGCGGGATCGATGTACATGGTGACCGATCCGGGCCGCTACGACGTCATCGTCTCGGAGAACATCTTCGGCGACATCGTCTCGGAGGTCGCGGCCGGCCTCGTGGGCGGCCTCGGCGTCGCCCCGTCTGCGGATGTCAGCCTGACGCACGGCGTCTTCCAGCCGTCTCATGGCAGCGCCCCCGACATCGCGGGACAGGGAATCGCCAATCCCACGGCGATGATCCTCTCGGCCGCGATGATGCTGGAGTGGCTGGGGGAGCGCCGCGGCGACGACCTCGCCACGCGCATCGCCCACGCCATCCAGGGCGCCGTTGAAGCGACTCTGGCGACCGGCCCCCGGGCGCGGGACCTGGGTGGCTCCGCTGGCACCCGGGAGGTGACGGACGCCGTCATCCGCGCCCTTCCGCCGCAGGTGGACTCCGGACGGCGGGACCACGTCGCCGCAGCTGGCCGCTGACCCGGTGCCGTCAGGCCGTCACCCCCACTTCCTTCTCTTCTTCCCTCTCTTCTTACCCGTCTCCCATCCTCACCAGGTCCCTACGCCGCCGGCCGGGGCCGCCCCTGCGAAAGGCGCACACCCGTGACGTACAAGGTCCTGTTCATCAATCCCCTCAGGGACTACATCGACCGCCTGGTGGCGGCCGCACCGGACGGTTTCAGGGTGACTGTCATGCCGCCGGGGACGGACGTCGAGGACCTCTGCCGCGAGGCCGCGGACGCTGATTTCCTGATCTCGGGCGTCGAGGTCCCGGAAGCGGTCTTCCGGGCCGCCTCGAAGGCGAAGTTCATCCAGTACATGAGCTCCGGCTATGGCCAGCTTCCCCTCGGGGTCCTGGATGACCTGGGCGTTCCGGTGGCTCAGATGAAGACACACTCCATCTCCGTCGCGGAGCATGCGGTCACCCTGGTCCTGACACTGCTGCGGCGGATCCCTGCTTCGGTGCAGCTGATGCGGGACGGGAAGTGGCGCGAGGACCTGGATGAGACGTCCTACTCCGAGCTGTACGGCAAGACGGTCGGCATCGTCGGGCTGGGCAATATCGGCCGGTGGATCGGCAAGGTGGTCCATCACGGTTTCGGTGCCGAGGTGGTCTTCTATGACAACGCGGAGATACCGCTGACCGTCTCCGAGCTCGTGCCGGCCCGACCCGTCTCCCTGGACGAACTCATGCGGACCTCAGACATCGTCTGCGTGTGTGTCCCGATGAACGCCGGGTCCGAGGGACTGATCGGCCGAGGCGAACTCGCCCTCATGAAACAGACCGGCGTGCTCGTGAACGTCGGGCGCGGTGAGGTCGTGGACGAGCGTGCGCTCATCGAGTCCCTGCGGGAGGGGCGCATCGCCGGGGCTGGGCTCGATGTCTATGACCGGGAGCCCCTGGATGCTGCGAGCGAGCTGCTGGAGATGGATCAGGTGGTGTGCACGCCGCACATGGCGGGAGTCGGCTGGGAGAACGTCCAGCGCCGGATCGCCACCGTGTGGCAGAACATCGAGGCCGTGCTGCGGGGCGACGTCCCGACCGGGGTCGTCACCCAGGCCAAGCGACCGGCGAGCCTCGAGCCCGCCGCCTCGCAGGACATCCTCTTGTGATACGTATCACATCCTGCTACCGTCCTACCGCTAAATAAGAACTACTTCCCATTCTATGAGAAGCATTGAGGAGAATCCCCGTGACCGAGAGCATTGACACCGGAGAGAACACCCTCCCGCTTCAGGGCATCCGCGTCCTCGAGCTGGGCAGCTTCATCGCCGCCCCCTTCGCCGCCCGCATCTTCGGCGACTTCGGCGCCGAGGTCATCAAGGTGGAGCGGCCCATCGGCGGCGACGAGCTGCGCGACTGGCGCAAGACCCGTGGGGACACGTCCATGCTGTTCCGCACCATGGGCCGCAACAAGAAGTCCGTCGCCCTGGACCTGCGCAGCGAGCTCGGCCGAGAGGCCGTGCTGAAGATGGCGGCGGGCACCGACGTCGTGATCGAGAACTTCCGCCCGGGCACCCTGGAGAAGTGGGGGCTGGGGCCGGACGAGCTGATGGCCCAGAACCCCGACCTCGTCATGGTCCGCATCTCCGGCTACGGGCAGACCGGGCCATACAAGGACCGTGCCGGGTTCGGCAGCTCGGCGGAGTCCTTCGCCGGGCTGCGCTACATCACCGGGGAGCCGGACCGGCCAGCAGGCCGCGCCGCCGCCTCCCTGGGAGACACCGTCGCCGGTCTCTACGGTGTCATCGGCGCCCTGATGCTCATGGTGCAGAAGGCCTGTGGTGGAGGCACCCGCGGCCAGCAGGTCGTGGACGTGGCGCTGTACGAGGGGGTCTTCAGCTTGCTGGAGTCACTCGTCCCGGACTATGACGCCTACGGCATGATCCGCCAGCGCACCGGCGGCCGCCTGCCGGGTGTGGTGCCGACCGGTTCGTACTCCACCGGGGACGGCCTCGAGGTGGTCATCGGCGGCAACTCCAACTCGGTGTTCAAGCGCCTGATGCGCGCCGTGGGCCGGCCGGACCTGGCCGAGGACGAGTCCCTGACCACCACCGAGGCCCGAGGCGCCCGCGAGGAGGAGCTCAACGCCGTCATCTCCGAGTGGACGGGAGCACGCCCGCTCAAGGAGGTGCTGGACGTGCTCAGCGAGGAGGGGGTCCCGGCCGGTCCGGTCTACGATGCTCCGTCGATCGCCCAGGACGAGCACTACATCGCCCGCGGCATGATCGAGACCCACGAGGTCATCATCGAGGACGAGCCGGAGCTGGTGCGCTTCCCGGGCGTGGTCCCCAAGATCCCCGGCCACGAGGGCCGCGTGGCCTGGATCGGCCCGGACCTGGGCGAACATACCGAGCAGGTACTGCGCGATGTCGCCGGCTTCGACGACGACCAAATCGCGGCTGCCTCCGCTGCCGGTGCCGAGGCGGTGCGCTCATGACTCCGGCTGTACCGGGGGCAGACATCCAGGTCACGGAAGTCTTCCTGCGGGACGGCCTTCAAGACGAACCCGTGACCCTCACTCCCGCCCAGCGCGTGCAGATCGGCGAGGCCATCGCCGCCGCCGGTGTGCGGCGTATGGAGGTCGCCTCCTTCGTTCATCCCCGAAGGGTGCCACAGATGGCCGGAGCCGAGGAAGTGGTCCGGTCCCTGCAGGTCAGCACGACGGCGGAGTTCACCGTCCTGGCGCTCAACGGCCGGGGAGTGGAGCGGGCCGTGGCGGCCGGAGCCGGCCATATTCAGATCGTCACCTCCGCCAGCCAGGCGCACTCGAGTGCCAACGCCGGGCGAACCGTCGAGGAGGCCCTGCAGGACCTGGGCGACCAGGTGGCGGCGCACCCGGGCGTGGACTTCTTCGCGGGGATCTCCACAGCGTTCACCTGCCCGTACGAGGGGCGCATCGATCCGGAGCGCCTGCTGTGGATGGTCCGGTCCTTCCAGGCCATGGGCGTGACGGACATCGGCCTGGCCGACACGCTTGGCACCACGCCCACCGAGGAGCTGGTCGCCAGTCTGGACCACGTGCTCGCCGGCGAGCCGGACCTGACCTACTACCTGCATCTGCACAACGCCCACGGCCAGGCGCTGACCAGCGTGGACGCGGCCATTGAACGCGGCATCACCCGCTTCGACGCCGCCCTCGGCGGCTACGGGGGTTGCCCGTTCGCCCCCGGGGCAGCCGGCAACCTCTCCACGGGCGACCTGGTTCGGCACCTCCACGAGCAGGGTCACCGGACCGGTATCGACGAAGACCTCATCGCCGAGGCCACGTCCTTGGCGCGGAACCTGGTCAGCACTGCCCCGCGCCTGCCTGAGGCTTCGAACGCCTGAGCCTCCCCATCGACCACGAACGTTGCCCGGCACTCCATCTCGACCCGGGCTGAACGACCCCTCTCCAGGAAAGAGACCACCATGTCCACCATGTCCACCAACGACACCCAGGGCGGCCACCGCGCGGCCACCACGTCCCGGTCGGAGGATGACGACCTCCGCGGGGCGCTCGAGCAGGAGATCACGGCCGGCACACAGTCGGTCTTGGCCCGACCCGTTGAGAAGTCCGTCGACGGACGCGGCGGCGTGCACCATCCCGGGGCCGGATGGAAGCGGATTGCGAGCGTGCCGATCCCGCTGTACCTGATCATGGTGGCCGTCGTGGTGGTGGCCGCGGTGACCGAGACGCTTCCGGCGTCGATGCTGTCCGGTTTCGCGGTGACCATCCTGCTGGGCGGGCTGTTCATCTGGATCGGCAATCGGGTGCCCGTGGTCCGCGACTACGGCCTGCCGACCATCCTCTGCACGTTCGCGCCGGCCACGTTGGTGTACTTCGGCCTGGTTCCGGAGCCACTGGTGACCGTGGCCAGCACCTTCATCGACGAGCAGGGCTTCCTGGACTTCTTTGTCATGGCGATCATCGCCGGATCCATCCTCGGCATGCCCCGCGCCCTGCTGGTCAAGGCCGGGCCGCGCTTCGCAGTACCGGTGCTGGGCACCATCATCGTGACTTTCCTGGTCGTCGGCCTCGTGTCGATGATGTTCGGCAACGGCTTCATCGAGGGCATGCTGCTGGTCGCGGCCCCCATCATGGCCGGCGGTCTGGGGCTGGGTGCCCTGCCGATGTCCGAGATGTACGCCGCCCGCACCGGACAGGACGCCTCGGCGTTCATGGGCGACCTCATGTCCGCTGTGGTGCTGGCCAACGTCTTCTGCATCATCTTCGCCGGCCTGTTGAACGGCCTGGGCAAGAACAAACCGACCCTGTTCGCCGGCTTCTCCGGCAACGGTGACCTGATCCGGGTCAAGGGTGATCGTCGTGACCTCTCGATGCCGAAGAAGGGTGGACAGTCCACCTACATCACGCTCGGCAAGGGACTGCTGTTCGCCGCCGTCATCTTCGTGGTCGGCGAACTGATGGGTGCCTACCTGACCTTCCTCCACCCCTACGCCTGGGCCATCATCATCATGGTGGTCCTCAAGCTGACCGGCTGGCTGCCCAAGGACCTGGAGGAGTCCGCCACCGACTGGGGTGATCTCATCAACGCGGTGCTGGTCCCGGCGCTGCTCGTGGGCGTCTCCCTGACGTATATCAAGATCGACGAGGTGCTGGTCTCGCTGGCTGACCCGAGTTTCATCGCGCTGACGTTCCTCTGCGTGCTGGTGGCGGGCCTGTCGGCGGGGATCATCGGGTGGCTGGTGAAGTTCAACTTCGTGGAGGTCGCCATCGTTCCGGGACTCGTCATGGCGGACACGGGTGGCTCCGGCGATGTCTCGGTGCTCAGCGCCTCCGAGCGGATGCACCTGATGCCGTTCGCGGCCATCACCAACCGCATCGGCGGCACTCTGGTGCTCTTCGTGACCTCACTGATGGTGCCGCTGTTGGTCGTCTGATGAGGCCGTGAGTGCGGGTCGGAAGGCGCCACTCCGGGGCTCGCACATCGTAGGAGACAGGGCTGGGGCCGGGACTGGATGTCCCGGTCCCAGCCCTGTCTGTCGGCACGTCACGACCCTTCGGAGTGGCGTCCGCCACGCCCGGAAAAAATCCAGGGTGTTCAAGGTCACGGTGAATCGTATACGATCAAGGCGAAACGAGACGGGCGCCACAGCGGGCCCGGAGTCAGAAGGCCGGCGAGGTGCCGGCGGAATGACTGGACTCGGACGCCGACAGGAGCAGGAGACCATGACCGAGACACCCGCAGCGGACCATCAGGGCAGCCGGGCCCCGAGCCCGGTGGATTTCTCCGACCGGGCGAACCGCCCCGGCAAGATCATCGCCCTGCACCTGAACTACCCCTCGCGGATCGCCCAGCGCGGCCGGTCCCCGAAGTTCCCGGGTTACTTCCTCAAGGCCGGCTCCTCCGTGGCCCGCAGCGGCGATGCGATCGAGCGTCCCGAGGGCACCGAACTGCTGGCCTATGAGGGCGAGATCGCGCTGGTCCTCGGCGAGACCTGCCGCCGGGTGTCCCCGGAGGAGGGCTGGTCCAAGGTCTCCGGGATCACCGCGGCCAACGACTGGGGCCTCTACGACCTGCGCCACGCGGACAAGGGCTCCAACCTCAAGAACAAGTCCGGTGACGGGTACACTCCGCTCGGTCCGGACGTCATCGCGGCCGCCGGCCTGGACCCGGCGCAACTCCGCGTGCGCACCTGGGTCAACGGCGAGTTGACCCAGGATGACACCACCGAGGGACTCGTCTTCCCCTTCGGCCAGCTGATCGCCGACCTCTCCCAGTTGATGACCCTGGAGGCGGGGGACGTCATCCTGACCGGCACCCCGGCCGGCTCCTCCGTGGCCCAGCCCGGCGACGTCGTCGAGGTCGAGGTGGATGCCCCGCAGGCGCCCGGCGCCCCCAGCACCGGCCGCCTCGTCACCCCCGTGCGCTCTTCCGGCCAGGCCCTGCCCGACTTCGGCGCCCAGCCGCAGGTGGACGACACCCAGCGCGCGGAGGCCTGGGGGTCCCGCGAGGCCGCCGGGCTGCCGGCCGAGCCGGCTGGCGTCGAGCCCTATCGGTACGTGCCGGACACCCCCGCCGCGGACCGGACCCTGCTCACGGCCGAGCTGCGGACCAGGATCGCGGAGACCGCGGTCGCCACCATCACCGCGCAGCTGCGCAAGCGCGGCATCGACAACGCCACCATCGACGGCGTGCGGCCCACCCACTCCGGCCAGCGCATCCTCGGCTACGCCAAGACCCTGCGCTACGTGCCCAACCGCGAGGACCTGTTCAAGCGCTTCGGCGGCGGCTTCAACGCCCAGAAGCGCGCCATGGACACCGTGGAGCCGGACGACGTGGTGGTCATGGAGGCCCGCGGCGAGACGGGCACCGGCACGCTCGGGGACGTCCTGGCGCTGCGCGCCCAGGTCCGCGGCGCCACGGCCGTGGTGACCGACGGCGGCGTGCGGGATTCCGCGGCCGTCGCCGAGGTCGGTCTGCAGGTCTACTCCAACGGCGCGCACCCGGCCGTGCTCGGCCGGCGCCACATCCCCTGGGAGGTGGGCGGGACGATCGCCTGCGGCGGCACCACCGTCCAGCCCGGGGACATCATCATCGGCGACGACGACGGTGTGGTGGTGGTTCCGCCCGCCTTGCTGGAGGAAGTCGTCAATGACGCCTATGAGCAGGAACAGCAGGACGCGTGGGTCTACGAGCAGGTCCAGGCCGGCCACCCGGTGGACGGGCTGTTCCCGCCGAACGCCGAGTGGAAGTCCAAGTATGCGGACTACCGGGCGTCCCGCGGGTCCCGCGCGAACCGGGGCGAGTGATGACCACGATCACGGACAGCACTGCCGGAGGACGAGACCCGGTGAACCGGGGGGCAGGCGAGCAGGACACCGGGACGGGTTCGTCCAAGGCGGACCTGGCGTACCAGCGGATCCTGTCCGGCATCAACGCCGGCCGCTATGCCCCCGGGGCTCGGCTGGTGCTCGCCCAGCTCGCCGCCGAACTCGAGATGTCCGTGGTCCCCGTGCGGGAGGCCATCCGGCGCCTGCAGTCGGAGTCAGTGGTGGCCTACACCCGCAACGTCGGGGCGACCGTGATCGGGATCGACCCGGAGATCTACCACGACACCATGGAGACGCTGGCGCTGGTGGAGGGATACTCCACGGCACTGTGCGCTCCTCTGGTCACCGCGGAGGAGATCGAGAGGGCCCGGGCGATCAACGAGCGGATGCGCGGGCTCCTGGCGGACTTCAACCCCGTGGAGTTCACCCGGCTCAACAAGGAATTCCACTCCGTGCTGTTCGAGCACCACCAGAACAGCCACATCCTGGACCTCGTCCACCGGGGCTGGGCCCGCCTGGCGGCACTGCGTTCCTCGACCTTCGCCTACGTCCCCCACCGTGCCGACCGCTCGGTGGCCGAACATGACCACCTGCTGGACCTGATCGCCGCCGGTGCCGAGTTCGGCGCGGTGGAGCAGGCCGCCCGCCATCACAGGCTCAACACCCTGAACGCCTACCTGGACCATGTCGCCGCCAGCAACGGCGACGCCGACTCACCATCTGTCTGACGACCGAGAGGACCATCATGACTGCCCAGAGCACCGAATTCGTTCCCGCGAACCTTCCGGAGAAAATCCAGCACTATATCGGCGGACAGCACGTCGATTCGATCGACGGCGCCACGTTCGACGTGCTGAACCCGGTCACCAACCGGCCCTATGTGCAGGCCGCCTCCGGCAAGGTCGCGGACATCGACGCCGCCGTGGCCGCCGCGAAGGACGCCTTCGAGAACGGCCCCTGGCCGACCATGCTCCCGCGTGAGCGTTCCCGCGTGCTGCACAAGATCGCGGACATCGTGGAGACCCGCGGTCAGGAACTGGCCGAGATGGAGTGCTACGACACCGGGCTGCCGATCTCCCAGGCCCTGGGCCAGGCCCGCCGTGCCGCCGAGAACTTCCGCTTCTTCGCGGACCTGATCGTGGCCCAGCACGATGACGCGTTCAAGGTCCCCGGCCGCCAGGCGAACTACGTCAACCGCAAGCCGATCGGCGTGGCCGGGCTCATCACCCCGTGGAACACCCCGTTCATGCTCGAGTCCTGGAAGCTCGGTCCGGCCATCGCCACCGGCAACACCGTGGTGCTCAAGCCGGCGGAGTTCACCCCGCTGTCCGCCTCCCTCTGGCCGGGCATCTTCGAGGAGGCCGGTCTGCCGGCCGGTGTGTTCAACATGGTCCACGGCTATGGCGAGGAGGGCTTCGCCGGGGACTCCCTGGTCAAGCACCCGGACGTGCCGCTGATCTCCTTCACCGGCGAATCCCGCACCGGGCAGATCATCTTCGCCAACGCAGCCCCCTACCTGAAGGGCCTGTCCATGGAACTGGGCGGCAAGTCCCCGGCCGTGGTCTTCGAGGACGCGGACCTGGACGCTGCCATCGACGCCACCGTCTTCGGCGTCTTCTCCCTCAACGGCGAGCGCTGTACGGCCGGCTCGCGCATCCTGGTCCAGCGCGGCATCTACGACGAGTTCGTGGAGCGCTATTCGGCCCAGGCGAAGCGCGTGAAGGTCGGCCTGCCGCACGAGGAGGCCACCGAGGTCGGAGCCCTGGTCCACCCCGAGCACTTCGAGAAGGTCATGTCCTATGTGGAGATCGGCAAGTCCGAGGCCCGGCTGACCGCCGGTGGCGGTCGCCCGGAGGAGTTCCCTGAAGGCAACTTCATCCAGCCGACCGTGTTCGCCGATGTGTCCCCCGAGGCCCGGATCTTCCAGGAGGAGATCTTCGGCCCGGTGGTGGCCATCACCCCGTTCGACACGGACGAGGAGGCCCTCGAACTGGCCAACAACACCAAGTACGGCCTGGCCGCGTACATCTGGACGAACGACCTCAAGCGCTCTCACAACTTCGCCCAGAACGTGGAGGCCGGCATGGTGTGGCTGAACTCCAACAACGTCCGCGACCTGCGCACCCCCTTCGGCGGCGTGAAGGCCTCCGGCCTGGGGCACGAGGGCGGCTACCGCTCGATCGACTTCTACACCGACCAGCAGGCCGTGCACATCAACCTCGGCGAGGTCCACAATCCCGTCTTCGGCCGGCAGGAGCAGGCCGCCGAGGAGTTCCAGGCGTGACCGGACCCAGCTGCTCCGCGCCCGACGGGCTGCCTACCCAGGCTGCCCCGTCCGCCCCGACTTCCCCGACAGAGCAAGGACCATCATGACCCACCTCGACGACCGGACGATGACGTCCTCGGGTTTCTACGTCTCCCAGGAAGCCCCCATCGTCTCCGACAATCCCGTCCCGACCCCGCAGGCCCCGGCCCCGGACATCCTGCGCTGCGCCTACATGGAGCTCATCGTGACCGACCTGGCGGCGTCCCGCCAGTTCTACGTCGACATCCTCGGGCTGTACGTCACCGAGGAGGACGATGAGGTCATCTACCTCCGCTCCACAGAGGAGTTCATCCACCACAACCTCATCCTGCGCAAGGGAGAGCTGGCTGCGGTGCGTGCGTTCTCGTACCGGGTGCGCGCACCCGAGGACCTGGACAAGGCGGTCGCGTTCTACGAAGAGCTCGGCTGCCGCGTGGAGCGCCGCCAAGAGGGCTTCACCAAGGGCATCGGCGACTCTGTGCGCGTGGAGGACCCGCTGGGCTTCCCGTACGAGTTCTTCCACCAGAGCGAGCACGTCGAGCGCATGTCGTGGCGCTACGACCTGCACATCCCGGGTGAGCTCGTGCGTCTGGACCACTTCAACCAGATCACACCCGACGTGCCGCGCGCGGTGAAGTACATGCAGGACCTCGGCTTCCGCGTCACGGAGGACATCCAGGACGACGAGGGCACGGTGTACGCCGCGTGGATGCGTCGCAAGCCCACTGTGCACGACACCGCCATGACCGGCGGCGACGGCCCGCGCATGCACCACGTGTGCTTCGCGACGCACGAGAAGCACAACATCCTCGCGATCTGCGACAAGCTCGGCGCACTCCGCCGTTCCGACTCGATCGAGCGCGGTCCCGGCCGCCACGGTGTCAGCAACGCGTTCTACCTGTACCTGCGCGACCCGGACGGGCACCGCGTCGAGGTCTACACGCAGGACTACTACACCGGCGACCCGGACAATCCCGTCGTCACGTGGGACGTGCACGACAACCAGCGTCGTGACTGGTGGGGCAACCCCGTGGTCCCCTCCTGGTACACCGACGGCTCGCTCGTGCTCGACCTGGACGGCAACCCGCAGCCGGTCATCGAGCGCACCGACAGCAGCGAGATGGCGGTGACGATCGGCGCCGACGGGTTCTCCTACACCCGTGAGGGCGACGCCGCCGGGACCTACACGGGCGAGGCCGCCAAGGGCTTCAAACTCGGACACCAGCTGTAGAGGCAGGGGAGACACGGACATGCTCGACCACTCAACGCACACGGCGATCGCCGACGAGTTGCACCAGGCCGGTGAGGACCGGACGCCGGTTCCGCTGCTCACGGCGCGGTACCCGGACATGGGGATCGAGGACTCCTACGCGGTCCAGGGGATCTGGGCCCGGCGGCAGATCGACGCCGGCCGGAAGAAGGCAGGTCACAAGATCGGCCTGACCTCCAAGGCCATGCAGGACGCCACCGGGATCGACGAACCGGACTACGGGGTGATCTTCGACGACATGGTGATGGAGTCCGGCCACGTCTTCGAGTGGTCGCGCTACACGCATCCGAGGGTCGAGATGGAGCTGGCCTTCGTGCTGAAGGACACCCTGGCGGGCCCGGGGGTGACGCTGTTCGACGTCCTGCGCGCCACCGAGTATGTGGTGCCGGCGCTGGAGGTGCTGGACTCCCGGATCGAGATGGAGGGGCGCACGATCACGGACACGATCAGTGACAACGCCGCGATGGGCGCCATGGTGTTCGGCGGCCGACCGGTCGCTCCCGATGCCGTGGACCTGCGCTGGGTGGCAGGGATGCTGTCCCGGAACCAGGAGATCATCGAGACGGGCGTGGCCGCCGGGGTGCTCAACCACCCGGCCAACGGGGTGCACTGGCTGGCGAACCGGATCGCCGGGCACGGGGACGTGCTGGAGGCCGGGGAGATCATCCTGGCCGGCTCCTTCACCCGGCCCATGTGGGTCTATGCCGGGGACACCGTCTACGCCGACTACGGGAACCTGGGGACCGTGACATGCCAATTCGCCTAGAACCGCAGCCCAGTTTCAAGGACCTGTTCAGCGCGCAGGCGCGCGCCGACCGGGACGGCCGGGCCCCGGCCGGGATGTTCATCAACTCGGCCGACCCGTCCGTCACCGAGATCTGTGCCTCTGCCGGCATGGACTTCCTCCTGGTCGACGGCGAGCACGCCCCGCTGGGCCTGGAGACCATCCAGTCCCAGCTGCGGGCCATGGCCGGGTACCCGGTCATCCCCATGGTCCGCGTGCCCGTCCTGGACCCCGTGCTGGTCAAGCAGTACCTGGACCTGGGGGCGCAGTCCCTCGTCATCCCGATGGTGGACAGCGTCGAGGATGCCGAGCGGGCCGTCCGGGCGATGCACTACCCGCCGCGCGGGATGCGCGGGGTCGGGTCCGCCCTGGCGCGCTCGGCGCGCTGGAACCGGGTCCCGGACTACCTGGCCCGTGCCGGGGACCTGGTGACCCTGGTGGTGCAGATCGAGTCCGCGGCCGCCGTCGCCGCCGCCGGGCAGATCGCGGCCGTGGACGGAGTGGACGGGATCTTCATCGGCCCCTCCGACCTGGCCGCCTCCATGGGACTGATCGGGCAGCAGAACCACCCGGACGTCGTCGCCGCGGTGAAGACCGTGATCGGGCAGGCCCGGGAGGCCGGCCGGTTCGTCGGCGTCAACGCGTTCGCCCCGGACCAGGCCCGGGACTACCTGGCCGCCGGCGCCGATTTCGTCAACGTGGCGGCCGACGTCGCCCTGCTGGCCCGCGCCACCGAGGCCCTCGCCGACACCTGGTGTGCCACCGGCACCGCCGAATAGAACGCTAGAACACCTGTAGAGGAGACCACATGCTGTTTCACCACAACGGGTACGTGTCCGGGGACCCGCGGGTCCAGCCCGCCGCCGGCGTGGGCGTGGACCGTTCCCCCGAGCTGCCCGAGACCATGGACGTCCTGGTGGTCGGCGCAGGACCGGCCGGCATGACCGCCACCGCCCAGCTGGCCAGCTTCCCCGAGGTCATGACGTGCCTCGTCGACCGCCGTCCGGAGCGGCTGGGGATCGGCCAGGCCGACGGCATCCAGGCCCGGAGCGTCGAGACGTTCCAGGCCTTCGGGTTCGCCGAGGAGATCGTCGCGGAGGCGTACCACCTGACCGAGATGAACTTCTGGAAGCCGGATCCCCAGGAGAGCGGCCACATCATCCGCACCGCACGGGCCGTGGACGACCCGGCCGGGGTCAGCGAGTTCCCGCACCTGATCGTCAACCAGGCCCGGGTGCTGGACTACTTCGCCCGCTTCGCCCGTCACGCGCCGTCCCGCACGGAGCCCTACTGGGGGTGGGAGTTCGTGTCCCTCGAGGTGGGCGAGGGCGAGTACCCGGTGACCGTCACCCTGAAGCGCACCGGTGAGACGGCTCAGTCCGGGGTGAACCCGGGCGAGACCCGGACCATCCGCACCAAGTACGTCGTCGGCGGGGACGGTGCCCACTCGAAGGTCCGCCGGGACATCGGCGCGCAGCACGTCGGTGCCGTGTCCTACCACGCCTGGGGCGTCATGGACGTCATCGCGGAGACCGACTTCCCGGACATCCGCACCAAGTGCGCCATCCAGTCCGAACACGGCTCGATCCTGCACATCCCGCGCGAGGGCGGCTTCCTATTCCGGATGTACGTGGACCTGGGTGAGGTGGACCAGCACGACGCGGGCGCCGTGCGCAAGACCCCGATCGAGTCGATCATCGCCCAGGCCAACCAGATCGTCTCGCCCTACACGGTGGACGTGAAGGACGTGGCGTGGTGGAGCGTCTACGAGGTGGGCCACCGGGTGACGGACCGGTTCGACGATGTCCAGGCCGAGGACGTCGGCCAGCGTCACCCCCACGTGTTCATCGCCGGGGACGCCTGTCACACCCACTCGGCGAAGGCCGGTCAGGGCATGAACGTCTCCATTCAGGACGCGTTCAACCTCGGCTGGAAGCTGGGCCACGTGCTGACCGGGCTCAGCCCGGAGTCGCTGCTGTCCACCTACTCGGCCGAGCGGCAGCCGGTGGCCCAGAAGCTGATCGACTTCGACCGCGAGTGGTCCTCGATGATGGCCGCCAAGCCGGAGGAGCTGGAGAGCGCCACCGCGCTGGAGGACTTCTACCAGAAGACCGCGGAGTTCCCGGCCGGCTTCATGACGGAGTACCCGGCCGGGCTGCTCGTGGCCGACGCCACCCACCAGGCGCTAGCCAGCGGGTTCCCTCTCGGCAAGCGCTTCAAGGCGCATCCGGCCAAGCGTGTCTCCGACACCACTCCGCACCGCTTCGGTCATCAGCACACGGCGGACGGGCGCTGGCGGATCTACGCCTTCGCCGATGCCGCCGTGTCCTCCGCCCAGGACTCGGCCCTGCGGACCTGGGCCGAATGGCTGGACTCCGAGGACTCCCCGGTCCGTCGCTTCACCCCCGCGGGCCGGGACCTGGACGCGCTGTTCGACGTCCAGGTGGTCTACCAGCAGCCCCACGAGGAGGTGGAGCTGATGAAGACGCCCTCGATCTTCCGTCCGCAGGTCGGCCGGTTCCAGGTCTCCAACCTCAACAAGGTCTGGGGCGTGGGTCCGGAGGACGACTTCTTCGAGGCACGCGGCCTGAGCCGCGACGGCGTGATCGTGGTGGTCCGGCCGGACCAGTACGTGGCCGCCGTGCTGCCGCTGACCGCCACGGACGAGCTCACGGACTTCTTCGAGCCGATCTTCACCCCGTGACCCCGACCTGCCCCGGCAGCCCCGCACATCTTCTCAGCACCACCCAACGAGGTACCCATGACTGAAACCCGACACTCCGACCGGGCCAACCAACGCCGCGTCGCTGCCGCCACCCTGGTCGGCACCACCGTGGAGTGGTATGACTTCTTCATCTACGCCACCATGGCCGGCCTGGTCTTCTCCCAGCTGTTCTTCGAGCCGGCGGGGGAGTCAATCGGCCTGCTGCTGTCCTTCGCGTCAGTGGGCATCTCCTTCCTGTTCCGCCCGCTCGGGGCGTTCCTGGCAGGCCACTACGGGGACAAGCTGGGCCGCCGCGTCATCCTGGTGGTCACGCTCATCATGATGGGCGGGGCCACCACCCTGATCGGCCTGTTGCCGACCTATGCGTCTGCCGGGGTCATCGCTCCGATCATGCTGATCCTGCTTCGCGTGCTCCAGGGCGTCTCCGCCGGGGGCGAGTGGGGTGGCGCGGCGCTGATGGCCGTGGAACACGCTCCGGCGAAGCGCCGCGGACTGGCCGGCTCCATGCCCCAGCTGGGGGTGCCCCTGGGCCTGCTGCTGGCCACCGGGGTGACCGCACTGATGACCGGCGTGATCTCTCCCGGGGAGCAGTTCCTCGAGTGGGGCTGGCGGATTCCCTTCATCGCCTCCGTGGTGCTGATCGGCGTCGGGTACTTCGTCCGGATGGCCGTGGACGAGTCCCCGGTGTTCAAGGAGATGGCCGAGAAGAAGGAGCAGACGAGTGTCCCGATCGTGGAACTGTTCCGCAAGTACTGGCACCTGGTGCTCCTGGCCTCGCTGATCTTCGTGGGCAACAACTCGGTGGGCTACATGTCCACGGGCGGTTTCATCCCTTCCTACGCCACCTCGGACGACATCGGGTTGGACAACACCGACGTGCTGATCGCCATGACGTTCGCCGCCGCGGTGTGGTTGCTCTCCACCCTCGGAGCCGGAATCCTCTCGGACTACATCGGGCGGAAACGGACGTATCAGCTCGGTTATGTCTGGCTGATCCTGGCGGTCTGGCCCCTGTTCCTGCTCATCGACACCGGCAGCCTGGCCAACCTCTACCTCGGCCTCGGTATCATCTGCATCGGCACCGGGCTGACCTATGGGCCGCAGGCCGCCCTCTACTCAGAGCTGTTCCCCGCCTCCATCCGGTTCTCCGGGGTGTCCATCTCCTATGCGATCGGGGCCATCCTGGGCGGGGCGTTCGCGCCCATGATCGCCCAGGCCCTCCTGGACGCCACAGGATCCTCCGGGGCCATCGCCGTCTACCTCATCGGGATGTGCGTGGTGGCGCTGATCGCCGTGAGCCTGGTCCGGGACCGCTCCGGGATCGACCTCTCCATCCACAACCAGGCCGAGCAGGAGGTCGGGAGCACGGTGTTCGATCAGCGTCCCGTGCCGGCGGCCCGAGAGATGTCCTCGCACTAGGGTTGCCCGGGAGGCGGGTGGTCAGCGCCGGTCAACGGGTGGTGAGCGCGGTCAGTGCGGTCAGCGCCCGAACCGCGTCAGCCGCAGCGAGTTGGCCACCACCAGCACCGAGCTCAGGGCCATGGCCGCGCCGGCCAGCATCGGGTTGAGCAGTCCGGCGGCTGCCACCGGGATGCCGATCGTGTTGTAGGCGAAGGCCCAGAACAGGTTCGACTTGATGATGCCCAGCGTCTTCCGGCTGAGCTGCACGGACTGGACCACCTGGCCCAGGGACGAACCCATCACGGTGATGTCGGCGGCCTCCCGGGCCACATCCGTGCCGGAGCCCATGGCGATCCCGAGGTCGGCCTGGGCCAGGGCGGGAGCGTCGTTCACGCCGTCGCCCACCATGGCCACCACGCGGCCGGCCTCCTGCAGCTCGATCACCTTGGCCACCTTGTCCTCGGGGCGCACCCCGGCGAACACATCCCCCGCGGAGATCCCGACGGCGGCCGCCACCTGAGCGGCGACCTGCGCGTTGTCCCCGGTCAGGAGGATGGGACGCAGGTCCAGGCGCTTGAACTCGGCGATCGCCGGCGCCGAGGACTCCTTGATGGTGTCCTGCAGGGAGATGATCCCGGCGACCTGACCGTCCACGGAGACCCAGATCGCGGTGGCGCCGGCGGCCTCGGCGTCAGCGAGCTGCTGCTCCTCAGCGGCGGTCAGGGCGCCGGAGTCCAACTCGGTGGAGATGTAGCTGGACCGCCCGGCGGCCACGGTGTGGGCCTGGACCGTTCCGCGCACGCCGCCGCCGGGGGCCGACTCGAAGCCGTCCACCTCGGGGACCGTGCCGCCGTCCGCCTCCCGGGCGGCCGCCGTGATCGCGGCGGCGATGGGGTGCTCGGAGTGCGACTCGACGGCCCCGGCCAAGCGCAGGACCTGATCGGCGTCGTGGCGGTTGAGGGGCGTGACGGAGCTGACGGCGAGGTCGCCGGCCGTCACGGTACCGGTCTTGTCCAGCACGATCGTGTCCACGGTGCGGGTGTCCTCAAGGACCCCCGGGCCGCGGATGAGGATGCCCAGCTGGGAGGCCCGGCCGGTGCCGGCCAGCAGACCGACGGGAGTGGCCAGGCCCAGCGCGCAGGGGCAGGCGATGACCAGGACGGCGACGGCGGCGCGGAAGGCCGCGTGCAGGTCACCCGAGAAGACGAGCCAGAGGGCGAAGGTGATCACGGCGATCACGAGCACGATCGGCACGAAGACCGCGGAGATGCGGTCCGCCAGCCGGGCGATCGGTGCCTTTCCCGTCTGGGCATCGGAGACGAGCCGGCCCATCTGGGCGAGGGTGGTGTCCGAGCCGGTCCGGGTGGCGCGGACCAGCAGCCGTCCCGAGGTGTTGACGGTGGCCCCGGTGACGGTGTCCTCCGGGCCGACCTCCTCGGGGACCGATTCACCGGTGATCAGCGAGGTGTCCACGGCGGAATGGCCGGAGACCACGTAGCCGTCCGTGGCGACCTTCTCGCCCGGGCGGACCACGAACTCGTCACCGGGCACCAGCTGGGCCGCCGGAACGGTGACCTCCACGCCGTCGCGCAGCACCGTGGCGGTCTTGGCGCCGAGATCCAGCAGCGACTTCAGGGCATGGCCGGCCCGCTTCTTGGCGCGCGCCTCCAACCAACGGCCGAGGAGCAGGAACGTGGTGACCACGCCGGCGGTCTCGAAGTACAGCTGGTGATCAGCCATGCTGGCCATGCCACCACCGGCCATGGCCGCGCCAGCGTGGGCGGTCATGGCCGGGTCCAGCAGGAGTTCGGCCGTGGAGAAGCCCCAGGCGGCGAGCACGCCGATCGAGACGAGGGTGTCCATGGTGGAGGATCCGTGGCGGGCGGCCTTGAAGGCGGCGGTGTGGAACGGCCAGGCCGCCCAGAAGGTCACCGGTGTGGCCAGGGCGAGGGCCACCCAGCCCCAGTGGGGGAACTGCAGGGCAGGCACCATGGAGATCAGGAAGAGCGGGATGGTGAGCACGGCGGCCCCGATGAGCCGGGGCTTGATCACGTCGCCCGAGGGGCCGTGGTTCAGATGGTCTTCGTGTCCCTCGTGCCCGTCAGGTCCGTGGTTGCCGTGGTCGCCGTCGCTCGGCTCCGCGCCGTGGCCGGGCACAGGGTGACCAGAGCCCGTGACGGTGGTGGAGGTGTGGTCATGTGGTGCGCGGTGGATCGAGGCCGAGTAGCCGGCCCGATCAACGGCGGCGATGATCTCCTCGTCGGTGACGGACGGAGGAACAGCGACGGCGGCGGACTCGAGCGGCAGGTTGACCGTGGCGGTGACGCCGTCGAGCTTGCCGAGCTTGCGCTCCACCCGTCCGACGCACGAGGCGCACGTCATGCCGGTGATATCCAGATCCACCCGGCGAGTTCCGCTGCCCTCGGCGGCTGCGCTCTTCACTGTCTCGCTCATGGCAATCTCTCCTGTCCATCTGGTGTTTCCGACGGGCCGTTGCCGGCCATCGCTGGCTGCTGCCGGCCGACGCTCGGGCCGGATCAGGACCGATCAGGCCAGGTCGAGCCCGGGGGTGGCCACGGCGTAGCCGGCCTCTTCGACGGCGGCCTTTAGGTCCTCAGGGGCCGGGGCGCGTCCCTCGGTGGCGACGGTGGCGATGGACGTTCCTCCGGCCACGAGGGTGACGTCGACGCCGGTGACACCCGGCAGTTCCTGGAGTTCCTCGGTGACGCTCGCAACGCAGTGGTTGCAGGTCATGCCGTTGATCTTGATGTCGGTGGTGGTCATGGTGATCCTCCGTGGGTGGTGATGTCGTGTGGTGGGGCCGGCGGCGAGCCGGTCAGCGCATGAGCCGGGCGATGGCGGCGGTGGCCTCGGCGACCTTGGCCTGCACGGCCTCGTCATTGCCGGTGTCCCGGGCCTCGCGGGCGGCATCGGCCACGCAGTGACCCATGTGGTCCTCGAGCAGGCCGAGGCTGACGGCATGCAGGGCCTTGGTGGCGGCGGCGACCTGGGTCAGGATGTCGATGCAGTACTTGTCCTCGTCCACCATCTTGGAGATGCCACGGACCTGTCCCTCGATACGGCGCAGCCGCTTGAGGTAGGCGTCCTTGCTGGGGCTGTATCCGTGGTGCGCCCCGTCTGCAGCGTCCGTGCCTGTGTCGACTGACGACTGGGCGTCCGGGCCAGAGGCGCTGTGAGGGTCCGTGATGTCAGTGCTCATGACTCGAAGATATACCCCATAGGGGTATCGGCGCAAGTACCCCCACGGGGTATCAAGTGCGGTTCGTCCACAGTCGCGGCGGCTCGTGACGACTGGCGCCGCGGCCGGTGTGATCGCTGGCCTTTCTGGCGCGGGTCAGGAGTGCAGGTGCCCTTCCTGGTCTCGGTGGCCCGGTGGCTCCAGTTGGAACGTGCTGTGGTCCACGGGGAGGGCGAAGTGTTCGGCCACGCAGTCCTGCAGTGACCTCAGGATCTCCATGGTGTGGCCGTCCCCGAAACAGCCGTGCTCCACCACCACGTGGGCCGTGAGCACGGGGGTCCCGGTATCGATCCGGGAGACGTGCAGGTCGTGGACCTCGAGCACGTGGGGTTGTCCGAGCAGGTGCGTCCGGATCTCCGTGAGGTCCAACTCCCGTGGAACGGACTCGAGCAGGACGCTGCCGGCCTCCCGCAGGATCACCAACGCGCGCGGAAGGATGAGCGCGGCGATGACCATTCCGGCCAGGGCGTCCGCACGGGTCCAGCCGGTCGTCGCGACGACCACGGCACTGACGATGACAGCGACCGAGCCGAGGGCATCATTGACGACCTCCAGGAAGGCAGCCCTCAGGTTCAGCGACCCATCTCGCCCGCCGGCCAGGACGGCGAGGGCCACCAGGTTGCCGGCCAGGCCAATGATGCCGAAGGCCAATAGCCCGTCGGCGTCAACCTCGGCCGGCTCGGCGAGGCGCCGGAGGCCCTCGAAGAGCGCATAGATGCCGACGGCGAGCAGCACCGTTGCCTGGGCGCCGGCGGCCAGCACCTCGGTGCGGAGCAGCCCCCAGGTGCGGCGGTCGGTGGGCGGACGCAGCATCAGGTTGGCCGCGATGAGCGCGACCAGGAGGCCGCCGGCGTCGGTGAGCATGTGGCCGGCATCCACGAGCAGGGCCAGGCTCCCGGTCAGCCAGGCGCCGATCACCTCGGCGACGAGGATGCTGGCGGTGATGCCGAAGGCGATCGCGAGTCGGCTCCGAGAGGACCCGGCACCGTGCTGGTGGCCGGGTCCGTGCGTCGAGTCAGTCATGCCGTGATGATAGGCCGCCGGATCTCCGGCCCGGGCCACAGGCCGGTGTGGGGCCTGTGCCGTCCTGTGGGCGCAGGCGCCGGCGCGAGTGTGGGCCGGGGGTGTCAGGCGCTCATCTGCAGGGGCGGATGGTCGCGACGATCGGACCCAGCCGCTGTGCCGGCACCAGTGCCGGCCCCAGCCCGGGCGGCAGTATCGACGCCGACCTCACGCATCAGATCCAGCACCCGCGTGTCGAGGTCGTCTCGCATGGCCCGGATGTCCTCGAGGGACCGTCCCACGAAATTGGGGATGTCCCACTCGCGGTAGTCCTTGCCGGGCAGCTGCTCCACCTGCTCGCCGCAGGACAGGGTGACCACGTGCTGGGCGGCGGCGTGGACATCCCCGGACAGCGGCTTGGGGTAGGCCTGGTCCAAAGGGATGCCGATCTCGGCCATGACGGCCACGGCGTCCTCATAGAGGTGGCCCACCGGCGTCAGGCCGGCGGAGCGGGCCGTGACCCGCCCCTCCGAATGCTTGAGCATCAGGGAGGCGGCCATCTGGGACCGACCGGCGTTGGCGTCATCAATGAACAGCACGCGGGGCAGGGGTGATTCGATGATCCCCCGGGCGATCCCGATGGCGCGCAGCTGGCTGTCCGCGAAGTTGCCGGCCAGCAGGGGCAAGAAAGTCTTCACGGCCGCCCGGCGGTCCATCTCCCGGTAGGTCTCGTCCAGGATCCGGTCGACCGTGGCGCGATCGGCCACCTTGGCGTATCGCTCGTGCAGGTGGGCCGCCGTCCGTTCCAGGACGTGGCGGTCCAACTCGGGGACGGCGCCGGCGGCATCGAGTCCACGGTCATCCGGAGCCGTGTCCAAGGGGTTCTGGTGGGTGGTCATGGCTGCTCCTGGGTGGGAGTGTGGGGGATCAGGCGGCTACTGTCATCCCGCCTGGGGTCTCGACGGTCTTGACCTCGGGAGTGCCGGCCGCGGCGGTGCGGTCAGCGATCCCGCGCAGGCGGGTCTCGGCCTGGTTCAGGGCGAGGGTGGGCAGGTAGGTCTTCAGCCGGGCCGTGCGGTCCAGTTCGCGATAGGCGGCGTGGACGGTGCGGTGGATGACGCCGCCGTCCAGGACCTGGGCAAACTTCGCCTGCAGGTCAGCGACTCCACGGGACAGCACGTGGGCATGGACGATCTGATTGGCCCCGGTGGGCAATGCGCCGCCCATGCCGTTGCCGGTGGAGGGGGTCATCGCGCGGCGGCCGGCCGTCCGGCGAGAGCGGTTCTCGGCCTCCGTGGCCTGGTTCTCGGTCATGACATCGGTGGTCATGGGCACCTCCTTCTGTGGTCCCGCCAACCCTTGTTGGCGAGCCCGTCTCCTTCGCTAAGTGAACAAAAGGTAAACGGAGTATGAATCAGCATAGTCCAGTCGGCGTCAAAACGGTAGAAGGTCATTCCTCGCATCCGCCCACGACACGTCAGACATTGGGCCCGGGTGAGCACCGCGTGCCACCATCGTCAACGTGACGGACTTCAGCGCAACCCCAGCAACCGCCACCGGTCGACCGTCGGTGACCAGGGTCCCGGAGGGCCATCCCCGCCCGCTCGAGAGGCTCCTGTCGGTCCGCCGGCTCACCAGCCCGGTGGCCCGTGAGTCTCTGGCCATCTGGGTGGCCATCGCCGCCGGAGCCGCGGGAGCCGCCGTCGGGCTGGTGGTGTTCTTCGGGCGCCGTGCGCCCCTGTCCGGCGACTGGTCGGTGGGTACCGCGGCGGCCATCCTGACCGCCGTGGCCGCCGGACTCGCCTGCCTGGTGGGACTGGCTCGCTCCACGCGCACCACCCACCAGTGGATGACGCAACGGCACTGGGGCTGGATGGTGGCGGACGCCGTCGGGCTCGTGGTGGTCCACGGAGCGATCGCGGTGATGGCCTGCCTGGCCTTGTTCCGCCTGTTCCAGGAGGCCTTCACCGGTCTGACCGTGGACGGCATCGCCTCCACGGTCATGCTGACGCTCACCGGCACCGTGGCGGGTTACCTCGGGTTCAACTCCTCGGCGCGGATCTCCACCCGGTCCCTGTCCACCCTGCTCGCGCTGTTCATGGCCTCCGGGATGATCGTCTCGATGCTCCTGGCGGAGAACCCGTTCTGGTGGCATGCCTTCTTCTCCGAGCTCGGCACCGGCCAGGCCGGCATCCTCTCCTTCTGGACCTTCAACACCACCCTCACGGTCTCCGGGCTGGTGCTGACCACGCTGTCCTCCTTCATCACCCAGGACCTGTTCACCTGGGCCCGGGACCGTGCCCGGCGCGGCGTGCGCAAGGCCCGGATCGGGGTGCTTCGCTGGTCCCTGTTCGTCATCGGGCTGTGCATGATGGGAGCCGGCGTGGTCCCCATCAACTTCTCCGACCCCGTGCACTCGACCTTCATCCGCGTCCTCGGCGTCGTCTTCATCGTGCTGCTGGCCAGTATCCAGCTCTGGCTCCCCGGATTCCCGCCCGCCGTCTATGTGGGCACGTACCTCATGCTCGGCCTGGGAATCATCGCCACCCTGCTGTGGTTCCCGCTGCGCTACTACAACCTGACCGGCTTCGAACTCGCCATGGGCGGGGTGATCTACGCCTGGCTCGTGGTCTTCATCCGCAACCTCGATGCCGTGCTCACCGAGGCCGGCATGGGTGACCGGGCCCGGGACGCGGCCGTCCAGGAGGCGGTGGATGCTGTGGATGCGGCGCAGGAGACTGACGAGGCTGTCGCGCCAGTGCCGCAGCGGCCCGCCACCACTGCGTTCCCGGCCTCCACCGCACCCTTCACGACGCCGGCGCGGCAGCCGGACGGACGGCCCGCCTACCGCGGGTGGACGATTGGTCCAGTCGGGCCCGGGGACCGGCGATGACCGCACCGTCCGGCACGGAGGACCTGGCCCGGGAGGCGGTGGTGCTGGCCGGCGCCGGGGCGGCGATCCTGCTCCAGGTATCCCACCCGTCCGTGGGCGCCGGGGTGGCACAACACTCCGATTTCGCGTCCGACCCTCTCAAGCGTCTGCGCCACACCCTGCAGTTCGTCTATGCGGCTGTGCTCCCAGAGGCGGGGGCCGCGCGGGAGCGGGTCGCCGGCTGGGTGGGCGCCGCGCACGCTCCGGTCCAGGGCACGGATGCCACCGGACGTTCGTACTCCGCCGCCGATCCGCAGGCCCAGCTCTGGGTCACAGCCACCCTCTATTGGGCGGCTGAGCAGGCGCGGTGGCGGATCTGGGGTGAGTGGCCGGCCGCTGTTGCGGGAGACTCCGCAGAGGCTGCAGGCGAGGCCGAGGCTGCCTACCGCGACTACGCCGTCCTGGGGACCCTGCTGGGCATGCCCGCTGACCTCTGGCCCGAGGACCGGGCGGCCTTCGCGCGGTACTGGGACGCCGCCGTCGTGAGCCTGGAGGTGACGGACGAGGCCCGGGAGATCTGCCGGGAGCTGTTCGCCGCTGCGGCGGCGCCGTGGTGGCTCCGGCGGCTGATGCCGTTGGTGCGGTTCGTCTCGGCAGGGATGCTGCCCGCGAGGGTCCGCAGCCAGCTCGGCCTCGACTGGGACGGGGCCGACTCCCGGCGGGAGGATGCACTGTGGGGCGTGCTCCGGGCGGTGTACCCGCGGCTTCCCCTGCGATGGCGTCAGCTGCCCGCGCGGCTGGTGGTGCGCAGCCTCCAGGCCTGAACCCGTGGTCGGCTCGCGAGGTTGCGCCGTGGGCGGGCACCGCGCTGGCACAATGCTGGGATGACCACTTCATCGGCGTCCGGGCGGTCGAACCGACCCGCGGCGGTCTCGTGGGTCTACCTGGCGCTCTGCGTGGTCTTCGTGTCCCTCAACCTGCGGACCCTGTTCTCGAGCTTCTCGGCCATCCTCCCGGAGATCGTCGCCGCCACTGGCCTGCCGGCGTGGGGCGCCACCCTGCTGACGACCGTTCCGACCACCCTGCTCGGGCTCTTCGCACCGCTCGCACCGGCCCTCGCCCGCCGCTTCGGCACATGGCAGGTCCTGACGGGGGCGCTGGTGCTGCTGACGATCGGCCTGGTACTGCGCTCGGTCCCCGTTCCCGACGGCGGCGCCGTGCTCACCCTCCTGGCCGGCACCGTGGTCTCCGGGGCGGCGATCGCCCTGGCCAACGTGGTGCTGCCCAGCATCGTCAAACAGGACTTCGCCGAGCATCAGGGCCTGATGAGCGGGCTGTACACCACCGCGATCTGTGGTTCCGCGGCCTTCGGCGCCGGGCTGACCTTCCCGTTCTACGAGGCGGTGGGGGACTGGAACCTGGCCTTGGGCATCTGGGCCGTGCCCGTGGCGGTGGCCGCGGCACTGCTCATCCCCGTGCTCCTGCGGCACCGTTCCTCCGCCCGGGTCTCCACCTCGACCACGGGGCGTAGTCCGTTGACCTCACCGATCGCGTGGCACATCACCGCCCTCATGGTCTGCCAGGCCATGACCTCCTTCACCTGTTTCGCCTGGCTCGCCCCGATCCTGCGGGAACGCGGGATCGACGGCGGCCCGGCCGGGGGGATCGTGGCCTTCTCCATCGTCTTGCAGATGGCCGGCTCGCTCCTGGGCCCGGTCTGGGCGACGCGGCTGCGCTCGCAGTCATGGCTGAACGTGGCCGCCGCCGTGCTCACGGGCGGCGGGTTCATCCTGGCCATCCACGGCCCGTTGTCCGGGATCTGGTGGTGGACCGGCATCCTCGGTGTGGGGCAGGGTGCGCTGACCGCGTTGGCCCTGACCATGATCACGCTGCGCAGCACCACGCCCCACATGGCGATCCGGGTCTCCGGCATGATGCAAGGTCTGGGGTATGGACTGGGCTCGGCCGGGACCTTCATCACCGGCCAGATCTTCGCCACCACGGGGTCCTTCGGGCCGGCGGCCTGGCTGTTCGCCGCGTCCGGCCTCGGGGCGGCCGCCTTCGGCTGGCTGGCGGGCCGGGACCGGACGATAGCGGACTGAGCAGCGGCCTTGCTGCCTGGCCGACTGTGGCTGACCGGAGCTGACCGGTGAGAAGACTGGCCGTCTGGGCCTGGACCCGTGTTGCGCGCCCCGCCAGGCGGGTCAGACTCGATACCCTGATGGACGATCCGCAGGCGAATCCAGCCTGCGGTCCCTGGGCAGGGGTTGGCCTGCCGTGTTCCCGGACCCGTGCTGAAGCGGGCGCCGGATGAAGGGAAGCCACACCACGTGACCGTCCTCCTGAGCATCGTGCCGCGCGGCAAAGCGGACAGGGCCGGTCTCCAGGCCGTCTGCGCCGCCGCCGTCGAGTCCTACACACCCTTCCTCGGGCCCCGCTACGGACAGGAGCCAGTGGTCCACCGGGCGCTGACCTCCGGCGCAGCGCTGATCGAATGGCCGGCCACCGCGGCGCGCCACACGCGCCACAAGGGCATGCGGTGGGCTTCCGCGACGTTCCCGGGCATCGGCGATGAGCTGCTGCGTTCATCCGGGATCTTCGGCCGCCCGATGGAGATGCGTACCCCCGTAGGGGGCACGTACATGGCGATCGCCGGGAATCGGCGGGAGATCTTCGCCTGGAACACGGTTCCGGCCCTCGAAGCGGTCCACTATGGCGAAGACGCCGGGTAACTCTACCTCTCCAACCGCCCCCTGGCCATCGCCCTCGCCAAGGTCCGGGGTGACGTCGATGCGGTCGAGACCAGCGACGACTACCTGGCCGAGGCCCTCAACTTCGGCTACTCCATGTCCGGCCAGACCCCCTTCGCGGGTGTGCGGACCATCCCCACGCGGAGTGCGGTGAAGATCTCCGCGGGACGGCTGGAGGTGGTGGAGGGGCCCGCGCGGCCCCCAGCCGCGATCGTCCAGACGGAGGACGTGTTCCAGCAGGGAGTGTCCGAACTCGAAGCGGCGCTGTACAGCTCCACCGACCGGCTCCTGGCCGCCTTGCCCGAGAAGCCCATCCAGTTGCGCCTGAGCGGCGGCAAGGACAGCCGCCTGCTGCTGGGGCTCTTGCGGAACCGGGGCGTGAAGGACCTCCACGCGGTGACCCAGGGTGACGAGAACAGCCAGGAGGTGATGGTCGCGGCGCAGCTGGCCGAGTTGGCCGGCATCCAGCACTCCGTGGTCCGGGCGGCCATGAGCGTTCCGAGCAGCGTCATCGATTCCTTCACCCAGTCCCTCCGGGACGGCCAGGGATATTTCCTGTCCGAGGCCATCGGCGCCCCCTACGCCTTCGCCGCCCCCTTCGTGGTCGGGGAGGGCTACGCCGCCGGGCAGTGGCCCACATTCAAAGGGCTCTATCAGCGCAAGAGGACCATCGTCCAGGAGGACCTGGACCGCGAGTGGGCGGCGCACAATGCACAGATCCTGACACCGGAACTCAACGAGAGGACAGCGCAGGCCTTGCTGGACTGGGCGGAGTCCATGCCCGGCAGTACCCCGGCGGACATCCTCTACGCCTACGGCAGGGACATCCGCGCCAGCCGGTACATCATGCAGGCCAGCACCGTGGTGGTGGATGCGTACTCGCAGGTGTTCTGCCCCTTCGCGGACTCCGAGGTCACCGCAGTCTCGGATGCCCTGTCTCCGTACCTGCGCTTCTTCCACGTGGCGATGTTCATGGTGATGCGCCGGGTGTGGAGTGAGTCGCTGGCCGTCCCCCTCGCCCGCGGCGGCCGCTTCCGGTTCGAGCGGGACGGGCCCTTGGAGAAGCTCAGCGGCCCGGATTACGCCCAGCGCGCGGCCACCCCCGAACCCCGGCCGGTCACCGTGCTGGGCGCCGAGCAGATGGCGGACGTCCCGGACCGGATGCTTGTCGATGAGCCCCTGACGGCCAGTGCCCGCTATCTACTGGACAGCGCCGCCTGGCCGCGCCTGGAACAGATCCTGAGTCCGGGCTTCGTGGCCCTGATCCACAGGCTGGCCGCCATGGAGACAGAACACGAGGCCCTGATGGCCCTGCGGACGAAGGTCCGCAGGATCCATACCCAGGTCAACCTCTCGCGCGCGATCCTGGCCGACCGCTGGTTGTCCCGGGAGTGGCTGCGTCCCTAGGATCTCTGTGGAGTCTCCCGTCCACCGATTGGACACTCATGGGAGAATGGCAGGGATGGCTGAGACTTCTCGTCCCCGCGGAGGGGACCACGGTACGGACCGCACTGACCGGACCTCGGCACGCCGGAAGGCACCCGAGGCCCGGCGTACGGCTGTCCCCGCGGACGCCCACCTGGAGCATGCCCGGGACGGCAAGCTCAAGCTGAACCGCCCCAAGCGCGGCCTGATCGACGAGACCGAGGCACAGCAGATCGCCGAGGACCGCGCCCGGCTGCAGCAGCAGGGAATCGGCGGGCCGCTGGACGGGCGGATGCTCTCCAACCCGGCCGCCACGGATGGAGACCGGCCCCAGGTCCGTCCCCAGGCCGAGGGCTGGCAGCAGCAGACCACCGACGACGGCCGGCCGCTGCTGCAGTTCAAGCAGCCTCGCGTGGCGCAGCCCAAGACCCACCTGGCGGACCTGACGCTCGCCGAACGCCAGGCCAAGGTGGCCGAACTCGGGTTCCCGGCGTTCCGCGCCAAGCAGCTCTCCAACCACTATTTCAATCACTTCACCTCGGACCCGGACCGGATGACAGACCTGCCGAAGGGCGCTCGGGAGAAGCTGGTGACGGAGATGATGCCGCCCCTGCTGACCGAGGTCCGCCGGCTCACCACGGACAACGGGGACACCATCAAGTTCCTCTGGCGGCTGTTCGACGGCGCCCTCGTGGAGTCGGTGCTCATGCGCTACCCGGGACGGGTGACCCTGTGCGTGTCCAGCCAGGCTGGCTGCGGCATGAACTGCCCCTTCTGTGCCACGGGCCAGAACGGGCTGACCCGCAACATGTCCACGGCCGAGATCGTGGAGCAGGTGGTCCGCGCCAACGAGGTCATCGCCGAGGGCGCACTGGGCGGCCTGCGCAAGGACGGCGGCCACAACGCCGAGCGCGTCACCAACATCGTGTTCATGGGCATGGGAGAGCCGCTGGCCAACTACAAGCGGGTCATCGCCTCGGTGCGCCGCATGGTGGACCCGGCTCCTGCCGGCCTGGGCATGTCCGCCCGCCACATCACCGTCTCCACGGTGGGCCTGGTGCCGGCCATCAACAGGCTGGCCGAGGAGGGCATCCCCGTCACCTTCGCCCTGTCCCTGCACGCCCCGGACGACGAGCTGCGGGACGAGCTCATCCCGGTGAACTCGCGGTGGAAGGCGGACGAGGCGATCGACGCGGCGTACAACTACTTCGTCAAGACCGGCCGGCGGGTGTCCATCGAGTACGCGCTGATCAAGGACATGAACGACCACGCCTGGCGCGCTGACCTGCTGGGCAAGAAGCTCAACGCCCGCGGCCGCGGCTGGGTGCACGTGAACCCGATCCCGCTGAACCCGACGCCGGGCTCGATCTGGACCTCGTCCGAACCGGACGTCACGGACGAGTTCATCAACCGCCTCGAGGCCGCCGGCATCCCCACCACGCTGCGGGACACCCGTGGCAAGGAGATCGACGGCGCCTGCGGCCAGCTGGCTGCCGAGGGGGACGAGGACGAAGGTGCGGAGGGTGCCGTCACGCCGTCGGGCCGGCGCCCCGGCGGGACCTCCGCCTCGATCGACCTGCGCGCCTGAGCCAGGCCGTCACCCATCGACCTGCGGTAGCTCAGCGGCCGGCCGTGACCTCTGCCGCGGTGGCCACGGGGGCACTGAAGACGGCCCGGTGGCGGAACCGGACGAGTAGCCCCAGGAGCGCGGAGGCCACGGAGACGACGATGCCGAGCCAGACCACGGTCTGGTAGGGGCCGCGGAGAGCCTCTCCAGTGGCATCGCCGAGGATGACACTGGTCAGGAACGGCAACACGAACGCCGCCAGGCCGGACGCGAAGCCGATGGCAGAAGTCACCACGCCCTTGTTGGCCGGGAAGAACTCGGCGAGGACCACCACGGTCAACTGGAAGAGCCCGCCGGCGGCGAAGTAGCCGACCATGAACGCGCTGATGCTGTAGAGGACGGGATTCTCCGAGGTCAGCAGGAGCACGTAGGCGATCGTGGTCATGATCGGGTTGATGATCAGCAGGGTGGTGGGCCTGACCCAACGGGCCACGAGGGCGGCGTTGACGAAGACGCCGAGCAGGGAGCCGATCGCGTAGACGGAGACCAGGCGGGAAGCCTCTGAGGAGGACATTCCGGCCAGGTTCTGACCCATGCCGGGCAGCGACTGCTGGGCCAACCAGAACGCGCCGGTGGAGGTGAATCCGAAGATCACCAGGGCCACGCCCTCCACGGACAGCTTGGCACCGGGGACGGAGCCGGCCGGTGCGGGGCTCTGGCCCTCACTCTTCTGCGGTGCCTGCTCACGGTCCGGGAACTTCACGAAGAACATGGCGACGAGGATCAGGGCCAGGAGGGCGGCCGCGCCATAGAAGGACGTCTGCCAGAAGAGCCCGCCCGCCACGAGGATCGGCAGCAGGAGTTGTCCGATGGCGATGGCCGCCTTGACCAGGAGATTGGCTGAACCCGCCTTCCGCGGGAACGATTCCATGAGGGCCGGATAGGCGCCGGAGTCCAGGAAGGCGTTGGCGATGCCGAACCACAGGGACAGGATGAAGCCGATCACGTAGTTCGTGCTGAAGGCCATGCCCACGAAGAACACGACGTTCATCGCCAGAGAGGTCATGATCATCGGCCGCCGGCCCAGCCGGTCGGACAGGAAGCCGGCGACGACCGGGCCGATGAGCTTGCCGATGCCGATGCCCGAGATGGCGAGGGCGATCTGGGCCTCCGTGGCGCGGGACCCAGGGCGAGGGGCAGGCAGGGTCTAGAGCAGGCGGGCCAGGTGCTCCAGTGCCAGCCGGTAGCCGTGCACGCCGGCGCCGGCGATGACCGCCTCGGCCACCTTGGAGACGTAGGAGTGGTGGCGGAACTCCTCGCGCCGGTGGATGTTGGTGATGTGGACCTCGATCACCGGTAGTTCGGCGGCCAGCAGGGCGTCCATGATGGCAATGGACGTGGTGGTGTAGCCGGCCGGGTTCAGGATGATGCCGCTGCCGGAGGCACGGGCCTCCTGGATCCAGTCGATGAGGACCCCCTCATGATTCGACTGCCGGAACTCCACGGCCAGACCGAGGCCCGAGGCGGTCTCCTCGCACAGCTCACGCACGTCGTCCAGCGTCGACGTGCCGTACTTCTCCGGCTCGCGCTGGCCCAGGAGGTTCAGGTTGGGGCCGTTGAGCACGAAGACGGTCTTGATGGTGGGCGGGGTCATGATCACTCCTGGGTGGCTGGGCCGCTGCGCGACCGGTGGTGATTCTGCAGAGGACGGGGCCGGATGGTCCGGCCCCGCCCTCGGTCTCATGTGGTGCGGCCAGTATCCCAGGCCGGTGAGGTCAGTGCTTGGAGCCGTGGTGCAGCCCGGCCTCGATCTCCGCGTCGGACACCGGGTTGCCGAGCTCGCGCAGCGGCGTCTTGTAGGTCTCCCGGGTGGTCAGTGCCACGAGGGTCGCCAGGATGGTGGCGCCGGTGACGATCCAGGCGGCCGGGCCCCAGTTCGCATAGTTGTCCCCCACCAGCGCGGTGGCGATCATCGGGGTGAAGCCGGAGACCAGGATGCCCACCTGGAGACCCACGGCTACTCCGGAGTAGCGCACCTTGACGTTGAACAGCTCGGAGAACCAGGCCGGGTAGACCGCGTTGGACATGGCATAGGTGACGCCCAGGATGATGGTGGAGGTGACGAAGATCAGCGCGATGTTCGCGGTGGCGATCGCGTTGAAGTACACCCAGATCATCACGGCGGTGGTGGCCGTACCGGCGATGAAGGTCGGCTTGCGGCCGATCTTGTCCGAGAGGTAGGCGGCCGCCGGAGTGGTGAAGATGGCCACGATGTTGCCGACGATGGTCACCCACAGCATGGTCGAGGAGTCGATGCCCACGGACGTCGCGTAGGAGAGGCCGAAGGCCTGCATCAGGGTGTTGGTCACGACCTGGAGGGACAGGATGGAGATCTGCACGAACTGCACCGGGTGGGTCTTCAGCATGACCAGGAAGGGGGCCTTCTCCTGTTCGCCGGCGTCCTTGGTCTCCTGGAAGTCCTCGGGTTCGGCGAGCTGCCGGCGCACGAACCAGGCGACGGCGAGCACGAGGATGGACGCCAGGAACGGCAGGCGCCAGCCCCAGCTGAGGCGGTCGGCCTCGTCCATGGCGGTGATCGGCAGGAAGGCCAGAGAGGCCAGGACGATGCCGGCGGCGATGCCGGAGATGGAGAAGGACGGGAAGAACCCGCGCAGGCCGACGGGGGCCTCCTCGGTGCTCAGCGCGGACGCTCCGGCGATCTCAGCGCCGGCGGACAGGCCCTGGGCCAGTCGCAGCACCACGAGCAGGATCGGGGCCCAGAGGCCGACCTGCTGGTAGGTGGGCAGCACGCCGATGAGGAAGGTCGCCACGCCCATCAGCAGCAATGTGGCCAGCAGGATGGACTTCCGGCCGACCCGGTCGCCGAGGTGGCCGAAGACGATGGCGCCGAACGGGCGGGCCACGTAGGCCACGCCCAGGGTGCCGAACGAGGCCACCATGGTCAGGGCATCACTGCCGGTGTCCGGGAAGAAGATGTGGGGGAAGACCAGCGAGGCGGCCGTGGCGTAGACGAAGAAGTCGTAGTACTCCAGGGCGCCGCCGAGGAAGGCGGACCAGCCGGCCCGCTTGGCCCGGGTCATCCGGTATTGCTGCTGTTCCGGTGTCAGGGTCTCCAGCGCGCCGCTGGTGTCCTGCTGGATGGTGGTGCTCATGTGTTCTCCCAGGGGGACGTGGTCGTGGCCAACCTCGGGTCCGGGGCTACCTCCGCGCTTTCTGTCCGCGGGGCGGTCGGATCACCGACAGGGGGTCGGGTGGCCGGTGACACTCGTTGCTGTGAACGGGGTCACGGTGCTTCAGAGAAGCCTTCCCGTCCCACCCGGATGCCGCCAAAATCCAGCCCATTCAATGGGTTATGATCGCCACGGTGCCCAAGGCGCCGAGGTGGTTCCCGGTGTGTGCCCGGGCCTGATGAGAGGACGTGACGGTGGCGAATTCCAGGTCCGGTGAATCGGTCGTGTCCCGGGTGGCGCGCCTGCTGCAGTGCTTCGACGCCGACCACGGTGAGCTCTCGGCCGCCGAGCTGGCCGAACGGGCCGGGCTGTCCACGTCGACCACCCACCGCCTGGCCTCGGCCATGGCAGACGACGGCCTGCTCTTCCGCACGGGCCGCGGCCGTTTCCGCATCGGCCTGGCCCTGTGGGAGGCGGGCCAGCGTGGCACCCGGTTCCAGGCCTTCTCCCAACTGGCGCTGCCGTTCATGGAGGCCATCCACGTCACGCTGAAGCAGAACGTCAGCCTCTCCATCCTGGATGAGTCGACGGCGGAGATCGTCTACCTGGAGCGGCTCACCCATCGCGGAGCCCAGGAGGACCTGACCAAGGTGGCGCTGCGTCAGCCGGCTCTGTCCGTCTCAGCCGGACTGGCCATGCTGGCCTTCTCGCCGGCATCGGTGCAGGAGCGGATCCTGTCCATGCCCTGGGACCGCAGCGCGCTGCAGTCGGGTGTCACCGAGGGGCACATGAGACGCCGGCTCGCCCAGGCCCGGGTGGACGGGTATGTCCATCTGCCCGGGGTGCTGGTGGGATCGCTGGCCGGCCTCGCGGCGCCGATCCTCGATACGCACCGGCGGGTACTGGGTGCGCTCGCCATCGTGCAGACCATGGCGGACGTCAACCTCAAGGTGCAGGTTCCCGTGCTGCTCTCGGCCACGCGCGGGCTCTCGGGGATGGTCGGGAATCTGCCTCGCGACTGAGGTGGCGGATGGGCTCGACGGCGGGAGGGCGGCTCCCGCTCGTGCGTGCGTCCTGAGCGCGTGTGAACCCTGAGCGCGCGTCGCGGTCTTTGTGACCCGCTTCACCGGAAATCCTGTTCAATGGGACGCGTGGTGGCCTGCCGCGTGTGAAGCGGGTTACATAAGGGGCGACGCGGCTCGCCTGCGTTCCGCCACACCAATCTCGCCCTTCAGAAAGTGGGTCATCCCTGATGCCAGCAGCCAACGGACGCCTGATCGGCCTGGCACCCCTGTCACTGCTCTCGGTAGCGCCGCCGAACCTCGTGCACCACGCGGCCGAGGCCGGTTTCGATTTCGTGGGCGTCCGGGTACGCCCGGTGACCACGGCAGAGAAGCCCTACGACATGCAACCGGGATCCCCGTTGCTGGCCGAGACACTGGCGCGGATGGCGGACACGGGCGTAGGGATCAAGGACATCGAGTTCCTGTTGCTGGACGGCACGGACCAGCGGGACGCCTGGTTGCGGATGTTCGAGGCCGGTCAGGCGCTCGGTGCCGAGTCGCTGACCGTGGCGTGCGGAGATCCGGACCTCTCACGTGCCCGGGACACCCTGGCGCAGATGGCGGAGGACGGGCGCGCCTTCGGGATCAGCCCCGCGCTGGAGCCCATCAGCTACCAGACGGTCGCCTCGATACCGTTGGCGGACGAACTCGCCGTGTACGCCGGATGCGACATCCTGGTGGACACCCTGCACGTGGGACGGTTCGGGGGAACGGCGGAGGAACTCTCCGCGGCCGCCTGCCGTGCACCGCTCGTGCAGCTCTGTGACGCCCCCGCCGAGCGCCCTGCAGACCGCGAGGGCCTCGTGGAGGAGTCCCGGTCCGCTCGCCTGGTCCCCGGCGAGGGTGGCCTGGAGCTGGCCGGAGTCCTGGCAGCACTGGAATCCGGGCTGGCAGATACGCCGCGAGCCGGCACCCAGCTGCCCGTCTCGTTGGAGGTCCCGAACGACGCCGCCGTCGCGCGCCTGGGAGCCCAGGGCTGGGTGGATCACCTGAAATCCGCCGCCCTCGCCCTCCTCGGTGAGGGCGCGATGCGCTGACAGCGCCGCCGCCACCTCCCGGCACTACCCTCCTCAGAAATCCCCAGCAAGAGAAGTGAGATCGCTCCCATGCCCCAGACCGCAACCCCCTACCTCCTGTCCGAGGAAGAGGCCCTCACGCTTGACGTTCCGGTGGAGGACGTCGACGTCCTGGTCGCCGGGTCCGGAGCCGGAGGACTGGCCGCGGCCGTGACGGCGGCGTATCACGGCCTGTCCGTGATGGTCGCCGAGAAGGCACCGGTCTGCGGTGGGGCCACGAGCTGGTCCGGCGGCTGGGCCTGGACCCCGGGGACGGCTCTGGCCCGGGCGGAAGGGGTGGACGAGGACCGCGAGCAGTTCCGCGCCTATCTGCGAGCGGTGCTCGGCGAGCGCTACACCGAGGCCGCGGGGGAGAAGATCGACGCGTTCCTCGAGGCCGTTCCCCACATGGTCGGCTTCTTCCACACCAAGACCTTCATGCGCTTCGTCACCGGTGCCAAGATCAATGACATCTATGGAGACCTCCCCGGTGCGGGCACCGGCAACCGCTCCGTGGGCCCGGCGCCCGTGAACGCCAAGGAGTTCGCGCCGGCGCTGCTGAAGAAGATGCGCCGGCAGTACTACCCCACCTCCTTCTTCGGCATGGGCATCATGGCCGGCCAGGACCTCTCCACCTTCCTCAAGGCCTCCAAGCTCAAGCCCGAGGGCTGGGTCCACTCGGTCAAGCGGGTGGTCCCGCACATGCTGGACATGGTCACCCGGGGCCGGTCCATGCACCTCGTCAACGGCACGGCCCTGACCGGCCGCCTGATGAAGTCCGCTGACGATCTCGGAGTGGACATCCGCGTCAACACCCCGGTCCAAGGCCTCGTCCGTTCTGCGGACGGCCGCATCACCGGCGCCATCGTCGGCGCTCCCGACGGCGGCCGGTACGTCCGCGCGCAGCGCGGCGTGGTCCTGGCGACCGGAGGATTCCCTCAGGACGTGGACCGGCGGCGAGAGGTGTTCCCCCGGACCCCGACGGGCAACGAGCACTGGACGCTGGCCCCCGAGGAGACCACCGGGGACGGACTCGACCTGGCGCTGGCCGCCGGCGGCGTGTTCGACGCGGACATGAAGGCCCCGGCCGCCTGGTGCCCCGTCTCCCTGGTGCCCTACCCGGGCAACCGGCACGGGGTGTTCCCGCACATCATGGACCGTGCCAAGCCCGGATCCATCGGCGTGCGCCGGGACGGCCGGCGCTTCGTCAACGAGGCCAACGGCTACTACGACTATGTGGACGGGATGCTCGCGGCCACGCCGGAGGGCGAACCGGTGGAGTCCTGGCAGATCGCCGATTCCACCGCCATCCGCCGTTACTCGCTGGGCTTCGCCAAGCCGATCCCGATGCCGCTGACCCCGTACCTGAAGACCGGATACCTCGTGAAGGGGGACACGCTCCAGGAACTGGCCGAGAAGTGCGGGATCGATCCGGAGGGCCTGGCCCGGACGGTGGCCGAGTTCAACGCCAACGCCCGGCGCGGCGAGGACCCGGAGTTCTCCCGCGGTGCCACCGCGTTCAACCGGTACGGCGGAGACCCGGAGGTGGGCCCCAACCCGTCCCTGGCACCGCTCGAGAAGGGTCCGTTCTACGCGGTCCACGTCCGCCCCGGATCCTTCGGCACCTTCGCCGGGATCGCGGCGGACACCAAGGCGCGGGTGGTGGATGCCGGCGGGGCGCCCATCGAGGGGCTGTACACGGCGGGCAACGACCACGCCTCGATCATGCGTGGCTTCTACCCTGCCGGCGGCATCAACCTCGGCCCCGCCCTGACCTTCGGGTACCTGGCCGGGCGTGACCTGGCCGGCGCCACGGTGTACGAGGACGACGGTGCGCAGGCCCCGGCCTGACGGGACTACCGTTAAGGGCGGCCACCGGGAATGAACACGAAGAAGGAGTACGCATGAGCACCGTCGGGGAATCGTATCTGGTCGGACTGATCGGGGACGGGATCACGGCGTCGCTGAGCCCGCCCATGCATGAGAAGGAGGGCCGCGAGCACGGGCTTCTCTACCTCTACCGTCCGGTGGACGTGGCGGCGCTGGGCTTCGAGGGCCAGGCGGCCCAGGACGAGGCGCCGCGGCTGTTGGAGTACGGCCGCCGCCTGGGCTTCAACGCGTTCAACATCACCCACCCGTTCAAGCAGACCATCATGGATCACCTGGACGAGGTGGACGAGGATGCCCGCAACCTCGGCGCGGTGAACACCGTGGTGTTCGAGGACGGCCGTTCCGTGGGCCACAACACTGACTACTCCGGCTACATCACCGGACTGCGGAACACCCTGACGGATCCCGACCTGGGCTCCGTGGTCCAGCTCGGCGCCGGCGGGGCCGGCTCGGCCGTGGCCTACGCCCTCCTGCGCGCCGGGGCGGGCAAGCTCACCCTGATCGACCTGGACCTCGAGCGGGCCACCGCCCGCGCCGCCGACCTGCAGGGGCAGTTCCCGGACCAGCAGGTCACGGCCCGCCCGCATGTCGAGCTGCAGGACGCCCTGGCCACCGCCACCGGCTTCGCCCACTGCACCCCCGTGGGGATGCACACCCATCCCGGCATCCCGGTGGACGCGGCGTGGCTGCGCTCCGAGCTGTGGGTCTCCGACGTGGTGTACCTGCCGGTGGAGACCGAACTGGTGGTGGCGGCCCGCGCGGCCGGCTGCCAGGTGGTGGACGGCGGGACGATGGCCGTGGGCCAGGCCCTGGACGCGTTCGGTCTGATGACCGGGCTCAGCGCCGATCCCGAACGGGTGCGTGCCCACTTCCTCGAGCTCGTCGCCGCGAAGCAGGGCTGAGAACCGACGTAGGGTTAATGGCATGAGCCAGAGTGTCCCTGCCGTCAATGCCGCCAACGCCGTGAACGCAGGCCCCACCCGTATGTCCCGGACGTCAATCGCCACCGTCTGCCTGGCGGGCACGTTCGAGGAGAAGATGCGCGCCGCCGCGGAGGCCGGCTTCGATGGGATCGAGGTGTTCGAGCCGGACCTGGTGGCCTCGCCGCTGTCCCCGGAGCAGGTCCGCGACCTCGCTGAGGAACTCGGGCTGACTCTGGACCTCTACCAGCCGTTCCGGGACCTGGAGGGGGTGGAGGAGAGCGCCTTCCAGGACAACCTGCGCCGGCTCGAGGGCAAGTTCCAGCTCATGCGGCGCCTCGGCGTGGACCTGATCCTGCTGTGCTCCAACGTCGGCACCGCCACGAGCTGGGAGGATGAGGTCGCGGTGGACCAGCTCCGCCGAGCTGCTGATCTCGCCGCCCGCTACGAGATCCGCATCGCCTACGAGGCGCTGGCCTGGGGTCGGTTCGTGAACACCTACGAGCACGCCTGGTCGCTGGTGGAACAGGCCGACCGGCCCAACCTCGGCGTCTGCCTGGACTCGTTCCACATCCTCTCCCGCCGCGGCGACGTCAGCGGCTTCCGGGCGATCCCGGGGGAGAAGGTGTTCTTCGTGCAGATGGCGGATGCCCCGATCATGCTCATGGACGTGCTGTCCTGGTCCCGCCACCACCGCAACTTCCCCGGTGAGGGCGGTTTCGACCTGGTCACCTTCATGCGGGAGCTCTACGCCACCGGCTACACGGGGCCGATCTCCCTGGAGGTCTTCTCGGACGTCTACCGGCAGACGGAGTCCGTGCGCACCGCCCGGGAGGCCATGCGCTCCCTGCAATGGCTGGACGACGCCCAGGCGGGGGAGGCGCCCGCTCACCCCACCGGCTGGGACTTCGCCGAGGTCCGCGCCGCGGAACCAGCGGACCTGGCCGAGGTGCTGACGCAGCTGGGTTTCGCGGACCACGGACGCCACCGCACCAAGGACGTCCACCTCTTCTCCGCCGGCCACGCCCGCGTGGTCACCAACGACCGCACCGAGGCGCCGCTGGAACACGCCGGCGGCTCCGTCATCGCCTCGATCGGCCTGCAGGTGCCGGACCCCCGGTCCACCGCGGACCACGCCCGTGCCCTCCACTACCCCAAGGCCTGGCGGGCCAACCGGGCGGATGAGATGGTGCTGCGCGGGGTGCAGGCCCCGGACGGCACCGAGGTCTTCCTCGCGCCCACCTCGGCCGCCGCACCCCAGTGGGTGGCCGAATATGGCCGGAACGACGGCGGCCGGGTCACGGGTGCCGAAGCGCCCCGTGACGCTGGGGCTGGGGCGGAATCGGCCGGCGTCGTGGCCGGGGACGGGCTGATCCTCGGAATCGACCACGTCAACCTGGCCCAGCCCTGGCAGTGGTTCGAGGAGGGCGTCCTGTTCTACCGGTCGCTGTTCGGGCTCGAGGCGCAGGTCAGCAACGATGTCCCCTCACCGCAGGGACTGGTGCGCTCCGAGGTGATGCGCACTCCGGACGGCGCCGTCCGGGTACCGCTGAACCTGATCCCACACGGCCTGGACCCGGGACGGTCCTCCACCACCCGCACGGTCACCGGCCAGATCGACCACGACGAACTCCGGCTGAAGGCCGCCTACCCGCAGCACGTGGCGTTCCTGGCCTCGGATGCCGTCGAGGTGGCGCGCCGTGCCCGTGCCCGGGGACTGCGCATGCTGCCCGTCCCCTCGAACTACTACGAGGACCTGGCCGCACGCTTCGCCCTGGACGAGGCCTTCCTGGCCGAGCTGCGGGAGAACGACGTGATGTACGACCGGGACGAGGGCGGGGAGTTCCTGCACTTCTACACCCGCACCGTGGGCACCGTGTTCTTCGAGGTGGTTGAGCGCCGCGACGGCTACGAAGGCTACGGGGCAGGCTCAGCACCGGTCCGGCTGGCCGCCCAGTACGACCTGGACCGCCAGTAACCCCTCCCACCCGTCAGTGGACGGGAGTGCCCTCCGGGGCAGGCGCCGGGGAGTGGGCCACGGCGTCAGGCTCCTCATCGGCCGGAACCGACTTCACGAAGAACGAGCCCGCGAACGCCACCAGGGCGATGACGGCGCCCCAGATCATGGCGTTGTGGATGCCGGTCATCAAGGCCCCCATCGGTTCCGCGCCGCTCTGCGCCCCGGCGAGCGTCGCCGTCGTCATGACGGTGATGAACACCGCGGTGCCGGCCGCTCCGGCGACCTGCTGGACGGTGGACAGGATGGCCGAGCCGTGCGAGTACAGGCGGCGCGGCAGGGAGCCGAGGGCCGCCGTCATCAGCGGGGAGAACATGAAGGACAGGCCGGCATTGAGCAGCATGTGCCAGGCGATGATGTTGCCCTGGGTGCTCTCCGCGCTCAGCGTCGTCATGCCCCACAGGGCCACGGCCAGCACGGCGGACCCGGGGACCACCAGGGGGCGGGCGCCGAAGCGGTCGAACAGCCGACCGACGATCAGGCCCATCACGCCCATCAGCAGGCCGCCCGGCAGCAGCATCAGGCCGGTGTCCTTGGCGGAGAGGCCCAGGATCTGCTGCAGGTAGATCGGCAGCACGATCAGGGTGCCGAACATGCCCATCATGCCGATCGCCATCATGGCCAGGGACAGGGTGAAGGTCGGGGTCTTGAACACGCGCACGTCCAGCAGGGCGTGGTCCCGCAGGGACAGCTGGCGCCACGTGAACACGGCCAGGGACAGGATGCCGATACCCAGGGGGATCCACGGCGCGATGAGGGCGTTGCCCTCCGCGGCGGAACCGATGCTGCTCAGGCCGAACACGAGGCCGGCGAAGCCCAGGGCAGACAGGACCACGGAGAGCACGTCCAGGGGCAGCCGCCGGGTCTCGGTGACATTGCGGATCATGGTGGCGCCGAGGATCAGGGCCAGCGCGGCGATCGGCAGCATGATCCAGAACATCCACCGCCAGTTGAGGGCGTCGAGGATGACGCCGCCGATGGTCGGACCGGTGGCCGGGGCCACCGCGATGACGATCGAGATCACGCCCATGGTCCGGCCGCGGCGGTGGGCGGGCACCACGTTGAGCACCGTGGTGAACAACAGCGGCATCATGATGGCGGTGCCGACGGCCTGGATGACGCGGCCGAGGACGAGCACCAGGAACGTCGGCGCCAGTCCGGCCACCAGCGTGCCCAGCAGGAAGCTGGCCATGGCGATCAGGAACACGGTGCGCAGCGGCAGCCGGGTCAGCAGGAAGCCGGTGATCGGGATGACCACGGCCATCGTGAGCATGAACGCGGTGGTGATCCACTGGGCGATCGAGGCGCTGATGGCGAACTCGCCCATCAGCTCCGGCAGGGCCACGGACATGACGGTCTCATTGAGGATCACCACGAAGGCGGCGACCACGAGCAGCCAGATGACCCGCGACGCCCCGGCGGGAACGGTCGGTTCAGCGGATTTCTGGGTCATCACGTCGGGCGTGGCATCGGGCGTTCTGGCAGCCGAAGTCGACACGGCGTTCCTCTCTTGACAAGCACTTGGAGCCAGTGGGCTCCGGGAGTGCAACACTCGTCCAGTGTGCCGTTATTCCCGCGGAACCGTCGCATCCAAAGCTGCTCGATGGCAGAGGTCTTCATCACGGTCCACCTGTCCGCGGTAGTTCCTGGGCAATGTCAGGCAGCCGTGCGGGGTGCTACCGTCTGCCGCATGGCGCTTCCCGAGGACTGGATCGAGCACCGTCGCGAGGACGGTGAGCCCGTCGGCTGGATCGTGCCCGACGGCGGCGGGTTCCGTCCCATGGACATCCTCGGCCGCCCGCTGAGCGAGGAGCCGATCGAGTGGCTGGACGCGGAGGAGAGGCTCGACGCGCGGGGCCTCGGCTTCCTCGCGGACCGTCACCGACTGCGGTCGGCCGATGGGACCGAGCGCCCCGTGCGCATCAGCCAGGCCAGCCCCGACGGGATCGTGGTGGTCGCCGACGAGTTCGGGGCAGCTTCCGCGGTGGGTGCCGGCGCTGAGGAGTTCCACCTGCCGTTTCCTGCGCCAGAAGGGTTACGCACAGCCTGACGATGGGCGGGGAGCCCCGTTCGAAGGGGGCAGGTCAGGGTGGTCAGTGCGCGGTCAGAACAGCGTCGTCAGGACACCTCCATCGACCCGTACCGCTGATCCGTTCGTTGCGGAGGCCAAGGGACTTGCCAAGAAGGCCACCATGTTCCCGATCTCGGCTGGCTCGATGAACCGTTCCAGTAGGGACGTCTGGTTCGTGGCGATGATGTCGCCTTTCATCTCGCTTGCCGAGACGTCCCGCAGGGCGGCCAGCGCCTCGATCGTCTGAGCGACGCCGTCCGAGTACGTCGGGCCGCCCAGGACTGAATTCACGGTCACACCGGTGCCCCGGGTGAGTTTCGCCAGCCCGTTCCCCACCGCAGCCATGGCCGATTTCGACGTGCCGTAGTGGATCATGTCGGCCGGAATGTTCACGCCCGATTCGCTGGTCACGAAGATGATCCGGCCCCATCCCCGCGCGAGCATCGCCGGCATCACCCGCCTGGCGAGTCTCACCCCGCTGAGCACGTTGACTTCGAAGTACAGCCGCCAGTCTTCGTCCGAGATGCCGTCGAACGGTTTCACCTCGAAGAGTCCGACGTTGTTGATGAGGATGTCGATGTCCGTCAACCCGGAGCAGAGTCGATCCACCTGACGCGGATCGGAAAAATCGGCAGCCACGCCTTCGACGGCGACCTCGGGCAACTCGGTCCGCAACGACTCAACCGCATCGGAGAGTTTCAAGGGATCCCGGCCGTTGAGTGTCACGTCAGCGCCTTCTCTGGCCAACGCTCTCGCAATCGCCAAGCCGATCCCCTGGGAGGAACCACTGATGAACGCCTTCTTCCCGCTGAGCTGCAGATTCATTCTTCTCCTTCAAGCCTCTTGGCCACGTTTCACGGCGGCGATCGCCGGCGGTGCCCACACCGTCAGCACCGTTGAACGCCACGGTGCCGCACCTGGATCAGCCCTGAATCAGTGGACGAGGGCGGATAAGTAACATGAGCGGGTGAGCGAGCTTCGGATCTGTGTCCTCGGTCAGGTCCGTGCCGAGATCGAGGGCGTGCCCCTACGCCTCTCCCGGGCCCGGCATCGCGAGATCCTCGGGATCCTGATAACCGCGCAGGGGCGGGCAGTGTCCACGGGCGGGCTGGTCGAGGATTTGTGGGAAGATCCCCCTGACGGCGCGGTGGGGGCCGTGCGAACGTTCGTCGGTGAGATCAGGAAAGTGCTCGAGCCACAGCGTCCTCCGCGAGTCCCTTCGGAGATTCTCGTGACCGAGGGTGACGGCTATGCCCTGAGGCCCGTGCCCGCGGCGGTCGATCTCTGGCGCGCCGAGCAGGCCATTCGGGCCGCAGACGGCAGGAGCCCCGAAGTCAGCGAACCGTTGTTGTCTGCCGCGTTGGACGAGTGGCGCGGAACTGCCTTCGAGGAGTTCAGACGGCAACCGTGGGCCAAGAGTGAGAGGGCTCGGGTCGAGAGACTGCGGGCGGGAGCCGTGGAGCAACTGGCAGAAATTCGCCTCACGCTGGGTCGGCCACACGACGTCGTGGCGCTGCTCGAGGCTCAGATCGAAGAGTTCCCGTGGCGGGAAGAGGGCTGGAGGTTGCTCGCCCTTGCCCTGTACCGGTCTGCACGCCCGGGAGAAGCTCTGGACATCATCGCCCGTGCCCGCACCACTCTCATCGGGAGCCCCGGGGCCGATCCACGTGAGCGGTTGACCGAACTCGAACGCGGCATCCTGCGTCAGGATCCGGCACTGGAGGTCCAGGACGGCGGGTCAATTCTGATGCGGACCGCCGCAGTCCAGGCACGGACCAGTCAGCGGACCCAACTCGAAAGCGCCACTGCGCTCCTGCCCCTCCTCGCGGTCTCCGGCGCCGTTGAGGTGGCGGCGGAACAGCGCACCGCCGTGATCGCCGCCGCCGAGCATGTCGGCGATCCGGAAGTGGCGGCCCGAGTCATCGGCGGTTTCGACGTGCCGGGAAGCTGGACCAGGTCGGACGATCCCGCGCGTTCGACGGCGATCGTCGAGGTGGCCCTCCGAACGCTGACGGCCCTGCCGCTTGGCGCATCTGACCGGTTGCGGGCGCGACTCCTCGCCACCATCGCCATGGAGTCCCGTGGCACCGCGAACCGACTCGCCGAGGCTGCCGAGGCAGAGCGAATCGCACGGCGGCTTGGCGACGCCGCCCTGTTGTGTTTTGCCCTCAGCTCACGCTATCTGCAGAGCTTCGAGACGGCAGGCCAGGCAGGGACTCGCGACATGCTCGGTGCTGAGATCGTTGCTGCCGCCGTCGGCGCGGAATTGCCGACTTTCGAGATCGAGGGACGACTGATCAGGATGCAGGCGCTCTGTGCCCTCGACGACGTAGCGGCGGCTTCTCGGCAGGCCGACCTCATCGACGCACTCGCAGAACGCTTCGATCGTCCGCTGGCTTCTGTCTTCACCGCGTGGTTCCGGTGGTCCTTCATGGGCCGCCCTCCACCACCGGAAGGAACGGAGATGCCTGGATTCAGGGACGGGTTGTCCGGACTGGCAGAACTTACCCGGGCTGTTCGAACCGGGACGGAGCTCCCTGACAGCCGGTTCGGACCCTACGAACCGTGGGCCAGGCCGTTGCTCCTGGCCAGGCAGGGGCGGCGCGAGGAGGCCGCCGCCGCTCTCGATGCGGTTCCAGATCCCCCGGACGACCTGATGCTCGAGGTGGCATGGTTCCTGACGGGCCTCGCGGCGGTCGAGAGCGGACACGACCTCGCCGCTCGTCGTGCGTACGACGCCCTTCTGCCAGCGGCAGGCGAGCGAGCGGGCGGCAGCGGGGCCATCGACCTCGGCCCGATCGCACCGCTGCTTGACCGGCTCAGGGCGGCTGCGTTCGACGGCCGGAGCTGAGTACTTCCCTCGACACACTGTGTGAAGCGACGTGACGCCAGACACAGCACTGGAGCGCCGATGTCCGTTAACGTGGGCGGGTAACCATCCAGAGCGGCCGAGAGACCTGGCTCGTCGACGCCGCAGCAACCCGTGGGGATTCCCCAGCCGGGTGCTACCGCCAGGACCGATGGAGATCCCACGGCTGAAGCGGTTCCCTGAACGTTGTCGCTTCGAATGACCCAGCACGGTCTGGACCCCGCCACGGGAATCCTTCGGTGAGACCGAGAGGACCACCGAATGACCGCGACACCCCGCACCATCGCCGCCGTCCAGCCCGGCGCGAACCTCAGCGGCGGCCTGCCCACGGACTACGCCGGTCTCAAGAGGCACTTCCAGCCGCTCTTCGAGGACATCGCGGCGGGGTCCCTGGCCCGGGAGTTGAACCGCGAGCTGCCCTTCGACGCCGTCCGGAGCCTCGACGAAGCCGGGTTCGGGACCCTGAGGGTCCCCGTGGCCCACGGTGGTCCGGAGGTCAGCCTCCAGGACTTCTTCCACCTGCTGATCGACCTGGCCGAGGCCGATTCCAACGTGGCCCACATCTACCGCTCGCACTACGGTTTCCTCGAGGCCCTCCGCTTCCAGCCGCGGGAGGTCCAGGACGTCTGGTATCCGCTGGTCCTGGCGGGCGCCACGGTGGGCAACGCCTCCACGGAGAAGGGCGGCAATGCGCTGGGCGGTCTGAACACCACGCTGACCCCGACCGCCGGCGGCATGGAGCTCAACGGACAGAAGTTCTACGCCACCGCCTCCATCTTCTCCGACTACACCCGCGTCTCGGCCGCCCGTGCCGACGCCGACGGCGGGCCGCTCGACGGCCGTCAGTTCGCCGTGGTGGCCACCGACGCCGAGGGAGTGGTCCTGGAGGACGACTGGGACGGCTTCGGGCAGAAGCTCACGGGCACCGGAACCGCGACCTTCACGAAGGTCACGGTCCCCGCCCACGGGGTGCTCGACCGCGTGCCGGGCTCCGCCGAGGCCGTTCACGAGGCCGCCTTCTTCCAACTCGTGCTGCTGGCGGTCCTGGCCGGGATCGCCCGCGCCTCCCGCCGGGATGCCGTGGCGACCATCGCCTCCCGCAAACGCACCTTCAACACCGGTTCCGGCCTGCCGTTCCGCGAGGATCCGCTGATCCAGGAGGCCGCCGGACGCATTGCCGCGAAGGCCTTCACCGCCGAGGCCACGGTGCTCCACGCCGCCCGCGCCCTGGACGCCGGCATCACGGCCGCCGAGGCCGTCGGGGCCGACCGCCCGGACTTCACCGGAGACGTCCCCGCCGAGCTCTACGGTTCCGAGCTGGCCATCGAACACGCCACCATCACGGTGCCCGAACTGGGCATCGGAGCCGCCCAGGACCTGTTCCTCACCGTGGGCGCCTCCGCCACGTCCACGAAGAAGGCCATGGACCGCCACTGGCGCAACGCCCAGACCGTGGCCACGCACAACCCCATCGCCTTCCGTGCCCGGTCCCTGGGGGACTACTGGATCAACGGGACCCTGCCCGAGGGCCTCAATGCGATCGGCGATGCGAAGGGCGGCCAGGGCTGATGGGCGCCACGAACATCCTCTCCGGCAAGAAGCGGATCCTGGCCTCCGCCTTCGCCGGCACCACCATCGAGTGGTACGACTTCTACCTCTACGGCACGGCTGCGGCGCTGATCTTCAACGTCCAGTTCTTCCCGATGGCCACCGAACTCGGCGGCATCGTCGCCTCCTTCGCGACCCTCGCCGTCGGGGTGATCGCCCGGCCGCTCGGCGGGATCATCGCAGGCCACCTGGGGGACCGGATCGGCCGCAAGGCGCTGCTCGTGGCGTCCCTGGTGCTGATGGGGGTGGCCTCCACCCTGATCGGGCTGATGCCCACCTTCGAGGTCATCGGCTGGTGGGCCGTCGTCGGGCTAGTGTTCCTGCGGATCCTCCAGGGCCTGTCCGCCGGGGCCGAATGGGGCGGTTCGGCGCTGCTGAGCGTGGAGCACGCTCCCGCACGGCACCGCGGCTTCTTCGGATCCTTCACCCAGATCGGCTCCTCCGCCGGCATGCTGCTGGCCACCGGCGCGTTCTTCATCATGCAGAACATCATGAGCGCCGAGCAGTTCGCCGCCTTCGGCTGGCGCATCCCGTTCCTGCTCTCCGCCCTCCTGGTGGCCGTGGGCCTGTGGATCCGGCTCGGCGTGGCCGATGCCCCGGAGTTCCTGGAGCACCAGGCCTCGGGCAACGTGGCCAAGGCACCCCTGAAGGAGCTGCTGGTCCATCACCGGCGGCCACTGCTGGTCACCATCGGCCTGCGCCTGGCCCAGAACGCCATCTACTACCTCGTCACCGTGTACATGCTGACCTACCTGAGAGATGTCCGCGGGGACAGTGCCTCGGGCGTGACGGCGGTGATGGTGGCCTCGGCCATCGGCCTGTTCTCCACGCCGTTCTGGGGCTGGCTGTCCGACCGGATCGGCCGCCGAATCATGTCCGCGGCCGCCTACGCCGCCATCGGGGTCTTCGGCTGGGTCCTCTTCGCCTTCCTCGACGCCGGCCCGCTCGCCTTCCTGCCCCTCGTGGTGATCCTGGGCATCAACGTCATCCATGACGCGATCTACGGGCCGCAGGCGGCCTGGTTCGCCGAGCAGTTCCCCGTCCACGTCCGGTACTCGGGCGTGAGCCTGGGCTACCAGGTCGGCACCGTCCTGGGCGGCGGGCTGATGCCGATGATCGCCGCCCTGCTGTTCGCCGCCGGCGGGGAGGCCCCGTGGCTGATCGCCGGGTACCTGACGGTGCTGTCCGTCATCTCCGTCGCCGCCGCGCTCGCGGCGAAGGATCCGGCCAGCCAGCAGCGCGGCACGGAGCTGACGGACCTGCACGCCGTCCCGGTGGCGGGCGATCCCGCGCTGTCCCCCGAGCACCAGGCCTCAGTCGGCACCACAGCCGGTACCGCAACTGACCCCGATCGCCCCACCGAGAGAACGTCTGAAAGGACGACTGTATGACCCGCCCCCTCCTCCTGAACGCCTTCGACATGATGGTCCCGGTGCACCAGTCCCCGGGCCTGTGGAGGCATCCGGAGTCCGGGGCTTCCGGGTTCGACACCCTGGAGTACTGGACCGGGCTGGCCCGCACCCTGGAACGGGGCGGATTCGCCTCACTCTTCCTGGCGGACATCCCCGGCGTGTATGACGTCTACCGGGACTCCACCGACGCCACGCTGCGCGGCGGCGTGCAGGTTCCGCTGCTGGATCCGCTCGTGGTGGTGCCCGCCATGGCTGCCGTGACCGAGCGCCTCGGCTTCGGGATCACGGCCTCCGTCACCTATGAGGCGCCATACCTGCTGGCCCGTACCTTCGCCACCCTGGACCACCTGACCCGCGGCCGCATTGCCTGGAACGTGGTGACCTCCTACCAGGACTCAGCGGCCCGGAACTTCGGTATGGACCAGCAGATCCCGCATGACGAGCGCTATGACCGTGCGGACGAGTACCTGGAGGTGATGTACAAGCTGTTCGAGGGGTCCTTCGAGGAGGGTGCCGTGGTGGCCGACCGGGACCGCGGCGTCTTCGTGGACCCGGAGAAGGTCCACCCCGTGGGGCACCGTGGCAGGTTCTTCTCCGTGCCGGACCAGGCCCTCACCCACCCCGGACCCCAGGGCACTCCGTTTCTGTTCCAGGCGGGGGCCTCGAAGCGCGGCCAGGACTTCGCCCTGGACCACGCCGAGGCCATCTTCCTGATCGGCAACACCACCTCCCTCGTCCGCCAGTGGGTGGACGGCATCCGCGCCGGACTGGCCGAGCGCGGGCGCACCCGGGACGCCATCCGGATCTTCACCATGGTCACCGTGGTGGTCGCGGACACGGACGAGGAGGCCCAGGCCCGGCTCGAGGGCTACCGGGAGTTTGTGGACATCGACGGCGCTCTGGCCCTGTTCGGCGGATGGACCGGGGTGGACCTGGACGGCTCAGACCCGGACGCCCCGCTGGAGTACATCAAGACCGAGGCGAACCAGTCGGCGCTCGCAGCTTTCACCAAGCTGTCCCCGGACCGGACCTGGACCGTGCGGGACCTCGCCGAGTTCATCGCCATCGGTGGCCGCGGACCGGTGATCGCCGGGTCGCCGCAGACGGTGGTGGACGAGCTGATCCGCTGGCAGGAGGCCACGGACGTGGACGGTTTCAACATCTCGGCGGCCGTCCGCCCAGCGGACCTCGAGCGGTTCTCAGACCTGGTGTCTCCCGAGCTGCGGCGGCGCGGGCTGCTGCCGGACGAGCCGGCCGAGGGGGCCGGCGTCGGGACCCTCCGTGAGGTGATCCTGGGCAACGGCCCACGTCTGGCGGATGACCACCGAGGGGCCGCCTTCCGGCGCTGAGAACCGCCCGGATTCCGCCCGTCGGGTAACCGCAGGGGGTGCCGGCGCGAAATGACGTACGGTCGAACTGAATACGTCATCGACTCCGAAAGAGGACTCCATGTCTACGTCCCCCTCCGTGCGCAGTGGTGCCCGTCCTCCGCGCCAGCCCAAGCCGCCAGTCTTGCTCGAGGTGGTCGCCACCGAGCGGATCAGCGCGCACCTGGTGCGCCTGACGCTGGGTGGGCCGGGGTTCTCGGAGTATCAGGACAAGGACGCCACGGACAAGTACATCAAGCTGATGTTCGCGGACCCGGCGCTGGGCCTCACGATGCCCTATGACATGGAGAAACTCCGCGAGACCCTGCCCCCGGAGAAGATGCCCGTGCGCCGCACCTACACGGTGCGGTCCGTGGACCACGACGCCGGCACCCTCACCGTCGATTTCGTGGTGCACGGGGACGAAGGCCTTGCCGGCCCCTGGGCGGCCCACGCGAAGGTCGGTGACCCCGTCACCTTCGGCGGCCCCGGCGGGATGTACCTCCCCGACCCGGCGGCCGACTGGCACTTGCTGGCCGGAGACGAGTCAGCCGTCCCCGCGATCGCCTCCGCCCTGGAGGCCATGCCCGCGGATGCCGTCGGCCTCGCGATCATCGAGGTCGCCGGGCCGGAGGACGAGGTCGCCTTGACCGCCCCGGGCGGCATCGAGGTCATCTGGCTGCACCGCGGCGGTAGCTTCACGCCTGAGTCCACCACGCTGGCCCATGCGGTCATCGAGGCGCCGTGGCGCGAGGGTGATGTCCAGGTGTTCGCCCACGGGGAGCGGGAGATGGTGAAGGACCTGCGCCGGTACCTCTCGGATGTCCGCGGGGTGGACCGGCGGCGGATGTCCCTGTCCGCCTACTGGGCCTACGGCCGCGCCGAAGAGGCCTTCCAGGCCGAGAAGAGTGAGCCGATCGGCCAGATCTTCCCCGACGCGTAACGGTTCTCGTCGTTCCGAAGCGTTGCGGGCCTCACTGTGGCCCTGGGCGCCAGCTGCTCAGGCGGCGACGCCGGCCAGCCTCCGGGACAGCCCGTCCAGGTCACGGAACATGTCCTTGTTGAACTGGAAACCCCGGGACGCCTCCTCGATGAAGGCCTCCTCCTGCTCCGGCGTCAGGCCGAGTGAGTCCAGCTTCAGCCGGTAGCCGTCCTTGTAGACCTTGGGCTTCTCGATCTCCTCGAACCGGTACATGGCCAACTGGTCCGGGTTCAGCCCGTAGTGGCGGGAGACCATCTTGCCGATGGCCAGACCGCCGGAGAGATCGCCCAGGTACCGCAAATAGTGGTGGGCGGCGAGCCGCGCGTGATCATGCTCCACTTCGGCGATGCGCCGCACGTAGGCCCGCGTGGACGGCAACTCGGTGGGGGCCTCGTCCAGGCCTGCGGCGGGCAACAGGTTCGCCAGGTCCTGCCGGATGAAAGGGGCCCGCTCGAGCGCGGGATCGAACAGATCCGCCACGGGGCCCGGTGAGGTGACGCGGGCCAGGGCCACGGAGTCCTCCAGCTGGTGATAGATGTGCTCGTACTGGGACAGCAGGAGGGCATAGTCCCGGGCCGAGCGGCGTCCGCCCATGAGATCGGTGATGAACGCAGAGGTCTCGGCCTCGTGGTGGTCGGCCTGGGTCAGCTCGCGGACGCGAGCCGAGAGGGTCGGTGCGGGGGAGGTGGTCATGGGGAGCCCTTTCGGAAGGTGACGGTGCGGGGATGCATGGCGTGACTCACGTCATCTTCGCAGACAACTTGTGATTTGTTTAGGTAAGGCTTACCTTAACGTTAGCTGAATGCGCCACACAATCGTTTCGTAATGCGCTCGGCAAGCATCTCACTAGCACCTTTGGATGGTCCGCGACTTCCGCGCCGGACCGTTCTCTCCGAGAGGACTCCATGAAGACCCCCATTCACCGACGCGTCCTGCGCTGGGTGGCCATGGCCACCGCAGTGCTGCTCGCCTCTTTCGGGCTCACGGCTCTGCCCGCCAGCGCCGCCCCCACCGTCTCCATCACCGAGGTTCCCGACGGCGGCGGCCAGGTCACCGTCTCGGGTTCCGGTTTCTCGTCCGAGGCCCCCGGCATCTACCTCGGCATCGGCCCCAGCGGCCTGCCCGGCTTCTACCAGGGCAGCGGCAGCCTTCTGGAGGACCAGACCGTCTACGTCAGCCCCACCGCTGAGGTGGGCGACTCCGAGATGGGCCGTACTGAGCGGATGCAGGCCGACGGCACCTTCACCTTCACGACCACGCTGCCCACCGAGCCCGAAGGTGGTCTGGCCGCCTACACCTCGAAGGCCCATGGTCAGGGCTTCGCCGATCCCTCACAGAACTCCATCACCTCGCTCACGTACGCAGAGCCGGCCCCGGCCGTCCCGCCGACGCTGACCGCCACGGAGGTGCCCGCGGCCGGCGGTGAGGTCGCGGTGACCGGCACCAATTTCTCCACGGAGGGCCCCGGCGTCTACCTGGGCGTGGCCCCGACCTCCGCCGGCGGTTTCTACGCCGCCTCGAACTCAGGGGCCATCAGCCAGGCTGACACGGTGTTCGTCCCCGCTGCGCGGATCTCCGCCGAGGGTTCCTTCACGGTCACCCTCACGGCCCCCGCAGGCGACGGCACCTCGTACTCCGTGTTCTCTTCCAAGGCCCATGGCCAAGGCGTCGGCGACCCGTCCCAGGACGCCGGCGTCGTGTTGGAGTTCGCCCCCGCTCCGACTCCGGAGCCGACGCCGGAACCCACGCCGACCCCGACGGATGAGCCGTCCACTCCGACCCCGACGCCGACGCCGACCCCGAGTGATGAGCCGTCCACCCCGGCTCCGACGCCGACGCCGACGGAGCCGTCCACCCCGGCTCCGACGCCGACGCCGACGGAGCCGTCCACCCCGGCTCCGGACAACGGCGCCCCCCGGGTCACCGCCTCCGCACCGGACAACGGCACGGTCACCGTCAATGGCGCGGGCTTCTCCACCGCGGCGCCCGGCATCTACGTGGGACTCGGCGAGGCCGGACAGGCCGGCTTCTACCAGGCCTCCTCCGCTGGCGTCCTCGTGGAGGGGCAGACCGTGGCCGTTGCCACGGAATACGAGAACGGGTCGATCGACATGGGCCGCACCGCCAAGCTCAACGCGGACGGCTCGTTCTCCCTGTCGGTGACCCTGCCCTCCGGCGCTGATGCCTCCGACTATGCGATCTACACGTCGAAGGCCCACGGCCAGGGGCGCACGGACACCTCCCAGGACGTGATCGTGCGGCTGTCCAACAGCGCGCCCTCGGAAGGCTCCGGCACCCCCGGTGCCGGTGAGGACAACAGCGGCGCCACCCCGGCACCGGTCCCGACGTCCCCGAATGCCTCCGGCGGCCAGGGGGCCGGCAGCGGGACCGGCAACTCGACCGACAACGGCGGCGACGACCAGCTTGCGGCGGCTGACACCAAGCCGGTCTACAAGACCGTCTGCGCGGCCAACGAGGTATCCGGTGCCACCCTGAACTGGGGGCTCAAGTCCTCCTTCCGCAACTACATCCGCGGCGGCATCGCCCAGGGCGGCTGGACCCTCGGCGGCGGCGCGTCCTACGCGGGCAGCTCCTTCACCTTCGGTGGCGGCAATGGCTCCTATGCCAAGGACTCCCGCACCGGCACCGTGACCTTCGGCGGTTCCGTGCACTTCACCGGGCATGACGGCGTGCTGGACATGAACCTGTCCAACCTCCGGTTCCGTCAAACGAGCCCCTCGTCCGCGGAGATCGTCGCGGACGTGAAGTCCTCGTCCATGGAGGGCGACGGCTTCAGCCGCAGCAACGTCACCTTCGCCACCGTGAACACCTCGAACCTGTCCGTCGGTCAGAACAGCATCTCGCTCAACGGTGCCAGTGCCACCCTGACGGCTTCCGGGGCGGAGGCCTTCGCGGGCTTCTACGAGGCCGGTACCGCGCTGGATCCGATCAGTGTGACCTTGCCGTTGGGCGAGGGCACGGACTGCCAGCAGGTCCTGGTCAAGGACGGAACCGGCCAGTACGCCACCGGTCAGGAGCCCGGCTCGGTGCAGCTGGCCTCCACCGGCGCTGAGACCACCGGGCTGATCGCAGCGGGCGGCGGGCTTCTTGCCCTCGGCGCTCTGGCCCTGGTCCTGGCCCGCCGTCAGCAGGGCAGCCACGCCGCCTGAATCGGCGACGTGGTGGAGTTGACCACCACCCCATTCGGTCCGCCTGCCGCGCGCGGCAGGCGGACCGGAACCACACCTGACACGGTCGGGCCCCAGATCCTCTGGGGCTCGGCTTAGGACTTCCACCATGACTTCCATCAATTCCTCCCGGCAGACCCGGCCCACCGGCCGGCGTCGCGCCCTGGCCGGAACGATGACCGCCACCCTGCTGGCCACCACCCTGGTCCTGACCGGCTGTGGCGCCGCCGGCGCCCCCACGGACGCTGCCACCTCCGGCTCCGCCACGGCGGTGTCGAGTCCCGCCGGCAATAGTGGGACCAGCGCCACCAGCGGACCCTCCGCTTCCTCTGCCGCAGACGCCTCTGCCGACGAAGAGCCCGCGCTCGACCTGCCGGATCCCGCCAGCATCGAGGGCCCCTCCTCGGCCGAGACCGTCGCCGAGATCCAGCCGATCGGGAACCCCCAGGCACCCGAGCTGCCCGTCACCGTCACGGACCACGACGGCCAGGACGTCACGATCGAGAGCACGGACCGGATCCTCGCGCTCGACCTCTACGGCACCTTCTCGGACATCGTGACCGGCCTCGGCCTCGGCGACCGGCTGGTGGGGCGGACCTCCTCGGACACCTCGTCCGCCATGGCGGAGCTGCCCCTGGTCACCTCCGGCGGACACGACCTCAACGCCGAGGCCATCCTGTCCCTGCGTCCGACCGTCGTGCTGGCTGATACCACCCTCGGCCCGCCCGAGGTGTACGACCAGCTCCGCTCCGCCGGCATCACCCTGGTGATGTTCGACCCGGACCGCAGTCTGGAGACCAACGAGGACATGATGGCCCGCATCGCCCAGGCCCTCGGCGTCCCGGCGGCCGGCGAGGCCCTGATCGAGCGCTATGACGCCGAGATGGAGACAGCCCAGGCCCGGATCGACGCCCTGGTGCCGGACGACGAGGCGGACCTGGTCAGCGCCGCGATCCTCTACGTGCGGGGGACCGCCGGCATCTTCTTCGTCATGGGCAGCGACTCCGGCGGCGACGTGGTGGAGAGCGTGGGTGCGCTCAATTCCGCCGAACAGGCCGGCATCACCGGCACCAAGCCGGCCAACGCCGAGGCGCTGGCCGCGCTGAACCCGGACGTCATCCTCGTCATGGCCGACGGCCTGGAGTCGACCGGTGGACTCGCCGGCCTGCTGGAGCGTCCCGGAGTCGCCCAGACCGCCGCCGGGCAGAAGCAGCGCGTCGTGGACGTCCCGGACGGACAGCTGATGTCCTACGGACCCCAGACACCCCAGGCGCTCGTGGCCCTGGCCGAGGCCGTATACAACCCCGAGGGCGCCCAGTGACCATCTCGGAGACCCGCCGGGACGCCGCCGCGGAGAGTGCGTCGCCAGGACGGTCCCTGTCCACGGTGAACGCCACGGCGCCCGACGGCGGCGCACCCACCGGGGGCGGCCGCGGAACCCTGCCCGGTGCGGACGGCTCCCGCGCGGCCAGGGGCACCCGGCCGCACTCCGCGGCGCGGACCGCGGTGACCGGCGTCGTGCTGCTGGTGCTGCTGCTGGCCGTGCTGGTGCTCTCCGCCGGGGCCGGACAGTTCCCCACCGCCCCGGCCGAGGTGATCGGCTCGGTCTGGCGTGCGGTGACCGGCTCCTCGTCGGCCACCCCGGACGAGACGCTGCTGGACTCCACCCTGTGGAACATCCGCTTCCCGCGGCTGCTGCTCGGGGTGATTGTGGGTGCCGCCCTCGGGGTGGCCGGGGCCCTGATGCAGGGCGTGTTCAGCAACCCGCTGGCCGAGCCCGGGATCATCGGCGTGAGCTCCGGTGCCGCCGTGGGCGCCTGCGTGGTCATCGTGTTCGGGCTGACCGCCGCCGGCGGATGGGTGCTGCCGCTGGCTGCCTTCCTCGGCGGGATGCTGGTCACCTGGCTCGTCTACCTGCTGGCCACGTCCGGCAACCGGGCCATGGTGCTGACGCTGGTGCTGACCGGCATCGCCGTCAACGCCGTGGCCGGCGCCATCATGTCCTTCCTCGTCTTCCTCGGGGACACCGCCAGCCGCGAGCAGATCGTGTTCTGGCAGATGGGCTCCCTGAACGGTGCCACCTGGACCGCGGTGGGCACGGCCGGGATCGTGTTCCTGCTGGGCGTCGTCGTGGCCATGACCCTCCGCAGCCAGCTGGACCTGCTCTCCCTCGGCGAGAGGCCCGCCCAGCATGCCGGTGTGAACGTGGGGCGGCTGCGCGTGGTGTCCATCGTCGCCGTGGCCGTGCTGACCTCCGCCGCCGTGGCCTACGCCGGGCACATCAGCTTCGTGGGGTTGGTGGTCCCGCACGCCCTGCGGCTCGTCATCGGCCCCTCCCACCGGGGACTCATCCCGCTCTCCGCCCTGGGCGGGGCCATGTTGCTCTCCCTCGCGGACGTGGCCGCGCGCACCGTCATCCCCTTCGCGGACATGCCGATCGGCATCTTCACCGCCGTGGTCGGAGGACCAGTGTTCTTCATCCTGTTGCGTCAGTCCCTCAAGAAGCAGGGGACTCTTTGATGCTCGAGGCACAGGACGTCCACGTGGAGATCAACGGACGCCAGATCCTGCACGGGGTCGGCGTGGATATGCGTCCCGGCGAGGTCACCGTGGTGATCGGACCCAACGGCGCCGGCAAGTCCACCCTGTTCTCCGTGCTCTCCGGGGACATCCAGCCCAGCCGGGGTGCCGTCAGCTTGGATGGGACCCCGGTGGCCCGGTGGAAGCCCCAGGACTCGGCCCAGCGCCGGGCCGTGATGGTTCAGGACTCCGCGGTGTCCTTCCCGTTCACCGTCCGTGAGGTCGTGGAGATGGGACGCAACGCCTGGCGGCGCACCGAACGGGCGGACCAGGACCAGGACGTGGTGGACGGAGCGATCGCCTCCGTGGGGATCGACCACCTGCAGGGGCGGACCGTCACCGTGGTGTCCGGTGGCGAACGCCAGCGCACGGCCCTGGCGAGGGTGCTGGCCCAGGAGGGCCGGACCGTGCTGCTGGACGAGCCCGTCTCCGCCATGGACATCGCCCACCAGGAACGCACCCTGATGCTCTGCCGTGAGCTGGCAGCGCAGGGTGCCGCGGTCGCCGTCGTGCTCCATGACCTGGACTCCGCCGCCGTGTACGGGGACCGGATCGTGGTGCTGGACCAGGGACGCGTGGTGGCGGACGGGCCCGCTGCCGAGGTCTGCACCGCGGAGCTGCTCAGTGAGGTCTACGGGACACCGATCCAGGTGCTCGAGCTGGACGGTGTGACCCGCGTGCTGCCGGACCGGTCCGGGGCGCGGCGGCTGGCGGACGCGCCTATCGGCTCCTCGGCGCAGACCCTAGGCTGAACTGGAGGCACGATGACGTGCCACAGGAAGGACCCATGGGCAGCACAGACGAGAATGTCCCGACGGCAGAGAGCCCGGAGACGGCGAGCGCGGCGGCAGGGAATCCAGCGGCACCGAGCGCGGCGACGGGACCGGCGGCAGGGAGTGGCCGGCCGGCGGGCGGGAGTTCCGAGCCGAATGCCGCAGAAGCGTACGAGCGGTACCGTGCGGCCCGGGAACGCTATGCCGTGGCCAAGTATGAGTACAAGGCGGCGCAGTACGCCCTGAAGGCAGCCCGATTGCGCGAGCAGGTGGCGGCCGGCGGCACCGTGAGCAAGCGCGGGAAGCGGGACAAGTATGGCAAGCACGGCAAGGACGACCACCACCACCGCAGGAGCCACCGGCATGGCGTGCGCCAGGAGCGCAGCGACGACGGCCAGTACGGCCAGTACGGCCACGCGGATGGCGATGTCCGGGACGGCGTGACGGGGCACGGGGCGCTGGGGCCCGTGGAGACCCGTGATTCGTCGGACCGCCGCAAGGGCAGGCAGGTGGTCCTGGACGTGGTCTCCACCGAGCGGCTGGGGGAGCACTTCCAGAGGCTGACCCTCGGGGGACGGGGGTTCGCCGACTTCCGGGACAACCACTTCACGGACAAGTACGTGAAGATCCTCTTCGTTGACCCGGCCCTGGGTCTGACCCCGCCCTACGACGTGCAGGCGCTGCGCAAGTCACTGCCGAAGCACCAGCGCCCTGTCCGCCGCACCTACACGGTGCACTCGGTGGACGACGAGGCCGGGACCGTGGTGATCGACTTCGTGCTGCACGGGGATTCCGGGGTGGCCGGGCCGTGGGCCGCGGCGGCGCAGGTGGGAGATCCGGTGGCCTTCGCCGGCCCGGGCGGCAAGTACGCCCCGGACCCGACCGCCGACGCTCACCTGCTCGTGGGGGATGAATCGGCCCTGCCCGCGATCTCCGCCGCGCTCGCCGCGTTGCCGGATGGTGCCGTGGGGCAGGCCTTCATCGAGGTGGGCGGACCCGCCGACGAATGGGAACTGACGGTGCCCTCAGGTGTCGAGGTGACGTGGCTGCACCGGGGCGGTGAGTACCGGCTCGGGCGCTCGCAGCTGGCGGCCACCGTGGAGGGGATCGGCAGGTCCGAGTGGCCCGCCGGCCGGGTGCACGCCTTCGTCCACGGGGAGAAGTCCATGGTCAAGCGCCTGCGCCGGCATCTGACCGAGGAGCGCGGCGTGGACCGCAGGATGCTGTCCCTGTCCTCGTACTGGACCTACGGCCAGGCCGACGACTGACAGCTGCGGGCCGCGTGCAGGGCGACGGCGCCCCGCACCCTGGGTGGTCAATTCCGGTGGCGATCCGGCGCGGATCCGCGACGGGATCTGACCACCCAGCGGAGGGGTTGCAGGGTCACCGGGAGGTCACCGCGGAGTCACCGGGCTGGAGTCTGCCCTGACGGTGATCGACCGGCCATGACGTCGGCGATCTGCCCGACGCACGGCTCGTTCTGTAGGGACGTGGTGTCCCCCAGGGCGGTGCCCTCGTAGAGCTGGGTCAGCAGTCGCCGCATGATCTTGCCGGATCGCGTCTTCGGCACGTCCGGCACGAAGACCACCTCCCGCGGCTTGGCCACCGGGCCGATCACCGTGCCCACGTGGCGGCGCAATGCCTCCGCCGGGGTGCAGTCCTCCGGCACGGCAGCCCCGCCCCCCTCGGCGTAGCCCGCGTGGGCCACCACGAAGGCGACGGCGGCGTGCCCGGTCTTGGCATCCGGCACGGGGCAGACGCCGGCCTCCACCACGCCGGGGTGGGAGACCAGTGCCGACTCGATCTCGATGGTGGACAGGCGGTGGCCGGAGATGTTGATGACGTCGTCGATGCGGCCCAGGATCCAGATGTCCCCGTCCTCGTCATACTTCGCGCCGTCCCCGGCCAGGAACCAGCCCTGCTCGGCGTAGTCCTTCCAATAGGAGGAGAAGTAGCGCCGTGGATTGCCCCAGACGGTGCGGGCCATGGACGGCCCGGTGCGGGTGATCACGGCCTTGCCCTGCAGGCCGGCGGCCACGGGCGCGCCGGAGTCGTCCACCACGGCCACGTCCACGCCCGGCAGCGGACGGGAACCGCAGCCGGGCTTGAACCGCTCATCGTCCTGCCGGGGGGAGAGGATGGTCGCACCGGTCTCGGACTGCCACCAGGTGTCCACCATGGGCACGCCCACGGAACCATCGCGCGGGACCTGCGCGCCGGCGTCGTTGGTCTGTTCCTGGAGTTCCCCGTCCAACGTGGACAGCCGGTCCCGGCCGATCTGCGTGCGCGCCCAGGTCCAGGCCTCCGGGTTCACGGCCTCGCCGACGGTGCCGACAAGGCGGATGGAGGACAGGTCGTAGTCCGTGGGGATGCCCTCCGGGAACCAGCCCATGAGGGAGCGCACGAGCGTCGGCGCCGTGTAGTACGAGGTCACGCCGTAACGCTCGATGACCTCGAAGTGCCGGCCCGGGTGCGGTGCGTTCGGCACCCCCTCGTAGATGACCTGGGTGACGCCGTTGGAGAGCGGCCCGTAGATCTCGTAGGTGTGGGCGGTGACCCAGGCCAGGTCCGCCGTGCACCAGTGGACGTCCTGATCCCGCGCGGTGACATCCGGGTTGGAGAACAGGTAGTCGTAGGACCAGGAGGTCTGGACCAGGTACCCGCCGGAGGTGTGCACCAGCCCCTTGGGCTGACCCGTGGTGCCGGAGGTGTACATGATGAACAGCGGCGTCTCGGCATCGAAGAACTCGGGGGTGTGGGTCTCCGGCTGGCGGTCCACGATCTCGTGCCACCAGACGTCCCGGCCCTCGACCCAGTCCACATCTGTGTGTCCGGTGCGGTTGAGCACCAGCACGTGCTCGATGTTGTTCTCACCGGAGACGGCCTCGTCCGCGTTGGCCTTGACCGGGACGGCCTTCCCACGGCGGAACTGGCCCTCGGAGGTCACCAGCAGCTTGGCGCCGGTGTCCTCCACGCGGAACTTCAGCGCCTCGGCGGAGAAGCCGCCGAACACGAGCGAGTGCACTGCGCCGATCCGGGCGCAGGCCAGGGTGATGACGATGGTCTCCACCAGCACGGGCAGGTAGACGACCACGCGGTCGCCCTTCCCGATGCCCAATTCGGTCAGCGCGTTCGCCGCCTGGCTGACCTCCTTCTGCAACTGCGCGTAGGTCACGGCGCGGCGGTCGCCGGGCTCACCCTCGAAGTACAGCGCGACCTTGTCACCGCGGCCGGCTGTCACGTGCCGGTCCACGCAGTTCACCGCGACGTTGAGGGTGCCGCCCTCGAACCATCGGATCTCCGGACCGCGCTCGGCCACCGGGTCCGGGGCCGTCCAGGAGTGGGTGTTGTTCCACGGCGTCTGCCAGTCGAGGCGGCGCGCGGCCTGGTCCCAGAAGGCGAGGCGGTCGGCCTCGTCCACCGGTTGGCCGTCGCCCAGGCCGCCGTGGAGCAGGTTCCCGGGGCGGCCTGGGTGGGCGGTGGTGTCGGCGGCGTTCAGGACAGAGCCCGGCAGGGGGCCCGGCAGCGGAGCGGGGGAGGCGCCGGTTTCGGCGGTGGTGGTGGTCGTGGTGTTCGGGGCAACAGACAAGACAGAACCTTCTTTCCATCGAATCTGGCGGTAGCACCTGGTGGCCGATGCCGAGCCCGGAAAGGGGCCGGCGTCGACCACGGGTTGCTGCGGCGTCACAGAGCCAGATCTCTCGGCCGCTCGGGATGGTCGATTCCACTGTACGTCCGGGTCCCGGGCCCGTACCAAACCGGTGAAGCCGTGCTACGGCGCCGGGATTAGTCTGGACGGGCAGTGGTGACGCCAGCCACCGGAACGGGGAGGCCCCTTGGAAGAATTCGCACTGCTGGCCGTGGCCGGCGTCCTGATCATCGTCCTCGTGTCACTCTTCGCCCCGAAGCTGGGCGTGGCCGCACCCATCCTGCTGGTCATCGTCGGCATCGGCTGCAGCCTGATCCCCGGGGCACCCAGGATCCTGCTGGAGCCGGAGTGGATCCTCATGATCGCGCTGCCGCCGATCCTCTACTCGGCCGCGGTCAACGTCCCCATCACGGATTTCCGCCGGGACCTCGAGACGATCAGCGCCTTGTCCGTCCTGCTAGTGATCGCCTCCGCCTTCGCCACCGGTTGGCTGATCTGGTGGGTGCTGCCGGACATCGGCTTCGCCGCGGCGGTGGCACTGGGGGCCGTGATCAGCCCGCCGGACGCCGTGGCTGCGACCTCCATCGGCAAGAAGCTGGGGCTGCCGCCGCGGCTGGTGATGATCCTCGAGGGGGAGGGGCTGGTCAACGACGCCACGGCGCTCGTCATGCTCCGCACCGCCATTGCCGCCACCGCCGGCAGCATCACGTTCTGGGGCGCCATCGGTGACTTCGCCTACGCGGTCATCGCGGGGGTGGCAGTCGGGCTGCTGGTCGGCGGCCTCACGGTGTGGGCCCGGTCCCGGATCCGCCAGCAGCCGGTGCTCACCACCGCGATCTCCCTGACCGTGCCGTTCCTGGCCTACATGCCGGCGGAGAACCTGCACGCCTCGGGCGTCATCGCTGTGGTGGCGGCCGGGCTGGTCACCGGCCATCAGGCGCCCAAACGCTTCAGTGCCGTGGACCGCATCACCGACCGCACCAATTGGCGGACCATCCAGTTGCTGCTGGAGAACGGCGTGTTCCTGCTGATGGGCTTCGAGATCACCTCGATCGTCGCGGATGCCGAGTCCTCCGGCCGGGGGCTGTGGATGGCCGTTGCCCTCGCGGCCGCCTGCACCGTGATCCTCTTCGGGGTCCGCATCCTGTTCGTGGTCCCGCTGATCGCGCACCTGCGGGCCCGTCAGCGCCGGATACCCGAGGTCGCCGAGCAACTGGACGCCGCCCTGGAAGCCGTCGCCGAGGGTGAGCAGGACGCCAATCCACGGCGCGCGTCGAGGCTGCAGCGGTGGCGTGCGGATGCGCAGTTCCAGGCCACCCACAGCCTCGGGTGGCGCGGTGGTGCCGTACTGGCCTGGTCCGGGATGCGCGGGGCCGTCACCCTGGCGGCGGCCCAGTCGCTGCCCTCGGACATCCCCTACCGGGCCGAGTTGATCCTGATCGCCTTCACCGTCGCCATCATCACCCTGGTGGTCCAGGGCGGCACGCTGCCCCTGCTGATCCGTGTCTTGGGCATCAAGGGCACCAGCGAGGTGGCCGAGGGCCGCGAGGTCACCCGCCTGGCCGAGGAGATCATCGCCGCCCGCCAGGCCTTCCTGGACAATCAGGCGCTGCTGCGGGAGAACGGCAAGCCCTTCGCCCCTGAGGTGCTGGAGCGGACGCGGAGCAGGGGCCTGGCCGCCACGGAGGCGCTGGCGGCCATGGTCAATGACGACGATCCGGACGGTCACGCCCAGCAGCACCGCGAATTGCGCCGCCAGCTCGTGGACGTGGAACAGTCCGTCCTGCTCGACGCGCGGGCCGGCGGCACCTACTCCTCGCACACCTTGCAACGGGCGCAGCATTTCATCGACGCGGAGTCCACGCGGATGCAGTAGCCGCGGGACGGTCCGAGCCTGGGGCGGGGGACCCCGTCCCGGCAGCGGCCGCCCTCGGCTCACGGGCGGTGGGACACCGGGGCGCGGCCCAGCTCCTCGACGGCCAGCATCCGGACGCCCTCGGGATGGCCGGCGGCCTCCAGCACGGAGCCGACGGGATACCGCTCTGGATCGGTCCCGGCCATGAACTCCTCCAGGGCTGCGGCCAGTCCGGCCTCCGGCAGCAGCCGTTGCCCGCGGACGAAGCGCTCCGGCGGGGCCAGAACGAGCAGGAGCATGCCGTAGACGGCGTCCTGCGTCTCGTCGACCGGCGGCTGGAAGTAGGGCACGTCCAGGATCTGCCCACCGAGGCGGGCGTAGAAGCGCAACCGCGCGGCCGGGTCCCCGTGGACGGGGTGGGCCTGATGATGGGTGGGGTGCTCCACCTCGGCGAGCACCACGGAGACCTCAGGGTCCGCGGTGATGCCGGCCAGCAGCCCGGCCAGCAGCGCCGTGCCCACGCCTCGTCCCCGCTGGTCGGCGCGAATGGCGACGTAGCTCAGCAGCACGGCCGGGGAGCCGGTGAAGGTGGCGGTGATGGCCACGGCCACGGGGTCGGAGGGGCCGCCGACCACGTGCACCGTGGCCGAGCCCCGGGCGACGTCCGCGAGCAGCTCCTCCACCGAGACCAACTCCCGGGGTGGGAAGTTCGGGACCAGCAGTCGCTCGTGCACCCGCGCCACGGCGGCCGGGTCCCTGACGATGTTGGTGGGCGTATCGGTGACCGGAGCCCCCATGGGCTCAGTCGGGATCAGGTCGTTCACGGGGTCCTCCTGGCGTGCGGTGGTGATGACCACGGTAGGCGAGGATTCCGCCGGTCAAGAAGCCGGCTGCGAGCGGGACGGGACGGCCTCGTCCGCGGGGTCCGGGCCGGCGTCGGGCGCTGGGGTGCCCTCGGTCAGCAGGACCGCCGCCACGAAGACCGTGATCATGGCCGCGAGCATGACCAGGCCCACCAGTCCGAACTGCACGAGCCAGGGCCACAGCGCCGCACCGGCCACCACGAGCAGCCCGGCGGCGATGATCGCGGTGACCCCGCGCTGGCGCTCCCGGCCTGGCGCCACCAGCCGCCACCGCGACTGCGCCAGGGTGACGAGCACCATGCCCAGCAGGTTGGCGGTCATGCCCACCCAGACCGGGTGCACACCCAGGAAGAAGTCGGTGGCGTGGAAGCCGGAGGCGGCGTACCAGGCCATGCCCACGCCGAATCCGGCCAGCATGGCCGTCAGCGCGGCGGACCGGGTGGCCAGCGGCCAGAAGAAGGCGGCGAGAACCGGCGCCAGAGTGGCCCCGTTGCGCAGGGTCCAGGCCATCACGTTCCACCACGCCGACTCCTCGGTGCGCAGCAGGGCGAAGACCACCATGACCACGGTCAGCCCGACCAGGGCCACGCGGGTGTAGCGGACCAGCTGACGTTCCGTGGCCGCGGGGATCAGGGCCGATCCGAGGTCCCTGCCCAGCGAGGTGGCTCCGGAGAACTGGCAGGGACCGGCCCAGCCGAGCGCGCAGGCCCACAGTCCCACGAAGAAGATCCCCGCGGCCCAGGGCGGCACCACGTCCGCGATGTACTCGGGGATGGCCACGAGCGGCAGGGCCTCGACCGGCTGCACCAGGGCGGCGGCCACACCGATGACCACGCCCAGCAGGATCAGCGGGATGCCGAGGACGGCGGCACGGTACAGGCCCCGTTGGCCGTCCTCCGGGGTGCGTGCGGACATGGACATCTGGAAGGCCGCCTGGGCCAGGGGCACGTTGATGATGAAGGTGCCGAACCAGGCCACGATCAGGGACACGCCGGCGTTGGAGAGGTCGAGCATCTCGGGTGCCTCGGCCGCGCGGGCCACGAGCCCGTCCGCCCCGCCGAAGCCCGGGTTCACGAGCAGCACCCAGATGCCGACGAGGAACATCAGCCCGATCATGATGACGTTCATGGTCTGGCTGAAGCCGACCGAGCGCATCCCGCCGCCGGAGAGGAACGCCAGCAGGACCACGGCGGTCGCGGCCACGGACAGCGGCAGGGACAGGTCCGTCACCACGTGCAGGGCAGAGGCGAACGCGATGGTGGTGGCCACGGAGTACATGGGGAACGTCAGCCCGGTGATGACCGAGCTGATGGCCTTCGCGGCCCGGCCGAAGCGATCCCCGATGATGCCGGTCACCGTCACCACGAGCTTCTCCCGCAGCGGCTTGACCAGCAGCAGCGCGATCAACAGGATCTGCACGGTCTCCGCCACGCCGTACCAGACGGCGGAGATCCCGGTCCGGTAGCTCAGTTCCACGATCGCGATGTAGGAGGAGCCGGAGAACAGCCCGGTGATGCAGAACGCCACGGTCCACGGACCGAAGGAGCGCCCGCCCACGAAGAATCCGCCCTTGCCGGTCTCCTGGCGGCGGACCATGATCCGCCCGCCGACCACGAGCCAGGCGGTGTAGACGAGGGCGAGCGCCACGGTCCAGAGTCCGGCGGCGGTCATGCGCGGGGTTCTCTGCCGGCACCGGGCACGACGTCGGCGCCCGGCTCGGGTGCACCGGGCTCGGCCGCGCTGGAGGCCTCGTGTCCGGCGTCGGCGTTCTCGCAGGTGAACACGGGCTCCGGGGCGTCCACGGGGCCGATCCGCGGCTGGTAGCCGAGGGCCCGATTGCAGGCGGCCTCGGCGTCATGGTCCACGGTCCGCCCGGCGAAGGTCCAGGCCACGGTCAGGCCCGCGCCCGCGTCCCGCAGCAGGTTCACGGCGGGACAGGAGTGCTCGACGGCGGCCGCGAAGTCCCGCAGGGCCGTGGCGTCCGTCTCGGGGGTGCCGATGGCCAGCTGCAGCCGGTAGCGGTGGAAGTAGGGCTGGACGTCCGCGGTACCGGCCAGGCCGCGGCGGTCCTGCCGGGCGAGCGAATAGGTGTTGATCCCGGTCAGCTCCAGGCCGCGCCGGGCGGCCACCTGCTCCGCGGTCACGGTGATGCAGGCATCCACCGCACCGGCGAGGTACTCCATGGGGGTGGGCCCCTGGTTGCGGCCGCCCACCGACTCGGGCTCGTCCACGGTGAACTCGAACTCGCAGACGCTCACCCGCGTCTGTTGCCGACCGGTCCACGTTCCGGCGGCGCGGAGGGTCTTCGACTCGGCGTCGAGGGGTTCTTCGCTGAAACGGGAGGGTGTTCGGGACGGTTCTCGGAAGGGCTCAGAGGAGGACACGGCCGTCATTGTAGGACCCCCAGGCGAACACCACTTTGCGGGCAGGGAACCGTACTGTTCTCTGCCCGCAAGTGATGGATCCGAACCTCGCCGGCGTCACGCCCAGCGCTTATTGGCCTTCTGCTCCACGAAACCGAGGATCGAGTCGGTGATCTTGCCGATCACGGCGAGCAGGATGATGGCGAGGACCAATCGATCCGTACGGCCATTGTTCTGCGAGTCGGTGAGCAGGAACCCCAGGCCCATGGAGGAGGCGATGAGTTCCGCGGCCACCAGGAACAGCCACGCCTGGGCGAGCGCCAGCCGCAGGCCGGAGAACACGGAGGGCACCACGGCGGGCAACTGGACGGTCCGCAGCAGGCGCAGGCCGTGATAGCCGAAGGCGCGGCCAGCCTCCACGAGGTGCGGGTCCACATGCTTGAGCGCCGCATATACGTTCGTGAAGATCGGGAAGAACGCGCCGATCACGATCAATGTCACCTTCGAGTCCTCACCGATGCCCATCCACAGGATCAGCAGAGGCACCCACGCCAGCGACGGCACCGCGCGAATCGCTCCGATCAGGGGCGCAAGCAGGGCATCGGCCCAGGTGGAGAGTCCGAGGATGGAGCCGATGAGCAGGCCGAGGACCCCGCCCATCACGAAGCCGAGCAGCACCCGCTGCACTGAGATGGCGATGTGGTGCCACAGGGATCCGTCGGCGGCCAGATCGATCCCCGCACTGACCACCGAGGCCGGCGAGGGAAGCTGCACCGGCGAGAACAAGCCGGCAGCCGTCGCAGCCCACCAGGCGACGACCAGCACCACGGGCAGCAGAAGCCCGACGACGGCCCGGCCGGCCGGGGTGCCCAAGATCCCGCGGGTGCCCCGGCCGGTGGCGGGACCACCGCCGTTCCGGGAGCTCGAGCCGTAACCCCGGCCGGCCGGCGTCGAGCCCCGGTTGCGGCGCCCCGCCACCTCGTCAGCCCTATGCGATGCCGGGGTCAGGTGTTCGGGGGAGACGAGGGAGCTCACTGCGTGGCTTCTTCGGCGAACGAGGGCTCGAGGAGTTCGGCGAGGGCCTTGTCCACGTTCTCCTGGCTGGCCACGTCACCGGTTTCCACCAGGATCGGGCCGACGACCTCAAGGACGTCCAGTTGTTCCTGGCCGGGGACCGGGTCCACGTCCAGGTTGGAACGCTCCTCGATGACGATGGTGGCCACGTCTTGCTCGAGGCCGGCCACCTCGGCGAGGATCGACGCGGTCTCCTCTGGGTTCTCGAGGGCCCACTCACGGGCCTGCTCGTAGACGTCCACCACCGTTTGAGCCAGCTCGGGGGATTCCTCGAGGAAGGACTCCGTGGCGTTGAGGAAGCCGTAGGTGTTGAAGTCGACGTTGCGGTAGAACAGCTCGGCACCCTCGGCCTCGGCCCCGGCCATGATCGGGTCCAGCCCGGACCAGGCGTCCACGGATCCGTTGTTCAGGGCGGCGTTGCCGTCGGCATGCTGGAGGTTCTGCACGGTGACGTCGGATTCGTCCACGCCGGCCTCGCCGAGGGCCTGGATGAGGAAGAAGTAGGGGTCGGTGCCCTTGGTGGCCGCCACGTTCTTGCCGACCAGGTCCGTGACCTCGGTGATGTCCGAATCGGCGGAGGTGACCAGGGCGGCCCACTCCGGCTGGGAGTAGAGGCTGATGGTCTTGATCGGGGTGCCGTTGGCGCGGTTGAGCAGGGCGGCGGAGCCGGCCGTTGAGCCCACGTCGATGGCCTCGGCACGCAGGGCCTCGTTGGCCTTGTTGGAACCCGCGGACTGGATCCAGTTGACGCTGACGCCTTCGTCGGAGAGCTCCTCCTCCAGCCAGCCCTTCTCCTTGATGACCAGGGAGAGCGGATTGTAGGTGGCGTAGTCGATGTTCAGCTCGCCACCCTCGGCACCACCGCCGGCACCGGCTTCGGCGGCCTCACCACCAGATCCCTCGCCGGCCACGCAACCGGTGAGGGCGAGAGCCGCGATGGCGAGGGTGGCGGCGGACAGGGTGATTCGTGAGCGCATGGGGTGCCTTTCGAAGGGTGCGGTGCTTCCCGGGCCGGCAGGGGTTGTGGCGCGGGGCAATTGGTCGGGTACAGCGGGTACAGAGGGGGGCGTGCAGAAAGGGCCGTGCGACGTGGAGGCGGGGGATGCTCGCAGCGGTGCCCTGGCCGGGTCCGGCTAGTGGCGGTGGGCGTCCACGCCCAGTCCGGCCAACAATTCGGATCGGAGCCGGGCCAGTTCGGCCGAACCCCGATCCCGAGGCCGTTGACCGGGGACGGTGACCATCGTGCGGGTGGTGGCACCGGGGGCCGCGCCCGGGGCGGGGTCCTGGCCGAGCAGCAGGATCCGGTCGGCCAGCTGGAGCGCCTCGTCCACGTCATGGGTGACGAGCAGGACCGTGGTGGCGGTCTTGGCATGGATGTCCAGCAACAGGTCCTGCATCCGCAATCGCGTCAAAGCATCGAGCGCGCCGAAGGGCTCGTCCAATAGCAGGACGCCAGGACGCCGGGCCAGGGCACGAGCCAGCGAGGTTCGCTGGGCCATGCCGCCGGAGACCTCCCGGGGCCGAAGGGTGGCGTGTTCGGCCAGGCCCACCAGTTCCAACAATCGGTCGACGCTCTCGCGGCCCTCCGCGCGGCCCGTGTTCGGGGGCAAGCCCAGGGCCACGTTCTGGTGGATGGTGCGCCAGGGCATGAGGCGGGGCTCCTGGAACCCGACTGCGGTGCGGGAGTCGTAGGGCCGGACGGCGGACCCGCCGACCAGGATCTGCCCCGTGTTGCCGGTGTCCAGGCCGCCCACGGCCCGCAACAGGGTGGACTTGCCGCAGCCGGAGGCACCGATGATGGCCAGGACCTCGCCCGGCTCCACGGTGAGGTTGATGTCTCGCAAGACGGTGCGTGCGCCGGCGGCGGCCGGAAAGGACCGGCCGACATCGCGGAACTCCACCGCCAGGCTGGTGGTCGAGGCCGGCGGCGCCGTCAGGACGCTGGAACCGGGCAGGGACTCGGCAAGGGCAGTCACCGTGAATCACGCTCCATCGGCTCTGGCATGAGCACCTTCCCGGAGAAACGCGGGAGGTTGCTGCGGCGTCACGGAGCCAGATCTCTCGGCCGCTCTGGATGGTTGATTCATCCAGTGAAGCAGAACACGCGGTATCCATGTCAAGCGCGGAACAGCCCACGAATCCCGAGTTCACCGGCGTCGAGGGGCTGTACGGCGGTGTTTTCCCCGTCCCTGTTGCCTACTCTGCCGCAGATCGCTTGACGTCATGGTGCGTCATATGGGGGCACTTTCGAAGCCGATGTCGGCCCAGCGGCTGCGAGCAGGGGCTGCAGGACGAAATGTGACGTCAGAGGGATTCAATCCCGCACGGGAGAAGGCACCGTGATGATCTCGGCACCGTCCTCGGTGATGGCGATCGTGTGTTCGCTGTGCGCCGTGCGGCAGCCGGTCGCGCTGCGGAGCGTCCATCCGTCGGCATCCGTGACGAGTCGATCGGTGTCCACCATGGCCCACGGCTCCAGGGCGAGGAGCAGTCCGGGGCGAAGGACGTAGCCGCGCCCGGGCCGCCCGGTGTTGGGGACGTGAGGGTCCTGGTGCATCGTGGAGCCGATGCCGTGGCCGCCGAACTCGGTGTTGACCGCGAACCCGGCCTCGCTGAGGACAGAGCCGATGGCGTGGGAGAGGTCGCCGATGCGTGCTCCGGGCCCGGCCGCGGCGATCCCTGCGGCCAGGGCGCGCTCCGTGGTCTCGATCAAGGTGACGCTCTCGGCGGGGCGGGCATCGCCGACGATGAAGCTGATGGCGGCATCGGCGGCGATGCCGCGCAGGGTGACCGCGAGGTCGAGGGTCAGCAGGTCGCCGTCGGCCAGTGTGTAGTCATGTGGTTTGCCGTGCAGCACGGCGTCGTTGACAGCCGTGCAGATGTAGTGCCCGAAGGGCCCCCGCCCGAAGGAGGGCTCGTAGTCGACGTAGCAGGAGGTTGCCCCGGCCTCGATGATCAGGACGCGGGCCCATTCGTTGATTTCCAGGAGATTCGTGCCGATGGCGGCCCTGCTCCTCAGGGCTTGGAGAATCTCGGCGACGAGGGCGCCGGAGTCACGGGCCCGATCCAGCTCGGCGGGGGTCAGGATTTCAATCATGCGCTGCCTTTTCACGGGACTTCTCTGGGATGCCGACAACTATCTCCGGTTCCAATAACTATACCGGCCATATTATCCCGGACCTGGAACTAGAATGGAGTCCATGGTGAGGTTGCCGCTGAGTGCTGCAGAAATCGAGCGTGGGGAGCGCCTGGGCGCCCTCCTGCGGCGTGCTCGGGCGGAGCGCACGATGCTCGAGGTCGCGCTCGATGCCGGGGTGTCGCCCGAGACGCTGCGGAAGATCGAATCAGGCCGGGTCGCCACGCCGGCCTTCCCGACCATTGCGGCCATCGCCGAGGTCCTCGGCCTCTCACTCGACGCGGTGTGGGCCGAGATCACCCTCACCGAGACGCTGGAACTCCGGCGATGGGGCCAGCTGCGACCACTCTGACCTCCGATGACTGTCCGGGGCCGCCCCGAGTCACCCGTATCCGGCCGGTACCGGTGAGCGCATTTGACACGGAGCACCATAGACCGGCTTGATGGAGGGGACCACCATCCAGAGCGGCTGAGAGATCTGGCTCGTCGACGCCGCAGCAACCCGCCCGTCAGGGGCCAGGGTGCTACCGCCAGGACCGATGGAGCCCTTCTCATGACGAGTACGTTGCCGTCCCGCTACACCACCCTGTCCGACCGCTTCGCCCCGGCCTTCGCCGAGGTGGCGCAGGGGGAACTGCCCCGGGAGGCCGGCCGCCATTTGCCCTTCGCGGCCTTCGAGCAGCTCCGCGAGCAGGGCCTGGGCGCCCTCAGCGTCCCAGAGTCCGCCGGGGGAGCGGGGGCTGGCCAGGAGGACGCCTTCCGGCTGCTGATGGATCTTGCCGCCGTGGACGCCAACACCGCGCACCTGTTGCGCAGCCACCTCAGCTTCGTCCAGCATGTGCTGGCCCAGCCCGACCGCACGGTCCAGGACCGCTGGCTGCGGCGCGTGGTCGAGGGAGAGGTGGCCGGCAGCGCCCTGTCCGAGGGACGCGATGCACCGCTCGGCGGGCTCGGGACCACCGTCTCCCAGGACGAGGCGGGGCAGTTGCTGATCAGCGGCAGCAAGTACTACACGACCGGCAGCATCTTCTCCACGTGGGCCCTGGCCACCGTCCAGCTGGACCGGAGCGTGTCCCGTTCCTTCCGGCGCAAAGTCCTGCCCCGCGCCACCACCTCCCGGAGTGCCACGCCCCAGGGCACGACGCCGGCCGCCGGCCCGGGCGGCCGGGGCGGCTCCCAGCGGGCCGACGTCGCGCTCGCCGTGGTGCGGGTGCGGCAACCGCGGATCACTGTGAAGGACGACTGGGACGGCTTCGGCCAGCGACTCACCGGGACGGGCACCATGGAGTTCCACGGGGCCGGCGTCGAGGAGCTGCTGGCATTGCCGCCCGCCGACGGGCCGGTCCCACTGCACCACGAGTCCACGCTGATGGCGTTGCTGGCGGGCATCGGACGGGCCGCGCTGCGCGACGGCGTGGAGCAGACCCGGCGGCGGAGACGCTCGCCGAACACCGGGGGCGGGCTGAGCCCGCGCGAGGATGATCAGCTGCTGGGGATCATCGGCGAGCTCTCCGCCCAGCAGGCCACTGCCGAGGAGCTCGTGCGCGCCGCCGGGCGGGACCTGGATGCGGCACTGGCCCTCGCCGGCGTCGGGATGGACGGCGGCGGCGCCACGGCCGAGGCGATGCACCGCGCCGCCCTGACGGCGCACCGGGCACACGTGATGGTGCCGAAGCTGGTGCTGGACACCTGCACGCGGATCTTCGACACGCTCGGCGCCTCTGCCACCAGCACGGACCTGCAGCTGGACCGGCACTGGCGCAATGCCCGGACCATCGCCAGCCACGATCCGGCCGTGTTCATGGCCCGGATGGTGGGCGATTGGGAGGTCAACGGCACCCAGACGGTGCCCTACCTCCAGACCGGGGTCGCCGACGAGGTCTGAGCCAGACCCATCCGCGGGGGCGTCGGCTCCGAACACCAGACAGCACCCGGCGGCCAAGCAGGCCACCGGACCGACACCCCACCGGGCCACCACCGGACCGACACCCAAGGAGCCAAGCGGATGAGAACACCACCCATATTGAGCGACGCCCCTGACAGGTAAGCCGTTCCTGGCCCCTTGCCCGGATAGGGTGGAGCCATGACGAGCACTGCAGGCACCGGACCCGGCCGCAGTGCTGCGCGCGAGCGGGACGCCCACCTGGTGGGCCTGCTCCAGCGCAGTGCCACCGGAGACCAGGAGGCCTTCGCCGCCTTCTATGACGCCGTGGCCCCCTCGGCCTACGGCCTGGCACGGAAGATCGTGCGTGACGCCGACCTCGCGGCCGACGTCACCCAGGAGGCCCTCGTGGATGTGTGGCGCTCCGCCGAGCGCTTCAACCCTGACCGCGGATCCGTGGTCGGCTGGGTCTGCTCGATCACCCACCGCCGGGCCGTCGATCTGATCCGTTCCACCCAATCCGGCCGGGACCGGGAGGAACGGGCCGGTGTCTCCGGGTTCGAGCGGGACCGGGATGACGTCGCCGAGGCCGTGGAATCGGCGGAGGACCGGGAGCGCGTGACGAAATGCCTCGGCACGCTGACCGGCCTGGAATATGAGGCCGTGACACAGGCCTACTACGGCGGACTGACCTACCGGCAGGTCGCTGAACGACTCGGTGCCAAACTGGCCACCGTGAAATCCCGGATGCGCAGTGCGCTCCAACGACTACAGGACTGTTTGGGGGTGGGAGCATGACGAACGGAAACGAGCACGAGATCAAGAACGAGTTCGACGCGGAGTTGCTCGCCGCCTGGGCCCTGGACGCCGTGGACGAGGACGAGCGCCGTGCCATCGAGCAGCGGCTCGGCTCAGACCCCGAGCTCCGGGCCCGGGCTGATGCCCTCAGCAGCACCGTCTCCCGCCTGGCGGTGAGCACACCGGCCGAGCCTCCCGCCGACCTGCGGGACCGTGTCCTCTCAGCCGTCGCCGTGACCGGCTCGGCCGCCCGGCCTGCCGCGGATAGCGACGCCTCGCCCCTGACGGGGCACGGTGCGGACAGCCGCCCCGGCACCGAGCGAGCCGGCGTCGCCGATCTGGACGGCCACCGTGCCCGACGCCGGCCGACCGCGCGCCGCTGGTGGGTGGGGGCGGTTTCGGCCGCCGCGGCCGCCGCCGTCGCTGTGGCCGTGGTGGTGAGCCAGCCGTGGGCACCCACGGGTGGCGTGACCGAGGGCGATCAGCTCACGGCGATCGAGCAGATCCTGCAGGTCGACGGTGCCGAACGGCTGGAGTCCCCGGTGACCGGCGGCGGTGAGGTCGAGGTGGCCCGCGCTCCGTCCGGCGAGACCGTGCTGGCGGCGCGAGGCCTGCCGGTCCCCGCTGAGGGCCGCGCCTACCAGATGTGGACCATCCAGGGTGAGGCGGCCCCCGAGTCGGCCGGGCTGCTGGAAGTCCAGGACGGCCTCGCCCTCGTGCGGATGCAGGATGTCCCGGCGGATGCGGCGCTCGCCGTCACCGTGGAGCCGGCCGGAGGGTCCGAGGCGCCGACCACGGATCCGATCGTGGTCCTCGCCTCGAGCTGACTCGCCGGGTGACTCCGCGTGAACCTCGGTTGGGGTCGCGCCCGGAGGTGTGGTGGAATCGATGGGTACCCATCCAGAGCGGCCGAGAGATCTGGCTCGTCGACGCCGCAGCAACCACCGGGGAACCGGACAGGTGCTACCGCCAGGACCGATGGAAGGAGCACCACCGTGTCTGTCCCCAGCAACGAGAACGCCCATGGATCGAACGATCTCCCCGAGGGCGTGCCCACCACCCCCGCCGGGAAGCGGGAGATCCTCTTCAACGCCTTCGACATGAACTGTGTGGCCCACCAGTCTCCGGGCCTGTGGCGCCACCCGGAGGACCACGCCCGCGACTACAACACGCTGGGCTACTGGACCGGGCTGGCCCAGACCCTGGAGAAGGGCCTCTTCGACGGCCTGTTCATCGCCGATGTGCTGGGCCCCTACGACGTCTACGGGGCCTCCGACGAGGCCACGCTCAAGGCCGGCACCCAGGTCCCGGTCAACGACCCGATGCTCGTGGTCCCGCCGATGGCCGCCGTCACCAAGAACCTGACCTTCGGGGTCACCGCCGGCACCGCGTACGAGCACCCGTACCCCTTCGCCCGCCGCCTGGCCACCCTGGACCACCTGACCGAGGGCCGCGTGGGCTGGAACGTCGTGACCGGATACCTGCCCTCCGCCGCCATCAACATGGGCCAGGAAGACCAGATGGAGCACGACGAACGGTACAACCACGCCGACGAGTACCTGGACGTGGTCTACAAGCTGCTCGAGGGCTCGTGGGAAGACGACGCCGTGCAGTACAACAAGGAGACCGGCGTCTTCGTCGACCCGTCCAAGGTGCACCGGATCGAGCACGAGGGCAAGTACTTCAAGACCCCGGGCATCGCCTTCACCGAGCCCAGCCCGCAGCGCACCCCGGTGGTCTACCAGGCCGGCGCCTCCACCCGCGGGCGGGCCTTCGCCGGCAAGCATGCCGAGGCTGTGTTCATCAACTCACCCACGGATGACCTGATCAAGGGCACCACCGCGAAGATCCGCCAGGCGTTGGTCGAGTCCGGCCGTGATCCCTACGACGTCCGCGTGATGTCCATGCAGACCGTCGTCACCGGCGCCACCGATGAGGAGGCCCAGGCCAAGTACCAGGACCTGCTGCAGTACATCGACGTGGAGGGCGGCCTCGTGCTGATGTCCGGCTGGATGGGCATCAACCTGGCCGACTTCGAGCTGGACGAGCCGATCGGGGACGTGAAGTCTAACGCCATCCAGTCCGCCGTGGAGACCTTCAAGAAGGCCTCCGGCGACGACTCGATCGAGTGGACCGTGCGTAAGCTCGCCGAGTGGTGCGGCGTGGGCGGCTTCGGCCCGGTCATCATCGGCTCCGGTGCGACCGTGGCCCGGGAACTGGCCCGGATCCAGGACGAGACGGACGTGGACGGCTTCAACCTCGCCTACCACATCACCCCCGGCACCTTCGAGGACGTCGTCGAGTACGTGGTCCCGGAGCTGCAGCAGCTCGGCCGCTACAAGACCGAGTACACCGAGGGCACCATGCGCCACAAGCTCTTCGGCCAGGGCGACCACCTGCCGCAGAACCACTACGGTTCATCCTTCGCCCTGCGGAACCGCGCCGCCGTCTGAGAGGTGCGGGGCCGGCGTCGGGGTATGCAGGAACCCCGGTCCCCTGAAGCGGGGACCGGGGTTCCGGTGCGTGGTGGGACGGTGCCGGATCAGTAGCGGTCCGGTCCGCCGCCCTCGGTCTCGAGGGACTGGGACGGATCCGAGAGCGTGTCGCCTTTCGCGGACTTCGCCGTGCTCTGGCCACTCGAGGCGTTGGCGTCACCCGTGGCGTGCTTGCCGGTGGACTTCTCTGCGGCATCAGAGGCCTTGTCCGCCAGCCCCTGGGCGGCGTTGGCCCCCTTCTCGGTGGCCGAGTGGGCGGCGGCGTTGGCCTTGTCCGCCTTCTCCGCCAGGTTCGGCGCCTTGTCCTTCAGGGCGTCCGTGGCCTTGTCCGCCAGGCCCGCCGCCTTGTCCGCCACAACCGGAGCCTGGTCCTTCACAGCCGAGGTGGCCTTCTGCACCTGGTCCTGGGTCTTCGGGTCATTCCAGAAGCTCTGCGCGTTCTTGGCGAACTTGTCGAGGTTCTTTCGTCCTTCGCGGCTACCCAGGAGATATCCGAGGGCCGCGCCGATGCCGAGGGTGATCAATCGTTTCATGTCGTCTCCTTTGTGGCGTCTGCCCGTGGCGGGGTGACCGCTCGGGTATGTCCCGAGTCTTCACCGCGGGCGGAGTCAGGTCAATCGGTGCACAGCCGGGCACCGGGGGATTCACAGCCTTTCCTCAGGCATGGTGCCGACTACAGCGGCAGTCGGCGCAGTCCTACGGCTCCGTGGCACACTGTCCCCAGCGAAGGAGGGGGCATGCTGATTCTCAGCTCCGAACAGGTGGCACGGATGCGGTTGATCTCCCAGGGGCTGATCGATCCGCTGCCCACGGCCGCCGAGGCGGCGCGATGGCTGACGTGCACCCAGGGCCAGGACTACCCGGGGTCCACCGTGTCCCTGGCCCTGCGCAGCTCGAGCCGGTCCACCGCAGCGGTCCGCGAGGCCTACGATGCGGGAACCATCGTCCGGTCCTGGCCGATGCGCGGCACCCTGTTCGCCGTGGCGGCCGAGGACCTCAACTGGATCCTGGACCTCACTGCGGGCCAGACGTTGAAGGCGAGCGAACGGCGCCGCCGAGAGCTCGGCCTGGACTCGGGCGTACTCGAACGGGCCGAGACGGTCGCACTCCGAGCGCTGGCCGGCCCGGGACTGACCCGTTCCCGGCTGCTGGCCCAGTTCGCCCAGGAGGGACTGCCCGTGGACGAGGGCCGCGGGTACCACCTGATCTTCTTCCTCGCACTGCGCGGCGTGTTGTGCTTCGGCCCCACCGAGGGGCGGGAACAACGCATCGTGCTGGCCACCGAGTGGATCGGCTCTGCACGGGCATCGGGAGTCGCGCCAGGTCGGCTGCCCGGTCGGGAACGAGACCGCGAGGACGGAGTCCGCGAACTGCTGCTGCGCTACCTGCGCTCCCACGGCCCGGCCACGGTGGAGGACTTCTGCTGGTGGTCCAAGATCGGCAAGACCCCGGCGCGCGCGGCACTGGCGGACCTTCAACCGGACCTGCTGTCCGCGGACGTGGACGGGCGGGAGCACTGGATGGTCCCGGACCTGCCGGACCGGCACGCAGAGCGGGCCCGAACCACCGCTGCACCGATCCTGCTGCCCGGGTTCGACGAGATCGTCCTCGGCTACCAGGACCGTTCCGCGGTGCTGACGAGGGACGAGGAGGCGCTCGTGGTCCCCGGACGCAATGGGGTGTTCAAGGGCACGGTGCTGCATCGCGGCCACGCAGTGGGGACCTGGAAGAGGCCCACGCGGCGTGGCCAGCCGGTCGAGGTCACGGCGTTCGGAGAGCTGCCCGGCCCGGTGGCCAGGGCGGTCCCCCGTCTCAGCGCCGCGCTACCGGTCTGACGCCGTCGGGCACCGGTCGGCACAGGTCACGGGGACCGGTCTGACACCGCGGGCCCCGACCGGAAGAACCGGCCGGGGCCCGCGCGTCGGGAAACGGGTGCTCAGCCCCGCGGGGTGGCGACCTCGGCCACGGCCGCGGCCACCCGAAGGGAGACCTCCGGGTCGAAGACCGAGGGGATGATGAAGCTCGGGTTCAGTTCCTCGTCCGTGATGGTCCCGGCGATGGCCTCGGCGGCCACCACGAGCATCTCGTCAGTGATGTCCGAGGCCCCGGCGTCCAGCAGTCCGCGGAAGAAGCCGGGGAAGGCCAGCACGTTGTTGATCTGGTTCGGGAAGTCCGAGCGGCCGGTGGCCACGATCGCGGCGTGCTTCGACGCGATGGCAGGGTGCACCTCCGGGTCCGGGTTGGACATGGCGAACACGATCGAGTTCTCGTTCATGGCCGCCACATCGGCCTCATCCAGCAGGTTCGGGGCGGAGACGCCGATGAACACGTCGCGACCGATCACAGCCTCCTTGAGTGAGCCGGAGAAGCCCTCCTCGTTCGTGTTGTCCGCGAGCCACTGGCGGTTGGCATCGGCATGCTGGGAGCCGCGCTCGATGATCCCGGCCCGGCCGGCGGCCACGATGTGGCGGGCCCCGGAGGCCTTCAGGAGCTTGATGATGGCGGTGCCGGCCGCGCCGACGCCGGCCACGGCGATCGAGACGTCCTCGATCTTCTTGCCGGTGAGCTTCAGGGCGTTGGTGAGGGCTGCCTGGACCACGATCGCGGTGCCGTGCTGGTCATCATGGAACACGGGGATGTCCAGTTCCTCGCGCAGCCGGGCTTCGATCTCGAAGCAGCGGGGGGCGGAGATGTCCTCGAGGTTGATGCCGCCATAGGCCGGGGCGATGGCCTTGACGATGCTGATGATCTCCTCGGTGTCCTTGGTGTCCAGGGCCACCGGCCAGGCATCCACGCCGGCGAACTGCTTGAACAGGGCGGCCTTGCCCTCCATGACGGGCATGGCGGCCTCGGGGCCGATGTCCCCCAGGCCGAGCACGGCGGTCCCGTCCGTCACCACGGCCACCGTGTTCTTCTTGATGGTGTACAGGCGGGCCAGCTCCTTGTCCTCGGCGATGGCCTTGCAGACGCGGGCCACCCCCGGGGTGTAGGCGCGGGAGAGATCGTCCCGGGTGCGCAGCGGCACGCGCAGGGTGGTCTCGATCTTGCCGCCCTCGTGCAGCTGGAAGGTCTGGTCCGTGACCTCATGGACCGTGATGCCCTCGAGGGCGTCCACGGCCTCGCGGACGCGTTCGGCATGGGCCGCGTCCACCGTGTCACAGCCGACGGCCACGGTCATGAACCGGTGGTGCGACTCGATCACGTCCAGGCCGGTCACGGCGGCACCGGTGCCGGCCACGGCGGTGGCGATGTCAGAGGTCGCGGTGAAGGACACGGGGGTCTCCACGCGCAGGGAAATGGAATAGCCGGGGCTGGGTGCTGCCATGGGGATGCTCCTTGGAATCGGGATCCGAACGGTTGCTGGACGGGTCGCCATCATCGCCGCCGCTGCGGCACGGCCGGCAAGATACCGAGTGTAGCGGCGGAGGGCTTCTACCCGGCAGTACGCGGCGTAATGTTCGCCCTCGTCAGCGGGTTCGTGACGTCACGGTGAGGTGGCCGACGCGTGGCGCCGACGGTGGAACTGGTGGATTCCCTCGAGCAGGACGCAGGCGACCGCACCGATTGTCACGGCGGCGAGGGTCAGGTCCACGGGCGGGATCTCGAACTGGTGGAACTCCCGGGACGCGGGGATCAGGAGCACGAGCAGCAGCAGGGCGTACATGGCGGCCACGAGGGTTAGCTTCCACTTCGTCAGGGGCCGGGAGATGAGGTTCAGCACCCACAGTCCCATGAGCGTCAGGGTGATCACGGAGGCGGTCTGCACCTGCTGCAGGGACACCGCGCCCACGGCACCGGCCAGCCCCGTGGCCTCATCCGAGTAGCCGGCGAACCAACGGGCATACCCATTGACGGCCAGCAGCCCGGCGAGGATGACGAGGCCGGAGGGGATCGCGAACCGCAGGGCGCGTCCGAGGAATCCGGGGACGTAACGGCGCTGGTTCGGCACCAGCGCCAGGAAGAAGGTCGGCAGGCCGATCATGAGGAAATCGACGGTGGAGGCCTGGCGCGGCAGCAGCGGGTACTGCCACGCCAGCAGGGAGAAGACCACGCCGAACAGCACGGCATAGGCCGTCTTCGTCAGGTACATGTGCGCCAGCTGCTCCATGTTGGCGATGACCTGCCGGCCCTCCGCCAGCACCGAGGGCAGGCGGGAGAACCTGCTGTCCAGCAGCACCATGCGGGAGACCGCCTTGGTGGCCGGTGCCCCGTTGCCCATCGCGATCCCCAAGTCCGCCGTCTTCAGGGCCAGGGCATCGTTGATGCCGTCCCCGGTCATGGCCACCACGTGGCCGTCCTGTTGGAGGGCGCTGACCATGCCCTTCTTCTGCTCGGGAGAGACCCGGCCGAACACGGAGTGCTCTTGCAGCACCATCCGGCGCTCCTCCGGATCGGAGGGCAGATTGCGGGCGTCATAACCGTCCCCCTGGACGTCCATGCCGACCTCGCGGGCCACCGCAGCGACGGTCCGGGGATGGTCACCGGAGATGACCTTCAGCTCGACGTCCTGCTCGCGGAAGTACTCGAGGGTCTCACGGGCGTCGTCGCGCACCTTCTCGCGGAAGGTCAGCAGGGCCACGGCATCCAGCGCGGGCGGCAGACCCCGGCCCCCGCCGAACCAGGTCCCGACGCCGGCCGGTTCCGTGGAGCGGCACAGCACCATGGTGCGCAGCCCATGGCTGGTGGTCTCGTCGCACAGCGCCTCGATGTGCTCGCGCCGGTCGGCATCGAGGCCGCTGCCGGACGCCGGGAGCAGGACCTCCGGGGCACCCAGGACCCAGGCCCCGTGCACCGCATCGCCGGACGGGATATCCCCGCCGGTGCCGGCGTCGTGCAGGGGTGCGGGGCCGAAGGCCACGGCGGACCACCGCCGCTCCGAGGCGAAGGCGACCTGGTCCGTGGGTGCCACGGTGGGCCGCGTGGGGTAGGCGTCCGCGAGGGCCAGGGCGGTGGGGTTGGCGTTCGCGTCGGTGCCGAACCAGCCCAGTACCAATGCCCCGGCGGAACGGAGACCGGTCGAGCTGGCTGGGCCGGAGGTGAGGTCCGTGGAGCCGTCGAAGACGATCCGCCCCTCGGTCAGGGTGCCCGTCTTGTCCAGGCACACCGTGTCCACCCGGGCCAGGATCTCGACGGCCGGCTGCTCCTGGATGAGCACCTCCTGACGGGCCAGCTTGAGGGCGGCCACCGCGAACGAGATGGTGGTCATCAGGGCCAGGCCCTGCGGGATCATCGAGGTGATCGCGGCGACGGAGGCGACCACGGCTGGTTCGATCGCGTCCTGTTCCAGGGCACGTGTCCAGCCACCCACGGCCTGGACCTGTCCGTTGACGATCAGTGCGGCGATGGGCACCAGCGCGATCGTCAGCCAGGTGGCCACCGTGTCCAGCGCGCCACGGAGCTCGGAGGGGATCTTGGAGAAGCGGCGGGCCTCGGTGGCCAGGCGCGAGGCATGGGAGTCCGGCCCGACGGCCGTGACCCGGATCAGGCCCGTCCCGGAGCGGACGGCGGAGCCGGAGAGGACGGCATCACCGGGGCGTTTGCCGACCGCGTCGGCCTCGCCGGTCAGCAGGGACTCGTCGATGTCCAGGCCGTCGGCGGACAGCACCACCCCGTCGGCGGGGACCTGGTCGCCGCGGCGCAGCACCACGGCGTCGTCCAGCACGATCTCCTCGAGCCGAACGGGGTGCTCGGTACCGTCGCGGAGCACGTGGGCGGCGTCCTGGTGGAGCAGGGCGATGGCATCGAGCTTGCGCTTGGCCGAGTACTCCTGGGTCACGCCGATGACCACATTGGCCACGGCGGCCAGGCAGAACACGAGGTCGAACCAGCGGCCCAGCACGATGATGGCCACGGCACAGGTGGCGATCGCCAGGTTGAACAGTGTCAGGATGTGGACGCGCAGGATCGTCCAGATGGACCGGGAGGTGTCCCGCGGCTGGCGGTTGACGAGCCCCTTCTCCTCGCGTTCGGCGACGGCGGCCGGGGCCAGGCCGCGCACGGTGAGCACAGCGTCCTGGGGGCGGGGGAGCGGAGCATGGCCCCGCCGGTGCAGGTGCAGGTGGCGCTGGTGGTCCGGATGCTCCGGATCGTCCGGGAGCCCAGCTCCGAGGCTCACCTGTTCAGTGGTGGTCTCCACCATGCTCATGATTCTCCCCTGGGCAACACAGGGCAACGGACGCCGATATCCGCGTCCGGCCCTGCCGATGTGATCCGGCGTGATTTCCCGGAACCCGTTCAACCTACTGCGCCGCCCGAGACCGAACATCCCACCTGGGGACTATTCCGGGCCGGTTCCGGGTCCATCTCAGGGGTGGCTCCGGGTGGACCCGGGTGGCTCGGGGCCTCTTCGGTGGGCGTTCGGGTTCACGGTCCTGATTTCCATCGTTCACGCAGGAAGAGGCTGGCGTTCAACACAGCTCCTTACCGTCTGAGGGTCATCACCGCTCTGCTGCCTTCGGGCGGCCCCCTCAACAGAAGAATGGATCATGACCGCCAAGCGCTTGCCTCTTGCCGTCCTCGCCCTGTCCGTCGGCCTGACCTCCACCGGTGCGCTCATGCCGGTCGCGGCTGCCTCCGCTGCTCCCCTCGCACCGGCGGTGAACAATGCCACCGCAGCCGTGGCCGCCCCAGACGCCGACCTCCTCGACGTGACATTCGAGGACGGCACCCCCGCGGACGCCGCCCAGGACCGCACTGTCGAGACGTTCGGTGCCCCACAGATCTCCATTGACGGCAGCCTGGCCCGCTCGGTGGCCGGCTTTGACGGGGAGTCCGCCTACTCCTACGCGCTGACCGAGTCCGACTACGGACAGCTGACCGACGGCTTCACCGTCGAGTGCAGCTTCAAGCGCGATGCCGCGGACACCACCGGGGAGGACACCCTCTGCGGCAACAAGGAGGCCGGCGGCTTCGCCATGGTCGTCAAGGGCGACCAGGCCGGATTCATGGTCCATGCCGAGGGCGGGTACACCTTCGCCTGGGCCGACATCGAGGCCGAGCACTGGTACCACGCCGCCGGTGTCTACGACGGCGACTCCGTGAAGCTCTACCTCGACGGTGAACTGGCCGCCGAAGCCCAGGCCGGCGGTCCGATGACCGTCCCGCCGAACGAGACCGCCCACAACATGGTGGTCGGCGCGGACAGCGGACCCGGACAGCCCGGCCAGCACGCCATCGCCACCATCGACTCCGCCCGGCTGTTCAGCGCTCCCGCCACCGCCGATCAGATCGCGGCACTCAACGAGGCCAACTCCGTGGTGATCGAGGCGCCCGAGGCCGACGTCGTCAATGTGGACTTCGCCGACGGCACCGCCGCCGAGACCGTGCAGGGGCTGCCCGTCACCACCCACGGCCAGCCCGTGATCGAGCAGGACGCCGCACTGGGCCGCAACACGGCCACCTTCGACGGCGATGACGCGTTGCTCTACCCCCTCGGTGAGCAGTACGCCACGCTCGGCGACTCGATGACGGTGGAATGCACCTTCCGCTACAACGGTGCGCTGCCGACCTCCGGCGAGACCAACCTCTGCGCCAACAAGGAAGCCGGCGGCTTCTCCATGACCATGTATGCCAACAAGCTGACCTTCGCGGTCAACACCGGCAGCTATCACAACGCCGGCGTCGAGATCGAGCCGAACGAGTGGTACCACGCCGTGGGCGTCTTCGACGGGGAGTCCAAGACCGCGAAGCTCTACGTCAACGGGGAGCTGGCAGCCGAGGTCAATACGGCCAACAGCGAGATCAAGTGGCCCCCGAACGCCAAGGCCCACAACCTGGCGATCGGTGCCGACTCCTCCAACGGTGGTTCACAGTTCCACTCCACCTCCACCATCGCCTCCGCCCGCATCTTCAGCGACGCCCTGGACGCCCAGCAGGTGGCGGCCATGAACGTGGCCTCCTTCGACGGGCTGCGCGGACAGGAGGCCGTGCTGGAGTCCACCACCCCGGACGAGGGCTCTGAGCTGACCCGGGCCACCGAGTTCGGGGCCGAGTGGGCCAACCCCGGCCTCGTCGCCGCCGGCACCTCCTACACGCTCGATGGCGAGCCGATCGAGCCGGGCCAGGTCATCGGTTCCGGTATGGCCGCCGGTGAACACACCATCTCAATCGAGGGCAAGACCGTCTTCGGCCTGCCGATCTCCGAGTCGGTCACCTTCACGTCCGGCTCCATCCCGGTGGGCGGCGGCACCGAGACCGGGCAGGGCAACGGCAAGGTCTCGCTGTCCGCCCGGGCCGTGAATCCCGACGGCGGTGACGTCACCACCACCTTCTACCGCGGCCGCGCGGACGTCGCCCAGGGCGGTTTCCAGGGGCTCGTGGACGGGACCCCGACCACGCTCGAGTTCGACTACACGGAGGACACGGAGCTCGAGGGGGCCGGGGACAGCCTGAGCGCCACCGCCGGACAGATGCCGTTCCAGCGCTTCGACGTCGAGGTCGGCGAAGCCGCGGAGGACCAGTCGGTGCGCTGGGCCGGAACCGTGGACCCGAGCCGCCAGGTCAACCTGCTGTTGTGGAACACGGAGGACGAGTCCTGGGACGAGCTGGCCACCGGACGCGGGCTCAACGAGAGCGAACTCGTGCTGTCCGGTGCACTGGGCGCAGAGCACCTGGACGAAGCAGGCCAGGCCTCGGTCCTGGTCCTCGGTGAGGACCCCTTCGCCGACGACCTGCAGAACGAGGTCGCCGACTCCTTCGAGGACCCGGCCGACTACGACTTCTCGCTCGCGCACTTCACCGACACGCAGTACCTCGCCGAGGGTGCTGCTGAGGACGCCTACTCCGAGGAGCAGCAGGCGGTCTGGGCTGACGCCTACACCTCCGTGGCCGAGTGGATCGTTGCCAACGCCGAGGAGATGAAGATTGAATATGTCGCCCACACCGGCGACATCATGGAGAACTGGCACACCGGTACCCCGCGCGCGGACGAGGAGGAATACCGGCAGATCGCGGTCGAGGAATTTGAGTTCGTCTCCGAGGCCCAGAAGATCCTGGACGACGCCGAGATCCCGAACGGCGTGACCGCGGGCAACCATGACAACCGCTCCGGCATGGACGTAGGCCCGGACAACCTCTACAACCAGTACTTCGGCCCCGAGCGCTACGAGGCGCTGGAGCAGACGCAGGGCTGGAAGGACGCCGACGCCACCTACACGCCGTGGCAGGAGGGGGACAACGAGAACCACTATGACCTGTTCACCGCCGGCGGCCTGGACTTCGTCGCCGTGTACCTCGCCTATGACGTGACGGATGAGGAGATCGAGTGGGCCAGCAGCGTTCTGGACCAGTACTCGGACCGCAACGCCATGATCATGACCCATGCCCAGCGCAAGCCGAGCACCAATCCGGATGGCCGTGGCGCGACCTTCTCCCACGACGGGGCGAAGATCGACGAGGGGCTGCTCCAGAAGCACAGCAACGTCTTCCTCGCGCTCTCCGGGCACGAGCACGGCGTGGACATCGAGGTGCGCAAGGACGTCGGCACCGAGGGCAACAACGTGGTCGAGCTGCTGGCCGACTACCAGTTCTATACGGTCTCGGCCGAGGAACTGGGCCTGACCGGCGTTGACGGCCGCTCCGCCACGGACATGCTCCAGTTCGGTTCCAGCTTCTTCCGGTTGCTGCAGATCGACGTGGACAACGCGGAGATGGCCGTGGACACCTACTCGCCGCTGCTGGATGACTTCGGGGCGACCGAGTATGACGACCGCAACCGCTACAACGGCACCGAGGATGACACCCGTCTGCCGATCCAGCTGGAGACCCGCAAGACCTCCTTCGCCACCAACCAGGTCATGGTCACGACGCCGACCGATGAGGAGATCGGCGAGGCCACGGCCAAGTCCGGTTGGCCGGCGACGGTCGAGTGGGCCGGCCTGACGGAGGGTGAGACCTACGCCTGGTACGCCACCAGCCGCGATGCCGTGACCGGCGAGGACCTGGCCGCAGGTGAGACCGAGCAGATGGGCGTCTTCACCGCCGTGGCGGCCGGTACCGACACCGTTGCCCCGGAGCTGACCGTTCCGGAGGCAGCCACCCTCACGGTGGGCGACGAGTTCGATCCTCTGGCCGGGGTGTCGGCGACCGACAACACCGATGGGGACGTGACCGCGTCGGTGCAGGTCATCGGCTCGGTGGACACGTCCACCGCCGGGGCGTACACCCTGACCTACGTGGCTGAGGACGCCAACGGGAACCAGGCCATCGCCTCCCGCTCCGTCGTGGTGGAGGCGGCTCCGGAGCCCCCTGTGAGCGAGGACTTCACCGACAATCCCGAGGGCTCGCGTTTCTACGAGGCGGTCCGCTGGATGCAGGAATCCGGCCTCACCGAAGGCTATGCGGACAAAACCTACCGGAAGGATCGGGACATCTCCCGTGGCGAGTCGCTGGCGTTCATCTTCCGCCACCTGGGCCCGGAGTACACCGCGGACAGAGCACCGTTCTCGGACGTCGACGCCAACCACACGTTCTTTGAGGCGATCGGCTGGGCCGCAGCCAACGGGATCACCAGCGGCTATGTCGACGGGGAGTTCAAGTCTGACCGGGACGTGACCCGCGGCGAGTTCGCCTCGTTCCTGTACCGGGCGGCGGATCCGGACGGCACCTTCACCGAGACCGGCTTCAAAGACGTCCCGTTGTCGGACTCGCACTTCGAGGCAGTGAACTGGATGGCGGAGGCCGGCCTGGCCAAAGGCTATGCGGACGGGACCTACCGCACGGACCGTCCGATCACGCGCGGCGAGGTCGCGGTCATCCTGCACAGCTACGCGAGCCAGGTCAGCGCGCAGGACTGAACCGATCGCACGGGTCCCGCACTGGCCAGGCCGCGAGACCCGGTGATGCCGGCCGATGAACGGCAAGCCTCCTGATCATGCCCCGTCTCCTCCGAGTGGAGGGGACGGGGCCGGTTCTTCAGGCCGTGGAACCAGGATCTGACGAACCGAGTCCGTCCGCGTACCGTAGGCCCATGGCACACACCAATGATCCGGCGACCGTCCGCAGGCTGTTGACGAATCGTGGGGCCCGCTGGGCCGTCGTCGGGCTCACGCCCAATCCGCGCCGCGCCGCCGTCGGGGTGGCGAAGTTCCTGCGGGACGAGCAGGGCATGGAGATCATCCCGGTCAACCTCGGTGCACAGGAGGTCCACGGCGAACGCGGCTACCGGGCGCTGGCGGACATCCCCGGCACGGTCGACGTGGTCGACTGCTTCGTGAACTCGCAGAAGGTCGGGGCGATCGTGGACCAGGCCATCGAGACCGGGGCGAAGGCCGTCTGGCTCCAACTCGGGGTGATCGACGAGGAGGCGGCCCAGCGTGCGGTGGACGCCGGGCTGGACGTGGTCATGGACACCTGCCCGGTGATCGAGGTCCGGAAGGACCCGTCCCTGCATAGTTGAGTACTGACGGCGTCCACCGGACTGGATAGGCTGGACCCATGATCTTCATTGTCGTCAAGTACCAGGTCAAGCCCGAATACACCGACACCTTCCTGGACTCGGTCGCCGAGTTCACGTCCGCTACCCGCGCCGAGGAGGGCAACCTCTGGTTCGAGTGGTCCCGCAGCGTGGAGGACCCGAACGAGTTCGTCCTGGTCGAGGCCTTCAAGGATGGTGCTGGAGAAGCCCACGTCACCTCCGACCATTTCGCCGCTGGGCTGGAGTCCATGCGTCCGCTCTTGGCCGCCACCCCCCAGATCGTCAGCCGTCAGATCGAGGGCGAGGGCTGGGACGAGATGGGCGAGCTGCAGGTCGGCTGACTCGCCCCGGTGAGGGCGCCTGGTAGTTCTCCCCTGCCAGCACCGATGCGAGGGCTGGGGACCGGAGACGGATAACAGCGTTTCTGCCACACTGGGCCCCATGCCCATTCAGCACATTGCCGCAGCCGCCGACTGGGAACGGGCGGTGGACATCGGCTTCTATGACCGGTCCACCCGCGATGCGTCTATCGAGAAGGTCGGTTTCCTCCACGCCAGTGCCGGTCCGCGCCAGGTCGCCCTGGTCCTGGATGCCGTCTATGCCGACGTCACCGAGCCGCTGGTCCTGTTGACCATGAACGAGGAGACCCTGCACGGGGCCGGTCTGCGGGTGGTTCTCGAGCCCGGAGTACCCGCGGACCCCGGCGGGGAGTGGTTCCCCCACGTCTATGGTGGGCCGATCCCGGTGGGTGCGGTGGCCGGCGTCGAGCAGATCGACCGGCCCCGGCCGCGAGCCGAGCAGGCCCGCGTGGTCACGGGCAGCACCACAGGCGTTCACACGAAGGTGTCCGCAAGCGTGCCTGCGGGGGCGGACTCCCGGCCGGACTCCGGGATGGATGCCGCCGCCAACTCCCTCATCGAGGCGCACGTGTCCCGGGCCATCGATCTGGCCGCGTCCAATGCCGCAACGAACGGCGGTCCCTTCGGCGCGCTCGTGGTGTCCGCGGACGGCCAGGTCTTTCAGGGGACCAACCGGGTCACCGTCACCAACGACCCGACGGCCCATGCCGAGGTGGAGGCCATCCGGTCTGCCGGGCTCGGACTGGGGACCTTCGACCTGAGTGGGGCCGTGCTCTATGCGAGCTGCGAGCCGTGCCCCATGTGCCTGGGCGCCGCCCTGTGGTCCCGCATCACCCGGGTGGTGTTCGCGGCGGACCGTCATGACGCTGCGGCTGCCGGCTTTGACGACGCCGCGTTCTACGAGTACTTCGAGGCACCGGGACGCCGGGACGCCATGCCCGTGGTCCACCATCCCACGGACCGCGCCGCCGCGCCTTTCGAGGCGTGGCGGGCCAACGAGTCCCGCTCCGCATACTGATCTTCCCCGCGGACACCGCGCGGAGTGCTGCCGGGCAACCGGCACCACAGAAAAGCCCGACGCCGGCACCCAGGGTGGGTGCCGGCGTCGGGCGGGTGTCCTGGCGGGGTCAGATCAGCCGAAGTACTTCGGCATGGTGCCGGCCCAGGCGGCGCGCAGCTCCTCGATCGGCAGGGTGAACTGGTCCTGCACCTCGAGGGAGCCGGAGGCCGCGTCCACCACGCCGATGCGGGCCACCGGGAAGCGGCGGGCCGTGGTCATGTCCTTGAACCGGACCTCCTCGGTGCGCGGCACGGCCACGAGGGCGCGGGCCTGCGACTCGGAGAACAGCGCGGTGAAGGCGTCCACGCCGTCGCGGTGCTGGACTTCGTCCAGTGAGACCCGCGCGCCCACGCCGAAGCGCAGCACCATCTCGGACAGCGCGGCGGCGAGCCCACCCTCGGAGAGGTCGTGGGCGGCGTCGATCATGCCGTCACGGGAGGCGTTGATGAGCAGGTCGCCGAGCAGCTTCTCCGCGACCAGGTCCACCTGCGGCGGCACACCGCCCAGGTGCCCGCGCAGGTTCGCGAACTCGGAGCCGTCCAGCTCGTCCCGGGTCACGCCCATGAGGTACACGGCCTGGCCGTCCGCCTCCGCGTGGAAGCCGGAGGGGGTGCGCCGGCCCACGTCGTCGAACTTGCCGAGCGTGGCCACCACGGGGGTCGGATGGATCGGGTTGGCGCCGGTCTGGTTGTACAGGGAGACATTGCCACCGGTCACGGGGATGCCGAGCTCGAGGCAGGCGTCCGAGAGTCCCCGGATGCCCTCCGCGAGCTGCCACATGACCTCCGGGTCCTCGGGGGAGCCGTAGTTCAGGCAGTCGGAGACGGCCATCGGGATGGCGCCGGAGGTGGCGACGTTGCGGTAGGACTCCGCCAGGGCGAGCTGCGCGCCGGCGTAGGGGTCCAGGAAGGCGTAGCGTCCGTTGGCGTCGGTGGCCACGGCCACCCCGAGGCCGGTCTCCTCGTCCACGCGGATCACGCCGGCGTCATCCGGGGCCGCCAGGGCGGTGTTGCCGCCCACGTAGCGGTCGTACTGGCTGGTGATCCAGGACTTGTCACACATGTTCGGGCTGGCCATCAGTTCCAGGACCGTGGCGCGGAGCGCATCGCCCGACGCCGGCAGGTCGGCTCCCGCTGCCGAGTCGCGGAAGCGGTCGGCCTCCAGGGCGTCCTGCCCGGCGGGGCGGTGGTACGGGCGGTCGTAGACCGGGCCGTCATGGGCCACGGTCTTCGGGTCCACGTCCACGATGGTCTCGCCGTCCCACGTGATGATGAGGCGGTTGGTGTCCGTGACCTCGCCGAGCCAGGAGTACTCGACTCCCCACTTGGCCATGACGGCCTCGAAGGCCTCCACGTTGGCCGGGTTCACCACGGCCATCATGCGTTCCTGGGACTCGGACATGAGGATCTCACCCGGGGTCAGGGTGGGGTCCCGCAGCAGCACATCGGTCAGCTCGACCTGCATGCCGCCCTCGCCGTTGGAGGCCAGCTCGGAGGTGGCGCAGGAGATCCCGGCGGCGCCGAGGTCCTGGATGCCCTCCACCAGGGAGGACTTGAACAGCTCGAGGCAGCACTCGATGAGCACCTTCTCGGCGAACGGGTCGCCCACCTGGACGGCGGGGCGCTTGGAGGGCTTGGTGTCGTCGAAGGATTCGGAGGCCAGCACGGAGGCGCCGCCGATCCCGTCACCCCCGGTGCGGGCGCCGAACAGCACGATCTTGTTGCCCACGCCGGAGGCGTTGGCCAGACGCAGGTCCTCGTGGCGGAGCACGCCCACCGCGAGGGCGTTGACGAGCGGGTTGCCCTGGTAGATCGGATCGAACACGGTCTCGCCGCCGATGTTCGGCAGGCCCAGGGAGTTGCCGTAGCCGCCGATTCCGGCGACCACGCCGTGCACCACGCGCTGGGAGTCCTCGTGGTCGATGGCCCCGAAGCGCAGCGGATCCATGACGGCCACCGGGCGGGCGCCCATGGAGATGATGTCCCGGACGATGCCGCCGATGCCGGTGGCCGCACCCTGGTAGGGCTCCACGAAGGAGGGGGAGTTGTGGGACTCGATCTTGAAGGTCACCGCCCAGCCGTCACCCAGGTTGGTCACGCCGGCGTTCTCGCCGATGCCGACCATCAGGTCCTTCTTCATGTCCTCGGTGAGCTTGTCCCCGAACTGGCGCAGGTGCACCTTGGTGGACTTGTAGGAGCAGTGCTCGGACCACATGACGGAGTACATGGCCAGCTCGGCGGCGGTGGGCCGGCGGCCGAGGATCTTCACGACCTCGTCGAACTCGTTCTGCTTCAGGCCCAACTCAGCCCAGGGCAGCTCGGTGTCCGGGGTGGTGGCGGCGTGTTCCACCGTGTCGATGTTGAACTGCCGTGCGTCTGCCGGCGGGGTGTTCTGGGTACCAGTGGTCACTGGGCGCCTCCTGCGATCGATGCCACCACGGACGTGAAGATGCCGAGCCCGTCCGTGCCCAGGCGCATGCCTGCGGCGGAGTCCGGGCCGAAGCCGGGCTCCACGGCATGCTCCGGGTGCGGCATGAGGCCCACCACGTTGCCGGCGGCATTGGTGATGCCGGCGATGTCCCGGCGGGAGCCGTTGGGGTTGCCGCCGACGTAGCGGAAGGTCACCAGGCCTTCGCCCTCGAGGCGGTCCAGGGTCTTCTCGTCGGCCACGTACTGGCCGTCCTGGTTCTTCAGCGGCACGGTGATCTCCTCACCGGCGGTGAACTCCCGGGTCCAGGCGGTCGCGTTGTTCTCCACGCGCAGCACCTGGTCCTGGCAGAGGAACTTGAGGTTCTCGTTCTTGATCATCGAGCCGGGCAGCAGGTGCGACTCGGTGAGGATCTGGAAGCCGTTGCAGATGCCGAGGACCGGCAGGCCGGCGGCCGAACCTCCCGGGGTGCCCGAGCCGGCGTCGTTCCCGGCCCTGCCTCCGGCCGCGGCGATGATGGCGTCCATCAGCGGGGCGAAGCGGGCGATGGCCCCGGCGCGCAGGTAGTCGCCGTAGGAGAAGCCGCCGGGGATGATCACGGCGTCCAGGGAGGACAGGGCCGCTGCACCCTCGGGTTCGGCGTGCCACAGGGGCACGGCCTCGCCGCCGGCCAGGCGCACGGCGCGGGCGGCATCCCGGTCATCCAGGGTGCCGGGGAAGGTCACCACGCCGATGCGCGCGCCGGTCAGGACGGGCCCGGCGGTGGAGTAGTCACCGATGAGCGGCAGTTCGGTATTCTGCGCGGTCATCGGGCGCTCGGGCTCTCATTCTGGGCCGACTCGGTCAGCACGGCGACGTTGACCACGTCCTCGATGACCGGGTTGGAGAGCAGCTCTTCGGCGGCCTTCCGGGCCTGGGCGAGGACGTCTTCGGTGACCTCGCCGTCCACGGTCAGTTCGAAGCGGCGGCCTTGGCGGACCGACGCGAATCCGGTGAAACCGAGGCGGGGCAGGGCCCCGGCGATGGCCTTGCCCTGCGGGTCAAGGATCTCGGGCTTGGGCATGACGTCGACGACGATCGTGGGCATGGAGGACTCCCGGTGGTATGCGTGAGGGCTTGACTCAGTCTAGCCGTGACCGGCCGGCCCGATCCGCCTACGCTGAAACGATGAACACGTCCGAGAACCCGCCCGTGGATCACGCCGCCGGCCGAGCCTCCGCAGAGCGCAGGTGCCCCTGCGGTGGTGGTGATGTCTACGGCTCCTGTTGCGGTCGCCTGCACGGGAGGTTCGCCGCGGAGGGCACCCTGGCCGCCCCCACCGCCGAGGCCCTGATGCGCTCGCGGTACGCGGCGTTCGCGCTCGCTGCCACGGGGGAGTTGGCGGAGGCCGAGGCCTATCTGTTGGCGACGTGGGCACCTGAGACCCGGCCGGCGCAACTGGCCCTGGACGGGCCGGCGGATGAGTCGGGTGACCAGGTCCGCTGGTTGCGCCTGGACGTCGAGTCCACCGCCGGCGGCGGCCCCTTCGACGACGACGGCTCGGTCACCTTCACCGCCCACTACCGCACCCCGGCGGGCCGGCACACCCAGCACGAGACATCCCGCTTCGTGCGCCGCCAGGGCACCTGGTTCTACCGCGACGGTGAGGTCTCCGCAGCTCCACGTTGAGCCTGGTGGGATTCACCGATTTCACCCGTCTGGGCGTGAATCCCTCCAGGCTCAACGGTTGGGTTGGGTTGGGTTCGGGTGGGCCGGGCGGTCAGTTGTAGATGCCGATGACCCCGAAGAGCACACCCGAGGCCAGCATGACCAGCGAGACGATGCAGGCCCGCCAGAGCACCTTCTTGTGGTGGTCGCCCAGATCCACCTTGGCCATGGAGACCAGCAGCAGGATCGCCGGCACGAGCGGGGACTGCATGTGCACCGGCTGGCCGGTGATGGAGGCCCGCGCCATGTCCACGGCCGGGATCCCGTAGTGCGCGCCGGTCTCGGCCAGCACGGGCAGGATGCCGAAGTAGAAGGCGTCGTTGCTCATGAAGAACGTGGCCGGGATGGAGATGAGGCCGGTCAGCACCGCGAGGATCGGGCCCATCGAGTCCGGGATCACGTCCACGAGCCAGGTGGACATCGCGTCCACCATGCCGGTTCCGGTGAGCACGCCGGTCAGCACGGCGGCGGCGAACACCATGGAGACCACGGCGACGATGGACGAGGAGTGGTTGCCCAGCACCTCGGCCTGCTTCTTGACGTTCGGGAAGTTCACCAGCAGGGCGATCGCGGTGCCGATCATGAACAGGTAGGCCAGCGGCAGGATGTCCGCCACGAGCAGCACCATGATGACCGCGGTCAGCACGAGGTTGAACACGAACAGCTTCGGACGCAGGGTCTCCCGGTTCGGGTCCAACGCGGTATCCGACATATCCGGCCCCGCAGGGGAATCGGCGGTCTCGGTGCGTTCCATCAGCGCGACGCCGGCACCCTCACCGGAGGTGCCCACGGTCCCGGTGGGCGCGGGCTCACCGGAGCGGCGCCCGCGACGACCGGCGCCGCCTGAACCCTCACCGGCAGCGCCTGAACCCTGACCCGCAGCGCCTGAACCCTGACCCGCAGCGTCATCGGTACCACTGCCGGTGGTGCCCTGACCGCCGAAGGTGACGGAATCGGCGTCGAACCTCTGCTCCGCACGGCCCCAACGGGCCGGGTCCTCACGGCGCAGGCGGCGGCGCTCGGCGACGCCGAGGAACCAGGCGAAGACGAAGACCACGGCGAGGCCCACGATCATCGAGGGGATCATCGGGACGAAGATGTCCGCGGCGTCCACGTTCAGGGCGGCGGCGGCGCGCACGGTGGGGCCGCCCCAGGGGACGATGTTCAGGGTGCCGTTGGTCAGCCCGGCCACGCAGGTCAGCACCACGGGGCTCAGGCCCAGGCGGTGGTAGACCGGCAACAGGGCCGCGGTGACCACGATGAAGGTGGTGGACCCATCCCCGTCGAGCGAGATGACGGCGGTCAGCAGGGCGGTGCCCATGACCACCTTGGCCGGGTCGTGGCCGACCACCCGGACGATCCAGTTGACCAGCTTGTCGAAGAGGCCGACGTCGATCATGATGCCGAAATAGGCGATGGCGAACATCAGCAGCGCGGCGGTGGGGGCCATCTGGCCGACGGCCTCGAGGATCATGTCCCCCAGGCCGAGCCCGGCGCCGGTGAACAGGCCGAAGATCGTGGGGACGAGGATCAGTGCCAACAAGGGCGTCATCCGCTTCGTCATGATGAGGGCCATGAAGGTGGCCACCATCGCGAAGCCCAGCAGGACGAGCATGGGTACTCCTGGTTCGAGAGGTGTGCCGGCTTTCACCGGGGCGTGTGACGGGGACCACGAAGGTCCGCAGATTGCAGTCACCCTACGGTGACCCGGACCACGGAAAGTGGTTGTGCTCGCAAGTGGGCGAAGAACCCGTTCGGCGCATTGTGTGCATTGTGCTCACAGCGATCCGCCGCGTCTTCCGCGAGCCGCCGGACCCTAGACTGACGGGCATGGATGCGCAGCGGCCCGTTCGGGGAACCTTCTCCGAGCGCATGACGGCCCTGGTGCTCGCCGCCGTGGCCGGCACGCTGGTGATCTGCCTGCTGGCCATCGTGTGGTTGACGGCCCAGCGCATCCACGACCAGGCCGAACAGCAGGCCCTCGGCATCGCCAGGTCGGTCGCCTCCATCCCGGACGTCCGTGAGCTGGTCGCCGCTCAGGCGGAGCTCGAGACCCTGGACCCGGTGCAGCTCGCCGATGGCCCCCTGCAGGCCACCCTCGAGGGGGTGCGCGAGAGGACCGGAGCCCTGTTCGTCATCGCCACCGAGGACCGCGGGCTGCGGCTGGTCCACCCCAATCCTGACCTCATCGGCCAGCGGGTCAGCACCGATCCGGTGGCGCTGCGCGGGGTGGAGGACACCTCGACCGAACGCGGCACCCTGGGTGAATCGGTGCGGGCCAAGGTGCCCGTCTGGTCCGGCGACGGAGAGCGCGTGGTGGGGGAGATCAGCGTAGGCGTGGGGGTGGCCGCCGTCGCCGCAGACGTGCGCCAGGCCGCGGTGTCCGTGGCCGTCGTCGGGGTGGTGGGCCTCGGCCTCGCCCTGCTGTCCGCCGTGTACCTCAAGCGCCGGCTCCGGCGCCTGACCCTGGGGCTGGAACCGGACGAGATCGCCGCCTCCGCGCGGGATCAGGCGGCCGTGCTCTACGGGGTGCAGGACGGGGTGATCGGCGTCAGTCCGGAGGGGATCATCACGGTGCGCAACAAGGCGGCCCGCATGCTGTTGGGCCTGCCGCACCGGGATGATCCGGGCGACGTGGTGGGCCGCCGCTATGACGAGTCCGGCCTGCCGGGGACGCTGACGGAGGCGGTGGCCGGAGCCCTGCAGTCCGGGGCATCAGCCACCGGCCTGCGGCTGGCCGTGGGCGAATCCTCGATGATCGCCTCCGTGGTGCCCGTGCACCGGGACGGCGTGGACCTGGGAGGGGTGGTCATGCTGAAGGACACCACGGCGGTGGAGGCGCTCGGCAGCCGGTTGGACGCCGTGGAGACCATGGCCTCGGCCCTGCGCGCCCAGCGGCACGAGTTCGCCAATCGACTGCACGCCCTGTCCGGCCTGTTGGCGGCTGGCCAGCTGGAGGCGGCCCGGGAGTTCCTGCACCAGGTCATCGAGTCCGGCCCCGTGAAGGATCCGGTGCCCCGGATCGACGCCGTGCAGGACACGTTCCTACGGGCCTTCGTGGGCGCCAAGGGCGTGCAGGCCCACGAGCTCGGCGTGGAACTGCGGGTGGGGCCGGAGACGTCCTTCTGGCAGACCGTGGTGGATCCCCAGGATGCGACGGCGGTGCTCGGCAACCTCGTGGACAACGCCGTGCGCGCGGCCCTGGAAGGGCACGGGACGGAGGGCCACGACGCGGTCCCGGCCGGCGCTGATGACCGGGGTGACGCCGTCCCGTGGGTCGAGGTCGACCTGCTGGGGGAGGGGGACACCCTGCACCTGGCGGTGGCCGACTCCGGCGACGGTGTGCCGGCGGGCCTGGACGTCTTCGCCCCGGGCGCCACCACCCGAGAGGGCGGGGAGCACGAGGCGCACGGGCACGGCGTCGGTCTGTCCCTGGCCCGTCGGCTGGCGCGCCAGCGGGGCGGGGACGTGTGGCTGGCGGACCCTGGGGGCCTGGACGAGGCGGGAACAGAGCACTCAGGAGCGGTGTTCTGCGCGCGCATCCCCGGGGTCCTGAGCACATCGATGGAGGGTGAGAGATGACGGAGAACTCCACGGACCTGACGGTCCTGGTGGTGGACGACGACTTCCGGGTGGCGTCCATGCATGCCGCCTACGTGGACGCGGTGCCTGGCTTCACGGCGCTGCCGCCCGTGAATGACGCTCGCGTGGTGGCCCGCACCGTGGCGGAGGCACGGCCGGACCTGGTGCTGCTGGACCTGTACCTGCCGCACGTGTCCGGGCTGGACCTGCTGAGCGTCCTGGACGTGGACGCCTTCGTGCTCAGCGCCTCCGGGGAGGGCGAGTCGGTGCGGACGGCCCTGCGGCGCGGGGCCCTGGCCTACCTGGTGAAGCCCTTCGCCGAGAAGGCGCTCGCGGACCGTCTGCGGGCCTATGCGCGGTACCGCCGATTGCTGGCGGGCGGCACCCATGACCAGGTGGCGATCGACCGTGCCCGCCGGGTGCTGCTGGTGGAGTCCGAGCAGGCTCCGGCCTCAGCCGCCTCCACCACCGAGCAGTCCGTGCTGGAGGCCGTCGCCGCGGCTACGGAGGATCTCACTGTGATGGAGGTGGCGGAGGCCGTGGGGATCTCTCGGGCCACCGCCCAGCGGTACCTCTCCCACCTGGCCCAGACGGGCCAGATCAACCTCGGGCTGCGCTACGGGGCCCGAGGGAGGCCGGAACACCGCTACGGCCCGGCGTTGAGTTGATACATCACCAACAGTGCGGTGAGTCCCGCCGAGAGCAGAAGCCCCGGGATGGCCAGCAGGATCTGGGTGCGCTTGTTCATCACCATGACGGCCAGGAACTCGCGCAGGTAGGCGCTGGGGACGTAGTAGCCGGCCGTGCTGCCGCCCACCACGTCCGCGTCCACGCCGATCCGCCGGGAGAGCAGGGCCGCCCGCGGCGCGTGATACTCGTTCGTGGCCACCAGCAGGTGTCCGGGGCTGGCGCCCTGGGGTAACGCGCCGTCGGCGATCTCCCTCGAGAGTCGCAGGTTCTCCTCCGTGGTGCTTGAGCGCTCCTCCGGCAGGACCAGCTCCGGCGGCACACCGTGGTCCACGAGATAGGCGGCCATGGCGACCGCCTCCGGGCGCGGCTCGTCCGGACCCTGGCCGCCGGACGGGATGAGGGGCACCCCACGGCCGGGTGCTGCCATGGACAATTCCGGTGCCGTCCCGGCGGCCGGTGTGCTCGAGGGGGACGGTGCCAGCTGGGCCTGCCAGGCCTGCCGTCCCCGGTCCAGGCGGGAGGCGAGCAGTGGGGTCACGTTCCCGTCGATGAGGCCGGATCCCAACACCACCACGGCGTCCGCCCCCGGGCGCGGCTCCCGCCGGGCGTACACGACCGTGAACACCAGGAATGTCACGAAGGACAGCCCAACCTGGGCGGAGGCGAAGAAGGCAAACGCCGCCGCCCCGATGCCCACGGGATGCAGCGTCGCGACCAAGAGGAACGCTGCCACGGGCAGCGCCAGCAGGGCGAATCCGGCCAGCAGCGAGAGCAGGTTGCCCAGACTCCGGCCCTCTCGCCCTACCATCTGGAAACCGTTGCGGATGAGGAATCCGGCCAGCACCAGAACGGAGAACGGCAACGCCAGGAGCACCAGGCCGATCAGCGCCTGCACCTGGGGGGAGAAGTATCCGATGACCTCCACCACGGCACCCCATGCGAACCATGCCCCCACCAACAGCACGACGGCGGTGCGCAGCCGGCGTGGCTCGGTCCGCCACATTTTCCGGTACAGCAGCCAGCATCCGAGGGCGAGCAGGGCGCCGATCATGGTGTCCTCGTCTCCGCGGCCAGGACCCTCACGGTGTCCAGTTCCGCCAGCAGCCGGCCGCGCAGCACATTGGCCTCCGCGGCGAACCCCCGCTGCAGGCGCACATACTCGGCACGGCCCTCGGCGGTCTCGATCCGGATCGGCTCCAGCCCCCAGTCGGTCAGTTCGTAGGGGGATGCCCGCATGTCCATGGTCCGGATGCGCCAGGCGAGCTCGAAGCAGTCCGCCACCAGGTCCGAGCTGACCGCCGGCATCAGCTTGTAGGCCCACTTGTAGACATCCATGTTGGCGTGCAGACACCCGGGCTGTTCCAGGTCCGCCTGCGTCTCGCGCGTGGGCTGCAGCTCATTCAGTTCCACCGCCTCGGGAGCGTAGAAGCGGAAGGCGTCGAAGTGCGAGCAGGCGATCCGGTTGTCCTCGACCACCCGGTTCGTGCCATCCGGGCCCAGTCGCAGCGGCACGGTGGAGTGGCGGATTCCGTGGACCTCGGATCGGTAGGCCATGGCCCATTCGTGCAGGCCGAAGCAGGCCAGCCGGGCCGGCCTTTGCGCCGTCAGGCCGAGGATGCGCCCGGCGAACTCGATCATCGCGGCCCGGCGTGCGGCGAACGCGGGCACATCCACGGTCCAACCGCCGTCGGGAAGCCCGGGGCAGGGCTCCACCCACCGGTAGAACTTCCCTCCGCCCCCGGATCCTGGCCCGCCCGTGGGTGCCGCGTGGCCGTCGTCGTGAGGCCGGGCCGGCGCAGCCAGCACAACGCCGGCCCCCGGGTGCCAGCGTTCGAGGGCGCCCGGGGTGAGCGAATAGTAGGAGAACAGGAAGTCGTGGACCGGGTGCCGTACACCGCGGGAATGCAGGTCCTTCAGGGGCGCCGTGTAGGCCGCGATGCGCTGGCGGTGGGCCGTGGCGGTGGCCTGCCACTGCTCCACGGACAGCACCCGGAGCCCACCAGCGGTCAACGGGTCGGCGGAGCGGGCGGGGAGGGAAGCTGGCACCCCACCAGCGTACGGTTCCCGGCGGATCCGCGCAGGTGAGGCGGCTGGCCGGGCAAGAGGTGAGGCATCCGCGTGTAAAAGGTCTGTTTCAGGACTTCCGTTGGTCGTGCCGCTCGGGTAAGTTGCCGTCATCCCACCTCTGTGGTTCGCATCACTCGCGCCGCTCTCACAATGGCTTCCGCACCGACTCGTGCTCGTCTCGGCCGAACATCGCGGTAGCCTCATGCAGCAACCACGGAGATCACTCGCCGGGCACACCCGTGCCCGGCTCGCACCTTGGTGAGGAAAGGCGAGGTTCATGTCCAGGAACCCCAAAACAGCTCGGCGACGCCGGGCGCTGACCGCCACATTGGCGGGGATCGGCCTGCTGGCCACGCCGCTCGCGGCCATGCCGGCCGTCGCGGCTCCGTCCGGCGGCGGCTCGTATCCCTCGATCGACCAGGCGCTGCAGGCTGGCGCGGAGTACAAGGACGGCCGCTACTTCGTGATCCTCAAGGAGGATCCGGTGGCCACCTACCAGGGCGGCACGGACGGGTTCCCGGCCACTGCCGCCACGGACGGCACTTTCGAGGTGGAATCCGCAGCAGTCCAGAAGTACGATCGGCACCTCACTGCGGGCCAGTTGGAGGTCGCCTCGTCGGCTTCGCTGTCCGTCGACAAGCACTTCACCACGGCACTCAACGCCTTCGTCTCCGATCTCACCGCCGAGCAGGCGCGCGAACTGTCCAAGGACGACCGCGTCCTGGCCGTCTCCGAGGTGGAGGAATACGCCCCGGACTACTCGTCCACCGAGTTCCTGGGCCTGCCCGGGCCACAAGGTGCCTGGAACAACCAGTACGGCGGGCTGGACGTCGCCGGCAAGGGCGTCGTGGTCGGTGTCATCGACACCGGCTACTACCCCGAGCAGGAGATGCTCGCCGGGGAACCCGTCCCGGCACTCTCCGGTGAACCCCAGGTCGGTGAACCGTACCTTGACTCCGCTGGCCGGATTGCCATGCTCAAGGCCGACGGCACCACCTTCCGCGGAGACTGCGAGGCGGGGGAGGACTTCTCCGGCGAGGAGTGCAACTCCAAGGTGCTCTCCGCCCGCTACTTCTCCGAGGACTTCGAAGCCTTCGTCCCCGCGGATCAGCGCGATCCCCGGGAGCGGCTGTCCCCTCTCGACATCTCCTCGCACGGCACCCACACCGCCACCACGGCGGCGGGCAACAACGGTGTTGACCAGGTCTTCAATGGCGGCAACTCCTACGGTGAGGGCTCCGGCGTGGCGCCGCAGGCAGCCGTCTCCGTCTACAAGGTCTGCTGGGAGGACACGGACCCGGCGACGGGCGGGTGCTATGGCACCGCCTCGGTGGCGGCCATCGAGCAGGCCATCATCGACGGCGTCGACGTGCTGAACTATTCGATCTCCGGATCGAACAACTCCGTGGTGGATCCCGTCTCTCTGGCCTTCAAGTCAGCCGCCGAGGCCGGGATCTTCGTCTCGGCCTCCGCCGGCAACTCCGGGCCCATCGCTCAGACCGTCAACCATTCAGCTCCCTGGCTGACCTCCGTGGCCGCCTCGACGTTCTCCAATGAACTGTCCGGCACCGTGGAGTTCCCGGACGGTGCAAAGTTCCGCGGGGTCTCCTCCATGCCCGAGGGTGTGGGGCCGGCGGAGATCGTCCTGGCCAGCGAGGTCGAACTCGCCGGCCAGTCGACCGGTGACGTCCAGCTGTGCGCACCCGGATCCCTGGACCCGGCCACTGCTGCCGGCAAGATCGTGGTCTGTGACCGTGGCGTGGTTGACCGTGCGGCCAAATCGGTCGCCGTCGCCCAGGCCGGCGGTGTCGGCATGGTCCTGGTGAACATCGGCGGCGGCTCCGAGGATGCTGACCTCCATGCGGTGCCCACCGTGCACACCTCGGACGAGTCCATCAAGGAGCTGGTGGCCGCCACTGACCAGACGGCGACCCTCGTGGTCGGTGACACCACAGGCCTGGCCCCGGTCCCTGTGCCCCAGATCGCCGGGTTCTCCTCGCGCGGCCCGTCCACCGCGGTGGACTCCGAGCTGCTCAAGCCGGACATCGCCGCCCCGGGCGTCAACGTCCTGGCCGGCGTCTCTCCGTTGGACCCGGCGTACAACGGCGACTCCTACGGGCTGATGTCCGGAACCTCCATGGCCGCCCCGAACCTGGCCGGCATGGCCGCACTCATGAGCGCGGAGAAGCCGGACTGGTCCCCTATGGCCATCAAGTCGGCCATGATGACCACTGCCGGTGACGTCCTCAATGCCGATGGCTCGGCCAGCGCGGACAACTTCGCCACCGGTGCCGGCTCCGCCGACCCGGTCGCGATGGTGGAGCCGGGGTTGGTCTACGAGGCCGACGCCCGCCAGTGGGACGCCCTCATCCTGGGTGAGACCACTGGCCGGGACATCAACGTGGCATCGATCGCGGTGAACGACCTGCTGGGTTCGGCCACCGTGACCCGCACCGTTACGGCCACCGAGACCGGGACCTGGGCCGCCAGCGGCTCCGTGCCCGGCTACGAGGTGACGGCCGAGCCGTCCACCCTGTCTCTGGAGGCCGGCGAGTCTCAGCCGGTGGAGATCACGTTGACCCGCACGGACGCCGCCGCGGACGAGTGGGCCCACGGGTCCTTCACCTGGACCCGTCCGGGGGCCGCCGCCGTCACCTCCCCGGTGACCGTGCGTGCAGTGGACGTCCTGGCGGAGGATGCCATCGCCGGTGAAGGCGCGTCCGGCGCTGCCGAGACCGAGCTCGAGTCCGGCATCACCGGTGCCCTCGAGCCAGAGATCGAAGGCCTGGGCCTGGCCAAGGTAGAGGAGTTCTCCAAGGTTCCTGGAGCGTTGCTCGGTCAGGACAACGCCTCCAACCATGTCACGGAGACCGTGGTCCCCGAAGGGGCCACCTCGGTGACATGGTCGCTCAACGCGGGAGACGAACAGTCCGATTGGGACTTGTTCGTCATCACTCCGGAGGGCGAAGTCATCCAGGAGGCCACCGCCTCCGGTTCCGAGGAACTGGTCCTGACGGATCCGGTCCCGGGCGAGTACCACGCAGTCTCGAACCTGTACTCTTCACCGGGCGGTGCCTCGGTCCCCGGCACCATGGAGACCGTGGTCCTTGAGGGCGATTCCGGCAACCTGACCATCACCCCGGACCCGCTGGCCGTGGAGAACGGTCAGACCGAGCCGGTCGCCGTCGAGTGGCAGGGTCTGACTCCGGGCACCTGGAAGGGTGCCGTCGAGTGGGCGCCCGGCACCCGGACCTCGGTCACCGTGACCGTGGGAGGGGGCCCGGCCGACTGCGAGGCCGAGAACTTCACGGACAACGCTCCGGAATCTCGCTTCTACGACTCCGTGCGATGGATGCAGTGCGCGGCGATCACCGAGGGGTACAGCGACGGCAGCTACGGCAAGGACCGAGACATCAACCGCGGTGAATCGGTGGCGTTCGTGTACCGCTATGCAGACCAGGACTTCACCCCCGACGGGGAGACCTTCCCGGATGTTCCGGTGGACCACACGTTCTACGAGCCCATCTCCTGGGCCCAGGTCAACGAGATCTCCGTGGGCTACCAGGACGGGACGTTCAAGCCGGACCGCCAGGTGAGCCGCGCCGAGTTCGCCTCGTTCGTGTACCGGTCACTGGAGGAGAAGGAGTTAGGCGGTGAGGATGCCGGCTTCACCGACGTGCCGGAGTCTGATGCCGCTTACGATGCGATCACCTGGATGGCCTCCCACGGTATCTCCCGGGGCTACCTAGACGGCTCGTTCCGCCCCGACCAGCCCATCACCCGCGGTGAGGTCGCAGAGTTGATGTTCCGCACCGATGGGGTGATCGGCGACTGACCCAGTCGCCGTCCCACACCCGCTCTGCGGGCCATCCCCGCTGGTGGGGTTGGCCCGCAGAGCTCCCTAAAAGCACCAGCACGACAACAGGCACGAAGCCCGACGCCGGCCGCGCGAGATGCGCGGCCGGCGTCGGGCTTGGTGTGTGGTGGGTTCCAGGGGCCGACTCGGCGGCCGCCTCTACCGCCGGCTCAGCGGCCGGTGCCGCCGTAGACGGTGGCTTCCTCGTCTGCATCAAGGCCGAAGGCCTGGTGGACGGCGCGCACGGCGGTGTCCAGCATGTCCTCGCGGGTGATGATGGAGATCCGGATCTCCGAGGTGGTGATCATCTCGATGTTCACGCCGGCCTGCTTCAGGGCGTCGAAGAACGTGGCGGAGACGCCCGGGTTGGAGCGCATGCCGCCGCCGATCACGGAGAGCTTGCCGACGTGCGGGTTGAGGATGGCGTCCTCGAAGCCGATCTCCTCCCGGGCGGCGTCCAGGGCCTCCATGGCCGTCTTGCCGTCGGTGATCGGCAGGGTGAAGGAGATGTCCGTGCGTCCGGTCTCCACGCGGGGGACGTTCTGCACGATCATGTCGATGTTCACGCCGGCCGTGGCGACCACGTTGAACACCTCAGCGGCCTTGCCCGGGAAGTCCGGGACGCCGTAGACGGTGACCTTGGCCTCGGAGCGGTCGTGGGCCACGCCGGCAACGATCGGCTGTTCCATGGGTTCGCCTTCCTCAAGTTTGATGGTGTCGTCAGGATTGGGACGCACCCAGGTGCCTTCGTTGTGGGAGAAGGAGGAGCGCACGTGCAGCAGCACGCCGAAGCGGCGGGCGTACTCCACGCAGCGCAGGTGCAGGATCTTGGAGCCGGCCGCGGCCATCTCCAGCATGTCTTCGGACGAGATCTCGTCGATCTTCCGCGCCGAGGGGACCACGCGCGGGTCAGCGGTGTAGACGCCGTCCACGTCCGAGTAGATCTCGCAGACGTCCGCGTTCAGGGCGGCGGCCAGCGCCACGGCCGTGGTGTCCGAGCCGCCGCGGCCCATGGTGGTGATGTCCCGGGACTCGCGGCTCATGCCCTGGAATCCGGCCACGATCGCGATGTCGCCGGCATCCACGGCGTCCTTCACGCGGTCGGGGGAGACGTCGATGATCCGGGCGTCCCCGTGCAGGTTGTCCGTGAACATCCCAGCCTGTGAGCCCGTGAAGGACTGGGCGGTGGCGCCCTGGGAGTGGATGCCCATGGCCAGCAGGGACATGGAGATGCGCTCGCCGGCGGAGAGCAGTATGTCCATCTCGCGGGCTGGTGGCTCCCCGTTGATCTGCTCGGAGAGGTCCAGCAGCTCATCGGTGGTGTCACCCATCGCGGAAACCACTACCACCACCTGGTGGCCGGCCTGTTGGGTCTCCACCACGCGTCTGGCAACGCGGAGGATCCCTTCGGCATCGGCGACGGAGGATCCGCCGTACTTCTGGACGATCAGACTCATGCAAGGACCTCAGAGTGGGTTGACGTACCGCTGTCAGCGGACTGGCAAAGGGACTGGTGTTCAGTCTAGGTGGAGGCGGCGTTCGGGCCCCACCTGTGACCGCTGACGTCACGGAATGGTAACGCCGTGGTGGCGGCCGGCTGCTCTGCGCGCGTGCTCCGGAATCCATCCCGCCTGCCCGTCCTTGCCGTGGGATGGGCCGTGCCGCACGATGGGCCCATGACTACCGACACCCGAACCGACGACTCCGGCGAGGCCTCGGTCCCTGCGTCCCCGGACGCGGCGCCGGGCATCACCGTGGACTCGGTGACGCGCAGCTTCGGCTCCGTCAAGGCCCTGCAGGGCGTGGACCTCACGGCGCCGGCCGGGGCCATCACGGCGCTGGTGGGTCCCAACGGCTCGGGAAAGACCACCCTCTTGCTGGTGCTGGCCTCCCTGCTGAAGCCCGACGCCGGCTCCGTCACGATCGCCGGCTTCGACCCCTTGGTCCACCCGGCCGCGGTCCGACGGAACACCGGCTGGATGCCGGACACGCTCGGGGTGTGGGAATCGCTGACGGCCCGCGAGATCCTCGTGACCATGGGCCGGTTCTACGGGATGGACCGGGACCGGGTGCGGTCCCGCGCGGCGGAGCTGCTGGAGTGGCAGGAGCTGTCCACGCTGGCGGACCAGCCGGCCCGGGTGCTCTCCCGCGGACAGCAGCAACGGCTGTCCCTGGCCCGCGCCACCCTCCACGATCCCCAGGTGCTGCTGCTGGACGAGCCCGCCTCCGGCCTGGACCCGGGCTCCCGGATCCGGCTCCGGGACGACCTCAAGCAGATGGCTGCCGCCGGCAAGACCATCCTGGTCTCCTCCCACGTGCTCTCCGAGCTCGACGAGATGGCGGACCTGGCCGTCTTCATCCAGGCCGGAGCCACCGTCCGGGTCGAGGACCTCAGCCAGGAGGGCGCCGCCGGAGGCCGCTACCTCATCACCGCTCTCGACCCGGCGCCCCTGCACGCGGCCCTGGAGCACTACTCCATCGCCTACCGCACCGAGGGCAAGCGCCGCGACTCGGTCAGCGTGGAGGTGGCCTCGGCCAGCGAGGCCGCTGACATGCTCGCCACCCTCGTGGGTGACGGCGTCCGGGTCCTGTCCTTCACCCCCGGCACCTCGCGCCTGGAGGCCGCCTACCTCGAACTGGACCGCCGCCGCCCGGCGGAGGGGCCGGTGCCGCTCCCCGAGCCCGACGCAGGCCGGGCCGGTGCCGCACCACGGCCGGGCCTGCGCCCGGACGGAAGGGGGATCCAGTGATGACGATGGACACCAAGCCGCAGGAGCCGACCGTCCGATCGGAGGGTCGGCTCGGCTGGGGCGCGGCCCTCGGCAACGTCATCCAGATGGAGCTGCGCCAGCGGCTGCGCACCCGGAGCTGGTACGTCATGCTGGCCGTCTGGTTCGTGGTCATCGGCCTGGTCACCTGGGGTTCGGTGGCCAGCTACAACACGCTGGCCGGCGATGACCTGTTCTTCGGCCCGGGCCGCTTCGTGTTCGAGGCCGTGGTCGGCTTCGTGCTGTTCTTCGGGCTGCTGGTGGCCCCGGCCATGTCCGCGAGCACCGTCAGCGGGGACCGGGCCGGTGGCACCCTGGCGATCGTCCAGGTCACCCTGGCCACCCCGGGCCAGCTGCTCACCGGCAAATGGCTGGCCTCCTGGATCGCCGCGCTCGGCTTCCTCGTGGCCGCCCTGCCGTATATCGTCCTGGCCGTGGTGCTGGGCGGGCTGGACGTCCCGGGGCTCGTGGTCTTCGTCCTGATGGTGGCCGTGGAGCTCGGGGTGATCTGCGCCCTCGGCACCGCGGTCTCCGCCATCGTCACCAGGACCCTGTTCGCGGTGGTGGCCACCTACCTGCTGGTGGCCCTGTTCTCCCTCGGCACGCTGATCGGCTTCGCCCTGACGGCCCCGTTGACCATGACCACCGTGCCGGCCAACCAGGCCGTGTACCCGGACGAGCAGCCGCTCGTCGACGAGGAGACCGAGTACGACGCTGCGGAGTGGGGACCACTGCGGTGCGCCGGGCCGATGGTCCCCCAGGAGACCCTGGACACCCGGTCCACCTATTGGATGCTGGCCGCCAACCCGTTCGTGGTGGTGGCGGACGCCGTGCCGCATCCGGAGAAGCCGCCGTATGATCCTGACGACCCCGAGACCTGGGCTCCCGATGGCATCATGACCTCGATCTCCACCGGGGTGCGCTACCTGCAGCAGCCGCCGGAGACGAACGTGGAGTGTGCCAACGGCCAGCTGATGGACCAAGGCCCGGGAGAGGACTCCGAGGGCACCCCGGTCTGGCCGCTCGGACTGGGCATCCAGGTCGCCGTGGCCGCTGCCCTGTTCGCGTGGGGCCGCCAGCGGCTGGTGGCCCCGGCCGCCCGCCTGCCGCGCGGGACCCGCGTGGCGTGACCGGCCGGCGTCGTCAGCGGGTGCCGATCTGCCCCTCGCCGAGGACTGCACGAAGGAACTTCTTCGTGCGGTCATGGGTCGGCGCTGTGAACATGGTGTTCGGTTCGGCGTCCTCCACGATCGCGCCGCCGTCGAACATCAGCACCCGGTCCGAGACGTCCCGGGCGAACTGCATCTCGTGGGTGACGATCAGCATGGTGATGTCCGTGGTGTCCGCGATGTTCCGCAGGATGCCGAGCACCTCGTCCACGATCTCCGGATCCAGCGCGGAGGTCACCTCGTCCAGCAACAGGATCTCCGGGTCCATCGCCAGTGCGCGGGCGATGGCCACGCGCTGCTGCTGACCGCCGGACAGGGACGATGGGTGGGCGTCCGCCTTGTCATCCAACCCGACCTTGTGCAGCAGGTCCTTGGCCTTGGCCCGGGCCTCGTCCTTGGACTGGCCCAGCACGTGGATGGGGGACTCGGTGATGTTCTCCAGCACGGTCATGTTCGGGAACAGGTTGAACTGCTGGAACACCATGCCGATCCGAGTGCGGGTCTTCTTGATCTCCTTGTTGGACAGCCGGACCCGCTTGCCACCGTCGATGCGGTGGGTCAGGGGGTGCCCGTCGATGAGGATCATCCCGTCCGTGGCCTCCTCCAGGGTCATGACCAGCCGCAGGATGGTGGTCTTGCCGGAGCCGGACGGACCGATCAGGGTTACCCGCTCACCCTTGTTGACGTGGAAGTTCAGGTCCTTGAGCACCACGTTGTCACCGAAGCGCTTCTCCACGTCCCGGAACTCGATGATGGGGGCGGCGCCCCTTGTGGCGTGGTCGGCGGCAGCCGCAGTGGCACCACCGGCGCGGTCACCGGGGGCGGTGGCACCGGGGTCAGTAGGCGTAGGCAAGTCGCTTCTCCAATCGGCGGACGAGGACGGATGTGGGGTAGCTGGCCAGCAGGAAGATGATGCCGGCCAGCGTGATGGCCTCCACGTAGCGGAAGTTGTTGCCACCGAAGATCTGGGCGGCGTTGACCATCTCCACCACACCGATCACCAGCAGGAACGGCGTGTCCTTGAACATGGAGATGGCGTAGTTGCCCAGGGCCGGCACGGTGGCGCGCAGGGCCTGGGGGATCACGACGGCGGTCCAGGTGCGTCGCGTGGACATGGACAGTGCCGTGGTGGCCTCCCACTGGCCCTTCGGCACGGCATCGATGCCGGCGCGGTACACCTCGGACATGTACGTCGAGTAGTGGATGCCGAACACCACGATCCCGATGGTGATCGCATCGAACATCAGGAACGTGTAGTAGGCGAACAGCAGCTGCACGACGATCGGGGTCATCCGGATGAAACTGACGATCCACTTGACGATCCCGGAGATCGGCTGCGGAGCCAGTCGGATGATCATGGCCCAGACCAGGCCGAGGACGGCCGCGATCAGGGTGGAGACCACCGTGACCAACAGAGTGACGGTCAGGAATCCCTCGAGGATGTCCGGCAGGGCGCGGAAGGCGATGTCCCAGTCCCATGCGGAGTTCTGGTTCTGCATCAGACTCCACCTCCCGCCGTGGACAGTGAGTTCTTGTTGGTGGGCGTGGGTGAGAGGACCTCACGCAGGGACGGGCCCCGGCCCAGCCGATGCTTGGCGCGGGCCTCCAACGCATTCATGAAGAGCGTCAGGATCAGGGCGAGGAGGAAGTACCCCACCAGCCCGACGGCGGCGTAGGCCCAGAACGTGTCAGTCTGCCGGGTGAGCTGGTCCAGGTAGAACGTGAAGTCCCGCAGGAGGATGACGCTGACGATGGCCGTGCCCTTGAGCAGGTGGACCATCAGGCTGGCCAGGGACGGGATCATCAGGGCCCAGGCCTGCGGGAAGATCACCCGCCGCATCCGGTGGACCGGAGACATGGACAAGGCGGTGGTGGCTTCCCACTGTCCGCGCGGCACCGAGGCGATGGAGCCGCGCACCACCTCGGCGGAGTAGGCCCCGTAGTTCAGTCCCAAGGCGAGTACGCCCACGACCATGCCGGGCAGCTCCACCCCGAGCTGGGGCAGCACGAAGAAGATGAAGAACAGCTGGACCACCAAAGAGGTTCCGCGGAAGAACTCGATGATGATCCGGCCGGGGATGGCCAGGGCCTTGTTGGAGGCCCCGGCCATCAATCCCAGGACAACTGCGAGGACGAGGGACAGTGCCGAGCCCATGACGGTGAGCTGGATGGTCACCCACAGTCCCTGTGCCAGGAGCGGCCAGGCCTCCGCTGTGGCGTGGAGGTTGTCAAGCACCGACTATCAGCCCAGTTCGCCTGCGCACAGCTGTTCGGTGGTCAGGTCCTCCGGGGGGAGGTTCTCGGCGGTGAAGCCGTAGTCACCCACCACCTCGAGGTAGGTCTCCTCGGACTCGGTGACGGAGCCCAGCGCCTCGTTGTACGCCTCCAGCAACTCGGTGTCATCCTGGCGGAACACGGTGCCGCCGGCGCCGATCTGCTCCACGTCGTCGATCACCTGGACGAAGGCGTCGGTGGTCTCCACACCGGCATCCGGGTTCTCCTCAGCGAGGGTGTTCAGCGAGATCGCGGTCATGGCGAAGGCGTCCGCGCGGCCGTTGGCCACGGTGTCCATGCCGGTCTGGGCGTCCGGGACGGACTGGACGTCCAGACCGAGGGACTCGGCGTAGCCGGCCTCGATGCCGCCGGCCAGCACGGCCAGGTTCACGCGCTCGCCGGCGTCCATCTTCTCCTTGACCGAGTCCAGGTCGGTCAGGCCCAGCGGATTGCCCTCGGCCACCATCAGGGTGGTGGTGTACATGATCTCCGGATCGGAGAAGGCGGCCTGCGCGCAACGGTCCGGGAGGATGGACATGCCCGCTGAGACGGCATCGAAGCGGCCGGCGTTCAGGCCCGGAATCAGGGAGTTCCACTCCACCAGTTCGGCCTCGACGTTCTCGATGCCCATGTCCGCGAAGATCTTCTCGTGCATGGCCACGGTGGCCCCGGCGGGTTCGCCGCCATCGAGGTAGGAGTAGGGGACCTCGCCGGCGATGCCGACGGTGATGGTGCCTTCTTCCTGGAGTCGCTCGAGGGTGTTGCCCGCGGCTGCGGTGGTGCCCTCGCCGCCCTCTGAGCCGCCCTCAGCACCGCCGTCACCCCCGCCGCAGGCCGTGAGCATCAAAGCCGAGGCGGCAACCAGGCCGGCGCCCTGCAGGATCCGGCGCCTGCGGGACGTGCCGGTGGGAGAGGTCATGGTGGTCAGGTGCTGGATGGTCATGGCGTGCTCCTCAGCTGTCCGGACCTCCCGGGCTGCCGGCGGGAGGGCCGGTGGTGCGAATCGTGACGGTGCTTGGGTGCGGTGCGTCGTGGTCTGGGCGATGCGCGGAAGCGGTCACAGGAGGGTCGGGGATCGCCCCGCACTGTGGCCGGCGCCACGGAAATCGCTGGCAACCTGGGGCCGACGTTAGCAGAATGTGAACGGGGCCACCATTGGATCGTCGACCTGAAGAATGTCGACAATGTAACGATTCGCGTGGAATGATCAGGGTTCGTCGCATGGAATGATCGTGGTTGCGTCGAAAGGAACCGCCACATGAACCAGACCCAGGACCGGGGTTCGGCCCGCCGGAACGGACCGGTCACCAGGCCCTTGGTCAACACGGTGCGCCGTCCCTCGACGGTCGACCTGATCGCCGTGGAACTGCGCAACGCGATCTATGGGGGCACCCTGATGCCGGGGTCCTCCGTCCGCGAGGCCGAGGTGGCCTCCCAACTCGGGGTCAGCCGCGGACCCCTGCGGGAATCGGCCCAGCGACTGGTCCAGGAGGGCTTGCTCGTGGCCCGTCCGGGGGCAGGCCTGCGCGTGGTGACCGTCGGCGCGGACCAGGTCGAGGATCTCTACCAGGCCCGGCTCGCGATCGAGAGCGCGGCCGTGCGTCAGATCGCCGCACTGGATCCCGAAGAGCGGCGTCGGCACATCGCCTCGGCCGAGGACCTGCTGGCCGCACTGGCCTCTGCGCTCGAGGACGGCTCTGATGCCCGCCGGATCGGGGATGCGGACCTGGATCTGCACTACGGTCTGGTCGAGGCCACCGGCAACCTGCGGCTGATGTCCTTCGCCTCCACGCTGATCATCCAGACGCGCGTCGCAGCGCTCTCGCATGCCGACGGCTATGTGGTGCGCACGGACATCCTCGACGTCCACCGCACGCTGCTGCGCCAGCTCTCTGGCGGCGACGGTCAGGCCGCGTCGGAGACCCTGGAGGGCCACTTCCAGCAGACGGTGGACCGCCTGCTCGGACGTCTGCAGGAGCCCTTCAGCACCGTCTCCGGCGAGGCCGACGGCTCACATTTCTCCTTCAATCGCCTGCCCTGATCCCTGCGCTGTCCAGGGGTACGGAGTCAGCCGGCGACGTTGCGCCGGCCCTCGAAGGCCCGCCCGAGGGTGACCTCGTCGGCGTATTCGAGGTCTCCGCCCACCGGTAGTCCGGAGGCCAGGCGCGTGACCTTCAGACCCGTCGAGCCGAGCATCCGGGCCAGGTAGGTGGCGGTCGCCTCGCCCTCGAGGTTCGGATCGGTCGCGAGGATGACCTCCTCGATCTCGGCATCCTGTAACCGGGTCAACAGCTCGCGGATGTGAAGCTGGTCCGGGCCGATGCCCGCGATCGGATTGATGGAGCCGCCGAGCACGTGGTACCGGCCGCGGAAGGTGCGGGTCCGCTCGATCGCCATGACGTCCTTGGACTCCTCCACCACGCAGATCTGGGCACGGTCCCGCCGTTCGTCACGGCAGATGGAGCACGTCTCCTGTTCAGAGACGTTGAAGCAGATGCTGCAGTGCTTGACCTTGTCCTTGACCGTGCGGATCGCGTCGGCCAGCCGCATCATGTCCTCCGCATCGGCCTCCAGGACGTGGAAGGCGATGCGTTGGGCAGACTTCGGCCCGATGCCGGGCAGCCGTCCGAGCTCGTCGATCAGGTCCTGGACCGCACCTTCGTACACGCTACCGACCACTTTCTGCGTTGCTGGACCGGCCGATGAGCCGGAAGGGAGGGTTCCTGCGGGGCCAGGAGCGTCGGTTCAGACGCGTCAGGACAGGGGACTCCCGTCCAGCATGCGCTCCTCGATGAAGCGGCCGCCCAGCAGTCGCTCGACCACCTTGCGTCCGGCGATGCCGGATTCCTCAATGGTGATGTCGTCCTCGCTGGGAACCTCGTCGCTCCAGTTTACGGACCCCGGTGCTCCGTTCCCGGTCGCACCGCCGCCGCCGTCAGAAGTTTCCGACGCCGGCCCCGCCACCCCGGGGGCTCCGGGCCCGCCAGCGCCTCCCCCTGCGGTTCCCGCGGCGGATGCACCGCCCTGGGACTGGTTGTACTCCTCCATCATCTGCTGGAAGCGGCTGGACCGCCGGTGGTGGGGAGTCTCCGCAGCAGGCGCCGGTGCGCTGACCGGCGTGGCCTCACGCGCGGCCATCATCTCGGCCTCCGGCTTGGCGAACGACGGGATGCCGCCGAAGCCGGGCTCCGGACGAGGGATCGGAGCAGCGGTGGGCGTGGGACGGGGGATCGGAGCCGCAGTGGGTTCGGGCCGCGGGATGCCACTCGCAACGGGCGCCGGAGTCGGAGCCTGCAACGGAGCCGGAGCCGGAGCTGGCATAGGAGCCGGAACTGGGGCCGGGGTGGGATCCTCGCCCCACTGGCGTGCATAGCCGCCGTCGTCCTCTGGCTCGGGCTCGTCGTCATAAGGGGGCGGCGGGACATCGTCGGACGGGTAGGGTCCGCCGGAACCATCCCAGTCGGAGACCGGAACGTCGTCGGCGGCCAAGTCCTCCGGCTCGGAGGGGTTCCCGGGTCCGGTGGCGGCTTCCTCGACGGGATCGAGGGAGCTCTCATCGTCGGCGTTGGCCTCGCTGCCGGCGTCCACATCCGCTTCAACAGGGGCATCGACATGGGCATCGCTACTCGCGCCGACCTGCGCATCAACCACGGCGTCAGGGACATTGCCGGGCTCATCCTTGGCATGAGCCGCCTGGGCCTGAGCGGTCGAGGTCTCGGCCGTCACCTGAGCGTCGGGCGGGGTCGGCGCCACGACGCCGCCCTGTGGTCCAGGATCCGCAGCGGGTTCGGCGGAGGGCTCGCCGCCGATCACCGCGGCAGATGCTGGTTCTTCAGGTGCGGGTGCGGAATCGGGCCGCGGTGCGTCCGGTTGCGGGGCCGCCAGTGCGGGGCGGCCCTCAGCTTTTGGGCTGGAACCACCCGCTGGCGCGGATCCTCCGGTGATGAGATCCAGCTGCGGCTGGATCCCGAGGACCGAGTGGACCGCCTCGGAGATGACCTGGTCGCCACCGCGCCGCTGGACGGTGTCCCGGGGGCCGTCGCCGGAGAAGCCGATGGTCAGCAGCTGACCGTCGAAACCCGCCACCGAGGCGTTCTGGGAGACCAGCATCCAGACGAGCCGTGAGTGCTCCTCCAGGTAACCGAGGATCTCGGGCCACGCCCGGCGGATCATCTCCACCTGCGAGGCGGAACCGCCTTGCGTGGTAGGAGTGGCCGGCGGTGCTGCCGGAGTGGACCCTGCTGCCGGCGGCGCTGCCGAGCGGTCCGGAGTCTCGGCGGCAGGCATGGACGGCGGGCCGGCGTGGGTCCCTGCGGACTCATCGGCGGCCGGGGCGTTGCGCTGCTCGACGTCCTGCTCACCCTGCTGCCCACCCCGCTGCTCGACCTGCTGCCCACCCCGCTGATCGACGTGCTGCTCAGCACGCCGCTCATCTTGTTGCTCGGCGCACGGCGCATGGACGTCCTGGGCCGCGGGGGCCGACTGATCGGAGGTCTCGCCACGTTTCATCGCGGCCCGGGCCAGGGCCGCACCGGACAGGCCCGACGCGCCAGCTCCACCGGCCGGAGCACCCTGCGAAGCCTGCTGGTGACTGTCGGTGGAGTAGCCGGCGTTCGCTCCCGCGGACGCAGTCCGGGCTGCACCAGAGGTGACCGGCGCGGAAGGTGCGGGGCGACCGGGAGCGGCGGGGCCGGCGTCGTGCGCTGCGGGGTTCTCACCGGAATCCGGGGCACCGCCATAGGCGAGCCGCCGTTCGATCCGGTCCAGGCGGGCGGCCAGGCCGCGCTCGGTGGCATCCGTGGTGGGCAGCATCAGCCGGGCCATGAGCAGCTCGAGGTGCAACCGCGGGCTCGTGGCGCCGACCATCTCGGTGAGCGCCTGGTTGGTGATGTCCGCGGCGCGGGAGATCTCGCCATGTCCGAGCTGTGCCGACTGCGACTCGAGGCGGCGGACCTGGTCCTCGGGCATGCCGTGCAGCACGGCCGAGGCCGAGTCCGGCATGGCCTTGACGATGATCAGGTCCCGGAAGCGCTCCAGCAGGTCCTCCACGAAGCGGCGGGGATCCTGGCCGGACTGCACCACGCGGTCGACCACGCGGAAGACGGTCTGGGAGTCGGCGGCGGCCACGGCATCGACCACGTCGTCCAGCAGGGCGTCCGGGGTGTAGCCGAGCAGGTTCACGGCCAGGTCATAGCCGATGGCACCCTGGGCGGCCCCGGCCATGAGCTGATCGAGCACGGACAGGGTGTCACGCACGGAGCCGCCGCCGGAGCGGACCACCAGGGACAGCACGCCCGGCTCCACCTCCATGTTCTCCTGCACGCACAGCCGCTCGAGGTACTCCATGAGCGGTTCCGGCGGCACCAGGCGGAACGGGTAGTGGTGCGTGCGGGAGCGGACGGTGCCGATCACCTTGTCCGGCTCCGTGGTGGCGAAGATGAACTTGATGTGGGGCGGTGGCTCCTCCACGATCTTCAGCAGGGCGTTGAAGCCCGCCGAGGTGACCATGTGGGCCTCATCGATGATGAAGATCTTGTAGCGGTCCCGAACGGGGGCGAAGGTGGCGCGTTCGCGCAGGTCACGGGCATCGTCCACGCCGCCGTGCGAAGCAGCGTCGATCTCGATGACGTCCAGGGAGCCGGGGCCGCCGGTGGACAGCTCGCGGCAGGAATCGCAGACCCCGCACGGACGACCGGTGGGACCCTCGGCACAGTTCAGGCAGCGTGCGAGGACGCGGGCCGAGGTCGTCTTGCCGCAGCCGCGCGGCCCGGAGAAGAGATAGGCATGGTTGACCCGGTCCTTGGACAGGGCGGTCATCAGCGGCACGGTGACGTGCTCCTGGCCAATGATGTCCTCGAAGGAGTCGGGACGGTAGCGGCGGTACAGGGCGGTAGTCACCTATGGAACCTTATCTTCTCTTCGGGGGTCCCCGCAGGGCCGGCGGGGGTCTGTGGAGGAGGCAGCGGCGGAGTCCAGGGCGAGCCCGGTACCGCGTCCGGATCGAAGTGCGTCAGGGCCCGGTCCAGGGAGCCGGCCGGCAGGCCAAGTGAGTCCAGCAACAGGTCCCTGACGCGTCCAGGCGACCAGCCGCCGTCGGACACTTGGCCTCCGTGTGCGGAGCTGGCCGGCAGGGCCGCCAGGTCCGCCAGCGTCACGGCGCCGTCCCGTTTCGCCAGGCGCTGACCGGCGGCATTCAGCACCAGGGGGACGTGCACGTACTCGGTCTCCGGCGCGGGGCGGTCCGTGCGCCCGGCCAGCAGCCGGGCCAGCCAGTCCTGCCGCGGCGTGGAGGAGAGCAGGTCGTCCCCCCGCACCACTTGGTCGACCCCTTGGGCCAGGTCATCGACGACGACCGCCAGGTTGTAGGCATACGCCCCGTCATTGCGGCGCAGCACGAAATCGTCGACGGCGGCCTCCACCGTCCCGTTCAGCCGGTCCGTGATGCGGTGGACCGGGGCCTGGCCGTCCGGCAGCCCGGCGGCGCGGGCGGCGTTGATCCTCAAAGCCGCGGGCCGTTCGGCGCGGCGGCGCTTGCGTTCCGATTCGGTGAGGTTCCGGCAGGTCCCGGGATAGGAGCCGGGTGGCAGGAGGAGGGCCGCAACGCCGCCGGGGCCTGTTCCGACGGAGGCCTTCGCGGGCGGCTGCGGGGCGGGGCCGGGGGTGGAATGCTGCTCGGGATGTGAGGTGTCAGGTGCTCGCCGGGGCGCGAGGTGCGGGGCGCTCGTGGCCTCGGCGATGTCCTTGCGCGAGCAGTAGCACTCGTAGACGAGGCCGTTTTCGAGGGCATCCGCCCCGCCCAGTGCGGTGAGAGCGTTCTCGTAGAGGTGGATGCGCTCGGACTGACGGACTGGTTCGGCGTCCCAGGTGATGCCGATGGCCGCCAGATCGGCGATCTGCTGGGCCTCTGCGCCGGAGCGGACCCGGTCCAGATCCTCGATGCGGAGGAGGAACGTCCGGTCCGAATGACGGGCATACAGCCAGGCCAGGATCGCGGTGCGGAGGTTGCCCAGATGCAGCGCGCCGGACGGGCTGGGGGCGTAGCGGCCTGCGGGCACGGTACCTCCGGGAAGGTGGCGCGGCTGGTGGTCACACAGCGGCGGGAAAGGTGGGGAACTGGAGGGAAATTAAAGACCCCCCACGCACCTGCCAGAGCCCACTTACCCTTGCTACCTTCCGGTCCTGGGGGAGTTCAGCGAGATGACACCACGTGAGGGGCCGTCGTCCATGATACCAGCGTCCGCCGCCTGATGTGATCTCGCTGAGCGAGTAGGTCCGAGCGTGAAGCCCGCCCTGTCTCCCCGTTGAATCGGCCCCTAGTCTGGGCGCATGACCTCACGTGAGCAGTGGAGCGCCGTTGACGACTACCTCGTGGAGACCGCGATCCGCCCGGATGCGGCGTCCGAACGGACCCGTGCCGTCACCCACGAGGCCGGGCTGCCGGCGATCGAGGTGCCCGCCGGTCAGGGCAAGTTGATGGGCCTGATCGCCGAACTGGCCGGGGCTCGGTCCGTGCTGGAGTTCGGCACCCTTGGCGGGTATTCGACGCAATGGTTCGCGGGCGCCGTCGGGCCCGGGGGCACGGTCATCACGCTGGAATTCGAACCGCGGCATGCCGAGGTGGCCCGGGCGAATCTGGACGCCGCGGGACTGGGAGACCGGGTTCAGATCCGCGTCGGGGCGGCGCTCGGCACCGTGCAGGAGCTCATCGACTCCGGTGCGGGCCCCTTTGACGTGGTCTTCATTGACGCGGACAAGACCAACAACGCCAACTACCTCGATGCTGCCCTGAAACTCTCCCGACCCGGCACCGTGATCATCGGGGACAACGTGGTCCGCGGCGGCCGGGTGCTGGATGCCTCCGGTGCCGGCGCCGATGCCGAAGACGTGGCCGGGATCCGCGCCTACCTGCAGCGGCAGGGGGATGACCCGCGGTTGGACGGCACGGCCCTGCAGACCGTCAGCGGCAAGGGCTGGGACGGCTTCGCGCTGGCCATCGTGCGGGACGTGGAACCCGGTGTGGCCGGGGAGGAATGAGCCGATTGGTCCTCGAGGCCTTCGGTCAGGTACGATGAATCCTGCTCTTGAGTCGGTTGCCACGCGCATCCGGAACTTGGGCACCTCAGGAGGATTCGCCTAGCGGCCTATGGCGCACGCCTGGAACGCGTGTTGGGTTAACGCCCTCGGGGGTTCAAATCCCCCATCCTCCGCAGTTGACCCCCGGAAATCTCACGGTTTCCGGGGGTCTTTGCGTTGGGGCTGATCTTTACCCCGCCCCAATGGAACTTTCCCGATGATCGTGAAAAATCACGGTCATGATGACGGGGAATTCTCACGATGACCGGGACATCTCACAGGTGTCTCCCGGGCAGGGGTCGCGGGGCCACGGGACTTGGGAGCTCAGAGCTGTTCGATGAAGTGCGGGCTGTGGATCAGCCCGAGGACATTGCCGAAGGGGTCCAGCACGGAGGCCGTCACGAAGCCCTCGTCCCCGCGCGGGGTGATGGGTTCGTGCTCGGTGGCCCCGATCTCCTTCAGATGCGCGACCATTCCCTCAAGGTCATCCACGTGCCAGCGGGCGATGACCCCGCCACCGGCGGCGGCCTCGGACGGGGGCAGGTAGCGGCGGTCGATGATCCCGAGTTCGTCCTGGTGGTCGCCGAGCCTGAACTCCACATAGGCGGGATTCGCGGCGTCGGGCTGCTGAAAGTACGGCTGGACGCCGAGGGCCTGGGCGTACCAGTCACGGGCCGCGGCGACGTCGTCAGCCGGGATGTTGACCTGGGCCAGGCCGCGCAGGGCAGGGGTGGTGGGCATGGGGGACAGGGTATCCAGGACGGTGCCCACTGGAAACTGTTCGCACGCGCCCGCCCCCTGCAGCAACGACAGCGGTCAGCCTCAGGAGAAGAGCGCGATGCCGTAGACCGCGAACACCACGAGATGGGCGGCGCCGTGCAGGGCGGTCACTTTCCTCGCCGCCAAGGTGGTCACGGACAGCAGCAGCGTCACCCCCAGCAGGAGCAGGTTGGCCGGCGACTCGGCCAGGACGACCTCTTGGCCGGTGAGCAGGCCGATGACCAGCACCGCGGGGATGGTCAGTCCGACCGTGGAGACCAGGGCGCCGTGGCAGAGGTTGCTGACCCGCTGGATCTCACCCCCCAGGGCGGCGCGCACCGAGGTGATGGCCTCGGGCAGGAAAACGATCATGGCGATCAGCACGCCGCTCAGGGCCACGGGGGCGCCCAGGCGTCCCAGGCCGTCGTCCAGCAGGGCGGCCATGTCATGGGAGAGCAGCACGATGGGCAGCACGGTAGCCACCAGCAGGGCCACCCGGGCGATGAGCTCGCCGCGGTGGCGCGTCAGGGTGTCCCGGATGCTGGTGGCGTCCGTGGACGCGGTGTTGGGCCCGGCCATGGCGGTGGGTCCGGCCGCGGTGCCAGCCTCGGCGGCCGGCGCCGAGACCGTGAGGGTGCCCGGGCCGGGGTCGACCTCGCGGAAGTCCGCGGCCTGCGGCCCCATCTGCCGGACCAGGAAGAACACGTACAGGGCCAGGGTGAGGACGATGATCGGGATCTCCTGACCCGGGGTGTACGCGCCGTCGCGGCCGATCACCGCGGGCAGCGCCAGCGCCATCGCTGCCAGCGGGACCAGGAGGGCGAGGTAGGCGGAGGCGCCGGTGCGGTTGTGCGCGAGGCCGCCGTGGCGCAGCCCGCCGACGAGGAGGGACAGTCCGATCACCGCGTTGAGGATGATCATGGAGACGGCCATGACCGAGTCTCGGGCGATCGTGGCGTGCTCGCCGGGGCCCAGCATGACGGCGGCGATCAGCACGACCTCGATCAGCACGATCGAGAGGGTCAGCACCAGGGTCCCGTAGGGGTCGCCGAGGCGGCGGGCGAGGTGCTCGGCCTCGTGCACCACCCCGAAGGAGCACAGCAGGATGACCCCGACGATCACCGCCAGGGCGGTGACCAGTAGTGGCCCGGGGAGGGGCGGCTCCAGCAGCGGGCCGGACAGGGCCAGGGCCAGGAAGGTCCCCCAGCCCACGCCGAGGCGGACGAGGGCGGCGGGGGTGAGGATGGAGCGCACGGGGGAGGGCGCCCGGGAGGTGGTGGAAGATGCCGGTGTACTGGCCATGACGGTTCGGGTCCTGTTCTGGAGGGGTCGTCCCCGTCGCAACAAGCCGGAATGGGCCGTCCCATCCGCGGGTCCGCCGTGGTCTCCGGCGTCCCGAGTAGCCATCCTAGCGCCGCCGGCGTCACCGTGGAGTGACCTGGACAACAGGTTGGTGGCTGGGGAATGCTACTAGTGAGTATGGCAATCTCCTCATCGTGCCCCTGGCATCGATGCCGCTTCTTCCGAGAGGACCCCCATGACCGAGGCCTACATCGTCGATGCCGTCCGCACCCCAGTGGGGCGCCGCGGCAAGGGGCTGGCGCACGTCCACCCGCTGGACCTGGCCGCGGCTCCGATCCGCGAGATCATCAGCCGGGCCGGGGTGGACACGGAGCTCTATGACGAGGTGATCCTGGGCTGCATCGACCAGCTGGGTCCGCAGGCCATGGACATCGCCCGCAACGCCTGGCTGGCCGCCGGCGGTTCTGAGTCCGTCCCGGGTACCACCGTGGAGCGGCAGTGCGGTTCCGGTCAGCAGGCCATCCACTACGCGGCGCAGGCCGTGATGTCCGGTACGAGTGACCTGGTGGTGGCCGGGGGCGTGCAGTCGATGTCCGCCATCCCGCTGTCCTACTCGAACAAGGCCGCTCGCGAGTTCGGCTTCGCGGACCCCTTCACCGGTTCCGCCTCCTGGGCTGAGCGCTATGGCGACCAGGAGATCTCCCAGTTCCGCGGGGTGGAGATGATGGTGGAGCGGTGGGGCTTCGCCCGGGACCAGCTCGAGGAGTTCGCCGTGACCTCGCAGCAGCGAGCCCTGGCCGCCCGGGCCGCCGGCCACTTCGAGCGCGAGATCATCCCCGTACCCGGCGCCGAGTCCGTGACCCAGGACGAGGGCCCGCGCGAGCCAGACCTGGACAAGATCCGCTCTCTGGACCCGATCCTTCCCGGTGGCGCGCACACGGCCGCCTCGGCGTCCCAGATGTCCGACGGCGCCGCCGCCCTCCTGATCGCCTCGCCGGCCGCGGTGGAACGGCATGGTCTGAAACCGCGGGCCCGGATCCACCATCTCTCCGCGCGGGGCGCGGACCCGGTGATGATGCTCTCCGCGCCGATCCCCGCCACGAAGTATGCCCTGGAGAAGTCGGGGCTCACCCTGGATGAGATCGACCTGGTGGAGATCAACGAGGCGTTCGCCGCCGTCGTGCTGGCGTGGTTGCAGGAGACCGGCGCGGATCCGGGGAAGGTGAACGTCAACGGTGGGGCGATCGCGCTGGGTCACCCGATCGGGGCCACCGGCGCCCGCCTGATGACCTCCCTGCTGCACGAGCTCGAGCGCACCGGTGGCCGTTACGGCCTGCAGACCATGTGCGAGGGCGGCGGCCAGGCCAACGTGACCATCATCGAAAGGCTCTGACCATGACGACGGAGACCGAAGCACCGGACCAGGCCATCGCCCAGGCCGGGGCCAACACCCTCGGCACCCTGCTCGCAAGGACCGCCGCCCGCAATGGGAAAAACACGGCGCTGCGGTTCGAGGACCGGGAGTGGACCTACGCCGAACTGGAGCAGGGCGTGCACCGCGTGGCCCACCGGCTGCGGGACACCGGGCTGCCGGAGGGCGCGCGTGTGGCCGCCTACGGACTGAACTCGGACGCCTACGCGATCCTGTTCCTCGCCTGCGCCACCGCCGGATACGTGCACGTGCCGGTCAACTTCGCGCTCAAGGGCGAGGAACTGGCCTACATCCTCGAGGACTCCGGCGCCGCACTGCTCGTAGCGGATCCCGCGCTGATGCCGCGCATCGGCGAGGTCCGGGACCAGGGGCGCGCGGCCGGCGTCGGGAAGCTCTGGCCCTTCTTTGCCGACCGAGACCTTCCCGACGGCGGCACGGACGGCTCCGAGGCCAGTGCACCGGACGCGGCGCTGCTGACCACGGCCTTGGACGAGTCGGCGCCGGACACCCCGCTGAACCTGCCCATCGGCGATGCCGACCTGGCCCAGCTGCTGTACACCTCCGGCACGACGTCGGCCCCCAAGGGCGCCATGATGTCCCACCAGGCGCTGATCTCCGAGTACGTGTCCACCATCATCGCCCTCGACCTGACGGAGGAGGACCGGCCGCTGGTGTGCATGCCCCTCTACCACTCGGCGGCGATGCACGTGTTCCTCATGCCGTACCTGACCCTCGGTGCGACCGTCCGGCTGCTGCCGAAGCCCGACGTGCCGGAGGTCCTGCGGTTCGTGGAGGCCGAGCACATCGGTTCGCTCTTCCTCGCCCCCACCGTGTGGGTGCCGCTGAGCAACCACCCGGACCTGGACGCCCGAGACCTGTCCTCGCTGACCAAGGCACAGTACGGCGCCTCGATCATGCCGGTGACCGTGCTGCAGCGGCTGCGCGAACGGTTCCCGAAACTCGGCTTCTACAACTGCTTCGGCCAGTCCGAGATGGCCCCGCTGTGCACGGTGCTCCGTCCGGAGGAGCATCACGCGCGGCCCGCCTCCTGCGGCCGGACCGTACTGTTCGTGGAGGCGCGGCTGGTCACGGCGGAGGGGGGGCTGGCCGATCCGGGTGAGCCTGGGGAGGTGCAGTACCGGTCCCCGCAGCTGATGAGCGGGTACTGGAACAAGCCCGAGGCCACCGCCGAGGCGTTTGTGGATGGCTGGTTCAAGTCCGGCGACCAGGCCACCCGGGACGAGCAGGGCTACCTGCAGATCGTGGACCGCATCAAGGACGTCATCAACACCGGTGGCGTGCTGGTGGCCCCGCGGGAAGTGGAGGACTGCATCTACGAGCTGGAGGAAGTCGCCGAGGTCGCCGTGGTGGGGCTGCCGGACGAGCGCTGGATCGAGGCGGTGACGGCCGTTGTCGTGCTCAAGGAAGGCGCGGAACTGACCGCCGAGACCGTCCGTGCCCACGTGAAGTCGAAGATCGCGGACTTCAAGGTGCCCAAGCGCGTGGACTTCGTGGCCGAGCTGCCGCGCAATCAGTCCGGCAAGCTGCTCAAGCGGGAGCTACGGGCGGAGCGGAGCTAGCCAGCCAGGCGAATGCGCTGTGGGGCAGAGAGAAGGGGCACGCGTACGCGTACGCGTGCTCCTTCTCTCTGCCCCACAACAACGGCGGGGTCAGTGACGGATCACTGCTCCGGGTCGAGGACGAAGTCGTAGTGGGTGATCTCCCCTTCGCCGTCCGGGTTCGGCTGCGGGTCCAGCATCAGTTCGGGCTTCACGGCCGAGGCGATGTCGTCCTCGTTGTGCGGGTCGCCGGGGAAGTAGAGCTGGGCGGTCAGCTTGTGGTGTCCCGGAGCATGCACCTTAAAGTGCAGGTGCGCCGGGCGCCAGGCGTGCCAGCCGGCGGCCTCGATGAGCTGGCCGCAGGCGCCGTCCGTGGGGATCTGGTACGGCGCGGGGCGGACAGTGTGGATCTCGAAGCGGCCGTCCTCGTTGGCGGTCCAGGTGGCACGCAGGTTCCATTCGGGGAGGCCGGGGGCAAACTGGGAGTAGAAGCCCAAGTCGTCCGCGTGCCACAGCTCCAGCTTGGCCCCGGGCAGCGGGGAGCCGTCCACGGCGCGGACCTGGCCGGTGAAGGTGAACGGGGTGCCCGGCTCGTCCTCACGCATCGGGATGGTGCCGTTCCACGGGACCTCGGGGGAGTCCTCGAGGTAGTAGGGGCCTTCGATGGTGCCCTTGGAGCCCTCGCGGTGCTCGTTGGCGACCTCCTCGACGGAGTGCTCCAGCCAGACGTCCAGGAACAGCGGCCACTCGCCGTCCTCGCCCACACGGATCAGCCAGGCCTTGAAGGCGTTGTACTCCTCGTAGCTGACCCTCTCCTCGAGCACGATGTCATTGAGGGCCTTCACAGCGCGGGAGGCCAGGTGGTTGACGCGCTCGGTGTCCACCACGCCGCCGGCAGACTGGGCCGCCATGCGCTCGCGGAACCGTGCCGAAGCGTTGGCTCCGGAATCGGCGGCGCGGGCGACGGTCTCCTCGTTGTAGCTGTCCTGGGTCATGATTCCTGCTCACTTTCGTCCTGTGCGGATGTGCGGATGTGCGGTGGTGTCGTCTATGGACTGGTCGGGATGTACTGCAGCCCCCGGAAGCGGGCCGCGGCGGCAAAGACGTCGAGGTCTGGTGCGGTGTCTCGGTGGGCGGCCATGCGCAGGCCGAGCCGCAGCAGCATCTTGATGTCCCGGGGGGTGATGTCCGGGAAGCCGTCCACGAGTTGGTCCAGCAGTTCAGCCGGCAGCTCGATCTTGTGCCCGGCGGCAAAGGTCTGCCAGATCTGGCGTGCGGCGGCGGGCTCAGGTGGCAGGTAGTCGATCACGGCGGCGCAGCGGGCGAGGATGGCCCCGTCCACCTCGTCGATGCGGTTCGTGGTGAGGAACAGCAGCCCGTCGTAGTACTCGAGGGTGCGCAGGAACTCGGCCACGATCGCGTTCTGGTGCAGTTCGAACCCGCGCTCGAGCACGAAGACGTCGGCCTCGTCCAGCAGCAGCACGGCGTCCCAGCGCTTGGCCTGAACGAAGATCTCCTCGAGGTTCTTGCGCACCAGCTCCGCAGTGATGCCCAGGGAGCCGGTGTGGATGGAGTAGAGCGGGCGGCCGATGACCTCGGCGTACACCTCGGCGGTCAGCGTCTTGCCGACGCCGGGCCGGCCGCGGGCCAGGATCACGTTGCCGGCGGACTTGCCCTCGATGATGTCCCCGGTGAACACGGAGATGTCCGAGGTGAGGATGTCCAGCAACTCGCGTTGGTCGTCCGGCAGGACCAGCTTGTCCCGCAGTCCCGGGTTGTACTCGTAGCGGGTGAGGTCGGCGGTGTTGACATCCAGGTAGTCCTGGGCGGCGAGGTCGAACACGCGCACGGCGGTGACCACGGGAACCGCGCCGGTCTCCTGCTCGTCGAAGAGGACGGAGGAGGCCACCATCCGAAGGGGTGCCCGTTCGTCCGGGGCCACGTCGTGGACGACCTTGCGGTGGGTGCGGTCATGGGCCGAGCGGTAGTCCTCGGTGCGCATGGCACGGCCGGTGAAGACGAACTGCTGGCCGAAGTCGTGGTCGATGATGTCCTGGAACGCATCCCGGCGTTCCTGGTACTCCGCCCGCAGCCGCTCCGTCTCCTTGAACGCCCGATGCGCGGTCAGCACGTCCGCAGGTGTCTTGCCCACCAGCTCGGTCTCGTCGAACTGCAGCAGCCGCGGTGCCCGGGAGGGGCGCTTGACCGTGGGGTTGTCGGCTTCCATCGTGATCTTGATGCGCGGCGGACGGGTGCGGTCACCGTGGTCCAGCCCGATGTCCATCACCAGGTAGGGGTGCAGGTAGCCGTCGGGCTCCTGGACGTAGAGCCAGCCGTCGATCAGCCCGTCCTTGAGGAACTCGCGGAAGAGTTCCACCGCGGAGTTGATGTTCGGGATCGGGGCGAAATCGCCGGCACGGGCGGACTGGACGGCCATCACGGCGCGGGCGAAGCCGCTGTCCTGAACGGACTCCGCGGCCGCCGCCAGGTCCGCCAGGGCGGCGTCGGAGAGGTACCGGTCCGGGATGCCCATCTCCTTGGAGCGCCACGAAGAGGCCTGGGTCCGCGCCTGCTGCAGGTCCGCAGACCCGGTGGCGAGGACCACCTCCGTGGGGGCGATGAACATCCGCAGGACTCCTTCACTGTGCCGACCGCCCGCCGAGTATGCCGTGGATCACGGCGGGATTGGGGTCAGCCTAGCCCCGCGTTCTTGAACGCAAAAATACTCAAAGCCTCTGGATTCAGAGGGTTGGGATATGAGCTCTGGTCCGCCGTGCTGCGGCGGTCTCAGGAACCGGAGGGCACGACGTCGGCCAGGAACCCCAGGACCTCCGGCGTCACCTGGTCCTCCAGCTCCTCGAAGAACCCGTGGCGCCCTCCCGGGAAGAGGCGCATCCGCGCGTCGGGAATGCGGTCCGTGATCAGGGCCGCGTTCTCGGTGGGGACCATCGCGTCCTCGGTCCCGTGCAGCACCAGGGCGGGCGCGGTGATCGACGGCAGGGCGTCCCAGGCGTCGTGGCGGTCGCTGGCCCGGCGGTGGCCCACCTGCTCGCGCGGGCTCATGGTGGGATCGCCCAGCAACGTGCTCTGCGCGGGAGTTCCCGGCCAGTCCGGGGTGTAGAAGAGCTCGTGCAGCTTGGCCTGCTGCTCCTCGCGGGTGCCCCGGGCCAGCCACCGCCGGGTCTCGGCCTTGCGCTCCAGGGCGTGCTCGCCGCCGGGAGAGGTGCAGCCCAGCACCAGCGCCCAGACGCGCTCGGGGTGGTGCGCGGCGAGCATCTGGGCCACCCGGCCACCCATCGAGGTGCCGAACACGGCCGCGGAGCGGATGCCGAGGTGGTCAAGGACGTCTACGGCGTCCTGCGCGAACAGCCCCGTGGTCCAGTCGCCCGGCGCGCCGGAGTCGTCGCGGCTGCCGCCGGTGCCGCGGTAGTCGAACGTGACGGTGCGGTGGGCCGCCGCGTAACCGGGACGCACCCGGTCCCACCAGTGGTGGCTGTTCGCCTGGCCGGGCAGCAGCAACAGGGCGGGAGAGCCGGAGTCGGACACGGTGTTGGAGACGTCGGGGCCGGAGACCTGGGCAGCAAGCGGGAACCCATCCCGGGCGCAGAGGGTGAAAGCCTCGGCCACGTGCACTCTCCTCCCCACTGATCATCACTCACAACGGCAGGTCGATGGACGACCCGGACACCCCCAATCTACGGGTTCCCGGTCATCCCTCTGCCTCGTGGGCGGACGGGACTGCGGGTGGGTCCGCGGGGCGCTGGCCGCGTGGCGGTCCGGCGTAAACCTGGGCGATCGGCATCCAGTGGGCGGCCGCGGATCCTTCGGCACGCAGGGAGGTGTCCGCCAGGTCCCGGCGCTGGGTGACGACGAGGCAGAAGTCCTCGGCGCTGCCGGTGATGCGGTCCGGGGCGTCCTCGGGGCCCCACGTCCAGGTCTCATCGGAGGGGGACAGCAGCTCCAGACGGAACTCGTGGGCGGGCGGTTGGTGGCCGTTGATGCGGTGGGCGAAGTCACGGGTGCGCACCCCCAGATGGCAGATGTCCCGAAGCCGGTCGGTCGGTGTGCGCGGCACCCCGAGGGCATCGGCAACATCCTGGCCGTGGGCCCACGTCTCCATCAGGCGGGCGGTGGCCATGGAGCGGGGGCGCATGGGCGGGCCGAACCAGGGCACCCCGGCTTCCGGGTCGGCCGCGTCCAGCGCATCGGCCAAGCGCGTGCGTCCCTCTCGCCAGCTGGCCAGCAGCTCGTCCCGGGGCAGGGCGGCACGATGGCCTGCGGTGAGGTCGATATGGCGGAAGGACCGGCGGACGGCCTCGGTCTGCTCCGCGAAGGCCTCGGGATCGGTCAGGGCCTGCAGCGAGACCTCGTCGGTCCAGGCCAGGTGCCCGATCTGATGGGCGATGGTCCAGCCCGGTGCCGGGGTGCCCCGGCGCCAGCTGTCCTCGCCGAGGCCGGCAACCAGCCGGTCCAGGTCCTCGGCCTCCACGCGGAACGCGGCGGAGATGAGCGTCATGGCTGGCTCGTGCCTGCGGCAGGACTCGCCAGCAGGTCCATCGCCTGGGCGCGCAGGTCCACCTTGCGGACTTTGCCGGTGACCGTCATGGGGAACTCCTCGATGACCCGCACGTAGCGGGGCACCTTGTAGTGAGCGATCTTCCCGGCGCAGAACTCACGAAGCGAGGAGGCTGTCGGTTCCGGGGCGCCCTCGCGGATCCGGATCCAGGCCATGAGCTCCTCGCCGTACTTCTCGTCCGGCACGCCGACCACCTGGGCATCCACGATGTCCGGGTGGGTGTAGAGGAACTCCTCGATCTCGCGTGGGTAGATGTTCTCCCCGCCGCGGATCACCATGTCCTTGATGCGGCCGGTGATCTGCACATAGCCGTCCGCGTCCATCAGGCCGATGTCCCCGGTGTGCATCCAGCCCTCGGCGTCGATGGCCTCGGCGGTCTTGTCGGGATCGTTCCAGTAGCCCTTCATCACGGAGTAGCCCAGGGTCTGCAGCTCGCCGGCCTCGCCGCGGGGCAGCACCTCGCCGGAGACCGGGTCCACCACGCGGACCTCGAGGTGGGGCCCCACGCGCCCCACGGTGCCGACGCGCTGGTCCAGGCTGTCCGACGTCGTGGTCTGGACAGAGACCGGGGAGGTCTCCGTCATGCCGTAACAGATGGAGACGTCCCGCATGTTCATCTGCTCGATCACCTGGCGCATCACGTGCTCTGGGCAGGGCGAGCCGGCCATGATGCCGGTGCGCAAGGTGGAGAGGTCGTAGGAGGCGAAGTCCTCCAGGCCGAGCTCGGCGATGAACATGGTCGGCACCCCGTACAGGGAGGTGCAGCGCTCGGTGGCCACGGCATGCAGGCTGGCGGTGGGGTCGAATCCCGGCGCGGGGATGACCATGGCCGCTCCGTGGGTGGTGCACGCCAGGTTGCCCATCACCATGCCGAAGCAGTGGTAGAAGGGCACCGGGATGCAGACCCGATCGGCCTCGGTGTACTGCACGCGCTCGCCGACGAAGAAGCCGTTGTTGAGGATGTTCCGGTGGGACAGGGTGGCGCCCTTGGGGAAGCCCGTGGTGCCGGAGGTGTACTGGATGTTGATCGGGTCGTCCGGGGTCAGGTGCGCGGCGATCCGCTCCAGGCGGACCGGGTCCGCATCCGTGGCGGCCAGCCGGTTCCAGTCCTCGCCGCCGATGATCACCACGTCCTGCAGCTCCGGGCAGTCGGGGCTGACCTGGGCCAGCATCGCCTCGTAGTCAGAGGTCTTGAACGAGCTCGCCGCCACCACGGTGCGGATCCCGGACTGGTTGAGCACGTACTGCAGCTCCTCCGTCCGGTAGGCCGGATTGATGTTCACCAGGATCGCGCCCATCCGCGCGGTGGCGAACTGGGTCAGCGTCCATTCGGGCAGATTCGGCGCCCAGATCCCCACCCGGTCACCCGTCTCGATGCCCATTCCCAAGAGTCCGGTGGCCAGGCGGTCGACGTCGGCCGCGAACTCCGCGTACGTCCAGCGCCGTCCGCTCGGCACGTCCACCAGCGCTTCGCGCTCGCCGAAGGCGGCGACGGTTCCGGCCAGGTTCGCGCCGATGGTCTCCTCCAAGAGGGGCGTAGTGGTCTCCCCGCGGTCGTGGGAGAGCGTGGTGCCGGTCGGCTGGTTGGTCATGGGACTCCTGTCAGCGGGTGTGATCGGGATCACGAAGATCGGTCGATGCCGACTCTAGTTACTGATCGCTAACTGGTCCAGTGGCGGGGCGTACGGTGCTGGTCTTGATTCATATACCCCCTGGGGGTATGGTTGCCGCGATGGGGCCCCCAGGGGTGTGGCATCAGGACTGGAAGGAACAATGTTGAGCGGACACGACGCCCTCGATCAGCACGCTGGTCACGATCGCCGTCAGCAGGTGCAAGGCGAGCATGGCGATCACCCCGGCCACGGCGGCCACGATCACTCGCACCATGTCGTTCAGTTCCGTCGCCTGTTCTGGATCATGCTCGCGATGGGTGTCCCGGTGGTGGCCACCTCGCCCATGTTCGGCATGATCCTCGGCTACGGGGTCCCCGGTTGGGCCGCCTGGATCGCGCCGGCCCTCGGCACGGTCATGTACGCCTGGGGCGGCAAGCCGTTCTTGACGGCGGCCGTGGGAGAGATCCGCCAGCGACGGCCGGGGATGATGCTGCTCATAGGCCTGGCCATCACCGTAGCCTTCCTGGCCTCCTGGGGCGCCACGCTCGGTCTGCTGGACCACCAGCTCGAGTTCTGGTGGGAGCTGGCCCTGCTGATCGTCATCATGCTGCTGGGCCACTGGGTGGAGATGCGCTCGCTGGCCCAGACCACCTCCGCCCTCGACTCCCTGGCCGCCCTGCTGCCGGATGAGGCGGAACGCGTCGATGGACCCGACGGCGGCACCATCACCACTATCGCTCCGGCCGAACTGCGCCACGGGGACGTGGTCATCGTCCGGCCGGGTGGCCGGGTGCCGGCCGACGGAACTGTTGTGGACGGCTCGGCGTCCATGGACGAGTCGATGATCACCGGTGAGTCTGCCAGCGTGCGCCGGTCCGAGGGCGACCCCGTGGTGGCCGGCACCGTCGCCACGGACTCCGGGATTCGCGTGGAGGTGACCGCCGTCGGCGAGGACACCGCCCTGGCCGGCATCCAGCGGCTCGTCACGCAGGCCCAGTCCTCGTCCTCGCGTGCGCAGCGACTGGCGGACCGGGCGGCCGCCTGGCTGTTCTGGTTCGCCCTCGGGGCCGCCGTCATCACCGCGATCGTCTGGACCGCCCTCGGAATGCCGGACGAGTCGGTGGTCCGCACGATCACGGTGCTGGTCATCGCCTGCCCGCACGCCCTCGGCCTCGCCATCCCGCTCGTCGTCTCGATCGCCACCGAGCGGGCGGCCCGCGGCGGAGTGCTCGTCAAGGACCGGCTCGCGCTGGAGGCCATGCGCACCGTGGACACAGTGCTGTTCGACAAGACCGGCACCCTGACCAAGGGTGCCCCGGCTGTCACCGGGGTGGAGCCGGCCACCGGATACGACGCCGGCCGCCTCCTGACGCTCGCGGCCGCGGCCGAGGCGGATTCCGAGCACCCGCTGGCGCGGGCCATCGTCGCCGCGGCGGTCGAGTGGGCCCTCGAGGTGCCTGCCGCGAGCGGTTTCTCCTCCTCCCCGGCGGTCGGGGTGCGGGCCGACGTCGTCCTGGGTGCGGACGGGGCCACGGACGGGCACGGGAGCCGAGCCGGGGAAAGGGCTGAGGCCGGGGTCCACACGGTGATGGTGGGTGGACCGTATCTGCTGGAGCAGGAGGGAATGGCCGAACTGCCGATCGCCGACGACTGGCGTGAGGAGGGGGCAATTATTCTGCACGTGATCGTGGACGGCAAGCTCGCCGGCGCCCTGAGACTGGCCGATGAGATCCGGCCCGAGTCCCGGGACGCCGTGGCCGGGCTGCAGGGCCGCGGCGTCCAGGTCGTCATGATCACCGGCGACGCCGAGGCCGTGGCGGCCGCCGTGGCAGGAGAGTTGGGCATCGAGCGCTACTTTGCCGGGGTGCGGCCGGAGGACAAGTCCGCCAAGGTCAAACAGCTGCAGGATGAAGGCGGCAAGGTGGCCATGGTGGGAGACGGTGTCAACGATGCCCCGGCGCTGGCCCAGGCCGACGTCGGGATCGCGATCGGAGCCGGCACGGATGTGGCGATCGCCTCGGCCGGCGTGATCCTGGCTTCCGACGACCCCCGGGCGGTACTGTCCGTGGCGGAGCTGTCCCGGGCGAGCTACCGGAAGATGAAGCAGAACCTGTGGTGGGCCGCCGGATACAACCTGTTCTCCGTCCCCCTGGCCGCCGGCGTCCTCGCGCCGATCGGATTCGTGCTGCCCATGAGCGTCGGGGCGATCCTGATGTCCCTGTCCACCGTGGTGGTGGCGCTGAACGCCCAGCTGCTGCGGAAGGTGGACCTGCGGCCGGCCACGGTGGCCGGTGGTGTGGGCGCAGGATCCTAGACTGGACGCCGTGTTCACCCTGTCCAATGCATCGAGCGGGAGCCGCCTGCGAGCGGGTTCCCGCCCTGTCCTGCGGGCTGGGCTTTTGGCCCTCCTCGTGGCCCTCGGGTTCTTGGCCATGCACACCATGCATGGGCAGGAACCAGTGGCGGGTTCGGACGTGGTCCAGGGCGCCTCAGTCCATGCCGACCACGCCGCGGGCAGCACGACCGCGGCCGACACGGCTGGCGGCGGCGCAACCGGAGGCCTCGACTGCGAGGGCTGCCCCGCCGCACACCTCGGTCTGGCGGTGACATGCCTGGTGGCGTTGCTGCTGGTGCTCTTCGTTCTGACACCGCCCCGCCTGCTGCGGGTCTCGTTCGGCCAGAGGCTGCGCGCGGGACCGAGGCCGGGGCTGGCGCACTCTGTCGTGCCACGGCCACCTTCCCTTCAGGTTCTCTGCATCAGTCGGACGTGAGCGGCGGGCATCCACGCTTTTTGAGGATGCCGCAGCCGCCTGCGCCCGGATGACCGATCAGCCGGGCATATCCCGAACGACAACAGCAGAGACGAGAACCATCATGAACACGACCCTGACGAAGAACACCCTGATCCTGGGCGCGGCCATCGTCGCGGCGCTGACCCTGGGCAGTTGTGCCGGAGAAACCGGGACCGGACCGAGCCACAGTGCTGGCACGTCATCGGCCGAGTCGCCGGCGGCCGCCAGTGGCGAGGTGGACCAAGCCGACGTCATGTTCGCGCAGATGATGATCCCCCACCACGAACAGGCCGTCGAGATGTCCGACATCCTGCTGGCCAAAGAAGGTTTGACGCCGGAGGTCGTCACCCTGGCTGAGGAGATCAGAGCCGCGCAGGCTCCGGAGATCGAACAGATGAACGACTGGCTTGAGGACTGGGGCGTCGATCCGCGGGCGACGGACCACGGCTCGATGGACCACGGGGGCATGGATGGCATGCTGGCGCCCGCCGAGCTCGAGAGGCTGGAACAAGCCGATGCCGCGGAGGCGACCCGCCTGTACCTCGAGGGGATGATCGAACACCACGAGGGGGCCGTGCAGATGGCCGAGGATGAGATCGCCGAGGGACAGCATCCAGAAGCCGTCGCGCTGGCCGAGGCCATCATCGAGACCCAGAACGCCGAGATCCGCGAGATGCGGGATCTGCTTGATGCCGGACCGGAGGCGGCCGGCCCGGAGGGCACTCCAGGCTCGAGTTCGCCCGCGGTGGGCGATCGAGATCTGCTGGCCGATCACGACCTGGCCGGTCTGGACGCCCGGACCATCATCGAACGTCTGGATACCCAGATCGTGGCCGAGCGGCCCGCCGGCTTGGTGGCATCGGTCCAGTCGGAGCAACTGGTCGTGGCCGACGACCGTGGTCGGCAGGCAGCGGTGCCGATGCCGGCCGACGAGGTCTATGTCTCCGCGGCGCCGTACGAGTCGCAGACGCACGAGTGCCACTTTCACAGCTTGACCACGTGCCTCGGTGAACTCCGGAACCAGGACGTGCGCGTCACCGTCCTGAACCAGGCGACCGGTGAGGTCATCATCGAGGGGCGGCTGCAGACTTACGACAACGGTTTCGTGGGATTGTGGCTCCCGCGGGGAATCGACGCGGAGCTGACGGTGGAGCATGACGGCAAGACTGCGACGTCGTTGGTTTCCACCCGCAACGCCGACGACGCGACGTGCCTGACAGATCTTCGATTGATCAGCATCTGACCGGTCTTGTCCAGGGGCTGAGCCCCGTGGAAGTCTGGTGAGCATGCCCCGTGAAACGGAACCCCGCAGCTCACCGGACATCCCCACCCTCGGACCCGTCGACCATGCGCGCGTTCTCGCCCGTGTGCTCCTCAGCCCGGTGGTCAAGGGGCCGATTGTGCGCCGACCGAGGGTTGTCGGTCTGGCCGAACGCATCGACCTCGACTCAGCCGGGGTGGCCGAGATGCAGCGGCTGCGCAGCCGCTACGGAGCCGGCCCGGTGCAGTTGCGGATCCCCGGCCGCCGGATCGCCCTGCTGTTGGCCCCGGAGGACGTGCACCGGGTGCTGAACGAAGGCCCCGAGCCGTTCTCGCCGGCCACACTGGAGAAGCGCGGAGCGCTGAACCATTTCGAGCCGGGCAGCTCGCTGGTCTCCTCGGCGCAGCAGCGGCTGTCTCGCCGCCCGTTCAACGAGCAGGTCCTGGAGACGGATCGTCCCGTCCACAGTCACGCCGAGCAGATGACGGACATCATCACCGAGGAGGTCGGGGCCCTGCTCGGCCACGCGGACTTCACCGGCACGCTGGACTGGGACGGTTTCGCGGTGATGTGGGGCCGGATGGTCCGGCGCATCGTGCTGGGGGAGAGCGCCCGCGACGATGAGCAGGTCACCGACGACCTCCGCCGGCTGCGGGAGCGCGGCAATCTCTCCTACCTGATGCCGCAGAACCACCGGCTGCGGAAGAGGTTCTTGGATCGATTGCAGGAGTACGTCGTCCGCGCGGAGCCGGGCAGCCTGGCGGCGATGGTCGCGCAGACCCCGGCACCGGCGGATGCCAAGCCGGTCCAGCAGATGCCGCAGTGGCTGTTCGCCTTCGACGCCGAGGCGTGGGCGACGTTCCGGGCGCTTGCGCTACTGGTGTCCCATCCGGGCGCGGCCGAAGCCGCCCGGCTGGAGATGGCGGGCACGGTGCCTGCTTCGCCCGGCGCCGAATCAACGCCTGGCTCCGAGGGGCGTGCGGAAGCGGGGCCAGCGAGGCCGTGCGGTCCCCGAGACCAACCCTTGCTGCGTGCCGCCGTCCTGGAATCCCTGCGCCTGTGGCCCACCACCCCGCTGATCCTGCGGGACAGCACCGCTGGCACCCGCTGGCGCAACGGCACCCTCCCGGCGGGCGCCGGGTTGGTCATCTTCGCACCGTTCTTCCACCGCGATGACCAGACCGTGCCGGAGGCCCACCGCTTCAGTCCGGAACTGTGGTCGGGGGACCGGGGTGACAGGGACTGGCCTCTCGTGCCGTTCAGTGGTGGACCAGGCATGTGCCCGGGACGCAACGTCGTGCTGCTGACCGCCAGCCTGGTGCTCGGGGAGCTGCTGCGTCAGAGGGAGATCACGGCAGCTGAAACCCTGGACACGAGCCAGCTCCCCGGCACCTTGAGCCCATTCCACCTGCGGTTCGACATCCGGCGGGGCTGAACGCGGCGGATCAGAGCTCGACGGTGTTGCTCTCTCCGGGGCGGGCGGGTTCATCGCTGACCATGCCCTTGATGACCTCCACCACGGTGGCCGGCATGCCCGGAGAATCCCAGTACTCACCCGTGTCCGGGTCCACCTTGAGCAGGACGATGTCCGAGTCCTCCGGCTGGGACTCGCCGAAGAAGGCCTCGGTAGTCTTGGACCAGTAGCGCTTCTTGCGCTCCACGTCCCCCTCCACAGTGGCGGTGCCGGTGATGGAGGCCCAGAAGCCCTTCTCGGCCACGGTCACGTTGACCGGCTGGCTCCCGGTCACCTCGCCGATCTTCGTCGTGCTGACCCGGGTGATGAACCAGATGGTGTGGTCCGGCTCGATCTCCTGGATGGCCATCGGGCGGCTGACGATGCGACCGCCGGAATCAGTGGTGGCCAGCATGGCCACGCCCGCCTTCTCGGTCTTCTCCAGCAGGGTCTTCACGGGATCGTGCTCAGCCATGGTTCCTCCTCAGTTGCGGGGATCCGACTGGTCAGGAGACCGTCGGGTCGGTAGCGCCAGTCCAACATAAAGGGCACCAACGGCAACAGGGCTGCGGAGGGACAGGATCACTTGCACGGGGAATTCCCAGCGGGAACCGTGCACGACCTCCCTGCTGGCCCGTACGGTGGGCCCATGAGCTCCGAGCCTCTATCTCCTTTGCAGCTGTCCCTCCCCGCCGGAGAGGGGCGCCGTGTGCTGGTCACCGGAGCCACCGGCTATGTCGGTGGCCGGCTGATCCCGGAGCTGCTGGCCGCCGGATTCGCGGTGCGGGCCACGGCCCGGAATCTGGAGGACCTGTCCCAACGGCCGTGGGCCGGGTCGGTGGAGACGGCCCAGGCGGACCTTCAGGAGGATGAGCAGGTGCGGGCTGCGATGCAGGACGTGCACACGGTGCTGTACCTGGTGCACTCCATGGGATCCGGCAAAGACTTCATGGAGCGAGAGGCGGCGATGGCGCGCACCGTGGCACAGGCCGCCGCCGAGGCCGGCGTCCACCAGATCGTCTTCCTGGGAGGGCTGCATCCGGACAAGCCGCTGGAGGAGCTCTCAGACCACATGCGCTCCCGCGAGCAGGTCTCTCGGATCCTGCTGGCCGGCGAGGTCCCCACGCTGGTGTTCGAGGCGGGGGTGATCATCGGCTCAGGATCGGTGTCCTTCGAGATGATCCGCCACCTGGCCGAACGGCTGCCGGTGATGCCCGGACCCAGCTGGCTGGCCAACAGCATCGAGCCGATCGCCATCCGGGACGTGCTGTACTACCTGGCCCACGCCTGCGCACTGCAGGAACCGGTCAACCGCACGTTCGACATCGGCTGCGGGCGGCCGCAGTCCTTCGCCACCATGCTGACGGAGTATGCCGAGATCGCCGGACTCTCGCCCCGCAAGGTCTACGCCCTCCCCATCCCGGCCCAGCGACTCTCCGGGTTCTGGATCGGCGTCGTCACCCCGATCCCGCGGGGCATCGCCATGCCGCTGTCCGCCTCGATGGCTGAAGACGCCGTGAGCGAGGAGCATGACATCGCCGCACTGGTCCCCGATCCTCCGGAGGGACTGACGGGCTTCCGTGAGGCCTGCCGGCGGGCGATCGAGCGTCAGCGCACGGGGACCGTGGACCAGACCTGGGATGACGATGTCCTGGCCGCGATGGCGCTCGATCCGGCCGAACCGCTGCCCTCGGATCCGGAGTGGGCGGGGAACACGGTCTTCACGGATGTCCGCGAGCGCGACGGCGATGCCTCGCCCGAAGCCGTGTGGGAGGTGGTGGAGTCCATCGGCGGCAAGAACGGCTGGTACTCCGCACCGATGCTGTGGCGGATCCGCGGGCTGATGGACCAGGTGATGGGCGGCTACGGGCTGGCGCGTGGGCGGCGGGATGCCCGCCGGCTGCGCGTCAATGACCATGTCGACTGGTGGCGCGTGGAGAAGGTCGAGCCCGGACGCTCGGTCACGCTGCGGGCAGAGATGCGGGCCGGCGGCCGTGCCTGGCTGCAGTTCAGCGTGGAGGGGCGCGACGGCGGCGGGTCACGTCTGCGCCAGCGTGCGGTGTTCTTCCCCTCCGGACTGGCTGGCCGGGCCTACTGGCGGGCCATCCAACCGTTCCATGCCCTCGTCTTCCCGACGATGGCCAAGAACATCATGGCCGCGGCCGCTCCCCATCCCAGCGGGGAGCTGCCCGACGCCCGGTGACGGCTGGACCTGTCAGCGGTCTGAGACGTCGCCTCTGGATTCCGGGTCCAGGCAGTCGGCCATCGATGTCAGGAGGTCCACCACGCCCTGCCGGGACTCCTCGGGGACGCCGTGCGCGACCTCGAGCATCCGTTGGTGCATGTCCGTCAGCCACTCACGGATCTCTGCATGGGCATGGTCGGTGGCCGTCACGATCACCGAACGCCGGTCCTCGGGGTGGGGGTGGCGTTGGACGTGACCGGACTCGCTGAGGCGGTTGAGGAGCTTGGCCGTGGAAGCCGTCGAGATGTCCAAGTGGGTCGCGAGCTCCCGGGCCGTCACCGATGACCCTGCTGCGTTGCGGGCGATGATGTGGCGCAACGCCTCGACGTCCGTGCCATTCAGGTCCATGTCCGAGCCCATGCGCCGTCGCATCCGCTGGTCTGCCCGCCGGAAGCGGCGAAGTGCATGGAGTAGATCGACCGTGGGGTCGGAGCCCTCGTACCAATAGGGTGACGAGGAGGAGCCGGGCTCCGGTGGATTGTCCATGGAGGTCAATGCTAATGTCGATGTCACTAGACAGGCTAGCTAGATTGTCTAGTTATTCTCAGATCACAGGGGAGGCGGGTATGAGCACCGTTCCGGAAGACCACGTAGTGCTGGTGGACGAACATCGCAATGCCCAGGGACTCGCCCCGAGGGCCACAGTCCACACCACGGACACCCCGCTGCATCTGGCGTTCTCCTGCTATGTCTTCCGACCGAACGGGGACCTGCTCCTGACGCGCCGTTCCCTGGCGAAGGTGGCCTGGCCCGGGGTCTGGACCAACTCATTCTGCGGTCACCCGAGGCTCAACGAGTCATATGAGCAGACCATCGAGCGGTATGCCGATCACGAACTCGGCCTGCAGGTCAAGTGGCTCCACTGTGCACTCCCGGACTTCCGCTACCGTGCCGTCGATGCCTCCGGAATCGTCGAGAACGAGATCTGTCCCGTCTACGTGGCCACGGCCCTCGGGGAACCCGTGCCGAACCCGGACGAGGTCATGGAGTATCGCTGGGTCCCGGCCAGCGAGGTCGCGGCTCTCGTTGGGGCCGCCCCCTGGGCCGTGAGCCCCTGGATGGCCGAACAACTCCCCGGCGTGCTCGCCCACCGGACTCGTCCGGCCGCGACCGAGGGGGAGAAGGCGTGAAGGACACCCCCGACGGTGTCACGGAGGAGCTGGACCGGTTGTTGGCGTCCGGCGTGGACCGCTCCGCCCGGCTGGGACAGGACCACCGCGATCTCTGGGAGGCCCTGTCCCTGGCCGCGGGCGGCGGCAAGAGGTTCCGTCCCGGTCTGGCTGTTGCCACACATGACGCACTCGGCGGGACCTCGGCCGAGTCCGTGGCTCGCGTCGGCGCAGCCCTGGAACTGCTGCACACGGCCTTCGTGGTGCATGACGACGTGATCGATGGCGACGACGTGCGCCGGGGCCGGCCCAATGTCTCGGGGACCTTCGCTGCCGCCGCCCGGGCCGAGGGGGCGGACCAGCCCACGGCCCGTCATTACGGTGAGGCCGCCGGGATCCTGGCCGGCGATCTGGCCCTGGTCTCCGCGGTCCGGCTGGTCGCCCGTTGCCAGGCGCCGGCCGCCCTCGTGGACGAGCTGCTGGACCTGATCGAGGACACCGTGCACGCCACCGCCACGGGCGAGCTGGCGGACGTGCGGCTCGGTCTGCACCTGACAGGGCTCCCGGTCACACTGGACGAGGCCCTGCGGGTGGCCGAACAGAAGACCGCCGTCTACTCCTTCCAGCTCCCGCTCCAGGCTGGGGCCATCCTCGCCGGCGCCCCCGCGGACGTGACCGCGGCCCTGGCACGCCTGGGCCGCCTGGTCGGCATCGGCTTTCAGCTGCTGGACGATCTCCTGGGGGTGTTCGGCAATGAGTCCCGCACCGGCAAGAGTGCCCTGACGGACCTGCGCGAGGGCAAGCACACCGCGTTGCTGGCCCACGCCCGGACCACCTCGGCCTGGCCTGACCTGCAGGGCCTGGTGGGGGACCCGAACCTGGATCACCACGACGCCGGCCGCGCGCGGGACCTGCTCGAAGGCTGCGGAGCCCGGGTCAGCGTCGAGGAGCTGGCCGACCGCCACCTCGAGGAGGCGCTCGCGGCTGCGGCTCGGGAGCCGATCCCCGCCGCCCTGACCCGGGTCCTCACCGACCTGGTCGGAGACATCCGGGACACCGCTGTGCTGGCCCTCCATGATCCACGGACCGTCAGGCGCGTGGACGCCTCGACTCCGTCACCCGCGGCGGCCCCGCCGGACGCAGCGGCTGAACCGGTTGAAACGGCTGAACCGGTTGAAACGACTGAGTCAGCAGAACCGGCACAGTTCGCTGACGCCTCCCGGGCGGGGGCCCGATGACCGCGCCGGCCGCCGCCAACCGCTACGACCGGGTGGCCCAGGCCAGTGCCGCCAAGGTGATCAGCGGGTACTCGACATCCTTCGGCTGGGCCTCCCGGCTGCTCGCCGAACCCGTCCGCTCGGATGTGCGCAGCATCTACGCCCTCGTACGGGTGGCCGATGAGATCGTGGACGATCCGGACCCGGTCCTCACGCCGGCCCTACGCGCCGTGCAATTGGACGGACTGGAGGCCGAGACGATGAAGGCCCTAGAATGCGCTCGCAGCACGAATCTGGTGGTCCATGCGTTCGCGGGCGTCGCTCGGCGGTGCGGCATCGGCACCGGGCTCGTGCAACCGTTCTTCGCCTCCATGCGGGCGGACCTGAGCCAGAGTTCACATGACAGCCAGAGCCTGTCCGAGTACGTCTACGGTTCGGCGGAGGTGGTGGGGCTGATGTGCCTGAAGGTCTTCACCGCCGGCGACCCCGGGTCCTTCGAACGCCTCGCCCCGGCCGCCCGCAGCCTCGGCGCGGCCTTCCAGAAGGTGAACTTCCTCCGGGACCTCGCTGATGATCATGACCTGTTGGGCCGCACCTACTTTCCGGGACTCGACCCGGCGACCTTCAGCGACGCCCAACGCGACGGGCTGCTGGATGACATCGACGCGGATCTGGCCGTGGCCGCCACGGCGATCCCCCGTCTGCCGTCCAGCAGCCGGCGCGCGGTCCAGGCCGCCCACGGCCTGTTCGCCGCCCTGTCCCGGCGCCTGCGGCAGACGCCGGCCGCGCAGATCCGCCAGGCGCGGGTGCGCGTCCCGGACACCGAGAAGGCCATCATCATGCTCCGGGCGTTGACGGGACGGGCTGCATGAGCGCCGGACATCGCCCCAGAACGACGGCGGCGCAGGACACAGGCGCCGGGGCTCCCCGTCCGGACGGCGATGAGGCGTTCCGCCCGGACGGCGAGGAAGCGTCCGGCCCGAACGGCGAGAACGTCGTGGTCATCGGCGGCGGCATCGCCGGGCTCGCCTCCGCCGCGCTGCTGGCCCGCGAGGGGTACACCGTGGACCTCGTCGAAGCGCGGGAGTCCTTCGGCGGCCGCGCCGGCAGTTGGGAGCACGAGGGCTTCCGCTTCGACACGGGGCCGTCCTGGTACCTGATGCCGGACGTCTTCGACCACTTCTTCCGGCTCCTCGGCACCACCGCCGAGGCGGAACTCGACCTGCAGCAGCTCGACCCCGCCTACCGGGTCTTCTTCGAGGGATCCGAGGGAGATCAGGGTGACCGGCCCGAACCCCTGGACATCGCCGCGGACCAGGACACCAACATCGCCCGCTTCGAGGCGGTCCAACCGGGGGCCGGCAGAGCCCTGGCGCGCTACCTCGACTCGGCGCAGCGCACGTACGACATGGCCATCGAGCGCTTCCTCTACACCTCATTCACGTCCATCCGGCCGTTCCTGTCCCGCAGTGTGGCCGGCCAGGCCCACCGGCTCGGCCCGCTGCTGCTGCAGTCCTTGGAGAGGTTCGTGGCCCGCCGCTTCACGGACCCGCGGATCCGTCAGGTGCTGGGCTACCCGGCCGTCTTCCTGGGGTCCTCCCCGGACCGCACCCCCGGGATGTACCACCTGATGAGCGCCCTGGACCTGACCGGCGGGGTGCTGTACCCGCAGGGCGGCTTCGGCCGTCTCATGGACGTCATGGTCCGGCTGGCCCGTGAGTCCGGCGTGCGCCTGCATGCCGGCACTGCCGCCACCGCCATCCTGACGGAACCTGTTCACGGCGCACATCCAGCGCCTCGCGATCACCGTGCCCGCCGTGCCCGAGGCCGCCGGCTGCCGGCCCGCGCCATCGGCGTCCGCGTCCGGGGACGGGACGGGGAGGAGCGGGAGCTGCCGGCCGGCGTCGTGGTCTCCGCCGCGGACTTACACCACACGGAGACTGCCCTGCTGCCGCGCCCGCTGCAGACATTCCCGGAGGAATGGTGGCGCCGGCGCACCAGCGGGCCGGGTGGCGTCCTGGTGATGCTGGGGGTGCGGGGGGCGTTGCCGGAGATGCCGCACCACAGCCTGTTCTTCACGCGGGACTGGAAGGCCAATTTCTCCGCGATCGCCGCCGGGACCGTGCCGGAACCGGCCTCGGTCTACGTGTGCAAGCCCTCGGCCACGGATCCGGGGGTGGCCCCGGAGGGGCACGAGAACCTCTTCGTGCTGGTGCCCATGCCGGCCGATCCAGGCCTGGGCCGGGGCGGTCTGGACGGCAGCGGTGATCCGGTGATCGAATCGATCGCGGACGCCGCCCTCGAGCAGGTGGCCCGCTGGGCCGGCATCCCGGACCTGGCCGAGCGGATTGTGGTCCGCCGCACCGTGGGACCCACGGACTTCGCCGAGGACCTGGGCACCTGGCGCGGAGGCATCCTGGGGCCGGCCCACACGCTGGCCCAGAGCGCCTTCTTCCGGGCCGGCAATGTCTCCCGGCGTGTGGAGGGGCTGTACTACGCCGGTTCCAGCACCATCCCCGGTATCGGCCTGCCGATGTGCCTGATCAGCGCCGAGATCCTGCTCAAGCGACTGCGGGGGGACCACTCAGCCGCCCCGCTGCCGGAACCGGAATCGTCTCCGGCGAAGCTTCCTGCGCCGTGGTCTGCCTCCGAGCGATCCGCCGCCCCGCTGACCACCCCGGGGCGGCCATGACGGAGTTCCTCTACCTCGCCACCCTGCTCGTCTCGACCGGCTGCATGGCACTGCTGGACCACCGCTTCCGGCTCGTGCTCTGGCGTGCGCCTAGGGCCGGGGTGATCACCGTGGCCATCGGCATTGCCTTCTTCCTCGCCTGGGACCTGGCGGCGATCGCCTCCCAGCACTATGCCGCCGGCCAGAGCGAGGGCATGACGGGCATCATGCTCGCCCCCGAGCTGCCGCTGGAGGAGATCGTCTTCATCACCTTCCTCTCCTACCTCACCCTGGTGCTGCGGGGGCTGATCGTCCTCGTCCTGCGCCGCGCCGGTGGTGGTGGGCTGACGGGCTCCACCGGAACCACCCGGCCCGACGCCGGCCGGCCGGCACCGCGCCCGGCCGGCGGTCAGGAGGTGGCGCAGTGAGCTACCTTGCGCTCGCCGGGCTCTTCCTGCTGCTCCCGGTGGCCGTGGCCGCCTACGCCACCTGGCGCTGCCGACTGGGGTGGCAATGGTGGGCCGCCACCGCGCTGACCATCGCCGCGCTCGTGGTGCTGACCGTGGTGTTCGACAATCTCATGATCGCCGCCGACCTGTTCCGGTACAACGAGGAACTGCTCACCGGGTGGCGGGTGGGCCTGGCCCCGGTCGAGGACCTGGCGTGGCCGGTCGCCGCGGGGCTTCTGCTGCCGGCGGTCAGCGCCCTGCTGTCCAGGTCAAGACGGGAGGTGGAGGCATGACGGCCACGGCCACCGCCCCGGAGGCGGCCCGCCAGCTGTTCGGGTCCTCCCGCCCGATCAGCTGGGTCAACACCGCCTATCCGTTCGCCGCGGCGTACCTGATGGCCGGCGGCGGCTCCACGCTGGAGCTGATCGTCGGCACCCTGTTCTTCCTGTTCCCGTACAACCTGTTGATGTACGGGATCAACGACGTGTTCGACTACGAGTCCGACCTGCGCAACCCGCGCAAGGGCGGGGTGGAGGGCATCGTCCTCTCCGACCGGTGGCACCGGCTGACCCTGTGGTCCGCCGGGCTGCTCTCGCTGCCCTTCGTGGTGTACCTGCTCATGGCCGGCAGCCTCGTGTCCGGCGTGGTGCTCGCGGTGGCGCTGGCCGCCGTCGTGGGATATTCGGCCCCACGGATCCGGCTGAAGGAACGTCCGCTGCTGGACTCCATGACCTCGTCCACGCACTTCGTGGGCCCCGCGGTCTTCGGGCTGGCGCTGGCCGAGGCCCCGCCGACCCTGACCGTGGTGGCCTCGATGGTCGCGTTCTTCTTCTGGGGCATGGCCTCGCAGGCCTTCGGTGCGGCACAGGATGTCACCGCGGACCGGGAGGCCGGCATCGGCTCCATCGCCACGGCGCTGGGGGCCCGCGGAGCCGTCCGCACCGCCGTGGTCCTCTACGCTGCCGCCGGACTCGGCATGCTGCTGACCGGGTGGCCCGGTGCATTGGCGGGGGTCCTGGTGCTGCCATACATCGCCAGTATCCTGCCGTTCCGGTCCCTGCCGGATGAGCGCTGTGAGGAGGCGAACCGGGGCTGGCGGCGGTTCCTCTGGCTCAACATGGTGACGGGATTCCTGGTGACCCTGCTGCTGATCTGGATCGCCCGTGGCGGCTGAGGCGAGTGCCAGCCGCGCGGCACGCCTGTGGCAGGAGGCCGTGCGGATGCTGCGGGTGGACGGACCGCTGCCCGCCCGCCTGGTGGCCGACGCCGCCGCCCTGCTCACGCTCTTCAGCCTGATCCTCGGGCTGTGGGACAGCGGGGTGGCCGTGGCCCTGTACTCCCTGGTGCTCCTGGGCCAGACCGTGGTCCGCTTGGCACCGCTACGCGCGACTGTCCAGGCTGGAACCGCCATCATCCTGCTGGCCGCCGCCTGGGCGGCCCTGCTGGACGCGTACCAGCTGATCCCCTGGCTCGACCTCGCCATGCACGTGGTGGCCACCGGCCTCCTGGCCGCCATCGGCGCCGCCGCACTGTTGGGCGGCGGCTGGCTGCAGACGGGGCCCGCAGCCACCCGAGCCGTCCGCGCCGGCCAGACGCTGCTCACCGCCGGATTGGGCGCCCTGCTGGCGGTGCTCTGGGAGCTGGGCGAGTGGTTCGGCCACACCCTGCTCGATCCCGCCATCCAGGTCGGCTATGAGGACACGGTGGGTGACCTGGCCGCCGGGGTGCTCGGTGCGCTGCTGGCCGGGTTGCTGCTGGACCGGCTCGTGAAGGACGGGCCGTGACCTTGAGCCCGGAGACGCACGGTTCAGTACCGGTGCCAGTACCGGCGCCGGCGCGGGAGCCGGTGAGTGTGGTGATCCCGGCCCGGGACGATGCGATCCTGTTGGACCGGTGCCTGCGCGCCCTGGCCCAGCAGACCGTGGCTCCGGCCGAGGTGATCGTGGTGGACAACGCCTCCGTGGACGCCACGGCGGCCGTGGCCGCAGCCCATGGGGCGCGCGTGCTGATGGAACCGATGGTCGGCATCTGGGCCGCGGCCGCCACCGGTTACGATGCCGCCGAAGCCCCGGTCATCGCCCGTCTTGACGCCGACTCATTGCCCCGGCACGACTGGGTCGAGCAGATTACCGAGGCCATGGCGCAGCGTCCGGAGGCAGCCGCGATCACCGGTTGGGGCCGGTTCGTGGACCTGCCCCGGCCGATCGGGATCCCTGCGGCGGCGGTGTATCTGGGCGCCTATTACGCCCTCGGCTACGCGGCGACCGCCCGCGCGCCGTTGTGGGGTTCGAACATGGCCATCCGCCGGTCGGTCTGGTGGGAGGTGCGGGAGCGGGTGCACCGTACGGAGCGGGAGGTGCATGACGACATGGACCTGGCCCTCGCGTTGGGTCCCCACCACATCGTGGCCACCGTGCCCCGCATCGTGGTGGGGGTCTCGGCCCGCTCACTGCACGGGATGGCCCAGCTCGGCCGCCGCTTCCAGCGTGCCCTGCGGACCCTGTCCCTCAATTGGTCGCGGATGCCCCCGTGGGAGCGGTGGGCAGCCCGGCTCAGGCCCCACTCCACGAAGGCGGCGCGTTAACCCGGCCGCTCCCACGACTCAATGGCGCCCGGAACCACCTCGAACAACGGGTGGACCTGCGGCGCGCTGATACCGAGCAGGCCCTCCAACCGTTCCGGGGTGCGCTGGCCGATCTTGGCCAGGAGATGCTGCCACTCGTAGGCGACCTGGCCGTCCGTCACCGGGATCCGGGCCACCGGCGGCCGGGGGAGAGCGGCGGAGGATTCGTCTGCAGCAAGGTCCCGGCCGGCGTCGGGATGGTCCGACGCCGGCCTGCCGGGTCGGTCGATCCGGGTCACGTCGAAGTTGTAGCCGCGTTCGGTGGCCTCCTCCGCCGTGATGTGGAGGAAGGCGCCGATCGCGGCGGCGGGGTCCGGGTGCGCACGGAACCTCACCAGCTGCGGGTGCGAACGATAGCCCTTGGTACGCCCGGCCAGCACGGCCTGGGCGAGCAGCGCCTCACGCCACGCGCCGGTGAGCCCCTGGCGGTCCAGGTATCGGGGTTGGAGACTCCACAGGCGCATAGGTCCATCATCGCGCACCCAGCTGACCGCACGCACGTGCACCGATTCGTGATGTCCCGCCATGTCACCCGGCCGATCCAGCCTTTTATCTCGATGATCAACATGGTTACGCTCGAAGTACTTGCACGAGGATCACCCCACCCGAGGAGAGACCCATGGATGCCACTGCCCCACGGACCACCGGCCTCGCGATGCCGTTGCTGGTGCTCGTCAGCGGGATCGTCGCCACCGCCGGGGCGTTCCTCGGCAGCGGGGTACTCGGCGGCACGCCGATCGCCGAGGCGGCGGGTGGGTGGCTGAATGAGGACTCCACGCCGTTGGCGCCGGCCTCCGGGGCCTTCCGCATCTGGTCCGTGATCTACCTGGGGTTGCTCGCCTACTCTGTGTGGCAGCTGCTGCCCGCCCAGCGCCGGTCAGATCGGCAACGACTGCTGCGGCCGTGGGCCGTGGTGGCGATGCTGCTCAACGCCGCGTGGATCTGGGTGGTGCAGTTCGGCTGGCTGAACCTGAGCTTGATCGTCATCGTGGCGCTGCTCGCGGTGCTCGGCCGCATCCTGATGCTGCTGGTCCGCACCGCATCGGAGGGCCGGACAGATGCCCTGATCACGGACGGGACCTTCGGGCTGTACCTCGGCTGGGTCACCATCGCCACCGTGGCGAACACCTCTGCCGTGCTGGGCGCTGCCGGCTTCGACGGTCTCGGGATTCCGGTCACGGTGCTGTCCTCGGTGGTGCTGGCCGTCGCCGCGATCATCGGGGTGGCCACGGCCTGGCGCAGTGGCGGGAAGATCGCGCCCGCCCTGGCCCTGACCTGGGGCCTGGTCTGGATCACGGTGGGCCGTCTGGACGGCGGGCTGGAATCGACCGGCACCGCGGTGGCTGCGGGAATCGCGGCGGCCGCGGTGCTGGTGGCGGCAGTGGTGTTCCGGAGTCTGACGGCGCGAGTAGACCCGGAGTCTGGGCGGCAATGAGGCGGAGGTCAGCCCCCTGTCTGCGGTGCTGTTGAGGACCGAGTCGGCTTCCTCGTCGCAGATAGAACAGATCACCGCCGCCGGCATCATCGACGTGCTGGCCCCGGAACCCACCGCACGGCTGCGCGGTACACCCGGCCAGGTCCGGACCTACGATGGAGGACCATCATCGGAGGGAGCTCGTCATGTCCGAACAGTCCGCATCAGCCGGAACGGCCGGTGCACCGGTCGCCACCCACGGCAAGACCCCGAAGAAGGCGGCACTGGCCGCGTGGATCGGCTCCGCTCTGGAGTACTACGACTTCGCCGTCTACGGCACGGCCGCGGCCCTGGTGCTGAACCACCTGTTCTTCCCGGAGGACGCCTCCCCGGGCGTCGCGATTCTGCTGTCCATGGGCACCGTGGGGGTGGCCTACGTGGTGCGGCCTCTGGGCGCGCTCATCATGGGACCGCTCGGGGACCGGATGGGCCGGAAGTTCGTATTGATGCTGACCCTGTTCATGATGGGCGGGGCCACCTTCCTCGTCGGCTGCCTGCCGACCTATGAGCAGGCCGGACTGTGGGCTCCGGCCCTGCTGGTGCTCTGCCGGATCATCCAGGGGATCTCCGCCTCCGGGGAACAGGCCAGCGCCATCTCCGTGTCCCTGGAGCATTCGGAGGAGCACCGCCGGGCCTTCACCACCAGTTGGACGCTGCAGGGCACCCAGTTCGGCACGCTGCTCGCGACCGCCGTCTTCATCCCCTTCACCACCCTGCTCACCGAGGAGCAGTTGTTCTCCTGGGGGTGGCGTGTCCCCTTCTGGCTCTCGGCTGTGGTGGTGGTCGTCGCCTGGGTGATCCGCCGCCGGCTGGAGGAACCGCCGGCGTTCGAGGAGTCCAAGTCCCATCTGCCGGAGGAGAAGCCGGCGACCCCGCTGAGCCTGATGGTGAAGTTCCACAAAGCCGCCGTGGCCCGCATCGCCTGCGCGGCCATGATCAACACCGTCAACGTGGTGTTCCTCGTCTGGTCGCTCTCCTTCGCCACCTCGGTGGTGGGCCTGGACCGCTCCACCATGCTGACCGTGGCGGTGGTGGCGAATGCCGTGGCCCTGGTGGCCATCCCGCTGGGCGCACTGCTGGCGGACAGGATCGGACGCAAGCCGGTCTTCATCGCCGGCGTGGTGGGGCCCGCCGTGATGATGTACCCCTATCTGGGGGCCGTCGCAGCGGGGGACTGGGCCTTGATCTTCGTCTACGGCGCCATCCTCTCCGGCTGCCTCTACTCGCTCTCGAACGGCATCTGGCCCTCGTTCTACGCCGAGATGTTCCCCACCCGGGTCCGCGTCACCGGCCTGGCCATGGGCACCCAGATCGGCTTCGCGGTCTCCGGCGGCCTCACCCCGATCGTCGCCTCGGCCGTGGCCGGCGCCCAGGGCACCAACTGGCTGGCCGTGTCCCTGGTGGTCAGCCTCGCCTGCCTGATCTCCGTGGTGGCGGCATTGACGGCCAAGGAGACCAAGGACAAGACGCTGGCGGGCATCGACGAGTTGCACACCACGCGCACCGAGGCCGCGGAGCTGGCCAAGCTGGACCGCACTGCCCCGTAGTCCGGGCCGGGGTCCTCCGTCACATGTGACGTGCTCCAGGTCACTTCCTTGGTACACTAAACGTCACCCATTCGTGTTAACGGTCAAGCAGCGGCCGCGAACTCTTCGGACGACTCTCGAGGAGGCCTTCGTGCCCATCGCTGTTCCACTGACCACCACCCTGAGCGTCCCCTGCCGTGGGGCGGCTACGCTCTCCGAGTCCGCCCGGACCCCGTGGCTACGCGGACTGCCAGTGCTCAGGGCCTCATCCATCCTGCGGAGGATGTGACGGTGGGCATTGCCGGCGAGGTCTCTGTCCGCGGGGCGTGGGCCGATACTGCCAGTGTGGACCGGATGATCCAGGCCATGGACGCGTCGGGGGACGCGGGCGGGCCAGCGGATCCGGGCATCTGTGACTGGGGTTGGGTGGCGGTGGGCCATCGTCCGACCGAGACCGGCGAGCAGTCCGGAGTCACGGCCCAGTCGATGCTCGACGAGCGGTTGGGCTGGTGCCTGATGTTCGACGGTCGGCTGGACAACGGCACGAACCTGCATGCGGAGCTGAGCGAGTGCTTCCCGTTCCGGTCGGGCTCGGACGCCGAGGTGGTGCTCGCGGCCTACCACCGGTGGGGCGAACACTTCGTGGACCACCTGCAGGGGGTCTTCGCCCTGGCCCTGGTGGATGCCCCTCGCGAGAAGGTGCTGCTGGCCCGGGACCGGCAGGGGACCCGGCTGCTGTACCTGGGCACCGCGGCCGGACGGCTGCGTTTCGCCTCCACCCTGCCTGGCCTGCTGGCGGCGGACGGTACCGAAACCTCGGCCGACCGGACCGCACTCGAACATGAGTTGGACCACCGCCGCATGGTTCCGGCCCCGCCGTCGAATCTCGGCGGTGTCACGTTGCTGCCGCCTGCCACCCTCCGTGTGCTCGAGGCCCGCGGCCGTGCCCGGGACCGGGGCTTCCACGACGGTGAGGCCGTGCCGCGGCTCGGAGGCGTCGGAAGGAGTTGAGCTGCAGCTATCACAGCTCCCGGGGTGGCTGGGGGCTACGAGGGCGAGCCGCCCGGTGAGGTCAGCCGGTCCGAGGCCGCGAAGGTGTGGTGGGCCACCAGGGGGGCCAGCTCGGGCTGGTGACGTTCGATGATCCTCCGGACGGCGTTCTCCGCGGAGGGCCCCAGGCCGTCATAGAACAGGGCGGTGGCCGCGGCCGCGCGCCGCAGCGGCGGCTCCTCCGGCAGCAGGGCATTGGGAAGCCGGGGGTCCTGGTGGACGAGCGGCCGCCATTCGGAGAGGACCTCCGTGCGCAGGCGCAGGGCCTCCACGCCCGTGGGCCACTGGTCCCCGAGGTCCCGGGCCCGGGCCTCCCACCGCAGGGCGAAGGACAGGTACTCCTCGTCCAGGGCGTCCGCATCGAAGGCCCGCCGCAGCTCCAGGGGCGAGACGAAGTCCGGCAGCCGGGCCCCCTCGAACAAGGAGACGAGTGTCAGCACGGGTTCGTCGCCCTGCTTCAGGTGGGCGAACGCCTCTTCGGCGTGGCTGCCCGGTTTGATCCACACCCCGTCATTGAGGTGCCCGAACCGGAGTTGGCGCAGGGTGTCCCGCACGGCCCGGCGCAGGGGGGCCGCGGTCTCCGGCACCCGGTAGGTGATGATCGTCCACGTCCCGTCCCAGGGGCGCTCGCGGTGCGCTTGGAAGATCCGCTCGACGCGCTGCGCCTGCGTCTTCCGGCTGCCGGCGTGGACGGCGTAGGAGGTGCGCCGACCGTCCTTATGGGCCGCGAGGAACCCCCGCTGAGCCAGCCGCTGGATGGCGGCCCGGGCGCTGGAGGGCGTGATCTCGAGGGCCCCGAGCAGTTCCACCAAGGCGCTGGAGGGCAACGGTTCGCCGCGGCCGAACCAGTAGTCGCCGAGCAGCACCGTGAGCATGCGCTGCGGTGCCACGCCGGATTGGTAGCGGGGGAGGTTCCCGCGGCTCGGATCCCTGGGGCTCACGGCATCCTGTCCGCGGGGCGCAGGGTCAGCGGGACGGAGCGGGGGCCGTATTCGAGCCAGTTCATCATCACGATGTCCCCTGCCAATGAGAAGGTCTCCGTCCGGGCGAGCAGCTCCTCGAGGGCGATGAGCAACTCGAGTCGTCCCATCGTAGCGGCCGGGCACTTGTGGGAACCGCGGCCGAAGGACAGGTGGGAGTTCTGCTTGCGCCGCAGGACGAAGGTGTCCGGGTCCTCGAATCGGGTCTCGTCCCGGTTGGCGGAGGGGAAAAGCAAGGCGATGGGCTCGTCCTGGGCCACCGCCCGCCCGTGGATCACTGTGTCCCGCTTGGCGGTCCGCGCGAACACCCGGTACGGGGCGTGCAGGCGGAGCATCTCCTCGATCGCCGAGGGCAGGTCCTCCGGGTGGGCCCGCAGGTGCGCCTGGAGGTCGAGGTCTGTGGCCAGGTGGGCGATGCAGCTGCCCAGGACGGCCTGGGGTGCCCCCATCCCGGCGACGATCAGCTGCCGGATGGTGGCAACGGCACGGGTCTCCGTGATGGCGGTGTCCGGGTCCAGGGCAGCGCGGTGCAGGCTGGCCACCAGGTCCCGGGACGGGTCCGGGTCCTCCGCCAGCCGCCGGTCGTAGATCTCGCGGGCGATCTCATACAGCCGCTTGCTGCACTCCTCGATCACCGGGTTGTCCATGTCCTGGATGGCGAAGCCGTAGCGGACGCCGATCTCGCGGATCTCCCGGGTCTGGTCCCGGGCCAGCCCGAGCAGGGAGGCGAAGCAGTCCATGGCGAACGGCGCCGCCAGGTGCCGGACCCCATCTGGGGAGGACTCCATCAGCATCCCGTCCACCAGGCGGCGGGCGCTGTCCCGGAAGGCGCCGGCGTGCTCGGTGACCACCGAGCGGCGGAACACCGGATCGATCGCCGTGCGGTAGTCAGTGTGCTCCGGCGGGTCGAAGTGCAGCGGAGGCCGGCGAGAGGCCCGGGGCACGTGCGGCACCACGTTCTGCTTGGCGGTGCTGAACAGCTCGTCGTCCTGGGTGATGGCCAGGATGTCCTCATAGGTGGTGGCCGCCCAGAATCCGCCGTAGTCCGCACTCCAGGGGAACGGGTTCTGCTCGCGCAGGGCCGCATAGTCGGCGTGGGCGGATCCGAACGTCTCGTTGCGGTCCGGGGACCACTCGGAGACGCGCGCTCCGTCGGGATGCTCGGCGGCCGCCGGACCGGTGAACGGGCAGCGGCCGGTGCCGGCCGCCGTCATGCTCGGGGGGTGTGGGGTTGCCATCTCAGATGACCTTCCTGCGCGCCCAGCGCGCCATTTGCTCCACCGCGACCACCACGACGATGAGGCCGATGAGGATGCCGGCGGTGGTCTGGTAGTCGATCGAGGTGACGGATTCGTGGAGCAGGAATCCGATGCCTCCGGCGCCGACGATCCCGAGGACCGCCGATTCGCGCAGGGCCAGGTCCGCGGTGAACAGGCTGTTGCCGATGAAGGAGGGGACGAACTGGGGCCAGGCCCCGGCCACGAAGGCCTGGAGCCGGCCAGCACCCACGGCCTCGAGGGCGCGGATGGGCCCCGGATCGATGTTCTGCAGCGCATCCGTGAAGAATTTGGACGCCAGCGCCGTGCAGGAGATGGCCAGCGCCAGGAACCCGGCGAACGGGCCCAGCCCCAGGGCGGCCACGAACACGATCGCGTAGACGATGTCCGGCACGCCGCGGACGACCACGATGACACCGCGCAGTGCCCAGCCGAGCACCGGCACCCGCACGAGGTGGTCCGTGGAGAACACGGCGATGACCAGGCCGATCAGCACGCCGAAGGTGGTGGCGGTGAAGGCCATCACGAGGCTCTCGAACAGGCCCAGCGCGATCTCCGCGGTGAACACGGGCGGCACGAACCCGGTGAGCATGGCCACCGCGTTCTCCCAGCCCCGGGCCAGCCGGTCCGGGGAGATGTTCAGCGCGGACAGGGACAGGAGGAAGAGCACGACGCCGGCCAGCAGCCCGGCGCTGCGGCCCACCCGGGGTGCGTTCCAGCCGGGGGTGGAGAGCTCCTTCCCCGGAGGGAAGGCCATCGAGTGCTGGGTGTCCCCGGCGTGCTCGGACACGGCGCGCTGCACCAGGTTCGAGATGAGCTCGAGGACGAGCAGCAGCACGATGATCCCGGCGATGATCCCGGCGGCGCGGGGGTAGTCCAGGCTGCCGATGGAGCGCTGCAGGGCCACGCCGATGCCGCCGGCGCCCACGAGGCCGAGCACGGAGGACGCGCGGATGTTGATGTCCAGGCGGTAGAGGACGAACGAGGTCATCTGCGGCAGGGCCTGGGTGAACGTGGTGGCGACGAAGACCTGGAAGCGGTTCGCTCCGGTGGCGTTCACCGCCTCGCGGGGAGAGGCGGAGATCTCCTCGAAGACATCCGTCATCATCTTGCCGATCATGCCCACGGAGTGGAACGCGATGGCCAGGGCGCCGGCCGCCGGGCCGAGCCCGAAGATGCGCACGAAGATGATGGCGAACACGAGGGAGGGCACGGCGCGGCTGACCACGATCAGCGTGCGGCAGAGCCACTGGACCCAGCGCGGCCCGGTGAAGGTGTTGGCTGCGCCGGCCGCCAGCGGGATGGAGACCAGGGCGGCGATGCCGGTGCCGGCGATCGCGATCTGCAGGGTCTCGAGGACGAGCGCGGCCAGCTCCGGCACGGGGCCGGTGGTGGCGGGGAACATCCGGCCCAGCAGGCGGGTGATGTCCTCGAAGCCGGCGGCGATGGCCGCGGGGCGGACGTCGATCCACCACAGGCCGAAGACCGTGATGGCGCCCAGGATCAGTGGGATCACCCAGGTGGCTGCGGGAGCCCGAGGCGGCCGGGGCGGCGCGGGAGCCGGTGTCCGGCCCCGGGTGCCCGGTGGGGTCAGGGTAGCGGGCATGTCAGGCACCCCGGTGGGCTTGATAGATGGCACGGATCTCCGGCTCGTCCGTGGCCTGCGTGGGCTTGTCCAGGATGAACTGTCCGTCCCGCACGGCCACGATCCGGTCCGAGACCTCCAGGGCGAGGTCCACCTGGTGCAGGGAGCAGACCACGGTGAAGCCGTCCTCGGCACTGAGCTTCTTCAGGGTCTCCAGCACGGAGATGCTGGCCGCCGGGTCCAGGGAGGCCACGGGCTCGTCCGCCAGGACCAGCCGGGCGTCCTGCATCAGCATGCGGGCGATGGCCACGCGCTGCTGCTGGCCGCCGGAGAGGGTGTCACACCGCTGGAAGCGCTGGTCCACCAGCCCCACCCGCTCCAGGTTCTCCACCGCGCGCTCACGCAGCTGCTTCGGGTAGGTCGTGATCCCGTAGCGGGGCATGGACAGGGAGCCCAGGGCGCCCATCAGCACGTTCTCCAGCGCCGTGAGCCGGCCGACCAGGCCGAACTGCTGGAACACGAAGCCGATCTCGGTGCGCAGGCGCCGCAGCTCGCGCCGGCTGCAGCGGGCCGGCTCCCGGCCGAGGACCTGCACGCGGCCCTCGGTGGGGGAGTGGCTGCCGTTCAGCAGGCGCAGCAGGGTCGACTTGCCGGCGCCGGAGGGGCCCACGAGGGCGATGAACTCGCCGGGGTGGATCTGCAGGTCCACCCCGTGCAGCACCGTGTTGTCCCCGAACCGCTTGACGACCCCGTCGAGGGTGATGCTGGGGGAGTGCTGCGCGGTCTCGGCCGCGGGCTTCTCAAGCGTCATCACGGCAAACCTCCGCCTGGGTGGTCTCGCAGATCTCGCGGATCGGATCGTAGTCGGCGTCCGTGGCCGGCTCGAACGCGAAGGCGCCCGTGCCGCCCCACTCGCAGGCGGGGCTGCCGGCCAGGTCCTCACCCCAGGGTGCCGGGGCCTCGCGCTGGGCGTCCTCCTCGCAGAAGCCGGCCTCCACGGCCGAGACGGCGTCGTACTTCTCCATGGCACGGACCACGCCGTCCTTGATGTCCTGGGAGAGCCAGGAGCCCACCACCATGGGCGTACCCGGGATGGGGTCGGAGGTGAAGAAGGTCTCCGTGTCCCCGTCCTCGATGATGCCGCGGGCCGGCAGCAGCTCCGTCACGAAGGTCTCGGCTACGAAGGCGGCATCACAGTCACCGGCGATCATCTGCGTCACCGCCACGTCATGGGAGCCGGCGAAGACTGGATTCAGGTCCTCCTCAGGATCGATGTCCGCCTCCATCAGCGCTGCCGCCGCGGCCAGGTACCCCGTGGTGGAGGCCGGGTCCGTGAAGCAGACGTCCTTGCCCTTGAGGTCCTCCAGCGAGCTGATGCCGCTGCCCGGGGCCGTGACGCCGAGGGAGCTGATCGAGCCGGAGCCGGGCTCGGGGGAGAGCTGGTCCTTCGCCACCGGTTCCACCTCCGCCACGTCCGAGGCCAGGTAGTAGGAGAACGCTCCGTAGACCGCGATGTCCACGCGCTCGGAGACCTGGGCCTCGATCACGCCGGCGTTGTTGCTGACGGCTTGGATCTCCACCGGTAGGCCGGTCTCCTCCTCGATGGCCGCGACCACCGGTTCAAAGGAGGCCAGCAGTTCCTCGCTGTTGTCCGTGGGGACCACGGCGAAGACGAGCTCGGCGGGGGCATCACTGGTGGTGTCCGCCGGACGGGCGTTGGGGCTCTCGCCGCACGCCGTGAGGGCGATCGCGGCTGCGGCCAGGAGGCCCAGGGTCTTGAGATGGGTGCGCATGGTCTCTCCTCGGGAAAGTCCAGATGGGGGTCGGGGTGGTTCAGGTGGGGAGCAGATGGAGGCCAGGTGAGTGTCTGGAAGATGGAATAAGTGTGGCCAATTGAACTGCGTGAGTGGATGTGCAGAGTGAACGTGCCTCATATCACACCAGAATCAGTTGTAGATGTCAACGAAAATCTTCGAGAGCCGAGCATTGACACGGGTGCAGAGGCGTGCCACGGTATGAGCCATCCCACGCACGACCTGGAGGACGATGGCGGTTATCAGCCGCAGTTAGTCTTTGAAGCAGTACAAAATATGCAGTCTGTGTATGCGCTGTATGTCCTGTATGCCGTGCGCGTCTCGTGGTCCTCATTCCTCGTATCTCCCGCATCGAAGGCGAGCCCGAAACATGTCCACCACCCCTCCCCAGAACTCATCCGACCGGAACGACGACCACAGCCGTCGCCGGTCCCACGCCCGCACCGTCCTGACCCGCCCGGCCCAGGTGCCGGAGAAGCGGCGTGGACGCGTCCTCGCCGGCGCCACCTTGGCCACCGCACTCACCGCGGCACTGTTGGTTCCCGCACCCGCGCTGGCCGGACCGGTGGGCACGGGGGGATCCGGGCCGGCGTCGTCCACGGCCGGTGGGCCGGGCGCCTCCGGAACCGTCCGCGGAGACCTCCCGAACGGAGGTCGCTACGTGCTGGTGACCCCGGAACGGTGGAACGGCACGGTGCTGGTCTGGAACCCCGGTTATGGCGGCAGTGGTTCCAGCCCCTCGGCCGGACCCAGCGCAGGACTCACCGATTGGCTTGTGGAACGCGGATACGCCCTCGCGGGGACCTCCGCGGCCGAGGGCGGATGGGCCGTGGAGGGGCTGCTGGAGAACCAGCCGCTGGTGATGGACGCCGTCCGTGACCGGCTGGGAGAGCCGGAGGACGTCATCGCCTGGGGCTCGTCCATGGGCGGGCTGACCTCGGTGGCAGCCCTGGAGCAGCATGCGGGCTTCATCGACGCGGCCTTGCCCCTGTGCGGGTCCGTGGCCGGGGCCATTCCCATGCTCAACGGCAGCCTGGACGGCACCTTCGCCCTGCGGACCCTGCTGGCTCCCGGGGATGAGCGACTCCAACTGGTCAACATCAGTGATGAGGCCGAACGCCAGGCAGCCTTCCGCGAGGTGCTGGACGCAGCCCAGTCGACTCCGGAGGGCCGCGCCCGCATCGCACTCGCTGCGAGCCTGGCACAGATCCCGCCGTGGACGCAGGCGGAGGACGAGAAGCCCGCGGCGCGCGACTGGGCCGCCCAGCAGGACCAGCTCTACCGGGCGTTCATGTTCGGCGTGGTCTCGCCGCGGCAGCCCCTGGAGGACCGCGCCGGCGGCAACTTCTCCTGGAACACCGGAGTCGACTACACGAAGGCCCTGCATGGCTCGGACCAGCAGCAGTTGGTGCGGAACCTCTACCGCCAGGCTGGGCTCTCCCTGGACCGCGACCTGGAGACCCTTGCGGGCGCCGAACGGATCTCCGCCGATCCGGAGGCAGTCGCCTACATGCAGCGGAACGCGACGCCGACCGGCGAGATCGACGGCCCCGTCCTGTCCCTGCATGAGACGGGTGACACCGCGCCCACCGTCACCCAGGCCCGCACCTACGCGGACCGCGTGCGGGAGAACGGGGACGAGTCCCTGCTCCGGCAGACCTTCGTGGACCGACCCGGTCACTGCGACTATGCCGATGCGGAGATGGCCGCCCTCGTGGAGGCGCTGCAACAGCGGTTGGACACCGGGCGCTGGGGCTCCACCACGAAGCCGTCACACCTGAACCGGGCCGCCGACCGCATCGCGCGCCGCGACGGACTGGACCGGGGTGGCTCGTTCTCCGCCGCCCGCCCGGACCCCATGAACCGCCCGGAGCGGGGCCCGGCGCCCGGGGCGGTGTCCCACCAGGGGCAACTGGAGGGGGACCGGGCGTACTCTCTGCACAAACCTGCCGACTGGAACGGTGACCTGGTGGTGATGCCGGGGCGGGAGGACCTCACGGGGACGACCGCTCAATGGCTGGCCGAACAGGGATACGGGTCCATCGGCTATGAGCTGAGCGACGGGTGGGACCTGGTGCTGGACGAGTCCAACGCCGGTGCCGCCGTGGAGACCTTCAAGCGGCTGGCCGGTGACGCCGATGACGTGGTGGTGGCCGGCCGGTCCCAGGGTGGGCTGACCACCAGGATCGTCGCGGATGCCGCCCCGGAGTGGCTGGCCGGCTCCCTGCCGATGTGCGGTGGTGGTGCGGGGGCCATCAGCACGTGGAACTACAAGCTGGACACGGCCTTCGCCCTGCGGGAACTCGTGGATCCCGACTCAGCCATGCAGATCCAGGGCATCGAGGACCGTGCGGCCGAGCTGGACGCCATGAACGAGTTGGTGGCACTGGCCGATTCCACCGAGCAGGGCAGGGCCCGTGCCGTGCTGGCCGCTGCCCTCAGCAAGATTCCCGCCGTGGACCCGGAGACCGGCGGGGAGATTGATCGTCGGCGTCTGGACGAGAGAATCGACCGGTACATCGAGCACCTGCCGTTTGCGATGGGCAGCCACGTGCGTGCCGGTTATGAACAGACCGTGGGCGGCACCTTCTCCTGGAACACGGGAGTGGACTACCGGCGCGAGCTCCAGCGCTCCGGCCGCTGGGCCGAGGTGAAACAGGCCTACCGGGAAGCCGGGCTGTCCCTGACTGAGGACCTGCGCACCCTGGATGAGACCGAACGGCTCTCGGCCGATCCGGAGACGGTCCGGCTGGTGGAGCAGACCGCCACCTTCACCGGACGGCTGCAGGCCCCGGTGCTGTCCCTGCACACCACCGGGGACGGGGCCGGGACCATCGCCGATGAAGCCGCCTACCGGTCCACCGTGACCGCCGCCGGGTCCGCGCGCCAGCTGCGCCAGACCTTCGTGGCCTCCGAGGGGCACTGCACCTTCACCTCCGCGGAGGAGGCAGCGGCCCTGACTGCCCTGTTCGACCGGATCGAGACCGGCACCTGGCCGTCCACCACACCGCGGCAGCTCGACCGCCTCGCCGCCCGCGTGGACGCCGATTCAGGCCTGGACCTGGGAGCAGCGCGGTTCACCTCGGGCGAGGTACCGGGCCAGCCGGCACGGATGTGGGACGTGCGGAACTGGGGTGACTACCGGGGCGAATGAGTCGACGTGGCGGACAACCGCCGTTCCATCTGATCGGCGTACGGCCTCAGGCGGTGAGCCAGGGAGCGGGCGTCATCCGACCGGCTGAGCCGCAGGTACGGAACCATGACCGTCACCGCGGCCACCGTCTGGCCGAAGCCGTCCCGCAGTGGCATGGCCAGCGCGGCCACCCCCGGCTGAGCCTCACCGACCTGGATGGCCCATCCCCGGTTCCGCACCTTCTTGATCTCCGCCTTGAGCTGGGCCCAGTCCTGGATCGTTCCCGGCTGGACCGTCTCCAGGGCGGCCCCCTGGTACCGCGCCGCCAGGTCGTCGTCGGTCAGTCCCGCCAGTAGCGCCCGCCCTGCCGCCGTGGCGTGAGCCGGGGTCACGGTCCGGACCGGACGGGCAATCCGCACCAGGTGGGTGCCTTCCTCCGTCAGGATGAACCGGATGTTCCGGCCCTCCAGGACGGCGAGGCTGGTGGTTTCCAGCATTCCTTCGGCGACCTGCCGCAGCACTCCTCCGAGCAGGCCGGGCAAGGTTGAGCCACGGGCCACATCGGCGTTGATCTGCCGGAGCGCCGGGCCGATCGTGTAAGGGCCGTGGCGCAGTTCTTGATCGAGATAGCCGGCCTCGGCGCACGTGCGCAAGAGCCGGTGCGCCATGGAGACGCTGATCTGGAGGGCGCCGGCCGCTTCAGTGAGGGTCATCTCGCCCCGAGAGGCAACGAGCCGGACGAGCCGGAGGGCGCGGTCAACGGTCTGGAGCATCATTGCCGCGTTTCCTCATAGTGGAAAGAGTGTCACGCGACTGTGGCGCCATACAAGGGGAGATGTGGATCCATTCAAAGGCCCCGATTCGACCTCTTTCCTCAAGGAGGAAAAGCCCTCGGATTCCATTGTCGATTCCCCGGTTCCGGTCTTTACTTCAGAAATCAGCCGCTCCCGTCCCTGACTAAGGAAGCATCATGACCTCCCACGCTGCATCCATCACCCCCACGATCCGCCGGGGCCTGGTCGCCGCCCTCGCCGCGGGCACCCTGGTACTGGCGGGGTGCGGTTCCGGATCGCCGACGGGCACCGAGGAGTCCGCCTCAGAGGCAGGCTCGAGCCCCTCGTCCGCGAGTTCCGGTGAGCTGACCAGCATCTCCGTGGGCACCATCGCCATCGCCTCCTCCACTGAACTCCGGTACGGCGTGGCCGAGGGGATCTTCGAGGACCACGGACTGGACGTCGAGCTCATCGAGGGACAGGGCGGCGCGGCGTTGTTGCCGGCGGTCCAGAACGGGTCCATGCAGTTCGCGGTGGGCAATCCGATGTCAGTGCTGACCGCTGCAGACCAGGGCCTGCCGATGAAGGTCGTCTCCGGATACTCCTGGTCCTCTGCCGAGGGCGATGACATCAATGCCGTCGTCGCCCGCAAGGATTCCGGCATCACCGGCTTCGAGGACTTGGAGGATCAGACCGTGTCCGTCAATGCCGTCCACACCCTGGGTGACCTCTCGATCATGGAATCCACTGAGATGGCCGGGGGAGACCCGCAGAAGATCAACTTCAATGAGATGCCCTTCCCGGACATGCTGGCCCAGCTCGAGCAGGGGAACGTGGACGCCGTGTGGTTGCCCGAACCCTTCATGGGCAGGGCCCTGGCCGATCCCGAGAACGTGGCCGTCGGGTACCCGAACCAGGAGGTCATGGACGGCATGCCCTTGACCATCGCCTTCACCAGCGAATCCATAGCGGAGGAGAAGCCAGAGCTCGTGACGGCCTTCCAGGAGGCGCTGACGGAATCGGCCGAGCGCGCTGCCCAGGACGAGGAGGGCGTCCGGGCCATGCTGCCCGAGTTCCTGAAGATGGACGAGGAGACCGCCCAGTCGATCCGCCTGGAGCCGGCGCACACGGATCTGCCGGTCGAGAAGATGCAGACCATCTATGACCTGATGCTCAAGTACGGCATGGCCGAGAACCCGCTGGATGTCGAATCCCTCTACGTCCAGCCTTAAGGCTCTTGCCGTCCGGACCACCGTTGTCACCTTGGAGGAGTAGGAATGAAAGTTGCTGTGATCGGAGCAGGCATCGGGGGGTTGGCTGCGGTGGCCGCCTTGCGGCGGCGCGGCATCGACGCCGAGGTGTTCGAACAGGCCCGGGCGCTCGGAGAGATCGGGGCGGGCATCTCGCTCGCGTCCAACGGCTGGCGATTGCTGGAACGCCTCGGTCTGCTGGAGCAGATCGAGCAGGTTGGCTCGCACCTGGACCAGGGGTATTTCCAGCTGCGTGAGGACGGCTCCTTCATCTCCACGCTCCGGGAGCCCGGTGCTGCATGGGACCGTCGGGTCTTCGGGGTGCACCGTGCCGACCTGATCGAGGTGCTCGCCTCCGCGTTGCCGGACTCGGTGATCCGTACCGGCCACCGGCTGCTCGATCTTGAGCAGGATGACTCGGGGGTGCACCTGATTTTCGAGAATGGTGAGACCGCCCGAGCCGATGTGGTGATCGGCGCAGACGGCATCCACTCCGTCGTGCGCCGCCACGTCGTCGGGCAGATTGCCGCCCCGCGGTCCTCCGGGACCGCGGCCTACCGGGCCCTAGTGCCCGTCACGGGGGCGGAGGACTGGGAATGGGGTACCTCGAAGATGTGGATCGGCCCGGGAAAGCACTTCCTGGTGTATCCCATCCGGGCGGACCGCCTGATCAACATCGTCGCGGTGGTCCCCGCCCATGGGGGCGAGCGGGACTCGTGGACGGCTCCGGGCGATCCGGCGCAGCTCGCCGCGGAGTTCACCGGCTGGGATCCCGTGGTCACCGGGCTGATCGAACGGGTCACGGACACGTTCCAGTGGGGGCTGTTCGATAGGCCCCCACTGACCAGCTGGACCAGCGGACGGCTCGCCCTGCTCGGCGACGCAGCCCACGCCATGCTGCCCCACCTCGGTCAGGGCGGCAGCCAGACCATCGAGGACGCCTTCGCCCTGGCCGCCGCGCTCGAAGGGTCCTCCATTGCGGACGCCCCCGCGGCCCTGGCGCAGTATCAGGCCTTGCGCCTGGAGCGGGCGAATGCCGTGCAGCTGGCGTCCCTGGATGCGGGACATCTCTACGATTCGGTGGGCGAGGAAGAGTACGACGCGCGGGACGAGAGGATCCGGAAGATGGCACCGTTCTACGGGTGGCTGGGCAGCCATGACGCCGATTCGCTCGTGGCACCGCCCCTGGCGCCCTCACGCTGAGGAGGTCAAGTCCTCAGCTGGTGTCAGGCGGCGCACGGACACGTCCTGGACGTGCGCAGGGGAGTGCTGTTCCACGACCGAGCGGACGAAGTCCAGCGATGCCTCGGTGGCCCCCTCATACAGTTCGGCAAAGGCCTCGCGGGCCGTTTGACGGGGCCAGTCGGGAGTCAGGAGCCCCAGGGGCAGGTCCGGGTCGAAGCGTGGGAAGCCGCGGAAGGTGTTGATCGTTTCGGTGCGGGCCCGCATCGACTCAGCCGGTGTGAGCTGCCCAGAGTGGAGCCGTTCCAGGGGTGCCCTGAGGATCGCGGTGAAGGATGTGTAGAGCTGGCGGGCCAGATCGAGGTCCCAGGCGTCCACCGGGTTGCCGAATCCCGTTCCGGCCGCGTCGATCCGTCCACGGAGCAGGGATGCCGATTCCACGCCGAGTTTGTGGCAGAGGGCTATGGCCTGCTCTCCCTGCGGCCGGGGGGACACCCAGGCACCGTCGTACAGCGGGGCGAACCACATCCATGAGAGTCCCTTGCGTAATTGCTGCCGCACGCCCCGCTGCTCCTCCGGGACGGAGTACAGCAGGGTGGTCCATTCGGGATCGGCGGGGCCGTGATCGGTGCCGAAGGTGCGGATCACGTCGAAGCCCTCGGTGAGCCGGTGCCGTGCCTTCGGCGAGAGCGCATAGAACGTGCGGCGACCCTCTTTGATGGTGGTCAGTCGCCCCTCCTTGGCGAGCCGGCTCAGCAGGGTCCGGGTGCCGGACGGACTGACCTCGAGGGCGGCCATCAGGTCCACCAGGGCTCCGGAAGGAGCCGCCGACCCCTCATCCAGCCAGTACTCGGCCATCAGGGTGACGAGCGCGCGGCGGCCGCGCGGGCCCTCGGCCACCACGGACCTCAGGTCCTCGAGATTGCTCCACACATGCTCCATCATTCCACTCACGTATCAAACGTATCGCGAACTCTTGACGATCGACTCATTTATGCCATACTTCCTGTGTGACCCAGATAACATCAGTTCCTTCCCAGGACGCCAAGAGAAACGCTCAGGACACGGATGCGGGACAGCCAGCGGTCCAGATCCGTCAGCTGAACAAGCACTTCCGCCGCCGAGACGGCTCCACCGTGCCCGCCATCGACGGAGCGAGCCTCGATATCCAGGACGGGGAGTTCATCGTGCTGCTGGGTCCCAGCGGCTGCGGGAAGACGACTCTGCTCCGCTCCGTCGCCGGGCTCGAGACCCCGGATTCCGGGTCCATCACTGTACGTGGCACGGCGGTCTTCGACAGCGGCACAGGCGCCAACCTCAGCGCGGACCGGCGCGGGCTCAGCATGGTCTTCCAGTCCTACGCCCTCTGGCCCCACATGACGGCAGCCCAGAACGTGCGGTATCCCCTGGAGAATCAGAAGGCCCCCCGGCAGAGCCGAGCCGTGATGAACCAGCGGGTAGCCGAGGCGCTGGAGGCCGTGGGAATCGGTGACCTGGGCGGTCAGTATCCGAATCAGCTCAGCGGCGGGCAGCAGCAGCGGGTGGCCCTGGCCCGGGCCCTTGTGAACAACTCCAAGGTCGTGCTGTTCGACGAACCCCTGTCCAATGTCGACGCCAAGGTCAGGGAAACCCTGCGTATCGAGCTGCTGGCCATGCAGCGCAGGTTCGGGTTCACCGCCTTGTTCGTCACGCACGATCAGGCCGAGGCGATGGAACTGGCGACCCGCATCGCCGTCCTGGACCGAGGCCGAGTCCAGCAGTTTGGCACCCCGGATGAGATCTATGCCCGGCCGGCCACCGAGTACGTGGCCAAGTTCATCGGCAACACCAACGAGTTGTCCGGCCGGCGGGTCGAGGGCGGCTATGAGACCCCGCTCGGACTCGTCCGCACCCCGCAGGATGCCGGCGAACGGGCCACTGTGCTGTTCCGCCCCGAACACGCCCAGTTGTCCGGCGAACGCCCAGAGACCCCAAGCGCCTTCGCCGGCCAGGTGGTGGCCGTCCTGTTCATGGGCACCCACACGGAGTTCCTCGTCCGTTCCGGCGAGACCAGGATGCGGATCTGGGTCAGCGGACGGTCCGCCGACTTCGCGGAGGGGGACGAGGTCTGGGTCGGTCTCCAGGAACCCGACGTCATGGTGTTTCCCCGGCAAGACCACGAGGCCCACCCCGAGGGTGACGCCTGATGAGGCCGACCTCCACCCTCGAGGAACCGACTCAGACTCCGGCCGAGTCCGGGTCCGGCGGCCCCGAGCAGCCCCTGCCCCGCTACCGGCCTGGCCTGGTCACCAGGCTGCGCCGAATGAGCAGTTTCGAACTCTTCTCCCTGACGCTGGCCGGCATCCTCGTGGCGCTGGTGTGCCTCCCGCTGGTGCGGGTGGTCATCAACATGTTCTACAAGGACGGCCGCTTCACCTTCGAGGCCATCCAGCGCACCCTGGCGATCGAGGACCTGGGCAAGATGGTCGTGGACACCGTGGTGGTGGTCCTGGCCAGCTCGATCCTCGCCGTGGTGATCGGCTTCCTGCTGGCTTGGGCCAATACCCGCACCGATGCGCGCTTCGGGGTGATCAACGAGATCTTCCCCTACCTGCCATTCCTGCTGCCGCCCATCGCCGGTGCCGTCGGCTGGACCATGCTGCTCTCACCTCAGGCGGGGTTGCTCAACGCCTGGGTCCGGGACGTCCTCGGGTTGGTGGGAGTTCACCTCGAGTCCGGTCCGTTCGACATCAACTCCTGGTACGGGCTGATCCTCGTCTACACGTTCTACGCGGTGCCCTACGTCTACATGAACGTCTCGGCTGCCATGCAGAGCCTGGACGCCAGCCTGGAGGAGGCTTCCCGCATCACGGGTGCCAGCGCATTGAAGACGCTGCGTCGCGTCACCCTGCCGGCCCTGGCCCCTTCGATCGGCGCGGGTTTCCTGCTGTGCACGTGGTTCGGCTTCGGCATGTTCTCGATCGCCCAGATCATCGGCACCCCGGCGGGTATCGACATGATCCCAGTGCGCATCGTCAAGCTCCTGACCTTCACCTACCCGCCGGACGAGGACCTGGCGATTGGCCTCTCGGCCATCGTGGTGGTGTTCGTCGGGCTGTCCTACCTGGTGCAGTACCGCATCCTGAAGAACTCCCGCTTCGGCAGCATCGGTGGCAAGGCGACCCACCACACGGTGACCAGGCTGGGCGTGTGGCGGCCAGTGGTCCGGGCCGGTGTCCTGCTGTACATCGGCGTCTCCACCATCCTGCCGATGTACGCGCTGTTCATCGTGTCCCTGAACGGATACTGGACCCCCAACATCCAATGGGGCTCCCTGAGTCTGGACGCCTTCCGGGTGGCTCTGTTCGAGGATCCGAAGACCCAGGAAGCCTTCGGGAATTCCCTAACCCTGGGCCTGGTCGGTGGTGTCATCGGCATCCTGGTGGCCGCCGTGGTGTCCCTCTACATCGCCCAACACCGCAGCCGCGCCACCCTGGGGCTGGATGCGGCCATCAAGCTGCCGTCCTCCGTCTCCAACATGGTGATCGCCGTCGGTATCCTGCTGCTGCTGGCCCGCCCACCCTTCGATCTGGGCGGCACGTGGCTGATCCTGCTGCTGGGCTATCTGGCCCTGTACCTGCCGCAGGCCTCCATCGCGGCCGATGCCGCGGTGGCGACCATCGGCAAGGAGCTGGGCGAGGCCTCCGGGGTCGCCGGCGCCCGGCAGTGGAAGACCTTCCGCCGGGTCTACCTGCCCCTGATGATCCCCGGCCTGGTGGGCGGCTTCGCGCTGCTCTTCGTCCGCATCATCGGCGACCTCACGGCCTCGGCCATTCTCTCCGGTACGAACAATGTGGTGGTCGGCTTCCGCATCCTGGAGGTCTTCAACGGCGGCTCCTACGCCACCCTGGCCGCCCTGTCCTCCGTCCTGGTAGTGGTCTCCGCCATCATCCTCTGCGTCGTCCTGTGGCTGTCCAAGCGCACCGGCGTCGCGCGCAGCCACTGATCCGCCCGCAGCTACTGATCACCCGCAGCGCTTCCGACATCACCGAACACCTCTTGAAAGGATCCCCTCCTCATGAAGAAGAAACTCTCTGTCCTGGCCACCCTGGCCGCTGCGTCCCTGGCCCTGTCCGCCTGTTCCGGAGGCTCAGGCTCCGAGCCAGGCGCCTCCGAGGCCACCGATCTGGATGCGGCCACCCAGTCCCTCGTCGACGAGGCCCGGGCCGCCGGCCCCGTCACCCTCTACAGCATGGTGGACGAAGCCGTGCTGCGTGAGGTCGCGGCGGACTTCGAATCGGCCTACGGCATCACCGTGGAACCGGTCCGCCTGGTGTCCGCCGACCTGGCCCAGCGGTTCTCCAGCGAGGCGTCCACCGGCAGTAGCCCGGCGGACCTCATCATGCTGACGGACTCCCCGTTCTATGATGAGGCCCTCGAGCAGGGATGGATCTCCTCGTTCGCAGACGCCGAGCTGCCCGAGTCCCTGGTCGGGGAGTTCCCGGAGGACCTGTACACCCATGAGGGCAGCACGCCGATGATGTCTTTCGTCCCCACCGAGACCGTCTACAACACCGATCTGGTCGAGTCCGCCCCCACCTCCTGGGAGGACTACGCCGATCCGGCCTATGCCGGGAAGATCCAGATCGCGGAGGTCGATTCCTCGCCCGCCAACGTGGCGTTCTGGTCCCTGATGCGCAACGAGTTCGGTGATGAGCTGTTGGAGGGCATCGCCGCCAACCAGCCCACCGTCTCCGGCGGCGCGGTGCCCGGTACCCAGGCCGTGGCGGCCGGGGAAGGCGCGCTGGGCCACCCCGGTGTCCTGCCGGTGATCAAGAACCTCCAGGACAGCGGCGCACCCGTGGACGTGGCCTCGATGTCCCCGACCACGGGCCCGGAGGTGGGCCTCGGCCTGGCGGAGAACTCTCCCAACCCGGCCGGAGCCAAGCTGCTGGCGGCCTACCTGATGAGCGAGGAGGGCAACCTGAGCTTCAATGAGGCGGCCTCCCAGATCTCGCCCTTCGACACGGAGGGAATGGAGCGGTTCACCCGGACTTCCGAGATCGAGCTGTCCGATGCGGCAGAACTCAAGTCCCTGATGGGGATGAACTGATATGACGGAGGTCATTGTGGATTCTCGCCGTTCCGCGCACGACTTCGATGCGCAGTCTCCCGAAGGCTTCGACGACGCTCACCGCGAGTTCGCCCGGCTGCGGGCCGAGCATCCGGTGGCACGCAGTCAGGACTTCGGTGGCTTCTGGGCCATGCTTGGCTACGAGGAGCTCGCAGAGGTCATCACGGACATCGACCGCTTCACCACCACCAAGCAGAACGCGATCCCGAAGTTCGCGTTCACGGGGGTCCGGCCGCCCCTGCACCTGGACCCGCCGCAGCACACCAGCTACCGGAGGGTGATCAATCACTTCTTCACGCCCCCCAAGATGCGGGCCCTGGAGCCGGCCGTGCGACGGTGCGTGCAGGAGCTGATCGAGCCCCTCATCCAGGAGGGCACTACGGATGTGGCACGCCAGTACGCGCAGAAGCTGCCGGCCCATGTCTTTGCCGAGTTCTTCAACCTCTCCCCGGAGACCAGCCTGGAGATCAAGACCGTCAGTGGCACGTACGTGGACGCCATCCAGGTGCTGGACCATGAGACGGTCAAGTCCCTGAGCGGCCGTCTCTACGAGATCGCCCAGGCGATCATCGACGAGCGCCTGGCCGGTACCTTCTCCGCGGAGGAGGACCTCACGCAAGCCCTCCTGGAGGCGGAGTACGACGGCGGCCCGTTGCCTGCTGCGATGGTGCTCGGCTGTGTGCGCCAGCTGATCGTGACGGGCATGGTGGCTCCGAGCGTGTTCATCGGCAACATGTTCGTCCATCTGAGCAGGGATCCGCAGCTGCAGCAGCACCTGCGCGAGCATCCGGAGGACATCCCGGGCGCGGTGGAGGAGTTCGTGCGCCTGTACAACCCCTACCGGGGCATGGCTAGGACCGCGAGGCATGACACCGTGGTGGGCGGCCAGCAGATCCAGGAGGGTGACCCCATCGCCCTGGTGTACACGGCCGCCAACCGGGACCCGCGGATGTTCGAGGAGCCGGACACCTTCCAGCTGCACCGGGAGAACATCACCAAGCACATCAGCTTCGGCCGTGGGACGCACTCCTGCCCGGGGGCACCCCTGGCTCGCATGATGTTCCGAATCACCCTGGAAGAGGCGCTGTCCCGCAGCAGCTTCGACCTGACGGGGGACCCGGGCATGGCCAAGTGGGCGGAATGGGGCACCAATCACGTACCGCTCGAGTTCATCGCGCTGGGAGCCTGATGTCCGTGGACCGCACCGAACGACCTGATCCTGCTGCAAGGACGGCGGGGATTTACAGGCCGGACGGGGACCGGCCCGCCGGCATGTTCACCCTCTCGGCCGATGACCCGGAGTCGACCTTCTCCACCTACGCGGAGTTGAGGGCCACCCGCCCGGCGGCCTACACGGAGGACTTGGGTGGCTACTGGGCGCTGACCCGGTACGAGGACGTCCGGGCCGCGGCCTCCGACGCGGAGACCTTCATCTCCTCCGTCAAAGCCGTGGTCCCCAGCGATCCCCGGGGGATCCGCCGGCCGCCGCTGAACTTCGATGCGCCCCGGCACACCCCGTTCCGCCGGGCCCTGAACCGGACGCTGGCGCCGGGGCGGGTGGCGGCGTTGGCCGAACGCATCAGCGAGCGCGCCGGCACGCTCTTCGAGGAGTTCGTGGCCAGCGAGGATGACGAGCTCACCCGCTCGTTCGGGACACTGCTGCCCGCCTACGCCGAGGCCATATGGCTGAACCTCGATCCGGAGCGGGTCACTTGGCTCGCCCAGACCGCTACCGCCTGGGTGGAGGCCTGGCGCCGCCAGGATGGGGAGGCGGTCACCCTCCACAGCGATCGGATGTACGAGGTCGCCCGGTGGTTGGTGGCGGATCGGCGTGAGAATCCCCGGGATCCCCGTGAAGACCCGGCCTCCTCCCTGCTCTCCGAACGCGTGGACGGGCAAGAACTGGACGAGGAGCACATGGTGGGGGCCCTGCGCCAGTCCCTGGTCGTCGGCATGGTGGCTCCGCCGCTGCTGATCGGTGGGGTGGCGCGGCACCTGGCGCTGGACCCGGAGCTGCATGAGGGGCTGCGCTCGGGACGGGTGCCGCTCGGCCCCGCCCTGGAGGAGTTCCTGCGGCTGTACACCCCGTACCGGGGATTCGCGCGCACTGTTAGCCGCACCACCGAGGTGGCCGGCGAACAGCTGGAGCCCGGCGAACCCGTCACCCTGGTCTACGCGGCGGCCAACCGTGACCCGGCGGAGTTCCCGGACCCGGACCGTTTCGACGCCTCCCGCTCCAACCTGGACCGGCACCTGGGCTTCGGGCGCGGGCAGCACCAGTGTGTGGGCCAGCACCTGGCCCGCGGCATCATCCGGGCGGCACTGGAGGTGATGGTCCACCGGGCCGAGCGGCTGGAGCTCTTAGGCGAGCCGGAGCCGACGCGCATGCCGGAACTGGGGTACCAGTCTGTCCGAGTCCGGGTGCACCGGTGAGCCAGCGGGAGCCGGGGGAGGGGGCTGACGCCGCCGGCGCGTCACCTCGGTCGGGGGACAGTCATGAGGAGATTATCCGGCAGGACACTGGCCTGGTTTGGGGGGTCAAGGAGAGTTTCCTGGCCTACGTCAGTCGGTGGCCGGGATCATCGGTATCACTCGCCCCAGGGTCTGGACAGTTACTTGACGGTAGATTCTACTTTGCGCCAGATCCCTTAACCCCACCCGGTGGCTTCTGGTTTCGCGGGGGATTCCGCCTCCAGGCCCACGGGGGGCTGCTGGACCTTAGTATGGCTGATCCACGTGTGGAGGCATCGGGCGTCCACCTTCACCTCACCGGGGAAACCTGGAACGAGGGAACGTGGGAACGTCTACGGTTTGCGGATCTGGACTGGCCGGCGGACCAGAGAGACAAGGCGGCCGGTCTCGTTGACACCGGAGACAGTGCCGTTCGAACCATCACAGTGGCAGCTAGGCTCCACCCGGACGCAACTGCTCTCTTCGATGAAACGTACTCGGCAGGGGAGGGGCTGGCTCCCCTCATCATTCGATCCCATCAAGGCTCCGGGCCGCGCTCGACCTGATCATCGCTCTGTGTCACCTACAGGTCGAGTTTCTCCGTCACCGCTTCCAGCTAAGGAGCTGGGCGCGATCGATTCTCCGCGCGTCTCCGATGAAGAGGCCAGTGTCCTGGCAACCGATTGGTTGGTGACGCGGAGGATGGTCCTCAACTCCTCGAGGGCATCGGGCTCCAAGCCATCCCAGATACTGCGGAACAGGCGGTAGGCGGAGGCTCGAGGCCAGTCATCAGGGAGTACGTCCAAGGGCAGGTGAGGGTCCGCGGCGGCGATCCGACGCCAGTCCCTGAGTGCCCGTGTGCGGACGGTCAGCGCGGAGTCCGAGCCTGGGCCTCCGGTGGAGTCGGCTGTCTGTCTTGGTCCGTAGGCTTGGAGGAATTCGTTGTAGAGGCTTCGTAGCTCATCGAGAGGGAATCCCGCGAGGGGGTCAAGCGTTCCCCCGAGATCGACAGGACCTCGTAACAAGAGCAGATCGATCGAATGTAATTCGCCAAGCCGGCGGGTTTCTGCATGGCGATCCCACGGAGCAAGCCAGACTCCGTCCACTATCTGGCCGTAACCGAGTTCCGTCAGGCCGGTGCGGAACCGCTGCCGGGCATCTCGACGAGTCTCAGGGACGGTGAACATGCACGCACTCCACATGCCGTCCCAGGCCTTGGCCTCCGCACCGAACATCACTACCGAGTGGAGCTTCGGGGCCTGTGTTTTCCGAGCTTCTTCCGTGAGCCCGTAGGTGATATCGCCGTCACGACGGTGCAGGGCGAGTGTTCCCCGCTTGACCGTTCGGCTCAGTGCGGAACGGGCTGCTGACTCCGATACCCCGAAATGTCGCATCACCGCAACGATATCGGTCGAAGTCAGAGCCGGAAGGCTGCCGAAGTCGTACTCCACAAGCAGCGCCCCCATCAGTCCCTGTGAACTGCCAGCGGCCTACCGGTCAAGGTGAACCAATGGTGGTGCCTTGCCAGAGTCCACGTTAGCCGTCATGTCAGCCTCCGCTTGTCACTGCCGTTGCGTCCTGAGCCTATCGAGCTCCCACGTAGGGCCTTCGAGGGGTGTCCATCTCCGGCTCCTGCTTCCAAGGCACCTGTGGATCCTGCGAAACCGGCGTACTCAGCGGGACGCCTGCCCACCGTGACTCCTTGCTGACTAAGAAGCAACGTGCAGCCGGTGATGTCATGATGCCCTGTGTCTCCCGTTCGCACACCGAGACGCTGTCGATTGATGTTTGAGGCGACCAGCAGTGCGGATGACCCATCTCGCCCAGGCACCTGCCGGAGCATCGTCCAAGCGCTCACGAAACATCACAAACGACTCGATATTCTCAGTGCAGGAGCTTGAGCGAGACCCGGGTGGCGAACCGGCCGCAGACCGCCTGAACTACACGGCCTACCGACTCGGCGCCACGGCATCACACTCTCCAACCCTCAGTTGGGCCGACGGACCTTCGTCAGCGCCTCACGCGGGATCCGGTGGAGTGCTCCGGGAACTTCTTCCTGGATGACGAGGTGCTCGCCGAGGCAGGGATCACCCGACCTCTCGGTATACGGCGGCCCGGCGGAGACCCTGGAGCGCGACCTGTTCCTGGACGGCTGAGTGCGCCTCAGAACAGTCCGGCGATCGAGCCAATGATCCAGAAGACCACGAAGACCAGGACCAGCACCAGCAGGACCACCAGCCAGGCCTTGTTCATGACGCCCGCACCGCGCCGATCCACGTCGAGCTCGTTGTTGGTGGGCTCGGCGCTGGCGCCCTCGGCTGGCGGGGTATCGCCATCGATACTGTGACCCGATGTCTCACGGGTGGCTTCGGCTGCGTTCTGGGGGTTGCCCTGCGTCTCTTCGGGATCGGTGTTGGCCACGGCTACCTGCCTCCTGCGGTCGGTTATTCCGGGCGTGCGTAGGCACAGGCTAACAAGCCCTCCGGTCCGCAGAGAGGGTGGATCTGCGGCGCCTTGAGGATGGTCACCATCGGGCGAGCAACCGCGCGCCGTCCGTGAGCACTCCCATGAGCGCCGCCACCATGCCGGCCACGGCCACCAGCGAGACCACCACGGCCACGGCCCACTCGCGCCGCGACCCGGTAGGGCCCAACACCGGGAGCTTCATCCGCCCCCCGGAACTCCACAGCGCGCGGGTCAATGGCGTCCTCGGCAGGGTGCTCGGCGGCCGCAACTTTAGGGGCCAGAACGGGTTGCAACCCCCGTCAGTCAGCATGTCTCCGGCAATGTGGACCGCGACCCCCAGTGCCACCGCGAGGACGAACCAGAAACCCTGGTCCCCAGACCCGAACGCCGCCAGCGCGCCCAGCGGCACGGCGACCAGCCAGGGCACCTTCCGTGCCCGGTCCGGCATGAACTTCAGTGCCTTCACCGCGAAGGAGGCCAGTAGTACGGTCCCGAGGCCGGCGCCAACCTGCACGGTGCCAGTGGTGGTGGGCATGGCCAATAGGGACAGCAGCCAGGCGATCAGGGTGAAGGCGGCCAGGCCGAGCAGTGAGTGTGTGCCGTTGCGGTGCCCGCCGGCGACCCTGCCAACGGCTGCGCAGATCCACTCGGACACGGGTGGCAGCGAATGGGCTATTGAGGCGCTGCGATGGTCAGCGTCCGGCAGGAGGGCGGCCCCGGCTGCCACGATCGCGCCGGTCAGGATGCCGAGGTCCGTGATTCCCGGGAGCAGGCCGAAGCCCAGCGGGATCGCCTCGGGCAGCACCACCGCGGAGCTGGTGCCCAACAGCCCGACGCCGGCCAGCGGGCCCAGCGGCACTGCATAGTCTGCGGCGATCAGCACCCAGCCTGCGGCTCCACAGGCGGCATGGTGCGGTCCCATCATGGGCGGTGTTCCTTCCTGGCGGGCCTCCGCGAAGGCGGCGAGGGAGGGCCAGCGGTCGATTCGCCAGCGACTCAGTTAACCATGACGGGTCCAGGTGTCGGGTTGCTCGCTGATCTCGCTGATCTCGCTGATCTCGCTGAGATGGAGAAGAGGAGGATTGATGGTTCCCGGTCACCAAAGGGACAGGGATTAACCGGTTATTTTCGTGTGGTATACGCGCAAATATTCAATGGTAAAGATGCGACAGGCACTTACTTGTAGCTCTAAGTGCTTGTATGATTTGACTATCACTCGTCTTTTTCTCATGGGGACTTCAAAATGAATACTCTGCCTGGGGCGGACTCCGCCCAGAATGCATCCGCCAACCGAAGGCGATGGCTGATCATCGGTCTGATCGCTCTTGCGGTTCTGATTCTGCTGCTCGTTTTCGCACCCGTGGTTCTGATGCTGTTGTGCATCCCCGCGTTCATCGTCGCTCTCATCGCGCTGATCACCGGTGGTCTCCGCTGGGCCCGCATCCGGAACCGACGCGTTGCCGGTGGACTGGTGGGGGGCACCTTCGTCCTCTTCATCATCGCTGCAGTGGTCTTCAGCACGAGCCTGCCTGCCTCGACAACCGACTCGATCACCGTTTCTGAAGAGTCGACTCCGACCATCAGCGCGGAGCCGGAACTGGCCAGCTTCGTCGGGGAAGCCTGCGATGCCGATCACCTCATCATGACCCAAGGCGCAGACACGCTCTATTGCGATGACGACGGCCAGGGAGAGTTCGTGTGGTTCACCGCCGCAGACCATGATGCAGCTGAGGCCGAAGCCCAGAAGGTTGCAGCTGAACAGGCTGCTGCAGAAAAGGAGGCTGCGGAGAAGGCCGCTGCCGAAAAGGAAGCAGCCGACAAGGCGGCCGCGGAGGAAGCGGCACAGAAAGCCGCCGCTGAGAAGGCCGCGGCTGACAAGGCAGCGGAGGAGAAGGCCGCTGCCGACCAGGCTGCTCAGGCCGAGTCTGAGCGGAGGGCCGAGGCTGAAGCTGAAAGGCAGGCCGCGCGGGAACGCGAAGCGGCACCGGCACCGGTACCAGCGCGAGCACCGGAACCAGCGCAAGCGCCGGCGTCGGCCAATTATGCCAACTGCTCCGAGGCTCGCGCCGCGGGTGCGGCACCCGTCTACCGCGGCGACCCGGGCTATAGCAAGAAGCTGGACCGCGACGGCGATGGTGTCGGCTGCGAGTGATGCCTCGTAGCGCCCCACGAGGACTGATCGTCCTCGGACTCCTGCTGGGGGCTGGTGTGACAGGCTGCGGCGTCCAAGACGTTGGAGCACCGTCGCCCGCCGCCCCACTGATGATCGGTTCCGAGGCGCCCACCCCGGAGCCGATCATCGTGGGGTCAGAAGCCCCCGGCCTTCCTCTCGCCTCGTCGTCCGGTCCCTCGCTCGCGCCGATCGAGGAGAGTCTCGCGGCTGGAGTGACCGTAGGGAAGCCACGTGTTCAGGTGGGCACTGTGCTCGCCCAATTGGAGACCATCCCCGTCAAGGGGCGTGCACCCCAGACTGGATATGACCGCGACTTGTTCGGCAGCGGCTGGCAAGATCCTGACGCCAACGGCTGCGATGCTCGCAATGACATCCTTGGCCGTGACCTGACGGAGACGATTGCGAAACCGGGCACCCACGGTTGCGTCATCACCTCGGGTGTTCTTCAAGACCCCTTTACGGGGGAAAAGATCGACTTCGTCCGTGGACAAGACACCAGCACGCTCGTGCAGATCGACCACGTGGTGGCGCTGTCGGATGCGTGGCAGAAGGGTGCCCAGCTTTTGGAGCCGGAGGAACGCGCCGAATTCGCCAATGACCCGTTGAACCTGCTCGCCGTGGATGGCCCCACTAATGCGGCCAAGGGCGATGGCGACGCCGCGACGTGGCTGCCTCCGAATCATGGTTATAGGTGCAACTATGTCGCCCGGCAGTCAGCGGTCAAGGCCAAGTACGACCTGTGGATGACTCAGGCGGAACACGATGCCATCCGGAGGATTGTCAGCACACAGTGTCCTGCCCAGAAAGTCGCGACGGAGTAGCGTCCGCGCTGGTCAGAACATCCCGCCAATCCGGCCGATGATCGCCAGGATGACGAAGACGAAGACCAGCGCGAGGATGACCACGAGCCAGGTCTTGTTCTTGGCACCCACACCGGGCCGGTCGACGTCGAGCTCGTTGTTGGTGGGCCCTACTCCGAGGCCTTCGGCGGGGGGAGTGTCACCGTCAATGCTGTAGCCCGAGTCCTCATGGGTGGCGTCGACCGCCTTCTCGCGCTCGCTGCGTGTGTCGTCGGGGTTGGTGTCTGTCACGGATGCCTGCCTTCGGCGTTGGTCGTGCGGGGCGTGCGTAGGGTCAGGCTAGCAAGGCTGGCGCCGGGCAGGAGCGTCTGGGATCCGATCAGTGCGCGGGCGAAGGACCGCCCAGTTGCTCGGTGAGGTGCGCGGCGGCATCCATCACCCGCCGGCCCAATTCTGCTTCCCTGTCGTCGTCGACCCGGGTGGCCAGCGCGGCAATGCTGAGGCTGCCGGTGACCTCACCGATGGCATCGAACACGGGGGCGGCGAAACTGACTGATTCGGCAACGCGCTCGCTGTCAGTGCGGGCATAGCCGTGTTCCCGCACGAGGCACAGTCGTTCCCGAATCCGTTCGGGACGGGTCTCAGTGCGCTCGTTCAGGGCCGGTACCGGCCGGTTGAGGACGTTCTCGATGTCCGCCTGCGGCAGGAAGGCGAGCATGGCGTGACCGGATGCGCCGACAGTGAGTGGGAGGCTCAACCCCACCTGCACCGAGATGCGGATGAGCTGTGAGCTCTCCACCTGCCCGATATAGGTTCTGCGGTAGCCCATCCTGGCGGAGAGGGTGGTGGTCTCCCCGGTGTCCTCGGATAGAGCGGCGAGCATGGCCATGCCCTCTTTGCGAAGACTCGACTGTGCCGAGGCTGCGTTGGACAGGGCGAAGGCGCCGTTGCCGAGGGTGTACTTGCGGCTGGATGGATCCTGGACCACCAAGTGGTTGGTGCCCAGTTCCTGCAGGATGCGGTGGGCCACCGCCTTGCTCAGTCCGGTGGAACGCGCGATGTCGCTGACCCCCAGCAGGGACTTGCCCTGAGAGAACGCCAGGAGGACCTGCACTACCCGGCCGGTCGTGGAGTCCGGTGGGCGGTGGACGGATGGTTCTGTCATGATCCTCATTATTCGACGGGTCCCCAGGGGAACGAGGGCGATGCTGTGGTGGTGGTGCCGGCCAGTCCGAAAAGCCTATGACCCCGTGTCCCAGGCGGCTACATGTTCTGCTGCGAGCAGGGACAGCCCGAGGGCGGGGAGGAGTCCGTTGCCCGCGAGGTATCCGGAGGGTCCGTGACCTGAGATTCCCGTGGCGGCCCCTCCGGAAGCATAAAGCCCAGTGATCGGGGTGGAACTCTCGCTGAGGACCCGTGCATGGCCGTCCACGGCGAGGCCGCCCTGGGTGTGGAAGAGTGCCGGTTCCACGAAGACCGCACCCAGTCTTCCCTCAAGGGGTGCCTCCCATGCGGTGCGTCCCCAGGGATCGACGCCGGCAGCGCTGGCGATCGACTGTGCCTGCCGGACGGTCTCGACGAGCCCGATGGGCTCGATGCCGCAGGACTCGGCCAGGCTGGCAGCATCTTCGGCCCAGTGGATCCCGCCGGACTCGACGACGTCCACGAAATCCTGGAAGACCAGGCAGGCGTCGTATATGCGCTGGTCGAGGATGATCCAGGACCGCCCCGCGGCGTGCTCGACTGATTCTCGGGCGTACTCCGAGTAGCCCATGGTCTCGTCTCCATAGCGCTGCCCGTCCTCATTGACCAGGAACCCTCCGTGCATGACGGTGGCCCACGTGGTGAGCATGGCGGACGGGGAGGCCAGTGCTGCATGGCCTTGGTAGGAGTCCAGGAATGCGGTGGCCGCACCCAGTTCACGGCCGATCCGCAGGGCATCGCCCGTGGATTCCTCACTGCCGTAATAGGTGGCCCCGGCGATCTCGGGCAGATGCTCGTGCACCAGTTCTCGGTTGGCGCCGTAGCCGTTGGTGGCCAGCAGGACGGCGCGGGTGGGGATCTCCTCTGTTCCGTCCGGACTGGAGACAGTCACACCGCGGACCGAACCGTCCTCAGCGAGCAGAACATGTTCAAGGCGTGCGGGCACGAGGACGTCGATCAACTCAGAATCACCGACCTTGGCCAGCAGCATGTCCAGCATCGCGCTGCCGGACCGTCCCGGCACGGTGTGGCAGCGGAACTGGCTGTGACCGGGGTACGGGAAGTCAGTCACCAGGGACAGGGGCATCTGCAGGTGATCGGCCATCCACTCCACGAGCCGCGCGCTCACGCCGACCAGTGCTTGGGCCAGTTCCTCGTCTACGGTCCCGCCGGTCTTCTTCAGCACATCGGCGAGGAAGTTCTCGGGAGAGTCGGCGACTCCGGCCTCTCTCTGCCACCGAGACCCGGCGCCGGGAATCATGGCGGTGGACATCGAGGTGTTGTTTCCGCGCTTGAAGCGCGGGTTCGCCTCCACGACGAGAACCGAGCGGCCCAGTTCGGCGGCGCGGAGGGCAGCGGTCAGGCCTCCGCCGGCACCGGCCACGACGAGATCGGGACCTTCGAAATCTGCGTTCATCAGCATCTCCTCGGGGAACTGTTCGAGCCTCTGTGACAGAGAATACGCTACCAGCGTTCGGGTCAGTGGAACTCGAATTTTCATGGAATTTACACAAAAGGCTAGATAATCCGTGGAAACAGCGGCAGACTATCCGCATGCCGAACCTGTGATCCCTTTCACGTGGTCCGGCGGGTGGAACACTTCAGGGATTCTCCCGGCTGATGCCCAGCACCGTTTCAATGCCGACGAAGGGTTAGAGATCAATGCGTAGAAAGTGCCTTGCCGCCGCTGCCGTGGCGATGATGATGGGACTGACGGCCTGCTCCGGTGGCGGGGCCTCCGCCGGTGCTGGGGACACGATTGCGATCGGGGCCGTCCACCCGCTCTCCGGTGGACTGGCCGGCGTCGGCGGGATGATGAATGACGGGGCCGCCCTGGCGGTGGAGGACATCAATGAGTCCGGTGGCATCCAGGCGCTGGATGGTGCCCAGCTCGAACTGCGTGACGGGGACAGCCAGGGCTCGGCCCAGACCGGTCAGAGCGAAGCGCAGCGTCTCATCAGCGAGGGCGCTGTGGCCCTGGTGGGCACCTACCAGAGTGACGTCACCGAGAACGTCGCCTCTGCGGCGGAGCGAGCCGACGTCCCCATGGTCATCGATGTCGCCGTCGACGACAAGATCATGGAGCAGGGCTACGAGAACATCTTCCGGATCCAGCCGAACGCCAGCAGCATGGGCCAGGCCGGTGCAGAGACCCTGGCGGCGATGGGCGAGACCGCAGGCGTGGACGTGGAGAAGGTGGCCTACCTCCACATCGAGGGGGCCTTCGGTACCAGCGTGTCCGAAGCCTTCACGGAGGAGGCGGAAGCCCAGGGCATTGAGGTGGTCTCCACGGTCAGTTACCCGGCCACGAATTTCTCGGACGCCACCACCCAGGTGAAGCAGGCGTTGAGTGCGGACCCGGACGTCGTCGTGGTCACGGGGTACTACCCGGACAACGTGCTGGTCGCGGAGGCCGTCCAGGCCCTCAACCCGGACATTCTCGGGGTCTTCGGCATCGCCAGTGGTGCCTTCGACGATTCCTCGTTCCCCACCGATGCCGGGGCCGCAGCCACCAACGTCCTCAGCGCCAATTACCACTACGCGGCCACCAGTGAGCGGAGCCAGGACATCCGGGAGCGCTTCGAGGAGAAGTATGGCCGTCCCATGGAGACCGCAGCCATGCTCTCCTACCAGGCCGTCGAGGTCATCGCCGCCGGCCTGGAGGAGTCCGGGTCAGCTGATCCGGAGGCGCTCCGGGATGCCATCGCCAACACCAGCATCGAGGATCCACTGCTGGCCTTCGACGGACCTATCGAGTTCGACGAGACCGGGGAGAACAAGAACGCGACGGTGATCGTCATGCAGTCCCAGGACGGGGAGATCGAACAGGTCTTCCCCGAGGAGTTCGCCACGGCGGAACTCATCTTCCCGGCACGGGACCAGTAGGTCCACGCGCCCCGGCCCTTGGCGGGCCGGCGCAACGCCAGCATCAGCAGCATGCCAGTAACGAACAGGGGTGTCAGAGTGACACAAACGAGTACAGAGACGAAGGTAGTTCCGCCGGCTCCGCCGCGGCTCCTTGACAACCGACAACTCAGGATCACCGCCGGGCTCGTCGTGGTGGTCGGCGCGGCCGTGGTCCTCATGTACCTCTTCGGAGGCCAGCCGTCGGGACTGCTGACCCAGTCCTTGATCACCGGGGTCCTGTTGGGCGGGGTCTACGCCCTCGTGTCCCTCGGGCTGACGCTGATCTTCGGGGTGCTGGGCATCGTGAACTTCGCGCAGGGCGCCATGCTGACGATGTCCATGTACATCGTCTTCTTCCTGGCCACGGAGTGGGGGCTGAACCTCTACCTCGCCGCCGCCCTGACCGTTCCGGTGATGTTCGGATTCGGTTGGCTCGTCCAGTCGACCGTGCTGAACCGCGTGATGGGGGACAGCACCCATGAGCGCCCCTTGCTGGTGACCCTGGGCCTGTCCCTGCTCATCATCAACGTGCTGTTGATGATCTTCGGCGGACGGCCGGTGAGCGTGGCCTCGCCGGTCGAGGGATCGATCAACGTGATCGGTGCCCTCGTGGATGTCCCCCGGCTGATCGCCTTCGGGGGCGCGCTGGCCGTGGCCGTGGCGCTGACGCTCATCCTGCGCAAGACCACGCTGGGACTGGCCATCAGAGCGGTGGCCGCGAACGACGTCGGCGCCTCCTTGGTGGGTGTCAACGTCAAACGCATCTACGCCATGACCTTCGGGGTGGGCGCGACCTGCGTGGCCGTGGCCGGCGGCCTGATGGTCTCCTTCACCTCCCTGGTGCCGTCAGCCGGCGAGCAGTTCACCACCCTGGCCTTCGTGATCGTGGTGCTGGGAGGCCTGGGCAGTATCCCCGGTGCCCTGGTAGGCGGTCTGTTCATCGGCCTGGTCCAGACGGTGGGGTCGCTGTACCTCCCCGGTAGCGGTTCGCTGCTGCTCGTCTTCGGCATCTTCCTCCTCGTCCTCTTCCTCCGGCCCCAGGGTCTGTTTGGAGCCAAGTCATGAGCGCCACCACCGAGTCACCGCGAGGCACCAAGCTGCCCTCCGCACTGCCCCAGCGGACCCACGACGGCGCCCGGCGCCAGTACATCTACCTGGCGGTCGGGCTGGTCGTGCTGTTCTTCCTGCCCTTCGTCCTGCCGGAGTCCAGCCAGCCGGTCCTCGTCCGAACCCTGATCTACGGCATCATGGCCGTCGGCTGGAACCTGATGAGCGGCTATGGCGGCATGTTCAGCTTCGGGCACGCGGCGTTCTTCGGCGTCGGCGCCTATACGGACGCGGTCCTGCTGACCAATTTCGGCATCTCCCCGTGGATCGCCATGATCATCGGTGCGGTGTTCTCCGCAGGGGTGGGCGTGCTCATCGCCTACCTGTGCCTGCGATACAAGTTGGCCGGCTCCTACTTCGCGCTGGCGACGTTCGCCTTCGCCCAGATGTTCCTGCTCCTGGCCCAGAACCTGGAACTGGTCAACCGCACGGAGGGCATCAACATCCCCCTGCTCCCAGAGGACTCCTGGGCCATGCTCCAGTTCGGGCAGGACAGCTTCAACTACTACTGGATCCCTTTGCTGCTCCTGGCGGCTGCCGTGGCAGTCACCATTGCCTTCGTCTACTCCCGGCCGGGCCGGTACACGCAGGCCATCAGGGACGACCCCGTGGCGGCAGAATCCCTGGGCATTCCCATCATGAAGTACCGGCTGATCACGGTGGCGCTGAGCTGTGCCATCACCTCCATCGCCGGGTCCTATTACACCCAGTACTACCTCTTCGTCGGTCCGGAGCAGGCGTTCAGCATGCATGTCTCCACGGATGCGATCGTTCCCGCCGTGATCGGCGGGGTGGGGACCATCTGGGGCCCGCTGATCGGGGCCGCCGTCGTGGGCCCCCTGTCCGAGCTGGTGGCCGCGGTGGTCCGCAACCCGCCGCCGTTCCTGGAGTTCCTCCAGGGCGTCAGCGGCCTTGACGTGGCCATCTACGCGGTGCTGCTGATCGTCATCGTCGTGTTCCTGCCCAAGGGCATCTACGGAACCATCCGGGAAAGGCTTCGCAAATGAGCATCCTGAAACTCGAGGGGCTGTCCAAGTCCTTCGGCGGCCTGCGCGCACTGCGGGACGTCACCGTGGAGATCCCGGAACGGGAGTTCTTCGGCATCATCGGCCCCAACGGCGCCGGTAAGACCACCCTGTTCTCCGTCATCGCAGGGCAGCTCGGGCCGACGTCCGGCCGCGTCGTCTTCGATGGTCAGGACATCACGGGCTGGTCGGCGGACAAGATCGCCGGCGCCGGCCTGGTCCGGACCTTCCAGCTGATGCGGCCGTTCGAGTCCATGTCCGTCCTGGACAACGTCTCCATCGCCTCTCACCGCCGGTTCCGCTCCACCGCGAAGGCCCGCGACCATGCGGCCGAGGTCATCGAGCGGGTGGGGTTGAGCCAGTATCTCAACAAGATGTCCGGGACGCTGCCCACCGCGGGGCTCAAACGCCTCGAGCTGGCCCGCGCCCTGGCCCTGGAGCCGAAGGTCCTGCTGCTGGACGAGGTTCTGGCCGGACTGGTCCCCACGGAGCGGGCGCCGATCATCGACCTGTTGCGGGACATCCACCGAGACGGGGTCACCGTCATGTTCGTGGAACACATCATGGCAGCCGTGATGGCGCTGTCGGAACGTCTCCTGGTCATGCACGAGGGGGCCGAACTGACCCTCGGCGTGCCCAAGGATGTCGTCCAGGACCCACGGGTCATCGAAGCTTATCTCGGAGAGGATTTCTGATGTTCCTCCAACTCGATTCCGTCACTGCCGGATACCGCCGCCTGGACATCGTCCACGATCTCAACTTCCACGTCGAGCGCGGGGAGATCGTCTCCATCATCGGGGCCAACGGGGCCGGCAAGACCACGACTCTGCGCGCCATCGCCGGGCTGATCAACACCCGCAGCGGGCGGATCCGACTGGATGGTGAAGAGGTCCAGAACCAGCGCCCCGATCAGATCGTCAAGAACGGGATGGTCCACGTGGCACAGGACCGAGCCCTGTTCGGTGACCTGGCCGTGCACGAGAACCTCACCATGGGCGCCTTCACCCAGCCCAAGTCCACCATCCGGGAGTCGTTGGAGCAGGTGTTCGAGCTCTTTCCGATCCTGCGGGAGCGTCGCATGCAGCGGGCCAACACCATGTCCGGCGGTCAGCAGCAGATGCTGGCGATCGGGCGGGCGTTGATGGCCCGGCCCACGTGCCTCACCCTGGATGAACCCTCCATCGGCCTGGCCCCCAACCTGGTGGCCCAAGTGCTGGAGGCCATCAAGCGCATCCGGGACGCCGGGGTGACCGTGCTGATCGTGGAGCAGAACGCCGCCCAGGCCCTGGCGATCTCGGACCGCGCCTACGTCATGGAGAGCGGATCCATCGTCCTGGAAGGGACGGGCCAGGAACTGAATGACAGCGCCGAGGTCCGCAAGGCCTACCTGGGCATGTGACCCGGTTGCCGAACCTGACGCACGACCTGCTCGGTGCTACACCCTGAGATGAGGAAGACATGAAACTGCTGGCCATCACGCCGATCGCTGTATCGTCCGAAGAACTGTCACGGAGGCAAGCCCGCTATGCGAGGCTGTGTCCGCCGGGCGTGACGATCCGCCTGGAAGCTCTGGGCGTCGGCTCGGACATCCCGGGGGCCTTGGACACCCCAGAAGACATCGAGGCGTCCGAACAGGCGTTGCTGCACCGGTTCCGCGACGCAGATCCCACGGGCGTGGACGCATTCCTGCCCGACTGCGTCCTGGACCCGACGGTGGACGCGGCGGATGCCGGCTTCTCCCGGCCGGTGCTGGGGCTGCTCAAGTTGACCGGCCACGTTCTGGCCGGCCAGGGATTGCGGGTGGGCGCCCTGGCCCGCAACGAGGCCATCGCCTCGGAACTGGACCGGAAGTATGCATCGTACGGTCTAGCCCCGATCGTGGGCGGAACCCGCGTGCTGGGACTGTCGGTGGAGGACATCGCGGACGACCAGGCCTGGCAGTCCGCCGTCGAGAGGCGGCTGGGTGACACCGACGCGGACGTGGCCATCAACGGCTGCTCCGCGGTGGAGGTCAGCCCCAGCGGCCGCCGGCCTGTGGTGGTCGATCCGACAGCGGTGGCCCTGCAGCTGCTGGAACTGCACCAGCGGACCCTGGGGGGCGCCCTCGCCGTCCCAGCCGGCCAGCACCGTGGATAGTGGTTCCACAGCTCCGATGTCCGATGAGACCAGGCATGCCTGCATCAAGGCGGTGGATGGGTTGGCCGCCTTCGCCGAAGGCCTGTCCCCTGAGGACGTGCCAGCCCGGGTCCGTGAACGGCTGCAGACCATGCTGATCGATCTGTTTGGGGTCACGGCAGCCGGACACCGCATCCCGGAGATGCGTGCCTTGATCGAAGCGTGGAAACCCGCCTCCGGCACTGTCCCGCTGATCGGCACCGATGCGCGTGCTGACCCGGACGCGGCAACGCTGCTCAACGCGACGGCGGCCTGCGCGCTGGAGTTGGATGAGGGGAACAAGCATGCCCGGGGGCACCCTGCCGTGCACGTCGTCTTCGCTGCCATGGCTGCAGCGCAGACGGCCGAATCGGCCGTCACCGGGCGACGTTTCCTGACAGCGGTGGCTGCCGGCTACGAGGTGGCTGCACGCTTCGGAGCCGCTGTGGAACGGGACCCCCGGTGGCACACCCACGGACACTGGGGTGCCACTGGCGCGGCCTGTGCAGCAGCGCTGATCCAGGGTGCCTCGACGGCCGAGGTCGCCGCGGCCATCGACTCCGCCGCCGGATTGGTCCATGCAACACCGTGGGAGATGGTTCTGGACGGAAACTTCACCCGGAACCTGTGGGCGGGAGGCGCCAATATCGCCGGCCTGAACGCTGTCCGGCTGGCGCGGTCCGGTCTCGTCAGCAACAGGGGCGCCGCAGCGTCAACACTGGGTGGACTCATCGGGACCCTGGACCCGTCAGGGCTGACCGAAGGACTCGGGCAGGTCTGGTTGCTGGAGCAGGGTTACAGCAAGAGGCATGCCTCCTGCTCCTACACGCATGCCGCCGTCGACCTCGTCCAAGAACTGAGGCGCGAGCATTCCTTCACGGCGGCCGAGGTGACCGCCGTGGCGGTGGCAACGCATTCGCTGGCCAAGCCGCTCCTCGGGCGGGATGTCCGCAACCGTCTCTCGGCCATGTTCTCCCTGCCCTTCGTGGTGGCCACGGCGATGCTGCACGAGGTGGTGGACCCGGACACGATGGACCCGGAGTCTCCGGGTTTCGAAGCCACGCGACCATTCATGGACAAGGTCTCTGTGCACGTGGAACCGGAGTTCGACGAGCGGCTGCCCGGCGAGCGGTGGGCCCGGGTGCGGATTGAGTTGGCCGATGGAACGGTCCTGGAAGGATCCCAGCCCAACCCCATCGGGGACACCGATTTCGAGCCTTTGGACCGAGCGCAGACGGTCGCCAAGATCAAGTCACTGATCGGCGCTGAGGCGACCGGGCGGGTCATCGACGCGGTCCACCATCTGGCATCGGACGCTGAGGCTCGTTCTGCCCTGGGCTCACTGCATCGAGATGTTCCAGTGAACGAAACGCATTAGGTGGACGTCAAGAGTGAGGGTGGCGGCGGGGTGGGGAGCGAAGCCGCAGTGTTACCGCAATCCCTTGACTTGGCAGGCGACAACGATCTAGCGTGATCACTATCGCAAAGGCCTTCGTCGTTCCACTTATAGGAACGAAGGCGACGACTATTGACTGGAGTCTTTGTGACTCCGGACCTGACGACGGGTATGGCAGTGAACGATGATGTGAGGAGTCAGGGGCTGACGGACACCGCCGCCGTGGCGTGGCCGGCGTCGTGGCTCTACGTCCCGGCCAGCAAACCGTCACTCTTCACCAAAGGGGCAGGATCAGACGCCGAAGCCCTGATCCTAGATCTCGAGGACTCGGTGCCTCAACCGGAGAAGGGACAGGCCCGCAGGGAACTGAAAGAGTGGCTGACGGCCAACGCGTTGGACGCTGATGGTGGGCCCCGTGGTTCAGCCCACGGCAAACCGGTCTGGGTCCGCGTCAACGCCGAACAGATCTCCGAGGACGCAGCCGCCGTGATGGGCCCGGAGGGCGTGGCCCTCTGCGCCGGCATCATCCTGGCCAAGGCTGAACCCACCGTCGTGACAGAGCTGGAGGACATCACCGGCGGCCGGCTTCCGGTGATCGGCCTCGTGGAGAGTGCCGCCGGACTGAAGGGACTCGATCAGATGGCTGCCTCACCGTCCGTGGAGACGTTCGGGCTCGGTGAAGTGGATCTGCTGGCCGACCTCCGGATGCGGCGGAGCCCTGCGGCGGAGGCCGCCGTGGACGCCATCCGCCTTCAGGTGGTCGTGACCTGTGCGGCGGCCGGTATCCGGGCCCCTCTGGCCCCGACCTCCACCGACTTCCGGGACCTGGGCGCCTTCGCGGAGACCACGCGGAAGTTCCAGGACCTGGGGTTCCGGGCCCGTACAGCCATCCACCCCGGACAGTGCCCGGTCATCAACTCCGTCTTCACACCCACGGCGGAGGACGTCACGGCGGCCCGGCGCATCCTGGACCACTCGGCACAGGCCTCCGGGGGAGTCACCCTGGACGACTCGGGCCGCCTCATCGATGCCGCCGTCGTCCGCGGTGCACTCGAAACCCTTGAGAGAGCCACCGCGGACCGAGAGCACCCGGACACCTCCGCCCTGCTCGCGCAGGGCCCATCCTCGTCACGAAGGAGAAACTGATGCTGCCGCTCGAGGACCTGAAGGTCATTGACGCGTCGTCCATTCTGGCGGGCCCCCTGTGCTGCCAGATCCTCGGAGACTACGGTGCCGACGTCATCAAGATCGAGCATCCGGTGCTCGGCGACAGCATGCGCGGACACGGGGAGAGTAAGGACGGCATACCGCTGTGGTGGAAGGAGGTCTCGCGCAACAAGCGCACCCTGGCCCTGAACCTCGGCAAGCCCGAGGGGGGCGAGGTCTTCCGCAAGCTGGCCGCGACGGCCGACGTCGTGGTGGAGAATTTCCGGCCGGGCACCTTCGAACGGTGGGGGATCGGCCCCGAGGTCCTGCATCAGATCAATCCCGGCCTGGTCCTCGTCCGGATGACCGGGTTCGGGCAGACCGGACCGTACTCGTCCCGGGCGGGCTTCGGCACCCTGGCGGAGGCCATGAGCGGCTTCGCCCACCTGACCGGACCCGAGGACGGGCCCCCCACCCTGCCGGCGTTCGGCCTGGCGGACAGCATCGCCGGCATCGCCGCGTCCTCGGCGGTCCTGACAGCCCTGCGGCATCGGGACCGGACCGGGGAGGGACAGGTAGTGGATATGTCCATTCTGGAGCCGATCATGACCGCTGTCGGTCCCGGCCCCACGGTCTACGAGCAGTTGGGCATCATCGGCCAACGCCATGGCAACCGGTCCACCAACAACGCCCCGCGGAACACCTACCTGACGAAGGACGGCAAGTGGGTGGCGGTGTCCACCAGCGCCCAGTCGATCGCCGAACGGGTCATGCAGCTGGTGGGCCACCCGGAGGTCATCGACGAGCCGTGGTTCGCGTCTGGGCACACCAGGGTCCAGCACGTCGACGAGCTCGACGAGTACGTGGGCTCCTGGATCCGTGAGCGCAACCAGGCGGAGGTCATGGACGCCTTCACCGAGGCCGGGGCCGCCGTCGCCGCCGTCTATGACGCCAAGGACATCGTGGAGGACGAACACATCCGGGAGACCGAGATGCTCATCGATGTGCCGGACGAGGACCTCGGTTCGGTGCTGCAGCACAACGTGATGTGGCGCATGAGCAAGACGCCGGGGGAGATCCGCTTCACCGGACGGCCCCTGGGGCAGGACACAGACAACATCCTGGGCGAGGTCGGATACACCGACTCAGAGATCGCCCAGCTGAGGGAAGGTGAGTTCATCAAGTGAACAGTGCATTGTTGGACGTCGTGCAGTCAGGGCTGCATACGGTGGATCTGGGCCGGCAGCTGAGGGTCGGCATGCCGCAGTCCCCGAACCATCCCCAGTTCTGGCACACGCTGCCCCGTCGCCACGGTGACATGGTCCGTGCCGATGGCGGCAGCGCCGCGAATGACATGATCTCGACCGGCACCCATGTGGGCACCCACATCGATGCCTTGGCCCATGTGAGCCAGGACGGCAAGCTCCACGGCGGTGCGAACGCCGGCGACTCCTGCCTCGGCGGCAAGTACGTGGAACACGGCGTGCACACCATCGAGCCGATGCTCAAGCGCGGCCTCCTGTTGGACATTCCCGCCTACAAGGGCCTGCCGGATCTCGAGGGCGGCTACGAGATCACCGTGGAGGACCTGCAGGGATGCCTCGCGGCGCAGGGCGTGGACGTGCTGGCCGGAGACGTCGTCCTGATCCGCTCCGGCTGGGGCAAGAAATTCGCGGAGGGATCGGCATATGTCGGCGGACCGTCCGGGGTGCCCGGCATCAGTGAGGCCGGGGCGACGTTCCTGGCCGGCCTGGGTGTCCACGCCCTCGGTGCGGACACCATCGCCTTCGAGATGCTCCCGCCGGGCGGCGGCCACGCCCAGCTGCCGGCCCACCGGATCCTCCTGGTGGAAAGCGGCATCTACATCATCGAGGCGCTGGACCTGGAAGGCCTGGCCGAGCAAGGACTTCACGAGTTCCTCTTCGTCCTCGTGCCGTTGAACATCTTCGGCGCCACCGGTTCACCGGTCCGGCCGCTGGCGGTGGTGCCGGCATGAGCGCCAGCTCCAACACCACACGGAAATCCACATCGGGCGCGACGCCGCCCCCCGCCTCAGACGCCCCGCTCGCCGAGATCGTGGCGACCTGGGCCGAGGGCGTGACCTTCGAGGACCTCTCTCCGGCCCTGATCGAGAACATCAACTCCCGCGTTCTGGACATCCTGGGCATCTGTGCCGCGGCGGCTCCGCTGGACACCAGTCGCGCGGTGCGCCGCTTTACTACATCACAGGGCGGGGCCGGCCAGGCCAGTGCCGTCGGGGTGGCCGAGCAATTGCCGGCCGCCCAGGCGGCCTTCGTCAACGGCGTCCTCGCGCATTCCCTGGACTATGACGACACCCACCTGCCTTCGGTGCTGCACCCCAGTGCCAGTGTCATCCCGGCGGTGCTGGCCGCCGCACAGGCCCACGGGTCCGCGGGTCAGGACGTGGTCCGGGCCATTGCGATCGGCCTGGAGGTCAGTGTCCGCCTCGGCATGGCCGGTTATGACAGCGCGGCGCAGAACTCGGTGTTCTTCGAACATGGCCAACATGCCACGTCCATCTGCGGCGCCATGGGATCCGCCGCGGCCGTGGCCGCCCTGCACGGGGGTGCGGAGTTGATTCGCAACTCCCTGGGCGTGGCTGCCTCGATGGCTGCCGGGATCATCGAGTCGAACCGGACCGGTGGAACCGTCAAGCGCATCCACTGTGGTTGGGCCGCGCACTCCGCAGTCACCGCCGTCGAGCTGGTTCGCCATGGCCTGACCGGCCCGCCCACGGTGTTGGAGGGCCGCTTCGGGTTCTTCCAGGCCTGGCTCCACGGCGCCTTCGATGCCTCGGCCATCACCGATGACCTGGGGGAACGGTGGTCCATCGAGGACATCTTCTTCAAGCCGTACCCCGCCAATCACTTCACCCACGCTGCCGTGGATGCGGCAGCCGCACTGCGGCGAGCCGGCATCACACCCGGGGACATCAACTCCCTGGTGCTCGGAGTGCCGGCACCGAACCTGCGCACGATCGGCGAGCCGATCGACGTGAAGCGCACCCCCACCACCGCCTACATGGCCCAGTTCTCCGGACCCTATGCCGTCGCCGCCGGGCTGCTCGGAGGTGGGGGCCTGGAGGTCGGCCTGGACGACTACACCGACGAGCTGGCGCAGGATCCGGTCCGGCGGGCCATCATGGCCAAGGTGGACGTGGTCCCGGACCCGGAGTGCACGGCGATCTTCCCGATGCAGTTCCCCGCGGTCCTGACCGCGCACCTCACGGACGGCCGGACCATCGTGGAGAAGGTCCTGGCCAACCGCGGCGGCAACGAGAATCCCCTCAGCTTCGAGGAGCTCACCCGCAAGTTCCGGGACAACGCCCGCCGCACCATGTCCACCGGGGACATGGCAGCACTCGAAGAGGGCTGTCGCACCCTGGAAACAGCTACGTCCGTCCATGACCTGTTCACCGGTCTCGCCTTGGTGGATCCAGACCGCCTCCAGAATGAAGTCCAGAAGTAGGACCAGAAGCAAGAAAGGGACCCTCATGTCCAACTACGATCTGCTGATCAAGAACGCCACCGTGGTGCGCCCGGGCGAGCTCGCCCCCGAGCTGCTGGATGTCGCCGTCAAGGACGGCAAGTTCGCCGCCATCGCCGCTGACATCGACGCCTCCGAGGCCACCAAGGTGGTGGATGGCACCGGCAAGCACCTCTTCCCGGGCGTCGTGGACGTCCATCAGCACTGGGGCATCTACAACCCGCTCGAGGAGGATGCCGAGACCGAGAGCCGCGCCAGCGCCCAGGGCGGGGTGACCAGCGGCATCACCTACGTGCGCACCGGTGCCTACTACCTGAACAAGTCCGGCCCCTACAAGGACATCTATCCCGAGGTCCTGGAGGCCACCCGGGGCCGGGCCTACATCGACTACGGCTATCACGTGGCACCGATCCTCAAGGACCACATCAACGAGATCCCCGACCTGCTGGACATGGGCGTGGCCTCGTTCAAGATCTTCATGTTCTACGGCATCCACGGACTGCACGGCCGCTCCACGGACCAGAGCAAGTTCCTGATGATCCCGGAGGACGAGTCCTACGACTACGCCCACTTCGAGTTCGTGATGCGCGGTATCGAGAAGGCCCGCCAGGACCCGCGCTACGCGGACATCAAGGACCAGATCTCCCTGTCCCTGCACTGTGAGACCGCCGAGATCATGCGCGCCTACACCAAGTTGGTGGAGGAGGACGGCACCCTGACCGGGCTGGAGGCCTACAGCGCCTCGCGCCCGCCGCACTCGGAGGGCCTGGCCATCACCATCGCCTCCTACCTGGCGCATGAGACGGAGCTGCCCAACATCAACCTGTTGCACCTGACGAGCCGTAAGGCCATTGAAGCGGCCATGATGATGCAGCAGACCTTCCCGCACATCAACTTCCGCCGCGAGGTGACCGTGGGCCACCTGCTCGCGGACTGCCACACCGCGAACATGGGCGGCAAGGTCAACCCGCCGCTGCGCCCCCGCGAGGACGTGGAGGCCCTCTGGGACCACCTGCTGGCCGGGAACTTCTCCTGGGTCACCTCGGACCATGCCTGCTGCAAGGACGAGACCAAGTTCGGTGACCCGCGCGAGGACGTCTTCGTGGCCAAGTCCGGCTTCGGCGGCGCCGAGTACCTGCTGGCCGGGATGATCTCCGAGGGTCGCAAGCGCGGTCTGTCATACAACAAGATCGCGGAACTGGTCTCCAAGAACCCCGCCGAGCGTTACGGCCTCAACAGCAAGGGCGATCTGCAGGTCGGCTTCGACGCGGACTTCTGCCTGGTCGACGATCAGACGAACTACGTGGTCCGGGCGGAAGACTCCCTGTCCACGCAGGAGTACACGCCCTTCGAAGGGTTCGAGCTGACCGCCAAGATCACGGACACCTACCTGCGGGGGAACACGGTGTTCCAGGACGGTGCCGTGGTCGGGACTCCGCAGGGGCAGTACCTGGACCGGACCGGCCGCACATCGGAGGTGCTGACCGAGGCGTAGGAGCAGGGAGCGCCCTGCAGGAAGCCGCCTGGGCCTGTCTCGTCGAGACGGGCCCAGGCGGCTTCTCGCTTCGGAGAGGCCATGACAGCGGACCTCTGTCCCGACCCTTGGTGCAGACGGCACGTGAACTTAAGCGGTACTGGTGAGGTACCCGCCGAGCTTCTCGCGCAGACGGGTCCGCTTGCTGAGGTTGCGCTGCTTTTCACGGTCGGCCAGGGCGCGGACGTAGGTCTGCCCCGCCTGATCGATGTGCTGGGTCAGGACCTGGGCCACCCCCGGAGCATCGGCGGCTCGGACGAGGTCCACGATCTGCGCGTGTTCGCGCATGGACACGGCCACGGCGTCGCTTTTCCACGTGGAGAGATGGGCCCGGAGTGCTGAGACCTGGGTGGAGATCGCACCGTACGCCTCGGCCAGGTAGCGGTTCCCGCCGACCTCGAAGGCCACGGCATGGAACCGGGCATCGAGCCGGTTGTACGCCGCACGGTCCTCCCGGGAGATGGCCGATTCCATCTCAGCCATGACTTCCGTCAGGGCGGCCCCTGCGTGTGGTGCCGACGTTCGCAGGGCGTCTTCCATGGCCCATGATTCCAGCCGGAAGCGAAAGCCGCATAATTCAAGCACCTGTTCGGGCGAGGGATCGAAGACGAAGGTGCCGGACTTGGGGACGATCTCTACGATTCCCTCGTTCTGCAACGCTTTCAGGGCTTCGCGCACGGGTGTCCTGCTGACGGAGAAGACCTCTGCCAGGGCATCCTCGGACAACGGTTCACCGAGTTCGAAGGCACCGTCCGTGATGGATGCGCGGAGCGATGCAACGATCCCGTAGGCCATGGATGAGGTTCTCACTGAACGGGGCCTCCTCTGTCGCCATCATGCTATCCGGCCCAACACTTGTATCCAAGTTGACGTTCATCTAGTATCCAAGTTCAACGTGAGGTGCATCACGTCGGCGACTCTCTCGATCCGCCGGGCCACAACCCTGCAGACCGTCGAAGTCCCGCGCGCCCCGCAACCGTCAGAGAACCAAGGACACGGAGAATCATGAACGCGGCTGCATCATTGAGAACACTGCTCGAGCCGGGTCGGCCCCTCGTGCACGCCCCAGGGGCCTTCGATTCGCTCACCGCCCGACTGGTCGAACAGGCGGGATTCCCGGCCGTGTATCTCACCGGCTTCGGGGCCACGGCGTCGAGACTCGGTCAGCCGGACATCGGCTTGCTCACCGCGACCGAGATGACGGAGCATGCCAGGAACATGGTCCGGGCCGTCTCCATTCCCGTCATCGCCGATGCTGACAACGGGTACGGTGGCCCGTCCAACATTCACCGCACGGTTCTCGAATACCAGCAAGCGGGCGTCGCCGCGATCCACCTCGAGGACCAGGTCTCTCCCAAGCGCTGCGGGCAGATGGCCGGCATCAGCCTGGTGGACGCGGAGGACTCGGCTCGTCGGGTCAAAGCTGCCGTGGCGGCCCGCGGCTCTGACGACCTCGTGGTGATTGCCCGGACCGACGCTCTGGCCGCCACCTCCCGGGAGGATGCCGTCGAGCGGATCCACCGCTACCGCGATGCTGGGGCAGACCTGCTCTTCGTGGACGGGGTCAAGACCATCCGCGACGTGGAGTTCATCGCCCGATCCGTGGACGGACCGACCGTGGTCTCCATTGTGGACGGCACCGAGGCGGCGAGCCTGGCTGGCAGTGACCTGGAAGAGCTGGGATTCCGGATGGTCCTGTACCCCTTGACCGCCCTGTTCTCCGCCACCTCCGCAGTGCAGCAGAGCCTGCACTCCCTCCGCGAGAACCAGACCGTACCGGCCAGCGCGATGGACTACGCCCAGTACTCGGAGATCGTCGGCCTGCCGTTCCATCAGCATCTCGATGAGACCTTCGGCCAGCTCTGACTCCGCGGCCACGGCACTCCCCCCAACTCCCACGACCTGAGGTATCCATGTACAAGATCGTCATCACCGACTACGAGTTCACAGACCTGTCCCCGGAACGGTCCGTCTTCGACGGACAGGACGTCATGGTCGACGCCGGCCCCTTCGCTGACGAGGCCGCGTTGCGGAAGGCCTGCCGTGACGCGGACGCCATCGTCAACCAGTACGTCCAGCTGGATGCCGCCTTTATCACCACCCTGGAACGCTGCCGCGTGATTGCCCGGTACGGAATCGGCGTCAACACCATCGACATCGAGGCCGCCACCGCCGCCGGCATCATGGTCGCCAACGTCCCCGACGGTTCCCTGGATGATGTGTCCGACCACGCGGCAGCCATGATCCTCTCCCTCTCCCGCGGACTGGGTATCTACGATCGCGCGCTGCGGCGAGGTCAGTGGGACTATGCCCAGGCCAAGCCGCTGCACCGGCTCCGCGGGGCCACCTTGGGGCTGCTGGGCTTCGGCAACATCCCCCGGCGTCTGGCTGCGAAGATGCAGATCTTCGGCATGAGGGTGATCGCACACGATCCGTTCGTGGACCCGGACGTCGCGTTGCGGGAGCATGACACCACGCTGGTGACGCCCGAAGAGCTCTTCGCGGCAGCGGACGTGGTCTCGATCCACCTCCCGCTCACCACCGAGACGGTCAACCTGGTGGATTCCCGGTTGCTGGGCCTGATGAAGACCACGGCGCTGTTGCTCAACACTTCCCGCGGCGGAATCGTCCAGGAAGAGGACCTGGCGGCGGCCCTGGCAGGAGGCCGGCTGGGAGGGGCCGGACTGGACGTCTTCAGCGCGGAACCGCTCGGTCATCAGTCCCCGTTCACCGAACTCGAGAACACGGTCCTGACGCCCCACGCGGCGTGGTACTCGGAAGAGTCCGAACAGGAGATCCGCACCAAGACCGCCCAGAACGTCCTCGACGCCCTGTTCCAGGGCCAACCCACGTATTTGGTGAACCGCACCGTGGTCCCGCGCGCCGCCGTCGGGACCTGAACCACTCATTGGTAGACCCGCCCACCCCCCCTTATTCGCTGCACCCCTCAGAACCAAGGAGAATCATGTCTCTGCACCTGAAGACCAGAACCCTGTCCCTGGCGGCTCTCGCCCTTGCCGGCACCATGGTGCTGAGCGCCTGTGCCGACAACGCCGGGAGCAAGACCGCTGACGCGGAGGACTTTCCCACTACGGACATCCGCCTCGTGGTGCCGTGGCAGCCAGGCGGCCAGGGAGACCTCACCGCCCGCACCCTGGCCCCGCTGCTGGAGGATGAGCTGGGGGTGTCCGTGATCGTGGAGAACCGGCCCGGGGCCAACGGGTCGATCGGCTACACCTGGCTGGCCGAGCAGGAGCCGAACGGCTACAACCTGTCCATGATGGGCGTGGAGGTGGCGACGCTCCAGTTCATGGACTACGACGTCAGCCCGGATGACTTCGTCCCGATCGGTCAGGCCATCGAGGGCCCGGGTGCCATCGCCGTACCGGCGGGCAGTCCCTACGAGTCCCTCTCAGAGCTCATCGAGGATGCCAAGGCCAACCCAGGGAAGCTGACCTATTCCTCCCCCGGGGTCGGATCCGTGTGGGATTCCCCGGCACGGGGCCTGCAGGACCTGGCGGGAATCGAGTTGACCAGCGTGCCGTATGACGGGTCCGCCCCCTCCATCGCCGCGGCTGCCGCTGGTGACGTGACTTTCTCGATCGATGCGATGGGCAGCCAGAAGGCCCAGGTGGACGGCGGGGAGATGCGCTACTTGGCCATGCTCTCCGAGGAACGCCACCCGGACTACCCGGACGTGCCGACCGCCCAGGAGGAGGGCGTTGACCTGCAGAACGCCTCATGGGCCGGCATCATGGCGCCGGCCGGCACCCCGGACGAGGTGGTCAAGGCCCTCTCCGACGCGATGGGTACGGCCGTCGAGGATCCCGGCTACATCAAGGTCATCGAGGACGGCAACCAGATTCCGACCTTCCGTGACTACGAGGAGACCGCCGCCCTGATTCAGAGCGAGGCCGACCGGTACGGGCCGTGGATCGAGATGGCCCAGCAGGGCCAGTGACCTCTCGCCCCCGCCCCGGGCCTCGGGGTGGGGGCTTCGGACGCTGAGACGCAGCTGAAAGCGACCGCCGGTCAGGCGGGCTTGGTGGCCTTGCCGTCGAGCCAGAGCACGTCCGACTCGTCGCTGTGGCTGCCCGTGGTCCCCACGTGCTTGGCGTCGATCTGGGGGCCCCTCTTGATGACGTGGACCAGGGCCATGCCGTGTCCGCGGCCGAGTCCGTAGTCGGCCTTGAGCCAGTCGAGGATGACGCCGGCCTTGACCGAGGCGTCGTCATAGCCGCGGCTCTGCGCGATCTCGATCAGTTGGCGCGGGGTGAGACCGGTCTTCTCCTCGATGGTGTCGAGGTAGGCCTGGAAGGACATGGAAGCTCCTGGGGTCGGGTGTCCGCTGTGTGGTCGTCACCAGTGTCTACCGCGCCGGAGCCGACCGCCAGGCCTGGGCCAACTCGGCCGCAGCTCGCTGCGGGTCCTCCGCGGCACAGACCCAAGACACGACGGCGGCCCCCGCCAGTCCCGCGTTCCGCAGGCCTGGGAGATCGTCTGGGACCACCCCGCCAATCGCGACGGCGGGCAGTGCGGTGGTGGCGGCGAGATGCTCGATGCGCTCCGCGCCGATGGGAGCAGGCGCGTCCGCTTTGGAGAAGGTGGTGCGCAGGGCGCCGATGCCCACGTAGGTGACGTCGGCGATGCTGGCCTCGGTGGCCGCGAGCTGGTCCGGGGTGGCGGCGCTGATGCCGAGGATCGCCTCCGGGCCGATGAGCCGGCGAACGTCCGCCACGTCCAGGTCCGACTGGCCCACGTGCACCCCGTGGACGCGGGCCCCGCGGTGGCGGGCGGCGAGGTAGACGTCCACGCGGTCGTTGACCAGCAGGGTCACGTGTACGGGGAGCGCTGCGGACAGGGTCTCGAGCAGTTCGATCTGCTGCCGGGCCGGGGTGGTCTTCTCCCTCAGTTGAACGGTGGTGACACCACCGCCGACGGCGGCCACGACCGTCTCGACGAGTGTGCGGCCCGCGCCCTGGGCTTGTGCCGAGTCGGTGACGAGGTAGACGGAGAGATCGGGGGGCGGGGTGATTGGTGTCGTGGTGCTGGCGTTCGCGGTGGTGGTCAGGCTCATGCGGTCCTCCCTGTGGTCGAGTTGAGGGCTGGGGTTGCTGCTGCAGCAGGCTCAACGGTGATTCGTGCCCGGGCGGTGACGTCCTCGGGGGTGAGGGCGTCGAGTTCGTCGAGGAAGGCGGGGATGAAGGATCCCGGCCGGTGGGTCTGTTCGGCGGCCAGTTCGGCGGCGATGGCGTAGATCGTGCAGGCCGTGACAGTGGTGGCGAGTGGATCGGTGCTGGTCTCAGCCGCTGAATCGGGTGAGATGGTGCGTGCGGTGGAGCCTGTGGCGACGAAGGCCGCAACCACCGCCCCGAGGAGGCAGCCGGCTCCGGTGATGCGCGTCAGCAGGGGGTGGCCGTTGGCGATGCGGACGATGCTGTGGCCGTTGGTGATGAGGTCGGTCTCCCCGGAGACAGCGACGACCGCGCCGGTGGTGCGGGCCAGCTGCAGGGCGCTGTCCCGGGCGGCCTCGGTGGTGTCGGAGGAGTCAACACCGCGACCGCCGGTGCCTTCTCCGGCGAGGGCCCGGATCTCGGAGGCATTGCCGCGGATTACAGTGGGGGAGAGGTCTAGCAGACGATGTGCGAGGGCGGTGCGGACAGGCAGGGCACCCACGGCGACGGGGTCGAGCACCCAGGGGGTGCCGGCGTCGTGCGCTGTTTCTGCTGCCTCGAGCATGGCCTCTCGTTGCTCGGAGTGTGGGGTGCCGAGGTTGATGAGCACGGCAGAGGCGGCGCGGGCGAACGAGCCGGCCTCGCCGGGGATGTCCGTCATGGCGGGCGTCGCGCCGAGGGCGAGCAGGCCATTGGCGACGAAGTTGACGGTGACCGGATTGGTCAGGCACTGGACCAACGGCTGGGTCTCCCGGAGCCGGGGGAGTAGCTGGTGGGTGTGTTTGACCAGGTCAGTGGGGTCAGGAAGAGCGGGTGCAGAAAAATGAGTGCGCGGCATAGGCGCGACATCCCTTCGCTAGTACGAACTAGATCAGGTTCGACGGGTGTTCTCTCAGCCCCTCGCGGGGCACCCCGTGTCACGTGGTGTGTGGCCACAGTAACGCACAGCCCCCAGGCGCCGGACGATATGTCGTGTCGTCGGGCACCCGGGGGCTGCGGTTGATCGAGCGGGCGATGTTGCGTGGGCCGGCCGATGTAGGTCGACTCGGGTCTCGTGGACTTCTCTTCGCAGTCGCGGGTTAATTTCTCGACGAACCGTGATTAATTACTGGGTAGCCCCGTGTAACTCGAAAACCCCGAAAGTAAGAGACATTGTGGTAGTTGACCTTAAATACGGCGACCCATCGCGGTAAAGTCTGAGCACATGTCGCTACACATTCCTGAGTTTCCTTTCGACTCTTCGCTGACGATGGCCGTCTTCGATCTCGAACGATTGCGTGGTGACTTGGCCATGACGGATACGGACCCGGAGCTTCTAGGACAGATACACCAGGTGCTGCAACTGGTCACCAGCATGACGAGCGCCCGCATCGAAGGAAACCGCACCACGGTTCTGGATGTCGTGACCGAGAAGGAGCAATCGGACGGCTTCCAGTATTCGGACTCCGTGCAGGAGATCATCAATTTGGAGAAGGCCTCGGAGTTCATCGACGAGCACGTCGAGCCGGGAGTGCCACTGACCCAGATGTTCATACGCGAGCTGCACCGAATCGCCGTCGAGGGGCTCGAAACCGAGGGGGATCGCACCCCCGGTTCCTACCGCACCATGCCGGTGGCCATCTCGGGTGCTAAGCACGTTCCTCCCGGCCCGGACCTGATCCCCCTGCTGATGGGCGAGCTCGCCGACTTCATCAACGCCGAACGGCCTGGAAACCTGGACCTAGTGGCGACGGCCGTCTCCCATCATCGGTTCCTGTGGATCCACCCGTTCGGGAATGGTAATGGTCGGGTGGCACGGTTGCTCACCTATGCAGTGCTGGTCCAGCAGGGATTCACCCAGACAACCAGCTTCCGCGCTTTGAACCCGACTGCGGTTTTCGGTGCCGACCGAGAGCGGTACTACGAGCACCTTGCCGATGCGGACACCTATCAGGACATTGGCCTTGTGCGCTGGTGTGAGTATGTGTTGCTCGGACTCCGCGATGACCTGACGCGAGTGAAGTCACTGGGCGAGGCGAGCTTCGTCCGTGCACGTGTGCTATTACCGGCGATTGACCGTCTGCTGCGGTCGGCACAGATTAGCGTGCCAGAGGCAGCGGCCCTGAGTACCGTGGCGGAGCGCGGCATAGTGAAGGCGAGTCACCTTGCGGAGGTGTTTCCCGGCTCTTCATCGACGCGCAGCCAACTGATCCGTGGACTCGTGGACCGAAGACTCCTCGGACGATTGCCGGAATCACCGCGGTCATATCGTTTGAGACTGGATGCCGGTCCGTTGGTGTTGACCGTGATCGGACAACTGGAGGAGTTGGGCTTCGTCCCCGCCATTATGCGCGGGGCCATCTGACTCAGTCGTGGCGACGGGGCGACGGCCAATCGAGGTCGCGAACACGTCAGCCACCAGGATATGTATGCGGGCTCGCTACTGGAGCGCCAAGATGCGTCCGAAGCAGTCCGCGATAGTTTCGAAGTTGTCACGTGTCTCGCAGGGGAACGGTGTCTACCGTCTTGAGCACCACCTTTTCGATCGCCCCGCGGTGTGCTCGGGGCCGATAGGTAATCCGAGGATCAGGGTTCACGAGGTAGTCGGCCCCATGGATAAGCGATGTTCCCATGAACGTCGCTTCGCTAGCTCCGGACAAGATGTCGGGGAAGTAATGCTGAGCCAAGTACTTCCGCAGTGGCTCATCACAGACGTAGAGAAACGTGCCGAGGATGCCTCGGGTCAACAAGACGTTGTAGATGTTGATCACGTACTCCCGGATCTGATCGTCCGTGTACGTGATATCCAACTTCCTGTTGCTCTCCATACCCTTCGTGTCGAAGTAGGACTGCCGGTTGAAGGTGACCCGGCCCGTGGACTCGTCCAATCTCAGGTCGGGGCCGATGATCACCCCCGCGTAATTCAGGTCGTAGCCCTGGATGGTGTGGATAGAACCGACTTCGAGCGGCGACTTTGGCGAACTGACCCAGTCTGTTGCTGTGGAATTCCATCGCAACTCCAGTCCATCGAGCTCGATGTCGAAGGCAGCTTTGTTCTTTTTGCTACGCCACTTCCAGGCAAACCCTGCGAGGAGGCGGGCCAAACCGTTTCGGCTATCCAGCCGCAGAATCTCCTGTCTCATCCGCTTGAGGTCGGTAAACATGCGCAGGTCATACTTCATGATGTCGGGAGCCGAAGGCGCCATGCCGTTGCCGGCCGAGCGCAGCACCTTGCCGAAGAAACCCACATAGTCGTCGCCCGCCCGCACTCGAAGTTGGGACTGGAGCGTGAAAAGTCGAGCAGCTGACGAGGCTTCCTGGATCACCGCCTCGACGCTGTCACGGGGAAGGTCCGCGGGTCTGACAGTTTGATTGGGGTCAAGGATCAGAACCTGGTGTCGGCTCTTTGCGCGGATCCAGTCCAGTTGGGTCTTGGAATGATCATCCCCGCCAAACAGGTCTTCGGTGATCGTCTGGAACTGGATGTTGAGCATGCCGGCGGACTGGTTGGCACGCTGGCTTAGGCGGTGTGCTTCGTCCACCACCAGCAGGTCGTACTCAATACCCGACCCCCCAACCTTGAATGGGTCCACCACTTGCGATGGCTTCAGTCCCGGTGCCCTCTTGAAGACATTCTGGATGGACTTCCGGAGCGATTGCTGGGGGATCACCAACCCGATGGTTAGCCCCCGAAGCCGGTCTCTGTTTTCTTGGGTGAAGAGGTCGCTGAAGGGTCGACCTTCTTGAATCAGGTCTTCCAGTTCCTCATCTGTTGACTCGCCGATATCGGCGAGAAGCTTCATCAGCACGACGGCAAGCACGGTCTTGCCGGTTCCGGGGCCCCCTTGAACCACCATCGTCTCGACGGAGGAGGGTTGAACTGCGGCGCCACCGACGTCGGCGAGAACTGCCTCCGCCATGCGGCGCACTGACTCGTCCTGTTCGGGCGAAAGCTCCTTGAACGGGGAGAGTTTGTATAGGTCCTGATTGATGATGTCCAGCTGGGTTTGGACGAAGAGCCCATCCGCATACAGTTGCTGAAAGATCTGCTTGAAGGTCTCCTGGTAGTACTCGCGAGCGAAGTACTGCCCGGCAACGATCCCCTCATTGCGGTTCTGAATTTCGTGGCCGTCACCGGAAAACATCCGGATGAGGAAAGCCTCCAGATCGAGGGTGGCGGACTTGTTGTACATATCGTGTAGCACCACACGTGTTTCCGTGAGATCCTTCTTGGCATCGCTCTGCATATGCTGCGTGAGTCGGCGGTCCGCTTTGAGCGTTTCGCCCACGTAAATTTTCTGAGCCACCCGATGGGACTCGGTGGACCGGCCCTCATGCAGGATGTAGACCGCTGGCCAGTTCTTCAGTCGCGGCTCCTTCGAAGCGGCTGCGCTGACACCCTCGCTGTTCAGAGGAAAGCTCTGGATCTCAAAGTCGGTCATACTTCGTGCTCCTGCCTTTGGCGAGGTCCACGGGGTACTTCTCGTGGGTCTTGCCCAATTTGGTCTGGACGATCTCGTCCACGTCTAGGCCAAGGGCATCCGCAAGAAGGAAGCAGTACGTCAGGACGTCGGCGAGCTCCGACTGAACCGCTTCGATTTCTGCCTCGCCGCCCCATTGGAAACATTCCAGAAGTTCACCGGACTCGATGGAGATGCTCTTCGCAAGGTTCTCCGGGGTGTGGAACTGACTCCACTCTCTTTCGGAGACCATCTGACGGATCAGGTCCATGGTGCGCTCATGACTCATACATTGAAGTTATCGGATGATGGAGGCGGCTCGCCTCTGCGCTTGTTGAACCCCAGTGAAGCAGTCCAGTACGGCGGCAGAACCTTTGCCCAGCTGCCTGGCACTTCAGCCCTTCTTACGTCGCGCAGGGACTGTCGGAAGCTTGGTAGGTGCCTCGGTCGCCGAGCAACCGCTCCCGCTCCGCAGCAACAACCTCCCTGGCCAGCTCCGCCTCGGACACGTCCACGGCCTCAGGTGCCGCCTCGGCCACGTCGGACTCCCGGGCGAACTGCTCGAACAGTTCCGCCTTGACCGCCAGCATCTCGGTCAGTCGCTGGTCCACGCCGTCCTCGCTGAGCAGCCGGTGCACCTGCACGGTCTCCAGCTGCCCCATCCGCCGGGCCCGGGCGATGGCCTGCCACTCGATGGCCGGGTTCAGCTGCGGCTCGCAGAGCACCACCACGGAGGCGGCCTGGATGTTCAGCCCCACCCCGCCGGCCGTCACTTGCGCCACCAGAGCGGCACCTCCGGGCGCAGCAGAAAAAGCGTCCACCATCGCCTGCCGCTGTGCCGCCGCCACCGAGCCGGTCAGCGGCCCGAACACCGGACCGTCCAGGGTCTCCGCCACGGCGTCCAACACGTCCCGGAAGAACGAGAACACGATCACCCGCCGACCGTTCTCCTCGGCCTCGGACACGATCTCCACCAGCCGCTGCATCTTCTCGGACGCACCCCCAGAAGAAAACGCGGCCGTCCGCATCGCCATGAAGTTCCCCTCACTCACGGCCTCCCGGTAGGCCTGCGCATCCGCCGCGATCATCGGCAGCAGCTCCTGAACCTCCACCAGCTCCGGCAACTCGGTGAGCACGTCCTCCTGGTTGCGCCGCAGATACGCCGGGGCCACCTGCTGCCGGAACCGCGCCGGCGCCAGCGCATGCGAATCCAGCACCAGATCCGGGCGGAGATAGCCAATGAGCACCCGGAACTCCTCGAGCCGGTTCATCAGCGGCGTGCCGGTCAGCAGGATCGCCCGCTCCGTCCGTCCGATCACCTCCGCCACCGCCTGGGACCGCAGCGCCTCCGGGTTCTTGATGTACTGCGCCTCATCGACCACCACGCAGCCCAGCGGCACCGGCTCGGTACCCTCATCGCCGAAGGCCGCACTGCGCAGGGTGGCGAAGGTCGTCACAGCCACACCACCGGTGCGCCGCCAGGCACTCGCCGCGGCTTCCCGGTTGGGCCCGTGCAGCCGATGCGCAGGCAGCGTGGTCATCTTCTCGATCTCCCGCATCCAGTTCGTCACCACGGCCGCCGGGCACACCACCAGGAAGTGCACCGGCCGCTCCGTCCCGCCGGTCGCGGCCAGATGCGTCAGCACTGCCAGCGCTTCCACGGTCTTGCCCAGGCCCATCTCGTCGCCGATCACCACCTTGCCCTGCACCAGCGCGAACTTCGCCCCGAAGCTCTGATAGCCGCGCAGTGACGCGGTCAGGTACGTGGTGTCCAGGCGGAAGGCCCGGACCGCCTCCACGATCTCCGCCGGCAGGTCGCCCTGCGTCTTCTCCGGATCCTCCGTGGTGAACCCGAGCTCGGCGAACAGCGCGTAGTAGTCCGCCGGCCTCGCCAGAAAATCGACCCAGACCTCGTCCCCGGACCCACCGGCACCTGGGTAAGCGCCAGCGTCGGGCCCGGTGTGCCTTTCGGAAGGAACCGTTCCGGCCAACTGAAGTACGGAAGCCACCGCCTCCCGGAACTGCGCGGCGGTCCGCGCCCGCGGCGCCAGCAGCACGGGATGCCCCGGTGCCTGCGTGTGGGCCAGCGGGGCGAGGGCCTCGGCCAGCGCGACCCCGGCCGTGGCACGCCGCAGCGGCAGCAGATGCTTCCATGCCCGGGTCCGGCGCAACAGCTCGGTGGCGGCCTCGGTGCGGTCGGCCGGGTCCAGCCGCAGGCCCGTGCCGTCCACGGCGAGGTCCCACAGCGTGCGGGCGGCGCCGCGCAGACGGGTGGCGGTGGTCTTCCCGACGCCGTCCAGCGCCTCGAGCTCGGCGCCGCGGTCCCAGACCTGCAGCACCGTGGTGATGCCCGCCTCGAGCAGCGGGCTCGTGGACAGCCGGTCGGCGGTGGCATCCTTGAGCCGCTCCACATCCATGGTGTCCAGCAGGGCGCGGGCCTCGCCGTCCCGGACCACGACGCCGGCCCGGTGGGCTGCCGCGCGACGCTCGACCTCGCGGCGGAGCGCCTCTTCGAGGGTCGCGATGGCCCGGGGGAGCGGGGCGATGTCCTCCGCCGGCATCAGCTCGGGAGCGATCCCGAGCTCGGGCAGGCGGCGGAGCAGGCCGATGCTCGGATGGAGGGCGTCCTCGGTGGGGATGGAGGCGGCGATGGTGGGGTGCTGCTCGAGCCGGTCGAGCAGTTGGGGCAGGCCCTGGGTATGGGCCCAGAGTCGGTAGTCGTTCAGCCGCCGGGCTGCCTGCTCGGCCTGGTGGCGGGCCTGGCCGAAGGTGATGAGGCGACGCAGGCCGAGGAGCTTCTGAGCTTGGATGATCTCCTGCTCTCGGCCGCCGGCCAGGCTGGCCAGGGCCTCCTCCTCGTGCGCCGCGATGGGCTGGAGGGCCCGTAGGCGAGCGAGGGCAGCGAGGTGCGCGCCGTCGTCGGGCCCCAGGGGCAGGGCACGCCAGTACTCGGTGGGCTGGTGCTGGGGGTCTCGAGGGCCGAGGTCGAGAACGGCGGAACTGAGCCGGCGGTTCGCCTCAGTGCTGACCATCATGATCTGGGTGCGCCGCCCGAGCAGGGCCGCGGCGCGCCGCATCCAGGACGCGACCTCGATGATGGTGCGCTGGAGGGTGGCGCGATCATTCATGGCTCATCATCTGCCGCCCGGGCCGGCGTGGCGGTGTCCTCCTCTTGTTGTCATTGTGGCAGGGCTGGGAGACAGAGCTACCAACGGTCGAGGTGGGCCTGCCGCTGGGCCCGCCGGGCGCGCGGTGCCGGACGGGCGCGGGCGGCCGGGAGCGGGTGCGGTTCGCGGGAAGGCCCCACGGTCCCGGTCAGCACGCCGAGCCCCTCGACCGCCATGCGGACCGCGTCCCCCTCCTGCAGTGGTGGCGGCACCAGCTCGCCGCCGGCCTTGCCCCAGAGCTCGCCCAGGCAACCGCCGTTGCCCACGGTCCCGGACCCGATGACGTCCCCGGGAACAATCCGGGATGCTCGGGAGGAGTAGACGAGCAGCTCGGGGAAGGTCCACGCCATATTGGAGACCAGGTCCGCACCGATGAGCTCGTCGTTGACATACACCTCGGCCCGGACGTCCAGGAACCCCTCAGCGTCCAAGAAGGGTGCCATCTCGTCTGCGGTGACGATCCAGGGTCCGAGCGAGGTGGCGAAGTCTTTGCCCTTGGCCGGGCCCAGATGCCCGCGCATCTCGGCGGTCTGGATGTCCCGGGCGGACCAGTCGTTCATGATCAGGTAGCCGAATACGTGCTCGGCGGCCTCGTCAACGCTGAGGTCGGTGCCAGGGTGCCCGTCCACCCCGCCGACCACCACGGCGATCTCCAACTCGAAGTCGAGCTGCTCGGTGGCCGGCGGAGTGATCCGGTGGCCGGTGCCGAAGATCTGGTGTGGGTTGGTGAAGTAGAAGGTGGGGGACTCGTACCAGGCCTCTCCCACGTGGGGATCGCCGTTGGAGTCGGCGCTCATGCCTTCCACGTGCTCCTCGAAGACGGCGAAGTCGCGCACCGCGGCTGGCACCAGCGGCGCCAGCGGGGTGACCTCGAACAGGGGGACGCCTTCGGCGGGGTCGGCCCGGCCGTAGAGGTCGGCGGCGGCCGGAAGCCCAGCCGCGAGTACCTCCCGCACCGTGGCCTCTCGAGGGAACGGCACCACCGCGTCCTCGATCACGAAGCCCTCACCGTGGGTGTCACCATGCGTCCAGCGTGCGATCCTCATCGCGACCCTCCTTGATGCAGTGTTGCGGCCGTCAGGGTTTCCAGCTCGGCGGCATTGCCCCCGAGGACGCCGTGTTCCACGTCCGGGGCGAGCCCTGCCGTGCGGATGAACCCGACCGGGTCCTCGCTGCCCATGTCGAAGGGGTAGTCACTGCCCAGCAACACTTGGGACGGTCCGGCTACCTCGATCAGCTGCTGCAGGGCACGGGGATCGTGCACCACGGTGTCGAACCATATCCGCGTCAGGTAGTGCGAGGGAGGGTGCTTGCAGCCCTGCGCATCCGGCCGCACTCTCCACGCGTGATCCGATCTCCCGATCGCCGTGGGCAGGTACCCACCGCCGTGGGCGGCCACCACCCGCAGGCCGGGGTGGCGGTCCAGCACGCCCCCGAAGATGAGGTGGGAAAGGGCGACCGCATTCTCGACCGGCTGGCCGACCGTGTTGACCAGGTAGAACCGGTCCAGGCGCTCATCGAGCGTGCATCCGAACGGGTGCACGAACACCGGGCAGCCGAGTTCGGCGGCCCGCGCCCAGAACGGTTCCAGGCGCGGGTCCGAGAGCTCCACATCCCCGGCGGCGGAGGAGATCTCCACCCCGAGCAGCCCGAAGCCGAGTACGGCATTCTCCAGCAGTTCCCGGGCGTGCTCAGGCCACTGCAGTGGTACCAGACCGAGCCCGGTGAGCCGCTCCGGTGCCTGGGCTACGTGCTCGGCAATGAGCCGGTTCGCCTCCGCGCAGGCCCACGCGGCGAGGCCCTCCTCGGCCCAGGGGTAGTAGTGATTCGGGGAGGCGCTCACCCACTGGCGGTCCACCCCCTGTTCGTCCATGATCCGCAGCCGCTCGGCCACGTCGAGGAGCCGGGGGATCCGGGCGGCCACCATGGGGCCGGACACCTGCTGGCTGGCCGCCCCATTGCGACGGTGGTCCAGCTCGGCGGCCGCGGCTACGCCCTCGGGGGCCCGGCGGACAACCTCCTTATGCAGCGAGGGCAGCAGCATGTGGGCGTGCACATCGACGATCATGCCCGCACCGCCACTCGCTGGGCCACGCCGCCGAGCAGACCCGGCACCTCGGCGGAATGGTCCTGGCCGTCCCGCTGCCATTCGGCCAGCTGCGCGGAGGCGTTCACGATGGCGGTGGCCCGCTCCACCCGGCGTGCGTGGAACGCGTCCCACAGGTCCTCGTCCAGGGACTCGCGTTCCACGAGGAGTTCAGTGAGCACCAGGGCGTCCTCCAACCCCTGCGCGGCCCCCTGGGCGATGGTGGGCGGGCAAGAGTGCGCGGCATCCCCGATGATCACGGCGCGGCCGCGGTTCCACCGACCGGGGACCACATGCTGGGTGAACCACGTGTAGTTCACCTGCGCATTCCCGGCGGTCAGATCGGTCCGCACCTGATTCCACGGCCCGCCGTAGGCCTGGCTCTGCTCGAGCATGGCGGTGGCACCCTCCTGGGCGGTGGCGCGGAAGTGGTCCCCGGCATCGGACACCAGGAACGCGTACATCGAGTCCTGGCCGGTGGGGGTGTAACCGGCGATGTAGCAGGGGCCGCCGTAGTACAGCTCCGTGTACTTCACCTCCTCCGGCCGGGAGACGAAGGCCCGCCAAATCCCCATGCCGGTGTGTTCGGGAGCCACGGTGATGCCCAGGGCAGTGCGCACGGTCGAGTGCAGGCCATCGGCACCGATCACCAGGTCATAGCGGCCCGCCGGCCCCGACGCCAGGATCGGCTCTGCGTAGTCCGCGGTGGAGTCCACGGCGGTCACCCGCTGCCCGAACCGGACGGTGGCACCGGCCCGGACGGCATGATCATGCAGGATGCGGGTGAGGTCAGCCCGCGGCATGCCCATGGCGGAGGGCAGCCCCGTCCCCGGATCGTCGCCTTCCTCCTGTCGGGCGATCACCGGGGCCTGCGGGCCGGGGGCACGCATCCCCATCCCGTCGAAGGGAAACCCGGCCGCGCTGGCCTCCTCCCACACGCCCAGCTCGGCGAACGCGCGCAGGGCGTTGCCCTGCAGCGAGATCCCCGAACCCAGGGCGCTCAGTTCGGCGTTCGCCTCGAAGACGTCCACCTCGACGCCGGCCCTGGCCAGCTGGATGGCCGCGGCCAGTCCGCTCACTCCGGTGCCGACGACGGCAACCCTCTTCACTGCGGTCATGATCAGTACCTCTCTCTGCCTCAATATGCTTGGTGTTGCCGGGGTGCGTCTCAGAGCAGGGCGATGGGATTGATGGGCGAACCGACGGCACCGGTGATGGGCAGCGGCTGTGCGGAGAGCAGGAAGTCATACCGTCCGCGCTCGGCGCAGGCCTTCCCGATTCCCTCCAGATCCCACATCTCGCCGACCGTCAGCCCCATGTTGGGGATGACGATCTGGTGCAGGGGCTGGAAGGAATCGTGGAACTCGTTCGGACGCACCTCGAAACCCCAGGTGTCCGTGGCGATCGCGGCGATCTCGCTGCGATGCAGCCACCCCGCGGTCGTGATGGACAGGCCGGGGGCCGGCCCGCCGGCGTAGCCGCCCCACCCCTGACGGCGGACACGGGCGAGCTGACCGGTGCGGACCAGCAGGATGTCCCCGCGGCCGACCCCCGAGGACGGTCCCTGGGCGGCGATGCAGGCATCCAGGTCCTCGGTAGTGATCGCATAGCCGTCCTCCAACTCACCGGTCTCCGGGCGCACGTGCCGGCCCAGATCGAGCAGCACACCCCGGGAGACGATGACGGAGGCGGCGTGCTCGATCCCGGTGACCTGGTCGCCCTGGGTGGTGACGACGTCGCCCGCGCGGCGGCCGTTCCACGCGTAACCGTGGTCGAAGATGTGGCCGAGACCGTCCCACTGGGTGGAGCACTGCAGCGGCATCACGATCAGGTCGTCCGCCCCGCCGATCCCGTGGGGGTGGGCTCCGGGATTGCGCTCGGCGTCCAGGCCGGTGCCGGTCATGGTGTGGACCGGGTTGTTGCGTTTCTTCCACCCCTTCTGCGGGCCGTCCTCATTGAACTCCTGGCCCAGCGAGACGGCCAGTCCCTCCGTCACCAGACGGGCAGCCTCCAGGCGCTTGGCGGCGTCGATGAAGTTCAGGGTCCCCAAGGCATCGTCCTCGCCCCAGCGTCCCCAATTGCGGTACGCCTCGGCCCGCACGCCGACCTCTCCGGTCGGATCGGCCGGATCCAGGTCCGCCGGGTTCTCAGACAGCGAGCTCATCTGCTTCCTCCTGCACTCTCAGCGATACAGCGGACCCTCTGGGTGCCCAGGCCCTGGACCGAGCCCTCCATGACATCGCCGTCCCGCAACAGCCGGCCCCAGTGCGCGCCGTTGCCGGCAGGGCTGCCGGTCAGCAGCAGGTCCCCGGGCAGCAAGGGCATGTTCAGCGAGGCCGCGGAGACCAGGGCGGGCAGGCCGAACAGCAGATCCGAGGTGGTGGCATCCTGCATGCGCTCGCCGTTCAGGTCCAGGGTGATGCCCAGGTCGTGGGGTTCCACGAAGCCTGCCGGGACCAGGAAGGGGCCGGTGGGCAGGAACCCGGGGGCGTTCTTGGAGCGGTACCAGTCCGCGCCGATGCCCTTCGAGTCCTCGCGGAACACGCGGTCCCGCGTGGTGATGTCGTTGCAGATCGTGTACCCCGCCACATGATCCATCGCCTTCTCGGCGCTGATCCGGAACCCCTCCATGCCGATCACCACGGCCAGCTCGAGTTCCCAGTCGTGCTGCTCGCTGTATGACGGCAGGACCAGCGGGACGTCGTCGCCGACGACCGCCGCCGGCAGTCCGATGAAGAAATACGGCTCCCCGGTGGCGGCACGCTCATCCATCATCCGGGCCGCATCCTCGCGGATCTCGGCTTCGGGACGGGTGTCGCTCTTCGGGGCGTGAGCCACCACAAGATCGATGACGTGGGTGCGGTAGTTCGCCCCGGCCTGGACGACCTGGCGCGGCTGGACCGGCGCGGTCAGCGTGACCTCGGCCAGGGGCCGCCAGAGGTTTTCCGTCCCCGTGTCCGTGTCTACGAGACGGCCGAGCCGGTCCCAGTCGGGAGCGGCCAGGAAGGCATTGAGGTCCGGGGCGCCGAGGTCGGTTTCGTCGAGGGCGCGGATGCGCTCACCGGCCACGAGACCGAGGCGCACGGAGCCTCCGTCGCCGTCGCGAAAGCGGGCCACCGCGAAAGGTGCGGTCAATCCGGTGCCGGGCGCCGGCGTCGTGCTGGTCATTCGGTGACCCCGGCCGACTTCGCGACCAGTTGGTCGCGGACTTCCTCGGTGATGCCCTCCTCCGAGGCGCTGGGTCCGTTCGCCGGCGGGAAGGACTCGCTCAGGGACGCGTGCATGGGGCTGTTCTGGTAGATGTCGTAGGAGCCCTGGGACGTCTTCCAGGTGTTCGCCTGCCAGTCGGGCACGTAGTTGCGGTAGCCGCCGCTGTTGAGCTCGATCCGCATGGAGGACGGCTCGCGGTAGTACAGGAACGACTGCTCGCCGATGCCGTGGATGGTGGGGCCGTATTCGATGCGCACCCCGTCCTCCAGCAGCGAGTCAGCCGCGATGAGCATCTCTTCGCGGGTATCGACCCAGAACGCGAAGTGGTTGATGCGTCCGGCGCGGTCCGAGCCGTCCAGCACGATGCCGAGATCGTGGGACTTCTCGTTGGTGGTGATCACCGAGAACACCGAGAGGGGGACGTCCTCCAGTTCCGTGCGTGCCATGATCCGGTATCCCAGCACCTCGCTGTACCAGGCGGCGAAGGCATCCACATCGCTAGCGCAGATGGTGACGTGGTCGAGCTGGCGGGGGGCGCCGGCCACCCGGCTGCGCCGCTGGGGGCGGTCCGGGAAGACCGAGGCGAGCTCACCCTTCTCGTAGCGGAAATGCCGGGCGTCCCAATGCAGGGTCATGGAGTGGCCCCAGGGTCCCACGAAGCGGTAGGCGCGGCCGATGTCCAGGCCATCGAACCACTCACCGGTGACGCCGGCGGCCTCGATGCGCTGCACCGCCTCGTCCAGGGCCTCGTGGCTGGTGGTGCGCCAGGCCATGGTGGCCAAGGAGGGTTCGTCAGCGTGCTGGATCACCAGGCTGTAGGTGTAGTAGTCGCCCCAGCAACGCAGGTAGACCTTGCCGTCCTCACGGGCCACCTCGGTGAGGCCGACCTTGTTGACGTAGAAGTCCACCGATGCCTCGACATCGGGGGTGGTCAACGCGATGTACGACAGGTGGGAGAGAAGCGTGGTCATCCTCGGTCCTTTCAGTGCCCGGAGCGGGCGACGGCCCGGATGGGCCTCGTGACATCCATAGTGGTCGGCGTCACATCATCAGTGAAGCCCCGAATGAATATCCCCACTATCGGTATGGCTGATAGCCTGAGCGCATCATCGACCGACATTCTCTAAAGGAGGGCGCGGCCATGCCGGACGAACGACTGCTCTCACGACTCGACCTGAATCTGCTCGTGGCCCTGGACGCCCTGCTCACCGAGCGAAACGTCACGCGGGCGGCCACCCGGCTGCAACTGAGCCAGCCCTCGCTGAGCGCCTCACTGGGCAAGCTCCGCCGGCACTTCGACGATCCGCTGCTGGCCCGGCGGGGCAACACGTATGAGCTCACGCCGCTGGCGGTGCGGTTGGCCGAGCACACGACCGTGGCGCTGGATGCCACGCGCCGGGTGTTCGAGAGCCAGTCCCGGTGGGATCCCACGGAGTCCGAGCGCGAGTTCATCATCCACTGCTCCGACTACTCGCTGGCCACGATCGCGCCGCGGGTGACCCAGATCGCCCATCAGCAGGCGCCGAACGTCCGGATGCACTTCGTGCCCTCCTCTCCGGAGACGATGGACGAGGTGCTGCTGCGCCTGCCCTCGATTGACGCGCTCGTGCTACCCCACGGGGTGGTGTCCGAACTGCCGCACCAAGACGTGATCCGGGACGACTGGGTGGCCATCGCCTCCACCGACAATGAACGGGTCGCTGACGGGCTCACCATGGAGGTGCTGTCCGAGTCCCCCTGGGTCTTCACCTACCGCACCCGCTTCGCGTTCACTTCCGTGGGGCGCCAGCTCGAGCAGCTGGGGGTGAATCCCTGGATCGACGCAGTCGCCGAGAGCTTCGTGATGCTGCCCCTGTTCGTGGAGCACACCGAGCGCCTGGCGATCATCCAACGCCATCTCTCCCCGCTCGCCCAACGCATGGGTGAAGTACAGGTCCTGGAGCTGCCGTTCAACGCCGTGCCGCTGCTGAACGCGCTCTGGTGGCACCCGGTGCATCAACCCGATCCGGAGCACCGGTGGCTCCGTGAGGTGTTCGCCGCGGCACGCATTGGCTTCGAGGACGACTGCGGCGTGGGTCCTGCTAGCGGGGGGAGGTCTTGAGACCGGTGCGCTGGATCTCGTCCAGCACGCGGGTCCGCAGCTCGATGAACACGGGCTCGGCCCGCGTGGTCAGCTGACTGCGGTCCCGGCCCAGGGGCACGGCGATGTCGTCGACGATCTGTGACGGCCGCCCACCGAAGACGACGACGCGGTCACCCAGGTACACCGCCTCATCGATATCGTGGGTGACCAGCACGATGGTGATGCCCAGGTCCCGCCTCAGCCGCAGGACCAGGTCCTCCAGTTCGAACCGGGTCTGCGCGTCCAGGGACCCGAAGGGCTCGTCCATCAGCAGGATCGGTGACTCGTAGGCCAGCGCCCGGGCGATCGCGACCCGCTGTTGCATGCCGCCGGAGAGCTGCCACGGGTAGCGGTTGGCGCTGTCCGCCAGGCCGACCACCTCAAGGGCCGCGGCCGCACGTGCCAGCCGTTCGGCCTTGGCCACGCCCTGCCCTTCGAGGGGGAAGGCGACGTTCTGCAGCACGCGCATCCAGGGCATCAGTGAACCGCGGTAGTCCTGGAACACCACGGCGATCTCCTCGACCGCCCCGCTGATCGGCGTGCCTCCCAGGGACACCTGGCCCGAAGAAGGAGCGGCCAGTCCGGCCAGCAGCCGCAGCAGGGTCGTCTTGCCGACCCCGGAGGGCCCGACGAGGCAGGTCACGCCACCGGGTTGGATCTCGAGGTGGAGGTCCTCGATGACCACCACCCTCTCGGCCCCGGTGCCGAAGGCCTTGCTGACGTGCTGGGCGGAAAGTGCGAGGTCGGTGGCAAGGGTCTGGGAGGTCATGCTCGTGCTCCTTTTCGAGGGCGGGTGGTGGGTCCGGCATCCTGCTCGCGGTTCCACTGCAGCAGTCGGTGCTCGGCGATGGCGTAGAGCGAAGTGAACACCCAGCCAATGACCCCGACCAGCAGGGTTCCGGCCCAAGCGGCGGCGAGCTGGAAGCGCTGGCCGCTCTGCAGGATGAAGTACCCGACCCCCTCGGTGGCCCCGTACATCTCGCTGACGACCAGCATGACGATCCCGATGGTGATCGCCAGCCGGACGCCCACCGCGATCTGCGGCAGTGCTCCGGCGAGTACGACCTTGGGGATCTGCAGGTGCAGTGGGATCCGGTAAGCCCGAGACGCCTCGAAGATGGCGGGCTGGATGGAGCGGACGCCCACGATGCAGTTGAGCAGGATGGGCCAGACGCAGGCGATGAAGATAAGGAACACCTTCGGCTCCCGCCCAATCCCGAGCGTGAGGATGATGATCGGGACGAAGACCACGTTGGGCAGGGACCGGAAGAAGTCCAGATAGGGGTCCAGGATGAGGCCGACCCGGGGCATCAGCCCGATCGCCGTGCCCAGGGCGAGCCCGACCAGCAGGGATACGAGCAGTGCCAGGAAGTAGTTGCCGAAGCTGAACAGCGCGTCACGCCAGAGCCCGCCGCTGCTGGCCCACTCGCCCATGGTGCCGAGGATTTCGGTCAGGGGCGGCCAGAACACCGAGGTGGAGTTCGCGGACACGGCGAACCACAGCAGGATCAACGTCACAGGCAGCCAGGCCTGCAGCAACACCGACATCAGCGGGGAGTATGTCTTGGTACCCATATCAGTCTCCCGATCCGTTGGGCTGCCATCGCAGGAGCCGAGCCTGAACCCAGCCGAGCCCCACGTTCACGGCGTAGCCCAGGAGGCCGGCATAGACGATGTAGGCGTAGGCGAGCGCAGAGTTGCCCCCGACCTGGGCCTCGGCGATGCTTGCCCCGAGGCCGGGTGCGCCGGTCAGGACCTCCGTGGAGATCGTGACGAGGACGGCCACGGAGGCCGCCAGGCGCAGCCCGGCCAGGATGGAGGGAGCGGCGCTCGGCAGCAGCACCTTGCGCATGAAGAGCCCCCCGCGGATCCGGAACGCCTGGGTGGTGTCCACGATCGAGGCACTCACGCTGCGGACACCGTGCTGGGTCTGCAGGATGATGATGAACACCACAGCGACGAAGACCAGCACCACCTTCACCTCGATGCCGCGCCCGAGGACCAGCAGGAGCACGGCAACGAGTGCGACGGCCGGGAACGCGCGGCCGAAGTCAACGAGGAACCGCACCGACAGCTCGGCGGCCACGAAGCGCCCCGTCAGGATTCCCAGGGGGATTCCCGCCACGATCCCGAAGGCCAGGCCAACGAGGGCGCCGGCGATAGTGTCTCCCAGGATCGACCAGAAGCTGGCCGACACCAGCGCCTGAGCCCATTCCGTGAGCACGGCGATCGGGCCGGGAAGGAGTGCGGCGGGGAGGATCCCCGTCAGGTGGATCAGGTACCAGAGGGCGATTCCTGCCACGAAGACCAGGATCCTCCAGGCGGTGATCCCGATCCCGCCCAGCCGCGGTTCCCTCGGCGTGCGAGTGCGAGTGCGAGCCGGGGCTCGGGCGGCGCGCTGGATGTCAGTCACGGTCACGTCGAAGACCTCTCATGATGTCGGGGCGGAGCGGTGGGCCAGCGGGCGGCTCAACGGGCTCCCTCCCAGACGATCTCCTCGTAGGTGAGATCCTCACGGAGGTCGCCCTCGTCCTTCATCACCTGGAGCAGGGTGTTCCACCCCTCCTCGTCGAACTCGACGTTGAGGGGCTCGAGCACCATGCGCTCATCGATGAAGGGAGCCGGGAGCTGGGTGTGATCGTGGTAGGCCTGCCGCACGGCCTCCTCGTTCTCATTGCCGTACTCGGTGCCCTTCTCGATCGCGTTGTGGAACCGCTCGAGGGCCTCCGGGTTCTTCTCGGCGAACTCCTTCGAGGCAACCCACAGCACCTGCGGGGCGTGGGGCAGGTACTCGCGCACTCCCGTGCCGACGCGAGTGAAGCCGCTGTCCACGGCGGAGAGGAGGAAGATGCTGAACGTGAAGACCGCATCCACCTGGCCCTTCGCCGCGGCCTCCACCAGGGCGTCGGTCGGCAGCGGCACGAACTCGACCGAGTCCGGGTCGACTCCGTTCTCCAGCAGGCCGGTCATGGTAGCCATGTGCGGCAGGCCGCCGAGCTCAGGGACGCCGATCTTCTTGCCCTCCAGATCGGTCCATTCCTTGATGTCGCTACCCGGCGGGACGACGACGCCGTCGGAGACCTCGCCCTCGTAGTCCGGGTCGGCTGACTTGGTGCCGGCCACCGCGACGACGGGCATGCCCTCGGCCACGGCCCGGATAACGGTGACGGCGTCGGTGGCCGCCACATCGAACTCGCCGGAGATCACGGAGGAGTTCGCGGCGGCTCCGCCCATGCCGGTGAGCTGCATTTCGCCGATGTCGAGTCCTTCTTCCTCGAAGAAGCCCTGCTCATCAGCGAGGACGGCGTTCTCGATGTTCACGCCGCCGCGGGCCACGGTCAGCGGGAGGACCTCCTCGGCAGCGCCACGGCTGCTCGCGGAATCACTGACGGGCTCTGATTCGGCGGATCCGCCGCAAGCGGTCAATCCGAACATGAGGGCGAGGGTGGTGATGGCGACAGCGGGTCGCAGGGTGCGTCGAAGTTCCATGTCATCTCCTGTGATGAACCTGGCCGAGAGGGCCGGGGAGGCGGGGGTGCCGATTCTCCTGGCCTCGGTGCACGCTGCAAATGAGATCCAGGTCACATCAGCATCTCCACTGCAGGACAATAGGGGAACGCGCTCTTGCTTATCGGTGACATCAGGCTCATCTATAGTGCTGGGGCCCAGGGGCCCGACGGGGGCACGGTCTGCCAGCAATCTTTCAGGCTCATTCGCGGAGATGTCAGGCTCGCTCGAAATGGTTGTCAACCATCCCGAGGGCGGCTACCGTCGGGTGACTCGGATCATATTCTGGTCACGGTCCCGCCACGGTTAGCGGTGGGGCACCAGACTGCACCAATCCGTTCAGGAGGATCACGGGTGACCGAATCTGAGAAGACCGCCGGCTGGCTGGACTGGGTGAAAGATCGGGGCGAGCCCGCTTTCACCCTCCCGGAGGGGGCAGTGGACGCCCATTGCCATGTGTTCGGCCCGGCCGCGGAGTTTCCCTTCTCGCCAGCGCGGAAGTATACGCCGTGCGATGCGAGTAAGGCCGACCTGCGGCACCTGAGGGAGCACCTGGGCGTCGCCCGGAACGTCATCGTCCAGGCGACCTGCCACGGACATGACAACGCCGCACTGCTGGATGCCCTGGACGACTTCGGGGACACCGCGCGCGGTGTGGTCTCCGTGGGTGCAGACGTGACGCTCGAAGAGCTGGCCGCCATGCACGAACGCGGAGTCCGCGGGGTGCGCTTCAACTTCGTCAAGCGACTGGTCCAGAGCCAGCCGTTCGAGGAACTCGCGCAGGTGGCGGACAAGATCCGTGACTTCGGCTGGCACATCGTCCTCTACTTCGAATCCGAGGACCTTCCCGGCCTCGAGGACACGTTCGCGGGCCTTGGCGTCCCGCTCGTCATCGACCACATGGGCCGCCCGGACGTCCGGAAGGGCGCGGACTCGGACGAGTTCTCCTCCTTCGTCCGTTTCGTCGAGCGGACCGACGCCTGGGTCAAGGTCAGCTGCCCCGAACGCCTCTCGGAAGCCGGTCCCTACGCGGTGGATGGGCAACGCGAGGTGTATGCCGACGTCGTCCCCTTCGCCCGCCGGGTGATGGCCGAGTTCCCGGAGCGGATCCTGTGGGGCACGGACTGGCCGCATCCGAACCTGCGTTCGCACATGCCGGACGACGCGCTGCTGCTGGGGTACATCCCACAGATCGCGCCGACCGAGTCGGAAAAGCAGGCCCTGCTGGTGACCAACCCGATGTCCCTGTATTGGGCCTAAAGAATCCGCCCGCATCGCTCCGTCATGAAAACAGGCCGGGGCGTTCGCTGACGAAGGTCAACGAACGCCCCGACCTCGTAACGCATGCCTGCAACCACTCAGGCCGCCAGTGCCTCCGGCACCTGAGCCCTCACCGGCTGCACCACCAACTGCCCGTCGGTCACGGTCACCCGCACCGCATCACCGTCGGTCACCGCCTCGGAGACCAGCAGATCGGCCACCCGGTCGTCGAGTTCACGCTGAATGACTCGGCGCAGCGGGCGGGCGCCGTAGGCCGGCTCGTAGCCGGCCTCGGCGATCCAGTCCCGGGCCGCGTCGTCCACCTCCAGGGCGATGCCCTGGGCAGCGAGCCGCTGCTCGGAATCGGCCAATTGCAAGCCCACGATCTGACGCAGTTCCGCAGCGGACAGCGGCGAGAACAGCACGGTGTCGTCGATCCGGTTGAGGAACTCCGGCCGCATGAACTCCTTGACCCGTCCCATCACCTTCTGACGGAGGTCCCGCTGCGCGGCCTCGGCATCCGCCGAGACGAAGCCCAGCGGGGCGCCGCCGGAGGACATGAACTCGGAGCCGAGGTTCGAGGTCATGATCAGCACCGTGTTGCGGAAGTCCACGGTGCGGCCCTGGCCGTCGGTGAGGCGGCCGTCGTCGAGCACCTGCAGCAGCAGATTGAACACGTCCGGGTGGGCCTTCTCGATCTCGTCGAGCAGGATCACCGAGTACGGGCGGCGGCGCACCCGCTCGGTCAGCTGCCCGGCCTCGTCATAGCCCACGTAGCCCGGAGGGGCGCCGACCAGACGGGAGACCGTGTGGCGCTCGCCGAACTCGGACATGTCGAACCGGACCATTGCGTCCTCGTCGTCGAACAGCGAGCCCGCCAGGGCCTTGGCCAGCTCGGTCTTGCCGACGCCGGTGGGGCCCAGGAACAGGAAGCTGCCGACCGGGCGGGACGGATCGGCCATCCCGGTCCGGGAGCGGCGGATGGACTTCGCGATCGCGGCGACCGCATCGTCCTGGCCGACCAGCCGGGCATGGAGTTCGTCCTCCAGCCGCGCCAGGCGGGACTTCTCGGCCTCCGTCATCCGGGCGGCCGGGATGCCGGTGGCACGGGAGACCATCTCGGCGATCGCGTCCTCATCCACCACGGCCTCCGCGCGGGAAGCCGCGCCTTGCTCCTGCATGGCAGAGGCCTCGGCCAGCTGCTCGCTGATGCGGGCGACCTCGTCCCGCAGCTCGGTGGCACGCTCGTAGTCCTCCGCGTTGACCGCCGAGTTCTTCTCGGCCTCCAACTCTGCGAGCTGGGACCGCAGTGCGTCCGTGTCCACGGCCGGGCCGGCGTCGTGCTTCGGGCCGCGCTTCAGGGACAGCCGCGCCCCAGCCTGGTCGATGAGATCAATGGCCTTGTCCGGCAGGAACCGGTCGGTGATGTACCGGTCAGAGAGCACGACGGCGGCGCGCAGCGCCTCGTCCGTGTACGTCACCTGGTGGTGGTCCGCGTAGCGATCGGCCAGGCCGGTCAGGATCTGCACGGCGTCCTCCACGGAGGGCTCGCCGACGTTGACTGGCTGGAAGCGACGCTCCAGGGCGGCGTCCTTCTCGATGGTGCGGTACTCCTTCAGCGTGGTGGCGCCGACCATGTGCAGGTCGCCGCGGGCCAGGCGGGGCTTGAGGATGTTGCCGGCGTCCATGCCGCCGGACTCCCCGGAGCCGCCGGTGCCGACGATGGTGTGCAGCTCGTCGATGAAGACGATGGTGCTGCTGTCCTCGGCGAGCTCGTCCATGGCACCGGTGAGCCGTTCCTCGAAGTCACCGCGGTAACGGGTGCCCGCGACCATGCCGGCCAGGTCCAGGGCGATGACGCGGCGGTCCTGCAGTTGGGCGGGCACCTCGCCGTCGGCGATGGCCTGGGCCAAGCCCTCCACGATGGCGGTCTTGCCGACGCCGGCCTCGCCGATCAGCACCGGGTTGTTCTTGGTGCGGCGGGCCAGCACCTCGATGGTCTGCTCGACCTCGTCGGTCCGCCCGATCACCGGATCCAGCCGGCCGGCCTTCGCCTCAGCGGTCAGGTCCCGGCCGAACTTCTCCAGGACGGAGGCCTCGGAATCCTGACCCGACGGCTGCTGGCCGGCCTGGCCCTGCAGCTGTTGCTGCTGCTGTTGCTGGGCGGCGGACTGCAGGGACTGTGGGGTGACGCCCGCCTGGGTCAGGAGCTGTCCGGCGGGGGAGTCGTGGTTCAGCACGAACGCGAAGAACACGTGCTCCGGGTCGATGTAGGTGGAACCGAATCCGCGGGCCACCTGGTAGCCGTCCAACAGCACCTTCTGGGCGGAAGCGTTCAGGGACGCGGTGGAGCTGGCGTCCTTCCGCTCGCTCGGGGCCGGCAGGCGGTCGTCGACGGCGGCGATGAGGGCCTGCGGGTCGGCGCCGGACTGGCGCACCGCGGCGGCGGCTGGGTCCTCGCCCAGCATGGTGCGCAGGATGTGCAGCGCGTCGACGTCGGACTGGCCGCGTTCGGCGGCGAAGGTCGCGGCGGTGGCCAGTGCGTCATGGGTCCGCTTGCTCAGAAGGCGGGTGAGGTCGACGGGGCGTCCCTGCCGACCGACCCGCTGACCCTGGAGGTAGCGGGTGACAAAGTCGTCAAAGGAGTCGCCGTTGGAACCGGCGGGGCCGAAGAATGCGGGCAAAGTGTCCTCCCTGAGGGGTGTTTCCAGCGATAGTTGAGTGTGTTCAACTCAAGTAACGACGAGTGACGTCAGAATGTTCCCGAATCCCGCCTCGGGATGCAAGAAACATGAGCGCACCTGGCTCAAGAAGGTCGAATGCTCAGAGTTTGCGGGCCTCACGCACGTTGCGCGCGCCGGCGAGGAACAGCACCAGGGGCAGGATCAGGAGGACGCCGGTGATGATCATGATGATGATGACTCCCCGTGGCAGGGAATCGGCATCCGCCTCTTTGTACTCATGGACGAGGACGAATCGCTCGGGCTCCTCGGGGTCGGCATAGACCATCAGTTCCTGCCCTTGAGTCCAGGCCGGCTCCGGATACCTGTCCGGGGAGCGGCGGATCTTCGTGCTCGAGGATGCGGTGATCTCCTCGCGCATCTCCTGACCGCCCACGGTGTAATCCAGCACCGAGGTTGAACGGGTGGTGTAGGCCCGCCCGGACCTGCGCACCTGTTCCGACGTGTGCTCCACCGTCACGGGGCCAACCACGCCGGTCGTCTGCACCCCCGTCGATTTCAGCTGGTTGTACTCGATCTGTTCTCCGTACTGCGCCGACGCGAGGATGGCCCCGCCGGCGATCATGATCATGGCCAGGGCTACAGCGATCCAGCGAAAGACTCCCGTCCTGCGGGCGATGCGCTCGCTGTCCCAGCCGGGGGCGAAGTACCCGTTCCCCTGACCGTCATTGGTGTACCAACGCGTGGTGTTGCTCATCTCTAAGGCGAAGCGGCTCGTCGAGACGTTGGGCGATCTCGTCCATCCCTCGGGAGGAACGAAGGGGGCCGAGGTGTCTCCAGTCGGAGCCGGCTCGGGCCCCTGATTCTTGGTTCGTGCGATCACGGATTTGAGTGTAAATCCCAGGTGGGGCGATGAATTCCCGGAGTGCCAGAGGGGCTCGTTCTGTGTGGCCGAGGCAGTCGACGGACCCCGTGGTTCCCAGAAGTGCTTTGATGCCGTACAGTTGCTTGCAGAAGTAGTTGTAGTAGATGCAGTAAGTCCGTCACCACTGCGGACCGGACGGCCTTCGGGTCGGATGGGGCGCTGGGGAAGCGGTATGTACACACCGCTTCGCCCCCGCTGGAAAAACTGGCGGGTTTAGCACCCTAAAGAAAAGAGGCCACCATGGCCACCGGTACAGTCAAGTGGTTCAACGCTGAAAAGGGCTTTGGTTTCATTGCCCCGGACGACAACTCCGCTGACATCTTCGTGCACTTCTCCGCCATCGACGGCGGCGGCTTCCGCGAACTTCAGGAGAACCAGAAGGTCGAGTTCGAGGCGACTCAGGGCGACAAGGGCATGCAGGCCTCGTCGGTCCGCCCCCTCTGATCTGATCAGACTCTAAAACGGCCGCTCACCCTCCGGGGTGGGCGGCCGTTTTGCTGTCCGCAGTGTGTTGGGCAAATACTGCCCGCAGCTCGGCTCTTGAAATCTACCGACGTCGAGCGAATGTGGTGAAGCCAAGCAGATGGCTGTCGAAATGGGAATCTGGCGCATCAACGGCGGCAAGCCGAGGAAGCTCAATAGCACTGTCATGCCATCGGAACGGCAGCTCGAGGAACTGCTCGAGCACGACTCAACGCTTTTGGGGGAGCCCCTCCTCATCATCGGACGGCAAGTGAAGACTCCCTATGGAAAGTTCATCGATCTGCTGGCGATTGACGCCGACGGCCACCTCCACGTTCTGGAGTTAAAGCGCGACCGGACGCCCCGGGACGTCGTGGCTCAGGCGCTGGACTACGGCTCGTGGTGTGCGACTCTCTCGACCGACGAAGTCGTGGTGATCGCCAATGACTACTTGAACGTCCCCTTCGAGGAGGCTTTCGAGGATGTCTTCCAGGCGACTCGCCCCGACGTGCTCAATGAGGATCTCCAGTTGACCATCGTGGCCAGCGAACTGGACGCATCCTCTGAGCGAATCGTCACTTACCTGCGCGACTTCGGGGTGCCGATCAACGCAGTCTTTTTCGCCTATCTGGAAGAGGATGACCGCTCCTACTTAGCACGAACATGGCTGGCTGCATCGGAGGAAACGACGGTGGCTCCTGTGGGCGCTCGTGCGCGCAAGGCACGACGTGCCTCCTGGAACGGCGTGGACTGGTTCGTCTCGTTCGGCGAAGGCGACTATCAGCCTGGACGCAGTTGGGAGGATGGCCGCAGGTACGGATTCGTCAGTGCGGGTGGAGGGGCATGGTACTCACGTACCTTGCGGAACGTCCCTGTGGGCGCCCGGGTCAACGCGTATATCCCCAAACAGGGGTATGTGGGTGTCGGAACCGTTGTGGGCGAGGCCGTCCGATTCGACGAAGCCACCGTGATGATGAACGGGCAGAGCATGAAACTCGCCGACCACAAGCTGGTCGGCAACTACCACTACGCGGTAAACGGCATGTCCGAGTCCGACGACGAGGCCGAATGGATCCTGCCGGTCGAGTGGATTGACACGCGCCCTAAGGAGGGTGCCTTCTGGCGCAAGGGAATGTTCGCGAACCAAAACAGTGCCGGTCGTTTGAGGCAGGAGTACACCCTGGATCTCATCGCCCAGGAGTTCAGAATCTCCGCCGATGACTACTGACCATCCTGGTCTGCGCGACGATTCGGCTACCGCTTGAAGTCCATCTCCTCCAGCCGGGTCTGCACGGTTCGGCCGCTCTCCCAGAGGTTGGCGCCCGGGGCGACCTCCGGCATCGGGATGTCAGCGCGGCTGGCTCGCTTGTGCGAGGTGGAGATGCCGAGGCGGCGGTCCCTCTTGCGGATGAGCTCCTCATCGGCCTGCCCGTCCTCGGTCAGCCCCATCATCAGCTGCGGGATGCCGTAGGGGAATTCATCGCGATCGTACTGCCACGTGTGGAACGTCTTGCCGTAGGTGGTGACGAGGTCGGTGAAGTAGGCGTGCTCGGCCAGCTCCGGGACGCCGGGGGCGGCGAGTACGCCGGATTTCACCTCGTAGTGGTGGCTGTGCCAGAGCCGCTTCTCGTCCTCCGGCAGGCTGAGGAAGCGCTCCTCGGTGGTGATGTACTCGATGCCGATCAGCCGGGCATCGGGCGCGTTTCTATCGAAGATCACGCACTGGTGCAGGTCGTGGCGCAGGTGGATGCAGAAGTGTGAGGCCTCCACCTGCCGACCCATCTCGTCGGCGTACATGTGGAGGCCGTTGAGGTAGGTGCTCATGGCCTCCAGCGGGTATTTCGGCTGGATCAGGCCGGAGGCCAGATCCAGCGCACGGTGTTTCAGGGGGTGGCCTTGGCCGACCTTGGCGGCGGTGACCACCTTGCGGCCGACGGCGGCACTGACGGCAACTCCGAGTCCGGCGGCGAAGCCGAGACCCATTGATTTCACAGGTGTAGGTCCCATGGTGCCACCGTAGTGACCAGGACGCTGGAGCACACGGGTTCACTGCGCATTCGCCGTGGCCGTGACCGGACGGCGTCGGATGTCCGGAGGCCAGGGCGGCGATCTCGTGCGAGTCACGCCGCAGGCTGACTCAGTTGTGACGGGCAGCTCGATCCGTCCTCCGTGGACGCCACCGCGGCCCTGCTCTCGGGTGCCCTGAACGAGGACGTGCAAACCCGCGGCCGACGGGACATGATGGAGCTATGGCTGACCACGACTTCATCATTCCCGCAGACCTGGCACGCGCCGCCCGTGCCCTGACCCAGGTGTCCTACTCCGTGGTGGCCAAGGCTGCTGGCCTGGAACCCGGCGATCTGCGGGCCTACGAGCGGGGCCACGGCACGCTCAATGCGGACGAGAGCCACCGGCTGCGCATGGCCCTGGAAGGGTTCGGCGCCCAGTTCATCGCTGAGGACGATCACGCAGGTTACGGCGTCCGCCAGAAGTTCAACAGCGTGAAGGCCAAGCGCCTGGAGACGTGGGAGGGCGAAGGCGGGCCCGCCTACGAGGACGACATCTGAACACTCGGCGACAGCTCGGCGAATTGACCCCAGTCACGGCCCGCGGCCGCTGCTGGGCAGGTCAGCATGGACACCGTGACTACCTCAACTCGCCGCACCGCCACCCGTACCCTGACCATCACCGCGCTCTCCTGCGCCCTGCTGACCGGCGGCACCGTGGCCGGGCCCGTCGCCGCCACCTCTGAGTCTTCCGCGGTCACCGCCGTCACCGCGGACGTCTCGGCCGCCGAGCGGGAGCCGACGGCCGGCGTCGGGACCTTCCGATCTGCGGGCACCGAGCAGCGCTTGGCCCGCGGTGTCACCCACGAGTCCTTCACGCTCGGGAATCCTGATGCGAAATACACCTGGACCGTGCAGGTGACGCTGCCATCTGGCCAGGAGCGTGTGCGGGATTCGCAGGTCTCCAGCCGGAGCGCGGCCCGCCGCGTGGCCGCCGAACTACGGGAGGCGGGCCTGGATGCCCGCGCAGAGGCCGTGGTGGCCGACCAGCTGGCCGACTCCGGCGGCTACCTAGGCCACCGTGTCCGAGTGGGGGCATTCCCCACCGAGGCTGAGGCTGAGGCGGCCCGATCCGAACTGACGGCCCTCGGGTATTCCGGCGGTACCTGGTACGAGGGCTGGGACGGCGATCAGCCGTCAAGCGGCCACCGCAGCGGTCCCGTCAACGTGGACGTCGTGACCGTCGACCCGCGCCGCTTCCAGGGGGAGGTGACCGGCACCTTCGGCGAGGACATCGAGCGGACCGAAACTACCTCGGAGTTGGCCGACGGTGCCCTGGCCGACGTCAATGCCGGGTTCTTCGTCTACGGGGAGCAGCACGGCGCCCCCGGAGACCCCGCCGGCGCAGCGGCGTACAACGGGGAGATTCTCAGTGAGGCCGTGGGGGACCGTCCCAACCTGGTGATCGATCACCGCAGCGGCCGCGCCTCCATCCAGCGCCTCACCTGGGAGGGCCGCGTCTCCTCAGGCCGAGAGGGGCTGGACCTGGACGGCATCAATCGCGTGCCCGGCAAGATCCGCAACTGCGGCGGCACCGATGACCTGCCCACGGAGGCCCCGAAACATGATGTCACCTGCACTGATGCCGATGAGATCGTCGTGTTCACCGAGGAGTACGGGACGACCACGCCGGAAGGGGACGGTATGGAGGTCGTCGTCGATCACCGCGGCCGGGTCCAGGAGGTCAACCAGGAGCGGGGCACCGAACTGACTGACGGGCAGTACTCCATCCAGGCCATCGGCGAGGACACCGCGGATCTGGACGAGTTTGCCACCGAGGCTCGGCGGATCAAGCTCACCAACGAATACCTCGACGAGCGCGGCGAGAAACTGCGTATGACCCCGCACACCCAGGTGCTCAACGGGGGCCCGAACCTACTGACGGACGGTGAGCGGAACATCACGGCAGCCCGTGACGGCATGGTCCATGCCGACAACCCGGGCCAGTTCTACGGCTGGACGCACCAGCGCAATCCGCGCACCATCGCCGGGGTCGACGGCCGGGGCCAGCTCGTGCTCATCACTGCCGACGGCCGGCAGGCCGACTCCGTGGGATTGAGCATCTCCGAGGCGGCGGACCTCTCCGAGCGGCTGGGGCTGGTGGACGCCATCAATCTCGACGGCGGCGGGTCCACCGCCATGGTCGTGGACGGCGAGCTGGAGAACTCGCCTTCTGGCGGTGCGGAGCGTGCCGTGGGCGATGCCATCGTGATCCGGAAGCGGTGACCTGGAGACCTGCTGGGAAGGAGTCTTCCGGCCTAGCGTCTATCCCCGGCGGTAGGTCTGGATGACCTGCGAGTCATCTTTTCGGTCCCAACCGGACTTCTGAGCGGCCCGGTACTTCGCCTGTGCTGCCGTGATCATCGGTGCATCGAATCCCAGATCGTCAGCGATCTCCTTCACCAAGGTCGAGTCCTTGACGAAGATGCCGATCGTGCTGGTCACCTCTGCCTCGAGGCCCTGGAGCATGCGCGGGCCACGTTCGGAGAGCATCCACGATGCGCCTGCGCCGCCGGCCACGGCGGAGAAGACCTTCTCCGGGTCCAACCCCAGCTCCTCTGCCAGGGCCAGGGCCTCGGCTGCCGCGACGATGTGCACGGAACAGAGCAGTTGGTTGACCGCCTTGTAGGACTGCCCCTGGCCGATCTCTGCACCGCAGTCGATCACTGTTCCCAGGGCGTCGAGAACCGGCCGGATCTCCTCGACCACTGATCGTGGGCCGGAGGCGAACAAGCGCAGGTCCCCGGTGATGGCCCGAGCGACGCCGCCGGTGACGGGGACATCCACCACGCGCACGGACGGCGGCGCCTCGTCCGCCACGTCCTGCACGGCGCGGGGCCCCACGGTGCTCATCACCAGCAGGACCGCACCATCTCGCATGCGCCCGAGGACGCCGTCGTCGCCCAACGCCGCTGTCCGCAGTTGATCGGGCGTGGCAACCATGCACACCACGACGTCGGCCTCGGCCGCAGAGTCCGGCGCCGGTTCCACGCTCAGACCCTGGACGGCCGCCTCCTCACGTCGGGCGGCGGACGGATCGACTCCGGTGACCTCGAACCCCGCGGCGAGAAGTTGCCGGGCCATGGGCAATCCGATGGCGCCAATGCCGATGAACGTGATGCGGAGCGGGGAAGCGGAGGGCATGGGGACTCCTGGGGAATGGTGTGGATTGGGGGGCGGAGGAGCGATCAGAGGAAGAGCTCGAGCAGCAGGCAGACGGCCAGGCCGATGACAGCGAAGATGGACTGCGCCAGGGTGTAGATCTTGAAGGTTCCCTTGGTGGTGAAACCGAGCATCTGCTTGAAGATCCAGAACGTGTTGTCGGTGACGTGTGCGCCGAAGGCCGCGCCGGTTCCGGCGGCCAACAGGATCAAGATGGCCGGTGCATCGATGGATCCCATGATGGGCGCGAGCAGGGCTGCCGCGGTGATGGCAGCTACTGATGCCGATCCCTGAGCCATCCGCAGGATGGCGGCCACGGTCCACGTCAACAGGACCGGAATCGCCGCATTGGCCTGGAACAGGGTCGCCAGCATGTCGCCGATGCCTACCTCCGTGATCACCTGTCCGAGAGATCCGGCCACGCCCGTGAAGAGCAGGATCGAGCCAGAGGTCTGGGCTCCCTTGGTGATCAGCTCGTCGATGCCGTCACGCTTGACGGTGGGGATTGCCAGGATGATGCCGATGAGCAATCCCACGAGCAGGGCGACCACGGGACTTCCGAGGAATCCGAGGAGGGGGATGTCCTGACCGAGGATGCCAGTGACGGTATCCAGGACGATGAGCAGGATGGGCACGATGACCGGAAGCATGGCGATGAGCAGGGGAATCTGCCGTGTCCGGGTCTCCACGGCTACGGAGCCGGCCTGAATGTCCGTGGCTTCGGCGACGTCGCCCGCGTCATGGCTCATGAGGCGGGTGCGCTCCTCTTCGAGGGACTCGCCGAAGATGGAGTCGTCGAAATGGGGATCCAGATCCGTGGCCGGATTGAAGATCTTCCGCATCAGCAGGTCGTGAAGGAAGATGCTGGAAATGATGAAGAAGATCCCCAGGGGAATGCCCCAGATCAGCATGGTGCCGAAGTCCACGCCCAGAGGGCCGGCAACGGCGACCGCGGCGACGCCGGGGACCACGATCAGCAGGCCGACCTCGAGCCCGATGGCCAAGGATCCGGCCAGGGTCGCGAGACTCTTGCCGGTCCGCTTGGCGATCGTGCCGGCCATGGGCGCCAGGATCACCAGGGCCACATCGAAGTAGATCGACGGGAAGACGATGCCCGACGTCAAACCCAACACATAGGGCGACTTCTTGGGACCGACGAGTTTGAGCAGACCGTCCACCACTCGTTGCATCGTGCCGGTGGCAGACAACGTGGTGCCGATCATGACGCCGAAGCCGATGATCAGTCCCACTTCAGCCATGAGATTGCCGAAGCCGACATTGACGGCCTCGACGGATTCAGTGAAACCGAGGCCGGCCGCGACACCGAGGTACAGCGCCCCAGCCACGATCGACACGACAGGGTTGATCTTCGCCCAGACGATCATCAGAACGATGCCGATGACAGCGATGGCGAGATGGACGAGGACGGCAATGTCCATGTCTTCTCCGTAACGGTAACGCCGGTGAGGGCCGGCAAGCGGACGCTGGTCGAGTGGTTGACGGTTAACCGTCAACGGAACTAGTCGTGAAGTGTGTCACAGCGAATACCGGGTGCGCAAGGGCGCGGCGGAAGAAGGACGGAGCGTCGGGATGCGCGGCACAAGACGGCCTGCGGAGGTGCGCGTGGGGGATGGCGCAACGGGTGGGGAGGCCGGAGCGGGGAGGGGAGAGGCCAGGCGGCCGGCGTCATCGCCCCGGGTGGATCAGGAGACGAGGTTGGCGGCAGCCTCGTCCATGTGGGCAAGGATGTGGTCCGCCGCCGCCGCTGCATCCCCGGCGGCGATGACATCCGCAATGGCGGCGTGCCGGTCGACCCGCATGTTCCCTACGGCGCGATCCGTGCCGGCCCACATGAAGGACATGCGTATCGACCCCTCCAAGGCTGTCCACGAGTGCAGCAGCACGGCGTTGTCGGTGAGCTGGCACAGGATGCGGTGGAAGTTCAGGTCGGCCTCGATGCGCTCCTCGAGTGTGGAGCCCACTGCACTCTCCATTGCCTGGACGGCGGCACGGAGGGCGTCGACGGCCGCCTCTCGATGGCTGGCCTGGCTCAGGATCCTGACCGCCAGGGATTCCAGGGCGGCTCGGACGGCGAAGATGTCCAGGATCTCCTTGGTGTCCAGGCTTCGGACGGACAGTCGGCCGCGCTCGCCGGCGGTGATCAGCCCTTCCTGCTGCAGTTGTCGCATGGCCTCCCTCAGGGTGCCGCGGCTGATCTGCAGCTGTTCGGAGATGTCCTTCTCGACCAAGTGGGTCCCCGGCTGCAGTTGCCCGGTGGTGATGGCCTTGCGCAGTGCGGACAAAGCCTGCTGTCGCAGGTTCGTCTTGGCCAGGCCGGTCAGGGCCGCGGTCGGGATGCTCATCGGGAGGTCCTTAGCAGAATCGTGGACACGGGTGCAGGGTGGAACGTCCTGGCCGGCATGGTGCTGGCCAGGCGCGCGACCTGTTGGTCCCCGATCATACGTGGCGGTTAACCGTCGACGCGGTGCCTGCGCGCTGTGTGCCGGAAGCGGCAAGACCCTGTCTTGTGGCGAACGGAGTGACGTGATTCACTGTTAACCGTCAACATTGAACTTGGCGTGGCGGCTGCGTGGTCCAGCATCGGCCGCCTCTCCGTCCAGCGTCCGTGTCAGGACCACAGCATTCGAGGTGAAGCTCTTGCCATCAACCACAGAACCGGAGCCGGTGGAGATTGAACGACTTCAACGGATCAAGGAGGCTGCCTTCCGGATCCGCACCAACGCCCTGATCCAGGGCGAAGTCCAGGGCCAGGGGTATATCGGCCAGGCCCTGGACATCGCCGACGTACTCGCCGTGCTCTACGCCGATCAGCTCCACCTGCGTCCAGAAGAGCCGGAGTGGGAGGGGCGGGACCGCTGCCTGCTGTCCATCGGTCACTATGCGATCGCGCTGTATGCCGCCCTGGCCGAGGCCAAGTTCTTCCCGGTGGAGGAACTGGAGACCTATGCCACGGACGATTCCCGCCTGCCGATGTCCGCCATGGCCTCGTATACCCCAGGGGTGGAGATCTCCGGTGGATCTCTCGGTCACGGTCTGGTGATCGCCAACGGCGTGGCCCTGGGGCTGAAGCGCAAGGACAATCCTGCTTTCGTCTACAACATCCTCTCCGACGGGGAGCTCAACGAGGGTTCAACCTGGGAGGCTGCCGCTGTGGCTGCCCACCACGAGCTGGACAACCTGATTGCGATCGTCGACTTCAATGACCAGCAGGCTGACGGAAAGAGCCAGTCCATGCTGGGTATGGAGCCCATCGAGGACAAGTTTCAGGCATTTGGGTGGGAGACCCGCCGCGTGGATGGCAACGACGTCGCGGCCGTCCTTGCCGCCTTGGAAGAACTCCGCGGCTGGGAGGGGACCCAGCCCCGGTGCCTGGTGGTCAACACCAAGCTCGGCAAGGGTGTCGACTTCCTGGAGGAGCGGGAGAAGCTGCACTTCATGACGGTCGCCGCAGACGAATGGAAGACCGCCCACGAACGACTGAAGGAGTCATCCCAGGCATGAATACCCTCTCGAATTCTCCCGCGGCGGCCCCGAAGAAGCGGCTGACGTCCGATGCCATGAGCGCTTCCCTCGCCAAGGAGGGGCAGCGGGTCACCGCCGCCCCTCTCGGCCACGCCCTGGTGGCCTTGGCTGAGCAGGATGAGCGGATCCTGGGCCTGTCGGCCGATCTGGCCAAGTACACCGACCTGCATATCCTGCGTGATGCCATGCCTGATCGCTTCTATCAGATCGGCATGGCTGAGCAGGCCCTCTTGGGGGCGGCGGCAGGCCTGGCCATGGAGGGGTTCGTCCCATTCGCCTCGACCTACTCGGTGTTCGCGACCCGGCGAGCCTATGACTTCCTCTGCCTGGACATCGCCGAGGCCAACCTCAACGTGAACATGGTGTGTGCCCTGCCCGGTCTGACCACCGGCTACGGCCCATCCCATCAGGCCACGGAAGACGTGGCGATGCTGCGCGGAATGCCGAACCTGACCATCGTGGATCCCTGTGATGCGGTGGACATCGAACAGGCGGTGCCGCAGTTGGCCGCCCATGACGGTCCCACATACACGCGCATCCTGCGCGGCAAGGTGCCCCGGGTGTTGGACGAATACGACTACACCTTCGAACTGGGCAAGGCCAAGATGATCCGCGGCGGTTCCGAGGTGCTGCTGATCTCCACCGGCCTGATGACGGAGCGTGCCCTGGAGGCGGCCCGCGAGCTGGAAGCAGACAACGTCGATGTGGCCGTGTTGCACGTGCCGACTCTGAAGCCGCTGGACGAGGCCACCATCCTGCGGGAGCTGGCCCAGGACCGCCTCGTGCTGACCTGTGAGAACCACACCATCATCGGAGGGCTATTCGACGCGGTTGCCCACGCGGCTGTTCGCGAGGGGATCTTCCGTCAGATCACCCCGATCGGTCTGCCCGACGAGTTCCTCGACGCCGGAGCCCTGCCCACGCTGAACGACCGGTATGGCGTGTCGACGGCCAAGATCTCCGAGAGGATCAAATCCCTGCTGAGTCCACGGCACACCCAACGCGTGGACTGACGCGTCAAAGGAACGCGAGAGGGGCTGGACGGAGGAGTCTCCGTCCAGCCCCTCGTCTCGTTCTCACGCACTTGACACCCGCTTCGATCCGTACAGCACTACGGCGCCCGAACGCTGGGATTCCCCAGTGTTCGGGCGCCGTTGTGCCACTGACACACGTCAGTGCATGTGGCTGCCACCGTTGACGTCCAGGGTGACGCCGGTCAGGTAGGCGGACTCCTCCGAGGCCAGGAACGTGATGGCTGCAGCGACCTCCTCGGTCGTCGACGTGCGGCCCACGGGGATGTCCCGGGCGATGGCCGCTTCCTGCTCCGGAGTGCTGCCGACGCGGATGTTGGTGTCCACTGCACCCGGGGTCACGGCGTTGACGGTGACTCCAGTCGTGCCCAGCTCCCGGGCCAGCGCCTTGGTGAAGCCGAGGATCGCAGCCTTGGCCGCGGAGTAGGGGACCTTGCCGAAGACGCCGCCGCCACGTTGGGCTGAGACGGAGGACATGTTCACGATCCGGCCCCAGCCGTTCTCGATCATCGCTGGGAGGAAGGCCTTGGAGACGAGGTAGGTGCCGGTGGCGTTGACGTCCATGACCTGGTGCCACAGTTCCACGGTGGTCTCCAGGAAGGGAACCGGGGAGGTGATGCCGGCGATGTTGACCACCGCGCCAACCGGGGGCAGGCTGCCGGCGGCCACGGCTGATGCCACGGCATCGTGCGCCCTGCCCACGGCGGATTCGTCGGCCACGTTGATCTCATGCCCGAAGGCGGGCGCCCCATACTTGTCGGCGATGTTCTGGGCGACTTTCGCGGACTTCTCGCCATCGAGGTCCAGGATCACGACTCCCCACCCCTCGCGGGCAAAGCGTTCGGCGGTGGCCACTCCGATGCCCTTCTCCGAGGTGGCGCCGGTGATGACAGCGGTGCGTTGGATACTCGACATGATGCTCCTCAAATGGTCAGTTGCCAGGAGGCGGCTGATGCTCCATGGCGGGCAATGGCGGCGCCCAAGGGGGCGCTGCTGAAACGTTGTGCGACACATCACGTTACGGCAGTTGACTGTTAACCGTCAACGTAAACGCGGAAGGCGGACACGGTGCATCCCTGAGAAGATGTGCTCGTGAATCCGCAACAGACTTCCGTGGCCGCTGACCCGTCTTCCCTCTCGAACGAGCTTCCTGTCCCCGCGCCTGTGGACCATGTCATCGTGTGCCCCGGAGGTGGCTATGTCGGCTACGCAGAGAACGAAGCCGACCCCGTCGTCGCGTGGCTTCGTCAGCTGGGTCTGTCCGCGAGCGCCTTCCGGTATCCCGTACACAGCCGGCACCCCGCTCCCCTGGACGCGGTCAGGGCCGAGGTTGCCCGGATCCGGGGCCGCGGGACCCGACGCGTCGCTCTGATGGGGTTCTCTGCGGGTGGCCATGTCGCTGGCCATGCCGCTCTCACGGGAACGGGGCACGAGCGCGTCGACGCTGCCGTACTTTGCTATCCGGTGGTGTCGATGGAGGTCGATGCCCATGAGGGTTCTCGGCGAGAGCTGTTGGGGGATCCCTCCGATGCAGAGCAGAGGTCAGGAACATCTCTGGAGCAGTTGGTGGCCGCGGGTGCGCCTCCATTCTTCCTCTGGCACACCGCTGATGATTCATCGGTGTCCGTGCGGCACTCGTACCTGTTGGCCGAGGCGCTGTCGCGGCACGGAGTTCCCCACGCGCTGCACGTCTTTCCCAAGGGGGAGCATGGTCTAGGACTGGCGGTCGGAAGCGGAGAACCTGAAGCCTGGACCGCTCTCTGCGCCGCGTGGTTGGCGGCGCAAGGATGGCTGAAGACGGGAAGGGCCGGCTCTCTGGACGACTGATGTGTCCAGAGGCCCGGCCCTTGCTAGCTCCAGAGCGTGGCCAGGGCGTCGGCTGCGGCGTGCAGATCCTGGGGAGGCGTCTCATCATGGGTCTGCGTGGCCAGGGCAAGGATGAAGCCGTGGATCAGGCGGGCCAGGGAGTCGCTCGTGACGGCCGTGGCCGGAACGCCCTCGTCGAAGGCACGTCTCGTGAGGGCCGCGATGGCTTCGTAGTCCCGTTCGCGTTGGTCCGCCACGATGCGGCCGGACTCGGTCCCGTGGTCCTGGGGGCCGACGGTGGCGGCGAGGGCCACCAGGCATCCCCGGGGGTGGGAGTCATCGAACTGCTCGTCGATCGAACGGTGCAGAAGCTGTGTGAGGGCCTCGCCGGCAGGGACAGCATGGCTGGCGGAGATGATGCTGACCACGCTCCCGGGCCGCGAGACATAGTGCTCGATCACGCGCCCGAACAGCCGGTCCTTGGAGCCGAATGCGTGGTAGAGGCTCGCAGAGGACAGGCCCATGGCCTCCCGGAGCTGGCTCATCGAGGTGCCCTCGTACCCCTGGCGCCAGAAGAGCTGCATGGCCTCTTCCAATGCCGCCTGTTCCTCAAAGAGTCTCGGACGCCCCGCCACTCGCATCAGCTCCCGCCTGCTTTATCAACCAGGACAGTTTGACACGGCGGGCCGCCACGGTGAAACTGGATCAATCGATCCACTATTGCGAACCGGGTGGATCTGGTCGAACCGAGAGGACTGCCATGACTGCGACGCCTGCGAGCGAAGCCACGCTGAACGCGCCCTATGGACTGCGGGGGCTTGACCTGCCCAACCGGGCGGTCCTGGCCCCGATGACGCGGATCAGCGCGCACGGTGACGGCCGGGCGACGGAGAGGATGCGGGACTACTACCGGTCCTTCGCCGAGGGCGGTTTCGGCCTGCTCGTGACGGAGGGGATCTACCCGGACACCGCCTACAGCCAGGGGTACCTGGACCAGCCGGGTCTGGCGACGCCCGAGCACGTGGAGTCCTGGGTCCCCGTCACGGCGGCCGTCCACGAGCACGGCGCCTCGATCATCGCGCAGCTGATGCACGCCGGCCCCCAGGGCCAGGGCAATCCCCATGTCTCGGGATTGCGCTCCGCCTCGGCGGTCCGTGCCCGCGGGCAGCAGGCCGGCATGTACCGGGGCAGCGGACCGTACGAGCAGCCGGAGGCGCTGAGTGTGGAGGAGATCGGCGAGGTGATCTCATCCTTCGCCGCAGCCGCCGTGCGGGCCCGAGATGCCGGCTTCGACGGTGTGGAGATCCACGGTGCCAACGGCTACCTCGTGGACGCGTTCCTGACGGACTACCTCAACGAGCGGACGGACGGCTATGGCGGTTCGCCGATGGCGCGGACCCGCGTGGCGCGGGAGATCATCGAGGCCGTCCGCGCCGCCGTCGGGAACGACTTCGTGGTGGGGATCCGCATCTCGCAGGGCAAGGTCAGCGACGCCACCCACCGGTGGTCTGGGGGAGTGGCGGAGGCCGAGACGGTCTTCGGTGCCCTCGCCGGTGCCCCCGTGGATTACCTCCACACCACCGAGTGGAAGGCCAATGCGCCCGCGTTCCCGGACGAGGACGCCCGCTCACTGGCCCAACTGGCCCGCGAGTTCGCCCCGGGGCTGACCGTCATCGCCAACGGTCACCTGGACACCGGCGCCGAGGCGGCACAGGGCCTCGTCGAGGGAGGTGCTGACCTCGTCGCGATCGGCAAGGCGGCCCTGGCCCAGCACGATTGGCCGCGGCGAGTGCAGCAGGGTCGCCAGCTGCTCGACCCCCTGGCGCCGAGCGCCTTCGGGGAACTGGCGACCATCCAGGACTGGGAATTGCGGGTGGCCGAGCCGGTTCCAACGAGCTGATAGACCGCAGGCCGGCCGGTGGACGATGTTCATCATCCACCGGCCGGCCAGCGGCGGTTGGGGAAAAACGGGCTCACCTGGCCCGGGTGAGCAGGCGCCGGACAAGGGCCCGCGGCGTCTCGGCCCCGGTCCAGTCCGCGCTGGTGCCCGCCTCCGGCGAGTCCAAGGAATCGAGCAGCTGCTCCACGTCCGCGAAGACATCCTGGCGCCCGGTCCGGCGCCGCAGGGTCCAGCCGTCACCCATCAGGGTGAGCGAACAGCCAGGAGCCAGCCCGCGGCGCAACTCTGCCAGCGCCTGGCGCTTGCGCCCGAGCCGGTTGAGGGTAGCCGTGGTGTGAGACACCGTGGTGCCACCGGGGCATGCTCCGCACATGGTGACCCCCTACGGCATCACGTCGCCGCTGTTGGGCCCGAGCGTCTGGCCCACGTAGATGTCCCCGCCCGGAGAGGACGCCAGCAGCAGGGCCGTCGGCGCGATCTCCTCGGCCGTGCCGAAGCGGCCCAGCGGCAGTTCGGCACGCTTGGCCGCCTTCCATTCCTCGGTCACGCCGTTCAGCAGGGGCGTGTCGATGGGGCCGGGGGCGATGGCGTTCACCAGGATCCCCTCGGGGGCCAGCTCCAGGGCCATCGCCTTGGTCATGCCAATCACGCCGGCCTTCGCCGCCACATAGTGCACCAGCCCGGTGCCGCCCTTGATGCCCAGCTGGGATGCGATGTTGATGATGCGGCCGCCCCCTCGTGACTGCAGGTGCGGCAGGGCCCACCGGCCGGCGAGGAACACTCCCTTGAGGTCGATGTCCACCGTCCGGTCGAAGTCCTGCTCCGTCATCTCGGCCATCGGCTTCTCGTCCAGGATGCCGGCGGCGGTCACCAGGATGTCGATCCCGCCCAGCTGCTCGGCCACGGAGTCCATGGCCTGCCGGACCGAATCCGAGCTGGTCACGTCGACTTCCGCGAACAGCGCCGTGGCGCCGGTCTCGGTCAGATGCCCGACGACGGCCGCGCCGGCCGCCGCGTCACGGTCCAGCACGGCGATGGCCGCGCCGTTCTCTGCGTACAGCCCGGCGATGGCCGCCCCGATCCCGCTGGCGCCGCCGGTGATGACGGCGACCTTGTCCTTCAGCGCTTCCATGCGCCTGCTCCTTCTCTCATGTGGTGACTGTCGATTCTGAAGTGGGTGGCTCAGCTGGGCCAGCGGATGGTCAGTCCGCCGTCCACGATGAGTTCTTGACCGGTGACGTAGGCGGAATCATCACTGGTGAGGAAGCGGATGGTGCGGGCGGTCTCGTCCACGGTGCCCACGCGGCCGGCGGGGATGATCTTCCCGGCGGCCTTCAGCCCCTCATCACCCAGGGAGTTCTTCTCATCCTCGGACTGCGGGCTGCGGATCAGCCCCGGGATCACCGCGTTCACGCGGATCCCGCGCGGGGCCAGTTCCACGGCCAAGGAGCGGCACAGGCCCAGCACGCCGGACTTCGCCGCGGCATAGTGCGCGTGCTCCTCCCAGCCGTACACCCCTCCGGCGATCGATGACGTCGCGACCATCGCGCCGCCGTCGGTCATTGTGGCGGCGGCCGAGCGGAAGATGCGCATCACACCGGTGAGGTCCACGTCCAGCATGTCCTCCCACGCCTGGTCCGTCATCTCGCCCAGCGGGTTGCGCCGGAGGATGCCGGCAGCGGCCACAGCGATGTCCAACCGGCCGAACTCGGCCATGGCGGCCTCGGCCATCGCGTCACAGTCCTCGGTCCTACGGACGTCGGCGGCCACGGCGATGCACCGTCCGCCGGCGGCCTCCACGGCCCGCACCGTCTCCTGGGAGTCGTGCGGATCACCGGGGAAATAGTTGACCACGCTGTGCGCACCGGCCCGGGCGTAGGCCACCGCCAATGCCTGGCCGATCCCGCTGGCGCCGCCGGAGATCAGCGCGACCTTGCCGGCCAGTCCGTCGTCTCGTTGAGTGCTCATCAGAGGACCACCTCGTCCTTCTCCGCGCCGGGGTGGTTGCCATGTCCCAGCATGTCAGCCGGGGTGTCAGGGGCACCGGGGCCCTCGATCTTTCGGGTGCCCATCATGCACAGCCCAGCCAGGGCCAACCCGAGGGTCCCGGAGAGGATGGCGGCGGCGGTCATGGACAGCCCGGCGAAGAGCAGCGCGCTGAGCAGGCCGGAGCCCACGATCCCGCCCACCGGCGCCATCACGTGGGCCACGTTGGTGCCCATGCCGCGGGCATGCGCCGGGAAGGACTCGCCCATGTAGTACAGCAGTGCTGCGAAGGGCCCGGTCAGGAAGAACAGGGTCAGGCCGTACATGGCGATGATGAACCAGGTTGCCCCCGGGATGAGCAGCATGCCCAGACTGGAGACGGCACCGGCCAACCAGCCGAGGATCACGGTGCGCTGACGGCCGATCCGATCCCCGAGCCAGCCGTGGAACAGGTAGCCGACGAAGCCCACGGCATTGGCGCCGATGAGGATGACCAGGGCGTTCTCGAAGGAGACGCCCTTGGCCTCCACCAGCACCGTGGTGCCCAGCACGGAGAAGACCTGGATGCCGATCCAGCTGAACAGCCAGGCCAGGGAGAGCAGGATGGTGTGCCGGCGCAGCGCCGGGGAGAAGACCTCTTTGAGGCCACCCTGGGTCTCGCTGTCCATCTCGAGGCGGTGCTGGTCGATCAGGACCTGGGCGCCGGCGTCGTCCCCCACGGACTGGCGACGGCGCGCCTCACGGATGGCGGCGAAGGTGGGCGATTCGGGAAGGCGGGTGGCCACCAGGGCCACCGCGATGGCCAGCACGCCGGCGATCACGAAGGACCAGCGCCACCCGATGACCGGCAGCAGCAGGGCGGACATGCCGGCGGCCACCAGCGCGCCGATCGGGTAGCCGGCCTGCACCACGGAATAGAAGAAGCCCTTGTTCTTGACGTCCTTGTAGATCTCGGAGAGGTAGACCGCGTTGACGACCTCCTCGGAGAGGGACAGTCCGGTGAAGGACCGCACCAGGATGATCGAGACGGCGCCGATCGCCATGCCGGTGAAGCCGGCGGCCAGGCCGCCGCCGATCATGAGGATCACCAGGGCGTTGCGCCGGCCCAGGCGGTCGATGATCGGCCCGACGATCAGCGAGACGATGAACACGCCCACGTGGGCCAGCGTGTTGATCATCGTGGACTGGGCGGTGCTCCACCCGAAGTCCTCGGCGATCACCGGCAGCAGCGTGCCGAAGAGGGTGAAGTCGTAGACGGAGATGACCCAGGCCAGGAAGCAGACGATCGAGACCTTGCGGATCATGCCCGGCGTGACGGGGACGTCCCAGGGGGCTATGGGCCCGGTCGAGGCGGTGCGAGGAGAGGACATGGTGGACTTTCGTGTGAGGGGACCGCCCGGCCCGGTGGGCCGGGCGATCCGTCCAAAGGGGGATGGTGGCCGGTGAGCCGATCAGGCCTGCGGGCGGGGGTGGCGCTGGGCGAAGTCCCGGGCGACGTCCTCCATGAAGGCGAACTCGACGCCGTCGTGGCCCTGGATGTGGTCGAACAGCCGCTCGAGCATGAGCAGGTTCTGCGGACGGCCGGAGACGTCCGGGTGGATGGTGATGGGGAAGACGGCGTAGTCCATCTCGCGGTAGACCCAGTCGAACTGGTCCTTCCAGAGCTGCTCCACGTCCCGCGGGGAGACGAAGCCGTGGCTGTTGGGGCTGGACTTGATGAACATCATCGGGGGCAGGTCGTCCAGGTACCAGGACGCCGGGATCTCGATGAGGTCGGTCTCCTCGCCGCGCACCAGCGGCTTCATCCAGTCATGGGCCGAGTTGGCGGAGTAGTCGATCTTGGTCCAGGTGTCCCCCACGCGCACGTAGTACGGGGTGTGGTCGTCATGCATCAGGGAGTGGTCGTAGAGGAAGCCACGCTCGAGCAGGATCTCGTTGGTGACCTTGGAGAACTCCCACCACGGGGCCACGTAGCCCACCGGCTTCTTGCCGGAGCGCCGCTCGATCAGATCGGTGCAATAGTCCAGGATCTCGGTCTCCTGGGTGCGAGTCATGGCAATCGGGTTCTCGTGCGAGTAGCCGTGCACGCCGATCTCGTGGCCGGCGGCGACGACCTCGTCGAACTGCTGCGGGAAGGTCTCCACAGAGTGGCCCGGCCAGAACCAGGTCACGGGGATCTCCCGGCGCTGGGCCAGCTGCAGCAGGCGCGGCACGCCCACCTCGCCGGCGAACAGCCCACGGGAGATGTCACCGGGGGAGTCCTCACCACCGTAGGAGCCGAGCCAGCCGCCCACGGCGTCGACGTCGATTCCCACGGACACGTAGATCTTCTTGGTCATGTTCGTTCCTTTCAGTGGTCAGCGCAGTTCGCTGAACAGGGTGGTGAATTCGGTGATGGAGGGATTCCCGGACAGCAGCGCCGCCGCGAGGATCCGTGCTTGGAAGGGGTTCAGGTGTCCGGCGCTGACGGCGCCGGCCGCGATCAGGTCCACGCCGCCGCCGTTGCCGTAGATCGGCACCATGGGACCGCCCGGCACGCGGGTGCTCAGCACCACGGGGATCCCTGAGGAGACCAGATCCGCCACGGCGTCGGCATGCCCCGGCCCCGCGTTCCCGACGCCGGTGCCCGCCAGGACCGCGCCCGCAGCGCCGCTCTGCGCTGCGTATCGCAGCGCGTCAGGTGAGGAGCCTGGGTAGGCCGTGATGACATCCACCCGGGTCGTGCCGAACTCGGGGCTGGGAAGGGGGAGGGTACGGGGACGGGCTGGCCGGGCGACGAGGTCGAGCTCGTCATTGCGGAACAGGCCCACGGTGGCGCCGCCGTCGAAGGGCTGGCTGGCGGTGGTGTGTGCCTTTCGGGCGCCCCGGGCAGTCTGGACCCGGCCGTCGAACGCGATCAGGGAGCCCATGCCGCGGAATCGCGGATCAGCTGCCACCGTCAAGGCCTGGCGGAGGTTGCGGGGGCCGTCTGAGTCCGGCTGGTCGGCCGCACGCTGGGCGCCGGTGAACACCACCGTGGTGTCCGTGCCGTTCACCAGGTCCACCAGGAACGCAGTCTCCTCGAGGGTGTCGGTGCCATGGGTGACGATCACGCCGTCCACCGCCGCCTCGGCAGCGCGGGCGAGCGCGGCCGCGGTGATCTCCAGGATCTCCGGCAGGCCCAGGCGGTAGCTGCCCAGGGTCATGACGTCCTCGGTGGTGATCTGGAGGGCCCCATTGGCCGCGGCCGCCGGAGACGAGGTGACGAGGTCGTCGATCGTGTCCGAGGCGACCGAGCCGTCAACGTGGTCCGTGCCCTCCCCACCCGCTCCCGTCTGCCCGGAGCGGGACGCGATGGTCCCGCCGGTGCCGATGATGTGGACTCTGGCCAATCCGTACCGCCTCAGATGCAAGTCGGGAAATGATCGGAAGCGTTGCCCCAATCGATTGCCACAAACGTTTGTGTAAAGTGATGTGATGCATATTAGAGTAGGAATCGACGTGATGCAAGACTCCATGTTCGGCCCGTAGACTGACGGCGCTCCCTCCCGCCCTGCGGGGCGAGTCAGGCGTCCGTCAGCACCCGACCACCATCGAAGGCCACCGTGAGCAAGAGATCATCCGTCACCCTGAAGGGGCTGGCCCAGGAGCTCGGCCTCAGTCCGTCCACGGTGTCGCGCGTGCTGAATGATGCGGCGGGCGAGGAATCGCGCTGGGCCTCCCCGGAAACCAGCCGGCGCATCCTGGCCCTGGCCCACGAGGTCGGCTACGCCAAGAACCCCTACGCCGCTTCCCTGCGCACGGCCCGGTCGCGGTTGATCGGGGTGGTGGTGCCGCGGTTGCAGGACTACGTGCTCGCCACCATCTACGAGGGCATCGACGAGGCCGCGGCCGAACGCGGCTACGTGGCGGTGGTGGCGAACTCCCTGGACAATCCGGCGTCCCATGCGGCCCGCGTCCGGAAGCTGATGGACCGGCGCATCGACGGCCTGATCCTCGGGGACACCCCGTTCGACGGCTCCACCCTGACCGCGATCGAACAGGAGGACGTCCCCTTCGTGCTGGTCAACCGCCGGTCTCCGGGATACCCCTCCGTAACCTGTAACGACTACCTGGGTGGGCAGCTCGCCGGGGAGCATCTGGCCGGACTGGGAATGGAGAAGATCTTCCTACTGGCCGGTAAGGACCGCATGTCCACCTCGATCGACCGCACGGCCGGATTCACCGAACGGCTGGCCGAGCACGGCATCCACGTGCCCGCCGAGCACATCGCCACCGGCGGATTCGACGCCGAGGCCGGCGAGGAGGCCACCCGGCACCTGCTGGACACCGTCGGTGTGCCGGACGCCCTGTTCGCCGTCAACGACTTCGCGGCCATCGGCGCCCTGGGCGTCCTGGCAGAGCGGGGGCTGTCCGTCCCTGAGGACGTCAGGATCGTCGGGTATAACGACACCCCCTTGGCTAGCGGGGTGGGGTTGACCACGGTGCGCTCGCCGATGCACCAGATCGGGCGCCAGGGGCTGGAACTGCTCTTGGAGCGGATGGACGGCAAGGATGTGGAGAGCCGGCAGCTTGATCCAGAGCTGGTGGTCCGGGCCTCGGCGTAGGGGTCACCCCACCCGGAACCTCTCGAACACCGTGTACATGTAGTCCGTCCCGGTCTTCAGTGCCTCCACGAAGATCCGTTCGTCGTCGCCATGCATCCCGATCAGTTGCTCGTTGGACAGCACGTAGGGGTAGACGCCATATCCGGGGATGCCCTGGGCGCGCCAGGGGGCCAGGGAGGTTCCGGCCTCGAACAGGGCCGGAGCGAAGGCAGCATCCGGGTAGGTCTCCTCAGCCGCTCCGGACAGCGCGTGGAACAGATCGGTGTCGATGTCCGCCGGGGGAGCACCCCACGTCTGGTCCAACTCGTTGAGGTAGTCCTCCTCGCCCGTCCCCTCCGGGGCGGCGATGCTGACCTCCACGTCCCGCCGGGCCAACAGGGCTCGCACCTGTTTCAGGAATTCCCGGGGTTTCTGCCCTCCGGGAACCGCGCGGCAGTTCAGCCGGGCCGTGGCACTGGAGGGGATCACGTTCTCCTTGTACCCGGCCTCCTGGATCACGAAGGCATGCGTGGTCCGCAGCAGGGCGCGGTGCAGGTAGGGGTAGTCGGAGCGGGAGACCACGAGCTTCTCGGCTCGTTCCCGCATCTTGGCGGACCGTGCCGAGAGCAGCATCCGGATGGCCTGGGCGAAACGTCGGTCATCGGTGGATGCGGCCAGGGCCTTGAAGTACTCGCGGGTCACATCGGTCAGGTGGACGGGTGCCTCCCAGTCGCCCAGGTCGGCCAGCGCCCGGGACAGCGTGACCATGGCCGCGTCCGGCATCGGCTTGGACGAATGTGTGGCGGTGCCGTCCGCGGTGATGTCCAGGTTGAAGTAGACCTTGTCCTGGCGGGTGGCCGTGATGAGCATCGGGGTGGTCGCGTCTCCCTGGGCCAGGAACCAGCCGCCCTCGGTCAGGACCGAACCGGCGTTGATCTTGTCCCAGTGGTTCTCGGCCAGCCACCGGGAGCCGAAGGATCCGGCCTCCTCATCGCAGTCCGTGAGGACGATGATGTCCCGATCGAATCGGGCTCCTTCCTGGAGGTGGCGCAGCAGGGCGCTGATGCTCGCGGCGTTCGCGCCCTTCATGTCCAGGGCGCCACGGCCGTACACCTCTCCGTCCCTCACCTCGCCGGAGAAGGGGTCCGCTGACCAGTTCTCCAGCTCCACGGGCACCACGTCCGAGTGTCCGAGCAGCAGCAGGGGCTCCGCGGCGCCGGTGCCGGCGATCCGCGCGATCAGGTGCACGTTGTCCGGTTGGGGCGTCTCGATGATCTCCGCATCCACGCCCGCCCGGTCCCAGACCGCTTTGAGCATCTCGGCATGCGGCCGGGTCTTGCCGCCCTGCCCGGAGTTCTGGGTGTCGAACGAGAGCATGCGTTGCAGCAGGTTCAGCGGATCTCTGTCCTCGGCCGGAATGGTCACGGCGGCGTTGGCGCGGGAGCTGGAGGTCAGCCCCGTGAGTGCTCCGGTGCCGATGGCCGTCGCCCCGAAAGCGGCGGCGCCCACCCCCAAGAACGTACGACGCCGGATGGCCGGCTTGGGCGCGACGGTCGCCGTTGCGGTCGAGTCACCGCCGGAGGTGGGAGTCGGGTCGGAGGATGCGGGTGATGGGCTCATGGTGTCTCCTCAGGGTGGTGCAGAGGTGAGACGGCGAGGGATCAACACATGAGACGGATGTGGGATGAGTCACATCTTTGCATGACCTGCGGGGGGACTCAACGGGTACTTCTGCGGCCTCGCGGGGATCACCGTGACCTCGGTGCTCGTACGGTGGTGCCTGAGTAGGATGGCGAAGAATCAGACCGGCCACTAAGGACCTACATGAAGAACACGTCTGCAGTCGAGGAACCCGAGGTCCTGATCGTGGAGGACGTTGCGGCCTGGCGGGAGTGGCTGGATGCGCACGAGGAGAGTTCGGACGGCATCTGGCTGATGCTGGCCAAGAAGGGGGCGACCTCCCCGACGTCGCTGACCTACCAGCAGGCCCTGCGGGAAGCGTTGTGCAGCGGCTGGATCGACGGCCAGTCCAAGTCCATCGACGCCACCACCTACCGTCAGCGGTACACGCCGCGCCGCAAGGCCTCGATGTGGTCCCAGCGCAATGTCACGCTCGTGGCCGAGCTGATCGAGCAGGGGCGGATGCGGCCCCGGGGCCAGGCCGAGATTGACCGGGCGAAGACCGATGGCCGGTGGGACCGCGCCTACGCGGGCCCAGCCACGGCTGAGGTCCCGGAGGATCTGGCCGCCATGCTTGCCGCGTCACCGGCGGCTGCCGCCACCTTCGCCACCCTCAACGGCCAGAACCGGTACGCCATCCTGCATCGGGTCCTCACCGCGCCGAGCCCGACGAGCCGGACCAATCGGCTGGCCAAGCTGGTCGGCATGCTCGAACGCGGCGAGACGCCGTACCCGCAATAACGACACGTCCTCGGCAAACGTTGCGAGAAGGGGCCGCGCGGCGTCTCCGGAGTGACGGGCCGGCCGTCAGGGTGGTGATCAGGACTTGAGGCGCCAGCGCCCGCGTCAGCGGGGCAGGCGGACGGTGCTCGTCAGGGTCGTCAGGCTCGGCTGGGGCGGAGTGGAGCTGAAGCCGAACTCCGCCGGCGGATCCAGATCTGCCAGCCTGCCCAAGTCCTTTCCCGCCCAGGCGGCGGTGGAAGCCGTGATCCGGTGCAGGTCGCGAGCGGCGTACCACTCGAGGCGGTCGTTCCCCGCGCTGCCCAGAGTCCGGACGCCGGGCATAGTCCATCGGGCCACCCGGTCGGTGATCCGCGCCATGGCCAGGCTGCGTCCCACCGGTCCGGGAACGGCACGCAGCATGTGGCCCAGCGGCGTCCGGCCACCCACCTGGAAGGCCCACTCCAGGGGGCCGGCGGTGATGTGCCAGCGGGAGCCGGCGGCAGCGCCGGCGTCGGGCACCTGGACCTGGACCGGCACCTGACGTACCTCGTCGAAGGTGTAGGTGGCCGCCACGAACTCGGCCACCCAGGCGTCCGGAGCGAGCAGGATCCGGTGGCCGTCCGGGCGCTGGACCATCACGTCCGCGAACGGCCCGTGCGGGGAACTCTCCCAGCGTCCGAGGACCAGCCGGGTCCCGCCCGTGGTGCCGGCGCCGGCGATGTGGCCGGTGAAGCGCAGCCGCGCCTGCCCCTTCATGGGAGTCCTCTCATGGTCCGCTCTCGGTGGCTCCGCATGCTCCTCTGTGGGCCCACCTTCTCACCTGATCACTGCTCAGCGAGTGCCTTCTCGATCGCGCCGCGCATCTTCTCGGGGGCGGTGGTCGGAGCGAAGCGCTCGAGGACGGTCCCGTCCCGGCCGATCAGGAACTTGGTGAAGTTCCACTTGACCGCGCCGCCGAGCAGCCCCGAGGTCTCCTGCCGCAACCAGGCGAACAGCGGGTGCGCGCCGGAGCCGTTGACCTCCACCTTGGCGAACATGGGGAAGTCGACGCCGTAGTTCAGCTGGCAGAACTCACTGGCCTCGGCGTCCGTGCCCGGCTCCTGGTGGGCGAATTGATTGCAGGGGAAGCCGAGTGTCACCAGCCCGCGGTCCCGGTAGTCGGAGTAGAGCTCCTGCAGACCCTCGAACTGCGGGGTCAGACCGCACTGGCTGGCCGTGTTGACCACGAGCACCACCTGCCCCGCGTAGTCGGACAGCGGCCGATCCTCGCCGGTAGCCGTGCGGGCCGTGAAGTCGGAGAGCGAGGGCATCAGTCCTGCACCACGTTCACGGTGACATCAATGTTCCCGCGGGTGGCATTGGAATAGGGGCAGACCTGGTGGGCCTTGTCCGCCAAGGTTTGCGCCTCGTCCCGAGGAAGGTCCGGGATGACCACCTCGAGGGTGACCTCCAGGCTGTAGCCGCCGTCGTCATTCGACCCGATGCCCACGCGGGCACCGACGCTGGACTCGCCGAGGTCCTTCTTCGCCTGGCGGGCCACTCCCTGCAAGGCCGAATGGAAACAGGCAGCGTAGCCGGCGGCGAAGAGTTGTTCCGGGTTGGCGCCGTCACCGGTGCCGCCCATCTCCTTCGGGGTGGCGAGGTCCAGGCTGATCGTGCCGTCGGCGGTCTGGGTGTGGCCGTTGCGGCCACTTCCGGTGGAGAGGGCTTCTGCGGTGTACACGGTCTTCATGGGGTCTCCTTGGGGTGAGGTTGGGTTGAGGTCGAGGTCAGGCGTCCGAGCCGGCGAACCGGCGGGAGAGATCCCGGAGGGTCATCAGGTCCTTCGGGGACAGCGCCACGGCGTCCTGTAGGCAGCCCTGGATCTCGGCGGCGCGCGAGCGGAGGGCTTGGCCTGCGGCGGTCAGGTGCACGGCGACCCGGCGGGCATCCGTCGACTGGCGCTCGCGGGTGATGAGGCCGTGCTCGTCCAGGCGCCGCAACAGTGGGGACAGCGTGCCGCTGTCCAGGTGCAGCCGATCACCGAGGGCGGAGACGGTCTGCCCGTCCTGCTCCCAGAGCACCAACAGCACGAGGTACTGCGGGTAGGTCAGGCCAAGCTCATCCAACAGGGGGCGGTAGGCCTGCTGAGCCGCCCGGGCGGCCGCATACAGGGCGAAGCACACCTGGTCCTCCAGGCGGACGGTGTCTTCCGGGGATGTGATGCTCATGGCGAAAGCATTGCGCACTATTCAATTGTGCGCAATAGGCTGGGTGCGGCAGCACTGCCCACCGGCCAGCGATGTGCTTAGGGTTGGACGTGCGCCAGCCACCATCGTGGCGCCGGGGCGGTCCCCGCCTCGTCACTCACCACCGATGCACCACAAACGCATCACAGAGAGGTTGATTCATGAAGGCCTGGCAGTTCGTTGGTACAGACAAGCCCCTGGAACTCAATGATGTCGCGGAGCCGAAGGCGGGTCCCGGGCAGGTCGTCGTGGACGTCAAGGCGTCCGGCGTCTGCCACTCCGATGTCACCACGATCGATGACCCGGGTTGGATGGCCCTCTTCCGGCACGGCCTGCCCCGCACCATGGGCCACGAATCCGCCGGCGTGATCAGCGAGGTCGGCGAGGGCATGGACCACTGGAAGGTCGGGGACCGCGTGGGCCTGGCCCCGGTGATGTCCGACGGCGACGCCCTGGGCTACGGCAAGTGGGACGGTGGCTTCGCCCCCCGAATGCTCGCCACGGACGACAACCTGGTCGCTCTCCCGGACGAGGTCGCCTTCGACCTCGGGGCCATGGCCACCGACGCCGGCCTGACCTCCTACCACGCGATGATGGCCGTCGGCGGCGCGAAGAAGGGTATGAAGGTCGGCGTCATCGGCCTGGGCGGACTGGGGTACATCGGGGCGCGCGCGGCGGCGCTGGTGGGCGCGGAGGTCTACGGGGCGGAGATCAACCCGGAGACCCGGAAGCTCGCCGACGAGATCGGTCTGGCCGGCGTGGCCGACTCGATCGACACCTTCAAGGACCTGGGCCTCGACCTCATCGTCGACTACGCCGGTTTCGGCACCACCACCTCGGCGGCCATCGAGACGCTGGCGGAGTTCGGCACCCTGGTCCAGGTCGGCATGGGCCGGCTCGAATCGACCATCAACACCTACCCGCTGATCGTCAATCAGCTGTCCATCAAGGGCTCCAAGTCCGGAACCAAGGAGGACCTGGCGGGCATCTACGAGCTGATGCGCTCCGGCCAGCTCAACCCGCCGATCAACCACATCACCCACGCCGACATCCCCGAAGCGATCGACAAGCTCCGCGTGGGCGGTGTGGTCGGCCGCTTCATCGCCATGTACGAGGACTGAGGCGCGGCCGGGCGCGATCCTCAGGGTGCGCTCGGACGGTTCTGGTCTGCCGGGACGCCGTCCTCGGGGCCGGCCCCGGACAGTGCCGGGACCAGCAGGGTCAGGGTGGCCGGCTGCAGAGCCTTTCGCAGTTCCACGCGACTGGTCATCCCGAGCTTCTCGAGGCAATTGCCGACGTGGTACTCCACCGTGCGCACGCTGAGGAACAGCTCGGTGGCGATCTCGCGATCGGCCTTGCCTTCAGCGACCGCGACGGCGATCTGCCGCTCGCGGGTGGAGAGCTCGGCCATCAACCGGAATGCAGCCTGTGCCGGAGCCGAGACCGGTTCATGGGCGCGTTCTGCCCCTTGGCCCGCCGCCGGCCCGGTGGCTGTGTCCTCCTGCCGCTTCCGCAGGCCGGTGACGACTTCCTCCGCCGCACCCTGGAGTGGCATCGCGCCGCACCGCAGGAAGAAGTCGGCGGCCTGGCGGGCCCACCGGCCGGCGTCGCGCATTCCTTCCTCGGGGCGCTCGCCGGTGCCCGTGCCGTCCATGGCGAGCCGGGACAGGTCCAGGGCCAGGAAGGCCCGGACCAGGGCATGGCCCCCACCGGGCGGGACATCCGGACCGATGCCGGCCACGTACGCAACCGGCTCGGCGTCCAGGGCGGCCAGGGCCTCCACCAACTGCTCCCGTGCCTCGTCCGGTTGAGCCCGCGCCCGGTACAGGGCGCCGAGCGTGGCCGCCTCCACAGCACGCAGGACGCCCTCCGGGGCGGAGTCCATGCCCTCCGTGGCGTGGACGGCGAGGGCCTGCAGGCGGTCCATCTGGCCGGTCTCCGCCAGGGCCCGCGCGTACAGGCAGACCGTGGTGAACCCGGCAGTGGCCCACCCCACCCGGGTGGACTCGATGAGCTGGAACTGACGCGCGGCCTCCGGGTGGTCACTGGCGAAGGTGGCGCCCATGGCGCGGGCGAAGGCCACGGCGCAGTCCACCACCTCACTGGTGGTGCCGGCGTCGGCCACCGCTCGCTGGAGCAATTGGCGGCCGGCCTGCTGTTCGCCACGGGCCAACGGCACCAGCGCTGCCGTGGCATAGGCGGAGCGGACCCCGGAATCGAGCGGTTGCATCAGGCAGCTGTCCACGGCCTGCGTGGCATGCTCCAGCGCACGGTCCCAGGCTCCCTGGTGGAAGGCCAACTGACTCAGGGTGGTCTCCAGGAACACCCGCTGCTCGCGGGGAACCTGGGCGTCCTGGGCTGTGGCATCGAGGATCCGGGAGGCGGCGGCCACCTCCCCTTGGGCGCGGAGGCGCGAGCCGATCACCGCCGAGATCACGCTCCGCACAGGTTTGGTTCCCGGGACGGGACGCAGGTCCTCCAGCAGGGATGTCATCTGTTCGGTGAACTCTCCCACGCGGCTGCGGTCGCCATGCCGCAGGCCGGACCAGAGGGCGAGCAGGGCCTCCACGGAGCGCGCCTCACTCACCTGGCGCAGAGCCTGGGGGTCCTGCCGGGCAGCGTGCTCGAACTCGCGGCGCACCGGCACCAGCTCCGCCAACAGGGCATCGATGGTGCTGCCCACGGCGCCGAACCGCGCGGTGGCATAAGCGGTACGTCCGGCAGCGGCCAGGGCATGGCCGAGCAGGAGCAGGCCGGCCCGCCCGGGATCGTCCTCCGGCAGGTGGAGGCCCTGCCGAATCTGGTCCACCGCCCCCTCCAGGTCCTCCGAGGCGAGCAGATCCCAGGCACGTGCCGCGCACCCTGAGCGGCTCTGGGGCAACCCGGCCAGGACATCCCGCAACTCGAGCACCAGGTCCGGCCTGCGGGCCAGAATGGTGGCGCGCAGCGCCAGAGTCAGGGCGACCGGATCCCCGGTCAACCGCAGGGCCTGATGGAAGTGGCCGAAGGCCGCCACCCCGTCTCCGCGGCCCAGTGCCTCTCCTCCGTACTGCATCAGCGTCCGGACGAGCAGCGGCGTCTCCGCCGGCTCCGGGTCAAGCCGCTGTGCCTGGACCCGGTGCCCGAGGGCCACCGGCCCGTTCAGGATCGGGGCGAGGATCCGGTGCAGTTCCGCACGACGCCTGGTCGGAAGCTGGGCCGCCACGAGCGTGGCCAGGTGCGGGTGGGACAGGGACACCGTGCCCGCGGTGTGCGTGATGCGTACCTGGTCGGAGTCCAGCAGACCATGATCCGGCAGGCCCGGGTACCCCAGCTCCACCAACGCGCCGCTCAGGTGCACGATGTGGAGTGGCTCGCCGGCCACCGCCAGCAGGCTGAGCGTGTCCCGCAGATGGTGTGAGACCGCCTCCAACGAGGACTGCAGGGCACGGCCGAACAGGCGCTGGGACGCATTCTGGCCCGTGCTCAGAGCCGCCATGGCATCCTGCAGGCGGCGGTGTCCCGGCGGGGCCTGGTCCAGCCACGCTGCCACCGCGCCCACCAGCAGGGGGACCCCGCCCGTGCCGCCGTGGACCTTGCGGGCGAAGTCCTCGGACACGGGGATACCCAGCCGCTCCCGCAGGACCTGCCGGCAGTCCGTGGCTCCCAACGGGTCCAGCTGAAGGTGGGTACCGCGGCGCCCTGAGGCCAGGAAGTGCTCGATGCCGACGGTGAGCTCGGAGGCCTGCGGGCGGAAGGTCAGGATGATCATGAAGGGCGCCGAGATCATGGCCTGGGCGCACCGCAACAGCACCTCGGCGGAGAACCGGTCCGCCCATTGGAGGTCCTCCACCACGGTGATCACCGACCCATCGGCCGTCTCCCCGAGCGTCTGGATGGTGTCGAGGACCACCTGCACGTAGTCCTCCACCGCAGTGGGCCACTGGGCCCGGTACTGGCCGGTGATGGTGGACAACAGACGCTGGATCAGCGCCCCGGGGACGTCCGCATCGGTGGGATACACCTCCACCGCCGGCAGCACATTGCGCTTGCCGTTGAGGAAGGTCTCCACCAGGGTGGTCTTGCCCATGCCGGCGGGGCCTTCGACGGCGACGAACTGGGGGACGCCGGTCTGCACCCGTTCCCACACGGCGTTCAAGCGCTGCAGGTCCGCCGTGCGGCCCGGCAACGTCTTGGACTGACCGTGTGGGTGCTGCGTCATGGCGTATCCCCTGCTGGTTGATCGGACCACCCAGGACCCGGGCGCGCGTGAGCCACGGCGTGGGTTCGTCTGCGGCCATGATAGGTGCATCGCCGGGCGGCGTCCGGCCACGTCAGGTTGATGACGTGGCCGGCTCTGGGCAATCCGACCGCGGGCACGCTGGCCGAGGGTGCGTGACCCGGGAGACTATAGACCCATGGTGACGATGCGAGCGGGACCCGCCCAGGCCGGCGTCGTGGGCCGGCTGTTGCACGATTTCAACACGGAGTTCGGCTCGCCCACGCCCTCCGCGGAGGACTTCGCGGCGCGCTTCGGCACGCTGCTGGTGGGCGACGACGTGCTCGTGCTGCTCTCGGGCAGCACCACGGCGCCGACGGGTTTCGCGTTCCTGACCCTGCGCCCGACGCCGTACGGCGACGGACCGTTGGCACAGCTCGAGGAGCTGTACGTGCGGCCGGGGCAGCGGGGACGGGGCATCGGCACCGAACTGCTGCTGGACGCCATCGAGCAGGTCAGGGCGCGAGGCAGCGAGGAGATGCACATCAACGTGGATGAGATCGACGAGGACACCCGGCGCTTCTACGAACGGCACGGGTTCACGAACATCCAGCCCGGCGAGGACTACCGCATGCTCTGTTACCTGCGGGAGTTCTGAGGTCCGGGCCGGCGGCAGGGTTCTCTTACCCCAGCAGGTGCAGGACTACTTCAAAGACGCCGACGGCGGCGGCCGCGGAGATGATGCCCGTGACAGCCCAGAACGTGACGCGCTCGGTGGTGGCCGAGTAGGTGCCCGTGGTGGGGATTTCGGACGTGGAAAGAGACAGCGGAGTGGACATGATGTCCTCCAAATGAGGGGATTCCGGGTCTGCCCAGAGCGGGCATCGGGCAGGACACTATCGCTGAAACCACGCGGACGAAAACGCCACGCCGAACGACACGCCGAACGGGTTCCGTCCGGAGGCTGCGGGTCCGAAAACATGGCGACTGACCAGCGGAAACCTCTCAACCGGGCGGCCCGGTGTGCGCTCCCGCCGGTGCCGTCAGGCAGCCCGGCCAGTCGGTGCCGTCTGCCGGTGCCGTCAGCCCATGGCGTGGCTGAGCATCCTCAGCCGCAGGGCCCGGGCCGTGGACATGTGGGCCCGCATGGCCTCACGCGCGCCGGCGGCTTCGTGCTCCCGGATGCAGCGGATGATCTCCGCGTGTTCATCCAGGGACTGCTCCCAGCGTCCCGGTGTGGTGAGGGTGGAGGTCGGCGCATGGATCTGGTGGGTGGAGAGCCGGTCCAGCAGATCACGCAGGATGGGGTTCCGGGCGGCCGACCACAGCGCCTCGTGGAACTCGATGTTGGTGTCCAGCCGGGTGGCGTTGTCCGGGTCCGTGAGGGCCTGGTCCCGGGAGAGGAGCCCCTCCAGCCGGACCAGATCCAGCTCCGTCCGGGCGGAGGCGGCCTCTTCGGCGGCCTGTCCCTCCAGCAGGATGCGGAGGTCATAGACCTGCATGAGCTGTTCGGGGTCCAGGCGCCGTACCTGCAGTCCCCGGGTCCCGCGCTCGAGCAGGCCCTCCTGCTGCAGCCGGCCCAGGGCCTCGCGCACCGGGGTTCGGGAGACCCCGAACCGCTCGGCCAGGGCCACTTCGCGGAAGGGGGTGCCGGGGGAGTGCTCGCCGCGGAGGATCTCCGCCTTGAGCTCGCCGTGCATCGCGGCGGCGTCCATCTTCCCTGCCACAGGTGTCCCCTTCGTCCGCTCTCAGCGGTGCCGGCCGGCGTCGGGAGAATCCTTCTCCCGACGCCGGCCGGCACGCCTTCCGATATCAGGCCAGCGTACCGGCGCGTCGACCGAAGACCACGCCCGCGGCCAGGCCGGAACCGCCGGGGTAGTTGCCGGCAAACAGGCCGCCGAGCATCTCACCGCAGACGTACAACCCGGAGATGTGCTCGCCCTCGGCGTCCAGGACGCGGCCGTGGGTGTCCGACTTCAGGCCGCCGAAGGTGAACGTGATGCCACAGGTGACCGCGTAGGCGTAGAAGGGTCCCTCCGTCAGGGGCGTGGCCCAGTTGGATTTGACCGGGGTGGTCTCGGCGCGGCGGCCGTCCTTGACGGTGGGGTCCCAGGGGATGGTGGTGTCGATGGACCCGTTGTAGTCCTGGACGGTCCCGGTGAGGGCCTCCGGGGCGATCCCGATCTTCTCGGCCAACTCCTCGAGGGTGTCTGCCTCGGCCACGGTGATGCCGGGCATCTCATACTCCTCGGACCGCAGCATGGCCCGCAGGGGGGCGTCGAAGATCTGGTAGGCGACCGAGCCCGGCTGCTGGAGGATCTCCCGGCCGAACTTCGCGTAGGTGTAGTTGCGGAAGTCCTCGCCCTCGTCCACGAAGCGCTGGCCTTCGGTGTTGACGATGATCCCCAGCGGGTAGGACTGGCGCGTCAAGCGGTTGGTGAGTTCCCGATTGGACTCGTTGTTCGGGGTGAAGGCATCCCACTGCGTGGAGTGGCAGGTGGCCCAATGCCCGGCCTTCTGCGCGCCGATCTCGAGGCCGGCGGCGATCATGTCCCCGTTGTTGAAGGGGGTGCCGCGGACCTTGGCGTTCTCCCAGCCCTCGCCGAGGTGCTCGCGGCGCCACTCGGCATTGGACTCGAAGCCGCCGGCGCCCAGGATCACGGACTCGGCTCGCAGCTCCTGCAGGGACCCGTCCTCCTGGCGGACGGTGACGCCCCGGACCTGGCCCTCCTCGACGACCAGCCCGGTCACGTCCTGTCCGTAGCGGACCTCGGTGCCCAGCTGCTCGGCCACGCGGACGTGGTCATGCATGAGGCCCTCGCCGCCGCCGACGTTGCCCACGTGCAGACCGCCCCAGAACAGGTAGCTGCCGTCTTCGCGCTGGTAGGCCTGGCGCTCGTACATCAGGCGGTACTTCAACCCCAGCGACTGCAGCCACCGCAGGTTCGGTGCGGCCTCGTGCACCAGGACCTCGGTCAGCTCGGGGTCGTTGCGGCCGTCGGTGACCCGGACGAGGTCCGCGGCGTAGTCCTCAGCGGAGTACGGGGGGACCTCGGTGGCGGCGTGGCGCTCGTCCGGCTCGATGAAGTCCTTCAAGTCCTCGATGCCGGCATGGGCGATGCGCGTGGCGCCGGCGGTGTAGTAGCTGTTGCCGCCGAAGGCGCCGCGGGGGGCCTTCTCCAGCAGGAGCACCCTCCGGCCCCGCTCGGCTGCTGCGTGGGCGGCGGTGAACGCCGCGTTGCCGCCGCCGACGACGATGACGTCGGCATCCAGGCCGGCGCCGGTCTGGATGCCGCCGGTGCGGGCGTCCGGGGTGGGGGAGGTGGTCATGAGGGTCCCTTTCAGTCGGCTCGCCGGTCCGCCCGACGACTGTGCACGAATGTATACAAATGTGGACAGAGGTGCAAGGGGTGCTCGGAAAAGGGGTATGAGGTCGTCCGGGCCTCAGCCGATCCAGGCGTACCGGTGTTCCGGTCGCCCGGTGGCACCGTAGCGCGGGCGCAGCTCGGATCGGCCGCGATCGGTCAGCAGCTCGAGATAGCGGCGGGCGCTGACCCGGGAGATCCCGCAGGCCGCCGCCACCTCTCGTGCCGAGAGGTCGACGCCTGCCCCGGCCTCCCGCAACGCGGTTTCCACCAGGTTCAGCGTGGGGGCCGAGTAGCCCTTGGGCAGGCGGTCCGGGGGTCCGCTCGGTGGCGCCCCGGGGCCCGACTGCGCCGCTGTGCTGGACCACGACGCTGAGCTGGACTTCGCCGGCCGACCCACGTTGCCCGGGGCCCGGCCGGATGCGCCCCGGACCAACCGGTCGATCTCGGTCTGGTCCAGTTCAGGGGTGCTGCCGGCGCCCTGGCCGGAGCCACCGTGGGCGGCCAGGAGGGCGGCGAACTCCCGGAGGCGCCCATTGAACTCCTCGCGGCTGAACGGCTTGACCAGGTACCCGTCCACGCCATGGCCCACCGCCCGGCGGACGGTGTCCCGCTCGCTGGCGGCAGTCACCATGATCACCGCGACATCGTTGCCCGCGGCCCGCAGATCCTCCAGCACCTGGACGCCGCCCCGGTCCGGCAGGTGTACGTCCAGCAGCACGAGGTCCACCTCGTGCCGAGCCAGGAACTCCGCCACCGGCAGACCGCGTTCCAGGACTCCGACCACCTCGAAACCGTCGAGGGCCTCTACGAAGCGCCGGTGCATCCCCGCGACCGCGAAGTCGTCATCCACCACGAGTGTCCTGATCAACGGATGTCCCATCTGTCCTCGGTGTTCGGTGTCCCGGTGTCGTTTCGCCCGATGTCAGCGTCGTCCCCGGTTCCGGTGCCTGTTCCGGTGTCGGCGGACGCCGGCCAGGCGGCCCGGAACCGAGCCCCGCCCCACGGTGACGGGGTGACCTCCACCCGGCCGTGCCGGCGTCGCGCGATCCGGTCCACCAGGGCGAGGCCGATGCCACGGCCTCCGGCGGGACGAGATGACGCGGGGCCGGTGTCCTTGGTGGAGGCGCCCCACCGGAACAGCGTCTGCGCCGAGCCCGGGTCCAGCCCGGGACCCGAATCGTCCACCTGGACCGCGAATCCGGCGGCCCCGGCGGTCACCTCCAGCATCACCCGGCCGCCGTCCCCGGCCGCCTCGATGGCATTCGTCAGCAGATTGGCCACCACCGTGAGGGCGTCATCGTCCGCATGCCAGTCCTCCTCGACCGAGCCGTCGGCAGTCAGCTCCAGCACGACGCCGGCCTCCCGGGCGAGCGCGGATTTCGCGCCGACCAGCGCGGACAGGGAGGCATCGGAGAGATCGTGCTGGAAGGGGCCGCCGGCCAGGCCCGTCAGGCCCCGGATGTACTCCTGCGCCTCCTCGGTCTCGCCAAGGGACAGCAGACCGGAGATCACGTGGAGCCGGTTCGAGAACTCGTGGGTCTGTGACCGCAGGGTCTCGGTCAGGCTGCGCTGGCCCTCCAACTCGCGCAGGCTGGACTCCAGCTCGGTGCGGTCCTGCACGGTCAGGGTCCGGCCGATCTGCCGGCCCTGAGCCCGCGCCGGCCGCACCCGGGCCAGCAGGATGCGTTCGCCGGCCAGGGCGAAGGTCGTCAGGTCCCAGTCGGCCTCGTCCGCGCGTGGGCCGGACGAGCCCTGTGTGGGGGAGGGTGCCAGGAGTGCGGCCAGGTCCGCGTCCAGCACCTCGGCGGCCGGGCGGCCCTCGACGTCCGGCCCCACCCCGAGCAGTCGGGTGGCCTCATCGTTCACGAGGGTGATGGTGCCGTCCTCGTCCACGCCGATGACGCCGTCTCCGACGCTGTGCAGCAGTGCCTGGCGGGACTGGTGCAGTCCGGCCATCTCCTCCGGGCCGGCCCCGTAGATCCTCGTGCGCACATAGCGTGAGGCCCAGGCGGCCCCGGCGGTGCCGAGACCGGCGGCCAGCAGGACCCAGGGGGCGAAGCCGAGGACGACTTCGAGCAGGTCGGCGCGGATCTCGCTCTGCAGCAGGCCCACCGAGACGGTGCCCACCACCTCGTCGCCGTCCCAAATAGGTACCTTGGAGCGCAGCGACACCCCCAGGGGGCCCTCTTCGGTGCCTCGGAAGGTCTCACCGGCGCGGATCAGGGCGTGGTCCGAGGAGACCGGCTGGCCGATCTGCGCCGGGTCGGGGTGGGCCACCCGGATGCCGTCCTGGTCCGCGACGACCACGAACTCGACCCCAGCGGCCCGTTCTGCCAGATGGGCGATGGGCTGGATTCTCTCCACCGCATCCGGTGCGTTCACCGTGGCGATCACCTCGGGGACGCTGGCGATCTCGGTGGCCACGGTGTGGACCTCCTCGAAGGCGAGGTCCCGGGTGCGCAGTTCCTCGAAGCGCAGCACGATGGCCGCCACGGCCAGCACCGTCAGCAGCACGATGGCCAGCTGCAGGGTGATCAGTTGCAGGCGGAACCGGCGGCGGGGCCGGGGCCCGTGCAGGCGGGGCGGGGGATGAAACACCGTGTCGGACTCCTGGGGGATCAAGGGGCTGTCTTGGGTGCGGATGGACGAACGTGCGGTGGTGCGGTGCAGCGGTGCAGCGATGCAGCGTTGCAGCGTTGTCAGAAGTTTCTTAACCACCCCTTATGACCACAACCATGATTCCGCTGTGCCATGGATCACGTTTCTGTCAACGTGGAGGATCGGCCACGGCTTAAGTGGTCCGAATCACTGACGTAGAGAGTACGGAAGACCATGAGTTCACGCACCTTCACCAAGGCCGCCCTCGGCGTGGCAGCCGCCGGCGTCGTCGGCCTTGCCTTGGTCAACGCCGCCGCTGGCGGAGGCGAGGCCACCGCCCGATCCAAGCTGGTGCTGATGGCACCGGCGGCACCCGGCGGCGGTTGGGACGGCTTCGCCCGCGAATCCCAGCAGGCCATCAAATCCGATGGCATCTCCAACAATGTCCAGGTCGTCAACGTCCCCGGAGCCGGTGGCACCATCGGCCTGGGACAGTTCGCCCAGATGGAGGGCCGCTCGGACATGATGATGGTCACCGGCGGAGTGATGGTCGGCGCGGTTGAGCTGGCGGACTCCGGGGTCTCCATGGACGATGTCGAGCCGCTGGTCCGGCTGGCTGACGACTACGCCGCCCTCGTGGTGCCCGCCGACTCGCCGTACGAGACCCTGGACGACTTCATCGAAGCGTGGAAGCAGGACCCGGGTGGAACCTCCATCTCCGGCGGTTCGCTCGGCTCGATCGATCACCTGCTGACCGGCCTCGTGGCGGAGAAGGTGGGGATCGACCCGTCGAAGACCAACTACATCGCCTACTCCGGCGGTGGTGAGGCCCTGACGTCCATGCTCTCCGGCACCACCGTGGCCGGCATGTCCGGCTACAACGAGGTGGCGGACCAGATCGAGGCCGGAAACCTGCGGGCCCTGGCCATCTCCTCGAAGGAGCGGCTGCCCGGCGTGGACGTGCCCACCTTCCTGGAGCAGGGCGTGGACGCCGAGATGGCCAACTGGCGCGGCCTGGCGGCAGCGCCCGGCGTCTCCGAGGAGGACCGGGGCGAACTGCTGGAGATCGTGGAGGAGTACCGCCAGACGGAGCACTGGCAGGACGCCCTCGAACGCAACAGCTGGACGGACAGCTACATGACGGGCGACGAGTTCGAGGCATTCCTCGACGAGGAGATCTCCCGGACCGAAGACATCGTGGAAGGACTCGGACTGTGAGCCAGCAGCAGACTGTACCCCCGGCCGGAAATCCGGCTGAGACGGCCGGAACCGCCGGCGGACCGCAGGGCCCGACGTCGGCCGTTCCCCGGGGCGGGACCGCGCGCCGCGGGTTCTGGGCCGGCCGCAGCGAACTGATCATGCCCCTGCTGGTCGCCATCATCGCCACCTGGCTCGCCATCGAGACGGCGACCATGAACGTCATGGGCGACTCCGTGCCGGGGCCCCAGTTCTTCCCGACGATCGTCTGCATCGTGCTCTACGCCGTCGCACTCGTCCACGCCATCCAGCTGTTGCGCAATCCGCGGCTGCCGGACCTCACCGACGATGCGGTGAACGCGGACACGTCCTCAGACCTGCTCGGCGACCTGGCCTCCGCCTCCGAGCGCGGCCGGGAGCGGATCGCGGGCCGCACCCCGGGCGCCACGCTGCCCCAGGGCTGGAAGACGTACACCGACTGGAAGACCGTGGGACTGATCGTCGGCGGGATCGCCGTGTTCATCCTCGTGCTGCCCATCCTGGGCTGGGTGCTCTCCGCGGCCGGCCTGTTCTGGGTGGTCTGCAAGGCCCTGGGCAGCCAGCGGCCACTGTTCGACCTCATCATCTCGCTGGTGTTCTCCTCGGTCATCCAGCTGGCCTTCAACGCCGGACTCGGGTTGAACCTGCCCGGCGGCTTCCTGGAAGGACTGATCTGACATGGACCAGTTGAACCTCCTGCTCGAGGGCTTCGGTGCCGCCCTCACCCCGATCAACCTGCTGTGGGTGCTGATCGGCGCCCTGCTGGGCACCGCCGTGGGCGTGCTGCCCGGCCTGGGTTCCTCGATGGCCGTGGCCTTGCTGCTGCCCATCACCTTCACCCTGGACCCGACTGCCGCGTTCATCATGTTCGCCGGTGTCTACTTCGGTGGCCTCTTCGGCGACTCCACCGCCGGCATCCTGCTGAACACCCCCGGCAACTCCGCGGCGATCGCCGGCTCGTTCGAAGGCCATCGGATGGCCAAGGACGGCCGGGCCGCCAAGGCTCTGGCGACCGCCGCCGTCGGCGCCTTCGTGGGCGGGCTGATCGCCACCACCCTGGTGGTGTTCTTCGCGCCCCTCCTGGTCAAGATGGCCACCGCGTTCGGCCCGGCCGAGTACTTCGCGCTGGCCGTGTTCGCCTTCCTGGCCATCTCCTCCGTGGTCTCCGAGTCCGTGGTGAAGGGACTGGGCGCCCTCGGCATCGGCCTGGTCCTGGCCATGGTGGGCGTGGACGGGCCCTCCGGCACCGTCCGGTACACCCTGGGGATGCCGCAGCTGTTCGACGGCATCTCGATCGTGGTCATCACCGTGGGCCTGCTGGCCCTCGGAGAGGTGCTGCACATCGCCGGCCGCATCCACCGGGATCCCGCCATGGAGCGGATCGGCACCAACGGCCGGGCCCGGCTGGAACGCTCGGACGTCCGCAAGGCCCTGCCGGCCTGGCTGCGCGGAACGGCATTCGGTGTGCCCTTCGGCATCATCCCCGCCGGCGGTGCCGAGGTCCCGACGTTCCTGGCCTACGGCACCGAGAAGCGCCTGGCCAAGCGCCGCGGGGACAAGGAATTCGGCTCGACCGGCTCCATCCGCGGTGTGGCCGCTCCCGAGGCTGCGGGCAACGCGACCGCCGGCACCGCCATGGGCGCACTGCTCGCGCTCGGCCTGCCCACCTCCGCCACGGCGGCGATCATGCTGGCCGCCTTCCAGCAGTACGGCATGCAGCCCGGCCCCCTGCTCTTCGAGCGCAGCGGTGAACTGGTCTGGACCCTGCTGGCCTCACTGTTCATCGGCCTGGTGGTCCTGGTCATCCTGAACATGCAGTTCGCGGTGGTGTGGGCCAAGCTGCTGCTGATCCCGCGCCATTACCTCTACGCGGGCATCACGGTGCTGGCCATGCTGGGCGTGTACGCCATCAGCTCCTCGACCCTGGACCTCTGGGTCCTCCTGGTGATCGGCGTGCTGGGCTTCGTGATGCGGCGCTACCAGTTCCCGCTGGCCCCCGTGTTGATCGCCGTGGTCCTCGGGCCGCTGGCCGAGACCGAACTGCGCCGCGCGCTGACCGTCTCCGAGGGTGACGTGTCCGTCCTGGTCTCCAGCCCGGTCACCGTGATCCTGTACTCCGTGCTGGTCCTGGCCCTCGTGGTCAGCGCCCTGCAGCACCTGCGTCACCGTCGCCAGAAGGCGGCCGCCGCTTTGGGCGGCACCGGGGAGGGTCCCGACGGCGGTTCCGGCGGGCCAGGCGGTTCTGGCGGCGGAGAGCCTGTGGATCCTTCGGGACCGGCCGGTTCGACGGCTGCGACCGTTACCTCCGGGCCGTCCGGCACCGTCGGCGAGAGTGAGAAGATGGCGACCCGGCTGTAGCCGCCGTCCCCTTCCGGCAGTCTCCGCATGCCGTGCGCCACTGCGCCCCTCCGGGTTCCCCGGTGGGGCGCAGTCGCGTCTTCGATCCGGTGGCCGGCAGACAGGGTCAGGGTGGTGCGGAACGCCGGCAAGCGTGATGCCGGGTGAATCGGGTGATAGGTTCCCGCACAGGGTCCGGAAATACCCAGCCAGGGTCCGGAAGTCACCAGCGCGCCACCTGGACCCGGACCGCGCGTGGCAGCACGAGAGAACACCAGGAGGAGCGGTGGACACATCACTGCTGAGTCAGGATCGCCGCTCCGCGGTGGAGCGCCGCCTCGGCCCTCTCCTGCGAGACCAGCCCTTCTCCGTGTCCTGGCGCGTTGTTCCGATCGGTGGAGTCGTCCCGGCCGGCGGCGCGCACGCCATCGGTGACGGCGCGGACTCGGTGGTGCCCTCTTTCTCCACGCGCAAGGTGAGCATCCTCTGCGCGGTGCTCGCGCTCGCCCGTGCCGGCCGGCTGGACCTCGACCAGCGGCACACGATTACCGAGGCGCACCGGGACGGCGTCCAGGCCGGCATCATGCGCACCCTCAGCGCCGGGCTCGAGCTGACCCTGGCGGACTGCCTGACGCAGATGATGTGCACCTCGGACAACATCTGCACCCAGCTGGTCTTCGAGGCGATCGGTGCAGCCGTGGGCGGCGGCGCGGCGGACAGCGAGACTGCCCGCCGAGTCACCGGCGCGACGGCCGAACGTGAGGCGCTGCAATACGTCAACGACTACTGCGCCTGGGCCGGGATGCGCTCCACCCTCCACCGTGAGGTCTTCCCGCGCACCGGTGGACTCGCCTGGCACCACCCGATCGACGGGCTCACCGTCACCACCGCCGCCGACCAGGCCCATCTGCTGGCGCTGATCGGCTCCGGCGCTCGCGAGGGGTCAGCGTCCGTCGGCGCCGCCGCCCGACTCCAGCTCCTCCCCGAGGACTGCCGACGGATCATCGGCCTCATGCAGGGCATCTACACCCCGCGCCTCGGGGCCGCGACCACGCGCATCAGCTTCGCGGAGAAGAACGGACGGGGCCTGCGCTCGCTGTCCCAGGTGGGGCTGGCGCTGGGCGCGCACGGGGCGCCGCTGGCCGCCGTCGCTGTCTATGCCGAGACCATCCCCACCGCCCTGCCGGACGGGATTCCGGGCCGCAACGCCGTCTTCACCGCTTTCGCCGAGGTCGGCCGCGCGATCGAGGACTGGGCCGTGCCGGTGGTCACCGCGTGAGCCGGGTGCCTGCCGTGCGTGCCCTGCGCCTCGGTGACATCCCGGCGGCGTATCCACAGTTGCGCTTCGCCGTCCGGTTCTCGGACGGCAGGGAGTCCTCTCACGACGCCGGCGCCCGCCATCCGCTCGCTGGCACCGGCATGCTGGTGCTCGCCGCGGCGGTGGCCCGGCTGGCCGAGTCCGATCCCGGGCTGCTGGGGGAGCGACTCACCTTGACCGCCGACCACCGCAGGGCGTCCCGGACGGGGACCCTGCGGAGGATGGACAGCGAGCTGCAGCTGACGGTGGACGACGCGCTGTCCCTCCTCGTGGGGACCGGCGATGGGGCGTGCCTCCAGGCGGTGCTCGAGTTCTTAGCGGGCCGGGGTGTCGACCTGCTGGACGTGGCCCGCACCGTGGTCACCGATGGGAACCTGGCGGATACCGAGGTCACGGGGTTCGAGCCGGAGGCCGGTGTGACGACGCCGGCTGACCTGTGCACCGCGCTGTCCCGGCTGCCCGAACCGGTACTGGGCTGGATGGGCCAGGTCTTCGAGCCGGCCGGCCTGGCCAGCGCGCTGCCGGGCTTCGGACCACGGACGGTGCCGCACCACACCGTGGCCGGGTGGGAGCCGGCCGGCGCACTGAGCGGCGAACCGACCGGAGACCTGTCTCAGACGGGGTTCGCCTCGGTCCTCGTCCTGCCCGGTGCCGCCGTCGTCGCGGCCTATCTTCCGGCGCTCCACCAGGACGGGACCGCCGTCACTCCCCTGGAGGTCTCCACCGACTTCGGCACGCTGGGGCTGTCCGTCTGGCGGGCCTGGACGGGGCCGGGGCATCCGCCGTCCACTCCACTGGCCCCTCCACCGTCCACCCCGCACTCCACCTGACGGGGAACTGGCAAGGACCTGTGCATCCGCCGTCTCACCGGCAGGCCGTTTGACGCGACCGCCCCGGCGCGGAAGCCTCGAAGGAATGACCAAAAGTACTGAGGTGAAGACCCCCGAGGAACGCGCCGCCGAGGCCCTGGCTGCCAGGAGCGGACACGAGGAGCCCCGCGGCGTCGAGTGGCAACGGGCGGGAGGGCCCTTCCGCCCTGCGGCCAGTGGCTCCACGCCTTCCGCCTCCGCCACGCCGTCCGCCTCCGCCGCGCCGTCCGCCTCGTCCTCCCGGTCGTCCGCCGCCACCCCCTCCAGAGCGAGGACCCACGACACGAACGCCAGCATGGTCCCCGTCCCGCAGCTGATCCGGGATGCGGTGCTGCTCCTGGCGCGGCTGGTCCTCGGCGTGGTGCTGGTGGCCCATGGGATGCAGAAGGTCCTCCAGGGCGTGTCCGCCACCGCCCAGGGATTTGGAGGGATGGGCATTCCGCTCCCGGAGGCCGCGGCCGTGATCACGATGGCCGTGGAGATCGGCGGCGGCGTGCTGCTCATCCTGGGCCTGCTGACGCCGATCGCCGGAGTGCTGGCCGGACTCGTGTTGGCCGGGGCCGTGGTGTTCGCCCACCTCAGCAATGGTCTCTTCGCCGCTGACGGCGGGTGGGAACTGCCGGCCGGACTGGGCGTCAGCGCCCTGGTGCTGGCCGTCGTCGGACCGGGCCGGTTCAGCCTGGACCGGCTGCTGCTCCGCCGTCTGCGCGGACCGGAAGCCCCGGCAGCACCGTGAGGGCAGAGTGAGCCGTGCGCAGGCACCACCCCGGTGGGGTTGAGCCGGCACAGCACAGGCACCGAGAATGCGCTGGTAGCAGGCCAGAGGGCGGAGTTCAGTCCTCGATCACCAGGGGGAAGACGCTGAGGTAGAGACGGACCCGGCGGGTCTCCTCGCCGTCCGCGGTCTGCCCGGAGAGGGCGTCCGGGGCCGGCTCCGCATGGTCCAGCGCCTGCTCGTGGCGCTCGATCACGGACATCAGCTCCTCGCTCAGGGCCCGCGCCTGCCGGGCGGTCATGGTGCGGGTGCTGGAGGAGTCGATGGAGGCCCTGACCCATTCGGGGTCGGCGCGGTTCTCCACGCTCAACCACCGTCCGAGGGCTTGCGCCCGCTGGTTGAGGGTCGTCTGGAACAGGGCCTGGATGGCAGGGCGGTTGGACTCGTCCTGCGAGAGCTCGTAGGTCGGCACCGCGAACCCCACGGGCTTCCACCAACGCTCCCGGCCGGAGCCCCGCCCGGTGTCCTCCTCCACGAAGCCGTGCTTCTCCAGCTGACGCAGGTGGTAGCTGGTCTGCCCGGTGCTCTCGTTCAGGTGCTGGGCCATCGAGGTGGCCGTGGCCGTGCCACGGTCCGTGAGGTAGGAGTACATCGCCATCCGCAGCGGGTGGGCGAACGCCTTCATGGCGCGGGCGTCGAGCGCCCGGGATGCCACCCCAGGCATGGCGTCCTTGCCGACCACGGGATCGGGGGAATCGTGCGCGGAGGTCTTGTCAGCGGCCATGAGCAGAGCTACCTTTGCATAGACATCTTTGCAGAGAAACCTCTGCATAAACTTCTTGGCATCAGTCTACGGAGATGATGAGCATGCTGCGCTCCACCCCGAACACCCCGCTCCCTCGGGCCGGCCGGTCCGAGCTGCGGCCCACGCCGGATGCATCCACGGTGGCCCCGGCCGCGGCCCCGGCTCCGTCGTGGCGGGACCTGCGCTCCGCGGCCCCGACGATCCAGCGGGTGCTGCGTGCCGGCGTCGTCGGTGGGGGACCGGGACTGCGATGACGGGGACGGCGATGATCAGGGCGGCGATGAGGTCTGCGCCGGGGCGGCCGGCACAGTGATCCTCAACCGCAGATCCTCAACCGCGGATCCGCTGGCGAGTGCGGCCGATGAGATCGTCGGCGAGGCCGGTCAGCCGGTCTGCCTCGCGGATGTCCGTGCTGACCTGCGCGCTCGCGTCTTCGTCCTGCAGCGGGGCCAGGTCCGTCTCCAGGGTCACCGCCGCAGCCACCAGCGTCCCACGCACACAGCCGATCCCGGCCCCCACGTCGCTGAGCACGTTCGCGTTGCAGTCCGCCAACACGTCCTCCGCGATCCGCAGGGCGTCGCCAGAGGCCTCCACCAGGTCCCGCGGTGGCACGGCGGCTGCCCGGATCGCCTCCTGGATCCGGCGGGACCGCTCCTGGCGGTCCGCGTCCGTCTCCTTCGGCAGGCCGAAGGCCTCGGAGACCCGGGCGAAGGCCTGCTCGTCGTCATCGGACAGGGCGAGGGCGCGCGAGGCCAGCGTTGCGGCCCGCTTCGCCAGCTCCTCGTGGTCACTGAACCGCGCAGCCATGGCCAGCAGGCCGACCCCCTGGGCCAGCAGCAGGGCGCCGGTGGCCCCTCCTCCCGGCGTGGGCTCGCCGGAGGCCAGCCGTTCCACGTATCCCTCGATGCTCTCGTCTCGGATCATGGTCCGAGGGTAACCGGGCCCTGCGGCGCTGTCAGCCGTCCCGGCTCCGGGTGCTTCTCAGGGTGGGATTCAGGGCCCTCCCTGACAGCATCTTGTCCGGGGGCCGCCGTAGACTCTCGGACGTGGACACTGCAGATGCCTCCGGCATGACCCCCGAGACCAGTTCGCACCGCGTGTGGCCGCGATTCCTGGTGATCGTGCTGTGCCTGGCCGGCCTGGTCATCACGCTGCAATTCGTGCAGGGCCTCCAGACCATCATCGGTCCCGTGTTCCTCGGCCTCAACCTGGTGATCATCGCCTATCCGCTGCAGTCCTGGCTCATCAAGAAGGGCGTGCACCGCTTCATCGGCGCCGCGGTCACCGTGCTGGTGGTCGTCGTCGTGCTGCTGGTGTTCATGGCGCTGATCCTGTGGTCAGCCTCCGAACTCGTCATGGCCCTGCCCGAGTACGGGCAGCAGTTCAACGAGATCTACAACAGCATGATCACCTGGATCGGCAGCTTCGGCGTCACCCCGGACATGATGATCGAGCAGCTCTCCGGCCTCAACATGTCCACCGTGGTCTCCACGGCCACCGGGATCGTCACCGCGCTGCTCTCCAACGTCACCGCCATCCTGGGGCTGCTGGCCACCGTGATCATGGCCGTCTTCTTCCTCGCCATGGACTCCGTGGCCGTGGACCGCCGCATGGCCCTGCTGAACACCGCCAAGTATGAGCTCGGCGCCGCCCTCACCGCCTTCGCCTACGGGGTGCGGCGGTACTGGGTCGTCACCACCCTCTTCGGGTTGATCGTGGCCGGACTGGACATCGTGGCCCTGGCGATCATCGGGGTGCCCATGATCTGGGTCTGGGGCGTGCTGAGCTTCCTGACGAACTACATCCCAAACATCGGCTTCATCATCGGCATGATCCCGCCGGCCCTGCTCGGACTGGTCGAGGGTGGCTGGGGTGCGTTCTTCGCCGTGGTGGCCTCCTACTCGGTGCTGAACTTCGTCATCCAATCCATCATCCAGCCCAAGTTCACCGGTGATGCCGTGGGCGTGATCCCCACCGTCTCCTTCCTGTCCCTGCTGTTCTGGGCGTGGATCCTCGGACCACTCGGCGCCATCCTGGCCCTGCCTGCCACGCTGCTGCTGAAGGCCATCATGATCGACGCCGATCCCCAGTCACGGTGGATCAACTCCTTCATCGCCTCTGACCTGAAGGGCATGGAGTCCCGGCACCAGAGGGCCAGGACTGCGACGGCGGCGCCGGCCCAGGCCGGGGGTGGGACCGGAGCCGTCGACGGTTCGGACCAGGGGACCGGTGGCGTGATCGGTGGTGACGGTGCAGCCTCGGGTCAGCCGGGAGACTCCGGCGACGGAGCCGCCGTCGCCCTTGGGGCCGATGGCCGGGCCGGTGCCAGAACGGACGCTGAAGGCCCCGCACGGCCTGTGGAGAGCGGCTGACCGTGTCCGTGGGCCGTGAAACGATGGAGGGATGAGCAGTTCCCCCTCCTATCCCTATGTCGCCGACCAGGACATCGCCCGGCTGGTGGGCGCCCAGGCGGCCGAGCGCGGCAAGAAATACGCGCGCCAGGGAGCGGTCTCGGGGCTGCTGTGGGAGCCGACTGACGGCGACTCCGGACCTGGCCGCGCAAAGGAACCGGCACCGAACTCCCCGCGCACGTTGTTCGGGCAGGTGCAGGGCAATGACCCGCTGCCGTATGACACGTTCACGATCCTGGTGCCGGGCCGTGCCTCCTCAGAGTCCCTGCCGCGCCAATGGACCCCGCTGCGGGGCGGGTGCAGCTGCCCGGTCCGTAACGACTGCAAGCATGCCGCCGCCCTGCTCTATGCGGCCACCACCCTGGCGATCCGGGATCACCTGCGGCCGCCGGCTCCCGGGGCTCCGCTGGCCGGGATGTTCGATCCGAATGCTGCTCCGCCGGCCCAGGGCTGGGGCGAGGTGGACCGCTTCACGGACGGTGCCGGCGTCGGGAACCGGGCATCACCGCACGGCGGTAGCGCCCAGGCTGCTTCAACGGCGGGCGACTGGCGGGCCGTGCTCGGCGAGCTGACCGGGCAGGAGGCCGTCACGCACGCCGAGGAGCCGGTGGGGATCGGCGTAGAGTTGCTGGCCGAGCCGCGCAGTGAGATGCGCCGGCGCTGGGGTGCCAACGAGGCATCGGTGGCGGACGTCCAGGAGGGGGCGCCGCTGCATGTCCAATTGCGGCCGATGCGCCGGGGAACCCGGGACAACTGGATCAAGGGCGGGCTGACCTGGAAGAAGTTCCAGTATGGCGGCCTGCGGCACCAGTTGCGCGGGGATCACGTGGACCTGCTCGGACAGCTCTACCGCCTCTACCTCGCCGAGCGGCCGCACGCCTACGGCAATGACGAGACCCTGCGGTTGGACTCCCTGTCCGGACCGGCGGCCTGGCAACTCCTGCTGAGGGCACAGGACATGGGCGTCGAGTTCGTGGGCCAAGGCATCCTCAGTGAAGTGGTCTTCACCGGGCCGGCCACCGTGCGGCTGGACGTCAGTGGGCCGGACCAGGGACTGGAAGTGGCGCCGATCGTGGAGTCCGCAGGGGAGGTCATCCCCGGGGCCCGGGCCGCCGGTACCGGCGGGTTCGTGGCCACCGAGATCCTCGACGACGCCCCGCGCCATCTCGCGCCGGTGCGCCTGACGCTCGCGCCGGCGTCGGCGGCCATCCCCCGCCCGGTGCTGGACCTGTTGCAGCGGCCGGAACCGTTGCGGATCCCGCAGGAGGAGTCCGAGGAGTTCTTCTACGACGTCTACCCGCGGCTGTCCCGCATCATGGACGTGGACAGCGCTGATGGGACCGTGGAGTTCCCCGAGGTTCCGGCCCCGGAGCTGTGGCTCGAGGTGGACCACCGGAAGAACCATGAGACCGCCCTGGAGTGGTACTGGCTGTACTGGGGGCCGCGGCGTGAGCTGCCCGTGGAACACCGGCGCGCCCACACCCGTGGAGGCTGGTCCCCGACCGGCTATTCCGGCCGGGCCCGCGGGGTGGATGTGGACCGGGATGTGGAACACGAGGACGCGGTGCTGGAAGCGGTCCGCGCGGCCGCCGAGGAAGCCACGGACGGCGTGGCCGTGCTTCCCGGAACCATCCGCAACACGCACCTGCACGGAGCGGACACCGCCCGGTTCGTCGAATATGTGCTGCCGATGCTCTCGACACTGGACCACGTCAAGGTCGTCGAACACGGCAAGCGCCCGGACTACCGCGAGCTGACGGACGATCCCCAGGTCCGCGTCACCCAGGTCGAGGCGGCGAATCCACGGGACAACGACTGGTTCGACCTCGGCTTCGAGATCACCGTCGGCGGCCAGCTCATCCCGTTCACCGCGGTCTTCAAAGCGCTGGCCCAGGGCAAGAAGACCCTGATGCTGAACGACGGCAGCTACTTCTCCCTCGACCACCCCGGGCTGAACCGCCTGCGCGAGCTCATCTCCGAGGCCGAGTCCATGAGCGAGTGGAAGTCCGATGCGCCGCGGATCAACAAGTACGACGTCGCGCTCTGGGAGGAGTTCGAGGACCTCGCGGACGAGTCCGAGGAGGCGGTCGCCTGGCGTGAGTCCGTCGGTGCGCTCAAGGACCTCGCCGAGATCCCGACGCCGGCCGTCCCGGCAGGCCTGGACGCCACCTTGCGTCCATATCAGCTTGAAGGCTTTGCCTGGTTGTCCTTCCTCTACGACCACCACCTCGGCGGGGTCCTGGCCGATGACATGGGGCTGGGCAAGACGATCCAGACCTTGGCGCTGATGCTCCGGGCGCGCCAGTTGAGCGAGCCCGGCCCCAGCGAGCACATACATGACGCCATGGCCGCCCAGTACGCCCAGCTCCACGGCGAACCTGAGCCTGCACCCCTGGTGGCGCCGCCGTTCCTGGTGGTCGCGCCGTCGTCGGTCCTCTCCGTCTGGAAGGAGGAGGCCGAGCGCTTCGCGCCGGGACTGGACCTGCGCGTGCTGGACACCACGGCGGCCAAGCGGGGCACGCGCGTCGTCGCCGAAGTGGCCGGGGCCGACGTCGTGGTCACCAGCTACACCCTGCTGCGCCTGGACTCGGATCAGTTCACGGACCTGGAGTGGGACGGGCTGGTGCTGGACGAGGCGCAGTTCGTGAAGAACCGGGCCGCGAAGGCGCACCAGGCGGCCAAGGCCATCCGGGCGCCGTTCCGGTTGGCGATCACGGGCACGCCCATGGAGAACTCCCTGTCCGACCTGTGGGCGCTGCTCTCTCTGACGGCCTCGGGCCTGTTCCCCTCGCCGACGGTGTTCCGCTCCGAATACACCAAGCCGATCGAGCAGCCGGACTCCTCCGAGGACGGGCGGCGGTTCGCAGCGAAGCGCATGGCGCGGCTGCGGCGGCGGATCCGGCCGTTCATGCTCCGGCGCACCAAGGACCTCGTGGCCTCCGACCTGCCGCCGAAGCAGGAGCAGGTCAGCCACGTGGAGCTCGTGCCGAAGCACCGCCGGCTCTACGACCAGGTGCTCCAGCGCGAGCGGCAGAAGGTCCTGGGGCTGCTGGAGAACATGGAGGAGAACCGCTTCATCATCTTCAAGTCGCTGACCCTGCTGCGCATGCTGGCGTTGGATCCGGCGATCGTGGACGAGAAGTACGCCTCCGTGCCGTCCTCCAAGATGGAGGCGCTCATGGGCCAACTCGAGGAGATCGTCTCCGAGGGTCACCGGGTGATCATCTTCAGCCAGTTCACCTCCTTCCTGACGCGCGTGGGGGACGCTCTGGCGGACCGCAGCGTGGCCTTCGCGTACCTGGACGGGTCCACGCGGAACCGTTCGAAGGTGATCGAGGGGTTCAAGGCCGGGACGGCACCGGCCTTCCTCATCAGCCTCAAGGCCGGTGGCTTCGGCCTGACCCTGACCGAGGCCGACTACGTGTTCCTGCTGGACCCGTGGTGGAACCCCGCCACTGAGGCCCAGGCCGTGGACCGCGCCCACCGCATCGGGCAGGACCGGACCGTGATGGTCTACCGCATGGTGGCCGAGGGCACGATCGAGGAGAAGGTGCTCGCGCTGCAACAGAAGAAGGCGGCCCTGTTCTCCTCGCTGACCGACGGGGACGCCGCCTTCTCCTCCACCATCACCGCCGACGACGTCCGCGAGCTGTTCACCCCCGACACCGACTGACGTGGGAGCGCCCTGCGCCTGCTGCCTGCTGCCTGCTGCCTACGCTGATTGTGCTCCGATTCCCGCCGATCGTGAGGATTCCCCATGATGATGACGGGGACTAATCACTATCGTCGGGAATCCTCGAAGTGTGGGTCGCTGCGCCGTCTGCTGCGGACGGCTGGCGAGTATCTCAGCAGTATTCAGTACTCAGTACTCAGTACTCAGTATTCAGCGACGCGGGACGCCGGCGCGCAGCAGCTTGGCCTCCAGTTGACGAGGCGACGTCAGGTCATCCCACATCCAGCGGACGAAGCGAACGCCTTCTTCCTGGATACGTTCCGATCTCAGCTTCTCCTCCAGGATCACTGGATCGACGTCGCGCCCCGAGTAGCTGTTGCCGCCGGCATACTTCCGCTTGCCGTCGAACTCGCCGGCAAGCCGCAACCCCTTCCACCAGAAGTCGAGGATGCCCAGGAGCCGACCGTCGGCAGTCCGTACTTGATGCTGGAGTTCTGGGGGTTCGAAGCCAAGCCGGTCTATGACCACTCGGCTCCACGATTCGCCGGGGGAGCCGGACAAGGTCGAGGCGAAGGCCGAGATCTGACGAAGGCGGTGGGCGGCTTTCTGGGTGGAGTTCGTGTTCGCCAAAGAGATGAGGTCCTGCGCGGTCCACGGCGTGGCAACCACCGCCGGCATGGTGGTCGGCGAGTTCCGCAGTCCGCTCAACAGTGCGTCTGCCACCACTATTGCGTCTTCCCACGGGAGTCGCGGCAAGGTGTCGGACAGGCAGAGTCGGAGGTTCTCAAGCACCAGCGAGGTTCCGGACAACAGACGCTGTCGGAACGGGTGTAGCTGTTCTGCGGACAGGTCACGCCACGCCCGGGGCATGGAAATCCTCCGCTCGCCGAAGAGCGGCCAGGATGCCCCTTGGGCTTGGCACGCTTGACGGAGCCGGCCATGCTGGTGCTTGAGGCCCGCAGGGTCAGGACTGCTGGCCTATTGATGAGTGGCAACCCATACAGCAGGAGGGCCGTTTCCCGGCAGAAGACGGGGTCGGTCCGGCTGGTCAGGGCGAGAGCCGTCGCGGAAGCGCCGAAGCGGTCGTCGCGCGATGCCTTGTTCCACGGCTCGGCAGGGGCGAAGACACCGGGACGGACTCTGATGAGTTCCCCGGATCTGGCCTTTCTGAACACCATGGGCGCGTCATCCGTCGGTACACCGTCCTCGGTGGTTCGGCGCAGGGGGATCCCCCAGGCGGTGACGTCCTGCGGGGAGGTCGCCTCGAGTGGAAGCTGGAGATCCGGGGCTGAGAATCTTGTCGAGGCTGCCGTCATGCCAGTCAGGACATCACAAGCGGGAGGCCCCGAACGGTCAGCTGGACGGGCGATGTGGACCGTTGTGGGCATCTCGCCGGCTGTGGAGGATCAGCCGATGCGGCTTTTCCCGCTCATCATGAGGAATCCCGGTCATTGTCACCGGGAATGTTCACGATCGGCGGGAATCGTGGTGCAGAACGTGAGCGCGGGTGCCGCAGCCGGCACACACCCCTCGGTCTAGGCTGGCGCCTTCCGCGAGGGCTGCGCCAGGGCGACCTGGCGGATGCCGACGCCGCGTCGGTACAGCCGCTGTGCCGGGATGGGCACGATCTTGCGCCCCGGGTAGGCGGCCCGCAGCAGCTGGTGAGCGCCGTCGTCGTGCGGGTCCTCGAAGGAGGGGACCACCACGGCTCCGTTGACGGGCAGGACGTTGACGTAGGACCAGGCGAGGGGGCCGCGGTCATCCTGTCCGGCCAGGGGTGCGGTCAGGGTGGCCACGTTCAGGGGCCGGCCCTGGGCGTCGGTCTCGTGCTGGAGGATGGACAGGGCGCGGGCGGAGACGGCATGGTCCGGGTGGGCCGGGTTCTCCTGCCAGTGCAGCAGCAGCACGGTGGGGGAGGCGAAGGTGACGAGCTGGTCGATGTGCCCGCCCAGGCCGAACTGCCCCTGGTTGCGGGTGAGGCCGCCGGGCAGCCAGATGATCTTGCGGATGTCCGTGTAGCGGGTGAACTCGGCCTCGACGTGCTCGCGGGACCAGCCACCGTTGCGCGCCGGATCCAGCAGGACGGACTCGGAGGCGATCAGCGTGCCCTCACCGTCCGTGATGAAGGCACCGCCCTCATTGACCATGAGGGAGAGCTGGCGCCGGGCGTTGGTGAGATCGGAGATGGTGCCGCCCACCACGTCGTCCAGGCGGTACTCGAATCCGGGCCGGCGGCCGAAACCGTTGAAGACCCAGTCGATCATGCCGAGCTGGCGCTGGCCCGTGTCCGGATCCACGTCACCAGTGGTGAAGGTCGGCCCGGTCAGGCCGAGGAAGGGGTTGTCCATGGCCAGCGGCACGATGGGGAACATGGGATCCACGTAGGTGTGCACGATCTGCCGGTCCGCTGGATCCACCAGCAGGGTCACCGGCTCGTAGTCCATGACCGCGTGCGCCACCCGTGTCCAGGCGCGGCGGGCCCCGGACAGCTCCCACGTGGAGGTGCCCATCTGCGCATAGTCGCGGGGGAAGGCCATCCACAGCCGTTCCTGCGGCTCGGTGTCCGCGGGCAGGTGCCACACCGCTGTTGACGTGTCCGTGGACAGGTCCGTCGCGACCCCGCCGAGCGGCAGTGCCTGCGGATCCTGGCGCATGGGTCCCTTTCGTCAGGTGCTTCACGGGCATCGAGTGCGTCGGTCCTGACGTGGGCAGGGCTGCGAACATCTGGTCACCGACTCCCCCATGGTATGCGAGTGCGCAACCCCACGGCCCTGTTCCGCGCCGGTCGCGACCTGTTCGTTATCCGCCGGGTCCACGGTCAGTGTCGTTCCCGGCATCCAGCGGCCGTGCCACCTCCTCCAGGGCGGCACGGACGGCGACGACGGCCGGAGACCGAGCCGACGAGGACCGGATGGACGTGAAGACGGTGCGTAACGGCCGCCCGGACAGGGATATGCGGCGCAGCCGCTGAGGGTGGTTCACCAGGGTCAGGCCGGGCAGCAGTGCCACCGCGTTGCCGGACTCGACGAGCTTCACGTGGGACTGCAGGTCCGCCGAGACGAAGCGGACGTCCGGCTCATGGCCGGCAGACCGGATCAGCTGCTCGGCCCAGTGCCGGGTGGCCGTGCCCCGTGGCTCCATGACCCAGGGCAGCGGCCGGTGCTGCAGCAGGGTGGCCAGTTCCTCCCCGGCCGGCAGCGGCTGGCCGTCGATCGTGAGCGCGGCGGGCACGGCGAGCTGCAGCTCGTCCCGCACCAGCTGACGGCGGTCCAGTCCTGGCCAGTGCGGTGCGGAGTGTCCGGGGTACTGTTCGGCGACGACCACATCGAAGTCCCGTGCCCACGTCTCATGCAGTGCGCGCTCCGGTTCGTACTGGACCATCTCCAGCCGCAGAGCGGGATGGCGCTCGCGCAAGAGGGACAGGGCCGGCGGAATCAGGACGAGGGCCGCGGACTGGAACACCGCCAGGCGCACACGCCCACTGATGGCACCGCCGGCCGATCCGGCTGAGATGAGCGCGGTCTCGGCTTCCTCGAGGGCATCGAGGATCGGCTCCACCTGCTCCACGAGGGCCATCGCCGCCTCCGTGAGCTGCACGTTCCGGCCGACTCGGCGCAACAGCTTGGTCTTGGTCTCCCGCTCCAGCAGGGACAACTGCTCCGAGACGGAGGAGGGAGCCAGGTTCATGGCGCGGGCCACCGCGGAGATCGTGCCCCGGATGGACAGCTCGCGCAGCAGGACCAGGCGGCGGACGTCCAGCATGGTTCAGGCCCTTCGTTCGGTTCAACCGAACAATACTCTGCGGAAACGTTCGCTAGTCACGCACAGTGCGAGGGAGAACAATGACAGGATGACGACCCACCCCGTTGATCGCTCCGCCCAGCCCGCAAGCCCAGCCATTCAGGATCCCGAGGAATTGCGCGCATTGGCCCCGGCCGCCGTCGAGCAGGTCCGGACCTGGCTCCGGGAGGCCCGGAAGCATCCCTCGAACTTCTCGGCCAAGCAGCTGGCGGGCGTGCTGAAGGACCCGGCGGGACTGGACTTCACGGTCGGCTTCGTGGACCGGGTGGTGCGCCCCGAGGACCACCGGATCGCGGCGGAGGCGCTCGCGGACCTGGCGCCCCAGACGCCCGGCTTCCTGCCGTGGTACATGAAGTCGGCCATGAGCCTGGGCGGCCGGCTGGCCCCCGCCGTGGCCCCGATCGCCGTGCCGGCGGCCCGCAAGGTCCTGCGCGAGCTGGTCTCCCACCTGATCGTGGACGCCACGGACGCCAAGCTCGGCCCGGCCATCGCCAAGCTGAAGACCGAGGGCATCCGCCTGAACATCAACCTGCTCGGCGAGGCCATCCTCGGCCAGCGGGAGGCCGACCGCCGGATGGACGGCATCCGCCGCCTGATCGAGCGGGATGACGTGGACTACGTCTCCGTCAAGGTCTCCGCCGCCACCGCCCCGCACAGCGCCTGGGCGTTCAACGAGGCGGTCGAGGAGGTCACCGTCCACCTCCTGCCGCTCTACGAGCTCGCCGCCTCCCAGGGTGCTGCCGATGGACCCACCGGCACCGGCCCCACGTTCATCAACCTGGACATGGAGGAGTATCACGACCTGGATATGACCCTGGCCGTGTTCATGCGCCTGATGGACACCCCGGCGCTCCAGAACCTCGAGGCTGGGATCGTGCTGCAGGCCTACCTGCCGGACGCCCTCGACGCCATGATCCGCCTGCAGGAGTTCGCCGCCCGTCGCGTGGCCGCCGGCGGTGCCCCGCTCAAGGTCCGCGTGGTCAAGGGCGCCAACCTGCCCATGGAGCAGGTCCAGGCCTCCGTCACCGGTTGGCCCGCCGCCACAGTGCTCTCCAAGCAGGCCGCGGACACCAATTACAAGCGCGTCCTGAACTACGCCCTCACGCCCGAGCGCACCCGCAGCGTGCGGATCGGCGTGGCCGGGCACAACCTGTTCGACATCGCGCTGGCCTGGCTGCTCGTGCAGGAACGCGGGCTCACGACCCAGTGGGAGGAGGGTGGCCGCAGCCCGGACGTCGAATTCGAGATGCTGCTGGGCATGGCCACCGGCCAGGCGGAGGCGGTCCGGCAGGACGTCGGCTCGCTGCTGCTCTACACCCCCGTGGTCCACCCGCACGAGTTCGACGTGGCCATCTCCTACCTGATCCGCCGCCTCGAGGAGGGGGCCAGCCAGGAGAACTTCATGTCCGCCGTCTTCGAACTGGACACGGACCCGGCGCTCTTCGCCCGTGAGCAGGAGCGCTTCGTGGCCTCGCTCGAGGACCTGGACACCGCCATCCCGACGCCGGCCCGCACCCAGAACCGGCAACTCGCCTCCTCGCCGGGAGACCTCCCGGCGTCCCGCGGGCCGGTCCCTGAACCCGTGGACGGTTTCGCCAACACCCCGGACACCGACCCCTCCCTGGCGGCGAATCGCGACTGGGGGCGGTCCATCACCGCCAACATCCCGGGCTCAACGCTCGGCACCGAGACCGTGGCCGCCGCCACGGTGACCTCACCGGACCAGGTGCAGGCCGCCGTCGGGAAGGCTGTTGCGGCGGGCAAGGCGTGGGCGAGCCTGACCGGGGCCGAGCGGGAGCGCGTGTTGGGCGCCGTGGCCGATTCCCTCGAGACGCACCGCGCGGAGCTGCTCGAGGTGGCGGCCGCCGAGACCGGCAAGACGCTGGACCAGGGTGATCCGGAGGTCTCCGAGGCCATCGACTTCGCGCGGTACTACGGCCGGCTGGCCCGCGGGCTGGACGAGGTCCCCGGGGCGCAGTTCCACCCGTCCAAGCTGGTGCTCGTCATCCCCCCGTGGAACTTCCCCGTGGCCATCCCGACGGGCGGCGTGCTCGCCGGACTGGCCTCCGGGGCGCCCGTGGTGTTCAAGCCGGCCCCGCAGTCGGTCCGGACCGGGGCCGTCGTCTTCGAAGCCATCCGTGAGGGCCTCGTGGCCGGACTCACTGCGCTGGACGGCGTCAGTGCCGACGAGGCGGGGGCGCTCGCCTCCGACGTGGTCAGTTTCATCAGCATCGACCCGGAGCAGGAGGCCGAGCTCGGTGAGGGACTCATCGCGCACCCGGACGTGGAACGGGTCGTCCTGACCGGCGGCTACGAGACGGCGATGCTGTTCCGGTCCTTCCGTCCGGACCTGCCGCTGCTGGCCGAGACCTCCGGCAAGAACGCGGTCATCGTGACCCCGAGCGCCGACCTGGACCTGGCCGCCAAGGACGTGGTCAACTCCGCCTTCGGCCATGCCGGGCAGAAGTGCTCGGCGTCCTCCCTGGTGATCCTCGTCGGCTCTGTGGCCACCTCCCCGCGCTTCCACCGCCAGCTGGTGGACGCCGCCAACTCCCTGACCGTGGGCTACCCGGAGGATCCGCGCTCGCAGATGGGCCCCGTGATCGAGGTCCCGGGGGAGAAGCTGCAGCGAGGGCTGACCGAACTGGGCACCGGAGAGACCTGGGCGCTGGAACCGCGTCAGCTGGACGGATCCGGGCGGCTCTGGAGTCCCGGCATCCGTGCCGGGGTCCGCCCAGGATCGGACGCGCACCTCACCGAGTACTTCGGGCCCGTGCTCGGCGTGATGACCGCCGAGACGCTCGAGGACGCCATCGAACTCGTCAACGCCGTGGACTACGGCCTCACCTCGGGCATCCACTCCCTGGACCCGGACGAGATCGGGACCTGGCTGGAGACGGTGAACGCCGGCAACCTCTACGTGAACCGCGGCATCACCGGCGCGATCGTCCGGCGACAGCCCTTCGGCGGCTGGAAGCGCTCCGCCGTCGGCGCCGGCACCAAGGCCGGTGGCCCGCACTACCTGCATGGGCTCGGCACCTGGACTGACGCGCCCGTGGCCCACGACGACGGCCCCGCGCCGTCCGCTGACGGCTTCACCGGGATGGGCCACCACCTCGCGAACGGTGCGGACCTCAAGGAGGGAGACCGCCGCTGGCTGGTCAACGCTGACTGGCTGGACGAGTCGGCCTGGGACACCACTTTCGGCGTGGCCACGGATATCTCCGGGCTGATGGCCGAGCGCAACGTACTGCGCCACCGCCCGGTCCCGGTGACCATCCGGTGGGAGTCGGGCCCGCTCGTGCACCTGCTGCGCGTGATCATGGCCGGCCTCCGGGCCGGAGCACCGCTCACGGTGAGCGTGGCCGAGGGGCTGCCGGCCGGCGTCGAGCAGGTCCTGGCGGGCGATCCGCAGGTGGAGGTAAGGGTGGAGGACACGGCGGCGTTCCACGCCCGGGCCGCGCAGCTGACCCAGCTGCCGCCGTCTGCGCCTTCCGGCGGGGACCCGCGCATTCGCCTGGTGCTGGACTGGTCGGCGGACGAGGCTCAGGTATCCCGTGCGGCCGTGCTGGCCCTGCATGAGGCGCTCGACGGTTCCCCGGACGTGGCCGTCTACGCGAATCCGGTGGTCTCGGCGGGGGACGTGGAGCTGCTGCCCTTCGTGCACGAGCAGGCCATCTCGATCACGGCACACCGCTTCGGCACCCCGGATCACCTGACCGACCACCTGCTCTGACCACTCCTGGCAACTCCACTCCTGGCAACTGGAGGTCGAATCCGCACCGTCTACCCGCGAGTGCCCTCTCTGTCAACCTCGGTGTGAGCCACCACTGGGGTGGCGCCGAGGGAGGCAGTGATGGTGGGTTTCACGGCAGTTGAAAGGCGTGGCTTCGTGTTGGAGTACCTGGATCTACCGCATGGGTCGAGTGGGCTGATTGCGGGTCAGGGTGCCGGTCTTGTCCACGGCGAGGTGGCGGACCCCGCCGAGGCGTTCGAAGGCCGCCCCGGACTTGATGACGACCCCGAACCGGCTGGCCGCGCCGATCGCCGAGACCACCGTGACCGGCACGGCGATGGCCAGGGCGCAGGGCGAGGCGGCCACCAGCACCACCAGGGCACGGGTGATCCACAGTTCCGGGTCCCCGAACAGGGACCCCAGGGCCGCGACGAGCACGGCCAGGATCAGCACCCCCGGCACCAGGGGCTTCGCGATCCGATCGGCCAGCCGGGCCCGTTGGCCTTTCTCGGCCTGGGCCTGTTCGACCAGGTGCACGATGGTGGTCAGGGAGTTGTCGGTGCCGGCGGCGGTGGCCTGAATCTCCAGGGCCCCGGAGGTGTTGATCGACCCGGCCGAGACCGCATCCCCGGGGCCAACCTCGACCGGGATGGACTCCCCGGTAATCGCGGAGGTGTCCAGGGAACTGCGCCCGGTGCGCACGGTCCCGTCGGTGGCGACCCGTTCCCCGGGCCGGACCACGAGCACCTGCCCAACCCGCAGGTCCTTGGCCTCGACGTCGATCGTGGCCGCGCCCTGGCGGATGGTGGCGGTCTCGGGCACGAGGCTCAGCAGGGCGCGCAGCCCGGCCCGGGCCCGGTCCATGGCCTTGTCCTCCAGGGCCTCGGCGATGGAGTACAAAAACGCCAGGGCGGCGGCCTCTTCGATGTAGCCCAGGATCACCGCGCCGATGGCGCTGATCGTCATCAGCAGCCCGATGCCCAGCCGGCCGCGGGTGAACAGCCCGCGCAGTGCACCGGGCACGAAGGTCCAGGCGCCGAGCAGCAGCCCGACCCAGAACACCACCGTGGCCGCGACGCCGGCCCCGGACCACTCCAGGACCAGCCCGGTCAGGAAGGCCACCCCGGAGAGCACCGGGAGCAGGATGGCCGCATCTCGCCACCACGGCCGGTGGCCCGACCCAGAACACCACCGTGGCCGCGACGCCGGCCCCGGACCACTCCAGGACCAGCCCGGTCAGGAAGGCCACCCCGGAGAGCACCGGGAGCAGGATGGCCGCATCTCGCCACCACGGCCGGTGGCCCTCGTGCTCCTCCGGTGCCCCGGAAGTGGGGGACGGGGCCTCGCAGCCGCAGGCGGCGCTCACGAGGCCACCTGCACCGTGTCGCAGCACCCGGGCACCGAGCAGCCCGGGTCCATGCACGGGGCGGAGGCATCCACGGCCAGGGTCACCTCGACCAGGGCTGTCAGCGCGCGGGTCAGGTGTGCATCGGCGATCGCGTACCGGGTGCGGCGCCCCTCGGGCGCGACGGCCACGATCCCGCAGTCCCGCAGGCAGGCCAGGTGGTTCGACACGTTCGACCGGCTCAGCTCCAGATCCCGGGCCAGCTCGGCCGGGTACCCGGGCCCCTGAAGCAGGGAGAGCAGGATCCGGGACCGGGTGGGGTCGGCCATCGCCCGGCCCAGCCGGTGCATCACGTCCAACCGTGTGGAAATAGTCAGCATGCGCTGAACTATACACCCCGTGCTGTAGCGTATTTGCGGGTTTCACCCGGACTTCGGTGGCCCCGACCCGTTGACCTAGTGAGGACCCTCCGTGACTGCCCGTTGCCGCCCCACCTGTCCGCGCCGCCCCGTCCGGGGCCGGGGAGGACGGGCATGAACTTGGGCGGGTTCTTCGCTGAAATGGTCCAGTCTGGGGCACTGCTGGTGGCGATGCCGCTGGCCGCGGTCGCCGGCCTGGTGTCCTTCCTCTCCCCGTGCATCCTGCCGCTGGTGCCCGGATACCTGGGCTACGTCTCCGGGCTGGCCGATCCGCGCCGGGAAGACAACCGGCGCCGGGTGATGACCGGGGTGGGACTGTTCATCCTCGGATTCGCCGCGGTCTTCACCGCCTACGGGGCCGCCTTCGGAGTGATCGGTGGCTGGCTGCTGCAGTGGCAGGACCTGCTGATCCGGATCCTGGGGGTATTCGTCGTGCTCATGGGCCTGGTGTTGGTCGGCTGGCTGCCCTTTCTGCAGGGCACCAAGAAGATGTCCTTCCAGCCGAAGACCGGCATCGCCGGCGCCCCGCTGCTCGGAGTGGTCTTCGGCCTCGGCTGGACCCCCTGCATGGGCCCCACCCTGAGCGCCGTGCTGGCATTGAGCACCACCACCGGAGACCCCTGGCGCGGGGCCCTGCTGGGTTTCCTCTACTGCCTGGGCCTGGGCATCCCCTTCGTCCTGGTCGCGATGGGCCTGGACTGGGTCACCCGCACCCTGGGCTTCGTCCGCCGCCACATCCGGGCCTTCAACATCATCGGCGGGATCCTGCTGGTGCTCGTCGGGGTCCTGATGGTCACCGGGATCTGGACCCTGTGGATCTACCAGCTGCAGAACCTCGCCGGCACCTTCACCACCCCCGTCTAAACCCCTGCCCCTGACTCCCGACCCCACGGATTGGACCGACCATGACTCCCACCGACCCCACCCCGACCAAGGCCGACTCCGCCCCGTCCCGGCAGCGCCGGGCCAAGATGCCCGACCCAGAACACCACCGTGGCCGCGACGCCGGCCCCGGACCACTCCAGGACCAGCCCGGTCAGGAAGGCCACCCCGGAGAGCACCGGGAGCAGGATGGCCGCATCTCGCCACCACGGCCGGTGCGCCTCGGCCTCCTCGGATGCGCCCCCAGTGGTCTCCGCGGCGCTGCAGCATGCATCACTCACGAGGCCGCCTGCGCTGCGTCGCAGCACCCGGGCACCGAGCAGCCCGGGTCCATGCACGGGGCGGAGGCATCCACGGCCAGGGTCACCTCGACTAGGGCGGTCAGCGCGCGGGTCAGGTGTGCATCGGCGATCGCGTACCGGGTGCGGCGCCCCTCGGGCGCGACGGCCACGATCCCGCAGTCCCGCAGGCAGGTCAGGTGGTTGGACACGTTCGACCGACTCAACCCCAGATCCCGGGCCAACTCCGCCGGATATCCCGGGCACTCCAGCAGGGACAGTAGAATCCGGGACCGAGTGGGATCGGCCATCGCCCGCCCCAGCCGGTGCATCACATCCAGTCGCGTGGCAATAGTCAGCATGCGCTGAACTATACAGCACCTGATGTAGTGTCGTGCGGGGCCCCGGCCGATGCGGAGCCCCGCACGCCGTAGCAGAGAGGACCGTACGTGACCGCCTGTCACCGACGCCCCCCACTTCATCCTGGTCTCCGGAGGACGCCCCTCGGGAGGGCAGCATGAGCATCGGCGGATTCTTTGCCGAAACGGTCCAGTCCGGGGCCCTGCTGGTCGCCATGCCACTGGCCGCGGTGGCCGGCCTGGTCTCCTTCCTCTCCCCCTGCATTCTTCCCCTGGTCCCCGGCTACCTCGGCTACGTCTCCGGGTTAGCCGACCCGCGCCGGGAAGACAACCGGCGCCGGGTGATGACCGGGGTGGGACTGTTTATCCTCGGTTTCGCCGCGGTCTTCACCGCCTACGGGGCCGCCTTCGGAGTGATCGGTGGTTGGCTGCTGCAGTGGCAGGACCTGCTGATCCGGATCCTGGGGGTATTCGTCGTTCTCATGGGCCTGGTGTTGGTCGGCTGGCTGCCCTTTCTGCAGGGCACCAAGAAGATGTCCTTCCAGCCGAAGACCGGCATCGCCGGCGCTCCGCTGCTCGGAGTGGTCTTCGGCCTCGGCTGGACCCCCTGCATGGGCCCCACCCTGAGCGCCGTGCTGGCATTGAGCACCACCACCGGGGACCCCTGGCGCGGGGCCCTGCTGGGCTTCCTCTACTGCCTCGGGTTGGGCATCCCCTTCGTGCTGGTCGCGATGGGCCTGGACTGGGTCACCCGCACCCTGGGCTTCGTCCGCCGTCACATCCGGGCCTTCAACATCATCGGCGGAATCCTGCTGGTGCTCGTCGGGGTCCTGATGGTCACCGGGATCTGGACCCTGTGGATCTACCAGCTGCAGAACCTCGCCGGCACCTTCACCACCCCCGTCTAAACCCCTCCCTACTCTCGAGACCACACCCGACCGGATAGGACCGACCATGACTTCCACCGACCCCACCCCGACCAAGGCCGACTCCGCCCCGTCCCGGCAGCGCCGGGCCAAGATCGTGGTCTGGGTCCTGCTGGCCCTGGTCATCGTCGGCGGCACCATCGGCTATTTCGTGGCCCGCGGCGCCACCACCACCCCACCGCAAGACGCCAGCGCGTCCACCGGTCAGGAATCCGGACAACCGAGCCAAGAGGGCGGGCAGCTGGTCCGGGAGAACAGCCGGGTGCTCTCCCAGGCGCCGAACGAGAAGGCCGTGCTGGTGGAGTTCCTGGACTTCGAATGTGAGGGCTGCGCCGCGGCCTATCCCTTTGTCGAGGAGTTACGGGCGGAGTATGCGGACACCGTCACCTTCGTGAACCGTTACTTCCCGCTGCCGGGCCACCCGAACTCGGTCACCGCGGCCGTGGCTGTGGAGGCCGCTGCCCAGCAGGATGCTTACGAGCCGATGTATCAGCGGATGTTCGAGACCCAGACCGAGTGGAGCCACACCACGGAGGACCGCAGCGATGTGTTCCGCGGCTATGCCGAGGACCTCGGCCTGGACATGGCTGCCTACGATGCCGCCGTGGCGGATCCGGCGACCCGGGAACGTGTTGAGCTTGATGTCGCCGACGGCACCGCCTTGGGAGTCTCCGGGACCCCGACGTTCTACCTCGACGGCGAGCAGCTCGCCCCGTCCACCCTGGAAGAGTTCACCGCCGCCGTTGAAGCCGCTGTCCAGGACTAGGTGGCTTGCCGCCGGCAACGCCTTCTGACCGTGGACCGAGACCAGAAAAAGCCCTCCACCATGACCGAACGCTCGACCATTTCCACCCATCCCTCGAAGCCATCCCCCTCGCCAGCAGCGATGGCACCCGCCCGGGCCTGGTTCGCCGACCATCGGACCTTCGGGCTGATCCTGTTGGTCACCGGAGCCGTGGGCTGGATCGCCTCGGCCATCCTCGTGCTCGAGCGCCTGGCCCTGTACGAGAACCCTGGCCACGTCACCAGTTGTGACATCAACCCCTGGGTGTCCTGCGGGCGGGTGATGGGCACCTGGCAGTCCGAGCTATTCGGGTTCCCCAACCCGCTGATCGGCATCGTCGCTTTCGCCGTGGTCCTGGCCACCGCGATGGTGGTGCTCTCCGGGGCCCGACCCGGCCGGTGGTACTGGGCCGGACTGCAGGCCGGGGTCACCCTAGGGATGGCCTTCGTGACCTGGCTCTGGTTCCAAGCCCTGTACGAGATCTACATCCTGTGCCTGTACTGCATGATCGTCTGGGCGGCCATGATCCCGCTGTTCATCCTGCTCACCGCCCGCAACCTCGCCCACGGCGTGATCCCCGCCCCGCCGGCGGTGGCCCGGTTCGCCACCGGCTGGGCCGGGACCCTCATCGCCGTCGTCTACGTCGGCGTCGCCGGCTCCGTCTTCATCCAGTTCCTCCCCGCCTTCACCGGCCCCTGACCGGGTCTGATTGAACTGCCAACTCCCGCAGCTTCACCACCCAGTTGATCCTCGTACGGAGCACGGCCTCCCGGCTGCGGCAGCCTCCTTCTGGCGATAAAGCTGGGGGCCCTTACCGCCCAGACAAGGAACGCTGACGGGGCCCTCAGCCATGCTGGTGGTCAGGCCTCCGCGGCTTTCCAGCGGCGGGCAGTGACGAACGAGTGGATGCCGAGCGCCACGTACAAGATGAGCAGGGCGAAGGTAATCGTGCTGATGAGCACAGCCGTCGGACGCTCCGCGTCGCCGGCGATCAGCGCGCCGAGCTGCAGGACGTTCATCGATGTGCCGAGCACGCCGAGCACGGCGACGGCCAGGGCAAGGTGGACACCGAGCTTCTGCTTCTTCAAGCTGATAAGACCTGCAATCAAGATCACGACTCCGAGCAAGGCCGGGATCAGTGCTGTCCAGCTGGCGAACGACGTGGCGATATAGGCGATGGAACCAATGGCGATGAGAAGGACGCTGAGTCCGAGGGTGAGGCGACGCATAGCGCTTCCTTAGGCAGATGATGACCAAAACTACTTCTACGCAGTGTAGTAGAACCGGATTTCCGCCCGCCGCCTCGGAGCCTGATGTTGCTTCTCCTGAGGGTCGGCGGCTCCTCCAGCTCTTCGACGACTTATGGAATGCCGGGGGCGCCCCACCCCAGTCCCTGATGTCATGCCCGGCGAAGAGGTATCAAGCGACCGGCGACAGGGTATCGCGGCCGCCTTCTCGAGGGGGTCCTTCGAGAGGCGGGCGAACCCTTTTCATCAGGCGACCAGTACTCAGGGGGCGCGATGGAGGTGCGGTGAATGAGGTGCAGGCAGGAGATCCAGGCTCAGACGTCCTGCTCGATCCAGCAGGAGTTGACGCCGCCGTTCACCCCGAGAGAATCGGTGCGCAGGTTGACGTCGTAGTACTGAGACTTGTCCGAGGGAAGGGAACCGCCTGTGGCATCCTCGACCTTCGCCGGACCGATGGTGACGGTCCGCCAGCCCACGATGGCATAGTTTTCGGAAAGCACTTGAATGGCGCAGGCCACGGTGTCTTCGAAATCTTTGGTGACTTCGAACGTCACCGAGGCCCGGGTCGGGGAGTCAATGGCGTAGCCGACGTCTTTCCAGGACAGAGAGTCCTGCGAGGTCGGGAATGCCAACCAGGCAGTAGCGGCCACGGCGAGCACTAGGGCGGTGACGGCAATCCATTTGCCCCAGCGGGACCCGAATGACGGCCGAGCACGCTGGGTCCGCCCATATCGGTTCGCAAAGCTATCAACCGGCACATGATCCGCCGGCTTCTGGGGTGCTGGATCCATAGTGGCCCATGATAGGCCCGGCCTCCCGGCCGCCTTGTCCCGCGACTGGTACACGACCAGAAGACTCCCGGCTGGGGCATCCGGGAGACAATAAAGTCATGTACGCCCCGATCGACCTCCAGACCCCACTCGTCACCCAATGGATCGGCACACTCGTGACGATCGCGGGGCTGGCGGTCCTCGCCCACGGGCTGTGGCGCCGCAAACGCTACCAAGCCCACTTGGATGACGAGGACGCCCGCTACGCCGGGCCGGACCGGATCAAAGACGCCGTCCGCGAGGTGTTCGCGGGTGCAGGCATTCTCGTGCTCGGTCTGGCGACTCTCGCCTATTCGATCTACGGACACTTCGCCTCGCAGTCCAACATCCAGGAAAATGTCGCCAACAAGTACGGGGTCGAATCAGTCGAAGATAAGGGCTGGCGCGGCAATGCACTCCGCGCCGACATCACCATGCCGGACGGCACCGTCCATCAGGATGTCCTCATCATCTTCGAGGACTCCGGCGAACCGCAGATCAATCGCGACCTGAGCGGCGCGGCCACCGACAGCACCGGGTAACGCTCCGTCGCCCAGGGACGATTACCACCCAGGGTCAGGAAACATGTCGCAGCTCGAGGTACGCAGCGACGGCCTCACGCACGATGTCGGACTCGTCGCGCTGCTCGCGCTCCGCAAGAGCATGCACGCGATCCTTCAGGGCCTGCGGCACGCGGGCCCGAACGACAGGTGAGGGCCCTCGTTTCGTCCCGGCCGGCGGCCGCCCCACGGCCAGCCGCACGGCCTCCTGTGGGCTTGCCGCTCCAGTTGCTTCCACGAGAGCGTGGCGCGCATCGGGGCGGGCATCCTCGCCGCGCCGAATGGTGCCCGGCTTCACGGTCAGGTCTCCACGCGCAGCCCGGCCGGCCAGCTCTTCGTACGTATCGGCGGTCATGGCGCTTCTCCTTCATGCAATAGGTATCGGAACTGATCGGTGAGGTCCACGACGTGGAAGACGACGACGGTGCGGGGTGGTTAGTGGGCCGCGATCACTTCGAGGTAGCGCTCAGTCCGCCCATGCGAGTGGCCGATATACACGATGGTCTGATCCCCTGGCTCGCCCTCGATTTCTGCTGTCACCTCGGCATGCATCATGGCGCAGAGCGCACCCTCTCGGGTTATCCCGTGCTTGTCAGCGCTACGCGTCCGCTCCACCCCCATTCCTAAACTGTAGCACAAAATGCGGCTACATAGCCCTCGGGTGGAATTGCCGCCTGCTTACCACATGCACGATTGGCAATCGAACATACTTTCGATTCGCGTGAGGTGAGGGCTTGCTGGCAACCGAGGTCCGGGCTCTCGCCGAAGGGCTCGGGGAGCAGCTGCGAACGCGCGTCAATGACGGCGTGGTGGAGGCCGGCTTCCCCTCGCCGTCCCAGGACTACACCACCGCCGAGATTGATCTGACGGATCACCTGATGCCCAACCGGGCCTCGACGTACCTAGTGCGGGCGCGAGGGCACTCCATGACCGGTGCCGGGATCTGGGACGGCGACGAACTGGTGGTGGACCGCTCGATCCGCCCCCAGCACGGCCACGTGGTGATCGCCGTGCTTGATGGCGAACTGACCGTGAAACGGCTCAGAATCGAAGCGGACCGGGTGGTGCTCTCCTCGGAGAACCCGGCGTATCCCGACATTGCCGTTCCCTCGCTCTCGGATCTGCGGGTCTGGGGTGTGGTCACGGTGGCACTGCATCATGTCTCCCGCACCTCGTGAGGCCGTGATCGCTCTGGTGGACTGCGCCAGCTTCTATGCCTCGTGTGAGCGGGTCTTCGACCCGCGCCTGGAGGACCGCCCGGTGGTGGTGTTGTCCAACAACGACGGCTGCGTGGTGGCCATGTCCCAGGAGGCCAAGGTACTGGGGGTCCCGATGGGGATCCCGTGGTTCAAGCTCGAGCCCGTCGCCGCCACCCAGGGGATCGTGGCACGGTCCTCCAACTACGAGCTCTACGGCAGCCTCTCGGCGAGGGTCATGGAGGTCATCGGCCGGCACGCCGCCTGGCAGGAGGTCTACAGCATCGACGAGTCCTTCATCAGCCTGCGCGGCACCGTCGAAGAGGTGATCCAGGCCGGCCGGCGTATCCGCGAGGACGTGGCCCGCTGCACCGGGATTCCGGTGCGCGTGGGCATCGCCCCCACCAAGACGTTGGCGAAGGTTGCCCTCCTCGGGGTGAAGCGTTCCGCCCCGCTGTCCCGGGTCGGAGTGTGTCACTTCGGGGCCTACTCCCCCACCCAACGAGACACCATTCTGGCCAGCATCCCCGTCACTGATCTCTGGGGCGTGGCCGGCCGGCTGGGCCGCCGCCTAGCGAATCTGAATATCCATACCGCCGCAGACCTCGCCGCCCAAGACCCCGGGCAGATGCGCCGGCGGTTCTCGGTGGTCCTGGAGCGCACCGTGCGCGAACTGCGCGGCACCCCGTGCATCCCCCTCGAGGAAGAACCTCGCCAGTACAAAGACCAGCTCATCTACTCCCGATCCTTCTCGGAACCGGTCACCACCACCCCGGCCATGCGCCAAGTCCTCTCCATCTACGCCCAGCAACTCGCCTCCCGGCTACGCAATGCCGGACAAGAAGCCCGGGTCCTTACCGCTTGGGCGTCGACCTCGCCGTTCGCCACGGACCAGGAACCCCACTCGCCCCAGATCAGCGCCGTCCTACCCGTGCCCACGGCAGAGCCAGTGACGATCGCTCGTGGATCCCTGGGCTTGGCCGAGCTGATCCGCCCGGGCACCCGGTACGTGCGGGCTGGCGTCGTGCTCACCGATCTGCGCCCCGCAGGCCAGGCCGAGACCCTGCCCGGCCTCGGCCCACCCGGGGAGGGCCGCAATCTCGGCCCCACCCTGGACGCCGTGGTGGCCCGCTTCGGGGTCGGGAGCGTCGGCCTGGGATACGGCGGCCTCGGAACACCGCCGTCGTGGCAGATGCGCCGGGCCATGCTCTCCCCCAGGGCCACCACCCATTGGGACGAGCTCGTCACTGTCCGCCTGTGAAGGACTCCCGCAGACCCCGGGACCAGTGGTGAGGGGTCTTCGGCTTTGTACTCGGTGCGCCGCAGATTCATGATCCACCAGCCCTCAGGCACCCGGGCACGCAGCGCGGCAACCCCCGCCTCATAGGACTCGGCCTCAACCGGCAGCTCATCGGCCTGCCGATCTCCACGACCCGTGTCATCGTCGGGGATAGTCTCGATGGAGGCAGTGATGTTCATCCGTTCGGCCTTTGTGCCCTCGGCCCGCAGGAGCGCGTGCGGCAGACTGGGCCTCATGTGTGGACGGTATGTGATGGCCCGAGCCATCGGCGACCTGGTGGCAGATGCCGGTGCGGTCGAGCCCGAGGAAGAGCTGGTGCTTCGACCGAACTGGAACGTCGCACCGACCAGCGAGGTTCCCATCATCCTAGAACGAGCGATCGAGGACGAGACCCGCCGGGAAATCCACGTGGCCCGATGGGGCCTGGTCCCGCCATGGGCCAAGGACGTATCCGTCGGCTCGCGGGCCTTCAACGCCCGCTCGGAAACCGTCTCCACGAAACCAACCTTTCGCGCTGCCGTGAAAGCCAAACGGTGCGCGGTCCCGGTCGACGGGTACTACGAATGGCTCAAACCCCCCGCAGATGCACCCAAGGGCACACCGAAGCGGCCCTTCTTCGTTCACCCCGCAGACGGCTCCCTGATTTACTTCGCCGGGCTCTACGAGTGGTGGAAAGACCCGGCTGATGCGGAGGGCGATGAGGGCAGGTGGCTTCTGAGCTGCACCATCCTGACCGGCCCCTCCCCCAAGACCGGCACCGGCGAGGCCACCTTGGAACAACTGGCCGGCCTGCACGACCGCCTACCCCTGCCCATGGACCGCGACACCATGCACACCTGGCTGAACCCCGAGAAGCTAGCCTCCGCAGGCGAAGCCGAAGCACTGGTCGAGCACGTGCGGAACCAGGCCTACCAGACCGCCTCAGCATGGACCCTGACCGAAGTCGGGACCGCCATAGGCAACGTGCGCAACAACGGACCTGAGCTGATTCAGGGTCTGGGTTAGCTCGCGTCGGTGATCGCCCGGGCTTCGTCCTCAGCGGCCCCAGGTAGTTCCCAACTGATGCCGTTGGCGGTGTGGGCGGACTGACGCATCGCGGAAGTCAGCCGTCACAGGATCAGCCGCCGAGGTGGGCGCGGAGCGCTTCTTCGACGACGGCGCGTTGACTGATGCCGCGACGGTCAGCTTCTGCCGCGACGAGGTCTGCGATGTCCTCAGTGACGCGAACTCCGAGCTGCACGGTGGCTTGCCCTCGCCGGGTTGTTCGGGCCGACCCTGCCGGGGCCTGCACCTGGGACGGCTGACCTTCACTGGTGCGAACCGTGGGCACGACGGGGTCAACCGCCTCATCTGGAGCCGGTTGAGGCCGGTTGCGGCGGGGCAAGGTTTCGGGGCGGTCTGGTTGGGTGCTCATGCGCTGAGGACCTTCCTGGTGATCTCGGTGTATGCGTCGACGACGGGGCGGCCCTTTCGGTAGTCGCCGTACCAGGAGCGTGCGGTCCTGGCCTCCTGCACGATGGTGCGGTTGGGGATCAACGGGACCATCAGCAGTCCGGTGTCGCGGAGTTCGTCAACGCTGGCGGTTTCGGCCCGCGGGGTGACGGTGTCGTGGTAGCCGCCTAGGGTGTGTCTCCTAATGGGTGGCTGGTCGCGTTGACATGCTGGACGAGTGACACGCACTGAAGCCCTGACCGACGAGCAGTGGGCGCTGATCGAGCCATTGATGCCCTCGGCCACCGGGGCGGGCCGGCCGTTCCGGGACCACCGGGTGGTGGTCGAGGGCATCATCTACCGGTACCGGACCGGGATCGCTTGGCGCGATGTGCCGGAGTGCTTCGGCCCGTGGCAGACCATCTGGAAGCGCCACCGCCGGTTCAGCGGCGACGGAACCTGGGACGCCATCCTCACCGCGCTGCTCGGGCACGCGGACGCAGCCGGCCTGATCGACTGGGAGGTCTCGGTCGACTCGACCATCAACCGCGCGCACCAGCACGCCACGAACCTGACGCGCAGCACAGGGGGACCTGACGAACTACATGAAACAGCGCCAGGAGCCGCCTGACCACGCGATCGGCCGCTCCCGGGGCGGGCTGAGCACCAAGATCCACCACCTGTGCGACGGGAACATGCGCCCGCTGGTGATACTGCTCGGCCCGGGCCAGGGCGGGGACGCCCCGATGTTCGAACACGTCCTGGCCGGCCTGTACGTGCCCCGCACCGGCAGGGGACGGCCCCGGACCACCCCGGTGCGGGCCCTGGCCGACAAGGCCTACTCCTCCAAGGCCATCCGGGCGCTGCTGCGCCGCAAGGGTGTGCAGGCGGTGATCCCGGAACGGGCCGACCAGATCGCCAACCGTACCCGCCGCGGTGCCAAGCGCGGACGGCCCGTCGGTTACGACCCCGAGGCCTACAAGCGCCGCAACGTGGTGGAGCGCTCCTTCAACGTGTTCAAGCAGTGGCGGGCCTTGGCCACCCGCTATGACAAGCTCGCGCTGACCTACCGCGGCGGCGTGGTACTGCGCGCCATCACCATCTGGCTCAAGGCATTAGGAGACACGCCCTAGGCGGCTGCCCAACGCCAGCCCGGGGACTCACGACGCCGTTGCCTGCCCGAGCAGTGCGGCCTTCAGGGCTTGACCAACAGGATCCGAGTGCCGTCGGCTCTACAGCCCGGCGGCATGAAGACGCCTTTGCCGCCCACCTCGCCCAGGACCACCTCGGGGCCTTTGAACCGGACCTGGGCTCCCACATGCCCGGCCATGACCGGCCCGTCGTTGCGGTCGGCGTCGCCGGCCACAACGTACACCGTGCCCCGCTCGGACACGGAACTGCCCACCGGGACGGCCACCACCCGGGTCCCACCGCCGGCGGCGGGGGAGTGCCGCAGGGCCAGGCACCCGCCCTCGTGCACGACCAGCGTCCCCGCGCGGGGCGCGCCGACCCGGCCGGCCCGAGGCTCGAAGACACCCACCGAGAACTGCTCGCCGTGCCCCAGGACCGGTTCCGGGGGCTGCCCCTGGCCGGGCCCAGCGCAGCCGGCGACCACCACCGCCAGTCCAGTAGCGGCCAGCAGGGCGCAGACCCGGCGGACCGCCCTCGCCCGACGCGGCCCGCCATGACGGCGGGCGTGACCGGCCATACCGCCGGCCGACTGCTTGCGGAGGCCGCCACGGGTGCGCGAAAGCCACGCCCTCATCCCGATACCCCCTCAGGCTGCGTGGTACACGTCACAGGACCTCATTCTAGATCCGTGGTCGCCGGCGGGGGCCGTTCGTGTCACCGAGGATCATAGTCAAGTCCCACGTGCACCGATGCCCCGGCAGGGGGCCGCCGCCCTGTAACACGGCGTCAGCGGTGGCCTGCAGTAGGCCGAGGCGAGAGGACCGTCCGTCAGTGGGTCGAAACACTCCGCCTCCTGCGACTCGGGCCTCGGCGCCGTCCCCGGCGCCGGGTGCGTCCAACTTAGCCTCCGGGACACGACTACCGGTGGACACGGCGGCCGCAATCCACGATCCGGCAAGGTCCCTGCAGTCCGGGTGCGCGTCGTCCCTCCACGGTGGGGACCACCTGCCCAGGGTCATGTCACGACTGTGGGCGCATGCCGGCCAGGGTGAGGGCATGGAGACAGAAGACCGCCAGTTCTTCAGCTGGCACGTTTTCGCGACGGGGAGGTGCTTCGATTTAGAAGAAAGCGTTGGAGAAGCGCAGCATGATCGAGGCCAGCACGCCCACGTAGAGCAGGACGATGATCGGCCAGGACCACTCCGCGGCGAACTTCTTAACCCTGGCAGACGCGGGGATCACACCGTGCTGGAGGTTCCGGGACGTCAGCAGGACGAAGAGGGGGATCATGCCGGCCCAGACGACCATGCAGTACAGGCAGAGGATGTTGATCTCGTAGACGGCCTGGCTCCACAGCCAGACGATGAAGACGAAGCCGGCCAGGACTCCGAGGTTCATGCCGATCCAGAACCAGCGGGCGAACCGAGCCCGGGCAAAGAGGCCCATGGCGATGGTGATGACGATCGGGAATGCCACCATGCCGATGAACTGGTTGGGGAAGTTGAACAGCTGGGACTGCCACGTCTTCATGACCTCGCCGCAGGACACCCAGGGATTGAGATCGCAACTGGTGATGTGGTTCGGATCGTTCCACAGCATCACCCGTTCCATGACCAGCATGAGGGTGCCGTACAGGCCCAGCAGGGCGGTGATCAGCAGCACCCAGGCCGTGCCGAAGGGCCGGGCGTACCAGCTCAGGGGGCGAGTTGCCTCAGTGCCGGGGGCAACGTCTGCGGGAGAATTCACGGTTCCATAGTAGGTCGTTGGCCCGCACCCCTCGGTGTCCCGTCATCCGTGTTAGTCCCAATGTGATTGTGGGCTCCTCTCTAACAGCACACTTCCGTCGGCACCGCGAGTGTCTCGAAGGGGTACACCCTCCCGACCGGGCTCCAATGGCGACTTCGTCGTGGACCACCTTGTTGCGATCGCGAGGGGCCCGTCCGCTAAACGGTGGGCATGACTCTGAGGTGCTGGCGGTCGGGTCAGGAGCGGACGAGACGTGCGATGGCGTCCGAGGCTTCTTTCATCTTGGCTTCGGCTTCGTCTCCGCCGAGCTGGGCGGCATCCACGACGCAGTGCTTCATGTGGTCGTCCAGCAGTCCCAATGCGACCCCGCGCAGGGCGGAGGTGAGAGCAGAGACCTGCGTGAGGATGTCGATGCAGTACTTCTCTTCCTCGACCATGCGGTGGATGCCGCGGGCCTGTCCTTCGATGCGCCTAAGACGGGCCAGGTACCGGTCCTTGTCGGAGATGTATCCGTGGTGCCCGGCATGGTGCGCGGCTTCGGTCGCTTCGGCGGGGGTGGTCATGGTGGTCTCCACTCGGTCAGGCGTCAGACGTTTCAGGTGGTTAGGGCGTGGGCCGGCTGGGATTCCGGCGCTGGACTGGCGGCCTGCACGGTAGTGCCGGCCTTGCTGGTGAAACCACGTAGCCGGAGGCTGTTGCCGACCACGAAGACGGACGAGAAGGCCATGGCCGCCCCGGCGAGCATCGGGTTCAGCAGGCCCAGGGCGGCCAGCGGAATCGCAGCGGTGTTGTAGGCGAACGCCCAGAACAGGTTGGTCTTGATCGTACCCAGGGTTTTGCGGGACAACCTGATCGCGTCCGCGGCGGCACGCAGGTCCCCGCGGACCAGGGTGATGTCGGCGGCCTCGATGGCCGCATCGGTACCGGTGCCCATGGCCAGGCCCAAATCCGCTTGGGCCAGGGCCGCGGCGTCGTTGACGCCGTCACCGACCATGGCCACGACCTGCCCCCGCTCCTGCAGCTCGGTGATGATGCGGACCTTGTCCTGGGGCATCACCTCGGCTAGAACTTCCTCGATGCCCACCTGGGCGGCGACCTGTTCGGCCACGGCACGGTTGTCACCGGTCAGCAGGATCGGCTTCAGGCCCAGGCTGCGGAAGAGGGCGATCGCCTCGGCGCTGGTGGCCTTGAGGGCATCGGCCACCACCAGCACACCGCGGACCTGCCCGTCCCAGGCCACGACGACGGCCGTCTGACCGGTGTACTCGGCTTGGGCCTTCGTGTCAGCCAGGTCCGCCGGCATGGTCAGGGACCAGTCGGCCAGCATGGTCTCGCGGCCAACGATGACCAGGTGTCCGTCGACCACGCCCTGCACGCCGCGGCCTTCGTGGTTGGCAAAGGCCTCGGGAACCGGCAGGGCTCCCACGCGTTCGGTGGCGCCGCGGGCGATGGCCTGGGCGATCGGGTGCTCGGAGGCGTCCTCCACGGCCCCGGCCAGGCGCAACAGCTCGTCCTGGCCGGTCCCGGCAGCGGGGTGCACGCCCTGCAGGGTCATCTTGCCGGTGGTGACGGTCCCGGTCTTGTCCAACACGATGGTGTCGACCTTGCGGGTCGATTCCAGCACCTCCGGGCCCTTGATGAGGATGCCCAGCTGGGCGCCGCGACCGGTGCCGACCAGCAGGGCAGTGGGGGTGGCCAGGCCCAGGGCGCAGGGGCAGGCGATGATCAGCACGGCCACGGCGGCGGTGAACGCGGCGGCGGCCGGGAACCCGGCACCGAGCCAAGCGGCCAGGGTGGCCACCGCGATGGCGATCACGATGGGCACGAACACCCCGGAGATCCGGTCGGCCAACCGCTGGATTTCTGCCTTGCCGGTTTGGGCGTCCTCCACCAGCCTGGCCATCTGCGCCAACTGCGTGTCGGAGCCGATGCGGGTGGCGCGGACCACGAGCCGGCCGCCGGTGTTGACGGTCGCCCCGGTGACCGGGTCGCCCTCGGCGACCTCCACGGGCACGGACTCGCCGGTGAGCATCGAGGCGTCCACCGCGCTGCGGCCGGTGACCACGACGCCGTCGGTGGCGAACTTCTCCCCGGGACGCACCACGAACTCGTCGCCCACGGCCAGTTGGTCGGTGGGGATGCGGGTCTCGGCCCCGTCGCGCAGCACGGCCACGTCCTTCGCGCCCAGGTCCAGCAGCGCGCGCAGCGCGGCCCCGGCCTGGCGCTTGGAGCGCTTCTCGAAGTAGCGGCCGGCCAGGATGAACAGCAGCACCCCGGCGGCGACCTCGAGGTAGATGTTCCCGGCCCCGTCGGTGGGGGCCACGGACAGCTCGAAGGGGTGTGTCATCCCCGGGGTCCCTGCGGTGCCGAGGAACAGGGCGTAGAGGGACCACAGGAACGCCGCGATGGTGCCCATTGAGATCAGCGTGTCCATGGTGGCGGTGCCCTGGCGCAAGTTCATCCAGGCGGCCTTGTGGAACGGCCAGCCAGCCCAGACGATCACCGGTCCGGCCAGCGCCAAGGACAACCACTGCCAGTACTCGAACTGCAGGGCCGGGATCATCGACATGGCGATGACCGGGATGCCCAGCACCGCGGCGCCGATCAGCCGGTGCCGCAGGGACACCAGCTCGGCGTCGGGGTGGTCGTCTTCCCCGTCTTGGTCCTGCCGGCCGGTGCCGGGCAGTGTGGCGGCGTAGCCGGCCTTCTGAACCTCGGCGACCAGGGACTGGGGGTCGTAGCCAGCCGGGGCGCTGATCCGGGCTTTCTCGGTGGCGTAGTTCACCGCTGCGGTGACGCCCTCGAGCTTGTTGAGCTTGCGCTCAATCCGGTTCGCGCACGAGGCACAGGTCATTCCGCCGATCACCAGTTCGACGTCGGTACTGCCCGCCTCAGGCGTGACCAGGGGTGCAGACATGGGGTTCATCCTTCTTCCGGTGTCGCCGGGAGGTCCGGCCACACTCATTGATCCTTGGCCAGAGTCAGAGGTCGTCGTCCGTGTCGGCTGGCTCAGGCGATTCGGCGGGGGCGGGGTGTTCCTCCTGCCCGTCGGCGGGGTGCTGGTCCATCCGCAGCTCCTCAGCCTGCTGTATCCAGGCTGAGACCGTTTCGTCCGGCACTAGGGCTCCGCCGGCCGCGAAGGAACCAGCGAAGACCACCGCCAGCCCCGCAGCGTAGGCACCCAGCCGTCCGGCAGTATTCACGCCGACCGCACCGCCTGGTAGCCAGCCTCCTGCACCGCAGAGATGACCGCGGTTTCATCGACGGGTTCGGCGCCGGTGACCACGAGCGTCCCGTCCTGGTGGCTCACCTCGACCGACTCAACGCCGGGGACCTCCTCAACCTCTTCGCGCACCGACATCTCGCAATGCCCGCAGGTCATTCCGGTCACCTGAAATTCAGTGGTGTTCATGATCTCTCCCGATTGGACTTTATACCCCAGGGGGGTACGTTACGGTCTTATTTATACCCGCAGGGGGTATCCCTGTCAAGCACCATCGGGAAAGACAATGGACCAAGCTGGAATCGCCATCCGGCTCGCGATCGGCAGCGTGGGTGCCGTTGGCACCCACGCACAAAAGTGTCGAGCGTGGATTGCCAGCACGCACACCACTGACCTCAGGAAGAAGGCAAAACGACTTGGGCTTGGCAGCCGCGTTCGTCTATGGAGTGATCAGGCTCCAGTCGGATCCGGTTCATGCCGATTACACAGCGCAATGCTGGATACGGGAGATCCTGAGCACGCATATCGGCAGTGGACGGTGCTTGTTACCCGTTCCGTTCGGATGTCGTTTTCCGCGGCGGCAGGCGCAACAGTATCTCCAACGGGCCGGTCTGGAACCGTCGAGTCCAGAGCCAGGAGAAGACGACCGCTGCGGTGCACAGGACCGCCGTGACCAGGATCCCTTCGGCCAGGGAGCCCGGGCCTGGGCGGACGATGACGGCCAGGGCCAGTAGGTGTCCCACGTAGACGGTCAGGGACAGCCGGCCGGTGGCCGCCAACACGGACAGGTGCCGGGACGCGAACCTTTCCCCCATCAGGCACAGGCCCAGCACGAACAGCGCGGCACCGGAACTGGAGACCAGCCACAACGGCATCTGGGAATGGGCGGTTGCCGAGACGAGCCGATCTAGCCCCACGATCCGGCCCGGCGCGCCCAGGACCAGGATGAGGAGCTGCGAGAGCAGGTACGCGCCCACGGCTGCCACTGCACCCCACAACACCAGCCGTCGGTGCAGGGCCGGGTTCCTCAGGTCGATGCGTCCGAGCAGCATCCCTATCAGGAAGGGGGCCGCCCACACCACCAGCGGGTAAGACCCCGTGAAGAGGATGCCGCCCAGGATCTCAGCGGGTGGGTCCAGCAGGGTCGGCTCCGTGACCTGGAACGCGTCAGATTCCCTCCGCGCTGCCAGCCAGACCAGCGGGCCGAGGACCAGGGATGCGCCGGACAGGGCGGCCAGCAACCAGCCGGGTGCCTTCAGCAATGGCAGACAGGCGATAAAAAGGAGCCCATACAGGGGCAGGATCACACTCGCCTCATGGCCAGCCAACTGCAGGGCCAAGCCGCCGACCAGCAGCAGCGCCGCCCGCCACAGGAGGGTACGCCACGGCATGGACGCACCGCTGGGAGCGCGCACGGACCGGGTCATGATGGATGTCCCGACCCCGGCCAAGAGCATGAACAGCAGGGAGGCCCGCCCCAGGGGGAGGTCGTACAGCGTGCCCAGGATGCCGTCGGCGCCCCGGGGGCCCACGTTGACGGCGATCATCCCGATGATTGCCATCGACCGGGCGACGTCCAGACCGACCAGTCGTCCACCTTGCCCTCTGCCGTCGGACTGTCCGTCGCTGGCGCGTCCCACGCTGGATCCGTGGGCGTCACGCCCCGGTTGACCGGTTCCGCCGTCGGACGGACGCGGGGTCCGCCGTTCACCGTCGGGCTGGTCGAAGGAAAAGGGGACAGTGCCCATGGCTGTCATTCTGCTCCCGTCCGGGAGTCGGCGATGGCCACGTCTGCTTCCCGGCGGTTGTCCCTGGCACCGGTAATCTGACCGGTCTCGTAGTTGATCTCCAGGGCCTGCACGGAACCGAAGATCGCTTGGTCACGCTCGGTGCGCTGCAGTTCCCAGTCCCGTGCCGCGATCAGTTCGGCTAGCTCGGGGGAGGGCTCCTCCTCTACGGCCAGCACGCCGTCCTGCAGGTGGAATCGGGGTGCGTCCACGGCCTCCTGCAGCGTGGCGTCCCGCAGGCCCCACGCCACCAGCACGCCGGTGAGGATGTTCGGGATCTGGTGCCCGCCCGGGCTACCCAGCCCGAGCACCGGCCGGCCCTGATCGTCGAGCACCATGCTCGGGGCCGACCAGCTCACGGACTTGCGCCCCGGCTCCGGCTGGTTGGCCTCCGACTCCTCCGTGGCGAACCGGGAGAGTTGATTGTTGAGGAAGAACCCTCCCACGTACTCCGACTCGCTGCCGCCCCAGAAGCTCGTGAGCGTGTTGGTCATCGACACCGTGAAACCGTCCTGGTCCACCACAGTCAGGTGCGTCGTGTTCCCAGCCGTCACGGGCTGACCGGTGGCCTGCACCAATGCGTCCCCGGCACCGGGCACGGCGCCCTCGCGGGCGTCCGGCCCCGTGGAGGCGCTGGCGTCGGCTCCGCCGGCCAGCAGATTCACCTGCTCGGCGATCCGGGCGTTGGCTTCGGGATCCGTGATCCGATCGACGGGAACGTCCACGAAATCCGGGTCGCCGATCAGGTGCTTCACCGAACCCTCGGCCGCGATCCATGCCTCGGACAGCCGGTCTACGTATCCGGGGCTGCCGGGCTCGTGGCCGTCGATGCCCAAGGCCTCGGCGAGCTGCAACTGCTGGACCAGGGCCGCACCGGGCAGCGGAGGGGCAGCCGAGAGGACCTCGTAGTCTCCGACGACACCGCCGACCGGCACGACCTGCTCCGGCTCATAGGCGGCCAGGGAATCGGCGTCCAGACCGTCAACCCTGGTCAACTCCGCAGCCAGGCCGCCGGTATAGAAGGACTCCGGTCCCTCCTGGGCCAAGGAGGCCATGGTCTGAGCCAGATCCCGCTGAACCAGCCGGTCGCCGGCGGCCAGCGGATCGCCAGAAGCGTCATGATAATGGTTGAGCCCCTCAATGGAGGCGGGGCCGAAGTCGGAACGCAACCGAAGAGACAAGAACTCCGAGACGGGGAAGCCATCGCCCGCCAAACCGATGGCCGGCTCCAGCACCTGGTCCCAGTCCAGGTCGCCGTGCTCGGCATGCAGCTCGGCGAGTCCCGCAACGAAACCGGGAATGCCCGTGCCGGAGTCCGGGATCCTGCCGTCCTGGGCCACCACTTCGCGGTAGTCGAAGCTGACCGGTTCGCGACCTGGGCCGGCCAGGATCGCCGATCCCCCGCCACCGATCCCGGAGGCATAGGGCTCCACCACGGCCACGGCGAAGGCCGTGGCCACAGCGGCGTCGGCTGCATTGCCACCCTGGGCCAGGATGTCCATCCCGGCCTCGACGGCCTCCGGATGGGCCGCAGCCACGGCGTGCTGCTGGAGTTGCTGTCCCGGCTCGGGTTCCATCGTCGGGCTGGTGGCAGCCGATGATGGGGCAGCGGGCGCGCGAGAGGCGGAAGCGCCGGAGCCGGCGCCGTCTGCTTCCCCAGGGAGGTTCGGCACGGGGGAAGGCGCGCTGCACGATGTCAGTAGCAGTGCTGCGACCAGGGCAGAGGCGGTCCGGAAGGCGATGCTTGTCATGAGGTCCTTCACGACGGCGGGGACTGGGAATATAACGTTTGAGTCACGAATGATTCTTGTCCACGTGCGATCCCAGATCAGTTCGCCGCGCCGGCGGAGGCACCGCCGACGCGGGAGAACCGACACGCAGCCGACCAGCTCCCTAAACGGTCTGCGACCGACGCGGGAGCATGTGTTGCACAAGCGGACTCTTCTCGTTCAGCACCCGTGTGGACCGCGGCCGGGACGACCTTCACCAAGGGTCCCGCCTAACCGCTACGTCTAATCTGAGCCCACCAACTGGAAGAGATGCAGTCAAGCACCGATCGGCCCTGCAGGCCTTCACCTTGCGAGCAGGCTGATCCCGTGCCGTTCAGTAGCGGGCAGCGGTGCCCATCATATTCCAGGGGCTGTAGTCGACATCCGTCACGGCCACCCCCATCTGCGGGTTGCGAGCGTGGGCGATTTTGCCGTCGCCGATGTACATGGCCACGTGGTAGATCCCGGAGGCCGAGCCGTTGTTAGACCAGAAGACCAGGTCACCGACCTGGAGGTTGTCCAGGGAGACGTATTGGCTAGCGGCCGCATACTGGGCCTTGGAGTTCCGAGGCAGCTCAATGCCGGCCTGCGCGAACGCGTTCTGAGTGAAGCCGGAGCAGTCGTAGCCGGTCGGGCCATTACCACCCCAGACGTAACCGACGCCCGGATCGGCAGCCTTGGCCGTAGCCCACTGCACGGCCGCCCCCCAACCAGTGCTACTGGAGGAAGCAGTGGAGTAAGAGGCCCGCTGGATGTCCTGGGCCGGCTCACTGCTGGTCCCGGACGAGTGCGTGTGAACCCTGGAAGAGCGGGACGTCTCGGCTGCGGTACCGCCCTCCCACGTCCAGGAATTAGCAGTGGAGCCGCTGGGCGCGGAGTAGGCGCCCTCGTTGGCTGCGGCCGGCCCCATGCCGGCCACCGTGGCTCCCACCACGGTGGTCAGGCCAACCGCACCCATGGTGAGGGAACGGCGGTACTGGGAACGGCGGGCCTGGGCCTCAGCCTCGATGCGGGCACGGCGGGTGGGGTAGGACATGGGTTACCTCGGTAGACATTGGCGTACATGTTCTGGACTTCTCCCACGGCCTCGCAACTCGGCGTCGAGCAAGCTATCACTTAGCCGAAATGGTCCGTGACCAGAACGTTATGCAACAATACGGATCCGTTATCAGGTCGCAACTTGCCGGAGTGCCAAGTTCCGAGCCGATGCAGGGTTGAGCCGGGACCGGAAAGGCCGTCATCTCGGGCCTAGCCGCCCGCTCGAACGGCCCGAGCGGAGCCCGTGACCGGCTGGGATCTTCACGGAATCTTCAAAGTTGAGCCCTTTATCCGGGCCGGGCGGGGGTCTACGGTCGGTTGCATGGCGGGCCGGTTCCGGCCGGTTCGTCTTCCGAACCGCACCGATGAAGGAGTAAGCCATGACCCATCACGTGAGCTCGATGCTGGATACCTACCCGAAGGACCTGGGCGACATCGACCGGCAGAAGTTGGCCGAGTGCATCGAGGCCTGTTTCGAGTGCGCTCAGACCTGTACGGCCTGTGCGGACGCGTGCCTGGCCGAGGACATGGTGGCCGAACTGAGGCAGTGCATCCGGTTCAATCTGGACTGCGCCGACATCTGTGCCACCACCGGGGCGGTGCTGTCCAGGCAGACCGGCAACAATGTCGAGACCACTCGTGCCCTGCTCGAGGCGTGTCGGACCGCCTGCAAGACGTGCGGGGACGAGTGCGCCTCCCACGCTGAAATGCATGAGCACTGCAAGGTGTGTGCTGAGGCTTGCCGGCGCTGCGAGCGGGCCTGCGCCGAGTTGCTCGCCTCCTTGGGCTGAGCGCAGTCCAGGCCCATGCCGGAATGCCGGTCAGGGCCAGCAGCACGTGTTCCACGGCTGCTGGCCCTGACTGGCCCGGCGGTACAAGAGCATCCCCGCAGAAGGAGAACTCGACGTGTCAAAGACAGAGCACAGCAGTGACCAGGGTGGTGATCGCGGCGGGGGTCATCAGGCGCCCAGCCGCTCCCTGAAGATGTACCTGCGGTTCGCCGCGATGATCCTGACCGGCATGGTGGTCATGTATTGGACGATGTTCGCCGGTTCCTGGGAGTGGGGACACGTCCGCTGGAGTGAGAGCAGGCTGTTCATGGCCTTGACCATGGGCGGGGCGATGGGGCTGGTGATGCTGGCCTGGATGCTCAACATGTACCGGAACGCGAAGGCGAACATTGCTGTGGTGCTCGTGAGCGCGGTGCTTCTGGGCGGCGGCATCGTCCTGGACCGCAGCCAGGCGACCGTCAACGACAGCGATTTCATGCGCGCCATGATTCCACACCACTCGCTGGCCATCACGAGGTCCGAGCGGGCCGGTATCGAGGACGTCAGGGTGTGTCAGTTGGCCGTGGAAATCAGCGAGGCCCAGCGGAGGGAAATCTTCGAGATGGACTGGCTGATCCAGGACATCCAGGACAACGGGATCGTCACGACCCCCGAGCAGGCCCAAGCACGGTCCGTGCCTGACTACGAGGAACCGGCCGAACGCCAGTGCCCCACCGACTGACGGATCCCCAGGGCGCACCCCCAGCAATGTCGGGATCCCGAGTCGGTTGGAGGTCCAACCGATGCGCCAGGACCTACACGGCCCCACCCAGGATGGAGGGGGCCGTGTAGGTCCTTGGTGCGGCAGCGGAACGGGCAGAGCCGATCAAGAGGGGGCCGTGGATCCCGTCAGAGGTTTCCGAGCATCTGCTCCATCTCGGCGATCTCGGCCTCTTGGGCGGTGATGACCTGCTCGGCCAGGGCCACCGCTTGGGGGTTCTGGCCGTTGTCGACCTGGTCCTGGGCCATGTCGACGGCGCCCTCGTGGTGGGCTGTCATCTGTTCCAGGTACAGCCGGGCCGCCTCGGTGCCCTGGGCTTCCTCGAGAGCGGCCATATCCTCCTCGGACATCATCCCGGACATCCCGCCGTGGTCCATGCCCTCCATCTCTGCCATGGGTTCCGCGTCCCAGGCGGTGAGCATGGCATTCATGCGTTCGATCTCCGGTCCCTGGGCGTCGATCACCTGCTGGGCGAAGTCCGCGACTTCGGCCGGGACGTTGTCCTTGGCCAGCAGCATCTCGCTCATTTCAACGGCCTGCTCGTGGTGAGGGAGCATCATCTGGGCGAACATCACGTCCGCGTCGTTATGCTCGGCCGAGATCTCCTCGGCCGAGCCGGTAGCCGTGGCGGACGGGGCAGCGGTGTCTGTGGCCGTGGAGGTGGCAGCAGCCGAGCTGGCGGCCGGGGTGGACTCGGAGCCGGCGCCGTTGTCCTCGGCACCGGTGCCGCCACAGGCGGTCAAGGCCAGGGCGGAGGCCAAGGCCAGGGCGGCCAGGGTGGTGGTGTTGCGTTTCATGGGTTTCCTTCCATTGGGGTTTCGACATAGGGTCCAGGGCCGCGATCAGCTGGTGGCCGTCGCGGGCTGGAGTGTGGTGTCCCGATCCGAAGGGCTGGCCGGGGCCAGTCGGGCCGGATCCAGATCGGTCCGGCGCAGCAGTTGGGCGTTGAGGGCGACCACGATGGTGGACAGCGACATCAGCACCGCCCCGACCGCCGGAGAGAGCACGAACCCGATCGGGGCGAGCACGCCGGCGGCCAGAGGAACAGCGATCAGGTTGTAGCCGGTGGCCCAGGTGAGGTTCTGGATCATCTTGGTGTAGCTGGCTCTCGAAAGTTCGATCATGGACAGCACGGCGCGTGGGTCGTTGCCGGCCAGCACGACGCCGGCCGATTCCATGGCCACGTCAGTGCCGGCACCGATGGCGATGCCGACCTCGGCCCGGGCCAGGGCGGGGGCGTCGTTAACGCCGTCGCCGACCATAGCCACGCGCAATCCGCGGGACTGCAGCTCGGTGACCTTGGAGTCCTTGTCCTTCGGCAGGACTTCGGCGAAGACCTCGTCGATGCCCAGGTCCGCTCCCACGGCCTCGGCGACCTGACGGGCGTCGCCGGTGATCATGGCGACCTTGATCCCGCGGGCGTGCAGGGCGGCCACCGCGGCCCGGGACTCGGGGCGGACGCGGTCCTCCACGGCCACCGCCCCGATGACGGCGCGGTCACGGACGACGTGCAACACCCCGGCCCCTCGCTCGGTCCAGGCCTGGGTGTCAGCGCGGAGGTTCTCGGGGGTGTCCAGGGCGAGTTCGCGGAGCATGTTGGGTCCACCCACGAGGACTTCGGACCCGTCCACGGTCGCTTTCACCCCGCGGCCGGTCGCCGACTGGAACCCAGTGCCACGCAGTCCCAGCGCGGCGGCTTCGGCATGGGCGGTGGCGGCTGCCACGATGGCTCGGGCCACGGGGTGCTCGCTGTCGGCCTCGGCCGCGGCCGCGTAAGCCAGCAGATGTGCCTCGGAGGTGCCTGGGGCCGGTGCGGTTCCGGTCAGCACGTGCGCGCCCTCGGTCAGGGTGCCGGTCTTGTCGAACAGGACCACATCGATGGTGCGCATCCGCTCCAGGGCCAACCGGTCCTTGATCAGCACCCCAGCCTTGGCGGCCCGTTCCGTGGAGATCGCGATCACCAGCGGGATCGCCAGGCCCAGGGCGTGCGGGCAGGCGATCACCAGCACGGTGACAGTGCGGGTGACGGCGTCGTCCGGCTGGCCGATGGCCACCCAGACGATGGCGGTGATGATGGCTGCGGCGAGGGCGAACCAGAACAGCAGCGCGGCAGCCCGGTCGGCCAACGCCTGGGCGCGGGAGGAGGATTCCTGGGCGTCAGCGACCATCCGTTGGATGCCGGCCAGGGCGGTATCGGTCCCGACGGCCTCGATGCGGACCCGCACGGTGTTGTCGGTGGCCACAGTGCCGGCCACCACCGTTTCGCCCACGGTGCGGGCCACGGACCGGGATTCGCCAGTGATCATGGACTCGTCAAACTCGGCCGTGCCCTCAGTCAGGGTTCCGTCGGCAGGCACCCGCGCCCCAGAGCGGACCAGGACTGTGTCCCCGACGGCCAGATCACCGATCGCAACGGTGACGGTAGTGCCGTCCTCGGTGACCTTCTCAGCCTCGTCCGGTAGCAGGGCGGCCAGGGCATCCAGGGCGGAAGAGGCCGCGCCCAGGGCGCGCATCTCCATCCAGTGGCCCAACAGCATGATGACCACCAGCAGGGCCAGTTCCCACCAGAAGTCCAGCATGAACCCGCCGATGCCCAGAGACGTGATCCAGGAGGCCACGAAGGCCACCGTGATGGCCATCGCGATCAGCAACATCATCCCGGGCTGCCGGGAGCGCAGCTCCGTGATCCCGCCCTTCAGGAACGGCATGCCGCCGTAGAAATAGATCACGGTGCCCAGCACCGGGGCGATCCACTCCGAGCCCGGGAACTCGGGAACCCGGTAGCCGAGCAGGTCGGCGACCATGTGGCTGAAGACCACCACCGGGATCGACAGGACCAGTGAGAGCCAGAACCGGTTCTTGAACATCGCCACCGAGTGTCCGGCATGTTCCCCGTGGTCGTGGACCGCGTGGTCTTCATCCACCGCGGAGTGGGCGTGTCCCTGGGGCATGGCCTGACCGTGGGTGTCCTCATCGGCGTGCTGGTCATGGTCGGCGTGATGGTCGCCGTGGTGGTGCGAGGTGCTCATGATATTTCCTTTCCCTTGACCCCTACGGGTCCGAGACAGTGGGCCAAGCGATCAGGACATCAGGACGCGGTAGCCGGACTCTTCGATGGCCGCCCGTACGGCGTCCGCGGAGGCGGACCCGGTCACGGTGACGGGGGAAATGCCGCCGGCCACCAGTTCGACCTTGACATCGTCCACCCCGTGCAGGGCACTCACCGCTCCGGCGGTGATTCCGACGCAGTGCCCACAGGTCATCCCCTCCACCCGATACGTGGTGGAGGTCCCGGAAGCGGCAGGGAAAGACGTCTCCGCGGCGGCGGAGCCCGGCGTTGGGGCGGCGTCCGGGGTGCAGCACGAGCAGCCGCCGGTGGCCATCGGCAGGGGGCTGGGGATCGATTCGGTCATGGTGGGCTCCTTCGTCGGATGTGGGCGGTGGGACTGCGCCCTCCTCCCGGTATATACCCCTGGAGGGTATCAATCAAGTGGCGATGGAGTGGTTTCTGTCGCTTCGGGCAGGCAGGTGGACGGTGAACGTCGCCCCGGTGTCCGGACCTGCGGAGCTGGCGGTCAGGGACCCTCCATGGGCTTGGACCAGGGCCCGGGAGATGGCCAGGCCGACCCCGGACCCGCCGTGGTCCCGGTCGCGGGCGGTGTCCCCGCGGTAGAACCGTTCGAAGATGTGCGGCAGGTGCTCGGGGAGGATGCCCTCGCCGGTGTCGCTGACGCTGAGCGTGATCCCTCCTGGACTCTGCCGAGCATCCAGGGTGACCTGGCCTCTTGCGGGGGTGTGGCGCAAGGCGTTGGTGAGCAGGTTGCCCAACACCTGACCCATGCGTTGGCGGTCGACCTCCACGGTCGCGATGTCCTGGCTCGGATTCAGGATCAAGGCCACGCCCTTGGCGGCATAGGTGTCCCGATGGGCTACGGCGGCGGCCTGCAGTAACTCGCCCGCCGATTCGATGGTGCGATCGAGCTCGATCCGTCCTTCCTCCGCCCGGGAGACGTCGTGGATGTCTTCCACCAGCCGGGTGAGGCGGGCCAGCTGTTCGTCCATGAGCTCGCCGGTGGCTTCGCCCCAGTGTGAGACTCCATCCTGCAGGGCTTCGAGGTAGACGGTGAGCACGGAGATGGGAGTGCGCATCTCGTGGGCCAAGTCCGAGAGCATCCGACGGCGGGTGCTCTCGGTGCGTTCGAGCCGCTCGGCCATGGTGTTGAACGAGGCGGCTAGGTCCTCCACCTCGGTCCCTGCCCCCATGGCCGGGACCCGGGTGTCGTACTTGCCGCCGGCCATGGCCGTCGCGGCTTGGGTCAGGGCATGGATCGGGTTCTGGATCCGGCGGGCGACATACCAGGTCAACACCAGGCAGCAGACTAGGGCGGTGGCCAAGGCCACACCCAGGGTCCAGAAGTTGGTGTCTCGGTAGGCCTGCTCCACGTGCAGCATCTGGGTCGCATCATGCCCGGCCCCGGCCTGTTCCAAATGCTCGTGGAACAGCGGGGGGCCGGCCAGGGAGGCCACCGCCACCGCGGCCAGGATGCTGACCACCACCACCAGCAACTGGGCCAGGAAGAACCGGGCCGCCAGGCCGCGGTAACGTCGCTGGCCGGTCACTGTTCTGCCATCCGGTAGCCAACACCGCGGACCGTGTCGACATAGCGCCCGGGGTTATCGTCGAGTTTGCGGCGCAGGTTGCCGATGTGCACATCCACGATTCGTTCATCACCCACCCACCCCGGATCCCAGACGATATCGATCAGCTGACGCCGGGAGAACACTTGATAGGGACGTCCCGACAGGGCCGCCAGCAGGTCGAACTCCGTGCGCGTCAGCCCCACCGACTTCCCGTCCACGTGGGCTTCGTGGGCGCCCAGGTCGATCACCAGCGACCCGAAAGCCCGTGCCGGTTCTGGGACGGTTACCGTCGTGCGGGGCCGCCGCATGACCGCCCCCACACGGGCGACCAGTTCCCGGACACTGAAGGGTTTGGTGATGTAGTCATCGGCGCCCACCGCCAGCCCTTGCAGCCGGTCAGGTTCATTGCCCCGGGCGGTGAGCATCAGCACGTAGCACTCGGAAAAGGCCCGCACGCGCCGGCACACCTCGATCCCGTCCAGTCCGGGCAGGCCCAGGTCCAGGACTATCACGTCGGGATCATGCATGCGGGCAGCCTGTACCGCATCGGGTCCGGTGTGGGTGGTGGTGACCTCATAGCCGGCCCGCTCCAGGTAGGTGGCGACCATGCGTGCCAGGGGTTTTTCGTCATCGACGACCAACACCCGCCCGGTGGACGAGCCAGTGCCAAAGTTCATGTGTTCAGTCTCCCCCGGCTCACGGCCCGGAGAGCGACCCAAGACACCAGACCGGGGAATCTTCATCAAACCTTCAAGGCAAACCGTCCGGAGCCCCTGAGCCTCCGGCGGACAATGGTAGGTGGCCCCGCAATCGGATCGGGGCGGAAAGGCACCATGACTACCCGCAGAACCCTGCTCGCCGGCGGACTCGGCCTGATCGGTGTCGGCACCCTGACCGCCTGCACCGTGCCGAACACCTCAAGCCCCCAAGACGCCAACACGCAGACCCCGGGTACGGCGATCACCCACATTCATGCCATCGTGCGCGACCCCGACGACGGCCTCGTGCTCCTGGCCACCCACGAGGGCCTGTTCCGCCTCCAGGACCGCGATCTGGTCCAGGTGGGCCCGGTGGTGGATCTCATGGGTTTCGCCGTGACGCCCGAGGGCCGCTATCTGGCCTCCGGTCACCCGGCGCCCGGTACCGACCTGCCCGAACCATTGGGTTTGGCCGAGTCCACGGACCGCGGCCTGAGCTGGGAGGTGCTCTCCCGTGGCGGCCAATCCGACTTCCACGCCCTGGCCGCCGGCCCGGCCGGCGTCCTCGGCTTCGATGGTCAACTGCGTGCCAGCGCCGACGGAATCAACTGGCGGACCCTCACGATCCCTACCCCACCCGCGTCCTTGGCCATCTCCCCGAAAACTGGGACCGTGCTGACCACCACCGAAGCCGGGATGCTGCGGTCAGTAGACAACGGTGCCACCTGGAGCACCCTGGACACCCCGCAGCTGATGCACCTGGTCGCCTGGGCCGACGACACCACAGTCGTTGGCGCCGGTACCGACGGCCGGTTGCTGACCAGCTCCGACGGCGGCGACACCTGGACCTCCAGTGACCCACTGAGCGACACGGCCTCCGCCCTGGGAGCCAGCATCACTGACGACGGGCAGGTCGAAGCACTCCTAGTCATCGGCACGGCCGTCCTACGCACCACCGACGGCGGGAACACCACCGAACCGCTGCTGTGACCCATGCCGCGCCAAGCCGCGGGCCCTAAACCGGACCATGACCAGCAAGGACGAACAGGAAAGGCCAGTGCCGATGGCGGAACGCCGACATCTTCACCGCCTTGACCTGTCCCGTCGGACCGCCCTCAGGCCGGTTCTGGGCATCCTCGTGCTGCTCCTCGGCCTGCTCGGGATGCATGCTGGCGTGGGCACCGGCGCGGTGATGGCCGGCATCGACACCTCCGCCTTAACGGTGTCCCAGCATCCCGGGCCGACAACCGTCGGCCCTGCCGGTTGGGCACCCGGAGACGTGCTCACAGCCCAGCCTCCCGGGGATAATGCCGCAGGCGGCAGCGGGTTGCCGTATTGCGCACTGGAGGCCGGGGGCGACACCTGCGCCTCCTCCCTAACCACGCCTTCCGTCGTCCTGGATCTAGAGCCCCGGGAGCTCACGTCATTTCCCGGGCAGGGGCTGACCGCGCCCCCACTGCCTTGGGTTGTCCACTTCAGGCTTCCCTGGACTCCTTCACTGGTTCAACTGGCCATCAACCGCACCTAGGATGCCCGGTCGTGTCCACCGGCAAGCACAGCCGCCCCCTTGCATTGGGGACGGCACGCAGCAGCCTGTGGGCCACCATCCCATCAGCAACTGATGAGCCATACCCGTCCCCCGTCGTACCTCCCTGCGGCAGGTGATCGGGAGAAGGAAAGAAGAACCGATGACCTCCCCACTGACCACCCGCCGCGCCTTCCTGGGCACCTCCGTCGGCGCCCTCGCCATGGCCGGACTGGCCGCATGCTCCGACCCCCTGGCCACCGCCCGACCGTCAGGGCGCATCCTGCCCACCGACCCGCTGATCGCCGAATACGAAAAACGACGTGCCTACTCAGGCACCACCGTCGCCAACCGACTCCCCGCCGCACCCTTCGAGACCTCCCTCGAAGGTCGGACCCTGACCACTTGGGGATACGACAAGAGCCTCAACGGACCGCTGCTGCGCGCCAAGACCGGCGACCTGCTCGACGTCACCGTCGCCAACGGTCTTCCGGAGGGAACGAGCGTGCACTGGCACGGACTGGCCCTGCGCAATGACGCCGACGGAGTCCAGGGAGTGACCCAGGATCCCATCGCGGCCGGAGGAACCTACTCGTACGGATTCCGGCTCTCCCATCCGGGCACCTACTGGTACCACTCCCACTTCGACACCCAGCGCGAACGCGCCCTGTACGGTGCGCTGATCGTCGAGGATCCCAACGAAACCCTCGACTATGACCAGGAATGGGTCGTGATCCTGGACGACTGGCTCGACGGGATCACCGGAACGCCCGAGGAAGTCGTCGAGGAGCTCTCCGCCGGAATGGACATGTCCGGTGACATGGAGGGTATGGAGGGGATGGATCACGGGTCCATGAGCGAGGACAGCTCCTCCGGCATGCCCATGAAGCACATGCTCATGGGGGCTGAGAGCGACTACCTGGGCGGGGATGCCGGCGACGTGAGGATCCCCGTGCACCTGTTCAACGGCCGCCCCCCAGCCGAACCCGACACTATCGACGGCAAGCCCGGCGACCGTATCCGTCTGCGACTGATCAATGCCGCCGGAGACACCGCCTACCGGGTTGGGGTCCCCGGTCAGGAATTGACCATCACCCACACCGATGGGTTCCCGGTCCAGCCGCGTCAGGCCGACGCCGTCGTCTTGGGCATGGGTGAACGCTTGGATGTGCTGGTCACCCTTGGCGACCAGGCCGTGCCCGTTCTGGCCCTGCCCGAGGGCAAGACCGGCCACTCCTACGGCATCATCAAAGCCGGATCGAACACCGCTCTCTCCGGACGGCTCCCGCAGACCCTGGGCGGGACCGTGCTCGATGGCAGCCGACTGAAGGCCCACGAATCCGTCCTGCTCGAGCCAAAGGAACCGACCAGGAGCCATGAGCTGCGGCTCACCGGATCGATGGCCGACTATGACTGGGGTATCAACGGGCGCCGCTTCGACCCGGCCAACCCCTTTGACGGTGCCTTCAAGCTCCGGCTGGACGAGCGTGTGCGGGTCACGATGACCAACGACACCGACATGTGGCACCCCATGCACCTGCATGGCCACACCTTCCAGCTGGCCGACAACGGTGCACGCAAGGACACAGTCATCGTCAAACCCCGGCAGACCATCGTCTTCGACTTCGAGGCGGACAACCCGGGACAGTGGCTGACCCACTGCCACAACGCCTACCACGCCGAGGCCGGGATGATGGGCGTCTTCTCCTACATCCACTGACCACTCCACCCACGCCTCGTCCCTCCATCCACCGGGCGGTCGCCCGGTGCCCGTTCAGGAAAGAACATGCCCCTATCGTCCACTCGCACCCACCACGTCCAGGACCGTCCCGACCCGGGCCTCCGGCCACCATCCCCGGACACAACCCCAAGGAGGAAATAGATGGGCGAGTACTTCGCTCAGACCGTCCAGTCCGGGGCGCTGCTGATGGCCATCCCGCTGGCGGCCATCGCCGGGCTCGTCTCCTTCCTCTCGCCCTGCATCCTGCCGCTCGTCCCCGGATACCTGGGCTATGTCTCCGGTCTGTCCGACCCGACCCGTCCGGACAACCGACGCAGGGTCATGACAGGGGTGGGCCTGTTCATCCTCGGCTTCGCCGCCGTGTTCACCCTCTACGGCGCCGCCTTCGGCCTGATCGGCGGGTGGCTGCTGCGCTGGCAGGACCTGCTGATCCGCATCCTGGGGGTCATCGTCATCCTCATGGGCCTGGCGCTGATGGGCATGCTCTCGACCCTGCAAAGAACCAAGACTCTCACCTTTAAACCCAAGACCGGGCTGGCCGGAGCGCCGCTACTGGGCGTGGGCTTCGGCCTCGGCTGGACGCCCTGCATGGGCCCCACCCTCAGCGCCGTCCTGGCCCTGAGCACCACCACCGGCGACCCCTGGCGCGGTGCCTTGCTGGGATTCTCCTACTGCCTGGGACTGGGCATCCCCTTCGTCCTCGTCGCCAGAGGCTTGGGCTGGGTGAGCACCACCTTGGGCTTCGTGCGCCGCCACATGCGCGTGTTCAACATCGCCGGCGGCACCCTGCTCGTGTTGGTCGGTGTCCTAATGGCCACCGGGATCTGGACGGCCTGGATCTATCAACTGCAGAACCTCGCCGGCACCTTCACTACCCCCATCTAAAAGGTCCTCGTCCCAGGACTCACCCCGAACTGACGACTGCTCACCGGCTCAACCGCCGCGTGCCATAAACCACACCCCCCGGTCGGCCTTCGCCATCGTTTCCCCGATTTCTACAGACTGTAGAATTCGAAGGTCGTCCTACCCCCGCAGAAGAAGTATCGGAGGTACGTCATGTCCAACCTGAAGCATTCCCCTGGGTCCGCCCCTCGGACCCCCGACCCCCTGCGTCGGCCCGGACGCCGACAGGTCCTGGTCGGACTGGCCGGGATCGCCGCCTTGCCGGTGCTGGCCGCTTGCTCAAGCGACGACCCACTGGCCGCCCAAGCCGGCAATGCCGATGGCAAGAACTACATCGCCGGCGACGGGTCGGTCCTGGAGATTAGGCCGGATGAGCGCGGTGAGCCGGTGCAGTTCAGCTCCACCTTGTTCTCCGGGGAGCCAATCAGCACGGACAGCCTCGTCGGGGATCCCGCGGTGCTTAACTTCTGGTACGCCGCCTGTGCGCCGTGCCGGGTGGAGGCCCCGGACCTGCAGGCCCTGCACGAGGAGCTCGAGCCCCAAGACGTCCGCTTCGTGGGCGTCAATGTCCGGGACACGGTGGCCACCGCGCAGGCCTTCGAACGCAACTTCGGCATCACCTATCCCTCGGTCGAAGACCTCAATGGCCAGGTGCTCTTGGCCATGACCGACTACGTCCCACCGCAGGCCGTGCCCACCACGATCGTGCTGGACCGTCAGGGCCGGGTCTCGGCCCGAATCCTGGGGATCGCCGAGCGGTCCACGCTACGAACCCTGATCACCACGGTGCTGGGCGAACAGGCCTGAACCCACCATGGACCTCCTGACCCTCCCGCGCGCCGCCGTCCAGTATCTGGTGAACCAACCCCTCACCGATATCGTCACCGCCGGTTCGTTGTCCACGTACACCTCCAGCCAGGACGTGCCGGATCCACTGCTGGCCGCCGGCCCCCAGAACACCGGCTTCCACGACCGGCAGGCCTCGCCCGCTACTGACGGGAGGATTCCGAAATGAGCCACACCGATGCGCCGAACCAGCGCCAGGACGCGGAGCTGCCCGCCCTGGGCTTCACGGGCACCCTGCGGTTCCTGTGGGTCCAGCTGACCAGCATGCGCACCGCGCTGATGCTGTTGCTGCTGCTGGCCGTTGCAGCCGTTCCGGGCTCGCTGTTCCCGCAGCGGCCGGCCGGTCCCGGGATCGTGGATGACTACATCTCCGACAATCCCGCGGCTGGGGAGTGGCTGGACCGCTTCCAGATGTTCGACGTGTACTCGTCCGTCTGGTTCTCCGCCATCTACCTCCTGCTGTTCGTCTCCCTGATCGGCTGTGTGTTCCCGCGCGCCGTCAAACACGCCAAGGCCCTGCGCTCTGCCCCGCCGCGCACCCCCCGCCTACTCTCCCGCCTGCCCGAGTACGGAAAAGTCGTGCTGGAATCCACCGGGCCGTCCCCCCGGGACGCGGTAGACCAAGCGGCCAAGATCCTCAAGAAGCGCGGCTACCGGATCCAGGTCCGCCAGGAAGCCGAGGGCAACGCTTCCGTAGGTGCCGAGCGCGGCTACGTGCGCGAAATCGGCAACATCGTCTTCCACCTGTCCCTCATCGGAGTGCTGGCGTTTATGGCGGCCGGCTCGATGCTGAGCTACCGGGGCCAGAAGATCCTCGTCGAAGGCGAGGGATTCGCCAACACCCTCGTCGCCTACGACGCCTTCACCCCCGGCAGCGCCTTCTCCGAGCAGAAGCTAAACCCGTTCTCCATGACCCTGGACAGCTTCGAGGCCGAGTTCGACCGCGAGTCGGATACCCACTACGGCCAAGCATTGGACTTCACCGCCGTGCTGGGCGTACGTCATGGACCGGGCGAACCGGAGCAGACCACGGAGCTGAAGGTGAACCATCCCCTGGACATCGACGGTGTCCGCGTGTACCTGGTCGGCAACGGCTACGCCCCCGAGGTCACCGTGCGGGACGGCATTGGGAACATCGCCTTCCAAGGCCCCGTGATCGGCCGGGCAGAAGACCAGGTGTACACCTCCCTGATGGTCATCAAAGCCCCCGACTCCGAACCCGACCAGCTCGGCTTCGTCGGGTTCTTCCTGCCCACGGCCTACACCGGAGAGGACGGGGTGGCCATCTCGATTGACCCCGAATTGCTCAACCCCGAGCTGAACCTCAACTCCTACTACGGCGATCTCGGCCTGGACACGGGCGAACCGCAGAACGTCTACGTCTTGGACACCGACACCCTCACCGAGCTGAACTCCCGCAACCTCGAGGCCGGCGGCATCACATTGTCCCCGGGGGAGTCCTACGAGCTGCCGGAGGGCAAGGGTTCCATAGCCTTTGACGGCGTCAAGCGTTTCGTGGGCCTGGACATCGTCTACGACCCCGCCAAATGGGGTGTGGGCATCTTCGCCGTGTTGGCGATGCTGGCACTGGGCGTGAGCCTGTTCGTGCGCCGCCGCCGCGTGTGGGTCCGTGGCACCACAGACCCCAACGGGTATACCACGGTCGAGTATGGCCTGCTGGCTCGCGGTGAGAGCTTCGGCCTGCGCGAAGAGAACGTCGCCCTGCGACGCCAGATGGAAAGGACCTGGCCGGTCCAGGCACCCAAGGATGCCGACGACGCTGAGGGAGGCCCCTCCACCTCCGATTACAAGCCGCCAAGCGGCCACGATGCCCACCCCGTCGACATTCAGGCCGCGATGCCTGCCATCCACCGGCCCCCAGAAAGCAAACCCAACACCACCGAGAACCGACCGGAGTAAATCATGCCCTCCATCAACCTGCAGCTGGCCAGCTACAGCGACCTGTTCATGTTGATCGCTGCGTTCATCTACGTCGCGGCCTTCATCCTGTTCACTTTGGACGTGGCGACCTCCTCCACGACCATCCGAAATTTAGAGTCCGAACTAGCTCGCCAACGACCCCGCCGGGAAATGGCCGGAGCCGGCGTCGGGCGCCCTGTGCCTGACACCGCAGGAGACCACCCGCCAGCGGCGCCGGCAGGCCGTGCACAAAGTGGGTCCTCAGCGACCGCTATTCAGCTCAACGAGGAGCTGGTCAACGACGACATGGATTATCTCGGTACCGTCCGCCGGCCTGTCGCGAACGTGGCCGTGGCCCTGATGGTCATCGGGGCCCTGCTGCATGCCTTCGCGGTGATCGCCCGCGGTGTGGCCGCCTCCCGGGTGCCGTGGGGCAACATGTACGAGTTCCTCACCACCGGCGCGATGCTGGTCGCCGTGGTCTACCTACTGTTCCTGATCCGCAAAGACATCCGTTTCCTCGGGACCTTCGTCTCCGGCCTCGTGGTGGTCATGATGGCTGCGGCGACCATGGGCTTCCCCACGCCGATCGCCCACCTGCAGCCGGCCCTGCAATCCCCCTGGATCATCATCCACGTGTCGGTGGCTGTGCTGGCTTCGGCCCTGTTCACCCTGACCTTCGCCATGAGCGTGCTGCAACTCATCCAGCACCGGCGTGAGGCCGCGATGTCTGTTGAAAAAGCCCGAATCAGGCCATTCCTGCGCATGGTGCCCCCGGCACTAAGCCTGGAGAACTGGTCCTACCGCATCAACGCCGTCGGATTCGTGATGTGGACTTTCACCCTGATTGCCGGCGCCATCTGGGCCGAAGCCGCCTGGGGCCGGTACTGGGGCTGGGACACCAAGGAAGTGTGGACCTTCGTAGTCTGGGTGGTCTACGCAGGCTACCTGCACGCCCGCGCCACGCGCGGCTGGACCGGAGAACGCGCCGCCTGGCTCTCGATCATCGGCTACGCCTGCATCGTTTTCAACTTCACCATCGTCAACACGTACTTCCCCGGCTTGCACTCCTACGCCGGCATCCCCGGTGCGGAGACCGCCGAGGTGTACAGGTAATCGACCACCAGATCCAGTTGAGGGCCATTTCAATTCCGTCGCCGAGCCTCCCGGCTGGGCCAACAATACTATTGGAGGTGGGTAAGGCCCTTCCGCTGCCAAGTACACCGCCACGGTCTACGGTGCATGACTCCGGCGAAGGAGCGACACAAGGTGTCCTTCCACCAGGGCCCCGAGGACACGGCCGCGGAGCCCGTCAGCGACTCGCTCTCGCCCGGGGCAGACGGACGGTGAACTCCGCTCCCCGGCCACGCCCCTCGCTGGCGACTGTCAGGGTCCCTCCCTGTGCCTCGACCAGCGCCTTGCTGATCGCCAGGCCCAGTCCGGATCCCCCGGGCTTCGCCTCCCGGCCCTCCTCCACCCGGTAGAACCGCATAAAGATGCGGGACAGGTCCTCGGCGGCGATCCCGTCACCGGAGTCCGTCACCGTGAGCACCACCGCATTGTCGCGTTCTGTCAGGCCCACCGTGACGCGGCCGCCGGCCGGGGTGTGCCGGAGGGCGTTGTCCACCAGGTTGCTGAGCACCTGGCGCATCCGGTCCCGGTCCATCAGCACGGGTTCCACCGGATTGTGGGGTCTCCTGACCGTGAGCTCCACCTGACGCGATCTCGCCATCTGTTCTGCCGCCGCGACCGCCTCCACGACCAGCTCGGCGGGATCCCAATTGCTGAGACGCAGGTTGATCATCCCCTCCTCCGCCTGGGTCAGGGACCTCATATCTTGGGCCAGGTGCTCCAGCCGGCTGACCTGGCCGTTCAGGATGGCAGAGGCGCGCCCGTCCAGAGCCACGATCCCGTCCTCGATGCCTTCGAGATGTCCTTTCAGGGTGGCCAGTGGAGTCCTCATTTCGTGGGCGAGGTCGCCGAGCATCTGGCGCCTGGTCTGGTTCACGGCGTCGAGTTTCGCCGTCATGTCATTGAAGGAATCGACCAGCGAGTCGAACTCGGCGCCCAAATGTCCCTGTTCCAGGCGGATGCCGTATTCCCCGGAAGCGATCCGGTTGGCGGCACGGCTCACCTCGGAGATGGATTTCCTGATCTGGCGGGTCATGAGGATGCTCACGGGGACGGCGATCACCAGCGAGGTCAGGCCACCGACCGTCATGGCCACCAGGCTCACCTCCCGGAAGACGTCATCCAGGTGGAAGATGGCGCGGGCAGCGCGGCCATGGCCTTCTCGGAAGAGCTCGTTGATGTACATCTGTGGTCCGATGAGCAGGGTTGTCACCGTCACCACGATCAGCCCGACGAGGAGCACGGCGACCTGGACCAGGAGGATACGGACCGTCAGCGAGTACTTGGATTCCTGACCCTCCGGGGAGTCCTCCGGGTCCGGATCGCTGCCCCGCCGGCCGCCGTTGGGGCGTGCTCCGGCGTCCTGGCCGGCTGCTCCTGCGCTCACGCCGGGGCTTCCATCCGGTAGCCGATGCCGCGCACCGTATGGATGTATCGGGGATTGGCGGCGTCTTCGCCCAGCTTCCGTCGTACCCTGGCCAGGTGGACGTCCACGAGGTGGTTGTCGCTCGTCCAATCGTCGCCCCACACCATGTCGAGCAGCTGGCGTCGACTCAGCACCTGCTTCGGGTGGGCCGCGAGGCTGGCCAACAGGTCGAATTCCGTCTTCGTCAGCAGGATGGGCTTCTCGGACAGGTGGACCTGCCGCGAGGACCCGTCCACCCGCAGTTCACCGATCTGATGGATGAGGCCGGAGGACTCGTCCATCGGTTGTCCGGCCGCTGTCGGGGCTACCCGTGCCCGACGCATCATTGACTGGATTCGGGCGACGAGCTCCCGGGGGCTGAAGGGCTTGGTCACATAGTCGTCTGCCCCCAGGGACAGCCCGACGATTTTGTCCACCTCATCATCGCGGGCGGTGAGCATCAACACGTGGCAGTCCGAGAAGGTCCGCACCTGGCGGCACACCTCGAAGCCGTCGGTTCCCGGCAGACCGATGTCCAGCACCAGGACATTGGGTGCGAAGTCACGCACCGCGGAGACGGCTTCGGCCCCGTCATGGCGTACCTCCACCCGCAAGCCTGCATTCTGCAGGTAGTCCCGGATCAAGCGCGCGAGGTCCGGTTCGTCCTCGACCACCAGTACCCGTCCCGTCGATGCCTCGGTCATGGTGCCTCCTTCCTGCGGGTCCATGGTCGGCGCGAATCCATCGTCCTGCCGTTCGGTTCAAGGATACGGAGCCCGACGACACCGGGGTGCGCTCCGGGTTGTCCAAGAGGGTGACGGCGGAGCAATTTGCGCCGTGAGGTTCATCCGCGTTCCTCGACAGGCATCTCTGCCGATTCCTCCGACCGGGACACATCATCAGGGATCGAGACATGGTGTCACCCAGATGACAGCAGTCCCCCCGGCCTCAGATCCACAGGTTCGTGGTGCGGATGGAACAGCACGGTGGCAACGCCGTCGGGGGTACCGGCTGGTGAGTTATGGAAGGCGGCCGGAGAACACGGTCCGCTTCCGAAAGCGTGCAGGGCGCCCCGGATCGGCGCCGGAGATGTGGGCGACGTGTAGTGGTCCTACGCCCCGTGGCTCAGTCGGGTAGCCCTGTGGGGCGGTGAGCGTGACCGCTGGCGGGGTGCTGGGTTTGTAGGGGGTGATACTCAATCAGTCCCGGGGTGGGTGTCGGCCGTCAGATTCGCCGCGACATTGCCTGGGTCCACGAAGGCGACCGCAGTCACGGCACCGGCTGACGATACATCCACTCGTCCCCTGACAGTTCCCGCACCGCTTCCGGGAGCCCGCGCCGCCCTCCCTGCCACCCATGGAAAGTCGAGCTACACGAGCTCTTGAATTTTTCAGGGGAGATGAGCTGCGGCAGGCGGTGAAGCTTGCAGGGTCCTCAGGCGTCCCCGGCGGCGTCAGAGGGCTGCGTGGAGACCCTGTTATCCACACGGGAATCTTCATGGAATCTTGAGACGTCTGCTCGGATCCCTCAATGTCCGCCTGCGAACCTATCTACACATTGGCTGCGGATGTGCACCGTGGGCCCGGATGTGGTGGTGCTCGATGCGCCGTCGCCGGATACCAACAGAGAGTCAGGGAAGATCCATGAGTTCGGACGAAGCCATCCGGGGAGCCGTCGTGGGCGCTCCCGCGGCGACGAAGAAGCGGACCGAGGAAGGGCCTGGAAAGCGGCTGATCGGCATCGACGCGGCGCGAGGGCTGGCGCTGATCGGTTTGATGGCCATCCACATCCTGGCCTCCTACCAAGAGGAGACCGGCGAGCCCACCCTCACCTGGCAACTATTCTCCGGCGACTCGGCCGCGCTTTTCGCCCTGCTGGCCGGCCTCGGCCTGGCCCTGTCCTCCGGCGGGCGCATACCGCACCGCGGCCGGCAGATGACCGCGAACCGGGTCGGCCTGGTTGTGAGGGCAGTGCTGATCGCCGTGGTGGCACTTCTTATCGCCTCGCTCATGCCCCCTGTTGACCCGCCGGCCTACAGCATCCTGATCTACTATGCGGTGTTCTTCCTGTTGGCCATCCCCTTCCTGCACCTCGGACCCAAGGCCCTGTTCATCTGCGCCGCGGTCTTCGGCATCGTCTCCCCGATCCTGATCCAGCAGTTGCCCCCGGTGTTGCCCGACTGGGTCTCGTACAACCCGACCCTTGAGCACGTCCTGGCTGACCCGGTCTCCATCGCCTCCCAACTGCTGCTGACCGGCACCTACCCGGCCCTGCCCTACATGACCTACATCCTGGCCGGCATGGCCCTGGGTCGGCTGAACCTGCGAAGCATCCCCGTGCAGGCCGCCATTGCCGGGGCCGGCGCGGCCCTGGCCATCCTGGCCAGCCTCGCCTCCTACGTCCTGCTCTACGCCGTCGGCGGCTACGAGGCGCTGCTGGCAACCCCGGGCATGACCATGCACGACCTGGACGAAGCCCTCGTCTACGGCCCGGAACTCGTGCCGAACACCTCCGGCTGGTGGCTGGCCATCACCACCCCGCACACCAACATGCCCCTGGCCATCGCCTCCAGCCTCGGCATGGCACTGCTGGCGCTGGGCCTGTTCCTGCTCATCGCCAACAAGGCGGGGCAATGGCTGAGTCCGCTGGCAGCCATGGGCGCCATGACCCTCACGCTCTACTCCGCCCACCTGCTCGTCCTGGCCCTGGAGATCCACTACGACGAACCCGCTCTGTGGTTCCTCGTGCACCTGGGGGTGGCCGTCGCGTTCGCCTGGTTCTGGCAACGATCCGTCGGCCAAGGCCCGCTGGAGAAGGTGGTGTCCCTGTCGGTCAAGGGCAGCCGGCGCCTCGTTTCCGGCAAAACCACCAACTCCGGTGGACCCACCGGCGGGCTCGCCACCCACCACTCAGACACCTCGGTCCAGACTCCCCGGGATACCACCAACTACACCACCGACGAAGAACTTCCCGGTTCGCCCGATCAGGCGAGCACCGGCCAAGATCCTCGGGTTTCCACCGATCGGCCCACCAGGGGCACTCCCATCCGGACCGATCGGGGCACCACCATCAACCTCGCCGACGACGAAGCTCCGGGCTACACCGACCAGATCGGCCCGGTCCGAGACCCAGGCAGCGGCACCGGCTAGGCCCTGCTGGGCTTCGTCTCCACCGACGCCGCACAACTGGCCCCCCACATGTCACCCAGGCCTTGGCTCGGACCCCGTGAGTCACCCCGCCTCACCCCGTAGGTAATGGATCTGGGCCCGGAGGAGACTGAGGTGGGTCTATGGAAGGACTGGCCACCGAGGCGACTCCGGTATCCCTGCTGTGGACACTGATCCTGCACCAGATAGCCTTGGGCATCGATGTCGCCCCTGCCCGATAACGCTCGTACTGAGGCGCTCCTTGCATCGCTTGTGAGTCTCCGAGGGCACCAGCGTGAACTGTTCGGGAGTTATTGAGGGGCGGCCGGGCCCAAGGGTTACGTTGGCGCAAAAACTGCGTCCTCCGCGCGGCATGGCGGTCGCTTCGGTTCTTCGGTCGTCTTCACCTAGTACTTTGGACTGGTGCCGATCTCCGCCTTCAACGCCTACCTTGATGAGTCTTCAGTGGCCCGCAGCGAGGCAGCCCAGGAGTACCTGGTGTGTGCGGCACTCTTGGAGCCCGATCAGGTGGAAATGGTCCGCGAGGAGCTCCGGCCCCTTCTACGCCCTGGCCAGATCAAACTGCACTGGACTGATGAGAACTCCAGTAGCCGACGGCGGATCGTGCAAGCCATAGGAGCCCTGGGCCCGATGAATGTCATCGTGACCCATCTCAGTGAACGTCAGCGTAAAACGGAACGGTTCCGTCGCAAGTGCCTGGAGGTCCTCTACTATCAACTCGCTGATCTCGAGGTTTACGATCTCACCCTCGAATGTCGCACCGAGGCACAGGACAAGAGAGACCGGGCCCACATTGTCGCCCTTCAAGGCCAAGGCCTCGATCGAGGAATCCGCATCTCGCACCGTCGCGGCGGAGATGAGCCCCTGCTATGGATCTCCGACATAGTGCTCGGAGCGGTCAACGCCTCCCACATAGGGGAGCACCAATATCTTGAGGCGCTGGAGCAGACGATCTACCTCAAGCAGAGCACTCCCGAATCCCTGATTCCCACAGGGCAAAACGAAAGGCCCTAGATCCAGTCGTCCGGCTGGGGTTCTAAGGCCTTCTTCCCTGTCCGTCGTAACGGTGGGCACTTCAAACAATAGTAGCCGCGCGGCCTACTTGCAAGACCGCGGATCACGACGTGAGACGGCACTGAGTGCAGAAGACAGGGTGGGGTTAGGGCCTCCACAACAGTTGAGGACAAGGCGGGCAAACCCGCCTAGGGCAGCAGCAATTTCCGGGCCATTGTTGCGGACGTTGCCAACCGCTGGGCCCCACATCAAGGCCGGCTCGTAGGCCTGTCGCCTCACCCGTCCAACCAGCGCCCCAACCGCGGCCGGCGAGAGCAGATTCTGGCAGCGGCCTCCAGTTACCACGTGTACGATTACCAATCGAACATAGTTTCGATTCATTGGGGTGGAGAGTTGCTGGCAACTGAGGTCCGGGCCCTGGCCGATGGGCTAGACGACCAGCTCCGAACGCGCGTCGAGGACGGCGTGGTCATGGCCGGCTTCCCCTCGCCGTCCCAGGACTACACCACCGCCGAGATCGACCTGAGCGAGCACCTGATGCCCAACCGGGCCTCGACGTACCTGGTGCGGGCGCGGGGACACTCCATGACCGGTGCCGGGATCTGGGACGGCGACGAACTGGTGGTCGATCGCTCGATTCGACCCCAGCACGGCCACGTGGTGATCGCCGTGCTCGATGGCGAACTGACCGTGAAACGACTCAGCATCCACGCCGACGGCCGCGTGGTGCTCTCCTCGGAGAACCCGGCGTATCCCGACATCGCCGTTCCCTCACTCTCGGATCTGCGGGTCTGGGGTGTGGTCACGGTGGCACTGCATCATGTCTCCCGCGCCTCGTGAGGCCATGATCGCCCTGGTGGACTGCGCCAGTTTCTACGCCTCGTGCGAGCGGGTCTTCGACCCGAGCCTGGAGAATCGTCCGGTGGTGGTGCTGTCCAACAACGATGGCTGCGTGGTGGCCATGTCCCAGGAGGCCAAAGCGCTGGGGATCCCCATGGGCATGCCCTGGTTCAAGCTCGAGCCCGTCGCCGCGGCGCAGGGGATCGTGGCGCGGTCCTCCAACTATGAGCTGTACGGCAGCCTCTCGGCGAGGGTCATGGAGGTCATCGGCCGGCACGCGGCCTGGCAAGAGGTCTACAGCATTGATGAGTCGTTCATCGGCCTGCGGGGCACCGTCGAGGAGCTGGTGCAGCTCGGCCGGCGTATCCGCGAGGACGTGGCCCGCTGCACCGGGATCCCCGTGCGCGTGGGCATCGCCCCCACCAAAACCCTAGCGAAGGTCGCCCTGCTCGGGGTGAAGCGCTCCGCCCCGCTAGCCGAAGTCGGTGTGTGCCACTTCGGGGGCTACTCCCCCACCCAACGGGACGCCATTCTGGCCAGCATCCCCGTCACCGACTTGTGGGGCGTGGCCGGACGTCTCGGCCGCCGCCTGGCGAATCTGAATATCCATACCGCCGCCGACCTCGCCGCCCAAGACCCCGGGCAGATGCGTCGGCGGTTCTCGGTGGTCCTGGAGCGCACCGTGCGCGAACTGCGCGGCACACCCTGCATCCCCCTGGAAGAAGAACCCCGCCAGTACAAAGATCAGCTCATCTACTCCCGATCTTTCTCGGAGCCGGTCACCACCACCCCGGCCATGCGCCAAGTCCTGTCCATCTACGCCCAGCAACTCGCCTCCCGCCTCCGCAGTGCCGGCCAGCAGGCCCGCGTGCTCACGGCTTGGGCCTCCACCTCCCCGTTCGCCACAGACCAGGAACCCCACTCACCCCAGGTCAGTGCCGTGCTGCCCGTACCCACGGCAGAGCCGCTGACGATCGCACGCGGATCCCTAGGGCTAGCCGAGTTGATCCGTCCGGGCACCCGGTACGTGCGGGCCGGCGTCGTACTCACCGATCTACGCCCGGCCGGCCAGGCCGAGACCCTCCCCGGCCTCGGCCCGCCTGGTGAGGGCCGGCAGCTCGGCCCCACCCTAGATGCTGTGGTGGCCCGCTTCGGGGTCGGGAGTATTGGCCTGGGATATGGGGGCCTCGGAACACCACCGTCCTGGCAGATGCGCCGCGCCATGCTCTCCCCTCGGGCCACCACTCACTGGGACGAGCTCGTCACTGTCCGCCTGTGAAGGACACCCGCAGACACCGGGACCAGTGGTGAGGGGCATTCGGCTCAGTACTCGCTGCGGCGCAGATTCATGATGCGCCAGCCGGCGGGCACTCGCTCACGCAGCGCGGCAACCGCCGCCTCGTAGGACTCGCCCTCAGCCGTCAACTCATCGGCCTTCCGATCTCCACGACCCGTGTCATCGTCGGGGATGGTCTCGATGACGGTGGTGATGTTCATCCGTTCAGCCTATGTGCCTTCGGCCCAGGAGGTCGGGTGCGGCAGACTGGGGCTCATGTGTGGACGGTATGTGATGGCCCGAGGTCTGAGCATTAATCGGCTGATGCAACAGCGTCGTCGCAAATGTGCTGACGCTTGTCGGGGGTGACCAGTGCCCAGCGGGGTTAGGCGTCCGAGCGTTCCGGGCCGCGGGCGGGGATCAGGCGCGGGATAAGCCGCACGAAGAGAACCATGATGATGAGCTCGACGAGTGTCTGGGTGACGACGACGAGTGGGGCGAGGTCGTACGCGGCAGGTAGGGCGAGGACGAGTGGGAGCACGACGAGGGAGTTGCGGGTCGCACCGCTGAACACATCGCCCGTGGCACCCCGGACCAGCTTGCTGCACTCAACGTCCCCTCCCCCAAGGACCGGTCCGCCGCCGGCGACAACGGCCCCAAGTGACCGAACCCATCAGCTGAAGGCCCTATTGCATCCGGCCTAGGAAGGGAAAGCGCTGAGGTTGGATTCCGTGGGTTCTGCCGCTGTGCCTGCGGTCTTTCGCTGGTTGCGGTGAAGAACCATCAGCCACATGGCCAGCACGAAGGCCAGGGATGCGAAAAGGCCCAGTGCCATCAGGGTATTTTTGTGCCCGAGGTGTTGGATGAGCACCGAACCGATGAGGGGGGCCGCTGCCTGGGCAAGGAGCGATGGCAAGGCGGTGCGGCCCATGATCCGGGCGTAGTGGTCTTGTCCAAAGAGCGCCAGCGGCACGGTTCCGTTGGCGATGGAACTCAGTCCGATGCCCACCCCGTAGATGATGACGAGGATCGTGGGTGCCAGGATCCCGGTGCCGAGGAAGCTGATTGCCATGGCCGTGGCGAGGGTCGCGGCCAGTAAGGTCCACAACGGGTGGTGTTTGCGCCCGATGACCAGTTCGATGAACCTGGCACCGACTTGCGAGGGGCCGATGGTGGCGGCCAGCACGACGGCTGCTGTGCCGGCGATGCCGATGCCTGCTAGCAAGGTGAACATGTGGACCGACATCAACGCGGCAATGGACATGCCCAATGTGGAGATGCACGCAACCAGGACAATCAACGGCCAGCGAGGCCCCGCTGACCGGGGGCTCTCATTGTTCGGGCGGGCTGGTCCAGCGCTGGGCGTTGACGCACGTGGTTGTCGAGGAATGGTGAGCGCGTACAGGGGTGCGGTGACCAGCAGGTGCGCCCCTGCGTAGATGAGGGCCGTCCCCCTCCATCCGACTTCGTTGACCAGCAAGGTACTCAGCGGCCAGCAGATGGTGCTGGCGAACCCTCCGAAAAGCGTCAGGAGGGTGATGGCCGAGCGGGCGGAAGGACCATAAGTATGTCCCAGAACTGCGAACGCTCCGGTGTAGAGTCCGCCGCTCATGCCCAACCCGAGGATCAGCCAAGCGCCGAGGTGCCACCACTGATTGGGACCCAGACCAAGGACGGTCAGGCCCAAGGCGAGCAGCAGGGCGCTGGCAACCAGGACGGCACGACCGTGGTTGCCGGCCACCAAGGCGCCGACGCGTGGCGAGCCGAGACCAGCGATAACTAGACCCACCGAGACGCCCGCCACCACTAGGGAAATCGGCCACCCGGTATCCGCGGCGATGGGAGCTGCAAGAACCGCCAGCAGGTAAAACGTCGAACCCCACGAGAGGATCTGGCCGAGGCCCAGTCCAGCGACGACGTAGCCGCGCTTGGTCGTGAATCTCTGCGTGATGGCCATGCTCAGACCAGCTGGGCGGTGCTGCGCAAAGACTGCGCTTCGGAGCCTTCAACTGCGGTGAAAACCCCGGGAAGCGAGGTCTTGGAGGCGCTGTCCTGGACGGCGTCGGACGGGCCGGGGCTCATGGTGAAGCCTTTCAAAGCGGGTAGGGGTCGAGGCGCAAGGGGTATCGGGAACGGTCTTTCGCCGGAGGGAGAACCACGAAGGCACTCTGGTGCAGGGACAGTGTCCACAGCGGGCATCCCCTCTCGACGAAGGAGTTTGGCCGTTGGGTATTAGCAGAACAGAGGTACCTATCTCCGAGGGCCTTGGTTGACGTCGGACTGACTGGTCTGCTCGCCTAGCAGGAGAGGCGGCAGTCAGGCCGTGATCTGTGCCCAGAGCTCTTTGACGTGGGTGTCAATGTTCTCGACGATGGCTCGGACCCCGTCAAGGGTCTCGACGGCAGGGTCGGGGATCTCCCAGTCCAGGTAGCGCTTGCCGGGGTAGACCGGGCAGGCGTCCCCGCAACCCATGGTGATGACGTAGTCCGCGGCCCGCACGACGTCGTCGGTCAGGGGCTTGGGGTAGGCCCCGGACAGATCGATCCCGCGCTCGGCCAGGACCTCCACGACGAGGGGGTGGACTTCGGACTGGGGCAGGGAACCGGCGGAGCGGACCTCGACCTGGTCTCCGGCATGGTGAGCCAGCAGGGCCGCGGCGATCTGGGAGCGGCCGATGTTGTGCACACAGACGAAGAGCACCTGCGGGACCGGGGAATCGATCTTGCCTTCAGCCTGGGCCAAGGCCCGGAGACGACTGTCCGCGAAATGCGTGGCGGTGGAGGCCAGATACGTGCGCACCTTCGCTGTGCGGGACAGCGTGGTGTAGGACTCGAAGACGTAGCGTTCAACGGTCTCCGGGGAGAACATCCCGGTGTACCTTTCAGCCAGGTGCTCGGCGGATCGTTGCAGGACGTGGGTATCCCTGGTCTCGGCGGGCTCGGTCATGAGGACTCCTTCACGCAGTGGTGGGCTGGCGGCCGGCTGCGCTTAGCAGCAGCCGGAATCTCGGGTCGTGGAGGGGCCGGCTCCGATGGTGACTGGCTGAGGCGCTCCGCAGCACCCATCTTCGGCCACTTGAGCGGGGGCCGGGGCGCAACAACCCTGGTCCGTCTCCTGTGCTGCGGGGGCCGGTGCGTCGCAGGACCCGCCGAGGTCGGTAGAGCAGACCCCCGTCTCGGGCAGGTGTAGTTCGACGTTGTCCGCAGCAGCCTGGTCCCCAGCCAGGGAGGCAGCGATGGAACGTACCTGCTCATAGCCGGTGGCCATCAGGAAGGTCGGGGCCCGCCCGTAGCTCTTCATGCCCACGATGTAGAACCCGGGTTCCGGGTGGGCTAGCATCTTTTCCCCGTGAGGGGCCACGGAGCCGCAGGAGTGGAACTCCGGATCGATCAGGGGCCCGAGTTGGCGGGGTGCGTCTACGGCCGGGTCCAACTCGAGGCGGAGCTCGGACAGGATGGACAGGTCCGGGCGGAAGCCGGTGGCCGGCACCACCACATCTACGGCCAGGGTCTGGTCGCCTGCCGGGGTTGAGGCGAGCACGTCCACATGATCTGCTGCGGCGCTGAAGCCGGTAATGGTGAAGGAAGTGTGCACCTGGATCGTGCCGGACTCGACGAGGTGGCGCAGTCGGGTGCCCAGCGCGCCGCGGGCGGTCAGCTCGTCGCGGTCCTCGCCCCCGTAGACGCTGGAGACATCGGCCGAGCGCACGGCCCACGAGATCCGGGTGTCCGGGGCATCCTCGGCCAGGGAACCGAGCTCGAGCAGGGTGTTGGCTGCCGAGTGCCCGGCCCCGACCACGAGCACATGCCGGCCGGCGAACGTCTGCCGATCCCGGCCGGTGACGTCCGGCAACGCGACAGTGATGCGCCCGGACGCTACCGCCTCGACCTCGCCGGGGGCGGGCAATCCGGACTGGCCCAAGGGGTTCGGGGTAGACCAGGTACCTGCGGCATCGATTACCGCGGAAGCCTGGATGTCTTCCATGGTCCCGTCGCTGTGTTGGGTCCGGACCAGGAACGGGGTTTCGGCCCGTCCGGTGGTGCGGGTCTTGTCCATCCCGGACCGGGTCACCGCGATGACGCGGGAATCGGTGCGCACGTAGGTGGCCAGCGTCGTGGTGGTGGCCAGGGGTTCTAGATACTGAGTGACCAGTTGGGTTCCGGTGGGCAGGCCCTGCAGGTTCGGGGCGGTCCAGCCGGCGGCGAGCAGCAGGCGTTCGGCGGCGGCGTCGATGTTGTACTGCCAGGGCGAGAACAGGTGGGTGTGGCCCCAGTCGCGGATGGAGGCGCCGACCTCAGCACCGGCTTCCAGCAGCAGCGGAGTCAGACCGCGCTCCAAAAGGTGGGCGGCGGCGGCCAGCCCGACGGGTCCGGCGCCGATGACGACGACCGGCAGAACCGTCGTACCGTCGGCTCCGGTGGTGGCCTTGGTAGTGGTGGTGTCAGACATGGGTCGGCTCCTCGATCAGTGCAGCGGCAATGCTGTCGGCGTCGTGCAGGGCGGCTAGGTAGCGTTCGGCGTCCAGGGCGGCAGAGCACCCGGTACCGGCGGCGGTGATGGCCTGGCGGTAGCGGTGGTCCACGGCGTCGCCGCAGGCGAAGACCCCGGGCAGGTTGGTGGCGGTGGTGTGGGCGTCCACGAGGATGTATCCCTCGTCGTCCAGGTCGAGCTGGCCGGTGACCAGTTCGGTGCGGGGCAGATGCCCGATCGCCACGAACACCCCGGACGCGGATAGTTCGCGAGTGTCCCCGGTGATGGTGTCGGTCAGGGTCATACCGGTGACCTTGTCCTGGCCGTGAATGGCGGCGATTCGACTGTTGTAGGCGAAGCGGATCTTCTCGTTATCCTTGGCTCGGGCGGCCATGATCTTCGAGGCCCGCAAGGCGTCCCTGCGGACCACGATGGTCACGGTGCGCGCGAAGCGGGTCAGGAAGAGGGCCTCTTCCATGGCCGAGTCCCCGCCGCCGACCACGATGATGTCCTGGTCTCGGAAGAAGAATCCGTCACAGGTGGCGCACCAGGACACCCCGTGCCCGCTGAGTTGCTTCTCCTCGGGCAGGCCGAGTTCTTTGTAGGCGGAGCCGGTAGCCATGATCACCGCAGGGGCCTGGTATGTTTTCCCGGCCAGGGTGGTGACCTCTTTGAGATGGTCCTTGAGCTGCACGGTAGCGGCGTCGTCATACTCGATGATCGCGCCGAACCGGGTGGCCTGTTCGGCCAGTCCGGCCATCAACTCGGGACCTTGAATGCCGCCGGGGAAACCGGGGAAGTTCTCCACCTCGGTGGTGTTCATCAGCGCCCCGCCGTGAGTGACGGAGCCGGCTATGACCCGCGGGGCCAGTCCGGCCCGGGCGGCGTAGATCGCCGCGGTGTAGCCGGCGGGGCCCGAACCAATGATGATCAGTTGGTCGGTGGCAGCGTCGGAGATGGTGGTGTCGGTGATCGTGTTGTCCATGGGGAGGCTCACCTTCAGTTCGTCGTTGACCCGGCGGGCAGCAGCTCGGTGATGAGCTGTTGGATGCGGACCTTGATGTCGTCGCGGATGGGGCGGACGCCTTCGATGCCCTGGCCGGCCGGGTCTTCGAGCTTCCAGTCCTCGTAGCGCTTGCCGGGGAAGAACGGGCAGGCGTCTCCGCAACCCATGGTGATGACCACGTCGGAGTCCTTCACGGCCTGATCGGACAGCACCTTAGGTTGGTTCGCGCTGATGTCGATGCCCTCTTCGGCCATCGCCTCCACGGCCGCCGGATTGACCGACTCGGCCGGGGCGGATCCCGCGGAGCGGACCTCGATCCGGCTCTCGGCCAGGTGGGACAGGTAGGCAGCGGCCATCTGGGAGCGGCCGGCGTTGTGCACGCAGACGAACAGCACCGACGGTCGATCTGTGGCTTCCTCGGTGGTTTCAGTGGTGGTCTCTGCGGTCATCGGGCGATCCAAATCTGTCGGCGAGTGCGGGCGTCGGAGTATCAGGAGGTGGTGGAGTCGGTGAGCTCGGCCAGCAGTGCCTTGACCCGGGCGTCGATGTCGTCGCGAACCAGGCGCATGCGCTCGGCTCCCTCGATGCCACGGGCAAAGGGCTCGTCGGTGTGCCAGGTCTCGATATCGCCGGCCATGCCGTCGACCGGCTCGACGTTGGCCTCGCCGCCGAGGACAACCACCCGGTCCACGCGGGCCAGCAGGCCCGGGTCGATGGGCTTGGGGTGCCCTGCGGACATGTCGGCGCCGGACTCGGCGATGACCTCGGCCGAGAGCGCGTTGATCGTCTCGCCCGGCTTGGTGCCGGCGGAGTGGACCTCGACAGCTCCGGCGGCCCGGTGTTCCATCAGGGCCGCAGCCATCTGGGACTTGCCGCCGTTCTTGGCGCAGATGAACAGCACGGAGGGGCGGGATGAGGATGGTGGCTCGGTGGTCATCTCTACGGGTCTCCTGTCGGTCGACGGTTCAGGCGTGGTTCGCGGAGGCGGTCTCAGCGCGAGCGGGGACGGTGGGGTCTCCGGGGAAAAGCTTGCGGCCGGCCCACAGGGACACGTAGACGAGGCCGACGAGGACGGGGACCTCGATCAGGGGGCCGACGACGCCGGCCAGGGCCTGACCGGAGGTGACGCCGAAGGTGCCGATGGCCACGGCGATGGCCAGCTCGAAGTTGTTGCCGGCCGCGGTGAAGGCCACGGTCGTGGACTTGGCGTAGTTCAGTCCCACGGCCTTGGAAGCGAGCAGGGCGATGCCGAACATCAACACGAAGTAGGCCAGCAACGGCAGGGCGATCCGAGCGACGTCCCACGGGTTGGTGGTGATGGCCTCACCCTGCAGGGCGAACAGCAGCACGATGGTGAACAACAGCCCGTACAGGGCCCAGGGGCCGATACGCGGCAGGAACGTCTCCTCGTACCAAGTGCGTCCCTTGGCCTTCTCACCGAAGTAGCGCGTCAGGAAGCCGGCAAACAGAGGAATGCCCAGGAATACCAGCACGCTGAGGACGATGGACCAGACGGAGAAATCGGCCGAGGTGGTCGGCAGGCCCAGCCAGGACGGGAGGACCTGGAGGTAGAACCAGCCCAGGGCGCCGAAGGCGAAGACCTGGAAGACGGAGTTGATGGCCACCAGGACGGCGGCGGCCTCGCGGTCCCCGCAGGCCAAGTCGTTCCAGATGAAGACCATGGCGATGCAGCGCGCCAGGCCGACGATGATCAGGCCGGTGCGGTACTCGGGCAGGTCCGGCAGGAGCATCCAGGCCAGAGCGAACATCAGGGCCGGACCGACGACCCAGTTCAACACCAGCGAGGTGATCATGAGCCGCTTGTCCCCAGCGATGCGTCGGGTCTCGTTATAGCGGACCTTGGCGAGGACGGGGTACATCATCACCAGCAGACCAATGGCGATCGGCAGGGACACCTCGCCGATCTTCACCGCCTCCAGCGCAGTGTTCAGACCGGGGATGAAGCGGCCCAGGGCCAGGCCGGCCACCATGGCCAGCAGAATCCAGGCCGGCAGCCAACGGTCGAGGAAGGACATCTCCTTCATCACCGGTTGGTGCGGGGCAGGGGCGGTGGTGGTGCTCATGCAGGCCCATCTCTCGTATCGATAACCATCGATGGGAACACTACTGGTCATATTGACATACGTCAATGTAAGATGGGGTGATGGTTTCCACAGTTGCCTTCTCCGCCCCGACCTACACCGATCGCCGCAGACCGGTCCTGGTCGCCCAGGAGTGCTGCTCCCTGACGAACGGACCGATCGGTGCCGATGAGGCCCAGCGGGCCGCCGGCATGCTCAAGGCCCTGGCCGACCCCATGCGACTGCGCCTGTTGTCCCACATCGCCGCCCAGGGCTGCGGGGCGGTGTGCGCGTGTGACCTCACTGACGAGCTGGGGATCAGTCAGCCCACCGTCAGTCACCACATGAAGAAACTGGTCGACGCCGGCTTGCTCACCCGAGAGCAACGCGGCAAGTGGGCCCATTACAGTGTGGTGCCGGAGGCCTTCGCGGGGTTGCGGCGGATGCTGGAGCTGGGCTGATCGCACGCCACACCGACAGGGAAACGGTGGAGACTCGCGCTGTCGATGTCTTAGTCATCGGCGGAGGTCAGGCCGGACTGGCTGTCGGGTTTTATTTGCACCGTTTGTCCCGGGATGCCGCCCGTGGGCGCGGCGGGCCAGCTCCCAGTTTCGCGATCCTTGACGCCAATGAGCAACCCGGTGGGGCCTGGCAGCATTACTGGGACACCCTGGAACTTTTCTCCCCGGCCGCCTACAGCTCTTTGCCCGGTTACCGCATGCCGGCCTGGGCCAGTCCGGGCAACCCCTCGGCCGGCCATGTGGTGTCCTACCTGCGAACCTATGAGGAACGGTATGCCCTGCCGGTCCACCGTCCCGTGACCGTTGTGGCTGTCGAAGACCTGCCCGACGGCCGGTATCGCACTCTGACTGACCAGGGAGCCTGGATCAGCCGCGTCGTCGTCAACGCCACTGGCTCCTGGCGCCGCCCCTTCGTGCCAACAATGCCCGGGGCGGAGAAGTTCACCGGGTCTCAACTGCACACCACCGGCTACCGGAGCCGCAAGTCGTTCACCGGACATCGGGTCGTGGTGGTCGGCGGAGGCAACTCGGGCGCGCAGATCGCCGCCGATCTGCTGCCGGCCGCCGCCTCGGTCACTTGGGTGACCCGCCGACCCCCGCGCTACCTGCCCGACGAGGTCGACGGCCGGGCCCTGTTCCAGCTCGCCACCGGCCATGTCCACGCCCTAGAGCGAGGGGATTTTACTGGCGGTGGGGTCGGATCGCTGGGCGACATCGTCGCGATCCCCCCAGTACGGCAGGCCCGCGACGCCGGCCACCTGGAGGCCCAGCCGATGTTCTCTGGCTTCACACCCACTGGCGTTCAATGGGCTGACGGGCGCCAGCAGGAGACCGATGCGGTGATCTGGTGCACCGGCTTCCGCCCCGATCTGGGCCACGTTCGGCCACTGGGGCTGGACATGAATGGGGCAGCCCCAGTGACCGCGGGTGATCTGCCGACCCGATCCCGCGACCGGGCGGGACTGTTCTTCCTCGGCTACGGGGACTGGTGCGGTCCGGCCTCGGCCACCCTGATCGGCGTTGGCGCCCCTGCCCGCGAGACTGCCACTGCTGCGGCCCGACATGCCGCGTCCGCCATCTGATATGCGCCAGGATGCTTTGGCCCGGACGTGGCCGGAAATCCTGCGGCCCCCAGATCCCATAAACTGGTGTCTATGAGTTCCCCGATGCCCGAGTTCGACGCGCCCGCTCCCACGAGCCACGGGCATCTGGCCCCCGATCGGAGTACAGCGGAGAACCTGGCGAGGATGCTGCGTGCCCTGGCGGATCCAACGCGGATTCAGCTGCTGGCCCTGATGAACGGTGCCGGCCCGGAGGGGACGACGGTCAAGGAACTCACGGACGCGCTGACGTTCAGACAGCCGACTATTAGCCACCACCTGCGGATCTTGTTGGACGAAGGAATCGTGTGCAAGTCCCAAACCGGGCGGCAAACCTGGTATTCCATCGCTGCCGAACACGCCGGGTCCATCTCCGACCTGCTGCGGTAGTCCAGTGGAAGAAGCCAGCCTGCCTCAGAAGGCCATGGACCCAACCGAGGCCCTCGACCGGGCCCGTCAGGTCCTGGTGCTGGCCCACCCGGAACGATTGTCTGTCCTGAGCCTGTTGACCTCTCTGCCTGACTACTCGGCCTCGGCCGCTGGGATCGCGGAAACACTGGGAATAGCCCCGGAAGCCGTCGATGAAGCCTTGGATGCTCTCGCGCAGGCCGGGCTCGTGCACTGGCAACGCGGTGATCGTGCCGGCGATCCCCGGGTGTCCCCGACGGCAGATGCCTGGATCAGGTTCAGCTCGCTGTTGGACAAGCGCCCGGGCCCGGGTCCGCTTCCAACTGATGCTCCCGGGGTGCAATCAGGGGTCGGCTCCGATGACCGGCCATTGGGGCCTCACCCCGTCCCCGGCCCGACACCGCCGCCGGGACAGGAGGTTCCGCCGGTCATCCACCGGATCGCCGACCAGCTCGCGCACCGGTTCTCCGCGACGTTCTCCGCCGAGACCGTGCATCGCTACGTGCGTGAGACGTACTTTCTGCTGCGTTCCCGCAGCCGGGTCCAGCGCTATCTGGCGTCCTTGACCAGCCGGTTCGCGACAGAACGGCTGCACGCCCTGGCACTGGCGCGGGGCATCGAGATGCGCCCGGTCCCGCAGGTCTTGTTCGTCTGTGTGGCCAACAGCCATCGGTCCCAGATCGCGGCCAGCATCCTGAAGTTCATCGGCGGCGACCAAGTCCATGTGCGCTCGGCCGGATCCGCGCCGGCCACCGATATCGCTCCAGAGGTGGTGGAGGTGCTGGACGAGATCGGCTGCTCCCTACTGGGGGAATTCCCCAAGCCGCTCACCGATGAGATTGTCCAGGCCTCTGATGTGGTCATCACGATGGGCTGCGGGGACGCCTGCCCAGTCTATCCGGGCAGGATCTACCTGGACTGGGCGATCGAAGTCCCCCCGACCCATGATCTTCAGGCCCAACGAGTAATGCGCGATGAGATCCAGCACCGGGTGGAGGACCTGTGGCGGTCACTGTCCCCCAGCAGGTCGGAGCACCATCAGCCTTGATTGGTCGGCCGGGAATCCGGCAATCCCATCCGGTAACCCACCCTGCGGATAGTAGTCAGATAGCGCCCTCCGTCGACTTCCACGGCGCCGAGCTTCCGGCGTAGCCTGCCGATGGTGACCGGCAGGGCCTTGGACTGCTGGCGTTGGGGGAAGCCGCCGGCTTCGACGAGCTCGGCGGCGGTGCGGATCTGCGGACTGGCGGACATCAGCTCCACCAGCACCAGATATTCCTTGACGCTCAGCTGGGTTTGGCCTTGCTCGCCGCTGAGCACCATGGACCCGCAGTCCAGGACCAAGGGACCCAGGATCAGCCGGCGTGACCGTCCCGGCCGTCGGGGTAGGGTCCGGCCGGCCACCTCGACCAGACGGCGGGCATCCAAGATTCCGTGGCACAGGCCATTGGCGCCGGCCTCCAGCACTCGGAAGGCCGTGTCCACGGACCCGGTCTGCGCTGGAATGGTGACCAGGACGGGAACCAAGGACCAGCGCCGCACCGCCGACACGAAGGCCACGACGTCGACGCCGCCCAGCTCGGCATGGGCCACGACAAGGTCCGGTTTGAGCTCTCCAGCCATCAGCAGCCCGGCTGACCCGTCGGCTGCGGTGAACACCTCCAGCCCGGCGGCGAGGTGCTCGTCGTCGGTGCCTTCCAGGACCTGGTCCGGGTTGCCGACGACCAGGACGCGGAGGATCCCGGACAGCGCCATGACCAGATCTGGGCGATGGGCGCCAGCGGTGCGGTGCGGGTGCACTGCGGTGGTCATCCGAAGCGCCCAGAGACGTAGTCCTCCGTCCGCTGGTCGGCCGGGTCGTCGAAGATCTTCCGCGTCGGGGCGTACTCGACAAGCACGCCGGTCCGGTCACCGGAGCCCTCGGCCGAAAGCGCCGTGAAGAACGCGGTCCGATCCGCGACCCGGGCCGCCTGCTGCATGTTGTGAGTCACGATGACGATGGAGAAATCCTGCTTGAGCTCGTGCATTAGATCCTCAATGCGCAACGTGGCGATCGGATCCAGCGACGAACAGGGCTCATCCATCAGGATCACATCCGGACGCACGGCGATGGTCCGGGCAATGCACAGGCGCTGCTGCTGGCCCCCGGACAGGCCCAGCCCGGAGTCTTTGAGCTTGTCCTTGACCTCGTCCCACAGGGCGGCTGCCCTCAGGGAACTCTCCACCAGCTCGTCCATGCTCTCGACCTTCATGCCGGAGACCCGGGGGCCGTAGGCGACGTTGTCGTAGATCGACTTCGGGAAAGGGTTGGCCTTCTGGAACACCATCCCGATCCGGCGCCGGACCTCGATGGGGTCGACCTTCTTGCCGTAGATCTCCTCGCCCCGGAAAGTGATGGTCCCCTCGACCCGGGCCCCCTCAATGAGGTCGTTCATCCGGTTGAGCGAGCGAAGGACCGTGGACTTGCCACACCCGGAGGGCCCGATCAGGGCGGTGATTTCATTGAAGCCGAACTGAAGCGACACGTTCGAGACGGCCTTGAAATCGCCGTAGAAGATGTCGACATCCTCGCAGGCCATGATCGGGTTGTCGGGCCGCTCCAGGTGGGTGCCCGGTGACGACTCACCGAGATGGGCGGCCACGTCGTCGGTGGCGGGGGCTGCGGGCATTGTGTTGTTCATGTCACCAACGCTTCTCGTAGATGTTTCGGATCGTGATGGCCACGGCGTTCATCGCCAGCAGCAGGACCAGCAGCAGGATGCTGGTGGCCGACGCCAGTTGATGGAACTCCTCCTGGGGGCGGGAGGCCCAGTTGAAGGTCTGGATCGGCATCGTGGAGAACTGGTCGAAGATGCTCGTGGGGTCGAACGTGACGAAGACCAGCGCTCCGAGGACCAGCAGCGGTGCAGCCTCGCCCATCGCCCGCGACAGGGCCAGGATGGAGCCGGTGGCGATGCCGGGCACCGAGGAGGGCAGCACCTGCCGCCAGGTGGTCTGCCACTGCGTGGCCCCCAAGGCCAGGGATCCCTGACGGATCTCGTTCGGCACGCTTCGGATGGCCTCGCGGGTGGCGACGATGACGACCGGCAGGATTAACAGGCTCAGCGCGATGGCCCCGGCAATGACGATGTTGCGCTGGACGATGTTCAGTGCGGTGAGCACCCCGAGGGTCACCAGGCCGTAGATGATTGACGGGACCGCCGCCAGGTTCTGGACGTTGACCTCGATGGCCCGGTTCCACCACTTGTTGTGGTCGGCGAACTCCTCCATGTAGACGGCTGCGGCTACTCCGATGGGAATCGTCATCACCGCCGTGGTGGCGATGACCCAGACCGAGCCCAGGATCGCCGCGCGGGCCCCGGCCTGCTCCGGGTCGGAGGAGGCATAGTCCGTGATCAGGTGCCAGGAGAACATCTCGCGTCCGTCCAGGAATGTCGTGACCAGCAGCACCAGCAGGAACAGTACGGCGAAGGCCAGACAGGCCCACAGGGCGAACAGCACTACCAGTGCGGCTGGGGAGCGCTCACCCTGGAAGAAGCCGGTCTGCTTCAGTCCGCGGGAGGTCTTCGGGGCCGGGGAGGTCCGGTGTGCAGTACTGCTCATCAGTAGGCCTTCCTGAGGCGGCGGACGATCTGGATGCTGATCATGTTGACCACCAGGGTCAGGGCGAACAGCAGAAGCCCCACCGCGAAGAGCGTGTTGTACTCCAGTGATCCGACCCGGGAGTCGCCCAGGGCGGCACTGGCCATGAAACCGGTCATTGTCTGGCCCTGCTCCAGCGGACCAGCAACCATCCGGGCCTGCTGGCCGGCGGCCATGGCCACGATCATCGTCTCGCCGATCGCCCGTGACACTCCGAGCACGACGGCCGCGACGATTCCGGACACCGCTGCCGGCACGACGATCTTCAGCGAGGTCTGCATGCGGTTGGCGCCCAGCGCCGCCGAGCCTTGCCGCAGGGACATCGGCACGGCCGAGAGGGCGTCTTCGGAGATCGAGGCGATGGTCGGGACGATCATCACGCCCATGACCAGGCCGGCCGCGAGCACGCTGAAGGCCCCGGTCGGCAGTTCGAGCCACTGCTTGAAGACCACCGACTGCACGAAGGTCAGAGCGAACAATCCGTATACCACCGTCGGGATGCCCGCCAGCACCTCGAGCACGGGCTTGAGTACCTTGCGCACCCGTGGCCGGGCGTACTCGGACAGGTAGATAGCCGCCCCCAATCCCAGGGGAACTGCCACGAGCAGTGAAATGCCCGTGGTCCATGCCGTTGCTGTGATCAGCGGCAGGACGCCGAAGGACGCCTCGGCGAATCGTGGAGCCCATCGGTCCCCGAACAGGAAGTCCCCGACGTTGATCTCGGTAAAGAACTCCACCGCGGGAACGACCAGGGAGACCACGATGCCGACGGTGGTGGCGACCGTCAGCAGTGCCGCGAACCGCAGGGCCCAGATGATGACGCGTTCCCCCGGGCGGGACTTGGCCTTGAAATGACGGGACCCCGTGGGGGACGACAGAGCTGCTGCTGCCGTCCCCCGGGTTGTGGTGATACTCACGATGCGTACGATCCTTCGGGCGATCAGTTCAGCTCGGCGAGCTGGTCCTGGGCCGTCTGCGTCTGCTCCTCGGTCAGTCCGATGAACTGGGCGGCCTCGGCGATCTCCGTGGAGTTCTCCACGTAGAAGTCCACGAAGTCCTGGACCTGCGACTTGTCCTGGTAGGAGGCGTTGGCCACGTAGATGAATAGCGGGCGGCCCAGCGGCTGGTAGGACTCGTCCTGGACGGTCTCCTCCGACGGTGTGATGCAACCCTCGCCGCCGTCCACGTCGATCAGCTTCAGCGTGTCGGGGTTCTCCATGGCGTAGGACAGGCCCAGGAAGCCCAGCGCGCCGGCGGAGCCGGACACGCCCTGCACAGTGACATTGTCATCCTCGGACGGGGAGTAGTCGGTCCGGATGGCGCCCTCCTCACCGTTGAATCTCCTATGTCTGTCAAGCCCCGGTGAGCTCATTCTGAGCGGCGGTGTTGAGGCGGCGGTAGATGTCGCGGGCGAGGTAGCGCTTGAGGCAGCGACGGATCTCCCGGAGGGTGCGCCCTTCGGCGGTACGGCGCTCGACGTAGGCGCGGGTTCGCGGGTCCATTCGCATGCGGGTGACGACGGCCATGTGGAGTGCTCGGTTGAGGCGCCGGTCGCCACCCCGGTTGATCCGGTGCCGGACGGTGTTGCCCGATGACGCGGGGATGGGGCTGGTTCCAGCGAGGCTGGCGAACGCGGACTCGGATCGAATGCGGCCCAGGTGTGACCACGCGGTCAGCGCGACGGCGGCGGTGACTGGGCCGATGCCGGGCTGGTTGAGCAGGCCACCGGCGGGGCTCTGCCGGACCAGGTCCGTGATCCGCGTGGTGATCTCCTTGAGCTCGCCGTCGAGGACGGCGACGCGTTTGGCGAGCCGGATCGCTTCACCACGGGCGGTGGCCGTGGCGAGCTCTTCGTCGCGGGTGCGCCACGCCGCGGTCGTGGCGATCTGGGTCGCGGTGAGCGGGCGGCGGGCATCGATACCGAGGTCGACCACGCGCAGTAGCGCGGTGAGCGCGTTGATCGTCGCGGTGCGCTCGGTGCTCATGTGGTCGCGGGAGGCCAGCAGGACCTTCACGGCAGCGCGAATACCTTCGTCGGCGCGCGGTTGACGCAGTTGCGTCTGCTGCAGCGGGAGCGCTGCTGCGGCGATGCGGCGCGCATCCAGCGGGTCGGACTTGCCGATGCCGCGGTTCGCGCGAGCGTTCATCCGCGGGGCCTCGACGACGGTGTGTCCGGTGTCTGCTGCAGTGCGGGCAAGGCGTGCGCCGTAGGTGCCGGTGCCCTCGATCACCCACAGCGTGTCGAGGTCCCCTCCGGTGCGGCGCCCGACCCAAGACACCGCGCGTGACAAGCCTGCTGCCGTTGCGGGAAACTGAGCCTCATCGACAATCTCGCCCGTCGGGCAGGCCAGGATCGAGACAGCGTGGTTGCGGGCGTGGGTATCCACGCCGATGACGAACGGGCGGGTATGCGCGACGATAGCCATGGCGATCGACGCTCCTCTCTTCGAGACGGACATGGTCACGGTCGCCAAGCGGCCGGCACGGGTCCGGGAAGAGGTCACTTCGGGGCGAATCTGTGATGGGCCACGGCCCGAGGGCCGGGCAGTCTCCTGATGAGGTCACCGAGGTGGGCCGGACGGTGTCGGCCGCACCGACCCGGGCGGACAATTCAACGGGAAGACACCGCAAGCGGGCCAATTGCTTCGAGAGTCACACCCGGTTCGATACGACCGACATCCATCCTGACCGGCCAGTCCCAGACCAGCCAGATCCAGACTCACAGATGGCTTCGGTGAAGTAGTCGAAGGTGCCCGAGTCGGTGCCGGCACCATAAAGATCCAGCGGCTCATCCGGGAATGACGGGTCCACGTCGGACCAGGACATGACCTCGCCCTCGGACTCCGGGCCCCAGATGGTCTGCAGCTGCTCGACAGTCAGGCACTGAGCCCAGTCGTTGGCCGGGTTAGCAACCACGGACAGACCATCATTGGCCATGATGACCTCGGTGTACTCGATCCCGTTGGACTCGCACTGTGCCATCTCCTCCTCGTCAATGGGACGGGAAGCGTTCGAGATGTCAGTCTCGCCGGCGCAGAACTTCTGGAAACCACCACCGGTGCCCGAGGTGGCCACCGACACGTTCACCGCATCGTTGCTCGTGCGGTACTGCTCGGCAGCGGCCTCGGACAGCGGGGCAACGGTGGAGGAACCGTCCACCGCCACGTCACCTGAGGTACCACCCTCGGCAGCGGCGGACCCGCCCGCGGCCGGAGAAGTGTCGTCAGCGGAACCGGCATTGCCGCAACCGGTCAGCAACAAAGCGGAGATTCCTAGGACAGCCAGGCCGGTACGGCCCCTGAGAGCATTCTTCACGGAGGAAAGCCTTTCTAGATGCGGGGATGAGACGCAAACGACGCGCCGCATTCATAGAAGGCTGTCTATATGAACGAAAGGTGAACGGGAGTCGCCCATTGAATAGATCATAGATGTTTGTCTATGTATACCCTAGGGCCAGCACGACCCAACTAGTCATCAAGACAGGCATGCCGAGTTCGGTCGACGCAACTCACCGTCCCCTACGCCAAGGTCGAGGACTCAATCCGGCGGCTGCGAGAGCTCGTCGCGGTCGAACGACGCTGCTGCGCGTTCGTGGACTGGGACATCAAGGACGGCCATGACGATCTGCGCCTCATCGCGCGCGGCACGCCAGACACGCAATAACCCTCCCCTCTTGCCTAACACGCCGCCGTAGCGAATGCATCAATGATGCATCTAATGCAATACTTGCCGTGTGGACCCCAATACCGGTGGCGCGACCGCCCTTCGACTGCTCGGCAACGTGCGTGCGCTGGACGAAAAGCAGTTCGTCTACGAGGCGATGCTCACCGGCTGGAGCGATCAGCAGTCCAGCCGCGGACTGGCCACACCAACGATCCGCAACAGGATTCTGGCCATCAGGCGGTTCGAGAGCTTCACGGAGAGGTACCCGTGGGAATGGGCCCCGGTCGACGTCGAGGACTACACGACTCGTGCAAAGTCAAAGGCGCGCCCCGCGGCGAAATCGACTATCCGTGCGTTCCAGACGATCATCCGTCTCTTTTGCGACTACCTCTGCGACGGACGCTACGAGTGGGCTCGCGAGTGTGAGCGACGCTTCGCGTCGGCTCCCCAACAGATCTGCCACGTGTGGAACACCACCGCGCACCTGGTGGACTATGAGGGACGCGCGCAGAGACGGGCACTCACCTACGACGAGCTCGAGCAGTTCTTCACCGCAGCGGACGCCCGAGTCGAGTCCATCCTCGCCCAGGGCCGCAAGGGCGCTCTGGCGGCCCTGCGCGATGCGCAGATCTTCAAGACGATCTACGCCTATGGGCTGCGTCGGGCGGAGGCGGTCGGCCTCGACGTGGCAGACCTGCGACCCAACGGAGCCGCACCCAGATTCGGGCGCTTCGGCGCCGTCGAGGCCAGGTGGGGCAAGGGCACGCGGGGATCCGGGCCGCGCCGGCGCTCAGTCCTCACCGTTCCCGAGCTCGGTTGGGTGACCGAGGGGCTGGCGCAGTGGGTAGACCAGGCCCGCCCCCGCTGCACCGACGAGCCAACCGGGAAGCTCTGGCCCACGGAGCGGGGAAGCCGTGTCAGTCTCCGATACATCGACCTGCGGTTCGCGACGATCCGCGACCAGCTGGGGCTGCCCTCGGAGCTCAGCGTGCACGCACTGCGCCACACTTACGTCACCAATCTCATCGAGTGGGGCTACTCCGAGAAGTTCGTCCAGGACCAGGTCGGCCACGCGTACGCGTCGACCACCGCGATCTACACCTCGGTCGGCGACGACTACAAGACACGCATGGTCACTCGAGCACTGTCCCGAATCTACGGAGGAAACGATGCCCACAACCGCTGACGACAACCCCATCACCTGGCAGCTCCGACAAGTCATGGCCGCCGCCGGGATGTTCCAAACCACCGACCTCATCGAACCGCTCCGAGAACAGGGCGTGCAGCTGTCCCGTGAGCAGATCTATCGCCTCGTATCCAAGACCCCGGAGCGCCTGAACGTCGAGGTCCTCGCCGCCTTGTGCCGAATCCTCGACTGCACACCCAACGACCTCATCGAGGTGGCCCCGGCCGCATCCTGCGGAAACCGCCGAGCAGCAGGCGAGCCGCGGAGCGCCGGTCCCGCCATCGGCGCACTGCGACCGATCCCCGCGAAACTGCACCGCCTGACCGACTGACCCGACCGCAACAAAGATGAGCACCACGTGGAAGCCCCAGTGCGACTCATGCCGCCGGCATGTCGAGGCCCGGTACGAAATCCTCGAACAACGAATCTGCAATGCCTGCTACACCAGGCTCCGCTGGAACGCCTCGGCGTGCCCGGCCTGCGCACAGACCAAGGTCCTGGCGTTCCGGTCACCAGATGGCCTCGTCGTGTGCGCTGCGTGCGCCGGCGTTCCCTCGAGGTTCGGATGCGCCACCTGCGGCAGCGAACAGCACCTCACCGGCTCGCACTGCGGGCGATGCCGCCTGGAGGACCGGTTAGGCGATGTCCTCTCCGACACCACAGGCCAGATCCACCCGGAACTCGCTCCCCTCCGCGAGCATCTCCTCACCGCCCGGGACCCCCGCTCGGCCACTCGATGGCTGCGCCACGAACCCATCGACCGCACTCTCCGCGACATGGCCCAGGGCAAGAAGCCAGTCAGCCACCACACCCTCAACGAGCTTCCGCAATCCACCCGCGTCCGATACTTCCGGCACATGCTGATCAGCTCGGGAACACTCCCCAACATCGACGTCCGATTGAACGACCTGGAGCTACGCACGAAGGCTCTCACAGGAAGCATTCCACCTGCCCATGCCGCCATCATTACCCGGTACTTCAACTGGGAAATCCTCCGAAGGCTGCGGCGACGAACAGGCGGCCAGCCCATCAGCGCGGGCGTCGTCAACACCCGCACCGCCGAGATCCGCAAGATCGTCGCGTTTCTCACCTGGCTCGACAACCACGGGCAACCCCTCGCTTCGCTCGAACAAGTCACCCTCGACCACTACCTGTCCCGGCACGACCGACACAAAACACTCGCGAGCTTCCTCAACTGGGCCGTGCGGAACCGGATCACGACCCGGCTCCGCGTGCCCCGAAAGCAGCCCTCCCCGCCTCCGGCCCCCATTCCCGAAGACGTGGTCTGGGACAAGGTCGACGGACTTCTGAACGACGAATCCACACCGTTGCCGAGCCGCATCATCGGCCTGCTCCTGCTGGTGTTCGCTCAACCGATCCGAGACTCCGTTCGCCTGCGACTCGAGGACATCCACCGCAACGGAGAGGTCTTCTCGCTCAAGTTCGGCAGCACACCGATCGAGCTTCCTGCGCCCATCACCGATCTCCTTCGAAGACATCTCGACGAGACGCGTGCCCGGCAGCCATACGTTGGAGAGCCGTCCGGATGGCTCTTTGATGGCACGATGCCCCACCAGCACACGAGCGAGGGCGGTGTCGCCCTTCACCTGGCCAGACAGGGTATTAATGCCCGAGAAATGAAGCGCGCCCGACTTGATCAGCTCGCTCAAGTACTCCCAGCGAGCATCGTAGCGGACGTCACGGGCGTCGCCGTAGAGACAGCACTACGACATGCCATCGACACCAGTGCCAACTGGGGCATCTACCCGGAGCTGCGAGCAAGCGAACACGGGCAATTAAACGCAAACGAATAATTCCGTTTCCCGACACCCTCGGCGACCTGGTAGCAGACGCCGGTGCGGTCGAGCCCGAGGAAGAGCTGGTACTCCGTCCGAAATGGAACGTTGCACCGACCAGCGAGGTTCCCATCGTCCTAGAACGGGCCGCCGAGGCACAGACACGCAGGGAGATCCACGTGGCCCGGTGGGGCCTGGTCCCACCGTGGGCCAAGGACATCGCCGTCGGCTCGAGAGCCTTCAACGCCCGCTCGGAAACCGTCTCCACGAAACCAACCTTTCGCGCGGCCGTGAAGGCCAGACGATGCGCAGTCCCGGTCGATGGGTACTACGAATGGCTCAAACCGACCGCCGATGCGCCCAAGGGCACACCGAAGCGGCCCTTCTTCGTTCGCCCCGCCGACGGCTCGCCGATCTACTTCGCCGGGCTCTACGAATGGTGGAAAGACCCAGCAGCCGCGGAGGACGATGAGGGCCGGTGGCTCCTGAGCTGCACAATCCTCACCGGCCCCTCCCCCGAGGCCGGCACCGACGAGCCGACCTTGGAGCAACTGGCCGGCCTGCACGACCGCCTACCCCTGCCCATGGACCGGGACACCATGGACACCTGGCTGAAGCCCGAGAAGCTAGCGTCCGCAGACGAGGCCGAAACACTGGTCGAGGAGGTCCGGAACCAGGCCTACCGGACCGCCTCAACATGGACCCTGACCGAGGTCGGGACCGCCGTAGGCAACGTGCGCAACAACGGGCCGGAGTTGATCCAGACCGTGCAGGGTTCCTAGGCGGAATACTGACACACGTACAGCCCGACGCTTGCGTGCGCCGGCAGCGTGCGTCTTGGACCATGGGGGACGGTACCGGCTTGGCCCTGGGGTGCATCCAGTGGTGCCGAATCAAGGGGCCCGGCGGTGGGTACCCGCGGAGGGGTGCTGTCCTGATCCTGCTGAGCCGATGGGGGCGGGTGCCGTTTCGACTTTTGCCCTTTCCCGTATCCGGTCAGGGCCTCCGGTTGTTGTCCCGTGTCGTTCGATCCCGGGTCTCCGGCCGGCTCCTCGACGCGGGGAGCCTGGTACGGGTTCGGGTGACCTCGTCAGCGCCAGGGACGGGCGCAGTTCCGGCGCGGAGAGCTTCGAGCGCGTCGCGCAGGTAGGGCAGGGCGTATTCGACGTACCCTCGCCCGGCCGGGTGAATCAATTCATCGTGGATCAACCGTTCACGGTAGACCGACTGATACCGCCGGTCTTCTCCCATGCGGGCGGCGATGTCCGCGACGCGGGAGGGGCCGGTGTCCTCGAGCATGGCGTTGAGGTAGTCGAGTTTCCTGCCGCTGATTTCTCGGAGCGCGGGCCGGTGAACGTTCTTGACCATCTCGCGGATGACCTCGGTGCGGATCTGTTCGATGTCGCCGATCTCGATGGTGTCGGCGTTGCCGGCGTGGGTCCAGGCGCGGGCCCCGACGAGCTGGATGAGGTACGGGTAGCCCTGAGAGACCTCGCCGGCGCGCACTGCGGCTTCGGGAGTGATGGTCTTGGGAGTATCGGCCACCGTTTGACGAATGGTTTCGGCGGCAGTTCCGACAGGGACGCTGCCGAGCTCTACGCGGTGGGCTCGGCGCAGGAAGGTGGTCTTGTCGTTCTCCAGGAGGTCATCGAGGCCTGCACGGATGCCGGCGGCGACGAACCCGACCTGATGCCCACGACGGGTGAGGTCCTGAACATGCTGGGTGACCTCATGCAGTTGCGCCGGGTCGACGGACTGCAGCTCATCCAGGGTGATCAGCAGACCTCCCCCGGTGGCGTCCAGGATGCCGGCGAGCCGGTCGAGGAGGCGGCCGACGGGTAAGGCTTCGCCGTCGTAGCGTTCCACGACGTCCCGCTGGGCAGAGACCCCGGAGAGTCCCGCGCCAGTCAGTCGGGACCGCTCAGCCTGAGGGTCACTCTCCCGCAGATGCTCGACGATCTCGGCCCGCAGTTCGGCCACGAGCGAGCTGGAGGCGGTGTGCAGAGTGATACACGTCCACCCTGCATCGGCGGCGACCGCCTCGAACTCGGTGAGCAGCACGGTTTTGCCTGCTCCGCGAGCTCCGGAGATCAGGACATTGCGTTGACCGGGCAATTCGCCGGCCACGGCCTGTTCGAACTCGCGGATGACGCTGGCCCGACCAGCAAGAATGGCTGGGCTCTGCCCGAAACCGGGGGTAAACGGATTAGTGACTCTTGCCATGAGGTGCCCTCGTCATGTTAGACCTTGTTAGACATTCTCAGCGTGTTAGACAGCGTTAGTCAATCCTAAGCACCGTCCAAGTTATCCTCCGGCGACCGGACGGCGACCTCAGCCTCTCCCTGCTTGAGGTCTCACATCGGCGCAGGTGACCAGCCGAGGCGTTGTGTGTCCATTACCTTGTAACTGACAAACTCTGTGAGTTCCGGACTCTGTGAGCCACGATCGCGACGGAGTGGACTGCGCATAGCGCGCTTCGCACCCCCTTTTGAGCGGCCGACTTTCTGCCCCAGGAGCCTTGTCAAGAAGAGAACGGCCGACCTCGGCGCACCATGCCCGGCATCTGCGTGAAAGGTTCCCCGTCGTTGTAGGCGGCCTCCAAGCGGAGGGTTTCGCGCTCCACCGCACGGGCGATGAAGTCCGACCAGCTGGTCGCTCCGGTGACCGGAATGGTGTGCACGTAAGCCGCTCGAGCACGCAGACGCTGCTCGTTGTCCTGGTAGAACGTCACCTTCCGCGGCTTCTCCTCCGCTGTCTCAGACACCGCAGTCGGTGCCGGTGTCGACTGCTGGTCCTGTGTCGGCGGCGGCATCAGAGTCGGCTCCGGGGTCGCAGGGGGTGCTAACGGGGCGGGCTCGACAGGTGCCGGCTGCACCGAGTCAGGTGCTGCCGGCGTCTTCGCAGTCTTGTCCGTCACCACCGGCGCAGGTGCATTCGATGCCTCTTCGGCGGCCGCTGACTCCCCCGCAACCAGGTCGTTGACCACGGAGGTGGAGCGGGCCTTCTTCAGGCCGACGCGGCGCAGTGATTTGAGGGCGTTGGCGCCGTCCTCTCCCCCGCTGCCTCTCGACACGTTGTCTGACCGGCTCACGAGTTGCTCCCCTCCCAGATACGACGGGCTACCAGTTTCATGGGCTCAAGCGAGGTGTTGGCTGATCTGCCGTAGCTCATCAGCGGGCGAGCCTCGGCATGGGCCAGCGCGAAAGCCTCACGGGCCGGCAGCGAGGGTTCGACCACGGCGTCGCCGTAGGTGTTCCTAATCTTCAGCGCCCAGTTCTCTTGGTCGCGCAGTCCTCGACGGAGGCGATTCAGAACGATGCCGGCCACCTGAAGGTTCTCATTGAACGCTTCCGAGACCTCGACCATGGTCTTGGCGATCTCACCGATGCCTTCGAAGGAGGAGGCTCGCGGCTCGGTGACCAGGATGGACCAGTCGGCCGCGGTCAAAGCGTTGACCGTGAGCATGCCCAGCGACGGCGGGGCGTCGATGATGACGATGTCGTACAGCTCCGAGACCCCGGACAGGGCCGAGCGCAGTCGGAACTCCCGGGCCAGCATCTGGTCCCGTTCCCGGGCTGCCAGGTGCCGTTCGGCAGCGATGACGTGGGGTGCGGCTTTGCCGATTTGCCAGGCCTCCCCGGCTTCGGTGATGGCGTCTGCTGCGGCACCGGCCGGGACGCGGAAGTTGTTGTCCGGGTCGCCGTAGATCACGTCGTTGAGGGTGAACTCCGGGTCAGTGACGGCCAGAGCACTGGTGGCGTTGCGTTGCGGGTCGGCGTCAATGAGGAGCACCTTCTTGCCCTCATGCAGGGCGTAGACCTCGGCCAAGCCGACGGCCACGGTGGTCTTGCCCACGCCGCCCTTCTGGTTGCACACGGCGATCACTCGGCTCACGCGGTGCCTCCACTCCTGCTGGTAGGTCCCCGGCGCGGGCAGCTGGAGGCAGGGGGCAGGCACTGCAGAACAATGCCGCTCCCCGGTCGTCCGGCTACGACGGGGCAAGATCGGCTGGCCCGAGACCGGCACCGCGGCTGCGGCCCGATCGTCCACGAGCGCGATCCTGTCACAGGCTAACCTGAAGCCCCGGGCGAACACCCTCACGAAACGCCGACATTGACGGTATCAACGCCATGGCCAGCAGTAACAGTCAGACAAGCTTGGCTGGTTATGCTGGTATTACTGTTTGTTATTCTGGCCAGTGCTCGCCTCGTGATCGGGCAGGTTAGCTTGACCATCATTGCTGGCATTGCTGGCATTGCCATCTTCACTCGCCGAAGACTGATGGCAAGCCCCCTCCCCAACCGGCCTTGCCGGTTGTGCCATCAATGCTGGTTTCACCATCACGCATCTCCATAATGCTGGCATTATCGGCCTTGATGCTAAAACTCCCTAGGGATCATGAGTCGCTTGCTTGCCGCTTTAACCGGAGAAAAGGACGCTGGTTCCGCGCAAAGCGCCTTGCCAGCATTACCGGTCTTACCAAGTGAAATAGCTCTTTTGCTGGCACTACCAGTGAGCTCTGCACAGATGCCCCTCGACGGCATAATTCCCGCAGGCCGCTCCAATATCGCCAGTGATACTGGTATTGCTGTTTGAGCCAGTCGTGCCGTCAATGACGGCTTACCAGTGGAGCCAGCAAAGCCAGCAGTGCCCCTTCACTGTCGAAGAGAGCACAGCGAACGTGACCCGTTAGACCGTCAACCCCGGGATGGCCGGTTATGCCAGCATTACCGCTCGGCATTCACGGCCGTTGTCGACGTACCCCGATGAGCGATGCGCGGTCCACGGCGATTCTCATCGCGTCGGCGAACCATCATGGCGGCGGTCGGCAGCCCTCCGACCGGCATGGCGCAGACGAACCCGGAGGCTTGAGCGACCTCGGTGCCGGGTTGACGGGATGAAGCCCACAGTGCACGCAGAGCACGTGGGGACGGGCACGCTCCAGCGCACAACGCCACCGGCTTGGGCGGTCGCCTCCCGTCCCCTGCTCGTTGCATCCCGGCCGCGAGGTCCGACACAAAACGGCAGACCCACGGGGCGGACCCCAGGACGCCAGTGGGGGCGGTAATGCTGGCAATGCCATTAGTGCTGGAACAACCGTCGTCGTTGACCCTGAGGCTGGCAAAGCCCGCACTCCCAGCAATACCAGCATTGCCAGCGAGGTGCCCCCAGGTACCGGGTGAAGTTCGGGCGGGCTTCCGCACACATGGCAGTCGGACCAACCCGTACGCAGGAGCTCAGCATGACGATCACCGCCAATCCAGCACCAGTCGACCTCAGCGCCATGGTGTCAGCACTCATTGATGACCGAGGCGAATGCCCCACGGCTTTCGATGTGGAAGCCATTGTGTCTATGGCCTTCTTCGCCGACTGCCTCCGGTGAGGCGACACCGGTCGTGGGCATCGGGCTCTTCGACAGCATCGTGCAAGCCAGCCGTGTTCTCGAGCGGGGGAGCGTGGATCGGGGACTCGCCGACTCCATTGCCAGCTCGACCGGTAATGCTGGCATGACCTCCACCCTCAGCAACCGGGTGCCGGGGGAAGGCGAGGTTCCGCTGTGAACTGCATCCTCTTCGGAGATGTCGAAGTCACGCCGGTCCCGCAGGACGCGACCCTGCGCACAGTCGGCACCAACGCGTTGGCTGCCGTGGGTCTTGGGCTTGGGTACCAGCCGGCCGATGCCCAGGAGGACTAGGCGGCGTAGGCGCATTTATTAGTGGGTGACTGGTCACGTTGACGTGCTGAGAGCGCGACACGCACTGAAGCCCTGACCGATGCGCAGTGGGCACTGCTGCGCCACAAGGGCGTCCAGGCGGTCATCCCGCAGAGGGTCGACCTCTACCCAACCGGCCCCGCCGCGTGGCCAGGGGCGACCGACCGGTCTGTGTCGACACCGAGGCCTACAGACGGCGCAACGTCGTGGAAGGTTCCTTCAACGTGTTCAAGCAGTGGCGGGGTTTGGCCACCCGGTACGACAAGCTCACCCTGACTTGCCGCGGCGGTGTCATGCTGCCCGCCATCACCATCAGAATCAAAGCACTGGTAGACATCCCCCGATGGGAATCAGGTCTGCCACATTCACCGCGGCTCGGCCGACGAAAGTTGCAGGGTATCCGTGACGTCGACCCACCGCACCACATCAAACACACTCCTGGTCAACAGACACCTCATCGTTCGGGGAGAACGCGACGCTGCTAGCGCGCCGCAATCGCCGCGACTATGGCGCCCAGGGAGGGCACCGTAATAGCAAGAAGCAATAGGCCCAGACGGAGCAGAACCGATAGATGAGGGGTTCGGATTACTTTAAGGACGGCCCAGAGCAGAAGAGCAAGGTAAGCGACCGCGGCCAGGGTAGGCGCGGTCCACGCCTCGGGCCTGAGGACTGGGTTGTTGGTCATGCCCCCGTCCTCTCAACAACTCGGTCATCGACACCCAGCCGCTGTTTGCACCGGTCGCCAATCTGGGAGACAGGTTCTAGGGTCTGCAGCTGTACCCAGGCGGTAGCCTCAGCCGGGTACGAGGGTTGACTCCCATGGGTCCGGTGGCGGTTCGACCAACTCCCACAGCAGGGAGGCGTGCCCCAGGTCGTCGATGTACCCGGCGGACTGCGCTGCGGCACGTGCCGCCAGCCAGCTGTGCCAGACGGCGCGCTCGGCCCTGTACCGGGCGACCTGCTGGGAAACCTGCTCGAGGACGCCGAGTTGCTCGGCCAACGCCTCCAGGTTTGCGTCACTGGCAGTGGGGGAGAGGCTCCAGAGTCCGGCGGAGCCGGTGCACAGCCGCCATGACGCCAGCACGTTCAGCGCATCGTTGACCGCGGTCCGCGACAGCCCAGACTCCTGGACAAGGGTCTTCACCGGCACAGAGGTACCCAGCATCTCCAGGGCCTCGAACACCAGGGCCTCAGGCATCCCCAGTGACCGAAACACCGGGCGCAGGGCATGGATCTTCCCCGGCCGCCAAGACCGTGCAGCAGCGGCCTGTTCTAGGTGGTCAGGTACGACCAGCCGGTAGGTGTCTGCCTCCGTGCCGTGACCCTTCTGGATGAGCGCAAGCAACGGCTCCGGGTCCTGGACCAGTTCGCGGAGATGGCGAGAGACCGTGCTGGCATCACTGCCGATGGCCACGGCCAGGGCACGGACCCCGAAAGCGACCACGACATCGCCGGTCTTCATGCAGGCTTCCGCCACGGCCCGGAGCAGCAGGCGCTTGGTGAGCGAATTGCGGTCACTACCCATCCGGGTATCCACGACCTTTAGGGCGTTCAGCCAGGTCCGTACCTGCTGGGAGGCAGATATTGAGGGCCCCCCCTGTGTAGAAGGCTGGCTTGTGTTGGATTTACGGACAGGGCTCTGGGTTGCGAATCTTTGGGCCTCAACCCAGTCCCGTCGCAGCGCTGCCTGCCGGTGGGTGGGGGAGTAGCGCGAGTAGAACTGGGCCAGGCCGGGCCACACGCCGTTGAGGATCCTGGCCTGGATGTCGACGAGGCCCAGTCCGGACCCCGCGGCGTTGACCAGGACGGCCTGCCGTGCCTCGGAGGCCGAGGCGTACCGCGTGTGGTTCCACGTCCCGTCGGTGGCTGTGCGCAGCATCTCCGTGGACATGGTCCGGCCCGAGACGGCCACTGGGCCGGACGCGTCGGCTGAGACCACCCCATCCGGCTCGGCTTCCTCGTACCGGTGGGCCCGGACCATGGCCCGGTGCTCAGACAGCTCCTCCCAGAGCCGGTCGAAGGCATCCTGACCGTTGCGGTGGGTGGCGACGGCCACCGCGTCCTCCAGGCCCATCTCCAGCTGCTGGTGGCCGCCGGCACGGTGAACCGACCCGGGGGTGCGGATGCATCCGCTGATGATGGACCGGTGCGGTGAAGGGTCCAGGGTGGGGCAGGCGATCGCCAGGGCCTCGACCAGCTCACGGGCCACATGGAAGGGCACGGGCTCGCGTAGTGGCACGTAGACGTGGCGCCCACCGGAAGGTGACCGGTCGCGGATCCAGGAGGCGCCGGCGGCGTGCAAGAGGCCCGTGGTCGTATGCACGTCTGACAGGACGGCAGGCTCCCCACCGGTGGCGGGTTTGGCGTCGAAGTCCAGGCACAGGGTCCGGCACATCCCGTCACGGGTGTGAATAAGGACGGCTGCTGGACGGACGGGTGGCTTGGCCAGGATCTCCTGCAGGTCGACCTCGGACCGGGCCGGGTAGTTGCGTCCGCCGTCTCGGGAGACGCGGACGCGGTCGCGGCCGCCGAGTGCGGGGGCTAGGGCTCGCCAGATGGCACCGTGGTCGGTTCGACGCGCGGGGGTGCGTGATGCTGGCAGTCCCTCTTCAGGCTGCGTTACGATGGCGATGTTCCTTCCGGGAACGTCAAAGTACCGGTACCCACCGTGGTGTGAGAGTCAGGTGGGCCGGTCAGTTGGCTAAGTGCATATCGAAGTAGTGATGGAGCCTTGGGCTCTACCTCCTTCTGGTCGGCGGCCCTTGCAGGGGCCTTCGGTCTACTGACGTATCGGATTGCAGTCCGTTCCGTCGAGGTGAGGTGTAGTTACACGATGTCCGGTTTTCCGGCGGGCCCCGGCAACGGCCCCTGGTGTCCGGCTTCTTGATGGGCCCGCTTCTGCGGGCCCATCTTTTTGTCCGGAGTGGCTACGCGATCCATTGCCCCTCCTGGGTGAGGTTCGCGGCGATCAACCGCTCCACGTACTCAGACACGGTGAGGTTCGACTGCTCGGCTTTCGACTTCAGTCGTGGCTGCAAGTCCGCGGGGATGCGTGTCCCCACGAAGGCCCGGTCGCCTTTGGAATCGGACCGTCGTGTCGTGGCTCGAGCCGTCGAACCGTTGCCGGAGGTGGTGACGGATTGCTTCATCGCGTCGCTCCTTCCATGTCTGACTGGTGGTTGATGCCTTCGAAGTTACCACCGTGTGATTCACCTCTGTGCCAGTGCCCATGCCGCATCTTTCCGCCCCAGCACTGGGATGGGCTGCCCATCGCCGAGCGCTTTGTTGCCGGCTCCGGCCTGGCTCGAACCGACCGGCAATGCCTCCAGAAACGGCTATGGCGTCAGTGCTGTCATTCCCGTCATTGCCATTCATGCCAGCATTACCGGCTATGCCGCCAGCGTAGAGATTCTTGATGTGGGGGAGCATCCTGTTACAGGCTAATACTTGCCTCACGTGGCTGTGTGGAAGACGCCGTTGATGGCAATGCCAGCATTGCTGTGCCGCGGTAGATCTGCAGCCGGTTCCGGGCACGCCAGCATTACCGCTCTGCTCCTGCCCAGGGCCGGATACGCGCCTGGACCAGGGGAGTGGTCGGCAGCCCGGGCCGGGATGTGGCCCGTGTGCCTCAAGATCAGCCAGAGATTTTTTCTCAGCCGCTGGCGTGTTGGGCGTGTCGTGCTCTCAGCGGCAGTCCGACCAGGCGTCACCGCAGCGGGGCCGGCAAGATCAGGGTGAGGTTGCGGCCGGTGGAGTCGATGGTCTCGCGCTGCCGGAACTTCGCCGGACTCGAGATCCCGGCCCTCTCCATGGGGTCGCCCAGGACGTCCGAGACGTTGCCGCGGCGCAGCCAGTGCGGGGTGGCTGCCAGCATGGAGGAGGCCTGCACCATGGCGTCCACATCGTGGGCAGGTGCCAGGTCGATCCCGGCCAGACTGGCCGGCTGCCAGCGGTCGGCTCCGGCACCGGCGGGAAACCAGCAGGTGGTGTCTATGAAGCGTTTGGCGACCTGGTGGCGGGCCGGGAGGTCCCAGTAGTGGGCCGCCGTCCGGCGCCGGTGCTGGCCAGTAGGTCCGGTGTGGAGTATTTCTCCCCGTACACGGTGCTGCGAGCACGGGAGCGTAGTTTCCGAAGTAGCCACCTGTCCGTGGGACGACGGGGTTAGTAGCTGTAGTCATGAATTTTGTTCTCCTCGGTGAACTCGAAGTAATACCTGCGGGGTTGTGTTCCCGGTTCTTCGGGGATGTCGCTGCCGTCGGGGGCGTTCCAGGTCCAAGTTGCGGTCACGGAAACGCCGGTCTCGCTGGATTCGGTGGCGTAGTTGAGCTCGACGTTGGGCACGGAGGTGGCTCCGCGTTCTGCGGCTTCGAGCCATTCGACTCCTGTGGCAGGCCGCTCGGGGGCAATGACGGCCGCGGCGCGCTCCTTGGTCATCAGGGTCCGTGCGCGCAGTTCGGCGGCGGTGCGGTTGAGGTCCTCGTCCGGCGTCCAGGTTGTCATGATGCGCGCGGCTTCCAGCGCTATCTGTTGGCGATCGCTGATGTCGTCTGCAACAGAATCATCTGGTGCGCCGGTGCTGGTAGCGGCGGAGGTTGGGGCGGTGGTGGGTGCGGGTGCTTCGCGGTTCCACGGTTGAGTGAAGGCCAGTGCCACTCCGACGCCGACCAGGACGGCGACGGCTGTGATGGCAATGTAGGTCAGAATCCGGGTGCGGTTCATAGTGGGATGCCCATCTGGATCAGGATCGGATAGGGGTCCAGGGCGTGGTCGTAGGTGGGCCGAGTGTCGTCGGCTTCGGGTGCGTTGATCTGGAAGTGCAGGTGCGCCCGTGCTGAGTTGCCCGAGCTGCCTTCCACACATAGCGGAGTCCCGGTGGCGACGGTGTCGCCTCGGCCCACTTGGAGGGTGTCAGGGGTGCAGTGGTGGAACTGGAAGACCAGCCCTGGGTCGTCGGTCATCCGGCCGACGACGTAGTGGCCCTGGTACTGGTTGACCCCGGCGTCGGTCACCCGAAGGTCGGTAGGGGCCACAACGGTGGCCCCGCCGCCGGTGGAGAAGTCCAGGCCGCGGTGAGTGGAGACGAACTCGTTGCACTGGACCCCCGCTACACAGCCGCGATACCCAAAGCGACTAGTCAGGACGCCACCGGGTAGGGGATGAGTCCATTCTCCGGTGCCGAGGTCGCCGATGACGGATCCGCCCGGAGGGGCGCAGTCGGCGGAGTAGTCCAGCTGGGCCAGATCGTTGATCTTACGAACGTAGGCCTGGGTCTCCGGGAACGGCGGGATGCCGCCGTGTTGGAGCACGGCGCCTGGGCCGGCGTTGTAGGCGGCCAGGGTCAGGTCGATCCTCTCAGCCTCGGTGGTGCCGAGGTCCTGGACGTCTGCGCGGATGGCCTTCATATACCGCCCTAGGGCAGCGATGCCGGCCTTCGCATCGAAGGGATCGGCACCTTGGCCGTACTCGGCCCAAGTGGCTGGCATGAACTGCGCGATGCCTCTGGCTCCCACGGGGGACTTGGCCTGGGGGTTCCAGGTCGATTCAGACTGGATCTGGGCGGCGACCAGCGCCGCCGGGACCCCGGCTTCGGTGGCGGCTGCACTGACGTCTTCGCGGTACTGCTCAGGGATGCCAGCAGTGCTGCCACCGGCCGGAACGCACCCGGTGTGAGCGGCGGGAGCGGGCTTGTCCAACTTCATGAGTATCACCGGGATGAGGATCAGCAGCCCCACGACGGCGGCTGCTGCGCCCATCTGTAGCAGGCTGCGAGAGTTGTCCACGGCGGCTTGTTCCTTAGAAGCCCTGGGCCACGGCGGCGGCGGCCGCCAGCCACGCCCGCTGGGTTTCCGGGAGCAGGGCGTCGTAGCGGATTACCCCACGCACCAGGGCCGGGTCATAGGGCACCCGGATCACGGAGCGGACCAAGGGTGCGAAGCCATCGGCGATGCGCTGGGCCTCGGCGCGGGCCTTCTTCAGTGCGTCCCCGCCCAGTCCTCGAGCGGCGTCGGTGGACTCGGAGACGATGACCACGGCATTGCGGGCCAGTTCTGCGTCGTGCCCGCCTCGAGCTTCGAGGGTCTGCAGAGTCAACAGGGCTGCCTCGGCGCGGTCTTCCATCGCGGTGACCGGGACGACGAGCTGGTCGGTGTGGTCGATCATTCGTCGCCAGTTGGCAGAGCGGGCGGTGTTGCCCGAGTCCATGATGATCATCCGGTAGAACCGGGACGCGACTTGGTGGGCGAGGTCGACTTCCTCGGCGGTGACCTCGTGGTCGCCCTCGTCGTTTTCATCGGAGCGCAGGACGTCGTACTTGTCGGCCGGCTGGTGGTGGACGAAGTGAGCCAGGTCGGCGGTGGAGGTAGCGGGGGAGAGCAGCCGAGTCGATGAATCCACCAGGTCCAGCACACTAGCGGCGTGAGGGCCCTGTTCGGTGCGCCAGCCCAGGGTGCCCTGGGACTCGTTGTTGTCCCAGGCCAACACGGGACCACCGCCGTACCGGGCGAGCACCGCGGAGAGCAGGGCCACGGTGGGGGTCTTATTCGCGCCGCCCTTGCGGTTGACCACGGCCACGGTGCGTGGGCCAGGCCAGTGCTGAGACACGATGCTCACATCTTTGCGTTCGGCCAGCTCGGCCGCCGAGGCAGGGATGCGGAAACCAAGGGTGTTCAGGGCGGCCCGCCAGCCCCGAGAGGCCGGCTCGGTGGACTGGTCCGGGACCAGGAAGGTGGTGTCGCGCAGGCTACGCCGAGTCGGAACCACTGTGGTGGTGGGCTGGGGCGCAGCACCGGCCGGGTCGAACGTGACCGGCGCCGGGGCAGTGGTGGTGCCGGTGGTTATGAGGGGGTTGGGCCGGCTCGGTAGTGCTGCCGGTGTGGCAGGGACCGTGGCTACAGCCGGTTCGGCCTCCGGTGCGGGCTGCTCCGCGGGCGTGGTGGGTGTGGTGTTCGCGGCGGTGGTGGCCACCGAGGCGGGCGCGGGCGGCTGGTCGAGGGGGGTGACGGTGCCGGTGGGGTCCACGGCGAGCCAGGTTGGCGGGGTGTCGTCGGTCTGGGCGATCAGTTGGGTGCCGTCGCGGCGGGCCCGGCGCACCAGGTGTTCGATCACCGCGTCGATGAGCTGCTCACCGGCTGGGCAGGTGACTTCGGTCGTCTCCGTGTCGGTGGTCAGGCTCGCGTGGGTGGGGGAGTCCATCTGGATCCGGATCATCACTTCTCCTTGGAATCGTCAGCCGGATCGTCGGCTGGAGTGCCGGCCGATTCGGAGCGGTAGAGCACGGTGTTCTCAAGAGTTTCCGCGACGATGTAGGCCGCGTCGGCATCCACCAAGTCCGGGGCCGGGTCCTCGTCGGTGAAGGTCTCCCATGGCAGAGGTGCCGAGGTCAGGGAAGACAGGTCGAGGCTGGCCGGGTCGGCTCGGTCCGCCAGCCCGTAGGCGGTGGTGCCGTCAAGGGTGGAGGTCTCGAAGCTGTGCAGCGGGCGGAGCATCGGCTCTTCGCCCCAGGTGAGGGCGAGGGTGTCGAAGGCGGCGGCGCGCCCCTCGGTCTCGACGATGGGCTGTTGGCGTTGGTCCGGGGCCTGCGCCATCTCGGCGGTGGCCAGGGTGGCACCGTCCTGGACTTGGATGATGGTCATGGCGGTGGACGAGTCCTTGGTCTTCCAGCCCAGCAGGGCGTGGTCAGCGTCGAGCATCCATGACACCTGAGGTGCGCCGCTGGCGCCGGCGGGGGGAGTGAAGGAGGTCCGTCCGGCCACGGTTCCGTCTGCGTTGACGGTGTAGAGGCTGGTCTCGGTGGCGGTGATGATTTGGTTGTCGCCGGTGACGGTTAGGGCGCGGGATCCGGCGGGGATGACCACATCGGTAAGGCCATGCCCGGCAGCAGGGATGCCTACGATCCAGTGCTCTTTGGCCACGAGGGGCCGTGCCCCGCGAACCTCGACTCTCCAGCCTTGTTCTACCGGGATGGTCGTGGCCGTGACGGTGGAGCCGTCCTCGGGGGTGCGGAGGTCCCACACGCGTAGTTCGTTGCCGGCTTGGGCTGCCAAGGAGGGGGTGCCAGCCCAGTCGGTGTGCACAGCCGAGGTGAGGTCTTTCGGGGCGGAGGTGCCGCGCCAGACCGGCTGACCGGTCTCCGGTGCGCGGGCGGTCAGAGTGCCATCCGGGTCGGCCGAAAGAATGTGCCCGGCGTCCAAGGCCGTGACATCGGAGTTCTCGGCCACCGGCACGGACCAGGCCGAGCGTCCGGAGAACGCCTCGGGCAGGGCGACGGGGATCTGCTGGTCTGCACCAGGAACGACCCATTCTTGCGGAGCGCTGTCACCGGTGACGGACAGGGCCACGGCGGTGCCTAGACCGCCGAGGGCGAGCACGGCCAGGGTGCTGGCCCCGAGGAGCAGCCAGCGGCGGCGCGGCCCCCGCTGTGGCTGATCGGCGGTGAGGTCGGTGACGGTGGCGTCAAGTACGTCTCCGGTGGCGGTGACCACCATGTCCCAGGCCTCATCGGTGGGGGAGAGCACCCGCACCCGTACGGCTTCCAGGTGCAGGCGCTGGACTTCGCGCACCACGGCGGTGATCGCCGCCTGCCGGTAGCCCTCACCGGGTGTGGGCTCGACCGGGACTCCGTTCAGCTCGGTCCGTTCGGTGTCTTCATCCAGCCAGAGGGTCAGCACCGGAAAGGCCGGCACGGTCTCTAGGTTGAACGCTGTCTCTGTGGTCTCGTCCACTACACCCCCGAGGTGGAAACGTCAGTCCTTGATCTCGTCCGCTCTCAGCAGCCACTCCCGGAAGTGCTCGAGTCGCACGCGGCGCAAGCGCGGTCCCACCGAGATCGTCGGCAGCCCTTGCTCTTTCATCCACCGCAGGACAGTGCCCTGGGACACCCGCATCAGCGTGCAGATGTCATCGGTGGTGAGCAGGTCAGGCTGCCCCTCCAGAAGTGAATCGACCGCCGTGGCATCGTTCATCATCACGCTCCATTGTCCTCACGAACGCATTGCATTCGTCAAGCGCAAGACACGCAATATGGACAAAAGTCCATATTGACGCATCTGACGCAGGGTGTTTATGTTGATTGTATTGGCCAATCACATGCTAAGGGGATGAGCAGACGTGGCCCAACGGGGGAACCCTTTTGTCGTCGCGCCCGGGGACTCCTCGCAGAGTCTGTCTGAGAACGACGGCGGTCTCGACACCGCGGCGCTGTATTACGGGCCGACCTCGCCCGAGGAGATCGCCGTCGCCGCCGATCCGGAGGCCGCGCCGTGGCCGCAGACGACCGTGGCGGACTTTCGTCAGGTGACCGTCTTTGGCTTGCATGGGGGAGCGGGGGCCACCACGGTTGCTTCCCTGTTTGGGGACGACGCCGTCGATGCCGGTACCGGCTGGCCGGTCGCTGGCGGGTGGACCCGGCCCCTGCCGACCTTGCAGGTGTTGGCCGTGGCCCGGACGTACTACGCCGGCCTGGCTGCCGCCGAGGCGTTCACCCATCAATGGGCCGCCGGACAGTTGCCCTCCTCGATCCTGTTGGGGCTGGTGCTGGTGGATGACGGCCCCACCCTGACCGATGGCCAAAAGAAGGCCGTCAAGAGACTCCTGCGCAAAGTTCCCCGCGGCGCTCACCTGCCGTGGATCGAGGCCTGGCGGCACCTGCCGCCGGACCCCGGGCGACTGCCACGCAGGCTTACCAAGATCATCCACGCCTTCCGCACCCCTAGATAAGGAGACCGACCATGCTGATGGACCTGATGGCCACCGCCTCGACCTTCGCCAGCGTCATCCCGAACCCGACCCCCGAGCAGCCTCCAGGCACCGAGGGCATCACGACCCTGCTGAACTGGATCAGCTGGATCGTCATCATCATCGGCGTAGCCGGCTTCCTCGCTTCGGCCGGCTCCCTGGTGTTCGCCGCCTTCACCGGACGCGAGATCCAGGGCATCAAGGGACTGGCCATCGCGATCATCGTCTGCGGACTGGCCACCGGCGCCGGAGCGATCATGCGCGTCTTCGTCTAACGCAACCAAGACACCGAGCGAAGGGGGGCCCTCGTGGCCAAGAACAAGAACACCGATAACCCGGGCACTCAGAGCCTGGGATGGTGGGTCTCCGGCGGGCTGGTGGTGGTCCTGATCGTCGGCATCATCGTCGGCGTGGTCCTCTGGCCACGCGACACCACGACCGCACCAGAAAACACCACCACCCCGACAGCCACGGCAACGGCCACGGAACAAGCGCCCACCACGGCGCCGACTCAGGCCGGCGCCGCATGCCAGACCAGCGACGCTGACCAAACGGTCCCCAGCGAAGCACCAGAAACCGTCTGGAAGACCCACCCAGATCAGATGCTCGTGCCGACCTCGGAAGAGTACGGACCCAGCGTCCAGGATGGGAACCTGTGGACCTGCTTCGAACGGTCACCCACTGGCGCCGTCTTCGCCGGACCCAATCTCCTTGCGGCAATGTCTCAAGGGGAGGTCGACTCCGCTGTCCCCGGGCCCGGGCGCGACGATGTCCTTGAAGAAATCTCCTCAGCTGGTAGCGACTATGAGCGACCCGTCGTTGAGGGGTTCCGCGTCTTGGCCGCTGACGAGAACAACGCCACTATCAACTACTGGATGACGGGTGAGGGAACAACGGCCTCGTATGGGCTGGATCTGGTCTGGGACGAAGGCACCGGGGACTGGAGGCTCAACTTTGAGACTCCAGGTGACCACCCGCGCGTATCAATCTTGGAAGACACCTCTCCGTACGTGCGCTGGCGGTAGGCGGGCACGATGGCTGAATGCGGACTGACCTCGGTTGGTTGCCATATTGGCGAGTTAGCAAACTCGGCATTTGAAGGCATGGTCGAGGGCCTCTACGACGGGGCTGTGGAGATGGCCAAAATCATTGGCACGTGGTGGATGGAGGTTCCGCCACCGAACCTGGACTCAGTGGGCCTGAACTTGCTCCAGCAGGACCTGAGTTGGTTCGTGGTGATCTTCGCCATGATCGGTTTCTTCTTCGGCTTGATCCGGCTGGTGATGACCGAGGACGTCCGATCCAATGCGGTCAATCTGGCCAAGCCGCTCTTTAACCTCGTGTTGGCCACGGGCGTCTATATGGCCGCCGTGCCGATCCTGCTCACCGCCGGAGACGAAACCGCGCGGTGGCTGCTTGACCGCTCCACTGACGGCGATTCGTCTATGGAAATGCTCATCCCCGCGACCGGAGCCATGGCCAGCAATTACGGGGTCGCGTTCGTGGTCTACCTGCTGATGCTGCTCGGTTCGGGCGTGAACTTCATGTTCATGATCTTCCGAAACCTCATGCTGGTGATCCTCGTGGCCTTCATCGCCGTGCTCGCGGCCGCCTCGGGAACCGAGGGAGGCAATCAGGCCTGGCGCAAGGCCAACGGCTGGCTGATCGCCCTGCTGCTGTTCAAGCCGGTCGCCGCCGGCATCTATGCCCTGGGCTTCCGGATGATGATCGACGACACCGACCTGTCCCAGACTTCCGACCTGGGGGCTGGGCTGGTCTCGGCCCTTACGGGGCTACTGGTCCTGGTCCTGGCGGCCTTCGCCCTGCCCGGGCTGATCAAGTTCATTGTCCCGGCTGCTGCCGCGGGCTCTGGCGGGTTTTCCGGGGGCGCGGCGTTGTCCGGGGCCGCCGGGGTCGCCGCCGGAGCTGCCGTGCTGGCCAGTGGCGTGGGCGCCGGTGCAATGGCCGCACGGGGCGGGGCCGGAGTTGCGACTGGCAGCACCACGGCGGCTGCCGTCGGTGGGGGAGACCCATCCGGGGCCCTCTCATCGTCCGGGGGTGGCCCGGCTGGGGGTGCTCCGTCAACGGCCGAAATTGTGTCGGGGACGACCACCGCGGCCTCCGGCGCGGATGGTGGTTCTTCCACTGGATCCGAAGCGGCAGCTGGGGGCACCTCAGCCGGTGGTAGCACCAGCACCGCGTCCGGTGCCAGCGCCGAGGGAGGGTCCTCCGGTGGATCAGCTGCGGGTGGGAATGCCCCGTCAGGGGAGTCGTCCTCCACTGCGGGTGCGACCCAGGGCTCTAGTGCCGCTTCGGGTGCTGAGACGACCACTGGTGATCAGGCCGGCGCGGGTTCGGCTGCCGGTGGTGCACCGGCTGGAGCGGGAATGACGGACACTGCCGCTGGCGGTTCGTCCGGGTCGGGTCGGTGGGCCGAGGCCATCAACCGGTATAGCCAGGCCAGCCAGGCCGGATCGCAGGCCGCCGAGGGTGCCCGGGTGGACCGGGCCGTGGACGATGAAGGAGACCGAGCATGAGCACGACCGAGTCCGTTCGGATCGAACCGCAGGTCTTCGGCAACCTCACCGTGCCCCGCCGTTCCGGGCTGGGTGGACTGTCGATGGGAATCAGTATTGCTCTGATTCCGGTGGTGCTACTGAGCATCCTGTTCATGGCCACCGGACGCTGGTACATCGCCTTCGCCCTCGTCATGGCCGCCACGGTGGCGGTGCTGCTGCTGAAGGTGACCCGGCGCCAAGGACGCAGTATCTACGGAAGGATCACCTTGCGATTGGCACAACGCATCAAAGAGAAATCTGGCCGCGACGTGTACCTGGCCGGTCCGACCGGTAAGGGCACCCCCGACGGGGCCACTCGCCTGCCCGGGTTGATGGCCAAGTCCGAACTGGGCGAGTTCACCGACTCCTACGGCAACGCCTTCGGGCTAATCCGGGTCGCCGGATCCGACGTGTATAACTACTCCGTCGTCATCGAGACTCACCCCGACGGGGACTCTCTGGTGGACCAAGAACAGATCGATCACAGGGTGGCCGTGTGGGGTTCCTGGCTGACCCAGCGCGGCCTGGACGAGGGCATCCGTGGGGCCTCGGTGACCATCGAGTCCTCCCCGGACTCCGGGCTGCGTCTGGCGAATCTATTGGAGGCCAACCGCACCGGAACCGGCCCTGACTACGCCAAGGCGGTCACTGACCGGATTGGGGAGACCTATCAGGGTGGGGCCCCGCAGTTGGTGGCCCGCGTGAGTGTGACCTTCGACGGACGGCGGCACGACGGCAAGACCGGAGACCGCGGCTGGGCGGAAATGGCTGAGGAGATCGGCACCCGCCTACCTGGGCTTGTCGGTGGCCTGCAGGGGACCGGGGCCGGGGCCGTGCGGGCGTGTACCGCACAGCAGATCACGGACTTCACCCGCGTGGCCTATGACCCGACCGTGGCCTCTCTGGTGGAGCAAATGCAGGCCGATGGCGGCACCGACCTTCACTGGGAGGATGCGGGCCCCTCGTTCGCCCAGGACTCCTTCGAGCACTACCGTCACGACCGGGCGGTCTCGAAGTCCTGGACGATGTACAAGGGCCCGGAAGGACACTTCACGTCCAGCTCTCTGAAACGGGTGTTGGAGCCCTCCCCGGGGCTGCTGCGCAAGCGCGTCACCCTGCTCTACCGGCCCATTGCGGCCGAGCGGACCACCGCCTTAGTCCAGCAAGAACAGAATGACGCGGCCTTCGCCGGCTCTCAGACCCGGCGTAACGCCCGCGCTGCCCTGCGACAGGCTGCCGCAGCCAAGACCGCCTCCGAAGAAGCACAGGGCGCCGGGCTGACCCGGTTCGGGCTGGTCATCACCATCACCGGCACCTCGGAGGAGGACCTGAAGGTCTGGGACAAGCGCATCCCCGGATTGCTGGGACCGGCCCGGCTGCGGATCCGTCCCGCCCTGGCCAACCAGGCCGTGACCTTCCAGGCAGGCCTGCCCCTGGGCTTGGTGTTGCCCGATCACATGCTCATCCCCGACACCCTGAGGGAGTTCTTCTGATGGCCGATCTCCAGACGCCCCCGGATACGCTCATCGGAACCGCGCTGACGTTGTCCAAGAAGGACCTGGCCCGGCTCAAACGCGAGGACGCCAAGCGTCAACGCGCCGCAGCGCGGGACCGCCCCAAGGCCAGTCAGCGCTGGCGCGAGGCCCGCCAGGCCTCCCGGCACCGGCCCGGCCCGCGCGGCTGGAACCGGACCGGCGGAGGACCGGTGGACGTCATCGAGGCCCCCTTCGAGCTGCAGGGAACCACGGTCCAGGTGTGTGGGTTTTACCCGTTCTCGGCCGGGGCCGGGTTGCCGGTGATCGGCGCACCGCTGGGCTATCACTTGCGCCGACGCTCCCTCGTCTGCGCGGACCCAGTGTCGTGGTTTCGGGCCGGGATTATCTCCAATCCCTCGGCATTCATCCTCGGCCAGCCTGGGCTGGGAAAGACCTCCATGGTGCACCGGTGGATCACCGTGCTGGCGGACTGGGGTGTCATCCCGATGGTCCTGGCCGATACCCGCCCGGACTACGTGCACACCATCGCCGACCTCGGTGGTCAGGTCATCAAGTTCTCGCCCGGCCAGGGACACATCAACCCGATGGATCTGGGACCCATCGTGGGACAACTGGCCGGCATCCAGGATGCCAAAGAAAGGGGCAAGGCACTGGAGGAAATGGCCTCCCGGCGTCGATCCCTGATCGCTGGCGTGGTGGGCATGATGCTGGGGCGCGAACTAGCACCGCATGAACGATCGGTGATCGCCACCTCCCTGTCCGACCTGGATCCCGAGCTCACCACCCCTCCGCTGTTGGGCGAGGTCATTGCGCACATCAGCGCCCGGCCTCAAACACTGCGGGCGGTGACCCTCACCAACGACAATGACACCGAGTACGACCTGCGCGTCCGCGAGGTCCTGGACGCATTGATTTCCCTGGGCCCATCCGGGATGTACGGGACGATGTTCTCCGAACCCACCTCCGAACACATCGAGGTCGGCCGACCGGCCGTATTCGACATCTCCGGAGTCAACGAGAACGACCATGTGCTCATGGCCGCCGTTCAGTCTCTGTGTTGGAATCTCGGCTCAGCCACCGTCAGCGCAGAAGCCTATTTGGCGGCCGACGAGGGACGGCGACGGAAGACCTATTTGCTCGTGATGGACGAGCTGTGGCGGATCCTGCGCGCCTCGGCGGACATGGTGCACTTCATCGACTCCATCACCCGTCTGAACCGTGGCCGGATGATGGCCCAAGTGATGGTGACCCACACCATGAACGACCTCAAGCTCGCCGAACCACATTTGACCGCCACCGCGTGGGGATTCGTGGAACGCTCCGCGATGGTGTTCCTCGGCGGGCTCGCCGAGGGCGAGATGGGCAACCTGCGAGAAGTATTCAACCTCTCCCGCGCCGAGGTGTCCCAACTCTCGGACTGGATCGCCGAAGCGCCCGTGGACCAGTGGACCGGCAGGGCCGGGTTGCGCCCAGGGGCCGGAAACTTCCTGCTCAAGACGGGCAAGGAAGCCGGGGTACCGCTGCACGTACAGTTGACCGATCTGGAGATCGACAACACCAACACCAACCGCGACTGGGACATGGTGCAGTGATGCTCGCCGACCCCCGCCCCGGCAGGCGCACCCAGCCGGCTTCTTCTGAGACCGGCTGGGTACTGGCCGCCGGCCTACTCATTCTCGTCATCGGAGCTCTCGCCCTCTGGGTCTTCGGCGCCTGGATCGACCCCACTATCGGCGCCACCGGCGGGCCCTTCGATGTCCTCATGTCCCAAGCCACCGGCGATACACCGGTCGGTATCTGGCAGCTCATCGTGTTCGCTGCCGGGGTGGCCATGTTGCTGGTCGTGGCGGCCTCGTTCCTGGTGGTGCTGCGTCGGGGCCGCAAGAACGGGTCCCGGATCGACCACCTGGCCTCCCGGATGGCCAAGGCCAAGGAGTTCGACGCACTCAACGAACCCGCCATGACCAAGGACTCTGAACGGCTCCGCGCCACGTCCGCTGGGCCGGGAGTGCCGCTGGCCAAGCTGGTCAACAACGGCAAACGACTCTTCGCGTCGTGGGAATGGGTACAGATCTGGCTCATGGGACCTCGCGCGGGTAAGACCACCAGTGTGTGCGTCCCTCAGATCCTGGAAACCAAGGGCCCTGTGGTGGCGACCTCGAACAAGCGCGACCTCGTGGACATGACGCGGGGCCCCCGGTCGAGGACCGGGGTGGTGTGGGTCCACGACGTCCAAGGCATCATCGGGGAGGAACCCACTTGGTGGTGGAACCCGCTGTCCTTCGTCACTGGCATGGAGCGGGCCGAGATGCTCGCGGACATCTTCGTCACCTCCGCCACGTCCGCCGGATCCACCCAGGACGCCTACTTCGAATCCGACGGCCGACGCCTGCTGTCGATGATGTTCTACGCCGCCGCAGTCGGTGGCCGTCCCATCACGGACGTACACCTCTGGGCCCAAAACCCCGACGACAAGGCACCCCGAGACCTACTGCTCGAGCACAGCCACACGGCAGTGGCCGTCTCCCTGGGCAAGATCCAGCAGCTCACGCCGAAGCAGCGCGACGGGGTCTACGGGACCATGCGCCCCTGGGTCAACGTGCTCTCCTACGACCGAGTCGTCCCCTGGGTGCGCGATACCGGCCAGCTCGGCCGAGCCGAGTTCGACCCCAAACGCTTCGCATCCTCAACCGACACCCTGTACCTGATCTCTAAAGAGGGCGCAGGGTCCACCCGTGCCATCGCCGGTGCCCTGGCCGTGGCGGTGCTAACCGAGGCCGAAGAGATTGCCGCCCTCCAGCCCGGGGGCCGGCTCTCCCCGCCGATGACGGGAGTGCTCGATGAGGTCGCCAACGTCGTGCGGTGGCGCCAGCTACCGGACGTGTACTCCCACTACGGCTCCCGGGGGATCGTGCTGTCCTCGTTCTTCCAAGGCTGGGACCAAGGCCTGGAGGCCTTCGGGGAGAAGGGCATGAAGAAGCTCTGGTCCGCCGCCAACATTCGGATCGCCGGTTCTGGCCTCTCGGACTCGTCGTTCCTGCCGTTCCTGTCCCAACTCATCGGCGACCACGACGTCATCCGCCGCACCACCTCCACCCAGAAAGGTGGACGCTCGGTGTCCACCGCCATCCAGCGCGAACGCCTCCTGGACGTCAACGACCTCGCCGCCCTACCCCGCGGCAGAGCCGTGCTCTCCACCTCCGGGCTGCCCCCGGGCCTGATCGAGCTCCAGCACTATTCCACCAACCCCTACGGCGATGACGTAGACGCCTCAAAGGACTACTACGAACAGCTCGCCGGTTAGTCAGTAACTAGAGGCGGCCTGCGCAATCCACTTGCTCTGCCGCTGGTGCTGGTGCTGGGCGGAACATGTCAATCAATTGCAATCTTGTCGAGGTGCTCCACCTGCCCAGACATCTCTTTGTCCACGCGAATGTTGAACTGCAATACGACGTGCCGAGTTAAGTCGACCTCAACGTAGTGCTCCTCTAAATTCCCCAGGTCCACGGCGTCGACTTCACCAGATTGTTCTAAGGAGTAAGCCTCAGAGCGGTGAACATGCGCGCTGATGTTCACTTCCGCCCGGCATTCAAGCTGACCAAGCTCCATGGTGTTCTCGAAGGCCTCATACGGATCCCAGCTGGCTGAGTCCACCTCGAGAGCTACCCAGCTGATGTGAGGAGACTCGATCTCCGAGGGAAGTACTAGCCCGTCAATCTCCAAACCCGAGGGATACGGATCAAAATCGGACCCGGCGACCTTAGCGCCAACCAGATGGTTCTCGACGTAGTCTTCGGCCGCATCCATAGCGAGGTCTTTGGCTGCCGGAGCAAAGTATGTCTGGCCTTCCTCCGCGAGACGAACCTCCTCTTCATACTCCGCCAGGAAGTTCTCAACGTCGATGCATACAGCTACTTGGTCCGCTTCATTCAGGGTCACCCGGAGGTCCGGATGCAGAGTGCCTCCAGAAGCGAAATCCTTATGGTTTTTAGTGAGGAGAATGATGCTTCGGCGAGGTTCGGAGACAGCAAGTGAGCGGACCGTCTGCCAAATCACATAGTCGGCGATTCCGGCATCGTCTGTCTTGAACGGCTTTTTTGCCCGCAAGTAGGAATCAATCAGATCTTCGGGATTAATTGGTGGCAGGTCGAGAACTTCGCCAACCGACGTAATTTGCCTTCTTAGACTGTCCTCATATACCCCGCTAGAGAGGGCGGCGTCCCGTCGGCTACGCAGATCCTTCTTGCTCACGCCCGGCGAGGATAGACCAAGGTCAATCAGGACATTGTCAAGGTCAACTGGATTGTCTACCGCGTTAATGATCAGGTTCATATTTTCGCGGTGCCTGCGCTGATAATGCCTAACCATCTCCCGCACGACTACTTCAGGGAAGTACAGGCGAACAACTCTAGAACGCTGAAGATTCACTAGTCGTTTCCATGTACCTCCCCTTAGATGGAGGTCGCCCCAGAAGAGATTTGTATCTACAACAACAGCATCTGCGAGGTGTTCGTCTTCCTCGGCAAGGCTGAATATTCCGGTGGTTTCCACGTCGTCATTATCACCCGAGCTCAACAAATCAGAACCAACCTCGAGGCGCTGGGGTGACCGCCCACTGAGGAGGCACGTCGGTGGATCGGGGTGGGTCGTAGTCCCAGAAGGGGCCGTCGGGGTCGGTGAGTCGGTCCATGATGGGCCAGAGGTAGTCCCGGAACCAGGCGGTGGAGGCCATGGCGTCGCCCCACCGGACTTGTTCCCAGGATTCCCAGAGTGCTTCGAGGACGGTGCCGACTTCCTCGTACCTCCACCACTGGGGGTCCCAGCGGCGGGTGGCGGGGTTGCGCCGATAGTGGGGGAGCAGCCAGCCCTCGACCCAGGCACCGGCATTGGGAAAGCACAGAGGCCGCTCTTTCTCGGCCCCCTGGTGCGTCTCGGTGGCCGGATCGTCAGCGCTGCCGAATTCCACGATCATCGGCTCACTCCTGTCTCTTGGCTGCGACCGGCGGTCGGTGCGGTGGAGACTGGCCGCTTTGTGGTCTTGGCCGGGTTGGTTGCGATGCGTTCAGCGGTCGAGCGGGGGAAGAAGTCGGCTTGCTGGGATCGCACGTTTGCCAGTTCAGGGGTGTTGGCGTGGCGCTCGATTTGAGCCAGTTGGGCGTCTGTGACTCGCTGGTATTGATTCGACAGCCTTCCCCCGGTCTGTTCCTCAGCCTGGGCATGTACCTGGTCCTGTTGTGCTTCGGATCCATATCGGTCAGCCAGGGCTAGGTGGACGTCTTCGTCCACAGCCTTGGCGTCGGCGCCCTTCGCGGCTGCTTGACTGGCGACCTGATCGGCCTCGCTGGGCTGTGCGCTGGCATCCAGCTGAGAGTCGGTACCCAGCTGCTCATCTCGGTCGCTCTCTCGTTCCAGTGTGGCCGTGGGGGCCAGCGCCTGGTCGGCCTCAGCGTCCAAACGCTGTCGGGCGAAGTAGTCGTCCAACGCATCACGCAGGGCCGCGTGCCGGTCGACCAAGGACGTGGGGTGGTCCTTGTTCATCAGCTCCAGATTGATCCCGTAGTCGTTGCGCAGCACGTCGGCGGCGTGCATCCATGCCCCGCGAGCCTCCGGGTGGGCACCGGCCAGGTGCGCGGCCACGGTGACGCGGTCGGCGATGGATTCAGAGCCGGCGGTGCGCCAGAACTCCGGGTTGTACATCTCCCGATTCACCATCGCGGCGACGTTGGCCTCGGCCCGGGTCTGTTGGTCGGCCTGTGCGGTCCTCTCGGCGGCCTGCATCTGTTCACGGCGAGCTTGGGCTTCACGGAGTTGCATCCTGGAGCCCATCGCCACGCGCAGCATGTTGCCGAACTGCGCGGCCATCTCGGATTCTTCCTCGTTCTCTGCCATGTCCCTCTCCTATCGATCCATTCCGGTATCCGGTCGGGGCCGGGTGAACTGTTGGCCGCCCATCCGGGCGCGGGTCTGGCTGGGTGCGAGGGTGTACTGGGCCGTGATCACGTCCACGGTGCGCATCAGCGCAGCGGTGCGGCTCGCCAACTGCGGACGGTGCGTGGCCAAGGATTGAGTGGTCATCGCCCGGGAGAGCCGATTGGCCTGGGCCAACACCGCAAGCCACCCACGGGCACTGTCCTTGGCCGCGAATCGAGCTCCCAAGCGCACCGCGTGGGTCACGTTGCCCCGCCCTTGGGCAGCACGGGCGTACTGCTCCGAGAGCTGGGAGAACGCACCCGGCTTGCCTCGCTCGACGTGCATGGACAAGCGGGCGTAGATCGTGGACAGGTCGTCCGGGCCGGTGCCGGTCTTTCCGCTGAACAACTTCTCCACCGATGCCGGGTCAAAGGACCCGACCTGCACCGAAGACCAGTCGCGCTTCGCACTGTTGTGCATCGAGGCCAGCAGGGTCTCGGCCGATTCCCTTCCGGCGCCTTCGAAGCGGCGTAGAACGTTGGGCCACCCTAGGGTGGCATCCAGTTTCGATGGGGAGTACCAGACCGATTCCTGTGCCTCGCCGAGGGCCACCTTGTACCCGCGGATCTGGGTGGTGGATCCTTTGGCAAACGACGGTGCCACCCGCACGTTCAACTCACCCAATCGTTCGATGTACTGGGACGGAGTGGCGGCTGTCGCCAGCGCGGTGCGCATCCGTCGGCGCAGCTCCGGACGAGGAGCCTGGGGGTAGCCCTCGGCGGACGCACGAGCGACCTCGGCGGGCTTATCCCCGGACAAGCCACGGGCCACCTGACGGGACTCCAACACCGCCAGCCCGTGCTCCGCTTCCAGCTCCCCGCAGACCTTCTGCGCGCGGTAGTAGTCGTTGTGAATATTGGCCTTGGTTCCGTCTTCCCGGACCAACTGCACGGCAATGTGAATGTGATCGTTGCCGGCTTTCGACACTCCGTGGTGCACGGCCACCCAACGGGAGGACTGCGCCCCATCCGGGTCGATGAACCCCATCCGCTCCACGAAGCCCTGGGCGATGATTCCCCACTCCTCTTTGGACACCTCCCGCTCGCCTTTGGCTAGGGATAAGGAGCAGTGCCAGACATGGCCGTCCTTCTCGGCGACCTTGACCTTGCGCTGGGACGCTTCGTCCCACGCGAAGACGGGGGCCTTCACCTCGGTGCCATGCGTACGCCGGGGGCCGTCCAGGATCGCACCGATGCGTTGCCCGTCCTCGACGGAAAGCTCCTGTCCGGGTTCGAACTCAATCAATACCCGGTCGTCGCCGGAGATCACCATTGGTGTGGTGTGCTCGTTGGACCGACCCGGGCCGGCGAGGTAGCTCATCAGCCCGATCATCTGCCCGCCGCGGACCACGTTCGGCATCATGGCGTGCCCCTATCCAACGCCAGGGTCTCGATCGTGACATCAACGTCACGCAGCACCCCGCGCAACTCATCCAACGACCCGCGCACGTCTCCGTGCAGTTCCCCGTCGGTGTTCAGCCCACGGGCAATCTGGTTCAGGTTGTTCCCGACACGGGCGAGCTGCCCGGTCACCACGTTCAAGGCCGTCAGGAGCCGACGACGGCCCGTCACCGTCTCGCCAGCGGACTCGGCCAGGGCGGACTCCTTCAACAGCCGCGGCACCGACACCCCCTGCTCGGCTGCGGCCAACGACAGCATGGCATCCTCGGAGGCCGAGAGCCTCACCACCCGGCGAGCCGGACGACCACCAGCCACGTTGGCCTGACGCTTCCGCTCAGCCACCACGACCACCCCCGACCTGACTCCCGTTCTTCTACGACTCCGCCCAGTGCAACGCCGCTCACTCGTGAGTGTCCCATCCGACCAAGCGTCAGCGCAAGGGCACAAGCAGTTTAGGGCACCTAACCTTATAGCTTGCTCCAGTTCCGCCGGTCCCGTTGGCGCGGGCGTCGATGCGGGCTGCCGCCCGCAGTTGATGGACGGGAACGGAGCGTTCCATTCGGCCTTGGAGGGTACTGGTCCGCCAGAACCGGTCAAGCATCCGGACCGGCTTTCGCGGCATATCCTCACTCGCTCGTTCCTCGCTCCCTCCGGTATTCCACGTCCGACCCTCCCGTGCTTGACCGAACCTGACGGCCCGAGTATTTCGGTCTTCGCCGAAAGGAACGGCAGCCAGAGCAAAGCGACAGGAGAGTTCTCCATGTACCTCACCACTCGCGGTTTCCAGACCGCCCTAGAAGACTTCCTCGGCGACGACGCCGGCGACCAGGTCCTCACCTACGCCCGGACCCATCGAGCCGCCGAACACCTCCAGGGCTACCCCGAGCTGCTCACCCTCGAGGAGGTCGCCCACCTCCTCGACACGGACACCCACGAGGTTCTCCAGGTCACCGGTGACGACGCACTGCCGGCCATCGAGATCGGTGCCACCATCCGCCGCTACCGACGAGAAGATGTCCACAACTACCTGCACCACCTCAGCGAGAAACCCGCACCCGGCCTAGGGTGAAAACCATGACCGAGAACATCACCGAATCCTTCATCGACCAGGCCCGCAAACTCAACGACCAGCGCCTCACCGCAGTCCAGGACATCGCCGCCGCCGTTCAAGCCCGCGTCGACGCTGAGCAGGCCCTCAAGGACGCGCAGGCGGCCGAACGCAAAGCTTTCAAAGATGCCGAACGTAAAGGCTGGACCAAGGCCGAGCTGGACAAGCTCCGCCCGGCCAAACGCCGTCGCACCACCACCAAGGACACTGCCGGCACCAACGCCAATACCGCGGCCGCAGACCACTCACCCGACCACCGCCAGTCCACTGACTGACACCACCACCCACAGGGGGAACACCATGGAATCCGTCATCACCGAGAAACTCTCCGAACTGCTCAGCAGCGCACCCGAATCACCCGTCGTCGTGGACATGCATCTGCACCGTGAACCGGTCACCGTCGTCTTCGAGCCGCAGGACTGAACCATGGCCGACGACAAGCCCACCATGCGCATCACCACCCCGACCGATCTGGCCGGAGCCGTCCCCCACATGGTCGGCTACCAACCAGGCAACAACCAGATCGCCATCCTCGGCTTCCACGGACCCGACTACATCGGCGCCGCCGTCCACACCTGGACCGCCACCCTCGGCGACGGACCAGCCCACGCCGCCGAAGTCACCGACCACATCACCCGCGCGTTCGGCGACCGCGCCAACTCCTACCTGGCCATCGGCTACGGACCAGAGGGCCCCGACCGCGCACTCCTGTTCCAGGACGCCTTCACCCAGCAGACCGAGACACGGGCCCAGGCCTGGGCCGTGGACAACGACCGCCTCCGAGTCTTCACCCCTGGCCGCGGGTGGAGCCCCGAAGCCGACCTGGAGGACACGGCCGGCACCGAGTACTCCATGGTCACCGGCGCCCAACCGGTCGCCACCCGCGAGGAACTCGCCCGGCACTACGAACCGGTCTCCGAAGATCAACAAGCGCACCTGGATCCGGAGACCGCCCAACGGTTCGCCACCATGGCGCCCACCGCCCAATACGAATGGGCCTCCCGCGCCCTCACCGAAGGAGCCGAGTCCAAGACCGGCCTGAGCGACGAACACGTCGCCGTCATCGCCCATGCCGTTGCCACCAGTGTGCACATCCGCGACAACCTCCTGGCCGACGTGATCGGCGACAGCATCAAGGCCGATCGCCTCGTCGACGTCTTCCGGCGTTGCGATGACGCACGTCGACCCGGCATGGCCGACCTCGCCGGCGCCGCCCAGTTCATCACCCGCGGCAGCACCGTCGCCATCGAAGCCATCACCCGCCACACCACCGGGGAGCTCGGCCGCATGGCCGACCAAGCCGCCTCCCTCGGCCTCGACCCGCAACCACTGATCGACTCCATCGCCCGCGACGAACTACGCCAGCGCCTCACCGCGGCAGACCGTCAGCACTACCGCAGCCACGTCGCAAGCCATTCCCCGCTCCTACCCAACCCTGACCCCAGAGCGCCTACCCGGCCAGCGCCCGACACTGGTCAGCAGACCAGAGCACACCCCTGGGCCGGGATGGACCGCTAAGACGGAATCAACCTCACCGGCGGTGGCCGCCCCGACATGTCCTCTTGGGGTGGCCGCCGCCGCCACGAGAACCCTCCCTGCGCAATACTCCCTGGACTATGGATCCGGACCTTGGACAGGGGCGTAGAGCATCCCCGCGGACTAGGAATGTGGATACTCAGCGACCTAGTGTCCTGCGCCGTTAATTCGGTTCAATAGTCGTCCGAGGGATTCGAGGATCTGGTCTGCGGTCTTGGTCCATATGAAGGGCTTGGGGTTCTCATTCCAGGCCTTGACCCAGTCGCGCAGGTCCTTCTCCAGGGCCTGGACGCTTCGGTGGTCGCTGCGTTGGAGGAGATCTCGGGTGACTTCGGCGAAGAGCCGCTCGACCTGGTTGATCCAGGATGAATACGTGGGCGTGAAGTGCATGTGGAACCGGGGATGGTTGGCCAGCCAGGTCTTCACCGTGGGGTGCTTGTGTGTGCCGTAGTTATCGCAGACCACGTGCACGTCCAGGTCCTCGGGTACTTCTCTGTCGATCTTGGTCAGGAACTTGCGGAACTCCGTGGCCCGGTGGCGGCGGTGGGTGGAGGCGATCACGGTGCCGTCGGCGACGTTCATCGCCGCGAACAGGCTGGTGGTGCCGTGCCGGAAGTAGTCATGGGTGCGTTTCTCCGGCATCCCGGGCATCATCGGGAACGCCGGCTGGGAGCGGGAGAGGGCCTGGACCTGGGACTTCTCATCCACGCTGAGCACCACCGCGGATTCGGGCGGGTTCAGGTAGAGCCCGATGATGTCGTAGACCTTGTCCACGAAGAACGGGTCGTTGGAGAGCTTGAACCCGTCCTCGAGGTGGGGCTTCAGGCCGAAGGCCTTCCAGATTCGCCCGATCGTCGAGGCACTCAGCCCGGACTTCTCGGCCATCTTCGATCGCGACCAATGCGTCGCGTACTCCGGGGTGGACTCCAGGGTCGCGACCACCACGTCCTCGACCTGTCCGGCAGTGACAGTGGCCGGACGGCCAGGCCGATCCTCATCGGCCAAGCCGTCCAAGCGGTGCTCCAGGAACCGGGCCCGCCACTTGCCCACCGTATGGCGCGTGACGCCCAGTCGGTCGGCGACCACGGTGTTGGATCCGCCGTCTGCGCACTCCAACACGATCCTGGACCGCTGCGCCAGTGCCTGCGAGGACTTCCTGTGCCTGGTCCAACGCAGAAGCTGTTCACGCTCCTCATCACTGAGAAGCAGCTCGGCCTTCGGACGTCCGGTACGTGCCATACCCCAATTCTATGACTTAGATCACGAATTAACGGCGCAGGACACTAGTGCAACATTGACTACCTGTGAGTCTGCCCTCAATAGCCCGCTCAGGACCCAGCCAACTTGATCACCCCAGGCGTGTCAGTAATACTCAAGTTTCGGGCTTGAAGCAGCGGATACGATTCCGCATTGCTTACGGGAGAACCACTATTCACCTCCCGGTGAATGATGCTCTCGGGTCGAGGAAAGAAAACAGCGACGGGAGACCCTTGGCACAGAAGGTGGAAGTAGTTTTGGTAGACGATCTGGACGGTAGCCCAGCGGATGAAACCGTTCAGTTCTCCTTGGACGGACGCCATTACGAAATCGATTTATCGGCGCAGCACGCCAAGGAACTCCGCGCAACCCTCAAGACACACATCCGCAAGGCCCGCGCGGTCGCGCCACCGGCCCCCGCCAACGAGGCGGCACGGATCCGTGAATGGGCCGCCGAAAACGGCTACGAAGTATCCCGCCGCGGACGGCTGCACCGAGACGTGGTGGAGGCATACCGCAACGCCAAGAAGTAACCAGCCCAGCGGTCGGCCCTGAAGCACCCGGAATCTGATTCGGGTTTCAGTAGGAATCGCCGCGCCAAAGCCGGCTGGCCGGCACCCACAACTCATTCGAATCGCGCGTCCAGTGGCACGCCGGTTCAGCACTGAATCCACATCGTCGCCGCACATCAACCGTGTCGCAGGAGGATCCCCTAACGGACACACCCGAGCCCATGGTCGGAGACGCCACCAAGCGATCACAGAAGACCGCCATTTAGCGATTAAATCCACACCGGAGGTCGGTCTCGCCTCATCAAGATGATGCCTATGAGACGCCTGCTGTGGCCACGCTCGTGTTGCCGATCGGCACGTCGAAGCGATGGCGAGCGACGACGATGTCGTCTCTTGGACGAGACGGGTGAGTATTCGGACCTCTGGGAGCCACTGAATATTGTGGTTCAGAGCCACCACTATGGCCGTTGAGAGCCGGCGGCCGGCCGGGTGGGAGCCACCGGCCCTCGACGGGCTTTCTAGTGGCCGTTCATGGCGGTGTGTTCGCGCATGTTGTAGCTGCCGGTCTCGATCCAGAGGGTGTTGTGCACGATGCGGTCCATGATGGCGTCGGCGTGCACTCCGGAGCCCAGGNAGATCGTGGTCTGGGTCCTGCTGGCCCTGGTCATCGTCGGCGGCACCATCGGCTATTTCGTGGCCCGCGGCGCCACCACCACCCCACCGCAAGACGCCAGCGCGTCCACCGGTCAGGAATCCGGACAGCCGAGCCAAGAGACCGGGCAGCTGGTCCGGGAGAACAGCCGGGTGCTCTCCCAGGCACCGAACGAGAAGGCCGTGCTGGTGGAGTTCTTGGACTTCGAATGTGAGGGCTGCGCCGCGGCCTACCCGGTCGTGGAGGACCTGCGCGCCGAGTACGGAGACACGGTGACCTTCGTGCACCGCTACTTCCCGCTGCCGGGCCACCCGAACTCGATGACCGCCGCCACCGCCGTGGAGGCCGCAGCCCAGCAGGGGGCGTACGAGGCCATGTATCAGAAGATGTTCGACACCCAGGAGCAGTGGAGCCACACCGCCGAGGACCGCAGCCCGGTGTTCCGCGGCTACGCCGAGAAGTTGGGCCTGGACATGGCCGCCTACGATGCTGCGGTGGCCGACCCGGCCACCCGCGCCCGGATCGAGCAGGACCTGGCCGACGGGGCCGCCCTGGGCGTGCAGGGCACCCCGACCTTCTTCCTGGACGGAAAGCCGCTCACCCTGAACACCCTCGAGCAGTTCCGCGCCGAGGTCGACGCCGCCGCCAAGAACTGAGCCGCCACATGCGCACCCCTGCCCCGGACGCCGACCCGCCCATGACAACCCCCACCACCACGGACCACCCCGCCGAACACCCCTCCGAGCCCCCGGCCGGCGCCGGACCGGCCTCCGAGGCGGCGGGGACGCCGGCCCTCGCCCGGCACCGCCCGTTCGGGGTGGTGCTGCTCGTCACCGGCGCCGTCGGCTGGATCGCCTCGGCGATCCTGGTCCTCGAGCGCCTCGCCCTGTACGAGGACCCCGGCCACACCACCAGCTGCGACATCAACCCCTGGGTGTCCTGCGGGCGGGTGATGGGCACCTGGCAGTCCGAGCTGTTCGGCTTCCCGAACCCGCTGATCGGCATCGTCGCCTTCGCCGTGGTGCTGGCCACCGCGATGGTGGTGCTCTCCGGGGCCCGACCCGGCCGCTGGTACTGGGCCGGACTGCAGGCCGGGGTCACCCTGGGGATGGGGTTCGTGGGGTGGCTGTGGTTCCAGGCCCTGTACGAGATCTACATCCTGTGCCTGTACTGCATGATTGTCTGGGCGGCCATGATCCCGCTGTTCATCCTGCTCACCGCCCGCAACCTGGCCCACGGCGTGATCCCCGCCCCGCCGGCGGTGGCCCGGTTCGCCACCGGGTGGGCCGGGACCCTGATTGCCGTCGTGTACGTCGCCGTCGCCGGCTCCGTCTTCATCCAGTTCCTCCCCGCCTTTACCGGCCCCTGACCGGCACTGGCCCCAGGCGGCGCCGAACATCTCACCTGAGTTGCGCCCCGCAGGGACCAGACGCACAACACCGTTCAGAGACGAACCCGCATGATCGCCACCGTCGCCGCCATCCTTGCTCTGGCCGTGTACCTAGCAGGCCTGGAGGTAGGGCGAACACCACTACCCGAGTCCTCACCCTGTGCGAGAAGCGCACATGGTTAATGGTCTACCTGACGTCATCATGCTTCTCGGCCGGGCGTCCGTGCCGATCACCGCTTGGCACTCGCGAGGCTCATGAGGCCAGGTTTTCCCCTGAGGCCTACCGGTCGCCGGCGGCGGGACCTGACGAGTTCCGCCAAGCCGCTCCAAGGCCGAGATGATCCTTCCCTCCCCCGATGCTCTTGCCGGGGGACAGACACCGGCCGCAGCACGGGGCCAGGCTCGACACGGTGAAGAACCACGGACGCTGGCCGGGTTTCCAAGCGGGCCTGCACCGCGGACCCCCCCGGTCTGGGCGGCGACGCCGGGCCCACGCAAGGGGGCGGCCGACCCCTTGCCAGGGGGAGATTTTAGTCGCGCAGCGTCCGAATTTCTTCTTGAGCCGCGCTCAGCTCGGTACGCAGAGACTTCGTCTCGGTGTCGGTCTTGCGGAGCTTTTCCCGGGAACTCTTGAGATCTTTCCGCAGCTGTGCCACCTCGGCTTCCGCCTGCTGGCGGGTGGCCTTCTCCTGGGCTTGGTCTTGACGGGCTTGGGCCGCGGTCTCGACCGCTTGATCCCGCTCGGCCTGCACTTTGGTCAGGTCAGCTCGGCAGTCTTTGAGGGTGCTGAAGGCCTCGTCCCGACTGATCTCGGCCTCCGTGAGGGCTGTTCGCGCCGTTTTCGTCTCCGCTTCGGCCTGGGCCCGCGCATGGCGGTCTTGCTGGGCCTGCGCTTTCGCCTGGTCGGCGATGTCTTGGAACTCGCGGACCCGCTCCTTGGCCTCGTCAAGCTCTCCTCGTAGCCGACCCGCTTCGTTCACCGCTTGCTCCCTACGGCCCTCCTCGCGGGCGCGGGCCTGGATGGCATCCGACGCTTTTCCGATGGCCTGCTGCTGTTCGGCTTGGGCCCTGGTCAGCTCGGCCCGGATTCGCTCGAGCTCGCTACGGGCTTCATCGCGACTGACTTCCGTCTCGGTGATGGCTGCCAAGAGGTCGGCCGCTTCGGCTTCGGCGTGCTCTTGGGCCTGCCTGGCCTCGGTGGCCAGGTGTTCAACCTCCGTCCGCGCGGCCGTCAGGGCTGCCCCCCAAGCGCCATTCAGGGCCCGGGCCACGGCCTCGGGAGGTTCGGGCACGGACTGAGCCTGCGCGTGGGCCTGCCGCCAGGCGCGCACGCCCTCGGAGGCATCCTGCATGGAGACCTGGGCCTGCTTCCGCACCGTAGCCACGGTGATGCGCTCTCCGGCGGCCTCGAGCTGGTCACAGGCCGCGAAGACGCGGTCGCTCACGGTCGGGGTGGACATTTCGACCATCGAAGCTCCCTAGAACGAGAAGTAATAATAGTCAGCCTACTACTATTACTACTTTTCGTCGAGTAGGGGCTGGCCTGGGTTCTTGGAGTCTTCCCTCTCTGCTTCGGTGAGGGTCATGGATGCCGCTCTATCAGCTGGGTCTACTGCTGTGTGAGCCTGGGCCGGATGCACCGTTGCCATCCACGGCCCTCCTGCTGCGGCCGCTGGTCGCCAGTCCACGGAGCACGGCGGATACCGGAGGGGACGGAGGGGCAGTCATCGGCCCCGCCGCCCCCGGGCTCATCTACGCCTCGGGGTAGTCCAGGGCGTCGAGCTGTCCCTGCATCAGGTCCGACGCAGTTCTGCGGTGGCCTGCTTGGCTAGTTCTTCGATCTTGTCGGGGCGGAAGCCGGACCAGTGATCGCCGGTCTCGGTGATCACGACGGGGGCCTGCATGTAGCCGAGGGTCCGGATCCGCTCTAGAGCCCCAGCATCCTGGGACAGGTCCACGGTCTCGTAGGCGATGCCCTTGTTCTCCAGGGCCCGGTAGGTGGCATTGCACTGCACGCAGGACGGCTTGCTATAGACGGTCACGGTCTAGTCCTTCCGGGTGGGACTGTCGCGATCAGTGGCCGCGGATCAGATCAGGGTCGATGCCGTCGCCGAACTCCGCGCCGGGAAAACACCGCGGGTGGATGCCACTGGTGATCTGCTCACGGAGCCGGTGATCGACCTCGGGCAGTGCGTCCTGGACGGGCTGACCGTCCATCAGGGCATCAGCCCCGGTCTGGGGGACGGTGATCCATCCCTGCTGCCCGCAGAACGGGCACACCGGGGTCAGGATGTCGGCGCAGTTGTCCTGCATGCTGTCGTAGATCGCGTGGTGACTCATCTGGGGTTCCTCTCGCCGTGGGGGTGGGTTGTTCCTCTCCCCCGTTGTTTTTTGCCTGCTGGCGAAACGCAGTGAAGCTGCCCCGGACGGAGCCGGCATCAACCCGTAGGGCGGTGGAGGAGGAAAGCTTGGGGAGGAAATAAGCGACGAAGGAGCGCCGAGCCAAGGTTTCTTCAGGAGCCGGCCCCGTAGCGCTAGCGGAGGGGCTTGTGCCGGTGGAGCCGGGGCGCATAATCCGAAGAACAGCAGCAAAAAACGAAGAAGAAGCCGGCCCGCCAGGGCCGGTACCTGGTCGACGCCGTTCCGGCGGGACAGGACAACAGCCGGCCGCAGGCCGCCCGCGTGTGCGGTTCCGAGCCAGCGAGGAACACCACCGGGTCCAGGGCTTCGATGCCCCCATCAACTGCGGCGATTCCCAGCTCGCCTCCTAGCTCGTCCGGCCCTTCCCCTAACCTCTGACCCGAGCACCAGCCGCTACAGTGGCTGGTCTTGCTCGTTGCTTCCTGTCTTCCCCTCGCAGGCTGGCCCCCGTCCCAGGGGCCGGTCACGCTCACCCCAAAATGGGGTCGGCATATTGCCTCGAGGAAGGGGAATTCAGGGTGGGAACCTTGACTCAATCGGTGGGCGTGACGTGCACCACGGCCGGGGTGCCGCTGCGCCTGGACTGGGAGCATCGCCGCTATATCGTCGCCGCGGAACCGGCCCGCTGGTTCGAACGCCGCCGGTGGTGGACCGAAGAGTACCGGGCCGAGCGCGGCCGCGGCCCCGGCCTGGTGGACCACGAAGTCTGGCGGCTCCAAGTACGCCTGGAACGAGCCCATAACGCGCCCCTGCTCACCCTCGACATCAGCCACCACGTCGATTCGGGCCGCTGGCGATTAATCCGCGTCCACGACGACCAGGGGCTCGAACAGTCCATGGTCGGCCGCCGCCCACTGGCCAGCACCTGATGTGTTCGACAATCACTGAACGCAGTGCTGGCCCCTGGCCTGCACGGCGCCCCGCGCCCGAGGCAAGGCGGTGTGCATGTCGTGGGTGAAGCGCCCCGGCGGTGGCGCGTACCGTGCGAACGCAGAGTTGTTCCGGACCTCGGATCCGACGGTCTTCGGCGGGCCGAAGACCTGGCAGCCCGAGGACACCTCCGGGCCACCATCAGGCCTGGAGCCCTATGTGCGGGTGAGCTTCCCGGTCCAAGACGCCAAGGCGGTGCGCTGGACCCAGACCCACGTCCTGGTCCAGTGGCCAGATGACGCCCATCATCCGGTGCAGGCCTGGGTGCCGGCCTCCTGGGTCCACCGCATCCCCCGGGAAGAGTCCTCCTGGACGGACCCCTACGACCGACACGACCGGTAGCTCTCAGGGTTATCCACAACCGCGAAGCATGAGACCTCAAGCCCGGTTAGGCTCGGCGTGTGGAGCGGAAGGGGCGGGCACATCCTGAATGGGTGATGATGTCCGACAGGGGCGTCTCAGCCGCGGTCATTGCCCGCTTGAACGACGTGAACCCGGAGTATGTGCGGGAGTACGTGCGCCGGCGTGGTGAAGCACTTCGGGGCGGGCCCGCCCCGACGCGCCTGGCCCTCCATGACCGGCCGCGCCCCAGGCCCTCGAACTGGCCGGATCCGGACCGGCGCTGGCGAGCCCGCCTCGAGGAACTGGACCGATTCCTCCAAGAACACCAGCGCCGCCCGCACGCCCGCCGGTCGGATGACTCCCGGCAGACTGGTTCCGAGTGGTCCCTGGCCCATTGGCTGATCACCCAACGCTCCCACCATCGCGCAGAACGGTTGCCCTTGCACCGAGAGCGTGGATTAGATCGGGTGTTGCCGTCGTGGAGGTTGGATGACCGGTCGATCGAGAACGAATCCAACTGGCGACTACGCCTGGTCGAGCTGCTGCGCTTCCTCCACGACCACGGTAGGTTCCCCCAGCACACTGACATGCCTGGCGACCAGGAGAAGAGTCTGGCGGTGTGGGTCTATGCCCAGCAGAGCGCCTACCGCGCCGGAACCCTGGAGCCAGAGCGGCTGCAGTGGTTGGACCGGCAGGTTCCGCGGTGGCGTCCGGTACGCGAACAGGAAGAGAGGCAGGGGTCCTCAAACTCCACTCCATAACCCTCCCTGAGGACGCCGAGCGCGGCCGGGACATACTCATGACAGAGTTGTGGACATACAGAGCCCGTGACTCACAGAGTCTTCGACCGTTCACCAGCAGACATCCACGCAAGGCGAAAGAACACTCTCGTTCACCCCGTGCACTGATGTTCACAAAGTACACACAAGTACACCGGGGGAGTGGTCGTGGCTCAGTTGAATCCGTTTCGCCCCACTGCAGGGGCGGAACCGCCGCAGCCCTGGACGCCGCCGTTGGCCACCAATGCTGACAGACTGCCAGGCCGACAGACTCACAGAGTTCGACAGTCCAGGCCGACCCCTGGAAGTGAGTTCTAAAGGGATAAAAACTCTGGCGGACATCGCCGCCCGCATGGCAAGACCAGCCGGTACGCCGGGGTCTACCGCGACCGGCTGCTCAAGGCGGGCATGATCCAGGCCGCCGGCTACGGGCTGGTCGACTTCGACGCACCCTACCTCTGCGAATACCTGCGTGAGCACGCCGCCCACCTCACGGCCGACTCCCACACGCGCGGAACATCCTCTGACTAGGCCAGGTCCGGATAAACTGCCGGCTGTGGCCTCACAGTGTGGGCCGGTGCGAGCACATGACCTAAGGAAGCCATGGCCCAGAAGGCACAAGTAGTTTTGATTGACGACCTCGACGGATCTCCGGCAAAGGAAACCGTTTCGTTCGGCCTGGATGGACGCCACTACGAGATCGACCTGTCCACCGCCAATGCCAAGCAGCTGCGCGGCGAACTGACCGCCTACGTTCGCCAGGGCCGAGCCACCGCGCCTCAAGCGCCGCCTCGCCCGGCGGCGGCCATCCGCCAGTGGGCCCAGCAGAACGGTTACGACGTCTCGGCCCGAGGACGCATCCATCAGGACATCCTCGAGGCTTACAACAACGCCGAACAGACGTAGTCAGAGAGTCCACTTACTAGACATATAATCCAGTAAGTGCTGGCCTGACGTATTCGTGACCGGCGTATTCTCTCGATTCCAGAGCGGGAGCGGGCTATGCGGGGAGCCCAAGGTCAGAGATCGGTGCTGCGGTGGTTGATGTAGTCGGTGAAGGTGGCGCCCGCGTCGCGGCGGTGTTTGTCGGTGACTTGGTAGCTGTAATTGAGGGCGTCGGCGACGATGGGCGCGGGCATTTCCAGGACCAGGGCCCGCAGAGAGGCGTTGCGGGCGCCGAGCAGGTCGATGCCTCGCTCACGCAGGCGGCTCATGATGGTGTTCTGGTGCAGGTGTTCTCCGGGCCTCATGCCGGGGAAGAGCCAGGTGTTGGCCCGGTGCGCGGAGGTGTTCGTGTGCGGCAGCGCGTCAAGATGTGCCCGCACGATCCTGTCGAACGGGGGCGGGATCTGGAGTCGGTCGTCGGTGAAGCTCACGGTGAGCTTGCCCTCGGTGTCGTGGATCTGTGCCAGGCGCATCCGCGAGATGCGGGTGAGCGATTGACCGTAGAGCAGCAGGAACAGAGCGGCGACTTGCAGTGTGCCCGGGATCTGAGTTGAGGGTTCGGTGAGGGTCCGGAGGTGTTCCAGCCGCTGGGCCTGGCTGATGACAGGGGTGGCCTGGGCGATGCGGTAGGGGAAATCCACGGTGGGCAGGTGCCCGTGCTCGACGGCCCAACGCACGAAGCCCCGAGCCAGACTCCGGGTGGTGGGCCCACCGGCCAGCCAGGCGTCCACGTCGTGCTGAGTGCATTCCGCGGGGCTGTGTCCGCGGGCCCTGAGGTGTCCCAGCAAGCCGATGGCCATGGTGATGGACTGCTTGGCGGCCAGGAAGGTGCCCTTCTTCAGGCCCTCGGTGGCCTGAAGGTGATGTATCCGGTTCAGGTGCACCCAGAGGGCGTACTGCCGGATGATCCGGGCGTCCTCGGCGGGCAGGGCGCTGACCTTCGTCTCGAGCCAGGACTGGAAGCGTTCGATGTCCAGGTTCACCGGCTCCAGTAGTTGGTGCTCGAGGCACAAGGCGCGCAGGAAGGCGACTTTGCCGGGGCAGGGGTGCTCCTGGAAGGTCTGGTGAGTCAGGGGCAGCCGGCCTTGGGCCAGATCCCGCAGCAATTGTTCGGCGTGCCGGTTAATGGTGAGCCAGATCCGGGCGCTACGGGCGTGCTTCTGGCCGGTCAGGGCGGTAAACAGGGGGAGCAGTGGTGCAGCGATGGCCCCGGTGCCATCGTCGAGCAGCACGGTGAGGTCATCGGCCAGGCAGCAGTGGGCGCAGAGTCCGGTGCGCACGAACTCGTCCTCGCGCCCGCACCGGGTGCAGTGGAAGTCGGCCGGGATGCCGGTGCAGTCGGCGCAGGCCGGGGCGCCGTCGAGTAGCCCGGGCAGTAGGCGGTGTTGGGCGCAGCCGGGGCAGGTGCCGTGCAGGCGGGTGGCGCGCTGGTAGCAGCGCCGGCAGATCCGCCCCTCGGGCCAAGTGGCCGCGAACCTCACCCCAGTGCGGTCGCAGCGGGCGCAGGGCCCGGTGAAGGCCGGCCGGCTCATTCGGGCCGGTGAATGCGGGCCCTGATCGGGCGGATGGCGTCTCTCTTCGCGGTGCTGGCCTCGGTGCCGGTGGCCTGGTGCCGGACCGGAGTGGCCACCACCGTGGTGGGGCAGAGATCTTCGAAGCTGCACTCCAACACGTCCAGCAGCGCCCCGAGCAGAGTCAGGTTCATCCGCTCCGGGGTGGCCCCGAGCAGCCGGTAGAGCTGGGAAGACGACAGGCTCACCCCGCGATCGTGCAGGTGGGGGATGAGCTCGGAGAGGTTGTTCATCCCCCGGGCGGCCATGACCTCCCGCAGCCGCCAGGTGTACTCCACGTGCCGTTTCATGGGTCAGTACTCCTTGCTGGTGGTCATCGCGGCCGCGGCCATCCGGTGGATGGCCCCGTCCACGACCCGGGCCCGGTAATCGGGGGACAGGCCGGTGTAGATCGAGGTCGTCGAGGCGTGCTCGTGGCCGACCTGTTGCTGGATGAAGAACGCGTCGTAGCCGGCCTCGATCAGGTGGGTGACGTAAGACCGGCGCAGCGAGTGGAAGTCCAGGTCATCATCCAGCCCGGCCTCCCGCTTGACCTCATTGAAAGCCCGGCTCAGCGAGTCCGCGGCGATCGCCGCGGTGCCCCGCTCGCTCGGCCACAACCAGGTCGAACGGGCCGGGGCGTACAACGGGCGCACCTGATCGGTCCATTGCCGCAGGCATTCCACGGCCCAGTCGAACTCCGGCACGGTCAGCACGCTGCGCCGCTTCGGCGGGGAACCGCGCATGGCCTTGCCGTGCCGGACGTAGATAATTCCCGCGTTGCCGAACTGAGGTGCCCGCGGATTGGTGGCGATGTCGACCAGGTCCAGGCAGCGGACCTCGTTGCGGCGCAGCCCCCACGCGTAGGCGACCTTCATGATCGTCGCGGTGCGGAACGCCGGGATCCACCCCTTGGCCCCGGCCTGGCGAATGCGCAGCACCCGGTCATCGGCGCAGTCGAAGAGGTCCTCGAGCTCGTCCCGGGTGTACGGGCGCTTGCCCGGGGTGGCCACCGCATCCTGGGCGTGACGGGCGGTGTTCCACTCGTGGAAGACCTGCGCCGGGTGCTCACCGAACCGCTCCCAGCACTGCTCGCCCCACCCATACGCCGGGTCCGTCAGGTACTCCAAGAACATCCTCAGCGCGTTCTGGTACCCCAGCACCGTCGACCGGGCCGCACCCTTGACCGCCCGCAGCTCCAGGAAGAACTCGTCCACCACCGAGGCCGTCCACTGCCACGGGTAGGCCTCGGCGAACCGCCGGAACCGCATCACCGTGGACCGGCGGCCCTCCACCGTGCCCGCCGAGAGGTTCCGGGCGAACTGCTGGGCCGCCCACCCGTCCAGCATCGCCACCCACACCGTCTCGGCCTCGTTCAGCACGCCCGTCCCGCAGCGCAGCACCAGCGGAACACTGCCGACCGGACCCACCTCAGGCGTTCGCATAATGAGCGAAATCTTCGCACTAACCGCGAACCACCGTCAATGCTTGCCGTAAACCGCTGGTCAGCCCGGTGTTCTTGGCCCCTGTGTCCGGACATCGGTGTACTGCAAGTGCTCCGCGGCCCGCTCAGAAACCGATCTCCAGCGCTCCGTCATGGGGGAGTCGTCCCAACCGGCGGATTCGCAGAAATCGCCAACATGCCATGGTCGAGTTGACATAAGATAGCTTATCGGCGCTCAACCAACGGGAGTTGCAGTAGATGCAGGAACTCCCGTCTTCTGGCGTGGAAACGTCGCTGCAGGTCAACTGCGGCGAGGGTGTGGCACCGTGGATTGACCGGGCGGTGCTCTCTGGTCGTAGTGTGCTGGTGGCCGTAGGATTCTTGCATCTAATGCAGGATTCCACGGCTGTGAGGCGTGATGGACGGTACCGTTCCGGGGTTCGTTCCGAGGCTGCTGACCGATGCGTCCGTCGGTCTGTTCCGGGCCGATGAGCGGGTGTTCGAATCCATGGTCGATGGCTGGCGGGCGCAGATGCTGGCCCGCGGACTGACCACGGCGACGATCGAGAACCGCTCACGTCTGGTGCGCCGGTTCCAGCAGTTCACCGGCGAGTTCCCGTGGCACTGGCGCCCCGTGGATATCGAGGAGTTTCTGGCGGAGCGCCGCAGCGGTGAGAAACCGATCAGCCTGAGCACGTTGCGCTCGGACAGCAACGCCGTGGCCATGTTCTGTGCCTACCTGACGCATCCGGCCTACGGGCGGGCGGATTTCTGCCAGCGGACCTTCGGGGAGATTCCCGCGCAGATCTGCTTTGAGTGGAACACTCCCCGACACACCACCGATGACGCTGGTGGGGCGGCTCACCATCGAGGAAACAACCACTGGTCTTGAACTGATCAATCCGCCCTACACACTTTCATTGGAACGCGGCGACTGACGGGACTACCCCCATAACCCTTGTGCTCCGAAGCCGGCACTGCCGGCACGACTACTCCCGTTCATGCCAGTTGTTATTGAGGGTAAAGCAATGATCGGTCGACAGCAGCCCGCAATATTATCGAGGTTGGCGAAATGCCACCTTTTAAGAGATTGCGCAGATAGGGGCTCAGCGCCATTGGTACTGCTTGACAGGGCGGTCATCCCACCGGAACCGGGTCCATGATTCTTTGAGCAGGCGGCGGATCACGATGATGGCGTTGGCCAGGTGCGTCCAGGCCTGTTGGAAGCAAACGCGACATCATCCGCTGCCTGAAACGCTACGTGATTCGAGAGGTCTACCACCTCGTCAAAACCGACCCAAGAACGGGCGAAATCGCGAGTTGACAACTATAGGAGCATCAACGCCCTGGCCGAGACCGTGAATGGCTACTACAAGGCCGAACTGATCCGCGGGCCCGCCCGCGAAGGGCGCCCGTGGAAGACCGTCGAGGACGTCGAGCTCGCCACCCTCAGCTGGGTCCACTGGCACAACCAGACCCGCCTGCACGGCTACCTGAATGACGTGCCGCCAACAGAGTTCGAGGAAACGTTCTACGCTACGAAGCGGACCGACCAGACCTTGGTCGGAATCCAATAGAACGAGTCTCCATCAGACCCAGGGCGATTCACAGGTTCGCTGCGACCCACACGAGCGGTGCCCACAACCATGACTGCCACCAAGATGTTCTCAGCGATCCACTAGGTGTTGCTGGGCTTTGATCAGCCATGGTATCTACCTTGCTTTCCGCCTCGACACGTTGGCCAGCTCGCACTCGAGGCATGCCGCACATTCGACACCGGAGAACTGAAAGCTGTACTGCGTGGCTACCAAGCCGGCTACAACGCCAGGGCCAGCGAACTCGGGGACTACGTCGTCCGCTGGATCGAAATCAAATACGGCATCAACGGGGCTGCCGAAGAGGAAGCCCGGATCATCCTGGCCGCGCTATAGACCCCATTGATTGCCAGCATCTCACTGTTAAGATCCAGTCACGCCTTGGTCGTTGCACTCAACTATCGGGAATCGCGCATCAACGACTTTCAGGATTTCTGCAGTGAGTTCGCCTTCAGCTTCGCTCATGTCGCCGTAGCGTACATGTGTGCCATCAAGAGTGGCAGGTATATTCAAGGCATCAAGGATTTGCCAAAACCTACGCATGTACGCTTCGGGAGTTATGGAGTTTTCGACGTCATCAGAGGGTATCTGTAAAGTGACGCGTTTGTATTGTTCCGCCATGGCGCATCCCTCTTTGTGCGGTGTCAATGGACTACGGAGTATCTCGAAGCATGGGGCCCGCATCGCTGCAATAATCCGAGACGGTGGCGATATTTCCATTTGGCGTCGATATTTTCCAGTTGCCTTTGTACTTCCCTGGCGCAGTCTTGAGGTAGTAGTTCCCTGTGCTGTACTGCGTGTCCTGCGGAAGGCCGTTCAACGTCAGGCTAATGGTGCCGGGGGTTGTCATGTATCCGGTCACGATGATTCTCTGATTGGTCGAGGGGCAGGTCAGGGAGCCGGACGCGGACTTGACGGCCGCAGTAGCGGGCGGTGCCCAGAAAAGTAGCGCGAGGATGGTGAATAGAGGAATAAGCGCTTTGCGAAGGGGTGTCATTCTTGTCTCTCCAAGGTGCGTAATGAGTCCCAGGCTGTGTTTGTTTGCGAGTGAGAGTAACCACCTGGTGGTTATCTGGATATTTCCAGTAAGTGAGCTGGATCTCAAGGCCTGACGGACAAGTCCGCCGGCGCAGCGCATGAGCAAAAGGGCCCAGCATGACCCCGAGGTCCCCGGCCAGCTCACCAGCCTCATCAACGTCACCGCCCGAGCCGTTCAGTCCGTTCGAGAACTGCACAGCTGCCCGTGAGGCTGGCGCGGCCCCGGTCCACGCCGATTCGCTTGGGTATGCGCCCCATCTGGATGGCATTGGTGATGGAGTCGGCTGCGAGTAGTGACCGCCCAGGAAGGGTCGCGATTCGATTCAAGCCCAACCCACCATCTAAATGATTCGCGATAAACGATCGATAGACGGGAGTCCCGGCACCGCAGCGATTCCCGCTTCAGCCCATCCCGTCATCCGCGAGTTCTCAGCCCGTGAAATTCCTGAATAACGGGTATCAGTCAGGTTGGCCGCATCAAAGGGTGCCTCTTGGAGTTTTTGGGAGTGACGCGTGGCTCCATTGTGGCGGTGTCAGTTTCAGAAGTCGACGGCACTGATATCAGAAGTGGCCTTCACGGATCGCCATGGTGACGTCGGAGGTGTTCCGTAGGGGGATCCTCATGCGGGTGCTCAACCGGGTCGATGGAGTGATCATCGCGATTCGGGTTGTGATCCGTAGACTCCTACTTATGGACCTTCTAGACCTGGGGCGGATCATTGTCGGGTTGGTGCTGCTGGTGCTGGGCGGGGAGGTACTGGTGCGAGGGGCCTCCGCCCTGGCTCGTCGAGCGGGGGTTTCCTCCCTGGTGGTCGGGCTCACCGTGGTCTCGGCGGCCACGTCGGCGCCCGAGCTTTCGGTGAGTATCGGTGCGGTCCTGCGCGACGAACCCGGACTGGCGGTGGGCAATGTGGTCGGCAGCAACATTGCTAACGTCTTGCTCATTCTCGGCCTCTCCGCTCTAGTTCTGCCGCTGGCCGCGACACAACGGTTGGTGCGCTTTGATCTCCCCCTGATGCTTTCTCTGTCCGCGGCGCTGCTGCTGGTCTGCCTCGACGGGGTGATCAGCGCGGTAGACGGGCTAATCCTGTTCGGTGCCGTGGTCGCTCACACCGTGCTGACCGTCACCATCGGCCGCAGAAGGACACAGTCCAAGGCCCCTGTTATGCAGCTGGCTGAGGGTTCCCCGGGTATCGGCACCTCCGCCCAGGCCCAGAAACTGCCTGTGGCCTCGAGCGGAAAGTCGATTCTGCTCGTGGTGTTCGGAGTTGCTCTCCTGGTAACCGGGGCCACGCTCCTCGTCGAGGGCGCGGTGAACACCGCCACCACGCTCGGGGTGAGCAGCCTAGTGGTCGGTTTAACCGTCGTGGCCATCGGCACATCTCTGCCTGAGCTGGCGACTTCCCTCATCGCCGTGCGCCGTGGCGAACGTGACTTGGCGATTGGCAACGTGGTCGGCAGCAACATCTTCAACATCGGAGTCGTGCTCGGGTTGCCAGCCATGATCTCCCTCGAGGGCATTCCCGTATCCAGCGCCGCCCTGGCCTTCGATATCCCGGTAATGTTGGCGGCCGCGATCGCCTTGCTGCCCGTAGCCTTCACCGGCTTCACGGTGGCGCGATGGGAAGGCGCCCTGTTCGTAGCCCTGTATCTGGTTTACCTCGGGTATCTCATCCTGGCTGCCACCGCACACGACGCACTGGAAGGATTTACCGCCGTGATGGCATGGTTTGTCCTCCCATTGATCACAGTGACGCTGATCGCCTTCACCGCATACGAAATCGGGCTGCGTAAGGGCCGACAAAGCAGCGGCACAACCCCCCGTCCGTCCTGACCACGAGCCGCTGACTAGATCAACCCGGGCCTGTCAATACCGCGCGCCCCCCCCAGGCACCAGATAGTCGCCCCCCCCGATCAGTGCCAGACCCAGTGTCTAGTGGCCACCTGCATGGACACCCGGCCTGTAATTCAGATGACGTCACGAGGTGGCCTGAGTATTGGATCAGAGGAATCAACTCTGCAAGCCTCCCCAGCACACTGGCCGGCCATCACCTGCACCCCAACACCGTCATAGAGCGGCTGCGCGACCTGGGCGTCAACCCCTCAGCGCCCGCCACCGAGCCATCGGTGAGCTCGTCCTCGAATGCCCGCCCTCGCTCGTTGCCGAGGTCCTCGGCTACAGCACGCAGGTGGCTTTCCTCCACGCGAGCAAGGCTGCTGAGCCATGGGCCCGATGTGCCGGCCGATCCGTCAGGTCGCCCTGAGCGTCCCGAAAGACGATCATCCAGCGGACATGCCTGAGCCCATGGTCGGAGCCGCCACCACAGATGACCGCCATTTATCCCCGAAATTCACAGGCTTGTTGATTGCCTTTCGCTGGAGTTGGTCAGGCGCATCCGGACAGGGCGGCACCGAGGTAGGGCAGGTACACGATCGTGGCCAGTAGGACGAGCGTGGCCAGGTAGGAGGTGGTCGTGAGCGCGGCGAGCAATCCGGCCGGTCCGGTGTGCGGTTGCACGAGATGGCGGATCCGGTCGGGACCGAGGGCGTGCAAGGCTCCGTCGAGGGGTGCCTCATGCCCAGCGTGGTGGGCGTGCTCGCCGAGGGTGAGCAGGGCGCTGGCCAGGGCGGGGGTTCCGACGCGGCGGCGGGCGGCGTCGTCGGCGGCGATCTCGAGGTAGTGCCCGAGCGCGTCCTCGACGGCGGCCATTATTGGCAGCCAGCGCAGGGGCCGGCAGATGCTGGCCACGGTGGTGGTGATCAGGTGGTGGCGCTGATACAGGTGGGCATGTTCGTGGGCCAGGACTGCGGCGAGTTCATCGCGGGTCAGGGCTCGTAACGCCCCCTTGGAGATGAAGATTCCGCCGTGGCGCCGCGGGAGTGTCAGGGCGAACGGTCGGGAGTCGTCGATGATGAGCACGCTGTGACCGAGGATCTGTCGGGGCTCGGCCCAGACTCGCAGCCGGTGCGCGGTGCGCGTGGTCGCCCGGCGTTGCCGGTGGGCCTCGGCGCCGACCATGATGGCAAGGCCGGCAGCACCCAGTGCAGACAGGGCCAGCAACACCGCAGCGGGAATCCCGGTGTCGATGGTTGCGGTGGGGAACGGGTTGGCGGCGGCGAGGCAGCGCTGGCAGACGTCGGCGGCGCTGCCGGGTAAGAGCACCGGGCCGGAGGTGATCCACGCCAGCAGTGGCCCGAGGGCGAGGGCGGTGATGACCCAGCTGACAACGCTGCCGGTGAGTAGCGCCGCGGAGGTCCGGGGTGCGCGGACCAGTGCGGGAGCAGCCCGTCTGAGCACCCACGGGCCGGCCAGCGCCGAGACGGTCAGTGCGAGGACCAGCATTACGGTGAGACTCTCCGCGATCACCGCCCCCCTCCGTCCGCTCCATCCGTGCGCGCACGCAGGTAGTTGCGCAGCAGGTCGAGGTCGGTGGGAGGGATCGTGTCGATGAAGTGCAGCATGGACGCGGTACGGTCGCGGCTGGATTCCAGGGCGTGCCTCATCACGGAGGCGACATGCTCCTCCCTGGGGATCCTCGCCTCGTAGCGCGTGGAGTGGCCCTGCCGCAGGGCGGTGACCAGCTTCTTGCCGTCGAGGTTGCGGAGCACGGTGGCGATCGTGGTGTAGGCCGGGTCGTGAGACAGCCGGTTGATGATGTCCCTGATGGTGCCGGGACCGTGATCCCAGAGCGCGTCCATCACTTGTGCTTCCAGGGCACCCAGGCGGGGTGGTTCTGCTGCGAGTCCAGGCGTGGTCATCGGGCGGTCTCCATCCTCGGGGTAGGGACTGGGCAGGCGAACTGTCCGCGGAGTCGGCCCAGCAGGGCGATGCCGGTCAGCAGCAGGGCGCCGAGGGCGAGGTACGGCTGGATGGGGGCGAACCAGGTGATGGCCCCGGAGTAGCCCAGCGCTAGCAGGGCAAGCTTGTTGCACACCGGGCATCCCACGGCGAACCATGCCAGCAGGCCCCCGGCGACACCGAGCCGGCTCGTGCGCTGTTCCGCAGCATCACTGCCGTCCTCCACCCTAACGCGGCTCGTCGGGGCGGCCGCGCCGGCGGTGTCGACGCGCCCGCGCACGTAGGTGGCCACGAGCATCCCGGACAGTACGGAGGTGAGGACCCATACCGGGTAGTTCCACCACACCGGGGGGATCTCGCGGGTGAAGAACGTGTTGGGGATCAATACCGTCGCCAGCCCCAGCACCAGGCCGAACACCAGTGCCGCTGCTGTCGCGACCAGCACCTGGCGCCCCGTCCATGATCGGAGCGCCTGAACGGCCTCGGTGATGGACCGGGTCGCGAATGTCGGTTGGCGCGGTGCAGTCCTCATGGCTCCATCCTGCCCGAGGATGACTATGAATCATAGTCGACTATGTAAGATAGTCGATCGTGGCATCAAAGCGTCAGCGAGGAAAGGGCCCCGAGGCATGAACGCACAGAACGGTTCAACGAAGAAGAGAGCCTGGATGGTGCCCGCCGTCCTGGTGGCCGTCGCGGTCCTCCTGGTCGGGACAGTGATGATGTCCGCCCTGGGCGGTTCAGGCTCCGACGGCGCTGCTGCACCATCGACACCGGTGGAGTCGGCGCCGACACAGGTCGAGGGACCGCCGGATCTATCCGAGGCCGAACGCCACGACCCCGACGACCTGCTCGCAGCCGGCCCGGTGGAAGCGCCGGTGACGCTCGTGGTCTTCTCTGACTACCAGTGCCCGTTCTGTGCGCGCTGGAGCGAGGAGACCCTTCCGCTGATGATGGAGCACGTTCAGGCCGGTGACCTGCGCATCGAATGGCGGGACGTCAATGTGTTTGGTCCGGCCTCGGAGCGGGCCGCCCGCGCCTCCTATGCGGCCGCACTGCAGGGGGCGTTCTGGGAGTACCACGACGCCCTGTTCCAGGACGGGCAGAAGCGGTCCGAGGGGCAGCTGAGCGAGGAGGCGCTGACCGCCCTGGCCGAGGAACTCGGGTTGGATCCCGACCAGTTCGCCGAGGACATGGACTCGGCTCAGACGGCCGAGCAGATCGCCACCAATGAACAGCTGGGGCTGGGGCTGGGCGCCTACTCGACCCCGACGTTTGTGCTGGGAGGCCAACCCATCGTCGGCGCCCAGCCCTCGCAGGTGTTCCAGGACGCCTTCGACCAGGCCCTGACCGGATCGGAGTGAGTCCGTATGGATATTGGATTGCTCAGCGCCTTCCTGGGCGGGGTCCTGGCCCTGCTCAGCCCGTGCGCGGCCCTGTTGATGCCCGCGTTCTTCGCCTCCACCGTCGGGGCCGGGCCCCGGTTGCTCGCCCATGGGGCGGTCTTCTACGTCGGATTGTTGCTCGTGCTGGTGCCCCTGGGCGTGGGCGCGGGGGCCATTGGGACTCTTTTCGCCACGCACCGCGAGGTGATCGTGCTCAGTGCCTCGGTGCTGCTGGTGGTGCTGGGCGTAGTGCAGTTGCTCGGGTTCGGGTTCGACCCGGCCCGGCTGTTGCCCGGCGCGGCCCATCTGCAAGAGCGGGCGACCACGGCCACCGGATGGGCCAAGACGCTGCTGCTGGGCGCCGCCAGCGGGGTTGCTGGCTTCTGCGCCGGCCCGATCCTTGGCGCCGTGCTCACTCTGGCCGCCGCCCGAGGTGACATGGTCTCCGCCGGGACACTGCTGGCCGTCTACGGGGCCGGTATGGTCGCCCCGTTGCTGCTGATCGCCGCACTCTGGGGCCGCTTGGGGGCCCGGGGCCGGCGGGTGCTGCGTGGCCGGGCCTTCACGGTCTTCGGCCGCGAACTGCACAGCACCTCCATGCTCACCGGGTTCATCCTCATCGGAGTGGGCGTCGTCTTCTGGACCACCAACGGCCTGGTCACCGCCCCGGAGTTGCTGCCTTTGGAGGCCCAGGCCTGGTTGCAGGAGGGGTCGGCGGTCCTGGCCAATCCGGTCGTGGACATCCTTGCCATCCTGGTCCTGGTCTGCGCGGTGCTCATCGTGTGGGCGCGGCGACGACGGCGCGACCGCTCCACGGCAGGCACCCGCCCAGTGGGCGGATCATGATCCGTGGCCTCCGGGCCCTGGCTCTCATCATGGCCGTGGTTCTGGCCTTGACCGGGTGCGCTGGTGGGCTACCGGAGCCGGTGCGGGACCCGCATCCGGCCGAGGAGCCGCTGCCCGCGGTGGATACCCGTGCCCTGCGGCTGCCCACACCCTTCACGGGGTTGAGGGTGGTGGACCCCGGGTGGACCAGCGCCCCGCAATACGCTGACGGCATCTTCGTGGGGGTCGCAGAACAGGAGGCTCTGTGGCGGTTCTCCGCTGTCGATGTCCACGGTCAAGTGCGGTGGGTGGCCGAGCGCCCCGCTGAGGACACCGGGTTCGCGCTCACCGCCGACGCCGACGGGCGTTCACTGGCCGTGCTCACGGACGCCCACCAGGGATCCGGCACCGAGCCCGACACGGTCACCGCGACGGCCTACGTGTTGGCTACCGGGGAACACGTGTGGGGTCCCGTGGAGGTTCCCGGTCCCCAGGTGGGGCCCGGCCTCGTCTTCGCTCGACCATCCGAGGATCCGGCGGCGAGGGTGAGGTCGCGCACGGTCCTGGATTCAACCACCGGCCGCGCCGTGCCCTCGATATCCGACTCCTCCGACCGGGTCGTCGGCGAATACCACGGGACGGTGCTCGTCAGCGGAGACCACACCCTCACCGCACTGGACATCGCCGATGACCAAGAACTCTGGAGCATCCCGTTGGCCGAGCACGGTGAGGTCATCGCCGCCGTGGACTCCTCCGGGACTGCAGCCGCCGCGAACGGGCTGGTCCTGCTGGAGACCGAGCACTCCCGGGGTTTGCTCATTGATCTGCGCAACGGCGCCATCCTCAGCGACACGGCCCGCGACGCCGCCGCGGACCCTGGTACGGGCGCCGTCGTCATTCTGGACGAGGCCGGCCTGCATGCGACCCGGGACGGTCAGCAATTGTGGTCATTCACCGTCGCCAGCGACACTCGTCTCGCCGCGCTTGGCGGGGCCCTGGTTTACCTGCGGGACGACGAAGCAGTCCGGGTGCACAACGTCATCACCGGCGAGGTCGCCGACGCCTACGACCCCACCGGGACCGGCACCATCCTCGTCCCGGCGCACCTCACCGCAGAGGGGGCCGCGCTGTTTGTGGGCAAGGGGTCACGTCACCTCATCGTCACCCTCGTCCCTGAACCGGGCGCCTCTGGTTGAAAGTGACCGGGGGCACCCTGCCCGCCGATAGGCATCTTTTCACCGGGTACACCACGGGTTCTTCGGCGACTGAGGCCCTACCGGACACAGCCGGTAGGGCCTCAGCCGCGGGCGGCATGGGTGCTGGGGGGCGTCAGCGCCCGAACAGGCGGGCCAGGAGGCCGGGGCGCCGGGTGCTGGTCGGCGCTTCGGTGCGGTCGTGGCCAGGGCACCAGTTCCCGGCCGGGACGGTGCGCCTGACCTGGTCGATGTGCTGGCCGCAGCCGGCCCAGGTGGTCTTGCCGCAGACGCGGCAGGTGACGGATCGGCACATGGTCGGTTCCTTTCGAAGCGGGCGCTCCTGCCCGGCGGAAGGCACGGGGTCGGGCGGGGAGGATCGGTGACCCAGATGAAGACGGTGGGCCCGGCCGCGGGGGCGATGAAGGGGGGCGTGCCCCCGCGGTCGGGGGTCTAGGGGTGAGGGTCTGGAAGGGATGGGTAGAACCTTCCGGACCTCGGCTCAGCGGGCTTGCAGGGCGGTGGGGACCTGGTCGAAGAAGGAGGTCAGGGATGGAACCGCCTCGACGCGGTTCCACGGCATGCGGGACAGTATCGAGGCCATCGCGCAGGAGTCAGAGGCGGCGGAGTAGGCCAGGCCGGCGCCGATCGCCCCTGCCACCAGGCCCAGGCGGCGGTGCACCAGCTGGCCGGCCAGGGTGCCGGCCAGCACCAGGGTGCCGGCAGTCAGGCGGACCTGGCGGTCCATGGCCCACCGGTTGCCCCGGCGCACGACGTCGTCTCCGCCGGCCGCCTCGTAGGCGGCGACACCGCCCTCGAGCACCTCTGCGGATTCGAAACCGACGGCCTGCAGCTTCTGCCGGGCCTGGCCGGCGCGGGTGCCGGACTGGCACACCAGCACGACGTGTCCGGCCAGACGCTCTGCGAGGTCATCGGTGTGCTCGGTGAGCAGGTCCAGCGGCACGTTGTAGGAGCCGCGGATGTGCACGGTCTCGAACTCGCCCGGGGTGCGAACGTCGACGACCATCAGGTCCTGGTCCTGGTTCAGTCTTTGGCGCAGCTCGTCCGGGGTGACCGAACGGGTCTTAGGTGCGGTGGCGGTTACGGTCATCGGGCGGCTCCTGAGGTTTCGTTCTGCACTGTGGTGGTGTTCTGGGCGGTGTCCTGTCCGGTGTTCCAGGCGGACCAGGCGGCGTAGCTGCCCTCAAGCTCGACGACGTCGTAACCGGTCCGGCGCAGGGCGGCGGCGGCCACGGCGTTGCGCACCCCGGACTGGCAGTAGGTCACCAACGGGCCAGCGTCCTTCGCGGGCAGCTCGTCCTGGTAGAAGAGCACCTTGCCGGCGTTGAGCTGTCGGGAGCCGGGAACATGGCCCTCGGAGTGCTCGGTGCGGTTGCGCACGTCCACCAGCACGGCGGAGTCATGCTCAGCCAGGAAGGCGTCCAGTTCGGCCGGGGCGACGGTCTGCGGGATGGATGCCGGCAGGCCTTCCAGGGTCGGGGTGTAGCCGACCAGACCATCCACGCCCACGCGCACGAAGTGGTCGCCGTACTCGGCGGCGGCCTGCGCATCCTCGGCCAGCACGACCAGGCCGGCGTCATCGGCCTCCGGGTCGTACGCCCAACCGATGTGGGTGGCGGCCTTACCCAGCGACGGGACGCTCAAGGCTCCGGGCACGGTGCCGGCGTGCACTTGATCCACCGGGCGGGTATCCACGAGGGCCAAGGTGCCATCGGACAGGCCTCGGGCCAGTTCGTCGGCGGTGAAGGAGCGCGGGGCCGAGCGCTCACCGAGCAGGGCCGGGCCGACCTTGTTCTGCCGCTTCATCCGGGCGAAGTAGGCATGCGCGTCCGGCTGGCCCTCGAGCAGTTCGTCGATGAAGCCCTGCTCGTCGTTGTTGGCCAGGTAGGTGGCCCACCAGGCGAACTTGCGCTCATAGCCCACCGTGGTGGACGGCAGGGCGCCCAGGGCCTTGCCGCACGCCGAGCCAGCCCCGTGGCCGGGGTAGACCTGCACGTGGTCCGGCAGGGTCAGGAAGGCCTCCTTCAGGGAGGCGAACAGGTCCTTGGCCCCGGCGAAGCGGGTGTCCTGGGCCCCGGCGGCCTCGTCCAGCAGATCCGGGCGACCCACGTCACCGGAGAACACGAAGTCCCCGGTCAGGTAGTAGCCGGGCTCGTCGGTGAAGGCCCCATCGGTGACCAGGTAAGACAGGTGCTCGGGGGTGTGGCCGGGGGTGTGGCGGGCGCTGACGGTGATGTTGCCCAGAGCGATGGTGTCGCCCTCACGCAGCAGCTCGGCGTCAAAGCCATATGCCCAGTCCTCCCCGCCCTCGCCGGAAACGTAGAGGGTGGCGCCGGTGGCCGCGGCGAGTTCGCGGGTGCCGGAGAGGAAGTCGGCGTGGATGTGGGTCTCGGCCACGACGGTAATCCGCATGCCGTGGTGGGCGGCCAGCTCCAGGTACTGCCGGATGTCGCGGCGGGGGTCGACGACGAGGGCCTCGCCGGTGGCCTGGCAGCCGATCAGGTAGCTGGCCTGGGCCAGGTCCTCGTCGTAGATGCGCTCGAGAAGCATGATTCCTCCTGCGGGTCGGGAGCGAAAGTTCGGGTTCCGGCGTTCCGGATACCCCCTACCGTATTGCATACCCCCCTGGGTATGCAAGTGGGGGCGTGCGGTCGAACGCGCGTCTTAGCGGGCGTGCCCCGTTCGCCAGGGATTTGCTGGTGACCGGGAGTTCACCCGGGAGGAGCCGGTGGGTAGGGTGGCCGATACCTGACGGTACGAGGCGGTAGCGGTGCTGAAGCTGTCCCGACCCCGTAATTGCGATCTCCGTCAAGTCCTACCCAAGCGAAGGGCGATGATCGAGTGAAAGGACGGCCATGGCGGATCAGCACACGCCCCTTGAGATGTCCGACCCGGTGCGCGCAGTCACTCCGGAGGGCACCCAGGTCGGCCTGGACCGGAAGATCAAGCAGCGCGTGGAGTCCTACGCCGAGGCGTCCGCCGGGGAAATCTCCGTGCGCATCGACGAACTGGAACGCGAATGGGACATCGAGCGAGTGCTGGAGCTCAATGCCTCGTCCCTGGCCTTCGTGGGCACCGTGCTCGGCGCTACCGTCAGCCGGAAGTGGCTGCTGCTGCCTGGTGTTGTCTTACCGTTCCTTTTCCAGCATGCCATCCAGGGGTGGTGCCCGCCTGTGTTCCTTTTCCGCCGCCTGAGGGTACGCACCCGTAAGGAGATCGAGCTGGAAAAGTATGCCCTCAAAGCCCTCCGCGGGGACTTCGTGGCGTCCACCAAAGAAGTGAACCCCGAGGATGCCCTGCGCGGGGCGACGCGTTGAGCGCGGCCATGCGCAGGGGAGTGAAGAAGCGATGGAGTTGTTGAGGGGCCCACTGGTAAGGGAACAATGGCCACAGGGGCCGCGATGCTGGGAGGTCTGGATGTCTGCTGCTGAGACGAGTGCAGGCCGGGGTGCAGCACCCGAGGCGCGCCGGGGATCCGGGACCACCCTGGACCGGCGCACGGTGGCCTCGGGGTTCCTGTTCGGATGTGGGATCGCGGCGTCGATGATCGACCTGTTCATCTTTCACCTGGGCCTGCAGTGGCATCACTTCTACGATCTGTCCACCACGCAGGTGGCGTTGACCGCAGATGGGTTCTTCCACGCCTTCGGGTGGTTCATCACCATCTGGGGACTGTTTCTGCTGGCCGACGTTCGACGTCGGACCGAGGTGGTCTGGAAGCGTTGGACAGGGGCAGTGATTGCCGGGGTCGGGTTCTTTCAGCTCTTCGATGGGGTAGTCGATCACAAGGTGCTGCGAATCCACCAGGTCCGCTACGGAGTGGACCTGCTGCCCTATGACATCGCGTGGATCGGCTCGGCGGTGTTGTTGTTGATGATCGGGGTTCTCATCCTTTGGCGCACCCGGCCGACCGGCGTCACGGACTGAGTGTCTTGTGAGGGATCACGACCACAGTAGCGGGCACAGTGGCGCCGGTCATGGCCCGGTCCTGGGGACCGAGGCCTGGGGGTGGGCGCTCTTTGATGCTGTGGTCGTCCTCGCCCTGGTGACAGCCGCGGTTGGTTATGCGGCCTGCCTGTGGGCGGCCCGGGGCCGCAGCCCGTGGCCGGTGCGCCGGACCGTGGCCTGGTACGCCGGTCTGGTCTGCGCCGGGGCCAGGCTCCTCGGCCCGGTCGCCGCGGCCGCTCACACCAGTTTCACTGCCCACATGCTGGGGCATCTGTTGCTTGGGATGCTAGCCCCGTTGCTGCTGGTCCTGGGCGCGCCTGTCACCCTGATCTTGCGGGCTGTGCCGGTGGCCCGGGCCCGGTCACTGACTCGGCTGCTGCGCAGCCGCTACGTCCGGATCATCACCCACCCGATGGTCGCGGCCGTGCTCAATGCCGGTGGGCTGTGGGTGCTCTACAGCACCGAGCTGTATCAACTGATGCATACCTCGGCACTGATCCACGGGCTGGTGCACGCCCACATCTTCCTAGCTGGTTACCTCTTCACCGCCTCCCTGGTGGGGGTGGACCCGGACCCGCACCGGGCCTCGGTTCCCGTGCGCTCAGCGGTGCTGATCGCCTTCATCGCCGCTCACCCGATCCTGGCCAAATGGCTCTACGCCCATCCGCCGGCCGGAGTCGAGGTCACGGACGGCCAGGCAGGGGCGCAACTGATGTACTACGGCGGGGATGCCGTCGACGTGGTGTTGATCGTGCTGCTCTTCGCCGGGTGGTACTCAGCCACCCGACCCAAATCCGTAGCGGACTCTCCATCCGGACCCCAGAGCACTCGAGATCTCCAGGTAGACAGAGAACACTGAACGAAGCGGAGGAATGAGCATGTCATCACGATTCAGCGGCATCCTGCAGGCGGCTGGCACCGGTGCGGCGGCCGGCCTGGCCGGAGGGGTAGTGATGGTGGTGGGTGAGAAGATCGAACAGGCCATCACCCACCGACCGAACTCCTACGTGCCAGCCCGGGCACTCTTGACCCTGGTCGGGCAGCACCCCGGCGACACGGACCGGCCGGTGGTGTGGAACCATTTGATGCACTATTCCACCGCCGCCACCCTCGGTGCCCTGCGCGGAATCTGGGCGGTCACCGGGATCCGCGGGGCCCATGCCAATGCCTGGCATACCGTCGTGAGACTGGGCTTCGACCAGACCATCGAGAACGCCACCGGGGTCGGTGCCCCGCCGACCACCTGGCCGGTGCGTGAGCAGGTGGTCGACGTCCTGCACAAAGCCGTGTTCTCCGTGGCCACCGGCATGATCGCCGACCGCGCCCTGGCCCCGGTGCTCACCTCCACCCGAGGGCGCACCAGCCACTAGTTCTCCCAGCCCAGCCCGGTGCGGTCAACAAGGACTAGACACCGGCGCAACAGCCCGTCGCACAGGACCGGCTCGCAGCGGCCAAGGCCGCACCCGATGACGCCATCACCGGGCCCGGCTTACGGATGCAGATAGGACCACCCCTCACTCTGGCGGATTACCAGATGGGCCATCCCGGAGGGCACGACAGTGGCCTGAGGGTGAATCCGATCTGGCGTAAGGCCGCGGGCGGTAAGAGTGTTCTGGCAAACGCGCACCTGTAGGCCGGCCTCCAACAGGCCGGGCAACAGCTCGCCGACCGGCTCGGTGGCCACGGCGATGCCGGGACCGTGGGCCACCAGCTCAACCTGCAGATCGGGGCCCAGCGCCGTATAGAGGTTGGTGACGTTCTGCAATACAGCTTGAATCTTCGTCGGATCGGCGTCGTTGAGATGTACGACGGTGCGATGCATGAGCACTCCTTCGCTACGGGCATGAGGCTGCGGCCAGGTGGGGGCCCGCCTGATCTCACCTTAGGCGTCTCGATATACCTCCTGTGGACCTCGAGGGGCAGCGACCCGTCCGCAAAGGCGGCGGCAGGGGTCTCAGTGACTGGCGCGGCTCAGGCCGAGAAGGACCAGCGTGGCGGCGATGACCAACAGAGCGGCCAGGGCGTTGACACCGGGGTAGCCGATCAAGCCCATGGCCGGCCCGGCGGCCGCAGCCCCGACGGCCCCGGCCAGGGACATGGTGGCGTCGGAGAAGCCCTGGGCCGGGACCCGCTGGGCCGGGGCCAGGGAGGACACCAACAGGGTGGAGCCGGCCACGGTGACTGCGGACCAACCCAGCCCCAGCAGGACCAGTCCGGCGGTGACCGCCCCCATGTGCCCCGGCGCCAGTCCGGTCAGGGCGACGGCGGTGATGAGGGTGCCCATGCCGGTCAGCACGGTGGGGGTGGGACCGAGGCGGTCGGTGAGCCATCCCATCACCGGGGACAGGGCGTACATGCCGGCGATGTGCAGGGAGATGGTGAACCCGATCAGCGCGATGGTGTCCAGGTGCCCGGCCGTGGCCCCGGCCTGGTGCTGCATGTGCAGCGGGGTCATCGACATCACCGCGACCATTACCGCGTGGGCGGCGATCACGGCGGTCACCGCGGCGGCCGCGGTGGGATGGGCACGCAGGATCTGCCAGCCGGCCCGCCAGGGGTTCCTGCTGGCGGTGGGCCCCGAGCGCGCGGGGGCGCCCCCGTCCAGGGTCCGGGAGGTCAGCAGCGGATCCGGACGCAAAAACACCGCGATGATGCCCGCACCCAGGACCATGCCGGCCGCGGAGATCACGAACGGGCCGGCCTGGGCGGGGATGCCCAGCCAACCGGCCAGGACGGCTCCGGGGCCGACCATGTTCGGCCCGGCTACCGCCCCGATGGTGATCGCCCAGACCACCAGGGACAAATCCCGGCCGCGGCGAGCCGGGACGGCCAGATCGGTGACCGCGAAGCGGGCCTGCAGGTTGACCGCCGATCCGAGACCGACGAGGAAGGCTCCGCCCAGCAACAGGGGAAACCCGGAAGTGAGGACGGCGGCGACCATCAGCCCGGCCCCGATGATGGCCGCACTCAGCCCCGTGGTCAGGGCCGCTCGGCGTCCGCGCGCCAGGGCCAATTGCGATAGCGGGATCGCGGTGGCGGCGGTGCCCAGGGTCAGGGCGGTGTTCACCGATCCGGCCCAGGCCTCGGAGCCGGCCAGGTCCACGGCCAGGATCGAGCCCAGGGCCAGGGTCGAGCCGTTGCCCAGTCCGGAGAAGACCTGCGCGATCGACAGGGTGCGCACGGTCCGGGATTGGACGGCGTGCAGATCCGGGACGGTGGTGGTCATGGGTGAGGGCTCCTGAGATGGCGGGTGGCGGTGGGCAGGGAAAGTCCGGGGGTGTGGTCGCGGCCCCGCATGCGCACTGCCACCACGGTGCCGGAGGCCGCGGTCAGGGCGGCGACGACGGTGACCGCGGTGGGGATACCGAAGGCGTCGGCGACCAGGCCGGCGATCACGGCGCCGGCGGCGAAGCCCCCGTCACGCCAGAGCCGGTAGATGCCCACCGACCGGGCCCGCCAGGCCGGGTGGGCGACGTCGCCGATGGCGGCCAGCAGGGTGGGGTAGACCATCGCCGTTCCCGCCCCGAGCAGCACCATGGCCACCAGCCAGGCCCCGAATCCGGAGCCGGCAGCGATCAGGGCCAGGGCCAGGGCCTGGGTGAGCATCCCGGCCACGATGAACCCCTTGCGGCCCCACCGGTCCGACAGGGCACCGGTGGCCAACTGTCCGGCACCCCACACGGCCGGATAGACCGCGGCGAGGATTCCGATCTGGCCCAGGGACAGCCCGGCCGCGGCGAACAGCACCGGGAACAGCCCCCAGGCCAGCCCGTCGTTGAGATTGTTGACCATCCCCGCCTGGCTGACCGAGGACAGGGATCGGTCGCGGAAGCTGGTCAGGGTGAAGACCTGGGCGCTGCTCAGGCCCGCGTGGGCTTCGGGACGGGTGCCGAGGTGACCGGCGGCCTCCAGGCGGGCGTGGTCCCGGGTCTCACGCACGGTGAGCACGGACAGTCCCAGCCCGAGTCCGATGTAGGCCGCGCCGAGCAGGAACGGGGCCGGACGCAACCCGTACTCGGCGGCCAGATAGCCGGTGGCCATGGCCGTGGCGGCGACCCCGAGGTAGCCGGCGGCCTCGTTCAGGCCCATGGCTGCCCCGCGGCGATGCGGGCCGACCAGGTCCATCTTCATCACCACGGTCGTCGACCAGGTCAACCCCTGGCTGATGCCCAGCAACACGTTGGCGGCCACGATCCAGTCCCAGGACGGCCCGTAGATCAGCAGCACCGGCACCGGCAGGGCGATCAGCCAACCGGCCACCAGCACCGGCTTGCGCCCGTAGCGGTCACTGAGCGTGCCGGCCAGGTAGTTGGTGGCGGCCTTGGCCACCCCGAAGGCCAGGATGTAGGTCAGCGAACTGGTGTACAGATCCAGGCCGAACACGTCGGTGGCCAGTAGCGGCAGCACCGTACGCTCTTGTCCGAGCGTCCCGCCGACCAGGGCATTGACGGCCACCAACAGGGTGAACTGGGCCAGGTTCTGCCGCAGACCCAGCACGGGCCGGGGGTCCGGGCGGCGCCCCGTAGCGCTAGGAGTCCTCACGCAGCCGTACTCTCCCTCTCGTGGGCAGTGATGGTCCGGTCGGTGTCGGTCAGGCCTGCTCGGTCCGGTCGGACTGGGCGGCCGCCTGGGCATGGACCTGGACCATGTCCAGGTCCTTCACGGCGGTGATGACCTGTTCGAGGGCAGGCGCAGGCAAGGCGCCGGGCTGGGAGAAGACCAGCACGCCCTCGCGGAAGGCCATCAGGGTGGGGATGGAGCTGATGCCCGCAGCGCCAGCCAGGGCCTGCTCGGCCTCGGTGTCGACCTTGGCGAAGACCACGTCGGGGTGCTGGGCCGAGGCGGCCTCGTAGGTGGGGGCGAACCGGCGGCAGGGCCCGCACCAGCCCGCCCAGAAGTCCACGAGCACAATGTCATTTTCCTGGATGGTGCCGGCGAAGTCCTGGTCGGTGACGTCGATGGTGGCCATGGGGGTCTCCTTGTCAGTGATGATCGGTCGTCTGCGGTCGGTGTAGACCGACGGGAACAGGAAGGGGTGGAGGACGCTCAGGTGGGGTTGGTGGTGCCGGCGGTGCGGATCGGGCAGCTGGGCACGGCGAACCAGCACACGGCGGCGGCCACGGCCGCCAGGGCGGCGACCGCCCCGACGATCATTCCGGTGGCCCCGGGCAACTCCTGGACCAGGACGAAGACGCCCATGATGAGCACGAACACCCCGAAGCCCTTACGCAGGGCGGCCTCCGGGATCCGCCCGGCCAGCCGGGCCCCGAGCACCGATCCGGCGATCGCGGCGGCGGTCACAGCCCCGACCAGCACCCAGTCCAGGGACACGGTGGTCAGGTACCCGGCCAGTCCGGCGAAGGACTTCATCGCGATCACTACTAGGGAGGTGCCCACTGCCACGGGCATGGACAACCCGCCCAGCAGGGCCAGGGCGGGCACGATGAGGAAGCCACCACCGGCGCCGACCAGGCCGGTGACCAAACCGACGACCAGGCCCTCGGCCAGGACCTTGAGGATCGGCAGTTCGCCCTCGTGGGTCGTCGCGGCCTTGTTCTTGCGGCCACGGATCATGGCCACCGAGGTGGCCACCATCATCAGGGCGAATGCGATCATCAGGACGGTACCGGGGATGTATCCGCCCAGCAGGCCGCCACCGAAGGCCCCGGCCATGCCGGCGGCACCGAAGATCAGCCCAGTGCGCCACTTGACCCGCTGGTTGCGGGCGTGGGTGATGGCGCTGAAGGCGGAGGTGACTCCGACGACGAACAGGGACGCGGCGATCGCCTCCTTGGGATCCAGACCGGCGACGTAGGTCAGGATCGGCACGGTCAGGATCGATCCGCCGCCGCCGAGCAGGCCCAGGGAGAGCCCGATCAACACCGAGAGCAGCAGGGTCAGAAGAAGGGTGAGCGTCATGGCAGCGTCCTTGTCAGTCGGCGGTCAGCAGTCATCGGTCGGAGGCCGGGCTCAGTGGGCCGGCAGTCCGGCGCCCTGCCAGGCGACCATCCCGCCGGTCATGGTGTCGGCGGTGTAGCCGGCCTGATTGAGCGCCTCGGCCACCCGGGCGCTGCGGTTGCCGCTGCGGCACACCACGATCACCGGGCGGGACCGGTCCAGCTCCTGCAGCCGGGAACCGAGCTGGTCCATGGGAATGTGCAGGGCGCCGGGGATCATCCCCTCGGCTACCTCGAAATCCTCGCGCACATCCAGAATCTGGTCCTGGGCTCGGCGCTCATCGGCCTGGGCAACGGTGATCTCGGACATGACTACTCCTCAACGTATCGGGGACATCAAAGGGGACGGATCCGTGGCGCTTAGGCCAAAGCCGGGCTGTCCAGCAGGTATCCGGTCACAGGCAGAGCCTGTCTCGACTCAGTATGCACGATACCCCCAGGGGTATGCAAGACACCCCCTGGGGTATAGAATGGATGGCACGCCCCGACCTCAGGAGACCACGTGCAACTGGACGCCACCGAGATGACCCCCGTACTCAACCGCCTCAGGCGCGCCCAAGGCCAGCTCACCGCCGTGGTGCGCATGCTCGAGGAGGGCCGGGACTGCAAGGACGTCGTCACCCAGCTCTCGGCGGTGTCCAAGGCCCTGGATCGCGCCGGCTTCGCCATCATCGCCAGCGGGCTCGAGCAGTGCCTGGCCAACCCGGAAGAGAACCTGGACAAGAAGGACCTGGAGAAGCTCTTCCTTTCCCTGGCCTGACCGGCCCTGTCTCGGGCAGGCTGAGAACACCCCTCATCGTTCACGAAGGAGCTCAGAATGGCCTATACCCACTCGATCACCGTCCCCCTGACCTACGAGCAGGCCGTGGAACGCACCCGTCAGGCCCTGGCCGAGCAGGGCTTCGGCGTCCTCACCGAGGCCGACATCACCGCCACGTTTACCGCCAAGCTCGGCCCCGAGGCCGCCGCAGACCTCGGCGACTACGTGATCCTCGGAGCCTGCAACCCGACACTGGCCAGCCGCGCCCTGGCGGCCGAACCCCAGCTCGGCGCCCTGCTGCCCTGCAACGTCGTGGTCCGCCGCGGGTCCGATGACCAGCACACCCTCATCGAGGCCATCGACCCGCAGACCATGGTCCGCCTCAGCGACAGCCCCCAGGTCCGCGAGGTCGCCGACGACGCCGACACCCGCCTGCGCGCCGCCCTGGCCAGCCTCGGCCGCACAGGCCCCGCACGCCCGGACTCCGACCCGGTCCACTGAACCTGACGGGCGCCCCTACGCCCGTCGCCTTACCGCCAGTGCCCGGATGCCGCGCAGGCGGCGGTGTGGACCCGGCCATTGCCTGGCACCACGACGCGTCCTGGACTGGACACGTCCGTCCGCAGCACACCAGGTCGCTGGACACTCCTGCGGGACGGGCATACCCGGTGGTGAACCTGCCTGCAGAGAACGCTTGAAGTGCGGGTGCTCACACAGCGGCGTGCACCGCCATCCACATGAAACAACTCAGGCCGACATGGGACTGACCGAGGGATCGTCCGCTAATGGCAACCGTGGCCTCACCTAGGAAATTAGTGCAGGCCACTCCTGACGTCCGTGTCGCCGGCTTCTGAAATCGACAAAGGGCCCCAGATCGGTCACTGAGCAGGATCCCGTAAAGGGAACCCCCACCGGACACACCGCTTGTGACCTGGGCACGCTCAAGCACGCCTCGGGGGGCGTCCCGTAGCCCCCGTCCGGTGATTTGTCCGGTGACGGGGCGCCGTACGGCACGCGCCCCGCTCGGTGAGGTTGTGGACGATGTTGACCCGGTGGCGCAGATCCCGACCGAGCCGCTCGAGCTTCCACACCAGCAGCGTGTCCCCGGAGCGTGCCCTCACGCAATCTCAGACCTTGGGCAAAGGCCACGATGCGTGTCTTATTAATGGACAGCTTTCCAAGACACCGGATCTGCCTCCCGGCGTGCGCCATCGAAGACCGGGATCCTGGCCCCCGCGGTGTCTCGATAAGTCGTCTCAACGCGTAGTGTCTCGAAATCCCACCGAGACCCCCTTTGTGAGGCAAGATGGGTTTGTGAGACAACTCGGCTACACGCGCGTGAGCACCGCCGGCCAGGACGCCCAACTCCAGGTCGATGCACTCCTCGCCGCAGGGGTCCAGAAACGAGACATCTTCGCCGAAGTCACCTCCGGGAGCAGGAACGCGGTGGACCGGCCTGGCATGCGCAAGCTGCTCGACTACGCCGAGCCCGGGGACACCGTCGTGGTCTGGCGCGTGGACCGGCTCGGTCGGTCCCTCATTGACGTCCTCAACACCGTCAATCTGCTGCGCGACCGGGACGTGCAGGTGAAGTCCATCGCCGACGGCATCGATCCCTCGACGTCCACGGGCCGGCTGATGCTGAACATGCTCGCCACCCTCGCCGAGTACGAACGCGAACTGATCGTCGAACGCGTCAATGCCGGTATCGCCGCCGCCCGCGCCGGGGGCACTCGGTTCGGCCGCCCGCCCCTCGACCCGACCGACATCGCCGACAAACTTGCCATCGTCAACGCCGCCCGCGCCAAGGGCCGCACCGCCGCCGACGCCGCCCGGCTCGTGGGCTGGAGCCGGGCCACCCTCTATCGGCACCAGCAACAACTGTCCGGGAACCAGGAAGCCCCCAACACATAAGGGCCCCCGGCGGCCGCGCCCAACGGATGTCAGTACGCCTGAGTTCGGCACCCCGCGGCCCCGGCCCGGAAAGGGCTTCGGACGTTCGCCGTCTCGGGGCGCCTTGCCTGGGTCCACAGATGGCGACGCTTCTGGACAGTCCGTACCGTCATTTAGCTTCCACAGAATGCCGCCACTTATCTCTGAAAGTCATACGAGGTGTTGAGAAAAACTGTCACGTATCCCGCCATCTATTCTACGTCTCGCAGACGGTCGTGACGCAGCTATGGTGACAGGTAGTCCGAAGGTATGCCGAGCTCGACGAAATTGCCCCGGACGCCTTGGACCACTTCGTCGTTGTCGCGACGGTACATCGTGCAGAAGTTGAAAAGCTGACGGGCGGTCTCCGGGGTGGTCTGGGCTTCCTCGACGACGGCCTGAAAGCTCTCCTTGATCTCCTGCCACCGCAGGGCGGTGGGGTCCGTGGTCTGGTCGGGGCGACCGGGGTCGCGGGAAAAGTCCGGCTGGGGCAGGAACACCTCGGCTTCGCGTCCGAAGCAGGCCATGGCCCGGGTTTCGAGCAGGTGTATCGCGGTGGCGGCGGCTTCAAGGGATTGGAGTTGGCGCTGGTCGGAGAGTTCCTCGTAGGGGCGCCACGGGCCCTGTCCGGCGCGGACCGGATGGCCGGTGCGGTCCCACACCTGGCGTGTCAGCCGGCCGGGTGCGCCGCTCTCGGTGATGGTCGCGCCGAGCTCATCGAGAAGCGTCCGCAGCAGGCGGAACCAGGTCCCAGCGTGCACCCGATGCCTGGGGAGTTCTACAGCCTCGGTCGTCAGGGCCTGCCAGGTCCGCTGGTCCATGCTCCGGATCGCCTCCCCGACCGGTCGCGGCTCGGGCCCACCCGACGAGGTGTGCCAGAAGTCGTGGTATCCCAACGGGCCGTCGTGGAGTTCGAGTCGGCAGTGGTGGACGGGGCAGGAGAGCATGAGGGGCACCAGCCACGCCAGCTGGTACGGGCACGGCGGGGTTGATTCCGTGGTGCAGCGCGGACAGGCCCGATGGCGCCAACCGGCAACCGTCGGCAACCAGGCCCGCCAGTCCTCCACGGTACGGTCCCGTCTCCTTCCCCGGGGCAGCAGCACCGCCAGCTGTCGGGTGTAGGTGGTGTAGGCCTCCGCCGCTGGCTCGAGCTGGTCCAGCAGCCAGGGGGTCTGCCCTCCGAAGGTCATGGCCCGTATGGTGTCGGTTCTGGCCCCGGTGCGCGCAGCCAGCTGGTCGATGAACCCCTCCGGGGCAGCCACGTCCAGGTCCCCGGGACGGGGGAAGCAGAACCCGGTATCGAGAACGAGGTCCTCGACCTCGGCCCCGTAGCGGTGGGCGATTCGGCGCAGCCAGGAGGTGAGTGCCTCACCGGTGACCGGGGCCGGATGCACCGGCCACCGGGTCCTCACAGCAGCTCGCGTTCGAAGACCCGTCGGCGTCCGGCCGGGCCGAGATAGTCCGCCATCGTCAGCGTCCGGTGGTCGATCTCCTCCAGGCCCGACTCCACCGCGGCCACCGCGGCCGCAGTGAGCAGGTGGGCCAGTTCCCCGATGGTGCCCTCGCTGCGGGCCAGCAGGTAGCGAGCCATGTCCTCGGTGTCGATCACCGAGGGTTTCCGCAGCGGGAAGGAGGCGGCGAAGCTGGCCAGTAGGGACCTTGCCTGGTCGTCAGCCTCCCAGAGCGGGAGCACGAAGGGCTCGAAGCGGTTCTCCAGCTGGTCGTCCGAGCGCACCGCCAGGTAGACCTCGCGGGTGCCGACCCCGACCAGGGGGATGCGCAGTTCGTTGCCCAGGAATCGCAGCAGGTTCAGGAACTCCCGCCGGGTGTCCCCGCGGCCGGCCAGCACGTTGTGCAGCTCATCGACGACCAGCATCCGCGCCCCGACCTCGCGCAGCAGGGACAAAGCGAGGCGTTCGAGTTCCACCACGCGGGGCCGGGGCCGCAATGGTGCGCCCAGGGCGGACAGGATCGCGGTGTAGAACCGCAAGGGCGAGGGTTCCGAGGGCATCTGCACGCACACCACCGGGACCTGTTCCCGGTCCAGCTCGGAGCTGGGCGGGTGCTGCCGGCGGAAGCGCTCGATGATCATCGACTTGCCGTTGTTCGTCGGGCCCACCAGCAGCAGGTTGGGCATGCGCTGCTTCGGCGGCCAGCCGAGCAGGGTCTCCAGACGCTCGACGGCCTCGACCGCCCTCGGATAACCGATCCAGCGGTCCGCGCGGATCCGCTGGATGCGCTCGGCCGCCGGCAGTCGCGCCACCGGCTGCGCGGCCGGGTGCAGGTGGGACAGCTCCAGCGGCTCGTACTCGTCGGCGTTCACCATTGCTCGATCTCCCCGAACCGGGCCACCGATCGACCGGCCGCCTCCGAGTCCGCCGGTACGACAGGCAGTTCCGGCACCGGGGGCGTCGGCCTCGTATTGGCCGTCCCGGCTTGGGCGCGGCGTTGTCTCTCGCGGCGGGTGCGCTTGGTGGTCTTCTGGGCGGTCTCGGCGATGGTGCGCATCTGCTCGATCATCCGGAACAGGCCCGCCTCATCGACCTCGGTGGCCCCACGCTCGCGCAGCCGGGCCAGGGCCTGGCGGTGTTCCCACACGCTGACCGTCGGGTTCGACATCGTCCGGTACGGGACCTCGATGTATGCGGTGCCCTCGGGGTCCAGCACCCAGATCCGGCTGATATCGCGCGGATCCCGACGGATCAGGAACCGCTCCAGGGCCTCGCGGCGTGCGATCCACGGCTTGAGCGCGTTGGCGAAATAGTGGACATGGTCTATGACGAACCCGGTGCGCGTGAGCTTGCGGCGGAACACGGGCAGAAAATCCACCAGGAACGCCGTCGGGTTAGCTGTCAGCACCGGGGTACCGGTCGCTGCGACCCCGTCGGCCCACCGTCCGGCCGGGGTCTGGCCCAGTGTGGAGTGCACCGTGCCGTGGTAGGTCGCCACCGCCAACACCAGCCACCGCTCCAACTCGGCCATGGTCAGCGCGGCCATCTTCTCGGCGTCGTACGCCCCACGCTCGACTGGATTCGAGAACGTGGTCCCCGGCAGCTCGTGGATCTGTTGCATGGCCGTGCCGATGACCCGCTCGACGGTCCCGCCGTAATGCGGCCGGCCCAGCGGGCGGTAGTCGAGACTGATACCGTGCTGGTCGCACCCGCGGGTGAGCGCTTCGCTCTTGAACTCCCGGGCATTGTCCACATACAGTGCCTTCGGCTTGCCGCTCATCGGCCAGGCCGCGTCGATTCCGAGCCGCTCCAGCCAGGGCCGCTTGTCACCCGCCGCATGGGCCAGGCACAACCCCACCGACACCGCCGAGGGCGGCTCCAAGGTCACCACCATTCCAACCAGACACCGACTGCACACGTCGATGGCCACCGTCAGATACGGCCGTCCGATCGGCTGGCGGTCACGGTCATCGACCACGATCAAATCTATGACCGTGTGATCGATCTGCACCTGGTCCAGGATCGACTCGACAACCGGAACCTCGTCGCCGGCCGATTGCAACGGCCGGACGCTCTCGGCCCCCTCGCGCCGCCGGCCCACCTCGACCGGATTCATCCGGGCGATCCGCGCGGCCACCGTGTTCCGTGCCGGAGCCGGCAGCCCCTGCACGGCGCAGGCCCGCGTGATCTCCCGATGCAGCGAGGCAATGCTGCGCTTCTGCCGGGTCAAGTACCGCTGGCGCACCAGCTCACGGATGATCTGCTCCACTGGCTCCGCCAGCCGGCCCCCACCCTTGCCACCATCCGATCGCCGGGGGACAAGATCAGTGACCAGGCCCGAGCCCTGCCGGTACCGCTCCAGCAGCACGTACACCCGGCGCCGGGAGATCCCCAGCTCCACCGCGGCTTCGTCGACGGCAGCCAGTCCCACTGGATCGTGCTCGGCCAGTCGACCGATCACCCCGGCCCGCAACCGGGCCTGCTCCCACTCAAGCTCGGGCACCGCAAGCACGCCCGGTCCAGCCATCTCATCCTGGTCGCCGTCCACGCCCGCCTCCTCATAGAGAACAGGACTACTGAGCAGACGCGACCCTAGTGCACACGACTACTGAACGACCAGAGTTCAGAAGTCGACGACACCACCCCCGGGTTGACGGGCCCGAGAGTGCAGTCAACTTCTGAAAATGACAGGGCGAGAGGTGTAAAAGAGGGTGTACCCGTGTCTGACAATCATGTCTTGACGCTGATGCCTGAAGCGTCAGGCGCAGCAGGAGGTGGGCATCTGGTTGCGGAACAGGCCGGCGGTCAGGCGCAGGCTCTCGGCCATGGTCAGGTACGGGGCCCAGGTGTCGGCCAGGTCGTCGACGCTCATGCCGGCCTTGATGGCGTAGGTGGCGGCCAACATGATTTCCCCGGCCCCGTCGGCCAGGGCGTGCACGCCGAGGACGGTGCCGGTGGTCGCGTCTGCGACGATCTTGACCGCCCCGCGGGTGTCGTGGTTGACCAGGGCCCGGGGCACCTCGGACAGGTCCAGGACCCGACACTCACAGGCCCGGCCTCGGGCCAGTACCTGGGCCTCGGTCAGCCCGGCGGAGGCCAGCTGCGGGCGGGTGAACACCACCGCGGGCAGGCCCGCGTAGTCCACCTGGGAGAGGGCGTCCTCGGCGTCGGTGGCTAGGGCGTTGCGCGCGGCGACCCGGCCGGTGGCGGCGGCGACGTAGACGAACTGGGGGGCGCCGGTCACGTCCCCGGCGGCGTAGATGCGCGGGTTGGTGGTGCGCTGGTGTGCGTCGACGGCGATGAAGCCGGCCGCGTCGACCTCCACCCCTGCCGACTGGAGGCCCAGCCCGTCGGTGCGGGCGGCCCGTCCGGTGGCCAGCAGCACCCGGGCGCCCCTGACCTGCCGGCCGGAGACGGTCGTCACGACCGCCTGCCCGCCCTCGGTGGCGACGGATCCGGCGTGCTCCTCGATGACGGTGATGCCGTCCTGGGTGAAGATTTCCCGGAGCCGGGCGGCCAGCTCCGGTTCGGCCCGGGGCGCGACCCGTCCCACCAGGGACACCCGGGCGCCGAGGTGGGCGAACAGCTGGGCCTGTTCCAGGCCCACGTACCCGCCGCCGATGACGACCAGGGACTCGGGCACCTGGTCCAGTTCCATGGCCGTGGTCGAGGTCAGTGGTTCCACCTGTTCCAGGCCTGGCAGGTTCGGCACCGCGGGCTCGGCCCCGGTGGCCACCAGGTAGGTTCGGGCGCGCAGAGGCCTACCGTCCACGGCCATGGTGCGCCCGTCGAGGAAGCGGGCCTGCCCGGGGAGGATCTCAAAGCCGTGGGCGGCGGCCACGTCGGCGTATTTGGCCCCGCGCAGGTGCTCGATGAGTTCGTCCTTCTGCCGCACCAGGGCGGTCAGGTCAACCGGCCCGGCACCGGTTGGGGCCCCGCCGAAGGGGTTGGCCAGCGCGGTGTGCCGGGCGCCGGCCGCGGCGAGCAGGGTCTTGGAGGGTACGCAGCCGATGTTCACGCAGGTGCCGCCGAGCACGCCGCGCTCGATGAGCACCACCGTGTGCCCGGCCTGCCGGGCGGCGATCGCCGCGGACATCGCGGCGCCCCCGGAACCGACCACGGCCAGATCGACCTCGTACTTCTCGTCCATGTTGTGCGATGCCCTTCTCGTCGTTGCTTCCTTGGTCACCATCCTGAACGTTCCAGTGCGGGGTAAGGTCAAGACCGACCGGCCCGGACCCGAGAGGCGGAGGTGGTGGGGTGCGCATCGGTGAGCTGGCCCAGGCCGGCGGGACCACCGCCAAGACGCTGCGCTTCTACGAGGACGCCGGGCTGCTCCCGGCCCCTGAGCGCACCGTCAACGGCTACCGGCACTACCCCGACCCCGCGGCGGTCCTGGCGCGCCTGGACTTCGTCCGCCGCGGCCGTGCCGCCGGGCTGACCTTGGCCCAGGTCCGTCAGATCCTGGACCTGCGCGACGGCGGGTCCGCCCCCTGTGGGCACGTCGCGGACCTGCTGGACGCCCGCCTGGGCGCCCTCGATCGTCAGATCGCCGACCTGAGGGCACTGCAACAGGCCGTCACCGACCTCCGGCAACGCGCGGCCGCCCTGGACCCGGCCGACTGCCCGCCGGACACGATCTGCCAGTACCTCTAGCGTCGGGCGCCGGCGCTGGCCACAGCCAGCAGCAGGGCTCATGCCGGGGTGGAAGTCCACCCGGATCGCCGGCACCATGGACGGCCGGATCAGCGGCTCCATCCGACAGTGAGGGTGTTGCCGTGTTAGGGGCGTAGGCCGAGCCGGCGGAAGCGTTCCAGGGTGTCCGCCAGGCCCCAGGCCTTGGCGATCAGCCCCTCGCGGAAGGTGAAGAGGTACGCCTCGTCGATGTTCTCGAAGCGTCGCCCGGTGGGGGCGTGGCCGCGCCACGGGCCCAGCTGGATGCCGGAACAGCGGAACCGGGCGGCCACCGTGTCCTCCTCGCGGACCAGTTGCACGATCTGCATGCGCACGTCAGGGAAGGAGGTGTGGAACGGGGCGATCCAGCGGTGGGCCACCGGGGCCAGGGCCGGGGTGTAGAGCCGGTCCAGCATCCCCAGGTTCCCGCCGACCAGCACCTCTTCAACCAGGCGGGTGGTCACGGCAGCGTGGGCGGACCGCGTGGCGTCATCAGGGGCGGGCATGGTTTCTCTTCCGGGCGGCGGGGAAGGCTGACGCCGCCACCCTATAGGGGCGCGTGGCCGGGCTGCCGACAGGAGCTCTGTGTCGAGCGGCGGTGGTCAGGCAGTGCTGGGGGTGGCCTGGGGTTCGGGGAGGAGGCGGGGGATCAGGCGGACGAAGATGACCATGCCGATCAGTTCCACCAGGGTCTGGGTGACCACGACCAACGGCACCAGGTTCAGGGAGGCCGGCAGGGCCAGGGCCAGGGGCAGTACGACCAGGGAGTTACGGGTGGCCCCGGTGAACACCAGCGCCCGGGCGGAGCGCACGTCCAGGCGCGCGGTGCGGGCGGTGAGGATGCCGATCGGGATCATCACCACCAGGAACGCCACGTACAGGGGCACCACCGCCGCCAGCGCCCCGAACTGCTCACCCACCCCGCGGACCTGGGAGGCGATGACGGTGAACAGGGTCGCCATCATCAGCGGAACCATCGCCACGGTCATCGCCGACTCCACCGTCCGGGCCGCCGTCCTGCGGGGCGCGGCCCACTGCACGGACGCGGCCGCGCCCAGGGGGAGGAGGATGAGCACCACGAAGGCCTCCACGAACGGGCCGATCTCCACCAGCGCGACCGTCTCGGTCCCGGCGAAGGCCCACAGGTACACAGGCAGCAGCACCATCTGGACGAGCATCAGCAAGGGGGCCGCGGCCAGCAACCGGTCGGGGGCCCCGCCGGCCAGCCCGGCGAAGACGATCACGTAGTCGATGCACGGGGCCAGCAGCACCAGCAGCACCCCCAGCAGCAGCGCCTCATGGTCGGCGACAATGCGGGAGAGGGCGAAGACGATCGCCGGGACCACCACGAAGTTCAGCACCAGCACCGCACCCAGGAACCGCAGGTCCGTGAAGGCCCGCCCGATCGCGGTGAACGGCACCGCCAGGAATGTGGCGAACAGCAACAGACCCAGTACCGGGTTGATCGCCGCCTCCAGCGCCGAGGCCCCGGGGGCCCACCACCCGGCCGCGATGCCGACGACAATCGCCGCCACGTAGAGGGCGATCTGGTGCCGCTCCATCCACGCCGCTGCCGTCGAGTCGTTCACCCCTCCACCCTAGGAGACGGCCCTGCGGCCTTGCCCCCGGGCGCAGGGTGATCCCGGTGGCGACCCCGGGCTTCGACAAAGAGACGCCTCTCCGTGATCCGCGCACCGCCCCCCGCCGGGGTCGGTTCAGTGCGCACTGTATAGTTCAGCGAGTGATGATTATAAATTCTCGTTTGGATGTAATGAACCGGTTGGGGCGGGCGATGGCCGACCCGACCCGGTCACGGATACTGCTGACCCTGCTGCAGGGCCCGGCCTACCCGGCCGAGCTGGCCCGGGACCTGGGATTGACGCGCTCGAACGTGTCGAACCACCTGGCGTGCCTGCGGGACTGCGGGATGGCGGTCGCGGTGGCCGAGGGCCGCCAGACCCGGTATGAGCTCGCCGATGCGCACCTGACGCGGGCGTTGACCGGCCTGGTCGATATCGCCCTGGCGGTGGATGAGAGCGCCCCGTGCCTGGACCCGGCGTGCTCGGTGCCAGGCTGCGACGATACGGAGGCTGCGGCATGATCCTGTCTTCAGTCCTGCAGGCGATCGGCCTGTTTCTGGTCACGAACATCGATGACATCATCGTGCTCTCCCTGTTCTTCGCCCGCGGCGCCGGTCAACGGGGGACCACCGCCCGGATCCTGGTCGGCCAGTACCTGGGTTTTGCCGGCATCCTGGGCGCGGCCGTGCTCGTGTCCCTGGGCGCGGGGGCGTTCCTGCCCCCGGAGGTCATCCCGTACTTCGGGCTGATCCCGCTGGGGCTGGGTCTGTGGGCAGCCTGGAAGGCCTGGCGCGGGGACGACGATGACGATGACGATGCCAAGATCGAGGGCAAGAAGGTCGGCGTCTGGACCGTGGCCGGGGTGACCTTCGCCAACGGCGGGGACAACATCGGCGTCTACGTCCCGGTCTTCCTCAGCGTCGGCCCGGGCGCCGTGGTCGCCTACTGCATCGTGTTCCTCGCGCTGGTGGCGGTACTGGTGGGCTTGGCTAAATTTGTCGCCACCCGCCGGCCCATCGCCGAGGTGCTGGAACGCTGGGAGCACATCCTGTTCCCCATCGTGCTGATCGGCCTGGGCGTCTTCATCCTCATCAGCGGTGGAGCTTTCGGGCTCTGAGCTACGGGGCCGGGCATTCACCCCGAGCGGCTCGGCCCCGCCTTCCCCGTGCCGCAAATTGCGTTGCGCGCCTTGACCATTGAGCAGACTCAGCGCCCGTGCCACCAATCCGCCGACCGGAAGCCCCGTCGGGCTGTCATCGCTCAGCCTTGCCGGCGGTGTAGCCCGGAGTTCGGCCCGTTCTTCTACAACCGGTAGAATCCGGGAAGCCCCGATCCCTGCCGTGGTCCCGGTATCGAGTTCTGAAAGTAGTGCCTGCCGTATGCCCTCCCGTCCGCCGTTGTCCACCCCCTCACGCCGTCGGGTTCTGGCCGGGCTGGCCGGGGTCGTGTCCTTGCCGCTGCTGGCGGCCTGCAGTTCGGACGACCCGTTGGCCGCCCAGGCCGGCAACGCCGATGGCAAGAACTACATCGCCGGTGACGGGTCGGTCCTGGAGATCGCCCCGGCCGAGCGCGGGGAGCCGGTGCGGTTCCGCTCCACCCTGTTCTCCGGGGAGCCGGTCAGCACCGAGGACTTGGCCGGGGACCCGGCGGTGCTGAACTTCTGGTATGCCGCCTGTGCCCCGTGCCGGGTGGAGGCCCCGGACCTGCAGGCCCTGCACGAGCAGTTCGCCCCCGAGGGGGTGCGGTTCTTGGGCATCAATGTCCGGGACACGGTGGCCACCGCCGAGGCCTTTGAACGCAATTTCGGGATCACCTACCCCTCGGTGGAGGACCGCGGCGGGCAGGTGCTGCTGGCGATGACGGACTACGTGCCGCCGCAGGCCGTGCCGACCACGATCGTGCTGGACCGACAGGGGCGGGTCTCGGCCCGGATCCTGGGGATCGCCGAGCCCTCCACGCTGCGCACCCTGATCGCCACCGTCCTGGATGAACAGGCCTGAGCGGCCCGTGAGCGACCGGACCCTGCCCCTGGCCGCCACCGGGACGGCGGCGGAGGACCCCAGCGACGAGAACCACCCTGCCGGCTCGGCCCCGCGGGCGCGCGCCCGTTGCCGGGGGGCCGCCGGGGCCGGGCACACCCGGGCGGTGCAACTGCCGGCTCCGTGCCACAGTGCCCAGAAGCAGTCCAGTGACGAGAGGCGGCCGCGGTGAGCCAGCAGGACAATGTGCGGGTGGCCCGGGACGAGGACGCCCGCACCGAGCCGTCCCGGCACGACCAGCCCCAGCAGCCCGAGGTCCAGCTGCCCGCCCTGGGTGTCACCGGCACGCTGCGGTTCGCCTGGACGCAGTTGACGTCCATGCGCACCGCGCTGATGCTGCTGTTGCTGCTGGCGGTGGCCGCGGTGCCGGGCTCGCTGTTCCCGCAGCGCCCGGCGGGTCCGGAGATCGTCAACCAGTACCTGGAGGACAACCCGGTGCTGGGGGAGTGGCTGGACCGGTTCCAGCTGTTCGACGTGTACTCCTCGGTGTGGTTCTCGGCGATCTACATCCTGTTGTTCGTCTCCCTGATCGGCTGCGTGGCCCCGCGGGCCGTCAAGCACGCCAAGGTGCTGCGCTCGGCCCCGCCGCGCACCCCGCGGCGGCTGTCCCGGCTGCCCGAATACGGCACCGTGCTGCTGGATCCCTCCGGCCCGTCCCCGGCCGCGGCGGTGGACCAGGCCGCGGCGTACCTGCGCAGGCGCGGCTACCGGGTCGAGGTCCGACAGGAGCCCGGCGGCGGGGCCTCCGTGGGGGCCGAGCGCGGCTACGTCCGCGAGGTCGGGAACATCGTGTTCCACCTGTCCCTGATCGGGGTGCTGGCCTTCATGGCTGTGGGCGGCTTGTTGAGCTACTCCGGGCAGAAGATCCTCGTGGAGGGGGAGGAGGGCTTCGCCAACACCCTCGTCTCCTACGACGCCTTCACCCCCGGCGGTGCCTTCTCCGAGGACAGCCTGGTGCCGTTCTCGATGTCCCTGAAGAGCTTCGAGAAGGTCTTCGACCGGGAGTCGGAGACCCACTACGGCCAGCCGTTGGACTTCACCGCGGTCATGGAGGTCCAGGACGGCACCGGTGGCGAGCCCCAGGAGCGGATCCTGAAGGTCAACCACCCGCTGGCGTTCGGCGGCACCCGGGTCTACCTGGTCGGCAACGGCTACGCCCCGGAGGTCACCGTGCGGGACGGCAACGGGGACATCGCCTTCCAGGGCCCGGTGGTCGGCCAGGTCCAGGACGAGGTGTACACCTCGCTGCTGACCATCAAGGTCCCCGACGCCCAACCCGACCAGCTCGGGTTCGTGGGCTTCTTCCTGCCGACTTCTTATACGGGAGAGGACGGGGTGGCCGTCTCGATCGACCCCGAGCTGTTCAACCCGGAGCTGAACCTGAACTCCTACCACGGGGACCTGGGCCTGGACGAGGGGAAGCCGCAGAACGTCTACGTCCTGGACACCGAGAACCTCACCGAGCTGAACAACCGCGATCTCGACACCGGGGGAGTCACCTTGTCGGTGGGGGAATCCTACGAGCTACCCGAAGGCAAGGGCTCGATCTCCTTCGACGGGGTCAAGCCCTATGTCGGCCTGGACATCCTCTACGATCCGGGCAAGTGGGGCGTGGGTGTGTTTGCCGTGCTGGCCCTGATCGCCCTGGTGGTGAGCCTGTTCGTGCGCCGCCGCCGGGTCTGGGTCCGGGGCGCCACCGGGCCCGACGGTTCCACCGTGGTCGAGTACGGGCTGCTGGCCCGCGGCGAGGACTTCAGGTTGCGCGAGGAGAACCTCGCCCTGCGCCGGAAGTTCGAACAGCTCTGGCCCGTCACCGCGCCACAGGAACCCGGGCCGTCCTCATCCTCCACCGCCTCGACGCCCACGGCCTCCAGCACGTCGTCCACCACTGCCTCAGCCACCGCAGGGAGTCCCAGCACCACCCCGGACCACCCCGCCCGTGCCGTTCAGAACCGACCGGAGTAACCCATGCAACCCATTAACTATCAGTTGGCCGGCTACAGCGACCTGTTCATGCTCATCGCCGCGCTGGTCTACGCCGCCGCCTTCATCCTCTTCGCCCTGGACCTGGCCACCTCCTCCAAGACCATCCGCGCCCTGGAGACCGATCTGGCCCGAGAACGCGACATCGACACCACCGACACCACCGAATCCCCGGTACTCCGGGAGCACCTGGTGGGCGCCGGGGGCGGGAGTTCGGCCCGGGAGGCCGGGACGGGCTCGACGACGGTCCCCGGCGCCCGCCCGAACCGCACCGGCGCCGACACCGGTGCCGACGGGAGCGAGCTGGTGGATGAGGACATGGACTACCTGGGCACCACCGCCCGCCCGGTGGCCAACGTCGCGGTGGCGCTGATGGTCATCGCCGCCGCCCTGCACGCCTTCGCCGTGATCGCCCGCGCCGTGGCCGCCTCCCGGGTGCCGTGGGGCAACATGTACGAGTTCTGCACCACCGGCGCGATGCTGGTCTCCGTGGTGTACCTGCTGTTCCTGACCCGCAAGGACATCCGCTTCCTGGGCACCTTCGTCGCCGGGCTCGTGGTGATCATGATGGCCGCGGCCACCATCGGCTTCCCCACGCCCATCGCGCACCTGCAGCCCGCGCTGCAGTCCCCGTGGATCATCATCCACGTCTCCATCGCCGTGCTGGCCTCGGCCCTGTTCACCCTGACCTTCGCCATGAGCATCCTGCAGCTGCTCCAGCATCGCCGCGAGGCCAAGGCCCGCGCCGGCACCACCGGCGGGTTGGTCTTCATGCGGCTGGTGCCGTCCGCGCTGAGCCTGGAGAACTGGTCCTACCGCATCAACGCCGTGGGCTTCGTGATGTGGACCTTCACGCTGATCGCCGGCGCCATCTGGGCCGAGGCGTCCTGGGGCCGGTACTGGGGCTGGGACACCAAGGAGGTGTGGACCTTCGTGATCTGGGTGGTCTACGCCGGCTACCTGCACGCCCGCGCCACCCGCGGCTGGACCGGGGACCGGGCGGCCTGGCTCTCGATCATCGGCTACTCCTGCATCGTGTTCAACTTCACCATCGTCAACACCTACTTCCCGGGCCTGCACTCCTACGCCGGCCTGCCCTCGTAGGGCAGCGGCGAACCATACCGGTGAGGCCCACCCCTGTCGGGAGGCGGATCCGGTCCGGGGCCGGTCCGCTGGCGCGGCGGCCGGGACAGGATCAGCGCGGTGAGCAGGTGACCGGGGTGAAGCCGGCTAACAGCACCGAAATGGCGACTAGTTTCTGATCAGCGACGACCGGCCCCCCGGCGCGGCACCACAGGCGCCGGCCCTGGGCGGTGGGATCCGAGGACGTGCCAGTTCAGTCGTGGCGCACGGTGAAGTGCGAGGAGAACGGGCTCAGTGTGCCGGACAGCTGGCTGGTGTCCAGCGGTTCCTGGGCCGTGAAGTCGTGTTGGCGCAGCAGTTCGCCCAGCACCAGGGACGAGGTCAGCAGGACCACGTTGCGGCCCGGGCACATGCCGGGGCCGGCGCTGAAGGGCACCAGCGGCCAGTCGCTGTCCTCGCGGTCCTGAGACCACAGCTCTGGGCTGAAGCGGTGGGCTTGGGGCAGGTTCTCGTCGTCACGGTGGAAGAACGGGGCGTAGATGACCAGCGCGGTGCCCGGTGGCAGGGTGCCGTTGCGCCAGTGCGTCGCCGCGGTGCTATCGCGCAGGATCAGGGGGGTGGTCGGCCACAGCCGGAGGGACTCCAACACGGTGGCGCGCAGGAACGGCAAGTCCGGAGCGTGGGCCATCTCCGATCGTGCCGTCTCGACAGCGCCCGGATGATTGGTGAGCAACGACAGGGCCCGGAACGTGGCCCAGGCCTCGGCGTCGAAGGCGAAGAGCCACTGCGGGACCTGCTGGTGGGGGACGGCCTCGTCCGGGGCAGGGGTCTGCGCGACCAGGGCGGCCAGGCTGCCGGGCTCGGCCAGCTCGATGTAGTGCTGCAGTCGGCGCAGGAAACGTTCACGCAGGCGGCGGTTCTGCGGCATGAGGTACGAGAAGTTGCCGCGCTGACGCAACCGGCGCAGGTCGTCGGTGACCTGGTCGTCATCGCGGGCGCTGGCGCCCAGCACGATGCGCCGGACCAGGCGCCCCCACATCACCGCGAAGGCCTCCCAGTCCAGGGTGCCGGTGAAGTCCACGTGACCCAGCAGCGCGGAGACCTCTTCGGTGATGACCTTCGTCATCGCTGTGGCATGGCTGTGGACGGGGCGCGGGGTTTCCAGGACCTGTTCGTTGAACGGACGGCGTGAGAGCCGTTGCTGCGGGGTCGAGACGAGGGCGCCGGCCGGCTCGAAGTGGTTCAGCGCCCCGCGCTTTTCCAGCGTGGCCGGTGAGAAGGGGGTGGGGCTGTCGTTGAGCACGCGGTGCACATCGGCGGGGTCCAGCAGCAGCGCGATCCGGCGGCCCGGGATCCGCAGCTGGACCGGGCCGGTGCCGTAACGGGACCGCAGGCGCTGCATTTCGGCGACGCCGGCGGCATCGGTATCGAGGCGTTCGGCCAGGCCGACGGCTGTCGGCCTGCGCACGATCGGCCCCTTGACCACCGGGCCCAGGAGCACCCGGGTCAGGACGCGGAGGTGGTCTACCGCGCCCAGGGTCGGCACTTCTGCTTCATCGCCGCTCCGCGTTGTACGAGGCATGCCCCCAACCTGTCACACCGTTCCTGCCCAGACAAGACATCCCTGTAGCCCCATCCGACGCCCACGGGCTGGCTCCGTGGGGTTGCCGGCCGCTGCAGGGGGCGCAGGGGCGTCCAGTTGGCGGTTACTGTGGGGCTTCTGCGGTGTCGCGGTCGGGACTCGTGGCGGTCAGCAGGGCCACGGTCAGCATCCCGCCGACGATGAAGATGTCCGCGATGTTGCCGATGAACCAGTTCCCGTAGGCGATGAAGTCCACGACGTGGCCTTGCCCGAACGAGGGTGGGCGCAGGAGCCGGTCGCCCAGGTGGGAGGTCACCGCGCCGCCGAGGCACCCGATCACGATGGCCCAGAGCACGGTACGGACCCGGAGGGTGAACCAGATCGCCGCGGCGACTGCCACAGCTGAGATGATGGTGAAGATCCAGGTCGCGTCGGTGCCGAGTGAGAAGGCCGCGCCGGGGTTGTAGGCCAGCTGGAGCCCGAGCAGGTCCCCGAGGAGCGGGACTCGCTCCCCCGTGGACAGGTTGCTCTCCGCCCACCACTTGGTCCCCTGGTCCAGGACCGCTACGCCGGCCCCGATCGCAATGGTCAAGAGCACCAGGGGGTACCTGCGCTGGTGGTTCATTCGTGTCCTTTCGCGATGCGCCCGTTTCCCGGCGACTCAGTGGATCTGCTGCCCTCCGCGCGACCTGTGGAGTCACTGGAGGGTTCCGGATGGCCCGACATGTCAGCTCCCACCGTGCCTGCGGAGTCTCTGTTCCGCAGGCACGGTGGGAGCTCATCCCACGGTGGCGGGCTGAGCCTGCCGGTCAGCAAGGGGCTCCAGGGTGGTGCGCCGGCTGGCGGCAGCGCGCAGGCCGTTGAGGATGACGATGACCTCGGCGACCTCGTGGACCAGCACCACGGCGGCCAAACCCAGGACGCCGGTGATAGCCAGCGGCAACAGGACGGCGATGATCAGCAGTGACAGGACGATATTCTGGTTGATGATGGCCCGACCGCGGCGGGCATGCGCCAGGGCCTGGGGGATCAGGCGCAGGTCGTGGCCGGTGAAGGCGACGTCGGCGGATTCGATGGCCGCGTCCGAGCCGGTGGCGCCCATGGCGATGCCGACCTCGGCGGCGGCCAGGGCGGGGGAGTCGTTGATGCCGTCACCGATCATCGCGGTGGGGGCGGTGCCGGTCAACTGGCGGACGGCGGTGGCCTTGTCCTCGGGGCGCAGTTCGGCGCGCACGTCGCCGATGCCGGCGTCGGCGGCGATGGCCCGGGCGGTGCGGGCGTTGTCGCCGGTGAGCATCGTGATCCCGATGCCCTGGCCGGTCAGGGTGGTCACGACGGCGGGGACCTCGGGGCGCAGCTCGTCCCGGACCCCGATCGCTCCGGCCGGCGACCCGTCGCGGTGGACGATAACCACGGTCATGCCCTGCCCTTCCAAGGCCTGGACATCTTCGGCGATGGACCCAGGGTCCAACCAGCGGGGGCTGCCGACAGTGACCGGGGCCCCGTCGAGGCGGCCGGTGATGCCGTGCCCGGCGGTCTCGGTGACGGCCTCGGCCGCAGGCGCATCAGGGGCGGCGGCGGTGATGGCCGCGGCCAGCGGGTGGGTGCTGTGCTGCTCCAGCGCCGCCGCCCAGCCCAGCACATCCTGCTCAGAGGCGTCTGCGGTGGTGAGCACGGCGGTGACAGTGGGCTGATTGCGGGTCAGGGTGCCGGTCTTGTCCACGGCGAGGTGGCGGACCCCGCCGAGGCGTTCGAAGGCCGCCCCGGACTTGATGACGACCCCGAACCGGCTGGCCGCGCCGATCGCCGAGACCGGCGGAAGGAGCCTAAGCAGGTGGCTCCGAACGACAATAACGGTGGCTCCGAAGACAGCAAATGCGTCAACCGGCCACCGGCTCCCAACCCCAATACGAGTGGACCTCAGTACTCCGAATATTCATGGAGAGAGCCGTGCTTCGACGACACAGGGATTCCTGACCGGGCAGGACGCGCGATCGCAGGCCTGGGGAACGTGTCCCCGGGTGGAAGAAGGAAGAATCGATGATCCGGTTCGGTGGATACCAACGTCCTAGGGGACGGATGGGGGTGGCGCGCGCGGCGGTCTGGTCGAGCTCGTCCTCTGCGTGAGGGCCGCTGCCGGGCGCGACCAATTGCCGGCAGGGGTCGTCTGCAGCCCGCCAGAGGGGGATCCGCCGGGAATCGGGTATCCACCACCACGGACCGGATCAGCTTCGGTGTACCGGTACCTCTGTGCACCTGACTGTGGGCGCACGGGCCGCCGATCGGCATTGACCGGCGAGTGCTCCCGCCTGAACATCGCGTGGACGATCATCGGCAATCCGTGGAACTACTGGCCTGACTGGCCGATGCCTGCGCGCTGGCATGGTCCTGGAGTGGTGGCAGACGCGCGGCCAACGGGTACTCGCGTGACCGCGGCGATGCCGACGTCCGGTTGGTGCGTCCACGAGTCGAACAGCTCAACCGGAGTGGCAGTCGACACCTCGGTTCCCAGAAGCCAGGTCACTGCCTGAGAACGGCGACGTCTACGGCGGCCCCCAGCGTGACTGCCATGACCGGCCACGCAGAACTGGGGACCAAATGGCGTCTGTCCGAGCTGTGCCGTAGAACGTTCTGCCGCGACGGGAATCCCGGCGTGCGCACCCCCAAACAGGTCGGAAGCGGTGGCTTGGGACGGGTGGCCGCAGGGCGGCGGCGCTTTGGGGACTGAGCCCCGCCCTGCTGACCGATACCCCTCAGTGTGTCTCGGATCGACGCGAGCATCACGGGGCCAGGCCAGGACTGCCCCGGGGCATGACCGTGCCTGCGCCGTGGCCTAAGAGTCAACTGATCGCTTTTCCCGCGAGGGAATCGGGGGAGAAGACGGTGACGGGTTCCGGTGCGATTTCATCGCGCCGGAACCCGTCACCGGAAAAGCTGTGGTCAGCGTCCAGACCACACTGGTTTGCGCTTCTCCGCGAAGGCCTTTGGCCCTTCCTTGCTGTCCGCGGAATTCGCGTAGGCCTCGATCGGCTCGAACCGCGTCGCGAGAGCCACTTCCAAGGGGTACCCTGCTCGCTCGAGGGCAGCGTGCTTGGCGGCCTGCACGGCCAGGGGGGAGGCCGCGCAAATCTTCTCAGCCCAGGCGGCAGCAGCTGCCTCGAGCTCTTCACGCGAGGTCACCTCGTTGACGAGGCCGTACTGCAAGGCATCCTGGGCGCCCAGTCGCTCGCCGGTGAGGATCATGGCCATGGCGATGCGATGGGGCAGCTGGCGGATGGCCCGGTGCACGACCCCGCACTCCCCGATGATCCCGGCCTTGGTCTCCGGCAGCCCGAACTGGGCGGTGTCTGCGGCGACAATGATGTCGGCGCACATCGCGAGTTCGAAACCACCTCCGAGGGCGTAGCCGTGGACGGCCGCGATGAGAGGCTTCTTCAGCTTAAGCAGGGGGCCGCCGATTCCGGTGAGCCCACCCCCCAGGGCCAGGCGGGAAGCGTGCGCCTCTGGTCCACCGCCGACGTCCGCTCCCGCGCAGAAGGCCCGGTCTCCTGAGGCCGACAAAACGGCCACCCAGATATCAGGGTTGTCGTTGATCTCCTGCCACGCCTGTTGGAGCCGCAGGTCCAAGTCGTGGGAGATCGAGTTGAGGGCCTTGGGCCGGTTCAGGGTGAGGTGCGCGACGTGTCCCTTGACCTCGAAGAGCAGCTCCTGCGCGGTGTCCTGCCCCGGGGTGCCGGTGCCATCCGGTTGAGTAGTAGTCGTGGACATGTTCAGGACCTCCGCGCAATCATCGTCTGGTGCTCGGGCTTCGTGTGGAAGTCGATCGTGCCCGCATGCTGCAGCTCCCGGCGCTTGAACCGCCAGCCCTGCGGGGTGCGGACCATCACGTCGTGGTACTGCCCCAGCACGTAGCCATCCGGGCGTTCGCGCTGGTAACGGTGCCATGCCAGAAGGCCTGAGCGGACCCTCGCCGTGTCCTCGTCCTCAAAGTCGATCTTGATGTTGGAGACGTGGTGGCTGGTGCCGGTGAAGAAGGTGCCCACCCCTTCGAGCGTCTCCCGGTACGCGTCGATGCCCTCGGCTCCGAATCCGGGGCCGTAGGCGACGTAGCAGTCATCCGTGAACAGCTGGGCGAGTTCATCGGTGTAATTCATGTCCAAGAAATACGCGTAGTCGTACAGCGTGTCCTTGATCGCGTCCTTGTCCAGCAGTTGCTGGATGGCTTCCTGAGTCGGCTCCGGCCTCATGTCTTCTCCTGAGTTCTTGGGCGCCGATGCTGGGCGCCCCGGTTGTCAACGTGAGTGTAAATCTACAGTGGTGTTGATTGGGAATCAAGGCTTCGTGAATACGCGGAGGAAGGTCACCAGGTGTCGATTCGACGCCGCTGAGCGGGCTCGTCCGAGCAGTCGGCGGTGGCGGTCAGGACATGGGTGATCCACGAGCGTGTTTCGGCGGGGTCGATGACGTCGTCGATCTCGAAGACGGAGGCCGCGTTGATCGCTTGTCCGCGCTGTCGGTACTCCTCGGTGAGGCGGCGGAGTTCCGCATCGCGTTCCGATCCGGTGGGGATGGCCTGTAGCTCCTTCCGGTAGCCCAGGCGGGCGGCGCCCTCGGGTCCCATGGCGCCGATGTCCCCGGTGGGCCAGGCCACGATGGCGTCCGGGGTGCGGAAGCTCCCTCCGGCCATAGCCTGTCCGCCCAGTCCGTATGATCGCCGGATCACCACACAACAGAAGGGCACCGCGAGGTTGGGTGCGGCCACCAGGAGCCGGCTCACATGGCGCACCGTGGCGCGGGTCTCGGACTCGGGGCCCACCATGAACCCCGGGGTGTCGCACAGGCTAAGGACGGGGAGATCGTGGGCGTCGCACAGCTGGAGGAACCGGGCCATCTTGTCTGCCGCGTCGCTGTCGATGGCGCCGCCGTTCACCCGACCATCATTGGCGATGATCCCCACGGGACGGCCCTCGATTCTCCCCAGGATCGTGAGGGCGGCGCGTCCGAATCCGGCACGCAGTTCCAGGGTGGAGTCCTCGTCACAGAGCACCTCGATGAGCCGGCGGATGTCGAAGGAGCGCCGCGGCTGCTCGGGCACCAGGTCCCTCAGCAACCGCTGGTCGGCACTGGACCACCTTGTCGAGGGACCTTGGAAGTAGCCCAGGTACTTCCTGGCCGTCCTGGCTGCTTCCCGCTCGTCCTGGACGAGGACATCCACCACGCCGTTGGGCACCTGAACGGAGACGGGGCCGATCTCCTCTGCGGTGAAACTGCCCAGCCCCCCGCCTTCGATCATGGCCGGTCCTCCCAGGCCGATGTTGGCATCCTTGGTGGCGATGATGACGTCACAGGCGCCCAGCATGGCGGCGTTGCCGGCGAAGCATCGCCCCGAGGCGATGCCCACGGTCGGGACCAGTCCGTTCAGCCGTCCTAGGGCCGTGAAGGTTCCCAGGTCCATACCGGTGGCTCGCGCCTGGTTGTCCGTGTCCCCGGGGCGCCCGCCACCGCCTTCGGCGAAGATCACCACGGGGGTGCCCCGGCGTCGGGCGAGGTCGAGTATCCGCTCGGCCTTCCGGTGGCTTTGCATCCCCTGCGTCCCGGCCAGCACCGTGTAGTCGTAGGCCAGCGCGGTCACCGGGACAGGGTCCCGACCGGCAGTGGCGCCCACCGAGCCGACGGCCGTGACCAGCCCATCGGCAGGAGTGTGGGTTTCCAGGTCCTCCTGTGAACGGCGGGCCCGCTGGGCAGCGACCACGAGCGAACCGTACTCGTGGAAGGCGCCGTCGTCGAAGAGCTCGGCGAGGTTCTCCCGGGCCGTCCGTTTGCCGAGGCTGTGGCGTTTCGCCACGGCCTCGGGCCGGTTGCCGTCCGTGGTCCGGGCCCGGCGGGCGAACAGGTTCTGAAGATCATCCCGCGTGCCGGTGGCGGGAATGGCGGCGGGAACCTCCGGCTGCTCAATGGCTTCAACCCCACGTGATTCGACGGTCAGGAGATGCTGTCCTTCCCGGACCGAGCTGCCGGGGAGGACTTGAACGTCGCACACCGTCCCGTGGGCTGGTGAGGGGATCTCCTGCTCCATCTTCATGGATTCCAGGACCATCAGGGGCTGTCCCCGACGCACCCGAGCACCGGGGACCGTGAGCACGGAGACCACCGTGGCCTGGGTCGGGGAGGCCACGGTAATCCTCTCCCCCTGGTCGACATCGTCCTGGACTGGGGCCAGCAGGGCATCGAGAAAATCGGACGTCGTGGTACCGCAGCGCACCTCCTCCATGGACAGGAGGCGGTCCAGGAGGGGGAGGTTGGTGTGGGGCCCCTCGATGCGGAAACCGGTCAAGACCTCTCGAAGTTCGTCCATGACCTCATGCAGGGACGAACCCTCACGGTGCACGATGACCTTGCCCAGCAAGGGGTCGTAAACGCGGTTGACATCCATGCCCTCAAAACCGTGCGTCTCCACCCGGATCCCCGGACCCGAGGGGGCCTCGAAACGGCTCACCCGGTCGGGGCCCCCGGGCTCCACAGTGACCCGGGCCTCGACCGCGGTCCCGCGAACGGTGACGGTGTCCGCGGGGTCCAGACCGCACTCGGCCAAGGAGGCGCCGGCGGAAATCCGTAATTGGGTGCGCACCAGGTCAACGCCCGTCACCTCTTCAGTGATGCCGTGCTCCACCTGCAACCGCGGATTGGCCTCGATGAAGAAGTAGGCCCCGGGCTTGTCGAGGTCGACGAGGAACTCGACCGTGCCCAGGCCGCGGTACCCCACCGCGCGGCAGAGCTCCACGGCCGAGGCCTGCATCGCAGTGCGCAGATCCTCGGTGAGGAAGGGGGCCGGAGCGATTTCGATCATTTTCTGGTGCCGGCGCTGGATGCTGCAGTCGCGGTCCCCGAGGTGCACCACGTTCGAGCCGTCTCCCACGACCTGCACCTCCACGTGGCGTGCCCGGGGCACATAGCGCTCCACGTAGACGTAGGGTCGACCGAAACTTCGTGCGGCCTCCGACCGGCACCGTTCCAGGGCTGAGGGTAGATCCGCCGGCTCCTGCACGATGCGCATGCCTCGTCCGCCCCCGCCGGCCACGGCCTTGACGATGACCGGCGCCCCGTCCAACGAGGCCATGAACTGTTCAGCCTCCTCCACGCGTGCCACCACTGCGGTCGCGGGCAACACCGGCACCTGCACCCGCGCGGCGAGTCCGCGGGCGGTGCCCTTGTCCCCAAGAAGGTCGAGGACCTCTGGGTCGGGTCCCACGAAGGCCAGGCCCGCCTCGGCGCAGCTGCGGGCGAACAGCGGGTTCTCGCTGAGGAATCCGTAACCCGGATGCACCAGATCGCACTGAGCGTCCAGGCCTGCCTGCAGCACGGCGTCGATGTCGAGATAGGCGGCCACTCCAGCGGCACCCAGCGACCGTGCCTCATCGGCGGCGCCAACGTGGGCCGAATCTGCATCGTCGGTGGCGTAGACGGCCACGGTGCGCAGGCCCAGGCCGTGGGCTGCGCGGATGATGCGCAGGGCCACCTCTCCCCGGTTGGCGATCAGAACTGCGGGCATACCCGCCTCCTTCTGGTCGGACGGGGTGAGAGTCCCGTCCGGCTTCACTTGAGTTCGCGCGCGAGGACCCGCCCGCTTCCGGTGCGGGGGAACTCTGCGTGCACGCGCACCAGATCGGGGACCCCCCGCTTGCCCAGGTGCTCCCGGCACCATGCCAGGAAACCGTTTTCGGACCAGGCGGCGCCGGGGATGACGTGGGCCACAACGACGGCGTCCAAGGTGGGATCCTCTTGGGCGGTGATGGCGACATCGTTGACCAGCGGGCAGGCCTGTAGGTCCAGCTCCAGGGCGTAGGTCGAGAGATTCTCCCCGCCCCGCCGGATGATGTGCATCGCCCGGCCCCGGAACTCGAACCGTCCGTCGGAACGTCTCACCATGACGTCGCCGGTCCGCAGCCAGCAACCGTCAACGATGGTGCGCCCCGTTTCCTGAGGATCTGCGTGGTAGCCGAGCATCAGGGTCTCTCCCGGGATGCCTCGAACCCACAGCTCGCCCGGCTCCCCGTCCCGGGCATCGCTTCCGTCTTGAGCAACCAGCCGGACTTCGTCCACGCCGAGGAAGGGACGGCCGATAGTTGCGCGGTCGTCCGTCTCCCAGACCGCCCCGCCGAGCACACCGGTGACGGATTCCGTTTGGCCGTAGATCTGTCGGGTCTGCACGCCGGGGACCAGTTCATCCCACGCGTCCCAGTCGCTGCGGCTGAGATTCATCCCGTACTGGATCAGACGCAACTGGCCGGGATCGACCGGGCCTGCCGCGTCCATGGCCTTGTGCAGAGCCATCCGCATGGGCGGAGCCACCATGGAGCTGACGGTGCTCCCGGTCCAGCGGGCGGCGGAGAAGTAATGGGTCGCGCTGAACCGGGGAACGACGCTGATCGACCCACCGGTCACTAGGGGCGGAGCACACAGGTAGAGCTGGGCGTTCGTGTGGAAGAAGGGGGAGCACAGATAGTGCCGATCCTCGGAGGTGAAGCCCGAGTTCCGTGCCATCCGTTCACCCGACATCACATAATTGCGGTGAGTGAGTTCAACCAGCTTCTGGCGTCCACTGGTCCCTGAGGTCGGCAACCGTCCGGCAATCATCTCCGCCGTCGGGTCCTGCAATGGGAGCGTCCCCAGGCGATGGTCGGCCAGGGCCCCCGTCGGGTCCCAGAGGGCCTCTTCCGGAGTGACCACGAGTTCGGTGGGGACCCCCGTACGTCGGATGGCCTCGGCGATGATGGGGCCATTGGCGGTTGAGGCGATGGCGAGAAGCGGCTGGGTGGCGACGAGAACTCTCTCGAAGGCCAGCCGGCCAGCGTCGGGATCCATCACCTGGACGATGCCCCCGTTTCCGGGGACGGCCAACCACAGCGATATCAGCAGTGGACAGTTGGGCAGGGCTACGAAGGTGCCCGCCTGGTCGCTGATGCCTGCCGTTGCTAGGCGTCGCCGTAGCACATCGACCGTCTCGGCGAGGCCCTGCCAGGCCATGCGTCCGTAGGTAGCCGGTTGCGCGACGTCGCGCAGGAAGACCAGGGCGTCCTGGCTGGCGCGCTGGGTCGACCAATGCTCCAGGTGCTGCAGCAAAGTGCGGCCCGAGGTCAGGTCGTAAGCCCGCGCAGCGGTGGGCGCGACAGCTCCAGGTGCGTGTTTTGTCATGTCAACGGCCTTCCAGCACGTGCGATCTCCGTCGTCGATGGACCTCTGAACGACGCGATGACCGGCTTGAGACCTTCTTGGCCGATGCGTTCCCGTAGCTCCAGGACCGAGGGAGACAGATGCAGCAGGGCGTCCATCTCGCTCACCGAGGAGGCAGCCTGTCGCACCCCCATGGCTTCCATGGCCCGGTTGATCGAGAGCTTCTTGATGGCCAGCACCTCGGAAGGAACCTGCGCGATCCGCTCGGCCAGGGCCCGTACCGTCTCGAGCAACTGCTGCTCAGGCACGGCATGATTGGCCCAGCCCCACTCCACGGCGGTGCGGCCGTCGATATGGTTGCCTGCCACGAAGGCAAGTTCCTTGGCGCGCTTGGGTCCCACGAGCGGCGCCCACGTAGGGGCGATGTACCCGCCGCCGATGGCGATGGAGGGTTCGCCGATTCGAGCGTCTTCGGCCACGATGGTGATGTCGGAGTAGACGCACATCTGGGTTGCTCCGGCCAGGCAGTACCCGTGCACGGCGGTAATCACGGGTTTCGGGTGGTCCCAGATCGCCAGCCACCGCTCCAGGTTCTTCTGCAGCCGGGCTCGATCAGCCACCGGGTCGGCCGCTTTAGGCGTGCCCACCTGGCCGATGTCGAAGCCGGCGGAGAACCCCTTGCCCTCGCCGCGGATCGCCAGCACGGGTCCGCCTTCTTCACGCAGTCGTTCGAGTGCCGCGCTGAATTCCTCCAGCATCTCCTGACTCATGGAATTTGCCTGATCGGGGCGGTCCAACACGATCCATGTCAGCGGACCCTCATGTTCGATCCGGATGTGCGTCCCAGTGCTCATTTCGCTTGCTCCAGTGCTCCGGCCACGTGTCTGGCATTCGGATTAGGCCGGCGGTCATACTCGCCGGCGCTTGATTGATCTGGTGGCCCAGCCTATGGAGCCGAACCAAGGGCGTCAACCCTAATGTTGACGCCACGTCAACTCATACGTTGACGACAAGCGTGACCCATGTCATAGTAAATTCTGTGAAGGAGGCTCGCCATGAATGATGATGAAGAACTCGCCATGTGGAGTGAGGTAATGCCCCTAGGTGATCTGCTGGTGCGTTCCGCCCACCAGGCACCCGATCGTGATGCGCTGGTCCTGCCCGGGCAGCGTTACACGCATGCAGAGCTGTTCGCCCGGGCGGTCGGGGTGGCCCGCAGCCTGTTGTCTCTGGGGGTGCGCCGCGGGGACCACGTGGGGATCCTGGGCCACAACGGCATCGAATTCATCGAGAGCGTCTTCGGGGTTGCTCTGATGGGGGGAGTGGCCGTTCCTGTCAATGCTCGGCATCGGACCGATGAGCTCGACCACATCGCCGAGAACGCCGATCTGGTCGGTTTCCTTACGCTCGGCTCATCCCCCGGGGCCTATCTGGACTTCCCGAATGTCCTGGCCCAGGCCTTGGACGGCCTGGATGCACAAACCGATGTGCAGAGTCTGCGTCTCCCCCGCCATCCTCGGTTGAGGTTCGTCGTCGCCATGAACGGTGAGGCCGGACCGGGCCTGATGAGCCGGAGTGAGTTCGACGAGTTTGCGGGACGGACCGACTTGATGCAGGTCCACCGCTCCCGGGCCTCCGTGCGCGTCCGAGACGCCGCGATGCTGCTCTACACCTCCGGCACCACGGCCCACCCCAAGGGGTGCGTCCTCAGCCATGAGGCGCTCACGCGGGGTGCTGTGCACCGTGCTCGCCATCGCTACGGCGCCGGTGGCCCTGACGTTACCTGGGGCGCTGGCCCCCTCTACCACATCGGAAGCCTGAGTCCCTTCCTCGGCTCGATCGGCGCCTGCGGCACTTACGTCACGGACACGTATTTTGATGTCGACCGGGCGGTCGACCTCATGGCACAAGAGGGAGTCACGGTGGCGTTCCCGTGGTTTCCGGCCATCATGCAACCCATGCTGGATCACCCGCGGTTCGACGCCCGGGCGCTGCCGCACCTGCGGTCCATCCTCGTCATCGGCCCCCGCCCCCTCATCGAACAAGTGCAACAAACCTTTCCACACGCCGAGATGCTCGCGGCGTGCGGTATGACCGAGGCAGCTGGGATCTACGCACTCAGCGATCGGCTGGAGAGCGTTGAGGAACGCTCGGAAGCTCAAGGCAAGGCGGTCCCCGGTATTGAGCTGCGCATTGTGGACATCGCCACCGGTGAAGACCTTCCCGACGGGCAGATGGGAGAGATGCTGATCCGCGGATACTGCGTGATGACGGAGTACTACCGCGACCCCGCCAAGACGGCCGAAACCCTCAGCGCGGATGGGTGGTTACGCACCGGAGACCTCTACAGCCGCACCCCTGACGGGAGAGTGGTGTTCCACGGTCGCCTCAAGGACATGCTCAAGATCGGTGGCGAGAACGTGGCCACTATCGAGATCGAGTCCTTCCTATGTCGCCACCCCGCAGTCCGCATGGCCTCCGTGGTGGGGCGCCCGGACAGTCGCCTGGATGAAGTGGCGGTCGCCTTCGTGGAAGTGGAGCCAGGTCAGCACCTCACAGAAGACGAACTTCTCGATTTCTGCCGAGGAAAGATCTCCAGCTACAAGATCCCCGCCGAAGTGCACTTCCTCGGAAGTGAGGAGTGGCCGATGTCGACCACCAAGATCAACAAGCGAGGATTGCGCGCCCGCCTGGAAGACTCCAAGGTCGGTTCCGCATGAGTCCTGGACTTAGTCTCGAGCAGCTCAGGGAAGACGCGGAGTTCCTGCTGCAGGGGGCACCCCCCGGCAGTCCCCTGCCGCCACTGACGGCGGCATTCATCCAGTACGCCACGAGGGTGTCCGTGTCCGTGCTGGATGTGGACGCGGCCCGACCCTTCGCCGAGGAGTGCCTGGACCACGGGGCCACGCCCGAACAGCTGCACGAAGTGCTCACATTGGTGGCCGGCCTGGGAGTGCACTCCTTCATGGAAGGCTCCCAAAGTCTGGTCGAGCTCGCTCAGGAACGGGGGATCCATCCGGCCACCGAGGCTCAGGCTGCTAGCGAACTGGTGGAGACGTGGACGGGGGGAGGGGCCTACTGGGAAACCTTTGACGGGTACGTTCCCGGGTTCCTGGACGCGCTGGCCCAGAGTTCACCCTCGGCACTGGAAGGCTTCATGATGATTGGAGCCCTCCCAGGGAAGACCCGCACCGTTCCTGCCGTGACCAAGGAGCTGATCTCCATCGCCGTGGACGCCATGCCCATGCACCGGTACATGCCGGGATTGGCCCTGCACGTTCACAACGCTCTTGAACTAGGGGCTGGATCCACGGAGATTCTCTCAGCCATCGACCTGGCTAAGGCAACTCCGGGCCACCGGGGCGTCCCGGCCCGCGGCGCCGCGGCGGCTATGACTCAGCGCCCCTCCACCGCTGCTCAAGCGGCCATAACGAACAGGTAGTATCGAAATCTATGTCGAAGACAGCAACCCGGGCGGCCAGCAGCGGAATGAGCCAGAGGCGAGAGCTGGCCATCAAGGAAGGCAACTCTGCCTACCTCAAGAAGCGTGCCGAACTCCTTAGGACGGCTGCCGAGGTCTTCAATGAGCAAGGGTACGAGTCCACGACCCTGAATGACGTCGCCGATAGGTTCGGCACTGACAGGGCCAGCCTTTACTATTACGTGGCCAGTAAGGAAGAGCTCTTTCAGGAGGTCTTCCAGAGCTCGGTGCAGGGAGTTCTCGAGGACAACCTCAGGGAAGCTCAACGAATTGAACGCCTTGACGTCACCGCTCGAGAGAAGCTTTCCCTGCTTCTCCAAGTGCAGTTGAACTCCTATGCAGAGAACTATCCTTATGTGTATATATACATAAGCGAGGACATGGGGAAAGTGGCTTTTCAGTCAACCCCCTGGGCCCAGGACATGCTGGCGAAAACCAGGGCCTTCACGTCAATAGTCCGGCAGATCTTGGAGAACGGCGTCGAGGAGGGGGAATTCCGTTCGGACGTCCCCCCCGCGCTGATGTCTCGAGGGTTCTTCGGCATGATCAACTGGACTCACCGGTGGTTCAATCCCAAGACCGGTGCATACTCTGCCGAACAAGTAGCACGGGGCTTCTCGCAGATCTTCTTCGACGGCGTCGCTCCCCGCCCCGGCGACAGCCCGGCGTAGGAGAGCCCGACCGCGGCTTGATACCCGGTGCAGGGAGAAGCCCTCAGTGGGGGCACTGAGCGCTTTCGGCGAACAGGGGCATCCGCGTTGAGCCACCTCCGGTGCCCCTGTAGGGGCCACGCATTACGGGCCGTGCGCGCTTATTGCCCGGCCCCACCCCTCTGCCCCGTGTCGCAGGGGGGCTCGTCTGATTGGCCGGTCTGACAGTTGGGGCCTGACCGCCAAGCTCACGCCTACCCCTCCCATGAACACCGCAACAGACGCGCTGGCCCGCCTGCGACGCGCCCGACATGGCCACGGCATCGTCCGGTCCTGCACCCCGGCGGTCAGGTCTCATAGGCACGGGATCCTAGTGTGGCAAGCTGCGGGCCCATTGCCGACTGAGCGATTGCAGCATGCCCGGTCACTGTCGGGGACCATCTCCGTGGCCGGTCGCCGTCACCGGCTATAGAAAAATCGAGGGATGACCTCTCGATCCGGCCGCATTTGTCCGCCAGTCAACTAAAGCGTTGACAAGATGGCGGTCCGGCATCAGTATGGAACCCGACTTGGCTCACTCTTCGGTGATTCGGTCGCTTTGGGCTCATAGTTCCGCGTGATTCCGGGGTTCTTGGTCGCGGGGTGGGGCACTAGCCGGGGTGGTTCTAGGCTGTTGAGGGTGTACATCCGGCAGGTGAAGACGAGCTCCGGGGCGACCGCGGTGCAGATCGCGCAGAAGCGCCACGGCAAGCGGGAGATCCTTGAACACCTCGGGTCGGCCCACGACGAGGTGACCCTGGCCGCGCTGGAACAGGTGGCGCGGGAGAAAATCCAGGCCGGGCAGATGGCTTTCGACCTCGACCTGCACACCGATGACACCACCACGGCCCCCGCCAAAGGCGTGGATGCCGGTGGCGGGCTGGTGCTGCACGGGACCCGACCCAGGGTGCTGTGGGAAGTGCTGGAGCAGGCCTACGAGAGGATCGGATTCACCGGCGCCGTGAACGACGAGGTCCTCAAGCAACTGGTGCTGGCCCGGGTGATCGAACCAACCTCGAAGCTGGACTCTCTGCGGGTGTTGGCCGAGCTGAACGTGGAGAACGTGCCTTCCTATGCCACGCTCAAGCGCCATCTGGCCCGCTGCGTTCCTGACAACTGGCGGGACCTGCTCTCCTCGGCGGCCTACCGGTTCGCCGCAGACGGTGGCGCGGTCAGCGTGTGCCTATACGACGTGACGACCCTGTATTTCGAGGCCGACGAGGAAGACGAACTACGCAAGTCAGGGTTCTCCAAAGAACGCCGGATCGACCCCCAGATCCTCGTCGGACTGCTGGTCGACCGGCACGGGTTCCCGCTGGAGCTGCACTTCTTCGAGGGCAACAAGGCCGAGACCCGGACCATGATCCCCGTGTTGGACGCCTTCCGGGATCGCCACCAGGTGCAGGACATGCTGGTGGTGGCTGATGCCGGCATGCTCTCCTGGGCGAACATCCAGGCCCTGGAGGAGGCCGGATACCAGTACATCGTCGGCTCGAGGAACGCCAAGGCCCCCATGGACCTGGCCAAGACGTTCGCCACGACGGGCAACCACTTCGCCGATGGCCAGGTCATCGAGACCACCACTGAGTTGAAGAAGGGCACCGAGTCCTCACGGCGGCGCGCGGTCTGGCAGTACCGGCTGGCCCGCGAACACCGCGACCGGCGCAACCACACGTTGCAGGTCCAGCGGGCCGAGGACATCGCCGCCGGCCGCAAGGCCCAGCGCAAGGCTCGGTTCCTAACCACGGGCCAGCGAAAGTCCCTGACCGTGGACTATGAGGCGGCCAAGGCCGCCGAGCAGCTCTTCGGGCTCAAGGGCTACGTGATGAACACCAGCATGAAGGTACTCTCCGGGGCCGAGGTCGTGGCTGCCTATCACTCACTGTTCGAGGTCGAGGCCTCATTCCGGATGGCCAAATCCGACCTGCGGGCCCGCCCGATCTTCCACCACACCCGGGATGCGATCGAGGCCCACCTGACCATTGTGTTCTGCGCCCTGGCCGTAGGCCGACACCTCCAGACGGCCACCGGAATGAGCCTGCGCCGGATCATCAAGACACTCCAACCCCTCCGAGAGGGCCTGGTCGAGATCAACGGGACCATCGCCACCATCCCCGCAGCCCTCACCCCCGAAGCCAAGGAAATCCTCAAGACCCTGCCCGAAAAATCAGGGCACTAGGAATGAGCCAAGTCGGGAGGGATGACCTCTCGATCCGGCCGCATTTGTCCGCCAGTCAACTAAAGCGTTGACAAGATGGCGGTCCGGCATCAGTATGGAAGGCGTCAGTACCCAATCAGTACCAATGTTGCTGACTGCGGGTGAGAAGCACCGACCCGGGCGAACCAAAGCAGGACGAGGAGCCTTCGGCGTGTCCCATGCAACCCTGGCCAAGGCCACCACGACCTCGCTGGCACAGGAATCCGCCGTTGCGGGCCGGGTCCTGATGGGAGGCAATGGCATCCTGTCCGGACACGAAATGGCCCGGCTCTTCAACGACGTCAAGATCTTCTACACCTACGAGGGCACCTACGAGATCAACGCCCTCATCGTGGGCCGAGCTGTCACCGGCGTGTCTGCCTTCGTCTGAGCGCTATCCTTCCCCACCCCTATAGATAGGAACCCTTCATGGACATCAACAACTCTTCGGCTCTGGTCACCGGCGCTGCTTCCGGTCTGGGCGCGGCGACCGCTGCGATGCTCGCCGCCCGCGGCGTGCGTGTGATTGGTGTCGACCTGCCCGCGGGTATCAGCAAGGCGCCGGCCGTGGAGGGCGTCACATATGTGCCCGCGGACGTGACGGATGCTGAGCAGGTGCGTGCCGCGGTCGCGGCCGCCGGCGAGGCCGGGCCGCTGCGCATGGCGGTGAACTGTGCCGGCATCGCTCCGTCGGCCCGGATCCTAGGGCGGAATGGCTCCCACGATCTGGGAATGTTCGAGACCGTGGTACGGGTCAACCTCATCGGGACGTTCACCGTGATGACCCTGGCCGCGGAGGCCATGGCACAGACTGATCCCGTCGATGAGGACGTGCAGCGTGGGCTGATCGTGAACACCGCCTCGGTCGCCGCCTTCGAGGGCCAGGTCGGCCAAGCGGCCTACGCAGCGTCCAAGGGCGGGGTGCACAGCCTGACCATCACCGCCGCTCGCGACCTGGCCAGTTTCGGCATCCGGGTGAACACGATCGCCCCGGGCATCCTGGAAACCCCCATGCTCGCCACCGTCGGCGAGGACTACCGGGCCGGCCTGGCCGCCGGGGTGCCCTTCCCTGCCCGGCTCGGCCGGCCCGAGGAGTACGCCCAACTGGTGGGCTCGCTCCTGGACAGCGACTACCTCAACGGGGCCACCGTGCGCCTGGACGGTGCCCTGCGCATGGCCCCGCGCTGAGCCATCAGCGCCCGGCAAGACAACACACCATCACGTACCTGGAGGAATCCCATGACTGAGGCCTACATCATCGACGCGGTCCGCACCCCCGTCGGGCGGCGCGGTAAGGGACTGGCGGGCGTGCATCCGCTGGACCTGGCGGCGGCGCCGATCGCCGAGCTCGTGGGACGCCAGGACATTGACTCGGCGGAGTATGACGAGGTGATCCTGGGCTGCATCGACCAGCTGGGCCCGCAGGCCATGGACATCGCCCGTAACGCCTGGCTCGCGGCCGGACTGTCCGAACACGTCCCCGGGACGACGGTGGAGCGCCAGTGCGGGTCCGGCCAGCAGGCGATCCATTATGCCGCCCAGGCGGTGATGAGCGGGACGTCGGATCTGGTCGTGGCCGGCGGGGTGCAGTCGATGTCCGCGATCCCGCTGTCGGCGTCGAATCGGGCTGGGGCCGGGTTCGACGACCCGTTCACCGGGTCGGCGTGCTGGGCCGACCGGTACGGGGGCCAGGAGATCTCCCAGTTCCGGGGCGCGGAGATGATGGCCACCCAGTGGGGCTTCCCCCGGGATCAACTGGAGGAGCTGGCGGTGAGCTCGCACGAGCGGGCCCTGGCCGCCCAGCGGGATGGTCGCTTCGAAAAGGAGATCGTGGCGGTGCCGGGGGCCCCGCAGGTCACCGCCGATGAGGGGCCACGTGCCCCGGACCTTCAGAAGATGCGGTCGCTGGATCCAATCATCCCCGGTGGGCTGCACACCGCGGCGACCGCCTCGCAGATGTCCGACGCCGCCGCGGCCCTGCTGATCGCCTCGCCGGCCGCTGTGGAGCGGTACGGGCTCACGCCGCGGGCGCGGATCCACCACGTCTCGGCCCGGGGCGATGATCCGGTGATGATGCTCTCGGCCCCGATCCGCGCCACAAAGTACGCCCTGGCCAAGACCGGGATGTTCCTGGACCAGATGGACGTGATCGAGATCAACGAGGCCTTCGCCGCCGTCGTGCTGGCCTGGCAGCGGGAACTGGACGCGGACATGGCCAGGGTGAACGTCAACGGCGGGGCGATGGCGTTGGGGCATCCGATCGGGGCCACCGGCGCCCGGCTGATGGTCTCGTTATTGCACGAGCTCGAACGGTCCGGGGGCCGGTACGGGCTGCAGACCATGTGCGAGGGCGGCGGTCAGGCCAACGTCACCATCATCGAATGCCTCTAGGGTCTCTCGTCGGGCGCGGCAGGCGCCGCCGTCGCGGCCCCGACCGCGCGATCGACATCGACCACTTACTCGACCAGAAGAACAGCAAAGGAAGACCGTGACACAGACTGAGAACACCCTGGCCGTCCGCGTCGAACACCGTCCCGGCGTCGTGCGTCTCGTCCTTCAGCGTCCCGCGGAGGGCAACGCCCTGAACCTGCAGATGGCCCGCGAGGCACTGACCGCCCTTCGCGCGGCCGAGGCCGACCCGAACGTCTACCTGCTGACACTGACGGGGGAGGGCCGGTTCTTCTGCGGCGGTGGCGATGTCAGGAGCATGGCTGCCCGTGAGCCCGAACTGCGACCGGAGTTCCTCAGCACCCTGGCCGAGGCCGCGCACGAGCTGGCCCTGGCCATGACGCAATCCCGGCTGCTCATCCTCGCAGGTGTCAACGGCATCGTGGCCGGCGCAGGACTGGGTCTCATGCTCAACTCGGACTGGGTCCTGGTGACCGAGGACGCGCCCTTGATGGCTGCCTATGCCAGGATCGGCCTGACCCCGGACACGGGCGTGTCCTACTGGTTGCCCCGGCTCGTCGGTCACCAGCGTGCCGTCGACCTGACCCTCGGGGGACGACGGCTCACCGGCTCCGAGGCCGTCGACTGGGGACTGGCGAACCGGTCCGTGCCGGCCGCAGAGTTCGCCCAACGACTGACTGAGACGGAGGACCGCTTCCTCCATGGCGCCCGGCACGCCCTCTTCCCCACTAAGCAGCTATTGCGCAGCGAGCATGATGGGTACGAGGCGCATCTGAAGGCCGAGTCCGCGAAGATCGCCGAACTCTCTGGCCACCCAGATTCGATCGAACTTGTGGACCGATTTGCTGGGAAGTGACATCCCACCACGACGCTAACCACCTGCCACCTAACAGCACCTACGTGCGGCAACCCGGGCGGAACCATCAAGCGGCATGCCCTCGTCGAACCTGCCCAATGAGGAAGGACTGCAGTCATGTATCAGATCACCGAGGACCAGCAGGCACTGGTGGAAGCCGTCCGCGACTTCGCCACTGAGAGGATCGCTCCGCACGCGCTGGAGTGGGATGCCGAGAAGCACTTCCCGGTCGACGTCCTCGCCGAGGCCGGTGAACTCGGCCTGGGCGGCATCTACGTGGACGAGGAGCATGGCGGCGCGGGGCTGGACCGCAAGGACGCCATCCTCATCTTCGAGGAGCTGTCCAAGGCCGATCCGGCGCTGGCGGCCTACATCTCCATTCACAACATGGTCGTCTGGATGATCGACAGCTTCGGCACGGACGAGCAGCGCGCCCAGTGGGTACCCACCCTGGCCTCCATGGAGCACCTGGGCAGCTACTGCCTGACCGAGCCCGGCGCGGGATCGGATGCCGCGTCGCTCACCACCCGGGCCGTGCGGGACGGCGACGACTACGTCCTCAACGGTGTCAAGCAGTTCATCTCGGGTGCCGGCACCTCCGAGTACTACGTGGTGATGTGCCGGACCGCGGACACCGGGTCCAAGGGCATCTCCGCGCTCGTGGTCCACAAGGACACCCCCGGGCTGTCCTTCGGTCCGAACGAGAAGAAGATGGGCTGGAACACCCAGCCCACCCGGCAGGTGATCTTCGAGGACGCCCGTGTCCCGGTGGTCAACCGCCTGGGTGCGGAGGGCGACGGGTTCCACATCGCCATGAAGGGCCTCAACGGCGGTCGCATCAACATGGGGGCCTGTTCCCTCGGGGGCGGCCAGGCGGCATTGGAGAAGGCGACCGTCTACCTCAAGGAGCGCACCGCCTTCGGTGCTCCGCTGACCACCAAGCAGTCCCTCGTGTTCGACCTGGCGGACATGGCCACCGACCTGGAGGCAGCCCGCACGTTCCTGATGCGGGCGGCCGACGCCCTGGAGCGCAAGGACCCCGACACCGTGCGGTTGTGCGCGATGGCCAAGCTACTGGCCACCGACACCGGGTTCGAAGCGGCGAACAAGTCGCTGCAGCTCCACGGCGGCTACGGCTACCTGCACGAGTACGGCGTGGAGAAGATCGTCCGGGACCTGCGGGTCCACCAGATCCTCGAGGGATCCAACGAGATCATGCGATTGATCGTCGGCCGCATGCTGGTCGACGCCTGAGACAGTGCCCCGGAGAGCCGGACCGGCACCGATCCGACTCGGAGGAAAGGAAACCATGAGCATCGACGCATCGTCGCCGACGTCATCGGCGCAGCCGACCGAACCCGAGGTGATCGTCCGCAGGGCCGGTCACCTGGGCCATATCGTCCTGAACCGGCCGAAGGCCCTGAACGCCATCACCCCCGGCATGGTGGACACCGTCCGTGCCGCCCTGGACGAGTGGCGCCAGGACGACGGCGTCCGGACCGTCCTCGTCTCGGGCGCCGGCGAGCGGGGGCTGTGCGCCGGCGGGGACATCGTCAACCTGCACCGCACCGTGACGGAGGGCCACCCGCAGGACGCCGACCACTTCTTCGACATCGAGTACACGATGAACGGGGAGATCGCGGACTACCCCAAGCCCTTCGTGGCGTTCATGGACGGGATCGTCCTGGGTGGCGGCGTGGGGATCTCCGCCCACGGTTCCCACCGGATCGTCACCGAGCGGACCCGGCTGGGCATGCCGGAGACCGGCATCGGCTTCTTTCCCGACGTCGGCGGGTCCTGGCTGCTGGCCCGCGCACCCGCCGGGTTCGGCACCCACATGGCCCTGACCTCCCAGCACGTCACCGGGGCGGACGCCCTCGCCCTGAGCTTCGCCGACCACTTCGTCCCCTCGGAGTCGCTCGGGGACCTGGCCCGCGCACTGGAGACGCAGGAGGCACACGAGGCGATCACCGCCGTCGCCGTCCAGGCCCCGGCCGCACCCCTGTTCGAGCACCGTCGGTGGATCGAATCCGCTTACGCGGCGGCCACCGCGGAGGAGATCGTCGCCGCACTCGAGGCCGACGGAGACCCGGCCGCCGTCGAGGCGGCCACACAGATCCAGGCCAAGTCGCCGACGTCGGTCAAGGTCACCCTGGAACTGGTCCGCCGGGCGGCGCAGATGTCATCCGTCCACGAGGTGCTGGACCAGAACCGCCGGGTGGCCTACCACCTGATCCGCAGTGACGACATGAGCGAGGGCATCCGCGCCCAGCTCGTGGACAAGGACCGCAACCCCCGGTGGAATCCCGCCACCCTCGAGGACGTGCGCGACGAGGACGTCGCCCGGGTCTTCGCCGGGGCCGACACCGACCACTCATCCAGTACCCCCGCCGTTACGGCCCTCAAGGAGACCTTGTCATGACCGAGACCACCGACACCCCTGGCAATACCGGCGCGTTGCCGGACATCGCCTTCATCGGACTGGGCCACATGGGCGGCCCGATGGCCGCGAACCTCGTCAAGGCCGGATACCGGGTCACCGGCTTCGACCTGGTGCCGGAGGCCCTCGACCAGGCCCGCGCCGCCGGCATCGGGATCGCCGGTTCTGGGCCCGACGCCGTCCGCGAGGCCGACCTGGTGATCAGCATGCTGCCCGCCGGACGCCACGTCCTGGACGCCTACCAGGGCAAGGACCGATCCGATGGCGGAGAGCCCGTCGAGGGCCTGCTGGCCGCGGCGCGGCCCGGGACCCTGTTCATCGACTGCTCCACCATCGCGGTGGAGGACGCCAGGAGCATGCACGAGATCACGACGGCGGCCGGGCACCGGTCCCTGGACGTGCCCGTCTCGGGCGGCACCGTGGGCGCCGAGGCCGGGACCCTGGCCATGATGGTCGGTGGGTCCGCGGAGGACTATGCCGAGGCCCTGCCCGTCCTGGAGGTCGTCGGGCGCCGCGTGGTGCACTGCGGCGAGGCCGGTGCCGGACAGGCCGCCAAGGTCTGCAACAACATGATCCTGGGCGTCTCGATGATCGCGGTGTCCGAGGCCTTCGTGCTGGGGGAGAAGCTGGGCCTGAGCAACGAGGCCCTGTTCGACGTGGCCTCCAACGCCACCGGCCAGTGCTGGGCGCTCACCACCAACTGCCCGGTGCCCGGCCCCGTGCCGACCTCACCGGCCAACCGTGACTTCATGCCGGGATTCTCCGGGGCACTCATGGCCAAGGACCTCGGCCTGGCCCGGCACGCCATCGAGTCCACCGGCACCCAGAGCCGGATGGGCCTGCTCGCCGAGGAGATCTACGCGGCGTTCGGCAAGGGCGAGGGTGCCACCAAGGACTTCTCCGCGATCATCCAGCAGATCCGCGACCACTCCGACGCAGTGTCCAGCCCTCCCGGGGCCTGACCGCGACCGCGCCCGAACACACCGGAACCTGAGTCCAGGAGAACCACCATGACAGAGCAGACTGTGACCACCGAGAGGGCACCCATGATCACCGAGTACGAGACCATCCTGGCCACCGTGGAGGGCCGGGTCGCCACCATCACCCTGAACCGGCCGAAGGCCCTCAACGCGATCAGCAACCAGCTGACCCAGGAGGTCATCGACGCCGCCGTCCGCTATGACCGCGATGAGGACATCGGGGCGATCATCATCACCGGCTCGGAGAAGGCGTTCGCGGCCGGGGCCGACATCAAGGAGATGGCCACCCTTAGCTTCGCCGAGGCCTATACCGCGGACATCTTCGGCATCTGGGAGCGGTTCACCGCCCTGCGGACGCCGATCATCTCCGCGGTGGCCGGGCACGCGCTCGGCGGCGGCTGCGAATTGGCGATGATGGCCGACATCATCCTGGCCGCGGACAACGCGAAGTTCGGCCAGCCGGAGATCAAGCTCGGCATCATCCCGGGAATGGGCGGCTCCCAGCGCCTGACCCGGGCGATCGGCAAGTCCAAGGCCATGGAGATGGTGCTCACCGGCCGGACCATGGGCGCCGAGGAGGCCGAGCGCGCCGGGCTCGTGGCCCGCGTGGTCCCGGTGGCCGACCTGCAGCGCGAGGCAGCCGAACTCGCGGCCACGATCGCCGGGATGTCCAAGCCGATCGCGATGCTCGCCAAGGAGGCAGTCAATGCCGCGTTCGAGTCCAGCCTGGCCGAGGGCGTGCTGCTGGAGCGCCGTCTGAACTACGCCTGCTTCGCCACCGAGGACCAGTCCGAGGGCATGGCGGCCTTCGTCGAGAAGCGACCGGCCACGTTCACCCACTGCTGACCTGTACCAGCCGCGGCCCAGCTTCAGCCACGGCACACCCCCGGCCCCCTTCGGCCACCCCCGGACCGCTGCGGACGCCCCAGCCCCGGAACCCGATTCGACCCGAGAGAAGGACCCCATGACTGAGATCACCCTGGATTCGAGGGGCAGTGACATCCTGGCCGATGTCGAACAGTTGCTGTGGATCGACGGCCGCGCTACCGAGGCCTCGACCGGCGAATGGCGGGATGTGCGCAACCCGGCCCGGCGCGGTGAGGTCATCGGCCGGGTGCCGGCCGCCGGGGTCGAGGATGTGGACCGCGCGGTGGCCGCCGCGCGTCGGGCCTTCCCGGACTGGCGCAGTGCGCACTTCACGGGCCGGGCGAAGGCGCTGTTGGCCATCGCGGACGACATCGAGGCCGAGGCTGAGAAGTTCGCCCAGCTCACGGCCCTGGACACCGGCAACGCGTTGCGCTCCCAGGCCCGTCCCGAGGTCACCACCCTGGTGTCCCTGTTCCGTTACTTCGCCGGTGTGGCCGGTGAGGCCAAGGGCGTCACCCTGCCGGCGGGGGACCAGCAGCTGCAGTACACCCGCCGCGAACCGCTCGGCGTGGTCGCCTGCATCCTGCCGTGGAACTCCCCGCTGATGATCGCCGCCTTCAAGGTCCCGGCCGCCCTGGCGGCCGGGAACACGGTCATCCTCAAGGCCGCGGATGATGCGCCCCTGACCATCCAGTACCTGGCCCAGGTCTGCCAGCGGCACGTGCCGGCCGGCGTCGTGAACTCCCTGACCGGCCGCGGCTCCGTCATCGGCAACGCGCTGTCCACCCACCCGGGGGTGGACAAGGTCTCCTTCACGGGCTCCACCGAGGTGGGCCGCGGGGTGGCCGCGCAGGCCTCCGAGCGCCTGGCGCACCTCTCCCTGGAGCTGGGTGGCAAGAACCCGTCCATCGTGTTCCCGGACGCGGTCGAGGACGAGGGGATCCTGGACGGGCTGATGCTCTCCTCGCGCTTCGCCCGCCAGGGTCAGTCCTGCACCGCCGGCTCCCGGCTGTTCCTGCATGAGGACATCTATGACGAGATGCTGGAGAAGCTGGCCGCGCGACTGGGGGCGATGGTCGTCGGCGACCCGCTGGATGAGGCCACGGACATGGGCGCGGTCATCAACCAGTCCCAGTTCGACCAGATCTCTGGCTTCCTTCAGGACGGCAGGGACCACCCGGACCTGACCACCGTCCTCGGCGGCTCCGCACCCACTGAGGGGCCCCTGACCGAGGGCTTCTACCACGTGCCGACCATCTTCGGCGGGGCCCGGAACGACTTCCGGCTGGCCCAGGAGGAGATCTTCGGCCCCGTGCTCGTCGCGATCAAGTGGAAGGACGTGGACGAGGTCATCCAGATGGCCAACGACTCCCACTACGGCCTGGCCGCGTACGTCTGGACGCACGACCTGGACAATGCCCTGAACACCGCGCACCGGATCGAGTCCGGCTGGGTGCAGGTCAACCAGGGCGGCGGCCAGGTGGTGGGCCAGTCCTACGGCGGGTACAAGCAGTCCGGCATGGGCCGGGAGGCGTCCCTGGAGGGCATGCTGGAGGGCTTCACGCAGATTAAGCAGATCAACGTGAAGCTGCGGGGTTGAGCATGGCCGGGAACAACATGGCCGGGAACAACGCCCTGCCCGACGGCGGCGGGTCACCCGCCGCTGCCGGCGCGGCCCTGCCGCTGGACGGGATCACCGTGATGGACCTGTCCCGGGCCCTGGCGGGACCGTACTGCACGGCGCTGCTGGGTGACCTCGGAGCCGACATCATCAAGGTGGAGTCCGCCAAGGGCGGGGACTCCACCCGGTCCTGGCCACCGTTCGAGGACGAGCACTCGCTCTACTTCGACTCGACGAATAGGAACAAGCAGTCGATCGCGGTGGACTTCTACTCGGAGCAGGGACGGACGCTGCTGTGGGACCTGGCCGTGCAGGCCGACGTGCTGGTGGAGAACTTCCGTCCCGGCGTCCTGGCCACCATGGGCCTGGACCCGGACCGGCTGCGGCTGGTCAACCCCGGCCTGGTCATCGCCTCGGTCTCAGGCTTCGGCACGGTCGGCCCGCTGGCCCAGGCCGCCGGTCTGGACCAGGTGGCCCAGGGCATGTCCGGACTGATGTCCGTGACCGGTCCGGACGCCGACTCACCCACCCGGGTGGGTGTACCGGTGATGGACATCTACGCCGGCGTCTTCACCGCCGTGGGCATCTGCGCGTCCCTGGCCGGCCGGGCGGGCAACGGGGGCGAGGGCCACCAGGTGGGAACCTCCCTGCTGGAGGCCGGCCTGGCCGTCTCGGCGTTCCAGGGACAGAACTACCTCAGCACCGGTGCCGTCCCGGTGCCGCAGGGCAACAACCACCCCGTGCTCTCGCCCTATGGTGTCTTCCGGACGGCCGACATCCCGGCGATCATCGCGGTGGGCAATCAGGCGCATTGGCAGAAGTTCTGCGGAATCATCGGCGCGCCCGAGCTCGAGGAGGATCCGCGCTTCGCCCTGGGGCGTGATCGCTCGGAGCATCGGGCCGAGCTGACCGAGCTGATCGAACAGAAGCTGGTGCACCGGCCTGGGCTGGATTGGATCGAGTCCTTCCGCGCCGCGGGGATCCCCACCGGGCCCATCTACACCTATGCCCAGGCCTTCGAGGACCCCCAGGTGCAGGCCTTGGACATGGTGCAGACCGTCCAGCGGCTGGACGGCTCGGCGCTGCCACTGCTGCGTGGGCCGCTGAGCATCGACGGCACCGCCGCCGGCGTGCGCAAGGCACCACCGGCGCTGGGCGAGGACACCAGGTCCGTGCTCGAGAACCTGGGTTTGGACGAGGGGCAGATCGCCGGCCTCGTCGAGGCGGGCATCGTGCAGGAGCACGCTGTGGAGGCGGCTCGGTCATGACTGAGTCCACGGCAATCGGCGGCTCGGTGGACGTCTCCCAGTCGGGGTCCATCGCCACCCTGACGCTGTCCAACCCCGGGCGGCGCAACACCATGACGGAGGCCATGTGGCGGGCCTTGGAGCCGGCCTGCGCCCGGCTGGCCGATGACGCATCGGTGCGGGCCGTCGTCGTGCGCGGGGCCGGGACGGATTTTTCTGCCGGGGCGGACATCTCCGATCTGCGCGCCATCCTGAAGGATGAGGACTCCGGACATCACGACGGTGGCGCCGTGGCCGCCGGCGAGGCGGCCCTGGCCGGACTGCACAAGCCGACCATCGCCGCCGTCGAGGGCTACTGCCTCGGTGGCGCCTGGCAGATCGCGGCGGCCAGTGACATCCGGCTGGCCTCGTCCGACGCGACCTTCGGGATCACCCCGGCGAAGATCGGGATCGTGTACCCGACAGCCGGGATCGAGCGGCTCGTGCGCATCGCCGGGCCGGCCACCGCCAAGTACCTGCTGTTCAGCGGCGACTTCGTGGACGCCGAGCGGGCCCGCGTGCTCGGCCTGGTCCAGGCGGTCCACCCCGCCGAGACCTTCTGGGACGAGGTGGACACGTTCGTGCAGCGGCTCGCGGCCCGCTCCCAGCTGTCCATCCAGGCCATGAAGGACATCGTGGACACCGTGGTCTCCTCGGGCACCGGGGAAACCGGCGCGGGGGATCTGCAGGCCGCCAGCAACCACTGGCAGCACCTCATGGCCACCACCGGCGACGCCCAGACCGGCATCGGCGCCTTCCTGGCCAAACAGACACCCGAGTTCACCTGGAACGGGGGGCCGGGTACGTCACGCCGCAGTGCAGAGCATGGTGCCAAGGAAGGCGTCCATGCGGACACTGGCGCAGGCATCAGAACCGCGCCTGACACCGATGCCGGGCGTGGAGTCATGAGTGAGCCGTGAAATTCGACTCGGTGGCGCGGGCCCCCCGGAACAGGACCGAGCGGGGGTGGGGCGAGACCACCGACGGCATGGCCTCCGTCACTGTCCTGTTCCGGCTCCGGCAAATCATGATGGCCCGGACCATCGCCAGGGCGAAGTCCCGACCCCGCTGCTGATGCTGCATCCATCCAACACCACGCGCATCACAACGCACGACGCACCGGCAGAGACTGCGCTGGCCTGAGCCTCAACAGGGAGACTCACGGCGTTACCCGAAACCTCCACATGTGCGAGAAGTGCACATGGTTAATCTTCTACTCGACGTAATCGCGCTTAGCGGCGTCCGGAGCCGGGCATTCCGTCCCTGCTGACGCACTCGCGCTCAGCGCCCGCAAGTGACGCTAGCGGGGATGCGGGGAGAACCGATCGCCCCACCACCCTGTCGCCACCTTGGCAAGGAAGCAGCACAGGTGATCTGCACCAGCGGGGGAGTCCTCATGCGTTTGGCGTGTCGACGGTCTGTGAGTCCGACGCTGACGACAGCGATATGGCAGAGCAGGACTCAGGGTTGGTCTTCTCCAGGACATCACATGGGGGCCCTGGTACCGAGATGAATCCCACGATGGTACCATTTGGGCATGACAACACAGATTGCCGTCCGGCTGCCGGACGACGTGGTTGGATATGTCGACACCCTCGTGAAGGAGGGAGTCGGGTCCCGTGCAGCCGTGGTCACCCGCGCGCTGAGGAGGTACCAGCAGCAGCAACAGGCGGAGCGGGACGCCCAGATCCTGGAAGAGACCGGCGATTACGAGGACTTTGCGACCTTACCAGGCTACGCCTCGGTCGAGGACTGATGCGGGACATCCATGTCGCCCACCTGGACAAGGCACGCCCGGTCCTGGTGCTGACCCGCGAGGAGGTGCGCGAGGCCATGAACCGGGTCACGGTCGCGCCGATCACCTCCACGGTCAAAGGCCTGACCACCGAAGTACCCCTAGGTCCGGAGAATGGCTTGGATCACCCGTGTATCGCCAGTTGCGACAACATCATCACCATCGACAAGGCCGCCTTGGGGCACCACATCGGCTTCCTGTTCGACCGCCAAGAAGCCGAGCTGTCCAAGGCCATCATCAGTGCCTTCGCCCTCAGCGTCGACAGCGCCGGCTGAGTGCCCCAGGGCGGGGACTGAGGCAGGCCCCTGTCGGAAGGATCACCGTCAAGAACCTGCCGGACAACGGTCAAACCCGTCAGTGTCCTGTTTCGACCGCGGGCATCGACGACCGGCTGAACCAAGAAAAGCGCGGGATGGATCAACACGGACCCAAAGACAGAACGTCCACTTGATGGGAAAGTACGTTATCAGTTTCCTCGGTGATCGCCGATCGGTGGGCATGGGAGTGCGGCCTGGACGGGTAGGTCTTCCATGAGGGCATCGGCTCCGGCTTAGGGGATGGTGATCCAGCCCTGCTGGCCGCAGAACGGGCATCGTGAGGTCAGGATGTCGGCGCAGTCGTCCTGAAGGCTGTCGTAGATCGTGTGTCGGGTCATGGTCGGTCCTTTCCGAGGCCTCGTCCCGTGCTCAGCTGGTCGGGGTGATGTGGCGTAGGAGCGTGTTGGTCTTCCCCCGTTGCTTTTTTGCCTGCTGGCGACACGCAGTGAGCTGTCCTGGACGGAGCCGGCATCAACCCGCAGGGCGGTACCGACGGAAGTTTCGGAAGGAAGTAAGTGACGAAGGAGCGCCGAGTGAAAGTTCTGACGGTGCCGGCCCCGACGCAGGAGGGGCTTGTGCCGGTGGAGCCAGGACGTACTATCCGCAGGACAGCAGCAAAAAACCGTGGTCCCGGCCCGTCAGGGTCGGGGTCCTGGTCCGCCGTGGTTGTGGGGGGTGCCCCTATGTTCTTCGTCAAGCCGCGGCTGGTGCTTTGATCTCGTAGAGGGTGCCGTCGCGGAGTGGGATTGCTCGCGAGAACGTCAGTGCATTGCTCACTTGTGTCAGTAGATTTCTCACCACTGTCAGTGATCTGATTACACATGTCAGTGCATGCACGGTCGCCTGCCGACGGGGCTGGGCGCACGAGCGCAGAGGAGCCTGGGAGTTGGAAGCAGACGAGCCAGTTGTCAGTGCTGACCTGCCGCGGGAGGCGGTGGTACGGCTGCTGCTGTCCTTGGACGCCGTGGGGCGGTTAACCACTGAGGATGTGCGGTTGGCCGCGGAAGGATCCAATGTCAGCGAGAGGGCCGTGTGGCGTTGGCTCGCCCAGACACGGTCCGAGGAGAAAGTACAGTCACCTCGGGAGCGGTTTGAGGTGACTGATGAGGTCAGGGAGCGGCTGGCGTTCTGGCGTGGGAACGTCTCAGCGGTGCATCGGGAACTCGTCGCCGCCGCAGGTGAGTGCGGGAAGCGCCCGAGCCGAGCGACGATCCAGCGGGCCGTGGCTCGCGACGTTCTTCGTGGCGAGCTTGCCGGACTACGTGGTGGCGAGCGTGCCCGACGCGCACACGAAGTGTTCCTGCGCCGACCGCGCGTGCACCGCAATGAGGTATGGGAGGCCGATCACGTGGAGGCGCCGGTCGAAGTGCTCTTGCCCGACGGTCGGCTGGTCAAGCCTTGGGTGACGTGGTTCATCGACGTGGGAACTGACGCGGTGTGCGGTGCCGCGGTACCGCCGGGCCCACCGAGCCGGGAGAGCATCTTGGCTGCGCTTCGCGCGGCGATCAGTCTGGAGGAGCCCTACGGGCCGCCGGGCGGATTGCCTGGTGCCGTTCGGATCGATCGCGGCAAGGACTTCCTGTCCAAGACGGTGCACAGCGTCCTGGCCGGGTTGGCGGTGCGGGTGGTGGCACTGCCTGGGTACACCCCGCACCTGAAGGGCACCGTGGAGTCACTCAACAACGCGGCCGAGACCATGTTCTTCGCTGCCCTACCGAGGTACACCCACGCGCAGCAGGGTGCCAACGGGAAGCCGACCGATCCCGATGCACCTGCATTGCCGTTCGAGGCGTTCGTTGCCGAGTTCCTTACCTGAGTCCGCTGGTGGAACGGCGAGAACGAAGAGCACACCATAGCGGCCTTGGAGGGCCGGACGCCGTTGCAAGCCTGGGCCCAGGATCTGACCCCGCTGAGCACTGTCCCGGCTGCTGACCTGCGGCTGTTGATGCTGGAGGATGATGGCCGCGCTCGGACGATCACTCCCAAGGGGGTGTCGTGGCGCGGACGGCACTACGTGGCGGCCTGGATGACCGGCCAGGTTGGTCTGGCGGTCCGAGTGCGTCACATGCCGCACCACGAGCACGAGATCGAGGTTTTTGGCGCGACCAGCGGCAAGCACCTGGGCTCAGCAACTTTGGCCGATGCTGCCAGCGCGGAGGAGGTCGCGGCACTGCACCGGGCCCGGAGCGAGCAGCAGCGCCGCCTACGAGCCGATCTGCGGGCCGCGGAGAAGGCACGCAGGGTCCGCTACGCCGCGGCCACCGAGGCGGCGCCGCTCCAACCGGTTCAGGCGGTCACCGCAGAGGCGGCACGAGCCGAGCTCGCCACGGCCCAGAACACCCAAATGCAGGCCGCGGCCCGGGTCGATCTGTTCGCCCCGGGCCCGCCGTCGCCTGAATGGGTACTGCCCCACGCCTCCCAGACCGGCCCGAAGCCATGACCGCCTGGGCCGCCGTGGACGGGGCCGAGGACCACTACCTCGCGCTTCCCGGAGCGAACGTAGTGGCCACCGATGCATTGCTGGCACTTCGGGACAACCTGGTCGACGTCATCACGGCTCGGGCGATGATGTGCGTGCACGGTGACGCCGGACTGGGCAAGACGCTGTCAGTCAACGCCGCTCTGCGGGCGCTGGCGCCGGCCGACGTGTGCCGGGTGCAGTTCCGTGCCCGGCCAACCCCTCGCGATATCCGGCACGTGCTCTTCGAGGCACTCGGAATCGGCGGCAGCCCGCCGAGTCGTCCGATCGAGTTCGACGCGCTCCTCAAAGACGTTCTCGAAGAACGGTTCCGGGTGCTGGTCTGCGACGAAGCCCAGTGGCTCTCACGCGAATGCTTCGAGTTGTGGCGACACCTGTGGGACGACCGCCGCACCAACATCGCCATCGTCTTCGTCGGCGGCGGCGACTGCTACCGGGTGCTTCGCCGTGAACCAATGCTATCCAGCCGCGTTTATGTCTGGCAGGAGTTCCGTCGCCTCACCCCTGAGCAGGTACTCGAGGTCATCCCCGCCTACCACCCGATCTGGGCCGATGCGGACCCCGCCGATATCGCCTTCGCCGATGCTCACGCCGGGCATGGCAACTTCCGTGCTTGAGCCAAGATCACAGCCCACTCGGTGACCGCGCTCGGTCGCCTTGGCCGTCCGACCGGCACCGCGCCGGACCGGGATGTGCTGCGCTGGGCCTTCAGCCGACTCGGCGGCAGCACCTGAGAACCGGCTTCGATAATCCTCCCGCCAGAGCCGTCACGCCGAGCCGTCCGGCGGTGGTGCGGGTGCTTCTGGACCGCACCGACGATATCGCGGTCACCGCTGGCTTACTGCGACGGCATGACCCCACTGCCGGCCTCGTCGTCGTGCACCCGACCCCGGCCGGTATCACGTCCCAGGACCTGGGCCACGACCTGCTGCGCGCTCTGGGAAGACCGATCCATCGGCTCGCCGCTGAACGCCTGCAGGGCTCCCGGCCCGCGTGGCGCGCCGTGGCCGCATGGCTCCACGCAGACCAACTCTCCGATCTCATCGTGCTGCGCGCCCACTTGCTCGGCGCCGACCGCTGGAGCCAGCTCATCGAGCTCAGCCGCGGCACTGGCACCCGGTTGACCCTGGTCTGCCACACACGGTCGATCCCCAGTCCCTTGGCTCAGGCGCTTACCAAGATCGACCACCGGATCCTCACCAATCTCGAGCTCCTCGATCTGCCGGCGGGTGGGCACCGACCCAGCGCCCCTCCGGCGGCCGATCCGGGGATGGCTTCCCTGCCGCGCGTCACGTACCCCGGCGTGATCAATTTCCGCCGCTACGCTTTCGACCAACTCGGGCCGATCGAGTTCGCCCGGTTCGATACCATTTACCGGTCGGCCCAGGAGACGACCCTGGCCTGGCTTGATGGCCGCCCCGACGCGGCCACGTCCGACGACGAACGAGAAGCGGCCATGGGTCTGCTTTCGGAGCTGGTCCACGACAGTCCCAGTCGCACCCACACGCTGGCCCGGCTTCGCGGCGCGCAGGCCGCTTTCCGGTGGCACGGATTCAAGCTGACTCTGCCGGCATCCCGGGATCTGCTCGACGTCCTGGCGGGCCCGGGGCTGACCAGCCAACCAGTCACCGACCAGCTACTCGCCCAAATCCGCGCAAACGTAGCGCACAAAGCGATCGCCGCCGCGTTGGCCACGAGCTTGTTTACCGGCCTGGCGCCGACGAGCTTGATGCCCCTGACGTGGAAGTCGCTGACACCGGGCGCCGACCGTCTTCGGATCATCAATCGAGTATCGAGGCTGCAACGTCCAGCGCCGAACGTGTGGCCCCGGCGAACACTCGTTCGCGTCCCGGCCACCTTCTACGTGCCGACCGCCGTCCGGCCCCTGTTCCAAGCCGCCCGAGCATTCATCCCGCCCGACGAGAACATCCGTCATCGCCTCTTCTGGGGCGCCACACCACACCAGATCGAGGCCATGGCCTCGGAGTGCGCCATCACGCTGCCCCACCAGGAGGCCCCGGCGATCGCCTGGCAGGCGTGGATCGAGATCGAACGTGTCGACTATTTCGGCGGCCAGTACGACGTCGACTTCAGCGCCGACCAGCAGTTCCAGCCGCAGCCCGCCCCTATCGAGCCCTCAGCGACCTTGGAAAGGTGAGACCCGAACGGGATGCCCAACCCTCACCTTCCGCTTGAAGGCACTGACACAATTGAGCAATCCGCTGACAAGATCGCGAGCAATCCCAATCGGGACGAACCGGTCCGCGATCGGCACCGTCATCGAACGCAAGAGCCGCTCCACGCTGTTGGTGCATCTGCCCAGACTCGAGGGCTACGGGGAGGTTCCACGAGTCAAGAATGGTCCTGCGCTGGCCGGCTACGGGGCCATCGCGATGAACGCCGCACTGACAACGTCGATGACTCGCCTGCCGGAACAGCTGCGCAAGACACTGACCTGGGATCGCGGGAGGGAACTGTCCGCGCATGCTCAATTCACCCTCGATACGGGCACGAAGGTGTACTTCGCGGATCCGCACTCCCCCTGGCAGCGCCCCACGAACGAGAACACCAACGGCTTGCTGCGCCAGTACTTCCCGAAGGGCACCGACCTATCGCGGTGGACAGCCGCCGACCTGGAAGCCGTCGCGCTGGCGGTCAACAGCCGACCCCGGAAAGCACTCGACTGGAAAACACCTGCAGAGGTGTTCGCCGAGCAACTACAGTTACTCAAACAAGACGGTGTTGCGACGACCGGTTGAATTCGCCTTGCGATCCAGCGTCGCTGTGATGGATCAAATCCCCTGGTGAGACGGGGTGTCCTTCCCGATCACGTTGCCACAGCGCGATTCGTAGCGGGGTCATGACCAGGTCCACGCGCATGCTGGTCGATGCGTGCCAGCCCACGATCCGCTGGGCGAACACGTCCAGGACGAATGCGACGTAGACGAATGCGACGTAGACGAATCCTGCCCAGGTCCGTACGTAGGTGAAATCCGTAACCCACACCCGGTTCGGCACCGCCGCGGTGAAGTCACGATTGAGTAGGTCACCAGCACGCTTTCCATCTGCTCCGGGGATGGTGGTGCGCAGCTTCTTCGCCCGGACGATGCCCTCAAGGCCAAGGGTGCGCATGGCCCAGTCTACTGCACCGCGAGATGTTCCGGCCAAGCCTGGTCGACGTCGGAGAAGGGCGAGCATCTTGCGGCGCCCGTAGAGTCCCTCCGGGGTCATCTGACGACAACCGGTGACCTCGTTGAACTCCCAGGCGAGCTCACGGATCTTGTCTTCGACCAGGGCGTCGGTGACGGTGCGGTCGGCGATACGGGCGGGGTTCTTCCAGGCCCGATAGGTCCGTGCAGCGATCTTCAGGCCCTGCTGGCGCAGGACCCGGAGGATCGACTCGACTGCGTGGCCCTCGGCCCTCATCTCGTCGATGAACGCGACGATCAGCGGTTGCGGGGGTCGAGCTCCCCCGCGAAGAAAATCGAGGCCCGACGCAGGATCTCGTTGTCCTCCCGCAACCGCCGATTCTCGGCCTTGAGCCGCTTGACCTCGGCAGACTCCTCACTGGTGACACCAGGTCGGGTTCCGTCGTCAACCTCGGCCTGCGCGAGCCAGCGCCGCACGGACTCACGCGAGACGCCCTCCTGACCGGCGACCGCGGTAACCGCGGCGGTCTGAGTGGGGTACTCCTGCTGGTGCTCACGCACTAAGCCTTGATCCACCGATGAGCATGCTTGGTACTGGTGCGTAATTAAGAACGAAATGCCCGTCTGACCGGGAAGAATGGCACTTGTCTAAGGTTCCGTTCCACCGCGATGAGAGGGCATCTCGTAGATGCAAGTTTCCCACACCCGGTCTGCACTGTCAGTTTCCTTCGACGAGCCGAACCTCGTCGGCTCTGCTAGGCTGGTCCCGGTGATGGAACTGGCCGCCGAGGCGGGCCTTCACCAGCTGGCCAACAAGCGGTTGACGGTGCCGACCGACAAAGGCGCCAACGCCGGGGCCAAGGTCGCGGCGCTGGTTGCTGGGATGTGCGCCGGAGCGGATTCGATTGATGACATGGCCGTATTGCGACACGGGGCGATGAGGCGCGTGTTCACCGGTTGCTACGCGCCCTCAACGCTGGGGTCATTCCTGCGTTCGTTCACTTTCGGGCACGTGCGCCAGCTCGACGCGGTCGCCTCCCGGATCCTGAACGGCCTAGCTGGACGGGCTCCTCTGCTGGGCAGCCCCGGCGCAGGACAGTTCGTTTATGTTGATGTGGACGACACGATCATCGAGGTCCACGGGTACGCCAAGCAGGGCTCCGGATACGGATACTCCGGGGTCCGCGGACTCAACGCCCTGCTGGCCACGGCCACCACCGACACCACGGCCCCGGTGATCGTGGCCCAACGGTTGCGCAAGGGTGCGGCGAACTCGGCCCGCGGCGCCGGGCGACTGGTCGGCGAAGCCCTGGCCAACCTGGCACGCGTGCGCACTGGCCCTCCCGTGCTGTGCCGTTTTGACTCGGCCTACTACGGACACGGCCCGGTATCGGCGGCCCTGGCCGGCGGCGCTGATGTCTCGGTGACCGTGCGGATGGACCCGGCCGTCAAGCGCGCCATCGCCGGCATCGGCGACACCGCGTGGAGGGCCATTGAATACACCGATGCCGTCTTCGACGAGGCCGCCGGGACCTGGATCTCCAAGGCCGAAGTCGCCGAAACACCCTTCACGGCGTTCTCCTCCCGCAAGAAAAGCGAACGCATCGCCGGAAGGCTGGTAGTACGCCGCATCCCGGAGCTGAACCGGCAAGCAGGCGATGGGCAGCCGACCTTGTTCGACACGCACCGGTTCCACGCCTTCTTCACCACCGTGGACCCGGACGTGTTGGACACGGTGGCCGCGGACCGGACCCACCGGGGTCACGCGGTCATCGAGCAGGTCAACGCCGACCTGAAGGACAGCGCCCTGGCCCACCTGCCCTCCGGACACTTCGGGGCCAACAGTGCCTGGTTGGTCTGCACGGGGAAAAGCCTACAACCTCACCCGCACCGCCGGGATCCTCGCCGCCGGGGCCTTCACCAAAGCTCGCACCGGCACCATCCGGGCCAGGCTCGTGAACATCCCGGCCCGAATCGCCTCCAGCTCCCGCCGGATCCGGATCCGCCTGCCTCAGGCCTGGCCTTGGCAACAGGGACTCGATCGGCTCTTCGCCGCCATGCACCCGCCACCGCAACCGGCATAGAAATCCGTCCGCCAGCCGATACCGGCACGACCGAAGGAACAACAGTGGAACACCCCCGGCAGCGAGGCCGGCTACTTCCCCACGCCCAAAATCGACTCACCCGGCGCTTCCGAAACCACCCTCCAGCCTGAACCCACGTCGATGGATCGAGGCTAAGCGCACACACCTCGAGCGCAGCTGGGCATCAATCTTCTTCGGCATGCTGTCCATCCTTCCGGACTCAAACAGCAGCGGCATCAAACCTGGGACGGTTCAAGTTGCCTCCAGCACCTTCTGATCGGACTGCTGCCCTTCGGCCGCCAACTCATCGCGCGTACGTCGCCATAGAATGAATGCGACGATCGCGGCGATGGCGATGGGCACCACTGCGGCCACATACAGCGTGAGCGGAGTGAAAACCGTAAGCGCGTAACCGACGATGATTGGCATCAATATTGCGCCGACACGACCGAACCCGATCATAGACCCATAACCGCGCGCCCTCAGATCGAGCGGATAGAGCGGCGGCGCCATCGACGTTCCGGCGGCAACTGCCATCATCGCGAAAGTCCCGAGAATTGCGGCGGCAACCAGGGCGAGGGGTGTAGAGATGAGCAGCACGAACGCAATCAGACAGAACGCAGAAATTAATGAGGCAATCCAGGCAATCTTGGTGGCCAGCATCCGAAGCCCAACCACTGCGAAGATCAGTGCGCCAAGCATCCCGCCGAAACTGATCACCGTCCCGACGATCCCCCCGAGGTCGTTCCGTCCCGTCACATTAGAGATCAACTGCGGGGTCCACGAGGTGATGAAGTACTGGGTCGTCACCATGCCACCGAACGCCAACCAGAGAAGGATCGTCCGTTCCCTGAACCGGGGGGAGAACAAACGCGAGAACGAGGCCGTTGTAGTCGGTTCCACCTCTCGAGCCGCTGGTGTCGTGACCGGTGCATCCGTGCGGGCGGCTTCTGCCACTGCCCCGCCGATGCGATCGAGGATCGCAGCAACCCGCTTTCTGGAGTCTTCGGTGTCCTTGGTCTTCAGGAACTCAATCGACTCGGGCAACATGACGATGGTGAGTAAGAGAATTGCCCCACTCAGCACCGCGCCGACAACGAACAAACCCTGCCACCCACCGTAAACATCGATCACTGTCAATCCCACCGCACCGGCGATAGTGCTACCCAACGGGAGTCCGAGAACGATAATTCCGATGGCAAAGTTGCGTTTTTTCGCGGAGGCATACTCCGTAGCGAGAACAACGATTATCGTGGTCATCACACCAACACCGAGGCCAGTGATGAATCGGCTTGCGGCCAGCGTCTCGAAGCTCGGGGAAAACGCTGCCAGGATCATCCCAACGAAGTTCAGCGTCAGGCCGATTAGAGCGAGTGGGCGCCGTCCATAGCGATCTGCCAGGGGAGCGATCAAGATCATTCCAAGTGCCATGCCAAGGAATGCTGAACTCACCAGGTAACCCTTTTCGGCAGGAGCGGCGAACCCTTCAGGTAAATGGGGGAGTGCGAAACCCATTACGAACAGGTCGTAGCCGTCCATAATATTGCACAGTGTACAAACGGCTATAACTAACCATTGATATAGACCCATTTTTGATGTTCGTATGGCGCTTCCGAGTTCCATTATATCTCCCTTCAGCCGGCGCATGTGACGCGAGCTGCTAATGCTTAGATGGCCTGCGCCAGCGGTGATGACATTGGCGCATGCGGGAAAGGGTGTGACCAGCGGGCCGAACAGGTGGATGAGGGGCAGATTTGATAGATGCGAGTTCTCGATGGACGCCCGCCGCCGGTGTCGCGCTCGATATACAGAATGAGAGCCAAGTCACATCGAAGACCGTATCGCTATGTTCGAATAACCGCAATAGGTTTCGAGACCTCGAAGGCTGGGGCCTCCGGGCTGGACCATCGGTCGCCATGGTGCGCATAGTTCCGGAAGGCCAAGCCAGGGCGATCGACCCGCAGGAGCGGAGCCGCAGCACCATCCCCGTATCGGAATCTCGGAACCCTTTTCGCACAAGCGAATGCCGGTTAGTATTGCCGAGATGCGTCAGGCCGCGTTCGGTGGTGAGCGGTGATCGGAACCGTTTGGGGCGCTGGACCCCGTGTCCCTGACGGCGTTCAAGCGGCCGAGCGCGCCACGACTGCCAGCCGACGGATCTACCGAGCGGTTGCGGGACTGTCTTTACAGCCCTGCAGGATTGACGACCAAGGAGAGCTATGACCAGGGGTACTGAACTACTGCACGAACAACTGTCGGCCACCGCGGCGCGATATCCGGATAATCCGGCCATCATGCACCGAGACAGGCGGTTGACCTGGTCGGAAGTCGACTCGCGAACGGACGAGATCGCGCGGGCATTACTAGCTGTGGGGATCTCCAAAGGGAATCACGTTGCACTGTGGTTGCCGAATCATCCTGAATGGCTACTCCTGTGGATCGGTGCAGCAAAGATCGGCGCGGTTGTGATTCCGATCAACACCAGGTACAAGGCCGGGGAAGCCGAGTATGTTCTTCGGCAATCGGACACCTCGATCCTCTTCATCCCCGAGCCATTCCTGGGTATTGACTACGCCGCAAGATTCGCTGAGATCTGTCCGTCGTGGGATGGAACCGGGTCGGCTGAACTCCCGATGCTGCGCAGGGTTGTCCAAATGGGCGACAACCGAACCGCAGGTATCAGCATCTACGAGGAGTTCTTCGACAGAGCACGCGAGACTTCGGCCCAGGAGCTGGCGCATGCCAAGTCACTCGTCACCGTCGATGACACGCTGATCATCGTCTTCACCTCGGGGACGACCGGGCATCCCAAGGGCGTTGTTCACACCCATCAGGCGCTCCGTATGATGAAAGCGGTGACGGCCTGGCTCGGAGTGGGTTCCGAGGATCGAGTGCTGGGCCACCTCCCTCTGTTTCACGTGTCAGGCGTCTTCAGTAGCTTCTTGCCGGCTCTGATTTCGGGCGGCGCGATCGCGCAACTCGACCAGTGGGACACCACAAAAGCGCTCCAGGTGATCGAGAGCCGAAAAGTCAGCGTGCTGTCGGGCATTCCGACACATTTCTATGATCTGCTCCATCATCCCGAACTCGCGGACTACGACACGTCTTCGCTGCGCACCGGATGGATCGGCGGCGCGAGGATACCGGCGGAAATCGTTAGCGGTGCTCGCGACAAGCTAGGCATGGTCTCGCTCATGCCCGTGTACGGCCTGACTGAGACGACCTCGACGACCACATTGGGGCGGCCGACCGATCCGGTCGAGAGCATTCTCGCCGGCAAGGGTGTCGTCATCGACGACTATGAGATCGCGATAGTGGACCCGGTAACCAGGCGCCCCCTCGGCGTTGGTGAGGACGGGGAAATCGCGGTCCGCGGTTACACGGTGATGCGGGAGTACTACAAGAATCCGCAGGCGACGCAGGCGGTCAAGGATGACGACGGCTGGTTCTATACCGGGGATATCGGACGCCTTGATGATGCCGGCTATCTTTCTGTCACCGGGCGACTCTCCGACAAATTCATCGTTGGTGGAAACAACGTCCACCCGGCCGATGTCGAGAATGTGCTCGCACAGTACCCGGGCGTGAACGTGGTTCAGGTAGTCGCCGGCCCAAATACGCGGTTGGGTGAAGTTCCGGTGGCAATCGTGGAGCTCGAGGCTTCCGATAGCGCGACCGCGGAAGAGATCATCGAATTCTGTCGGGGACGTCTGGCCTCTTTCAAGGTGCCGGTCGACGTCATCTTCGTCGACGCGTGGCCGATGACTCCCACTGGAAAGATCGCAAGATCGATCCTGAAGGATAGCGTCCGATCGATTGTCGGCACCACCGAGGCGTGAAGTGATGACGACTTCCCCGGATGGAAGCCTCTCCTGCTGCCCCAGGGCAGCCCCAAAAGGGACTCCTTAAAAGGCTCTTCACAATCCAGGGTGTAGTCGGGGCCTGAATCCTCCGGATTCCAGCAGTGATCTGGTCACATAGTTGGTGAGGTTTCGGAAGCCCAGGGCGGATCCGCGGAGGTGCTCGAGCCGGCCATTGATGGCCTCGGTGGGTCCGTTGGAAGTGCCGGACAGGTCGAAGTAGGCCAGGATGTCCGCCGACCTCTTCTTCAGCGTTCTGCCCAGCGCGGCCAGTTCGGTGAGCTTGGCCGGCACCGCCCGGCCTAGCTTGGCGATGAGCGTGGCCATCATCGTCTTGCCCTTCGTCCGGTCCGGCTGTCGGTAGGCGGCGACCATGTGCTGGTAGAACGCCCAGGTGGCCTCGACCTCCACGTGGTCGTCACCGTCAAAGACGTCCTGGATCCGCGAGTACTGCCTGTCGGTGAGCAGCCCGGCCCCGGTGAGCAGGGTGCGTCGGGCTTTGTAGAGAGGATCGTCCTTGCGGCCACGGTGGCCGTGGACCTGTTGCTGGACCCGCCGCCGGCACTTGTCCACGGCATCCCCGGCCAGACGGACCACGTGGAAGGGATCCATGACGCGGTGGCCTCGGGCAACTCCTCCTCCGCGGCTGTCTTGAATCCGGTGAACCCATCCATGGCCACCACCTCGATCTGGTCGCGCCAGGCCTGGTCGCGTTCGGCGAGCCAGGTCTTGAAGGCCTTCTTGGAGCGGCCCTCGACCATGTCCAACAGGCGGGCCGGGCCGGTGCCGGCGCGTAGCGGGGTGAGGTCGATGATCACGGTGACGTATTTGTCCCCGCGCCGAGTGTGGCGCCACACGTGCTCGTCCACGCCGATGGCGGTGACCCCGTCGAACCGGGCCGGGTCGTTGATGAGCACCCGCTTGCCCTCGGCCAGCACGGCGTCGTTGGCCGTGTTCCACCGCACCGCCAGCGCTTCGGCGACCCTTGCGACGGTCAGATGCTGCATGACCAGGGCCTCCAGGGCCCAGCGCAGTGCGCGGCGGGAAATCTTGGCCTTGGGTTCTGCCGCGGCGGTGGTGTCCTGGCGCCAGACGTGGGCGCAGTCATCGCACCAATAGCGCCGGACCGTGATGTGCAGGGTCGTGGGCCGCCAGCCCAACGGCTCGTGCGCCAGCCTCCGTACCACCGTGCCCCTTGGGGTGCCCTGAGATCCGCAGCGGTGGCACCAGTCATCCGGGTCCGCGACCTTGCAGGCCAGCACCGCCCGGCCGGGTTCCAGATGCTGGCCGGTGGCTTCGAGGCCGATCTCGTCCAGGCGGCAGAACTTGGTCAGGTCATAGTCGTCGAAGGTAGCGTTAGGCACGTCGAGGTCTTTCAGATGGGCAGTGTGAGAACTTCCATCTTCGGAAGGCCTCGACCTCTATCCAGCTATCGACGCGCCGCTACACCGAGAACCCCGTCTACACCCTCATTTGTGATGAGCCATCAAACGCACCGGGCGTGGCTACCGCAACCAGACCAACTACCAGTCACGTATCCTGGGACGGAGCTTCCAGCGGACACGCCGACGCTCCCAAATCCACCCTCGAGCAGGACTCCACGCTCAAGTGTGAAGAGCCTGTAATGGTTTCTCGGTGCTGGCTGAAGGTCTGAGTTAACGCCTTCCCGTCTTCAGGCCCTTGCGCCCCGCCCTCAGCCGGTCCTTATTTCCGGCGGGGCGGGGCGCGTCTGTTTCCTTCGTGGTGTGGGTCCGATACTGGCACTGGACGGTCCGGCAAAAAGAAGCCTTGTTCTCGCCGGGCCGGGGCCGTAAAGTAGCGTACTAAATGATCAGTAAGTTGGTTAAATGGTGCCTGTTCCCGAGCGAGGATTAGTAGGAGTAGAAGTTATGCCGAATGAGATAACAGAAGTGGAAGCCCCGGACGGAGAGGTGCTTCGGCAAGCGCTTGCAGAAGCGAACATCCCGACCCTCCTCATGGTGCTGGTTCAGATGACCGGGGACCTGCGATGGCTTGAGGACCCGTACCGGCCTACCCGAAACCGAGGACTGGGCGACAACGATACGGGCGGCCTCGATGGCCACATTCAGGAGCAGATCCGTTCCGCTGCCTTCGACGCAATTAGTGCGTGGCAGAACGGAAAGCCGCTCGCGGCGCCCGCACCGTCGCGACGGCTGCTTGCAGACATGCTGAGTGTGTCGATGGGTGAGCCAGTGCCGCTGGATTATGCGGACATGATGGCTCACGAGTTGGGTCTCGAGGACCCCGAGCAGGATGAGCAGGCCGTCACTGTGGCGACCGGGGAGCCGGCCACTGCTGGCGGCGTCCAGTTGCGTGCAGCGATCATCGGAGCCGGTGCATCCGGTCTGTGCGCCGCGGTCCGACTCCAGGAAGCGGGCATCCCGTATGTGATTTTCGAGCGCAATGACGAGATCGGGGGCACGTGGTACGAGAACCACTATCCCGGAGCCGGAGTTGACACTCCCAGCCACCTGTACTCGTTTTCCTTCGCAAAGAACGACTGGACTCGCTACTTCGCAGGCCAAGCGGAGATCCGTGACTACTTCAACCGTATTGCCGATGAGTTCGGCATTCGTGAGCACGTCCGATTCGGTTCGGAGGTGACGTCTGCCGTCTTCGACGAGCACGCGCAGGAGTGGGAACTGGCGGTGGCTACCGGCGATGGTGAGTTCGAGACGGTGCGCGCCAACATGGTTATCAGTGCGGTGGGAGCATTCAATAAGCCTAAGTGGCCGACGATCGACGGGCTGGAAGAGTTCGAGGGTCCGGTGGCGCATACGGCGCGGTGGCCCGAGTCGCTGGACCTGACGGGGAAGCGGGTCGCAGTCATCGGCAATGGCGCAAGTGCCATGCAGCTGGTTCCCGCGATCGCGGATACTGTGAAGTCCATGACGGTCTTCCAGCGTTCGCCGCAGTGGGCCGCACCGTTCGAGCAATTCAAGACGCCGATCCCCGATGGGGTTCGTTGGCTGTTCAGCGCGGTGCCGCTGTACGCGTCGTGGTATCGGCTCCGGCTCGCTTGGACCTTCAATGACCGCATCTACGAGGCGCTCCAGAAGGATTCGGAATGGGAACACCCTGACCGTTCGATCAACGCTATCAACGACGGTCACCGCCGATTCTTTACCAGGCACGTCGTCTCTGAACTCGGAGAGCATCAGGATCTGTTGGACAAGTGCCTGCCGACGTACCCGCCCTACGGCAAACGAATGCTGCTCGACAATGGCTGGTTCCGGACGATGACCCGGCCGCACGTCGAGTTGGTGACCGATGGCGTTAAGTCGATCTCAGCCAACCACATCGTGGCCGACGACGGCGCTGCCTACGAGGTGGATGTGATCCTGCTGGCCACCGGGTTCGATGTGGTGCGATTCCTGGCGCCCATGACGGTCACCGGGCGGGGGGGCACGAAACTGCACGACGTATGGCGAGGAGATGATCCTCGCGCGTACCTCGGGCTCACGATGCCGAAGTTTCCGAATTTCTTCTGCCTCTATGGCCCCAACCTCCAGTTTGGTCACGGGGGAAGTCTGCTGTTCATGCTGGAAATGCAGATGCATTACCTCATGGATTTGGTGCGCCAGATGCAGCAACAGCAGATCGCCGTAGTGGAATGCCGGCAAGACGTGCACGACGACTACAACGAGCAGGTGGATGCCACCCACGAAGGCATGATCTGGACGCACCCAGGTATGGACGTCTACTACCGGAACTCCCATGGCCGGGTGGTGGTCAACAACCCGTTCCGAATCGTCGACTTTTGGAAGAGGGTCCAGAACGCGGACCTGAGCGAGTATCTTGTTGAACCGGTCAAGCAATCCGAAGAACCGGTGCTCGCATCGGCGGGTTCCTAGGCGGGCGTCTTCGCTCGGCGAGGGTGCGAGACCGGTAGGTCGCGCCCTTGAGCGAGGCGGATCCGAATGTGCAGTTGGGGCCGGCGCCATCATTGGCGCCGGCCCCAACTCACCTTCGCCATAACATCGACCGTTCCACCCCGAACACACGGCGGGCAAGTACGCTTACTGTACGGTTAATGAGGTCAGATGCTCGGCGGTTCCGCAGGCATCAGCCTGAACGGCGCGCGGGCTGACTCGAAGGTGGAAGATGGGGAGGAATCCGGCCCGTTGTCGAATTCGAAGCCTGCGTCGGGTGGGTACGGTCGCCGACCGGCAGCCGAGACCATTCAGGCATTCATCGCCACCGCTCAGGATCTTTTCGCTGAGCGCGGGTATAATGGCACTTCCATCTCCGACATTGTCAAGGCGATGGGGCTGACCACAGCGAGTCTCTATTATCATATATCGAGCAAACAGGAACTGCTCTATAAGGTTCTGACCACGGGCATTGCGCCGTGGGTCGAGCAACTCGAGAAGATTAACGCCACGGATCTCGACCCGATGAAGAAGTTGCGCCTGGCGGTGGAAAACCATCTGAGCTTCGTGCTTGACAACCCCAACGGCGTGATCGTCTTTCAGCGCGAGCGGCGCTTTCTCGGAGCGCCCTATAAGGACAACTATCTCAAGCAGATCAATCGCTACGACGAGCTGTTCACCGAGATCATCGAGGCAGGCATGCCCGGCGGGGTAACGGGCGATCCACGCCTCATGCGTCTGGCGATTCTGGGGATGATCAATTGGACTGCCGAATGGTACAACCCCGAGGGACGCCTTGGCGCCGATGATATTCGGCGGGCTTTTAGCGAGATCGTCATGGACCGGATCCTGGCTTCGGACGACCCAACGAAGTGAATGACGGCCGCTCTCATATCCGGGCTTAGAACGAGCGGAGTGTGGCCAGAAGTCCACCAGTCGCTTCGTGACGCAGTTGGTGTCCGAGCCGGCCGCACTCCGCTCGGTCTCAGCTGAGGAAATCCCAGCCTTTTCGCCCAGCGGTGCAGACTTCGAAGGCCACCGGGTCGATGGTCTGGTAGATGCCGAGCACTGATGTGCCGTCATCGCGGGTGACGCGGCATAGATGCTCGTCGAGTCCCCGGATGGCAATTCGTGTTTCAGGCCGGTTGACGTCGTAGGTCTCGCCTTCGGTCATCGCCGGTCCGTCATAACTGCCCTGGTGAATGTCGCGGTCTGGGGTGCCTCCGTACATGCCGCAGCGTAGGTATAGGGTCTGCTGGCCGATCTTCTCGTAATGAAGTTGGGCGCTCTCACCGTTGGCGAAGGTGTAGTCGACGATGCCTTCGGTGAAGATATCCGTGTCTGGCTCGAAGCGCAGCCGCCGCGTGGGTTTGTGCGCGGTGGTCCAGGGAACGGTGTCTTCACCGAATGGATAGAACAGCCGGTCGCCCCAGAGGTTCCAGTCGGGGAAGGCGACAAAGGCGTTCCCATTGGTTCCGACGTGTAGACGCCCGCCAAGGGAGAGGCGCGGACCACCGACGCCGCGTCCGGTGCCCCAGTGCCGGTCTCGAGTTCCCGCAGCGTTGGGGCCGAGGGTGATTCGTTCACCGTCGATCTCGACCCAGCCGGAAACGGTTCCGAAACACTCGAACCCGCTAGTGACGTCGTTACGGCGGCCGGGGGGAGTGCCGGCCGCGGAGTTAGACAGCGGTTCGCGGAACGCTTGCCTAGTGGTGTCGGTGAAGGCCAGATCGTAGCTGATACCCCACTCGTTCGGCTCGAGAATGTAGCGCCATTCCCGCAGGCCTCGGACGATGACAGGGACGATGGGGCCGACCCGGAGGTCGTCACGATCGGCGCCGATTGGCCGATAGCTCCGGACACTGGTGTGCCGACCTTTTGAGTTGACGATGGCGTAGGCCTCGGCGCGGTCTAGATTGGGGTAGAAGCTACCGCCGGTAGCGATGGTGAGGTCGCCGGTGTCGTCGTGGATGACGACCCAGTGCCGTTCATATGCCCGGGGGTCACCAGTCCACATGACCCGCACCGGGTCCGGGGTTTGATGGACGAAATGGTCATCGATCGGTGCCAGTGGGAAGTGCTCCGCGAACTCCTCGTAGGAGCGGTCTGCGGGGAGGGTGTCCGAGGCCATTTGGTTTCCTTTCAAGCGGTTGAGTCAGGTCGGGTCGGTCGCGGCGCGCCATTGCGAATAGCTGCCGATCTCGGTCCTGCGACGGACCTCGGATGGGTCCTCGCCCAACGTGGAGATGAGCCGGCTCAGGTTCTCGCGCAGCGATTCGTTGCGGTCGGCGATCACTTGGAGCCCGCTAGCCGGAGAGGCCGGTTCGGAGTCGTCACCCAAGAGTTCGCTGAGGCGGGCATTGTCCTCGAGGAGGAACGGTAGCGTCGGCTCCCAGGAGGTCCGCACGCGCTTCAGTAACCGTCGGGCGTTGGTGATCAATTCACCCGCTGCCGCGAGTTCGGTCTCGGTCTCGGCCAATGCGAGCAGACGGTCCGCACCAGATAGTTGTTCGTCGATCGTCGGTCTCATGAGAGGTCCTCCATCGCGTGGTCGAGCAACGTGGTCAGGACGCGCCGGGTCGGCCGGAACGGTTCGTCACTGCGGCCTTCTAGGAACGATCGCAGGCCACTGACCTGCATCACAGCAGTCTTGAACGTTGAGAATGCTTGCCACCAGCGAAGACTCGCCCGGTCAATGGTGTGCCCCGATACGTGTTCATAGTGGGAGATCAGATCGTCGGCCTCCCAGCTGCCGTCGATGAGGTGCTCGACACGGCGCAACGGCTGGGTAACCCAGCCGAGGTCTTCGAGTGGATCGCCGAGGTGGGCGAGTTCCCAGTCCAGGAGTGCGGTGATGTCCTGGCCCTCGAGCAGGATATTTCCGGGTTTGAAGTCGGCATGGACCAAGGTGGTCCGGCTGGGCCTCGGTGCCGACCGCGTCAGGTAGTCGATCGCGAAGTCCAACTCCGGAAGTGGCTCAAGCTGATCCTGCCTGAGGATACGTACCCAGGCGGCGAGCTCGGCCGCTGCACCGTATCCCGCGTCATTGTGCAGGACGGTCTCTAGCCCGAGTGATTGCCAGTCGACGGCGTGTACCTGCACCAATAGTTCGCAGAACTTTTCGGCGAGTTCCCTCTTCTCTGCGGTGGTGCGTCCCGGATCGGACAGTACGCGGTAGTCGCAATCGCCCGGGCACTGCTGCATGATCAGTGACGGGCGTCCGAGCCAGGTGCCATCGGCATCGATCCACCGGGCCGCCGGCGTGGGTAAATCGCTCTTTTCCAGCAGCCCCAGCACTGTGAACTCGACCTGGCGGTCAGTTTCGACCAGCCCTCCGGGAGGATCGGTGCGAAGGATCAATGGCTCAGTCTGTTCGGCACTATCACGCTGGAGCGTCAGCTCGAACTTCCAGTTGTCCCGTGATCTACCGACACCGATGCGTTGCAGGCCGTTCACCTGCGGATCGGCGCCGTTGAGTCTGTTGCGGAAGAACCCGTCGAGCCGGGATCCTACCTCGGCTGGTGCTGTCATCTGTCGTATCCATTCTGCTCGAGAAGCTGTTGTCGATGCTGTGGTGCGGCGACCGCGGCGATCGCCTCGGCGCGTTCTGGCAGGGTTCGTCCGCGTAGGTCGGCGACGCCAAATTCCGTGACTATGTAGTCGATTCCTGACCGCGGGGTCGTCACTGTCGCCGGTGTCAGTCGGGACACGATGCGTGAGCTCGAACCACCGTGTGCTGTGGCCGGGAGCACGACGATAGACGCTCCTCCGGGAGAGCGTTGCGCGGCTCGGAAGAACTCGGTCTGGCCGCCGATCCCTCCGATGTATCCGCTGTCCGTTTCCTCGGCGTTGACCTGTCCGGAGAGATCGACTTGCAATGCGGAGTTAATCGCGAAGTACTTGGGGATGGACCCGGCTGCCGCCGGCGCCACCACCTCGGAGATCGGGCGCAGCAGAAAGTCTGAGTCGGATACCAAGTGGTACAAGTCCTCAGACCCGGCAGCTTCGCTCAGGACGACCGCATCGGGCTCGTCGCTCAGAGCCCCGGCAGTATGCAGATCGAGCAGCCAATCGCCGATGAGGGTTGAGCGGACTCTGAGGTCGCGTCGGGTTCCCAGTGTCTTACCCAATATCCCGGGAATAGAGCCGATTCCGAGCTGGATTGTGGCGCCGTCAGGAATGAGTCGAGCGGCGTGGTGCGCGATTCGCTGGTGTTCCTCGGCTACTGCCGATGGCGGTACGGTGGGCAGAGGTCGTCTCGTGTGGACCACCGCGTCAAAGCTGTCGGCCGGAATTGTCGGTGCCGTTGTGGTCGGCACCGCCGCATTCACCTCGGCCACCACCACATCGGCGCGGTCGAGGAGTTCGTAGGTGTAGTCCAGTGATATCCCGGGGCTGTGATTGCCGTCGTGGTCGGCAGGTCCTACCTGGAGGACGACGACGAGATTTCCTTTGACGCGCAGTGGCAACACCCGGGTCAGGTCGGTGAACGCGCATGGGATCACCTGGACCTGCCCGACCGTGGCGAGTTTGCGCAGGGGCCCCATCGCGCCGAAGGAAATCAAGGGGCGCGCCGGTGAGCTGCCGGTGAGCGCGTCGCTGTGGCTGAGACCGACGAAGATTTCCACTTCAGGGAGATCAGCGGCCAGGAGCTGATTGAGTAATCCGGTCGGTTCTCCGACACCTTGCGCCACGACGACCAAGTCGCCGCAGTGGATATGCGTTGTGATCCAGTCGGAGTTCATAGGACGGCCACGGGCGTGACCGGCGCACCGGTGGAGCCAGACAGGGGGATGGGCGCGAACACCAGCAAGAAAGTGGAGCGGCCGAGGTCGTGCAGTGTGGCTGCGAGGCCCGTCAGTTCCAGATTCTCGATCAAGGGCACCCCATGTTGGTGGAGAAGGATGAGATGAGCCGGGAAGCCAGGCTGCTCGGCCTGCTGTTCGATGGCGTAGTTGTCGGAACCGACCAGTGCGACGTCGCGTTCGGCAAGCCAACGGGCGCCCGCCTCGCCAATACCGGGTTCATTTGCGTAGTAGTTGCTCGTTGCGCCTTTCGATTCCCACCAACCGGTCCGAACGAGCACGGCATCACCGGCACGAATCTCCACACCGGATTCAGCGATGCCCCGTTCCAGATCAGACGGGGTGACTTCGACCGTGGGGGCGAGCGGGCCGCCGGCTGACTGGACCAGATCGACGAGTACGCCGCGGGTGGCCACCGGGATCAGTTTCTCGGCACCGCACCGCTGGGCGCCCCGCGTGCTGCGCGTGTTGGACGCCGAGTGCCCGTTGTACAGTTCATCTCCTGCCCAGGCGTGGGCCAGAGCATCGACGTGAGTACCGCTGTGGGTGGGGAACTGTACGGTGTCCTCGGCGAATTTGAACCCACCAACAGTACGAGCGCCGAGAGCGTAGTCGCCGGCATCACGATCCATGAAGCGTGACGGCCGGTGCCGGTGACCCGGTACGTCACTACTCGGTCCCAGGGGTTGAGCCAGGGACATCGTTTGCCCGGTGCTCACCAGGGCAGCAGCCCGGCAGGTGACTTCGGGGGTGACGAGGTTCAGGGCCCCGATCTCATCATCGACGCCCCAGCGGCCCCAGTTGTTGGTCATATCTTGGCCATCCGATCCTTGAACAGTTGTTCTCTGACGCGCTCCTCAGCCAATGCGCGTAGTCTTCGGCGTTGGGCCTTACCGGTAACCGTCTGCGGAAGTTCCGTAACGAACACGATGAGTCGGGGAACCTTGAACCCCGCGAGGCGAGCGACGCAGTGATCGGTGAGGACTCCGGGATCGGAGCCCGACTGTGTGACAACGAAAGCCACCGACACCTCCACGAAAGTCGGACGCGGCGCGCCGACCACCAGCGCACTCGCCGAGGGCGACCTGGTCGCATGGCTATCGACCAGCCGTGAGAGGTCAACAGATTCCGGTCGCGCAACCACCGTGCCCCTCCCTTCGATCCAGCATCGCCGCCCCCGGCCTCACAGGACAGGCGCCTGTCGAAACCAAAGGAGTCGAAATTTCGGAATCTACTTCGTGATTACGAAGTTTAGCGAGCAATCTCAAGCCGGTCAAACTATGATTTCGTGGGCCCGCAGTGTTCGAGCACGTGTTGACGCGGCTCGTCTCGCGTGCAATAGTCCATGGTCGAGAAGTCGATTTCGAGAACTGAAATACTCCTGATGGGGTCCTACCGAGAAATCGGCCGCTGGTCCGGGTTGCGCGTCGCCCGCAATTCCCGCCCATGAGCGATGTTGCGTACTTTGAGCATGGTGTTCGTCCAATTTCGGCTTCCTCTACTTCCGGAGGTGAAAGTCAAGGATCTTCCGTCCGGTGGGCCATGCCGCGAAAAGAAGGGGTGTGATGGTGGGACCGTTGAATGGGATTCGGGTCGTTGAGTTCGCCGGTGTCGGTCCAACGCCGTTCACGGCGATGCTGTTGAGCGACCTCGGCGCCGAGGTAATCCGGGTGGATCGGCTGCCACCCACGAACGGTTCGGCGCCGGATGATCTGGGTCGGATGACCGCAGACGCTTTGGGTCGGGGGCGAAAATCCATTGCAGTGGATTTGAAGTCGTCGGACGGGCTGGGGACGGTACTGACACTTCTGAACGGTGCCGACGGCCTCGTCGAGGGATTCCGCCCCGGTGTGATGGAACGCCTCGGACTGGGCCCTGAGGCGTGTCACACCCAGAATCCGCGCCTAGTCTACGGGCGCATGACGGGCTGGGGACAGGACGGTGAGATGTCTCAGCGCGCCGGCCACGACCTCAACTACATCGCACTCGCCGGCGTCCTCGATCACATCGGTGAGCCGGACCGCCCGCCGACAGTGCCACTCAATCTCATCGGCGATTTCGGCGGTGGCGGACTATTACTGGCCTTCGGTATGGTCTCGGCGATGCTGGAGGCGAAGACCTCAGGGAAGGGGCAGGTCGTCGACGCGTCTATGGCGGAAGGGTCCGCACTGTTGATGACGATGATGTACGAACTGTCCGGGCGCGGCCTGTGGAACCACAATCGTGCAGCCAATATGAACGACGGAGGCGCGCATTTCTACAGCGTGTACGCCACCGCGGACGATAAGCATGTGGCGGTTGCGGCGATGGAGCCGAAGTTCTATGCCGATCTGCTCGACTGCCTCGGCCTCGACGCGCGCGCACTACCCGACCAGTGGGACCGCGAGGGCTGGCCGGCCCTGCGGTCAGTGTTTGCCGACGTGTTCCGTACGCGCACCCGTGACGAGTGGTCCGCGCTACTGGAAGGGACCGACTCGTGCGTCACGCCGGTGCTGTCGATGCGAGAGTCACCGCATCACCCGCACAATATCTCGCGCAACGCCTTCGTCGAGGTAGACGGCATCACCCAGCCGGCACCGGCCCCCCGTTTCAGCCGAACATCGGCGCAGGTACAACGCGGTTTGGCAGCTCCCGGACAGCACACGGTCGAGTTGCTCCGCAATGCAGGATTCGGTGATGAGAAGATCGAGACGTTGCTCAAAAACGGAACGCTAGCAATATCGGACGAGGGGGCCAGACCATGAAGCCGGATCGGTTCCTGCGGACGTTCGACGTCCTCGATGCGCTTGCCGATGCGGCGGAGGGCATGCGGCTGACCGAGCTGAGCCAGGCAGTCAATGCCCCGGTCAGCAGTATGCATAACCTGCTGCAGACGATGCTGGCCGCCGAGCTGATCACCGCCACCGAGGACTTGCGGTACATGGTGGGTCCTCGGGCGATCACCGTCAGCATCAAGGTGATGAACTCCCTAGAAATCCGTACCGTTGGCCGGCGCCATTTGGAGCTGCTGGCCAAGACTCTGGGCAACGATGTTTATCTCGCTGTCAGAGTCGGTAATCGGATCGTCTACGTCGAGCGATTCCGTGGCAGTCAACCGGTTTCAGTTAATATCCGGATCGGTGATTCGTTGGCGCTGCATGCGACAGCGGCCGGCAAGCTTTACGCCGCCTATGACGATGATCTGCGGGAGCGGGCCATGGGGCGGGTCCAGATGCAGCTAACGCCGTCCACGATCACTGATCCGGCGGAATTGAGCGCAGAACTTGACCGGATCCGTCAGCAGGAACTGTCCTTGAGCCGGGAAGAAGGCGCGCCGGGAATCTTCGGGCTCGCGGTGCCCGTCCACGACGCGGAAGGCGGGATTATGGCAGCGATTCACGTCTCCGCCCTCAGCGCGGGCTTGGACGCCGACCGGGAAGCCGAACTGATCAAGTCCACACAGCAGAGCGCCATGAACATCGAAAGCGACTTGGGAGTCCGCTACCGGGCCGGTGCCCCCTTGACTGCCACGGGCCATGATGCCCGAAACTAGCCATCCCGGATTGCCCGACGAATGGCGGATCAACCCCGAGATGCGCAAACCACTGGCCGGATTTCGGAAGGCCCTGGGGCCGCGGGGTTTCGGCGGGATCGACGATCTGAACGAGCGGCGCCGGGTGTATGAGCGACTTGGCCAAAAGGCGAACGCCCGTGCCCCCGAAGCGGCGGTCACCAGACGGGATATCGTCCTCGATACTGATCCGCCGGTTCCCGCCCGAATCTATCAACCGCTGAGGGATCGTGGTGGGGGAGCCCTGCTCTACATCCACGGTGGCGGCATGATCATGGGCAGCATTGAGGCTGAGGACGCCCACGCAGCCGAACTGGCGGCGCAGGCGGGTGTCACCACCGTCTCGATCAACTACCGCCTCGCGCCGGAACATCCTTACCCGGCCGGGCTGGACGACTGCAATGCCGCTCTGTCTTGGTTGGTCGGGGCAGCAAGCGAATTAGATATCCAGCCCGACCGGATCGCCGTCTACGGGGTCAGCGGAGGCGGTGGCCTGGCGGCCGCCCTCGCGCTGCGCTGGCGACACCAGCCGGAGCCTCCACTGTCGCTGCTGATGCTCGCAGCGCCCATGCTCGACGATCGGACCGTGACCCAGGGACCCCAACCTGCCGTGGGAATCTGGAACAGCGAACATAACGCTGAAGCGTGGCGACATATCCTCGGTGGCAACGGTGCAGAGCTGCCGGTGCCAGCGGATGCCGCGGCAGCTCGCGCGACAAGCCTGCACGAGATGCCGCCCACCTATCTGGATGTGGGGTCCCTCGACCTGTTTCTCGGCGAGGATCTGCGCTTCGCCGAGGCGCTGGCCTCAGCCGGCGTGCCGCTGGAACTGCATGTCTATCCGGGTGTCTACCACGGGTTCGACCAGATGGCGCCGGATGCCGCGTGGACCCGACTGGCCTGGGAGCGGCGTGTCGACGCGCTGCGACGGGTGGTGCGCTCCGTATAACACGGTGCGACGACTTGTGCAGATCACACCTCGTGCCGCCGAGGTTAAGTCCCGGATTGTCCGGGTTGCTGAAACCCGCCTCAATCCACCGATTTGAATGGCTGCGCCGCGCAGATCCTCTCCTGTCCCTTGTCTCCTTGGTGGGGGGGAGCTAGCATACAGATTATCTAAATTGGAAACCAACTTCGAAAGTAGGAAATCGTGCCAGCTGAGCGAGTTGCAGTAGTGGGCGCCGGCCCCGCGGGGCTGGCCATCACCAAACACCTGCTGGGACGGCATTGCAATGTGACGGTCTACGAAAAGGGCGCCCACGTCGGTGGCCTCTGGGTCTACGGAAACGACAGTGGAGCCGGCGTTGCCTACCGATCGCTGCGGATCAACTCGGAAGCCAAAGACACCGGTTACCGAGACTTCCCGATCCCCACAGACGCGTCGATTTTCCCGACACATTACAAAATGAGGGAATACTTCGACGCATATGCCGACGAGTTCAAACTGCGGCCGCATATCCGCTTCAACAGCGAAGTGACTAAGGTGTACCCGCTGGGCGAGCGGTGCTGGCGGGTGGCCCTCGCCGATGGCTCCGAATTTGATTACGACAGGGTGGTTATAGCTAATGGGCATCAATCCATCCCCAGCGATCCGCCCTTCGCCGGTGACTTCACCGGTACCTACCTTCACTCACGTGACTACCGGACTCCCGAACCATTCGCGGGCAAGAACGTCCTGGTCGTGGGTACCGGCAACAGCGGTCTGGACATCGCTGCTGACGTTTGCGTGTCAGCCCGCCGGACGGTCTTGGCGGCGCGTTCTCCGGTGCTCATCATGCCGCGCATGCTTTTCGGTGTTCCGCTGTCGCGGTTCCTCGCGAAGGTGGAACGGCCATGGCTTCCTTGGCCGCTGGCCCGGCGGCTGCGGGAAATGGTTACCTATATCGTGCATGGGCGGATGGAGCGATGGGGATTCGAAACCCCCAAAGGTCGTACCCACCCGGCCAGCCACCCCACTGTAATGGCTCACATCGCCTGGAATCGGATTGCAGTCCGCCCCGGCGCCTTTGGCGCAAGAGGCATCACCGTGCGTTTTGATGACGGATCCGAAGAGGACTTCGATGCGGTCATTGCCGCTACCGGCTATGCATACGACATTCCGTTCCTCGATGACGAGGTGACGCCGATCTCGGACGGCCGAATCGACCTCTACCGACGCATAGTTACACCGGAATGGCCCGGCCTCTACTTCATCGGTCTGTTCGATGTCAGCGGTGGTGCCAACATCCGAATGATGGACATCCAGAGCCGGTGGCTCGGAGCACTGATCGCCGGGGATATCGAGCTGCCGAGCATCGACGCGATGAAGGAGTCGATCACCGAGGAGCATGCCCGGATGGCGAAACTGTATCCGTCCACCAAGCGGTACGGGCTGGAACTCGATCCTCGGGAATACGGCCTGACGATCCGCGAGGATTTGGCGCGGGCCAAGGCCACGGCAACGAGCGCGGCGGCACCGCCGGAGTTGGCGAAAGCAGCCCGCTGACACGCGGATACTGCCATGCGAAAGGACGCACCATGTATGTCTATGAAGCACTTGCCCAAGGCCTTGCCGATCACGGCGTGACGGTGGTCTTCGGCCTCATGGGTGACGGTAACCTCTTCATGGCCAACCACTATTCATCCCTGCCGGAGACGACGTATATCGCCTCGGCCCATGAGGCCGGCGCAGTCATGATGGCCAATGGCTACGCGAGTGTCTCGAGCCAGATCGGCGTGGCGACCGTAACGCACGGCCCCGGGCTATCCAACACCCTCACGCCTCTGATCGACAGCGTGCGAAGCCGGATGCCGATGGTCATAATCGTCGGTGATACAGCCGAGGGGGACACTCATACGCTGCAGAACATTGACCAGGAAGAACTGGTACGACCCACGGGCGCAGGGTTCCAGCAGGTTCGTGGACCCGAGACTGCCATGGCTGACCTGCGAGAAGCCTTACAACGTGCGGCTATTGAGCGCCGTCCCATCGTTCTCAATGTTCCGGCGGACTACATGTGGACCGAGGTCGAGTACCGCCACGATCCCATCGAGACCATGGTCGAATCAGCGACGACACTAGATCCCGAATCACTAGACAAGGCACTCGGCGTTATCGTAACCGCGACGCGTCCCCTGGTGCTGGCGGGACGGGGCGCGGCAACCCCGGTCGCGCGCGCCACGGTATTGCGGTTGGCGGATCGGTTGGGCGCCCCCGTTGCAACCACTCTGAAAGCAAAGTCGCTGTTCCTCGGCGAGCCCGAATCTCTGGATGTCTTCGGGACCCTGTCGACCAACGCAGCCCTGAAGTTCATCGGTAAGAGCGACTGCGTCATTGCCATCGGCGCCAGCCTGAACTCCTTCACCACCGATAAGACCTCGCTCCTGGACGGCAAGACCGTAGTGCAGTGCGACTACGATCCAAAGGCCATCGGCCGGAACGTGAGAATTGACGCATCGCTAGTGGGAGAGGCATCTGAGGTCGCTGACGTCATCGTCCAATACCTTGACGAGGCAGAACTGTCGGCAAGCACATTTCGGCATGACTGGATCGAACGATCATCCGAGCTGGATCCGTATGATTTGCCCAACCCTCCGACCACCCTCCACGGCCAGCTCCCGTTTCACCAGACGGTGCGATCAATCGATCAGCTCGTACCCCAGGATCGAGTGCTCGTCGTAGACGCGGGCCGATTCATGTTCGCCGGCTACAAGCTCCTTCATGTGGCCGAACCGAAATCGCTGGTGCATACATGCAACTTCGGATCCATCGGCTTAGGCATGGGCAATGCGGTGGGAGCTGCGGTGGCCGCCGGTGACCGGCCGACGCTGCTGTTCTGTGGTGACGGTGGATTCATGCTCGGCGGATTGATGGAGTTCACCACCGCAGTACAGAACGAGCTCGATGTCATCACGGTGGTACTGAATGACGGTTCGTATGGCGCGGAGCATGTGCAGTATCGACACCGCGGGATGGATCCTACGCGGACTCTGTTTCAGTGGCCCGAACTCGCTGACGTCGCGGTCGCGATGGGCGGTGAAGGAGTGACCGTTCGTACCCCCGCCGACTTAGATACGGCCAAGAAGGCGATCGCCAACCGCACCAAGCCGTTGCTAATCGATGTCAAGTTCGACCCTGACGATATCCCGTCCGAGTGAGCCGTGGCCGTGTCACCTGCGTATTCTGCCCGTCTTCGTTCTAGCGACTCGTAACGGGCCAGATAGAGCGAGGTGGTTCTGTTGTACGGAGTCGGGTGAAAACTCCCCGGAACCCAACTTAGAGATTGCGCGGATAGGCGGGTGTGGTTCGTATCCTGCGGGCGGCGTGTCGCTGTGGGCCGGCACGGGAGGGTTGTCGCTTCGATGGAAGTGCGACCTATCCGTTCGAGGCGAAGGACCCTTGCCC